>NZ_JAKKCN010000010.1:0-82443 GCF_021728155.1 Vibrio sp. J2-4
AAACTCTTCAATTTAAGATTTTGTTCGGCTCAATGAATACTGAACATTACATAAAGTAATGTTTGAATTGACTGTGCTGAATCCGAAGATTCAATGGTCACTTCGTTTCATTGAAACCTAATTTGAAACCGAAGTTTCTAATTGGATTATCATCAACGAGTGCCCACACAGATTGATAGGTCTATATTGTTAAAGAGCTTTTCCTGTTGAGCTTTACTCAAAACAGGACGGCCATTTTAGCGAGTTAAAGTTTAGTGTCAATCACTTTTTTCAAACTTTCCTCAAGCGTTTCCGCTTGGCTAATTTGGCTTGCTAACCTCGACTTCGTTTCTTTCGAAGCGTTGCCGTGTCAGCGAGGTGGCATTATAGAGATTGCGATCACATTGGCAAGCCCTTTTTCACGTTTTTTTTGATTTTTTTATCGTTTGGGTGTTTTTTATTCTAAAAGGCGAGTTTTCACTACTATTCTACCTCCATGTCCCCAGTAATCGCCCCTAATAAGGAGAAAAGATGAGCTCAATTAGAAGCTACAAAGGTACAAAGCCCCAACTTGGTGAGCGTGTTTACGTTGACTCAACCTCAGTGTTAGTCGGAGATATCCGTATTGGGGACGATTCTAGCATTTGGCCATTAGTAGCGGCACGAGGCGATGTGAACCACATTCACATTGGTGATCGAACTAATATTCAAGATGGCAGTGTTTTGCATGTCACCCATAAGAACGCCGAAAACCCAAACGGCTATCCACTTATTATTGGCAATGACGTTACGATTGGCCACAAAGTGATGCTGCACGGTTGTGAGATACACGATCGTGTATTGGTTGGTATGGGGGCGATTGTTTTAGATGCTGTCGTTATTGAATCAGAGGTGATGATTGGAGCGGGCAGTTTAGTACCGCCAGGAAAGAGATTAGAAAGCGGTTATCTTTATGTCGGTAGTCCAGTAAAACAAGCTCGCCCTCTATCAGAGACAGAACGAGCTTTTTTGCAAAAGTCTGCCAATAACTATGTTCAAAACAAAAACGACTACTTACATGAAGTAGAAGACTTGAACTAAAGGTCTGTTAGCCGATGATAATATGGCCTTCTTCGTTGAAGGCTTCATCTTCTATTAACTCTTCTGCTATTTCTTCCAGATCAAATCGGTAGTCAATAAAAGCAGAGAGCACGGCCTGCTCCGTATCTAACTCTGAGCCAGATAACTTTTCTAACTTTTGTTTCGTCACAAAGCATTCTATTAACGCACCAGATTGTTGCGCCGCAAAGTTTACTGATTGTGATACTTCATCCCAGGATTGCATGTCTGGGAATAAGATGGATTGATTCATCGCTTATTGACCTTCAAGGTTCTTTCTTAATTCACGCAAAATCTGTTTAGCTCCAGGACGAAGACCGCGCCATAACATAAAACTCTCAGCAGCTTGGCCAACTAACATACCTAAACCATCATAAGCATGTGCCGCACCGTGTTGCTTAGCCCATTGGTTAAATGTGGTATCACCTTTGCCATACATCATATCGTAGCTTGTACTATTGGTGGCGAATACCGAGGAAGAGATTGCAGGTAACTCACCACTCAATGATGCAGATGTGGAGTTAATTACGACGTCGTACTCTTCAGCAATGGTATTCATCTCTTTTGCTGTAACAGGGCCATACGCAGAAAACAATTCTGCCAATTCTTCGGCTTTGGAAAATGTACGATTAGTTATCGTTAGAGAGGCTGGTTTTTGATCGAGCAATGGTTTAATCACTCCTCGAGCGGCACCACCAGCTCCTATGATCAGGATGCGTGCACCTTCTAAAACGACTTGATGCTGCAACAAGTCTTGCACTAAGCCTGCACCATCGGTGTTATCACCAATGACTTCACCATCATCAAGCTTCTTAAGTGTATTCACTGCTCCAGCAAGCTGAGCACGCTCGGTCAAACGGCTGGCAAATTGATAGGCATCTTCTTTAAAAGGCAAGGTCACGTTACAGCCTTTGCCGCCGTCAGCAAAAAATGCTTTCGCCGCCTCGATAAATCCACCCACAGGCGCACATTCTGCGGTGTATGTTAGGGACTGATTCGTTTGACGAGCAAAGAGTGTATGGATAAATGGCGACTTGCTGTGCCCGATAGGGTTACCAAACACGGCGTAACGATCGATTTGCAGGGTCATTTCCTTACCTTTATTCCTTACTTAGATATAGAGAAAACAGGGCCATCTGATTACCGATGACCCTATCACTATCTATCTATATAGAAAAGGAGATTCCGTGCTTACCATTCGCGTGGTTTCAGGTATCGATCGTAAAGTTCGGCTTCAGGCGTTCCTGCTTCTGGTTCGTAGCGGTACTCCCATCGTGCTAACGGCGGCATCGACATCAGAATCGACTCGGTACGCCCACCACTTTGTAAACCGAATAAAGTGCCACGGTCGTACACTAAGTTGAACTCAACATAACGACCACGACGGTAAAGTTGGAATTCACGTTCGCGCTCGCCATATTCGATGTCTTTACGACGAGACACGATCGGCAAATAAGCTTGGCAATAGCCTTCACCCACCGCTTTGATGTAATCAAAACACTTATCAAACTCCCAGTGATTCAAATCATCAAAGAACAAACCACCAACACCACGAGTTTCATTTCGGTGTGGCAAGAAGAAGTACTTATCACACCACGCTTTGTGTTCTGCATATACTTCTTCACCAAATGGGGCACAGATTGCCTTAGCTGTATCGTGCCATGACTGACAATCTTCTTCGAAAGGATAGAAAGGAGTCAGGTCAAAACCACCACCAAACCACCAAATTGGTTCTTCGCCCTCTTTCTCAGCGATAAAGAAACGCACATTCGCATGAGAAGTTGGGACGTAAGGGTTTTTGGGATGGATAACCAAAGAGACCCCCATCGCTTCAAAACGGCGACCCGCTAGCTCCGGACGATGTGCCGTCGCAGATGCTGGCATTTCTTTCCCTTCTACATGCGAGAAGTTCACCCCACCTTGCTCGAAAACAAGGCCATCACGCATAACACGTGAGCGCCCACCGCCACCAAGACGTTCGCCCGGTTCACGATGCCATGCATCCTCGACAAAGACGGCCTCTCCATCTTCTTGTTCTAACTGCTGACAAATGGAGTCCTGAAGTGACATCAGGAACTGCTTTACGGCGTGCTTATCGATTGCTGACATACGTTATTACCTATTACGTGATACCGGTTGATGACTGGCAAGCAGGGTTAGCCCTGTCTTAATATTTGTGAAGTCTTGGCGTCACGAATCTCGCTGGGTTTATCACGACCGCTGGTTTCACCACGAAGAATGGCCACCAGCTTGTCACCCAATTGCTCTTCGACTTCTTCCGTGGTCATACACGGTGGCAAGCCGGAAAGATTCGCGCTGGTAGAGGTTAACGGCTTTCCGAATGCATTACACATCTTTTGAACCAAAGGATGATCAGTCACACGAACTGCAATTGAATCAAACTGCCCTGAAACCCAGTTGGAGACTTTATCGCTCGCAGGCATGATCCAAGTGTATGGACCTGGCCAAGTTGCATGAACGGTCGCTAATTGTTCTCGAGTCAGTTGAGATTCATCAATATACGGCAAGAGCTGCTCATAACTTGCAGCGATCAGAATCAGCCCTTTTTCCACCGGGCGCTGCTTGAGCTCCAGCAGTTTTTGAATTGCTTCTGGGTTATCTGGATCGCATCCGACACCAAAAACCCCTTCTGTTGGGTAGGCAATCACTTCGCCTTGTTGTAGTGCGTTGAGCACTTGTTCAAAGTTATCCACCGATTACTTCCTGATTGTCTGACTGTATTATTTTCACTAAGTGTACAAATATTCATTCTCAGACACTAAAGCAATTTTTTTATAAAATATATCAATAGCGTCAACAACAAGACGCAAACGTTTGCTTGAGATAAAAATCCCCGTATAATGCGCACAAATTTATCAGCTCACCTAATTTTGCAGCTTGAAGGAGTTTGAGATGAAAGTCGGTATCATCATGGGTTCTAAATCCGATTGGCCAACCATGAAACTAGCAGCGGACATGCTAGACCAATTTGGCGTACCTTACGAAACAAAAGTCGTGTCAGCACACCGAACTCCTCAATTACTGGCGGACTACGCCAGTGGCGCAAAAGAACGCGGCATCAAAGTTATCATCGCAGGCGCAGGTGGTGCAGCCCACCTACCAGGTATGGCTGCTGCGTTTACTAGTTTGCCAGTGCTTGGTGTTCCCGTTCAGTCTCGTGCACTGAAAGGTATGGATTCACTGCTCTCTATTGTACAGATGCCAAAGGGAATTGCGGTTGGTACATTAGCGATTGGCGAAGCGGGCGCAGCAAACGCAGGTATCCTAGCAGCGCAAATCCTAGGCACTCATGATGAAAACATCATGGCGAAGGTAGAAGCGTTCCGCAATGAACAGACGGAAACCGTACTGGCTAACCCAAATCCAGCTGAGGATTAATCAGATGCATGTACTGGTTCTTGGTGCGGGTCAATTGGCTCGAATGATGTCTCTGGCTGGTGCGCCACTGAATATTCAAATTTCAGCTTACGATGTCAGCAGCGGTGATGTCGTTCACCCTTTAACTCAACAGGTACTTGGCCATGGCTTGGAAAATGCGATTACGCAAGTTGATGTGATTACTGCCGAGTTCGAGCATATTCCACATGACGTGCTCAAGGTTTGCGAAGCGAGCGGCAAGTTCCTACCAAGTACGCAAGCCATCAAAGCAGGTGGTGATCGCCGTATTGAAAAAGCACTGCTTGATGATGCTGGCGTGCGCAACGCGAAATACTACGTGATTGAAACTCGTGAAGACTTTGAGCGCGCAATTGAACACGTTGGTATGCCAATGGTTCTGAAAAGTGCATTGGGAGGTTACGATGGTAAAGGTCAATGGCGCTTAAAAGAAGCTTCTCAAGTCGACGACATTTGGACTGAGATGGCAGAGTGCATCGCGGCAACACCAACTCAAGCGATTGTTGCTGAAGAGTTTGTTCCTTTTAACCGCGAAGTATCACTTGTAGGTGCTCGCGGTAAAGATGGCAGCGTTGAAGTGTACCCTCTAGCAGAAAACGTTCACATCAATGGCGTACTGAGCTTATCCACCGCAATTGATGCGCCAGAACTTCAAGCGCAAGCCAAGCAGATGTTCACCGCTGTAGCTGACAGCCTGAATTATGTTGGCGTACTGGCATTAGAGTTCTTTGATGTCGATGGCACACTGTTAGTGAATGAGATTGCCCCACGCGTGCACAACTCTGGTCACTGGACACAGCAAGGTGCAGAAACGTGTCAGTTTGAAAACCATCTGCGCGCAGTATGCGGCTTACCATTAGGTAGTACGAAATTGGTTCGTGAAACCTCAATGATCAATATTCTTGGTGAAGATACACTACCAGAAGCGCTTCTCGCCATGGATGGTTGTCACATCCATTGGTACGGCAAAGAGAAGCGTGAAGGGCGAAAAATGGGTCACATCAACGTATGTGGTGACTACCCAGGAGAATTACACCGTAGGTTGTGCGCTCTGGCAGACATCTTAGACCCAATAGCTTTCCCTGCTGTGCAAGCGTTCGCTAAACAGCCTCAACACTAACGTTTGGCAGCAAAAAAACAAAAAAGGGTCGCACGATGCGACCCTTTTTAATTCCTTTGATGTATTTACCCTTGCTGAGTGTGCTGGCACTTACGGTTGGCACATTGCAATTTCACACCACTGGCGAGTTTCTTCTCCACCAACAGAGTAAAACCACATTCTTCGCACCTCCCCTTTACCGGAGGGAGATTCACTGCAAATTTACATTTAGGGTAGTTATCACATGCGTAGAAAGTTTTACCAAAACGCGTCTTACGTTCAACTAAATGACCTTTACCGCATTCAGGACACGCGTGGTGCTCTTGCGACTGCTTTTCTGGCTCTGGTTGATTAATCGACTCAATATGATGGCACGCCGGATAGTTACTGCAACCAACAAACATCCCATAACGCCCTTGGCGTAATACCAACTCGTTACCACAATCTGGACAAGGAACGCCAAGCTCTTTGACGATGTGTCCATCATTGTTGTGCAGGGCTTTGATGTAATCACAGCTTGGATAGTGGCTACAGCCAAGAAAGGGACCGTGTTTGCCATGTTTGAGGGTCAACTCGCTGCCACATTTAGGACACGGCTCGTGTTCCAATGCGTGTTCATGGGCAGAGAAAAGGGTGTTGTCGATTTTACTACTCATACTTACCGTTTCGTGAAAAACACACCAAAAGACAAGCTCGCGTTCTTGCTAGCTAAACTCGAACTTGCCTAGATGGTTAGTGAAGAATCCCTTGTTCCTTGGTATACAACAGCTCTTCCATTAGCGTGTAAGCGTTTTCGTTGCCAGGCACATTAAACAGCACCATCAGAATGATCCATTTGAGATCTTCAAGCTCAAACTCACTCGTTTCTAATCCCATCACTCGGTCAATCACCATTTCGCGAGTTTCTGTGGTTAACACATTGATTTGCTCGAGAAACAATAGAAATCCTCGGCATTCCAAATCTAAACGCTGCATCTCTTTCGCTGTGTAGATACGAGTTGATGACGAAGCCATGCAAGTCGAGATTGCAGAAGAGGTGTCACTTTGCTGCAATGCGGCAAGCTCTTCTAACCAGACAAGGGCTTTGTAGATATCTTTTTGTTGGAAGCCAGCACGAAGCAACTCTTCTTCCAACTCGTCTTGTTCGACCTGTAACTCTGCATCGCTATGGATGTAGGTTTCGAATAGATACATCAGTATATCCATCATCATAGCTAGCCCCTCCCCTTTCGAATATAGCCACCTGAAACCGCAACGACATGCCCCGAGAGTTCTAACTCTAAGAGCTGCATCATGACTTCCTGGACAGGTATATTGGTCCTGTTTGCAAGAATATCAACCGGTGTAGCTTCACTTCCTACGTTAGCTAACAGCTGAGGAAATGGCAATTCTTCTTCATCATTTAACGTAGAAAATAAATCGGTACTCTGATTAATAGACCAATCAAGCAAAGACTGTATTTCATCTAAGACATCTTTCGTCTTTTCTACGAGGCAAGCACCATGACGTATCAATTGGTTGCCACCGCTGGCATTAGGGGCATTTATCGAAGCTGGCAGCGCAAACACTTCTCGACCTTGCTCAAGCGCGTAACGAGCAGTAATTAACGAGCCACTCCTTTCCGCCGCTTCCACAACTAACACACCAAGCGATAATCCACTAATAATACGATTACGACGCGGGAAGTTTTCTGGGCGCGGCTTGGCATTAGGCCGAAACTCAGACACCAAAGCCCCGTGTTCAATAACACGTTGCGCTAAACCACGATGACGTGCCGGATAAATATTTGCTAAACCAGATCCTAGCACCGCAATCGTCTTACCTTTTGCTTGCAACGCACCATCATGCGCATGGCCATCAATGCCTAAAGCGAGACCACTGGTGACAATAAAATCGTGCTGAACAAATTCTGCGGCAAAGTGGCGTGCATGCTGTAAGCCATCAATACTCGCATTTCGGCTGCCAACCATTGCTATCTGTGGCTGCGAAAGACAAGTAGAATTTCCTTGAACAAAAAGCAGAGGTGGCGGCGCAACGATTTGTTTGAGTTGAGGTGGATAAAGCGGGTCAGTCAGTGTCAGGATATGATGATTTGTAGAAGCCTCAAGCCAACTTAAACAGGCATCAACTTCTTTATCTGTTGAAGCCCAAGCTTGAATTTGCTTGGTTGTTAACCCAAGTTGTTGTAGCTGTTCGGGAGAGAAGTTTACGATGTTACGCGGCGTGTCTCTTGCCAGTAGCTTATTCATTTTGACCCCGCCAATGCCTGGTAAACAACTCAGTTTTAACCAGGCAGCGAGATCATCGTTATTTCGTCGATTCATCGATGGTTAATTCGTTCGCCAACGGTGACACCACCGAAACATCTTGGTTAATGGGTTTCGTACTGTTAGTGATCAGTGCCAAGCTAAAGTACTGATACGGACGAATCACAAGCAATTCGCCAACTTTACTCTGTGGCAGAGTAATTTTCTTATCAAGCACGCCAAACTCTTTCTTGAACTCATCGCCGTCTTTGTAAACTGGGTGCGCGTCTTCTTTTAAATCAAACACACTGCCTTGTTTCAGATTGTCTGACGTGCCTTTATCAATCACCACGACTTGGTTAGTTGAACTAAAGCGAATACCTTCGATATTGCCCAGCAACTTTGCAGAACTGCCTTGTGGCGACGGCATAGGGTAGAACGTTGTTGTGAAGTCAGTGTTCTCGACTGATTGATTTGGCAACGCGATATCGTTACGCAGGATTTCTTGCAATTGAGACGTGATCTTCAAACCAGAATAATCGCTCGAAGCTTCAACGAGCTCACCTTTGGCAATCAAACGCAGCGCGGTGATCTCTTTAGACACATCGTCACGCGAGAACGTTTCTACTGGTCGGTAAATAGCCCAGCCTGTCGCGGTCTGCTTGCCATCGATGTACAGCACATCTTCTGCTGTCAGATACTTACTGCCTTTGCTGCTACCCATCACTTTTGCTGCACTATTCAACGCATCTTGATCCAGCAATCGATCCGATTTGAGGTACGGCATCACCAAACCTTCAGCAACGGTTGGCACCGCTTTCTTTTCTGTGATGCGTGCTTTCGGGCTCAGCTTCTTTACCGGTTTTAGGCTCAATACGGGCTGACCGTTAATCCACACCAAAGACAGCTTGTCACCGGGATAAATTAAATGAGGGTTGTCGATTTCCGGGTTTACTTGCCATAAACGAGGCCACAACCACGGGCTATCCAAGTACATGGCCGAAATATCCCATAGCGTATCGCCCTTCACGACTACATATGTTTGTGGCGCATCATCTTTAACAGTCAGTGGGTTTGCATCCACATTTGCTACAGCGTTGAAAGAGAAAAGTAACGGCAACGTAACACTGGCAACGTTGCGGAAAATTCGATTCATGACCCTCGTCCTTGGTCTATTAAGCAGGAACCAGAATGGAAATTGGTGCAAGGATGCTGTCATTTAGGCTATAAAATGTCTAGAATTGAGCCAACAAGGTTTGTGCTGTTTCGGCACAGTTCAATATTTCGAGTGAATATGTCTGTATTACAAGTATTAACATTCCCGGATGATCGCCTGCGCACAGTCGCAAAGCCTGTTGAAGCGGTGACGCCTGAGATTCAAAAAATCGTCGATGACATGATTGAAACCATGTACGACGAAGAAGGTATTGGCCTTGCTGCAACGCAGGTTGATATCCACAAACGTATCGTAGTGATTGATATTTCAGAAACTCGCGATGAGCCGATGGTGCTAATCAACCCTGAGATTCTGGAAAAGCGTGGCGAAGATGGCATCGAAGAAGGCTGTCTGTCGGTACCAGGTGCACGCGCACTTGTGCCTCGCGCTGCAGAAGTTACCGTTAAAGCACTGGATCGTGATGGCAAAGAGTTCACCTTTGAAGCCGACGACCTGCTAGCGATTTGTGTTCAACACGAGCTTGATCACTTACAAGGTAAGCTGTTCGTGGATTACCTATCGCCACTGAAACGCAAACGCATTCAGGACAAGCTAGCGAAAATCAAACGCTTTAACGAGAAGCAGCAAAACGCTTAATCTCGAACCATACCAATTAGAAGGAAGCCTACCTTGAGTCAGTCTTTACGTATTGTCTTTGCAGGTACTCCGGATTTCGCCGCCCGTCACTTGGCGGCGTTGTTGTCTTCGGAGCATGAAGTCATCGCGGTTTACACAAACCCAGATCGTCCAGCGGGTCGTGGCAAGAAATTGGCTGCGCCACCGGTAAAACAACTGGCGCTGGAACACAACATCCCGGTTTACCAACCTGAAAGCTTTAAGTCCGACGAAGCGAAACAAGAACTTGCCGATCTGAACGCCGATCTCATGGTTGTCGTGGCGTACGGTATGCTACTACCACAAGCGGTTCTTGATACCCCTAAACTGGGTTGTATCAACGTACATGGTTCTATCCTACCTCGTTGGCGTGGTGCGGCTCCAATCCAACGCTCTATTTGGGCGGGCGATGCAGAAACTGGCGTGACCATCATGCAGATGGACATCGGTCTCGACACAGGAGATATGCTGAAGATTGCAACGCTGCCAATCGAAGCGACAGATACCAGCGCTTCAATGTACGAAAAATTGGCTGAGCTTGGCCCAGAAGCCCTGATTGACTGCCTAGCAGACATCGCAACAGGTAAAGCTGAGCCAGTGAAGCAAGATGACGAGCTTGCAAACTACGCGAAGAAGCTAAGCAAAGAAGAAGCACGCATTAACTGGAACGACGACGCGGCACACATTGAGCGTTGCGTTCGCGCATTCAACCCATGGCCAATGAGCCACTTTGAAGCGGCTGAAAACAGCATCAAAGTATGGCAAAGCCGTGTGGCGGAACAAACCAGTGACAAGCCAGCGGGCACTATTGTGCAAGCAGATAAAACTGGTATTTATGTTGCGACAGGCAACGGCGTACTGGTGCTAGAACAACTGCAAGTTCCTGGCAAAAAAGCCATGTCAGTTCAGGATATTCTGAATTCGCGTGCGGCTTGGTTTGAAGTTGGTACTCTGCTGGTTTAAGCCATACTAGGGGTTATCATCCCCAATAATACGAACTTTTAGAGGGCAGAGATGCCCTCCTTTACTTTAAGGTACTCATCATGAATGTTCGCGCTGCGGCTGCTAACGTCCTGTATCTTGTCGTCGACAAGGGCCACTCACTTTCAAGCGCTCTTCCAGCGGCTCAACAAACGGTACGACCTCGTGACCACGCTCTGCTACAAGAGATCTGTTACGGTGCGCTACGTTACCTACCTCGCCTAGAAATGATTGCAAACCAGTTGATGGATAAGCCGCTAAAAGGCAAACAACGCGTTTTCCATCACCTTATTTTGGTAGGCATTTATCAACTAAGCTTCATGCGTATTCCTGCGCATGCTGCAGTCGGTGAAACGGTTGAAGGTACCAAAGAGCTGAAAGGTCCTCGTCTACGCGGTCTTATTAACGCTGTATTGCGTAACTACCAGCGCAACCAAGAAGAACTCGACCAAATGGCGGTCAGCAACAACGCTGGTAAGTACGGTCACCCAAGCTGGTTACTAAAACTGCTGCAAGAGGCCTACCCACAGCAATGGGAAAGCATTGTTGAAGCGAACAACCAAAAAGCACCAATGTGGCTGCGTGTGAACCACCAACATCACACTCGTGATGAATACCTTGCGCTACTCAAAAATGAAAACATTGATAGCACGCCACACACAGAAGCAATGGACGCCATAAAATTGGCCGCACCATGTGACGTGATGAAGCTACCTGGTTTTGATAAAGGTTGGGTTTCGGTCCAAGATGCGGCAGCGCAGCTTTCGATCAACTACCTAAAACCACAAGACGGCGAACTGATTTTAGATTGCTGTGCTGCGCCAGGTGGCAAGACGGCGCACATTCTAGAGCGCACGTCGGGCAGTGAAGTGGTCGCAATTGACTGCGACGACACACGCCTGAAACGTGTGCATGAAAACCTGAAGCGTCTCAACCTTCAGGCAAAAGTGGTTTGCGGTGATGCGCGTAATCCACAAGAATGGTGGCAAGGCGAGCAATTTGATCGCATTTTGCTGGATGCCCCATGTTCTGCGACTGGCGTGATTCGTCGTCACCCAGACATCAAATGGCTACGTCGTGCAGACGACATCGCCGCATTAGCAGAGCTACAAAGTGAAATTTTTGATGCCATGTGGACGCAACTGAAACCCGGCGGCACAATGGTTTACGCGACTTGTTCAATCACACCGCAAGAAAACGTGGAGCAAGTAAAAGCGTTTTTAGCACGTACCGCGGATGCGCAACTGCTGGATTCTGATCCCGACCAGCCTGGTCGTCAAATTCTACCAGGCGAAGAAGACATGGATGGTTTCTACTACGCAGTGCTAACTAAAACACACGCGTAACAGCATGCTAAATAGGGCGATTGGAGTGATTTCAATCGCCTTTTTCAGATAACGAGAAAAGAGTATGAAGATCATTATTCTTGGTGCAGGTCAGGTTGGCGGCACACTGGCAGAAAACCTAGTGGGTGAAAACAACGACATCACCATCGTCGATAACAATGCCGATCGACTGCGTGAATTGCAGGACAAATACGACCTGCGTGTGGTCAATGGCCATGCGAGCCACCCCGACGTGCTGCACGAAGCTGGTGCGCAAGACGCCGATATGCTCGTCGCAGTAACCAACACTGATGAAACCAACATGGCCGCCTGTCAGGTCGCGTTCACTCTATTCAACACCCCAAACCGCGTTGCACGTATTCGCTCTCCAGAATACTTGGCAGAAAAAGAAGCCCTGTTTAAATCTGGCGCCATTCCTGTCGATCACCTTATCGCCCCAGAAGAACTCGTTACGAGCTACATCGAACGTCTGATCCAATACCCGGGCGCGCTGCAAGTGGTGAGCTTTGCTGAACAGAAAGTCAGCCTAGTGGCGGTAAAAGCCTACTACGGTGGCCCACTGGTGGGTAATGCGCTGTCTGCTTTGCGTGAGCACATGCCGCACATCGATACCCGTGTGGCGGCGATTTTCCGTCAAGGTCGCCCGATTCGTCCTCAAGGCACCACCATCATTGAAGCCGATGATGAAGTGTTCTTCGTCGCCGCAAGCAACCATATTCGCTCAGTGATGAGTGAACTTCAGCGCCTAGAAAAACCGTACCGCCGCATCATGATTGTTGGCGGGGGTAACATTGGTGCCAGTCTCGCAAAGCGCTTAGAACAAAACTACAGCGTGAAGCTGATTGAACGTAACTACCAACGTGCAGAAAAACTGTCAGAAGAGCTAGAAAACACCATCGTGTTCTGCGGCGACGCGGCAGACCAAGAGCTTCTCTCGGAAGAGAATATCGACCAAGTCGACGTCTTCATCGCGCTGACCAACGAAGATGAAACCAACATCATGTCTGCGATGTTGGCAAAACGCATGGGTGCGAAAAAAGTAATGGTGCTGATCCAACGTGGCGCTTATGTAGATCTGGTACAAGGCGGCGTAATTGATGTGGCGATCTCACCTCAGCAAGCCACTATTTCAGCCTTGCTAACGCACGTTCGTCGCGCTGATATCGTGAACGTATCCTCACTTCGCCGCGGCGCTGCGGAAGCAATTGAAGCCGTCGCTCACGGTGATGAAAGTACATCCAAAGTGGTTGGACGTGCGATTGGAGATATTAAGCTCCCACCTGGGACCACCATTGGTGCTATCGTTCGTGGCGAAGAAGTCCTTATTGCCCACGACCGTACGGTCATCGAGCAGGATGACCATGTGGTGATGTTCCTGGTCAACAAAAAATACGTATCAGACGTCGAAGCGCTGTTCCAGCCGAGTCCATTCTTCCTCTAGGATTTTCCTATGGTCAACTTACGTCCCGTACTGTTTGTTATCGGGCTGGTTTTATCCAAACTGGCCCTGTTTATGTACGTGCCGACTTTGGTCGCTTTCTTTACCGGTACGGGGGGATTCCTCGATTTCGCCCAAGCCGTTGTGATCACGCACCTTGCCGCCTTCATTTGCCTAACGATCGGTCGAACCGCCAAGTTCAAACTCAGCGTACGCGATATGTTCCTCATCACCAGTTTGGTTTGGACCATCGCCAGTGCGTTTGCCGCCTTGCCGTTTGTGTTCATCAACCACATCAGCTTCACCGACGCCTACTTCGAAACGATGTCGGGTATCACCACGACGGGCTCAACGGTGCTCAGTGGCCTAGACAACATGGCGCCGAGCATCTTGCTGTGGCGCTCTATTTTGCAGTGGCTTGGGGGGATTGGTTTTATCGTAATGGCGGTGGCGGTGCTACCTATGCTCAATGTCGGTGGTATGAAGCTATTCCAAACCGAATCATCCGATTGGTCGGATAAAAGTAGCCCGAGAGCAAAAACGGTCGCCAAAAACATCGTAGCGGTTTATTTGATGCTTACTGGCTTATGCATTGTGGGCTACTTGGTCACCGGCATGAACCTGTTTGAAGCGATCAATCACGCCTTTACCACGCTATCAACGGGCGGATACTCTACATCCGACGGGTCGATGAACCACTTCTCTAATGGCGCACACTGGGTGGCCACTACCTTTATGTTCTTAGGTGGCTTGCCATTTTTGCTCTTCATCGCCGCGTTACGTAAACGCCGTATTGATGTATTGGTTAACGACGCTCAAGTTCGAGGATTCGCGTACCTGTTCGTTTTCTCAAGCTTAGTGATTTCAGCCTGGTTAGTGATTCGAGATGGATACACCATTCTGGATGCGCTGCGAGTGTCGATGTTTAATATCGTCTCTGTCGTCACCACAACCGGCTTTGGCTTAGAGGACTTCACCGCGTGGGGCGCATTACCCACAACTCTTTTTGCCTTCTTAATGATGGCGGGCGCATGTTCGGGGTCAACGTCTGGTGGGATCAAAATCTTCCGTTTCCAAATCGCAATGACACTGCTGAACAAACAGATGATGAAATTGATTCACCCTTCAGGTGTGTTTGTACAGCGCTACAACCAGCGCCCAGTGAATGATGACATTGTTCGCTCAGTGGTCGCGTTTGGCTTGATGTTCTTTATCACCATCATCTTTATCGCGGGTTGCTTGAGTGCGCTGGGTTTAGACCCCATCACTAGCATCTCTGGTGCCATCACTGCGGTAGCCAACGTCGGCCCAGGTATGGGAAACGTGATTGGACCGACGGGTAACTTCGCGCCTCTGCCAGATACCGCCAAGTGGCTCCTGAGCTTTGGCATGTTAATGGGCCGCTTGGAAATTCTGACTATTCTTGTACTGTTCTTCCCTGCGTTTTGGCGCCGTTAAGCAAACACAAATAAAAGGTATAACAATGAAAACATGGATTACTCTGGCGACCCTACTTGCCACCTCATCCACATACGCCGCTGAAGTCATCACTTTAGCCGATGGTCGAGAAGTGAAGTTAAACGATGACTTTACTTGGGAATACGTCATGAAAAAACCTGCGCAGCAAGCAACAGAGACGCAAGCGACAATAGGCGCGGTTGAAACGATCGCAGCTCCCGCAATTGCGACAATTCCAGTTGTGACGAAAACTGTTGGCACTACTGTGGTGGTAAACGCCAAAAAGCCAACCATGCAGCTGTCTGACTCTGGTGTCGACGTACTGATTGGCTCCGCGAGCTATCAAGATGGTGAGCTCGTACTGCCAACGTCCATTACCAATCAAAGCTCACAATCGGTGATTCAAGTTGAAGTGGAAGTTCTGGTATTTGATATGTCTGGCCAGCAACTGGCGAAAGAAAAAGTCACAGTTTGGCAATCCATCAAGCGAATGGCGGATACTTACCTGCGACCACAACAAGCAGAACAGGGTAAAAGCATCAAACTGGCAGTGCCGCAGTCTCAGCAATACCAGTTTTCAGCCAAAGTGTTAGAAGTGAAAACTCGTTAATGTGATAACACATGTTTTGTCGAGTTCATATCTATCCGTTAGATAGGCTCGACAAAATAATAAATTGCGAAGAAGTGACACACACAACCCGCTAAAACGAAGCCGTGCCAAATCGCATGATTGAATGGAATACGCTTCGCAACGTAGAAAATCACCCCCAGTGAATACACAATCCCACCAGCTGCGAGTAATGTCAGTCCGCCAATATCCAAGTTGATCGCCAACTGATAAATCACAATCAACGACAGCCAGCCCATGACCAAATACGTCATCAAGGAAAGCTTTTTAAATCGGTAAACAAACGCGACTTTCATGATGATGCCGAGTAGAGCAATGGTCCAGATAACAATCATCAAACCAAACGCGAGCGGCGTACGTAAACTCACCAACAAAAAAGGCGTGTAACTGCCAGCAATGAGCAGATAAATGGCGCAGTGATCGAAAGTTTTTAGCCAGCGTTTGGCGTTGGGGTGCGGAATTGCATGATACAGCGTCGAAGCCAAAAATAGCACGATAATACTCGCGCCGTAGACAGCCATACTGGCCAGCGTCAGCGTATCAGCTTGCTGGTCTATGGCTTTGATTAGCAGCAGTATCAAGCCAACAATACCAAAAATCATCCCAATGCCATGAGTGATGGTATTGGCCAGTTCTTCGCGTTGACTGTATTGAGGTTTCTGCAGTTCAGACATCAATGCGCCTATACTAGAGTTTGAAATTTGCTCTAGTATGGCACATTAGGCTTACACGTGTAAGCTTAAATTAAGACTCATGAACGGCCGTGGTTTGATCGAGATAATTAAGTACAAGTTCGCCCACTTGATCAAGCTTAGTCGTGGCTGGAATGGTCAACTCTCGTTTGAGTTTTCCGCTACCCAGTAAGCTTGCGAGCATGCCACCCTCGCCCTTGCGTGTGCGGTCAACTTCAAACCATAATTTGAGTTCTTGCTCGCTACGATGAGCGACAAATTCTAACTCACGCCACACGCCATGGTATGGCCCGTCAGTCGGCACCATCTCAAATTCTTGCACAAATGGCAGGTCGAACCCTTTTACTTCCTCACACTCCACTTGGCGAATACGCAAACCTTGCGCTTCAAATGCGGATAACACCGCATCCATTAGTGGATCAGGTCGAACGGTGAGGATGTCTTTATCGGTCGGGTCTAAAGCAGCAGCAACGTCCAAGCCGGTTTCGAGCCACACTTTGGCGTCACCAATGGTGACAGGCGTATTCCAAGGCACATCGAGCTGAACATCGAAGGTACGCTCTTCGCCGGAATGGATGGTAAACGCATAAGGGAGGCTCCACTTAGCAAGCACATGAGTCTGAGGTACTCGGCGCATGCTGTGTCCTTCTCGCGCACCACGGTCATCAGGAGCTTCCGCGATATAGCGACAACACAGTTTTAAATCGATGTTGTCGATCGCTTGTTCAGTGGCACCACCATAAACATGGATAGACACATCCACACTTTGACCAGGATATAGCACGTCTTGATTTAGGATTGAGTCGACCTTAGCGCTCCCAATCCCAAAACTGGCAAGTGTCTTCTTCAAAAATGACATAGGCACCTCCTTCGTCGAGATCTCATACTACTACTGCTGATCGAGGGATCAAACAAAAATTGCCTCGATCATCGCGACAAAATGACAAAATCTAAACAATTCAATTGCTCAACTATCGACCAATTATTACAAGGATGCTAATCTTATACGTGATATGCATGCATATCGGTATTCCTGATTCATTAACTGGATTGGCGAGAGCCAGAAGAGTGATTCTTCAATCTTGTTGGAGCCTAGCTCATAATGATTCAGGCCATTACATCGGCAATGGATATGCCTGACAGTTAGGTAAATTAATGCGCCCAACAACAGTCAGGTTCGCACACACTAATACTAGTGCAATGCGCCGCCGCAGTGGCTTTACTACTGCACCAAAGGCAAAGCAAGTTGCGCCAGCAATGACATTGGTTGAGAAGACAGCAATGATGTCGAGTGTTCCGGCCAAAGTTATCAAAGCAGCTTAATCAAAAGCGCGGCGCCAGCTGCGCTTTTTTCTTTGCACGCGACTCAAACCACCTCAACGACTTAGAACAAAACACAGTGAAATAGATAGTTTTTCCTATTTGGTCTTCGCAAAGCAATTTGGTACCTTTACAGCTAATTACACCTATAAATTCTGTGGAGAAAGAAATGAAGTGTCATCGCATTGAAGAGCTGCTTGAGCTACTAGAGCCTGAATGGCATAAAGACCAAGAAATGAACCTACTGCAGTTCATCGTGAAGCTAGCGAAAGAAGCAGGCTACGAAGGTAAGCTAGAAGATCTGACCGACGACGTGCTGATCTACCACCTTAAAATGCGTAACAGCAGCAAAGACGAAATGATCCCAGGTCTTAAGAAAGACCAAGAAGATGATTTTAAAACTGCGATTCTGCGCGCTCGTGGCATCATCAAATAACCGGTTCAACAGCCCAGTATTCTTTAAGCGACTCCCTCAAGTGAGTCGCTTTTTTATAACTAAAATTTTTAGTCCCACAATTGGTTATAACTGTTCAGCCAATTATCAGGTTAACTGTACTGACTTTTGTTGTTAAACGTTGACTGCGTTAAAGAAAAGGAATTGTTATTGATTGTATAATCGCCGTTCATCAGTATTTACTAAAATAATTATGTCCGGTCATGATTTATGATAAGGACGAAGTAGCAATGTCATCGAGCGACATCAATAGAAATGACGCCGTACATTATAAAAGCCTAAGAAGGATGAGTGCATGAGTCAGGATAAGATCGATATCAAAGATGTGACTCCTAAAACCTACAACCCTAAGACTCATAAAGGGAATGGGGATCGGTTCAACCCAAGTAATCGCATCTATGTACGCGAAAGCAAAGGGACTTACCAGAAACTGCGTCGTTACGGTGGTTGGTTCTTACTGCTTCTCTTCGCTTTGATACCGTGGATCCCTTACGGTGAACGTCAAGCGATCTTGCTCGATATTGGCAACCAGCAGTTCAACTTTTTCGGTACCACGTTGTATCCGCAAGATCTTACCCTACTCGCCTTGCTATTTGTGATCGCGGCGTTTGGGTTGTTCTTTATTACCACCTTCTTAGGTCGAGTTTGGTGTGGCTATCTCTGCCCACAAACCGTCTGGACCTTCATGTATATCTGGTTTGAAGAGAAACTGGAAGGCAGCGCCAATAAGCGTCGTAAGCAGGACTCCAATAAGCTGACGGCAAATTTAGCGATGCGCAAAACCATCAAACATATCGCTTGGTTTGCCATTGCGCTCGCCACTGGTTTTACTTTTGTTGGCTACTTCGTTCCAATGAAGCAATTGGTTATCGACTTTTTCACTTTTAACGCCAACTTCTGGCCCGTCTTTTGGGTAATGTTCTTTGCCATTTGTACTTATGGTAATGCTGGTTGGATGCGTTCCATCATGTGTATTCACATGTGTCCTTACGCGCGCTTCCAGTCTGCCATGTTTGATAAAGACACCTTCATTGTTGGCTACGATGCAAAACGTGGTGAAAAGCGTGGTCCACGTCCACGCAAAGCCGATCCAAAGCAACTTGGTTTGGGTGATTGTATTGATTGTGATTTGTGTGTACAGGTGTGCCCAACAGGTATCGATATTCGTGACGGCTTACAATATGAATGTATTAACTGTGGTGCCTGTATTGATGCGTGTGACAACACCATGGATCGCATGGGTTACGAAAAAGGCCTAATCAGCTACACCACAGAGCATCGCTTATCGGGTAAGAGTACCAAAGTCATGCGTCCGAAGCTGCTGGGCTATGGAGCTGTACTACTGGTCATGATTGGTCTGTTCTTTGCCCAAATCGCAGCGGTAGACCCAGCAGGCATGAGTGTTATTCGCGACCGTAACCAACTGTTCCGCGTAAATAGCTCAGGCGAAGTAGAAAACACCTACACCCTCAAAGTAATCAACAAAACCCAGCAAGTGCAAGAGTACTCGTTGGATGTTGAAGGGCTATCCGATGTAAGCTGGTATGGTAAGCAGACAATTCAGGTACAGCCAGGTGAGGTATTGAACTTACCAATGAGTCTTGGCGCCGATCCTGACAAGCTAAACTCTGCGATTACGACAATTCAGTTTATACTCACCGATAAGAGCAACGAATTCACCATTGAAGTGGAAAGCCGCTTTATAAAAAAACTATAGCGTCTACTTCAGTGACTAATGGAAAAAGGCTCAGCAATGAGCCTTTTTGTTTATATGTCCCAAAGTATGTTTAACTTTGACGCCCTTACCCCAGATTTTATGTGGTACGCGTTAGAAAGCATCGGCGTTCGCGCAGAATCAGGCTTTCTTCCCCTCAATAGCTACGAAAACCGTGTTTATCAATTCACTGACGAAGAGCGTCGTCGTTATGTCGTCAAGTTCTACCGCCCTGAACGTTGGAGCAACGAACAGATCCAAGAGGAGCACGACTTCACTTTAGAACTAATTGGCAACGAAATCCCCGTCGCACCACCTGTGCGCATCAACGGTGAAACCCTGCATCACTATCAAGGCTATGCCTTTGCGCTGTTTGAGAGCGTAGGTGGTCGCCAGTACGAGGTTGACAACTTAGATCAGCTCGAAGGTGTAGGGCGTTTCCTTGGGCGCATCCACAAAGTGGGTAGCCGCCAAGCCTTCCAACATCGCCCAACGATTGGCTTGCAAGAATACCTGTATCAACCAAGAGAGATTCTGCAAAACGCCAACATGATTCCAATGCACTTGGAGAACAGCTTCTTCAATGACTTGGATATGCTGATCAAATCGATTGAAAGCCACTGGCAAGAAGGCTTCAATACCATTCGGCTGCATGGCGATTGCCACCCAGGCAACATTTTGTGGCGAGATGGCCCTATGTTTGTTGATTTGGATGACGCTCGTAACGGCCCTGCTGTGCAGGACTTATGGATGCTGCTTAATGGTGAGCGCCAAGACAAACTGATGCAGCTAGATATTGTTTTAGAAGCTTATCAAGAGTTTTGCGACTTTAACCCCGCAGAATTGAAACTAATTGAGCCACTTCGCGGTCTACGAATGGTGCACTATATGGCATGGCTAGCAAAACGTTGGTATGACCCTGCGTTTCCTCTCGCTTTTCCATGGTTTAATGAGCCAAAATACTGGGAAGGTCAGGTCCTTGCATTTAAAGAGCAGATCGCCGCTCTAGAAGAAGCACCGCTGTCTTTAATGCCTCAATGGTAAGTCAGGCCACAAATTCAAAAATGGAGATATTTCGATGAAAAAACTGTTCGCACTGTTTTCTATGCTGATGCTAAGCCTGTCGGCACATGCTGCGCAATTCAAAGAAGGTGAACATTACAAAGTATTGGATCTTGAGGCATCAAAAAAACCTCTTGTGACGGAGTTTTTCTCTTTCTACTGCCCGCACTGTAATAGCTTTGAACCTGTTATCCAGCAACTGAAAAAGCAGTTGCCAGAAGGCACTAAACTACTAAAAAACCACGTTTCTTTCATGGGTGGCAACATGGGCCCATCAATGAGCAAAGCCTACGCGACCATGGTTGCACTAAAAGTGGAAGACAAAATGGTGCCTGTGATGTTTAACCGCATCCACAATCTAAAGAAAGCGCCACGTAACGATGAAGAGCTTCGCCAAATCTTCCTTGATGAAGGTGTAGACGCGAAGAAATTCGACTCTGCATTCAAAGGCTTTGCGGTTGATTCCATGGTTCGCCGTATGGACAAGCAATTTGAAAACAGCGGTCTAACCGGCGTTCCTGCGGTTATCGTTAACAACAAATACCTAGTTCAAGCACAAAGCATCAAGACGATGGATGAGTACTTCTCTCTGGTGAACTACTTACTGACACTAAAATAAGCGCATCGATATCAATCAAAAGGGGAGCCCATCGCTCCCCTTTTGTTTATTTGTAAATCTCTTGTAGCAACCGATCTTTTTCTTGCCACACATCACCCAACCATTGCTGAAATTGTCGCTTATAGGGCTTATCGTTAAAGTAATCACCAAGCACTCGTTCATCGACGGGCAACACATTCACACGCACAACAACCTTGCCCATTCGGCCCATTAATAAATCCTTGAATGGCTTATTTGTATTTTCTGGGTACGCCAGAGTCACATCGATAATGTTCTCGAACTGCTCCCCCATTGCCGCTAACGTGTATGCGATCCCGCCCGATTTTGGTTGCAGCAAATATTGGTAGCTCGCCTTGCTCTTACGCTGTTTTTCTTCGGTAAATCGAGTGCCTTCGACATAATTAACCACTGTGGTTGGGGCATTTTTGAACTTGGCGCACGAGCGACGTGTCGTCTCTAAATCTTGACCTCGTTTGTGCGGGTTGCGGATCAGATACTCTCGCGAATAACGACGCATAAATGGCATGTCGAGCGCCCAACACGCCATCCCAATGAAAGGCACATACAACAGTTGTTGTTTGAGGAAAAACTTCGGCATAGGAATGCGGTCTTTAAACACGCAGCAAAGCACCACAATATCGGTCCAACTGAGATGATTACTGATCAACAGATACCACCCGTCTTTTTTCAGCGCCTCACCGCCCTGAACATCCCAGTCAACACGGTTAGAAACCGCCAGAATGCCCGCATTAACGGTAGCCCATAACCACATCACCTTGTTGGCACAAGCGGTCGCTTTCGCTTTTAGCTCCACGCTTGGAAGCAATACTTTAAACACAGCGATAATACAAATTGCGATTGAACACAGCGCAGAATTGAGAATCACAAAAGAAGCGTTAAAAAAAAATAACAAATATGCCAACATGATAGTCAAACAACAGTGATAATGTGTGAAGAATAAAACAGCGTGTAATTATACTGCGCCTTTGCCACATTGGAATATGCGTGGGAATGGTCAGATTTGTTACCTCAACCAATATTTGCACCACTCATTCGACAATAAGGAGATAACGAATGAAACCAAGGCTAATTCTCTTGCCTTTGGCCTTTGTCGTCAGTTCTGCTCAGGCTCAACTCGCTGAAACCGCAGGTTTTGGCGGTGAAATTTCGCTGAATGCCGGATTTGTATCATCAGAATCCAACTTCAATACGGAAAATAGTAACACCATCGATTCTCTCGATAAGCGCGCCGATAGTGACAGTTCCGTTATCGCTGCGCCGCTAGGAAGCATTACTTACACTTTTGGTAACCGACTCAATCACCAAGTGTACGCGGGTACCACACGTTCCGATGTCGCGGTTGGTACACTCGCTTTTCAGCTGGGCTATCAACACGAGTTGCCATCCGGCACCGTGCTCGATATTTCCTATCTACCGACCGTGCTCAAAAGCGAAACTTGGCGTAACCCATATCAAGTCGGAATCGCCCGTCAAGAAACAGATGTGGACGGCAATGCCTATCGCTTTCAAATCAAGGGATTGATTGATAAAAACTTCAACCTTGATCTCGCTTATGCTGAGAAAGACATTGAGCAAGAAGAAGTAACGGACCGTTCACTCGCTCGCGATGCGAGCCTTTACTACGTTAAAGGTGACTATAGGATTTCACTTAATCAAACATCCATGTTGCAACCGGCGTTTACCTACATTAATCAAGATGCCGACGGTAAGGCGGAATCATTTGATTCGTACGGATTTGACATCAGTTGGTTTAAATTTATCAACCGCCATCGGTTGGCCCTCACCGCAGGTTATGCATGGAAAGACTATCAAGCCGCTAGCCAAACTTTTGCTAAAACACGAAATGACGACACCGTCAGCCTATTTGCAGCCTATGAATATCAAAACGTATTTGACTGGCAAAACTGGTCGTTCATTTCTTTAGCCGGCTACAGCCAAACGGACTCAAATATCACGTTCTATGATGAGAAAGAGTACCTGTTGTCGCTCGGTTTAAACTACACCTTCTAACGTCCTTCATCGCAACAAGACACTTACAACACTTGTTGCGGTGATATTTGCACGTCTCTATACCGCTTGCGCCGTGAGTTGTTTCAATAAGCGATCCATCGCTCGATACCCAAGCGCCTCGGCTAAGTGCGCTCGTTCAATCTGCTCCGCCCCATCAAGATCGGCGATTGTTCGCGCCACTTTGATAATGCGATGATACGCGCGAATCGAAAGCCCCAAACGATGCAAAGCGGTTTCAAGAAACTCCGCATCACTTTTGTGTAAGGGGCAAAACGCCTCGATTTCTCGACTGCCTAACAGCGCATTGACCTTACCGCTGCGGTTCAACATATTGGTACGCGCATGATTCACACGTTCTTTAACGATAGCGGTCGGCTCACCGCGATCACCACCTTCTGCTAATGTCCCTTTGGGCAAAGCTGGGATTTCTAAAGACATATCAAAGCGATCTAACAGTGGTCCAGATAATCGACCAAGGTAACGCAAAATAGCTTGTGGGTTAGTGCGGGCTTGATTGCCTTCGTAATACCCTGTCGGACTTGGGTTTAGTGCACCAACTAATTGGAAACGAGCCGGAAAGCGTGTTTTACCTTGCGCCCGAGAGATAATGATCTCACCAGATTCGAGCGGTTCGCGTAACGAGTCCAGCACCTTTCGGTCAAATTCGGGCATTTCGTCGAGAAACAACAAGCCGTTGTGGGCTAAAGAGATCTCCCCGGGTCTGGGTACCGAGCCACCGCCAACTAATGCCGCCATTGAACTTGAATGATGCGGCGAACGAAACGGACGCGACTTCCAATTATGCTCATTAATTTCACTCTGCGTTAGCGACGCCACCGAAGCGGTTTCCATTGCTTCTTCGTCACTCATTTCCGGTAATAAGTCACACAAACGCGAAGCCAACATGGTTTTCCCGGTACCTGGCGGGCCAAGGAAAAGTAAGTTGTGGTTTCCAGCGGCAGCAATCTCCAGTGCGCGCTTGCCTTGTTGTTGGCCAATAATATCTTGTAAGTCTCGACCATGTTTTTCGACTATTTTGCGCTTAGGCGTTTGAAAAAGATTCAGCCGATATTGGCCACAAAGCTCGGCACATACTTCCAGTAGAGATTGAGCCGATTTATGTTGTTCTTTCCCCACTAGCGCCGCTTGATCGCCATTCACATGTGGGACCACTAAATGACGCTGAATCTTACTGGCTTCCAACGCAGCAGGCAGCACACCTTTTACAGGTCTTAGACCACCAGATAGCGCTAACTCACCAACAAATTCGTAGTTTTTAAGCTTATCTGTCGCGATTTGCTCCGAAGCGGCCAAAATCCCCAATGCGATAGGAAGATCAAAACGCCCTCCCTCTTTGGGCAAATCTGCTGGAGCTAAATTAACGGTGATCCGCTTAGCTGGAAACTGAAAATTAGAATTAATGATCGCGCTACGAACGCGATCTTTGGACTCTTTTACCGTCGTCTCTGGCAGCCCTACCAAGGTAAACCCGGGCATACCATTGCTAATATGAACTTCTACACTAACCGATGGCGCTTGCACCCCGACGCTTGCTCGACTATGAATGATTGCCAGCCCCATACGTTCCTCAATTTATTGAACACTCTGTAAACAAATGTTTTATCTAGTTGGTTATGTTATATACCGCGTCCCAATTGAGAGTTAATGTGAAAAAAGAATGACTTTTTGCTTGTCATGCAGCGGAATTGTGTGATACCACTAATGACGCAAACAATTTCGTAGAACATTACACAACATTTTTTAACGAAAAAAGAACGACAGACAGATGAACCTTTTCGCTCATATCAACGCACTGCTAGCCCTGATTATCGTGGTCATTATTGGCACCGCGCGGGGTATTGTGGGCGAAAGGTAACCACAAATTACAAAAAACCCCCGCACTGAAAAGTCCGGGGGTTTTTTTACAACTACAAGTTGTCATCTGTCTAACCCTCGGACAGTTTAACGGGAAGAATGGGAGTGCACATGAAGTGCAATAAATATGGCAATCGCTACGAGCCACAACGTAGCAAAGGAGGTTTACGATGACTGGTGCACAACTTGTCGTAGCCGCTTTAAGACAGCAAGGCATCGAAACCGTTTTTGGCTACCCTGGCGGGGCCATCATGCCAATCTACGATGCTTTGTATGACGGAGGGGTGGAACACATCCTATGCCGTCATGAGCAAGGGGCCGCCATGGCCGCAATTGGTATGGCTCGTTCCACTCAAGACGTTGCTGTATGCATGGCAACTTCCGGCCCAGGGGCCACTAACCTTGTTACCGGCCTTGCCGACGCTTTCCTTGACTCCGTACCTCTAGTTGCCATCACAGGCCAGGTTGCTAGCTCTCATATCGGTACCGATGCATTCCAAGAAATGGATGTGATCGGAATGTCCCTAGCCTGTACTAAGCACAGCTATCTCGTGACCGAAATTGAAGACCTAGCGCCAACGCTAGCCGAAGCGTTTGAAGTGGCCAAAACGGGTCGTCCGGGTCCAGTCATTGTCGATATCGCCAAAGACGTTCAACTGGCTCAAACCCCAACAGATCTACTGCCTCCATACGTAGCGCCTGCAATCGAAGATGTCAGCGCTGAAGACATTAAGCGCGCACAAGATGTACTGGCAGCCTCAACTCGCCCAGTGTTGTATGTTGGTGGTGGCGTGCAACTCGCTAAAGCAACCGATGCAGTACGCGAATTCCTTCGCTTAAACCCAATGCCAGCAGTTAGCACACTAAAAGGCCTCGGTACCATTGAACGCCATGACCCTCACTATCTTGGTATGTTGGGCATGCACGGCACCAAAGCCGCTAACCTAGTGGTTCAAGAAGCCGATCTATTGATCGTGGTTGGCGCACGCTTTGATGACCGTGTGACGGGTAAGCTCGACACGTTTGCACCAAATGCGAAAGTGATTCACATCGACATTGATGCTGCGGAGATTCATAAACTGCGCCACGCCAACGCACCATTGCGTGGCGACATCAACACCATTCTTCCTCAGCTAGAGCTGACTCAAGATATCTCACCGTGGGTACATCACAGTGAAAGTCTGCGCAGCGGCTTTAAGTGGCGTTACGACCACCCGGGCGAGTTAATCTACGCACCGCTATTGCTTAAACAACTGTCAGACATGATGCCAGACAGCTCAATTGTCTCGACTGATGTAGGTCAGCACCAGATGTGGGCAGCGCAACATATCCAGCCACGCGAACCACAAAATTTCATCACTTCTGCTGGCCTTGGCACCATGGGCTTTGGCTTGCCAGCAGCGATGGGTGCAGCAGTCGCACGTCCTGATGATCAGTCTATCCTTATTACAGGTGACGGTTCATTTATGATGAACGTGCAGGAATTGGGCACGCTGAAGCGTCGTCAGATTCCAGTGAAGATTGTCCTTCTTAATAACCAACGTCTTGGCATGGTTCGCCAATGGCAGTCGCTGTTTTTCGACGGTCGCCACAGTGAAACCATTCTTGATGACAACCCAGATTTCGTGATGCTAGCAAAAGCGTTCGATATCCCGGGCAAGACCATCACCAAGAAAGAAGAAGTGGAGCCAGCGCTGAAAGAGATGCTAGCGAGTGAAACTTCTTACATGCTTCACGTTTTGATTGATGAAGAAGAAAACGTGTGGCCATTGGTGCCACCTGGCGCATCAAACAGTGATATGTTGGAAAATACATAGGAGACAATCGCATGGACAGATATTTACTCGACATCAAAGCCGATGACAAACCGGTACTGTTGGAGCGCGTTCTACGTGTGATTCGTCACCGAGGCTTCGTGATCAAACAAGTCGCTGCTACGCAAAACCACGAAAGCAAAGTAGCCAGCGTCGAGATCATCGTCGACAGCGATCGACCAATCTCGTTTTTGATCAATCAAATAGAGAAGTTGTGGGACGTTCGTAAGGTTGAGGTGCTAAAAATCCGCAACGATGAACTGCCAAATCACAACTTACAACAACACGTAAGTGCATAAGGAAGGCAACAAATGGCAACGAAAACTGCAGATTTCATTTGGTTTAATGGTGAGATGGTTCCATGGGCAGAGGCGAACGTGCACGTTCTAACTCACGCAATGCATTATGGTACATCCGTTTTTGAAGGCGTGCGCTGTTATAACACACCAAAAGGTCCAATTGTCTTCCGTCACCGTGAGCATGCACAACGTTTAAAAGATTCCGCCAAGATTTACCGTTTCCCGATCCCTTTTTCTGTAGAAGAAATCATGGAAGCGACCCGCGAAACACTGCGCCAAAACAAACTCGATAGCGCCTACATTCGCCCATTAGGTTTTGTCGGTAATGTCGGTTTGGGCGTGTGTCCACCAGTTGGCACTGAAATGGATCTAATCATTGCGGCATTCCCTTGGGGCTCTTACTTAGGCGAAGAAGCGCTAGAAAAAGGCGTGGATGCGATGATCTCAAGCTGGAACCGCGCGGCACCAAACACCATCCCGACAGCAGCTAAGGCCGGCGGTAACTACCTATCTTCACTACTGGTTGGTGGTGAAGCCCGTCGTCACGGATACGACGAAGGTATCGCACTGAGCGTTGATGGTTACCTATCAGAAGGGGCTGGCGAAAACATCTTCGTTATCAAAGATGGCGTGATCACCACACCACCAGCAACCAGCGCGATTCTTCCGGGCATCACGCGTGATTCGATAATGACGATTGCACGCGATAAAGGCTACGAAGTACGTGAAGCCAACATTGCACGTGAAGCGCTTTACCTTGCCGATGAAGTCTTCATGACAGGTACTGCAGCTGAAATTGTGCCAGTGGCAACCATCGACAAAATTGAAGTGGGCACAGGTAAACGCGGCCCAATCACTAAAGAACTACAAGCAGCCTACTTTGGCCTATTTGACGGCACCACGGAAGATAAGTGGGGCTGGTTAGACTATGTGTACCCAGAACAGAAGTAAGAAGGATTTAAGAAATGCCAAAATATAGATCAGCTACCACCACACATGGTCGTAACATGGCGGGTGCACGCGCGCTGTGGCGTGCAACGGGTGTGAAAGAAGAAGACTTCGGTAAACCAATCATCGCCGTGGTGAACTCGTTTACTCAATTTGTTCCGGGTCACGTACATCTTAAAGACATGGGCCAGCTTGTCGCACGTGAAATTGAAAAATCGGGCGGCATCGCGAAAGAATTCAACACCATCGCGGTTGATGATGGTATCGCAATGGGTCACGGCGGCATGCTGTACTCACTGCCTTCACGCGAACTGATCGCAGACTCAGTAGAATACATGGTGAATGCGCATTGTGCTGATGCCATGGTATGTATCTCTAACTGTGACAAAATCACTCCGGGAATGTTGATGGCATCTATGCGTCTTAACATCCCTGTTATCTTTGTTTCTGGTGGCCCAATGGAAGCGGGTAAAACCAAGCTTTCTGATCAGATCATCAAACTAGACCTTGTTGATGCAATGATCCAAGGCGCGGATCCAAAAGTATCTGATGAGCAAAGCGAGCAGATCGAACGCAGCGCATGTCCAACCTGTGGATCGTGTTCAGGCATGTTCACGGCAAACTCGATGAACTGCCTAACAGAAGCACTGGGTCTTTCTCAGCCGGGCAACGGTTCTATGCTGGCGACTCACGCTGATCGTGAACAGCTATTCCTTAACGCGGGCAGACGCATTGTTGAACTGACTCGTCGTTACTACGAGCAAGATGACGAATCCGCGTTGCCACGCAACATCGCAACTTATGATGCCTTCGAAAATGCAATGGCACTGGATATTGCCATGGGTGGTTCAACCAACACCATTTTGCACCTGTTAGCTGCAGCGCAAGAAGGTGAAGTGGATTTCGATATGGAAGATATCGATCGTCTGTCTCGCCAAGTGCCACACCTATGTAAAGTGGCACCATCCACTCAGAAATATCATATGGAAGACGTACACCGCGCTGGTGGCGTAATGGCGATTCTTGGTGAATTGGATCGTGCTGGTCTACTGCACAATGATGCTCGCACCGTACTGGGTCTTTCAATGAAAGAGCAGTTGGCAAAATACGACATCATCCAAACGGAAGACGAAGAGGTACTTAAGTTCTACCGCGCAGGTCCAGCGGGTATTCGTACCACCCAAGCGTTTTCGCAAGATTGTCGTTGGGATCGCCTTGATGACGACCGTGCAGAAGGTTGTATTCGCGCGAAAGACAATGCCTTCAGCCAAGAAGGTGGCCTAGCCGTTCTATCAGGCAACATCGCATTGGATGGCTGTATCGTGAAGACTGCCGGTGTTGATGAAAGCATTCTTAAGTTTACTGGTCCGGCTGTGGTATTTGAGAGCCAAGAAGATGCGGTGGAAGGCATCTTGGGTGGCAAAGTCAAAGCAGGCGACGTGGTTGTTATCCGTTACGAGGGCCCTAAAGGTGGTCCGGGCATGCAAGAAATGCTTTACCCAACCACTTACCTAAAATCGATGGGCCTTGGTAAAGAATGTGCACTGCTGACTGACGGTCGCTTCTCTGGAGGTACATCAGGACTCTCTATCGGCCATGCTTCTCCCGAAGCCGCTAACGGCGGTGCTATTGGACTGGTGAAACCGGGCGATATGATCGCGATTGATATTCCGAACCGTTCAATTTCACTCGAAGTGTCTGAACAGGAACTTGCAGAGCGCCGTGCAAAACAAGACGAACTTGGCTGGAAACCTGTTGATCGTCAAAGAGAAGTTTCCTTTGCACTTAAAGCGTACGCGAGCATGGCCACCAGTGCTGACAAGGGTGCAGTACGAGACAAGTCGAAGCTAGAGGGCTAGCAATGATGGAAGCTCAACCCGAAAAACAAGTGAACCAAACTGGCGCAGATTATCTGCGCCAAATCCTTCGCGCACCTGTTTATGAAGTAGCAACAGTGACGCCACTGCAAGAAATGCCTCGTTTATCAGCACGTATCGGGAATAACGTACAGATCAAGCGCGAAGATCGCCAACCCGTGCACTCGTTCAAATTGCGCGGTGCATACAACATGGTGGCGAGTTTATCTGAAGCGCAGAAAGCCGCTGGTGTCATCGCAGCATCGGCAGGTAATCACGCTCAAGGCATGGCGCTGTCTGGCACTAAGCTGGGCATCAAAACCACCATCGTGATGCCAAAGACCACGCCGGATATCAAAGTCGACGCAGTACGCAGCTTTGGTGGCAATGTGGTACTACACGGCAGCAACTTTGATGAAGCAAAAGCAGAAGCCGAACGTTTGTCAGAGCAATATGGCTATACTTTTGTGCCCCCCTTTGATCACCCACTGGTGATCGCAGGTCAAGGCACCATCGGTATGGAAATGCTGCAGCAAAATGGTCACCTTGATTACATCTTTGTTCCTGTCGGTGGCGGCGGTTTGGCCGCTGGTGTTGCGGTACTCGTGAAGCAGTTAATGCCAGAAATCAAAGTCATTGCCGTAGAGCCGGAAGACTCATCTTGTCTTAAAGCAGCGCTGGATGCTGGTGAACCTGTCGTACTAGACCAAGTCAGCATGTTTGCCGATGGCGTCGCAGTAAAACGCATTGGTGAAGAGACTTTCCGTCTGTGCCAGAAGTACATTGATGGCCATATTGCGGTCTCTAGTGATGAAATCTGCGCAGCAGTAAAAGACATCTTTGAAGATACCCGTGCGATTGCTGAGCCTTCGGGTGCGCTTGCTCTGGCCGGTTTGAAGAAATTTGCTGAACAGAACAAGCTGAAAGACGAAAACCTAGGCACGGTACTGTCTGGCGCAAACACCAACTTCCACGGGTTACGCTATGTGTCAGAACGTTGCGAGCTAGGTGAAAAACGTGAAGGTTTATTGGCAGTGACGATCCCTGAACGCCAAGGAGCGTTCTTTGAGTTCTGTAACTTGATTGGCGGCCGTGCAGTTACGGAGTTTAACTATCGTTATAACGATGACGAACTCGCTAATATCTTTGTCGGTGTCCGTCTGCAAGGCGGTCAAGAAGAGTTGGAAAACATCATTCACGATCTACGTGAAGGTGGCTATCCGGTGGTTGACCTTTCTGACGATGAAATGGCGAAGCTACACGTTCGCTACATGATCGGCGGGAAGCCATCGAAGCAACTCAAAGAGCGACTCTACAGCTTTGAATTTCCAGAGTACCCAGGTGCCTTGCTGAAATTCTTAAGCACTCTTGGTACCCATTGGAATATTAGCTTGTTCAACTACCGTAACCACGGCGCAGACTACGGACGCGTTTTATGTGGTTTCGAGTTAGATGAAGGAGATTTAGCTCAGTTTTCGGCACATTTGCGCGAACTTGGCTATCAATGCAAAGACGAAACAGACAACCCGTCTTACAAGTTCTTCCTGTCATAAAACGCCACGCTCCAAACATATCAAATAAAACACCTCGCTATTGCGAGGTGTTTTTTTATGACTGTAACCAATCTTGATGTAGTTGATTAGGCGATCCTAGGTAATCCACCATCCATTGGATCAATTTATGATTATCATCTTTGCGCCAGACCAAGCAACAATGACTGAGCGGCTTATCATCTGGCATCACCTTCTCCACCAGCACACCATCATTGATCAGTGGCGTTGCAATATGACGTGGCATATAACCCACGCCAACTCCATTTTTCAAACATTCAATTGCACTGTACCAGTTGGGTAGTAACAATCGGCGTTGTTGAGGGTAATGGCCAGTATGGCGCTTTGGCAGCACGTTCGAAGTATCATCAAGGCAGATCGCCGGAAATTGACTCACAAACTCTTCAGTAAGCACTTGTTGGCGAACACAGGGATGAGCGGGAGACATCACAAATGCCCAATCCAATACGCCCATATCTTTGACTTCAAAATCCCCACCAACGGGAACCGCAGACGTAGCGCCAACGACTATATCAGCTCGTCCTTGTGCTATAGCTTCCCAAGAACCATTGAAGACCTCCATATTGATCTGCAATTCAGCAAATTCAAACTCGCGATAAAAATCTTCCACCAAAGGTTTTAGCTTCTCCAGTTTCACCACGTTATCTAAGGTCAGTTTTAATGTACTCTTCCATCCCTGAGCGGCTCGGCGTGTTTGTGCTTTCACCTCTTCCATTTGACGCAGCAAAGAGCGCGCCTCAGCCATAAAAAGCTCACCTGCTGGAGTTAACTCCACTTTCCTCGGTAAGCGTCGAAACAGCACCACATCTAAATCTTGCTCGACCTGCCTTACTCCATAACTGATGGCTGAAGGGACTTTATGCAGCACCTCAGCCGCAGCGGTGAAACTGCCTAAACGGGCAACCGTATCCAGCATTTCCAGAGACGCTTTAGAGAACATGATTTAACCTTTCAAAAAATTTGATTGATAACCAACAATTTTAGCGTTTTATTTTCTTAAAATCGAAAAATAGAATAATAAGGTAAATAAATCAGGGTTGGCGCCAACTGATGTTGATTAAAAAATGATTAAATAATTTGACTGGTTGAATCATGAAAATATCAAAACTACAGCTCATTTATCTGGCAGCATTATCGATGCTTGGCTTCGTTGCTACCGATATGTATCTGCCAGCATTCAAAGCGATGGAAATCGACTTTGCAACAGGCCCTGAGCAAATAGCGCTCTCTTTAACAGTATTCCTAGTTGGTATGGCGGTTGGCCAGCTAATGTGGGGATTGGCATCCGATAAATTTGGCCACCGCAATACACTCGCGGCCGGGTTAGTGCTGTTTACTATCGCGTCATTCGGTTTGGCTTTCTGTGACCAAGTATGGCAACTACTGACACTGCGCTTTATCCAAGCTATCGGTGTATGTGCACCAGCCGTGATCTGGCAAGCTATGGTCATTAAACGCTACTCAAGCAGCAGTCAGCAAATTTTCGCAACGATCATGCCGTTAGTCGCGCTATCACCAGCGCTAGCACCTCAATTAGGGGTAGTGTTGGCAGATAACTTCGGCTGGCACAGTATCTTTATTACGCTAACACTAGTTGGTGTCTTCTTGGTCTTTGCGACAATGGCCCAAAAAGACGAGAAAGCAGAAATCAAACAAACCAGTATGTCTGCCGATATCAAAGCGCTGCTAAGCTCTAAAAAATACCTTGGCAACGTGTTTATGTTTGCGACGGCTTCGGCTGCATTCTTTGCTTACCTAACTGGTATGCCAGAAATCATGGCGCAACTAGGCTATGAAGCAAAAGATATTGGTTTGAGCTTTATCCCACAAACTATCGCGTTTATGGCTGGCGGTTACTTGGGTAAAGTCGGCGTTCGTAAATTTGGTGATGAAAAAGTTCTACGTCAGTTGATTGGCCTATTTAGTGTCGCGGCAATAATGATATTCATTGCCTCACAATGGGAACTGTCTTCTATCTGGCCAATTCTAGCGCCTTTCTGTTTAATTGCGGTAGCCAATGGTGCGCTATACCCAATCGTAGTAAACCGCGCGTTGGCAAGTGCTAAGCAAAGCCCTGCAACAGCTGCAGGCCTGCAAAACAGCTTACAAATTACTGTGAGCAGTCTATCAAGCGCATTAGTTGCTGCAATGGCAAGCCAAGCTCAAATGGTAACGGGCGTTGCAATCATCATCTGTATGGGTGGTCTTTGGATGGGTTACATCTTATCTAACCGTGAATTGTCTCAGCACTTCACGACTCCAGACAATGCTCGTGTAGTGAGTGAAGACGAACTTTAATTGTTCAGACAATAAAAAAGAGCCGCGTAATGCGGCTCTTTTTGTTTATAAGCTTTTCAACCCCCACTTCTTGGCAGTCAGCTTGAAAAAGCCTTGGGTCTTTTTCAGCTCAACCCAATGGTTGATGTAATTAATCCATACTTGATCGTCTTGCGGCAATAGCATCGCAATTGGTGTCGGTTTACGCGGAGCGGTCACTGGTACTATCGCCAGTTGTTTAAACTTGTCCACCAACGTCGCTGCTTCCACATTGGACGTCACCGATACATCGGCCCTGCGAGCTAGTAATTCTTGGAAGTCGCGCGCTGGCGCTTCAATCACAATGTGTTGAGCCAGCGGGAAAAACTCTTTCACCATTTTTTCTTGCACCGTTCCTAGTGTCGCCGCGACTTTCACATCAGGCGTATTAAAATCTGCCCAATCAGAGAATTTGGCGAGATCTTTCTTTTGCACAACGGGTACAAAGGCAAGGTAGAAATACGGTTGGCTGTATCCAGCGACTTTCGCGCGCGACATATTCAGGGACGCGCTGCCAGTAATATCGTATTTGTTGGCGATAATGCCATTGACTAGAGTCTTCCAATCCGTGGCTACATACTCTACTTTTACACCGAGATCTTTAGCAAGCTCTGTCGTTACGTCGATATCAAAGCCACGATAACTGTTGGTTGCAGGGTCTTTCATCGTCATCGGATTCCAATCTCCCGTAGTTCCAACACGGAGAACACCACTGTCTAAAATGGATTGAAGACGGCTTTCAGCATGAGCAATTTGAGTTGCAGCAAGTAAACACATTCCTAGCGCTAGTAAAATCTTTTTCATTTTTATTCCCTTAAAAATAATGACCTTATGCGGTTTAATGATTAACCTTTATTAAAGCTCTATTGATAACATAGCAGCAACAATGGAAGTTTTTTAGTTAATTCAGGGAGTAAATGTGACCTTTCGAACTCTATGGCTGATTTCGCTGCTGTTGCTCACAGGTTGCTCAGATTATCAATGGGGCTGGTATGTGCTCGATCCCTCCACGGAGCAAGGACTCACCAATCTGAAGTTTTTAATCGCCGGATTTAGTGACACCATCCAAGTATCACTCCTCAGTATGTTATTTGCGATGACCTTAGGTTTAATCATCGCCCTACCGGCTCTGTCGAACTCTCCCTACTTGAAGTGGATCAACCGCATTTATGTCGAGGTAGTCCGTTCAGTGCCTGTTTTAGTCTTACTACTTTGGGTGTATTACGGCATGCCAACGCTGTTGGATGTCTCACTCAATCACTTTTGGGCGGGTGTTATTGCCCTGACCATTGCTGAGAGTGCGTTTATGGCGGAGGTGTTTCGCGGCGGAATCCAAGCCATCAGTCGTGGCCAGCATGAAGCGGCTGAATCTTTGAGCTTAAGCTATTGGCAAAAGATGCACTTGGTAATTCTTCCTCAAGCGTTTCGACAAATTCTCCCACCATTGGGCAATCAATTTGTCTACATCCTCAAGATGAGCTCTTTAGTCAGTGTGATTGGTTTAAGCGATCTCACTCGCCGTGCTAATGAGCTAGTGGTGAATGAGTACTTACCCCTAGAGATTTATACCTTCCTCGTTTTGGAGTACTTGTTGCTCATTCTATTCGTATCCCAAGCCGTTCGTTGGCTCGAAAAACGCATCGCCATTCCCAGTTACTAACGATGAAGCCTTTAGCTAGAAACAACAAAGCCGCTCTTGTTGAGCGGCTTTGACAATATAGCGACAGAGTGCAGGTACTGCTTATTTCTGTTTTACAGGGCGTTGCCAGCCATTAATTTTGCGCTCTTTGACGCGAGTAATCACTAACTCGCCTTCTTCAACATCTTTTGTCAGCGTCGTGCCTGCACCGATGGTTGCGCCATCAGCGATAGTGACAGGAGCCACCAGCTGACTATCAGAACCAACAAATACATCATTACCGATGATGGTTTTAAACTTGTTCGCACCATCGTAGTTACAAGTAATCGTACCGGCACCGATGTTCGTACGTTGACCGATTTCAGCATCACCAAGGTAAGTTAGGTGGTTCGCTTTTGAGCCTTCTCCGATACGCGCATTTTTAACTTCTACGAAGTTACCCACATGGGAATCGTTACGCATCTCAGCACCAGGACGAAGGCGAGTAAATGGACCAACGGTACATTCTTCACCAACCGTTGCACCTTCAATCACACTGTAAGGGCGAACGATGGTGTTGTCGTCGATTTCGCAATCTTTCAGTACACAGCCAGCACCGATAACCACGTTATCACCGAGTGATACTTTACCTTCAATGATAACATTCACGTCAATTTCACAGTCCATACCGCACTGCAACTCACCACGCAAATCAAAGCGTGCTGGATCGCGTAGCATCACACCTTGCTCTAGTAGCTTCTGAGCTTGCATTGATTGGAAAGCACGCTCTAGACGAGCAAGCTGTGCGCGGTCGTTGACCCCTTCCACCTCAATGGCATTGACTGGGTGTACAGCTTCAACGGCACGACCTTCATCGTGTGCGGCTGCAATAACGTCAGTTAGGTAGTATTCGCCTTGCGCGTTGTTGTTGTTTAAGCCAGACAACCAACGCTTGAGATCCCCACCAGTCGCAACCATGACACCCGTGTTGATCTCTTTAATTTGTTTTTGTTCTTCCGTTGCATCTTTTTGCTCAACGATCGCAACAACAGGACCATTTTTACGAATAATACGACCATAACCTGTTGGGTTATCAAGCATCACTGTAAGCAGTGCAATACCACCAGTTGGTTGAGCATCCAACAAGTTCTCGATGGTTTCAGCTGAGATTAATGGCACATCACCATAAAGCACGAGGATTTTCTCATCGTCTTCGAAGCGAGGAGATGCTTGGTCAACTGCATGGCCAGTCCCCAACTGATCCGCTTGCAGCACCCAGTTTACTGGCTCTTCAGCAAGAGTGGTTTGCATTTGATCACCACCGTGACCAAATACTAAGTGAATATTTTGTGCACCAAGACCAGTACATGTATCAATCACATGTTTTGCCATTGGCTTCCCTGCCAAAGTGTGTAGCACTTTAGGCATGTTCGAATGCATACGGGTACCTTTACCCGCAGCAAGAATCACAGCACTGAATTTCATTGAGAACCTATTGACGTTTTATGTTAATTGGCCGTTATTTTAAACAGCTCTTTTAAAATAGTTAATGGAGTAAGGTAAATTTCCAACTAAAATTAATCAAAAAGGCGACCATTTGGCCGCCTTTTGTCATGCAACGTTGCTAATTGAGCTTAGCGACGCTTTTTTGTCAGCTCGATAACTCGTAGCTGAGCAATGGCTTTAGCCAGTTCACTGGCCGCTTGTGCGAAGTCCATGTCACCATGCTGATTCTGGATTTGCTCCTCAGCGCGGCGCTTGGCTTCTTCTGCCTTCGCTGCGTCTAGCTCTTCACCACGGATAGCGGTATCAGCCAGTACAGTCGCTGTACCAGGCTGAATCTCTACCATACCACCAGAAACATAAATGATTTCTTCGTGGCCGTGCTGTTTCACAATACGCACCATACCAGGCTTGATAGCGGTCAGCAGCGGTGTGTGACCATGGAAAATACCAAGTTCACCTTCGCTACCGGTCACCTGAAACGTTTCAACACGACCAGAGAAGATTTTCTTCTCAGCGCTTACTACGTCTAGGTGAAAGGTTATTGCTGCCATATCGCCTCCTAGTTAGCCTTATAGCTTCTTCGCATTCTCAATAGCATCGTCGATGCTACCGCAGTACATGAATGCCTGCTCAGGAATGTCGTCGTATTCACCAGCTAGTAGACCTTTAAAGCCACGTAGAGTCTCTTTTAGAGGTACGTAAATACCAGGGTCACCTGTAAATACTTCTGCTACGTGGTAAGGCTGAGTTAGGAAACGCTCAATCTTACGTGCACGAGATACAACTTGCTTATCTTCTTCAGATAGCTCGTCCATACCTAGGATAGCAATGATGTCTTTCAGCTCTTTGTAGCGCTGAAGTGTCTGCTGAACGCCACGAGCAACTTCGTAGTGATCTTGACCAACTACTAGTGGATCAAGCATACGAGATGTTGAATCTAGTGGGTCGATCGCAGGGTATAGACCCATTGCAGCGATGTTACGGTTAAGTACAACCGTTGCATCCAAGTGCGCGAACGTTGTTGCTGGAGACGGGTCAGTCAAGTCATCCGCAGGTACGTATACCGCCTGTACAGACGTGATAGAACCTGATTTCGTTGACGTGATACGCTCCTGAAGTACACCCATCTCTTCTGCAAGAGTTGGCTGGTAACCTACCGCAGAAGGCATACGACCTAGCAGTGCCGATACCTCTGTACCTGCAAGTGTGTAACGGTAGATGTTATCAATGAACAGTAGTACGTCACGACCTTCGTCACGGAAACGTTCTGCCATTGTTAGACCAGTCAGTGCAACACGTAGACGGTTACCTGGTGGCTCGTTCATCTGACCGTAAACCATTGCTACTTTAGATTCTTCAGGCTTCTCAACGTTTACAACGCCCGCTTCCTGCATCTCGTAGTAGAAATCGTTACCTTCACGAGTACGCTCACCAACACCCGCAAATACGGATAGACCTGAGTGCTGTAGTGCGATGTTGTTGATAAGTTCCATCATGTTAACGGTCTTACCTACACCAGCACCACCGAATAGACCGATTTTACCACCCTTAGCGAATGGACAAATTAGGTCGATTACTTTAACGCCCGTTTCTAGAAGTGCGATCTCGTTTGATTGTTCTTCGTAGCTTGGTGCGCTGCGGTGGATAGAGTAAACCTCTTCCGCGCCCACTTCACCACGCTCATCAATCGCGTCACCTAGGACGTTCATGATACGACCTAGAGTTTTAGTACCGACTGGTACTGAAATTGGAGCGCCAGTGTTAACCACTTCAACTCCACGACGTAAACCATCAGAGCTACCCATTACGATACAACGAACTACGCCACCGCCTAGCTGTTGTTGAACTTCAAGAACTAGACGCTCTTTTGAGTCCGTTACGTTTAGAGCGTCATATACACTAGGTACATTGCTCTGTGGGAACTCTACGTCGACTACCGCACCGATGATCTGTACGATCTTACCTGTAGCCATCGTTAATCCTCTAAACTATTTCGTTTTACCTAAGCTTAAACCGCAGCAGCACCACCAACGATTTCCGATAGTTCTTGTGTGATCGCAGCCTGACGGGCTTTGTTGTACACAAGTTCCAAATCGTCAATCAAGTTGGTTGCGTTATCCGTTGCAGCCTTCATCGCAATCATTCGAGCCGCTTGTTCACAAGCAAGGTTCTCAACCACACCTTGGTATACCTGAGACTCTACGTAACGCACTAGTAGCGTATCCAGTAGAGGTTTTGGCTCAGGCTCATAGATGTAGTCCCATGAGTGCTCACGCTGCATCTCTTCGCTGTCCGATTTAGGCAAAGGTAGCAATTGATCGATCGTTGGTTGCTGAACCATAGTATTAACAAACTTGTTGAATACTACGTATAGACGGTCCAGCTCACCTTCATCGTATTTCTTCAGCATTACGCCAACAGAACCGATTAGGTCTTCTAAGCTTGGGTTATCACCCAGGCCAGAAACCTGTGCCGCAACTTTTGCGCCACCATGTTTAAAGAAAGCTGTTGCTTTTGAGCCAACAACGGCAAGCTCAATCTCAGCACCTTTCTCTCTCCATGTTTGCATGTCTGTAACGGCTTTTTTGAACACGTTAATGTTCAAACCACCACACAGACCACGGTCTGTCGAAACGATGATGTAACCAACACGTTTAGCTTCACGCTCTTCTAGGTACGGATGACGGTACTCTAGGTTTGCGTTAGCCACATGACCGATCACTTTACGCATTGTTTCAGCGTATGGACGAGAAGCTTCCATTGCATCTTGAGAACGACGCATTTTTGAAGCTGCTACCATTTCCATCGCTTTCGTAATTTTCTGCGTGCTTTTAACACTACCGATTTTATTACGTATCTCTTTTGCGCCGGCCATCGTTACTCTCCGTTAGTTGGTGGCAGAAACTGCCACCGACCTAATTACCAAGTTTGGGTTGCTTTGAAGTCGTCAGTCAGTTTCTTCAACTGAGCTTCGATTTCATCGTTGTAAGCGCCAGACTTGTCGATCTCAGCTGCTAGTTCAGCGTATTGACCGCGAGCGTACGATAGTAGAGCCGCCTCGAAATCTAGAACTTTGTTAAGTTCTACATCATCAAGGTAACCGCGCTCTGCCGCGAAGATAGTTAGAGCTTGGTCAAATACAGACATTGGAGCGTACTGCTTCTGCTTCATTAGTTCTGTTACTTTTTGACCATGGTCTAGCTGTTTCTTCGTTGCTTCATCAAGGTCAGAAGAGAACTGAGCAAATGCCGCTAGTTCGCGGTATGCAGCTAGTGCTGTACGGATACCACCTGATAGTTTCTTGATGATTTTCGTCTGAGCTGAACCACCTACACGAGATACTGAGATACCTGGGTCAACCGCTGGACGAACACCGGCGTTGAATAGCTCAGTTTGTAGGAAGATCTGACCATCGGTAATCGAGATTACGTTAGTCGGTACGAATGCTGAAACGTCACCTGCTTGAGTTTCGATGATAGGAAGAGCAGTCAATGAACCAGTCTTACCTTTCACTTCACCGTTAGTGAAACGTTCTACGTACTCTTCGTTTACACGAGCTGCACGCTCTAGTAGACGCGAGTGTAAGTAGAATACGTCACCTGGGAATGCCTCACGGCCTGGTGGACGTTTAAGTAGTAGAGAGATCTGACGGTAAGCTACCGCTTGCTTAGATAGGTCATCGTAAACAATCAGTGCGTCTTCACCGCGATCGCGGAAGTATTCACCCATCGCACAACCTGCGTATGGCGCTAGGTATTGCAGCGCTGCAGATTCAGAAGCTGATGCAACTACAACGATCGTGTTTTGTAGTGCGCCGTGCTCTTCTAGTTTGCGAACTACGTTAGCGATAGTCGATGCTTTCTGACCAATTGCTACGTAGATAGAGAAAATACCAGAGTCTTTCTGGTTGATGATCGCGTCGATCGCCAGTGCTGTTTTACCAATCTGACGGTCACCGATGATAAGCTCACGCTGACCACGACCGATTGGGATCATTGAGTCAACTGACTTATAACCAGTTTGCACAGGTTGGTCTACCGATTTACGGTCGATTACACCTGGTGCGATCACTTCTACAGGCGAAGTCATTTTCGCTTCGATTGGACCTTTACCATCGATAGGCTCACCCAGCGTGTTTACTACGCGGCCTAGTAGTTCTGGACCAACTGGCACTTCAAGAATGCGGCCAGTACCTGTAACTTTCATGCCTTCCTTAAGGTCAGCATATGGGCCCATTACAACCGCACCAACCGAGTCACGCTCAAGGTTAAGTGCCAGTGCATAACGGCCACCCGGTAATTCAATCATTTCACCTTGCATCACGTCCGCTAGGCCGTGGATGCGGATGATACCATCGCTTACCGATACGATAGTACCCTCGTTGCGAGCTTCACTAACAACTTCGAAAGATTCGATGCGTTGTTTGATTAGATCGCTAATTTCCGTGGAATTAAGTTGCATGCTCCAATCCCCATTAAGACTGCAATGCATCGCTCAGGCGGTTCAAACGACCACGCGCTGAGTCATCGATGACTAGGTCTCCGGCTCGAATAATAACCCCACCAAGTAGGGTCTCATCTACACTGCAATTCAGCTTCACTTTGCGTTCAAGACGCTTTTCAAGTTTGCTGCCAATGTTTGCAAGTTGCTCATCAGAAAGTTCTGTTGCTGAAATGACTTCAACATCGATTTCTTTCTCATGCTCTTTCTTCAGAGTGTAAAACTCTGTGCAAACATCAGGAAGGGCCGCTAAACGACCATTCTCAGCCATCACCTTCAAAAGGTTTTGACCGTGCGTATCAACTTGTTCGCCGCAAACTGCAACAAAAATCTCTGCCATTTTATCAGCAGAAACCGAACCGGTTAGAAGTTCGTTCATTTGTTCGTTTTTGGCCACTTCAGCAGCAAAAGATAACATTTGGCCCCATTGGTCCAACTGGTCTTTCTCTAAAGCAAAGTCGAAGGCTGCTTTAGCATAGGGGCGTGCGATAGTAGTCAAATCAGACATATGCGCCCCCAGACTTAAAGTTTTGCAGTAATGTTGTCGAGAATATCTTTTTGCGCATCTTTATCGATAGAACGCTCAAGGATTTTCTCAGCACCAGCTACAGCCAGAGTAGCAACTTGTTTGCGCAGGTCATCGCGCGCACGATTGCGTTCAGCTTCAAGTTCTGCTTCTGCTTGCGCTAGGATTTTCTGGCGTTCTGCCTGAGCTTCCTCGCGAGCTTCATCAAGAATTTGAGACTTGCGCTTGTTCGCTTGTTCGATGATCTCAGTTGCTGTGCGCTTCGCTTCTTTCAATTGATCAGAAGCGTTGGCTTGTGCTAGATCCAAGTCTTTCGCAGCACGTTCTGCTGCTTGAAGGCCATCAGCAATTTTCTTCTGACGCTCTTCGATCGCTTTCATCAATGGTGGCCATACATACTTCATGCAGAACCACACAAATAGTGCAAACGAGATTGCTTGACCTAGCAGAGTTGCGTTTATGTTCACAACAGCTACCCCTCTATTTGGACTTAGTGTTAATCAGTGACAAGCGCTAATCGCTCGTCCCGAGTTAAAGGTGATTAACCTAGTTGACCAACGAATGGGTTTGCGAAAGTGAATAGTAGCGCGATTACGATACCGATCATTGGAACCGCATCAAGTAGACCCGCGATGATGAACATCTTAACTTGTAGCATAGGAGCCATTTCTGGTTGACGTGCAGCACCTTCTAGGAATTTACCACCTAGCAGTGCGAAACCAATCGCTGTACCAAGAGAAGCAAGACCGACGATAATACCTACGGCGATTGCAGAAAAGCTCAGTAAAGTTTCCATTACTATCTCCAATTTATAGTTGTTGGCTTAGTGCCCAAATAAAAAGCTTTAAAAAAATTAATGATCAGGATCTTCGTGTGCCATTGACAGGTAAACAATTGTCAACATCATGAATACGAAGGCTTGAATCGTAATAACCAAGATATGGAAGATTGCCCACGGTAGTGAACCCATCCATTGTAAGTACCATGGTAGCATTGCCGCACAAAGAATGAATACAACCTCACCCGCGAACATGTTACCGAATAGACGCATACCAAGTGATAGAGGTTTCGCCAGTAGCGATACCACTTCAATCAGTAGGTTAAACGGAATCATAAGTGGGTGATTGAATGGATGTAGTGCAAGTTCTTTTGCGAATCCACCTAGACCTTTCACTTTGATGCTGTAGTAAATCATCAATGCAAAAACGCCTAGAGCCATAGCCATGGTGATATTCACATCAGCAGACGGTACAACCTTAAGGTAAGGGATACCTAGCCAATGTTCTGCTGGGTACGGTAAGAAGTCGATAGGAACTAAGTCCATCACGTTCATCAAAAATACCCAACAAAAGATAGTCAGTGCTAAAGGCGCGATCAGTGGGTTGCGTCCATGGAACGTGTCTTTGACGTTATCGGCGACAAATTCAACGATCATTTCTACAGCACACTGAAGCTTACCCGGTACACCCGCTGTTGTTCTCTTCGCTACTTTGTAAAAAATTCCGAGGAAGATTAAACCAGTAAACCAAGAAAAAAACAGGCTATCGATATGTACGTTCCAGAAACTTGTCTCCGACCCTACTAAACCCAACTTATACAGCGATAGGTTAGAAAGGTGGTGGGCAATGTAACCGGACGATGTTAGCGCTTCACCTGGCGCAGCCATAACTCATCCTATTTTTTGTTGTTAATGAATAGCACTGGTGCACAGATATTAATACCTAGTACCAGCAAATAGGTTAGTTTGAGGGGAACAAGTTCCACCTGCATATACATGTAGGCAACATAGAACAGTGCAACCGTGATGAGAATTTTCAGTACTTCACCCGTATAGAAGGAAGCCGCGATGCGCTTGGCAGCGCGAGCCCCACTAAACATGAAAGCACACAGCGCGAATACTGCATTGGCAACAACAAAAATGCCTCCGCCAATCAGCGCTGAAAATCCCCAGTCAGGATTTATGGCTACCGCCATTCCTGCTGCCACAAAAATAACCGCGCCAGACTGGATCATTAACAATTGCCTTGCGAGCTCTCGTCCTGGTCTAGCTAACGCAGCTACCATGTATTCGTACCTCTAGTAATATCCACTTCGCACTAAACTCTCTGTGCTGGGAAATTGGCGAAAATTATACGTTCAGTTCAACGTAAAGCAATTCGATTGCATCAAAAACTTACAGTTTTGTTTACAAAACGACAACTTTCGCACAAAATTCGATTAATTAGATTAATTGACCTAAATCAATTATCTCATCTAGGCCTCAAGCTTGGCAATTAGTTGGTCCAATTTGTGAGGCTCATCAATACTTATCGTCAATTTCGCTTTTCCGTTTGCAGAACGGGTCAGAGAAACTTTTGCATCAAGCAGCTGACTCAATTTATGCGACATTTGCTCAGCTTCGGTATCTTCTTGTTGCCCTTTTTGCTCATTTTGTGGGGCTAAGCACTTTTTTACTAACTGTTCGGTTTGGCGAACAGTCATTTGCTTTTTCGCGACTTGTTGAGCAACCTCAACCTGCTTCTCACCCTGCAAGGCCAATAGCGCTCGCGCATGACCCATTTCTAGCAATTTATCCGCAACCAAGCTTTTCACATTGGACTCAAGCTGATTTAAACGTAACAAGTTACTGACTGTCGTTCTCGACTTACCAATCACTTCTGCGACTTGTTGATGCGTAAGCGTAAATTCGTCTTGTAAGCGCTCAAGCGCTTGTGCTTCTTCAATCACATTCAAGTCTTCACGTTGAATGTTCTCAATCAACGCCATGGCAATCGCCGCGCGATCTTCGACTTTCTTCACCAAACACGGCACGCGTTTTAAACCAGCCTGCCTTGCCGCACGCCAGCGACGCTCACCTGCGATGATCTCAAACTGGCCGCTTTCAACCTGGCGAACCACAATTGGCTGAATAATGCCTTGTGACTGAATCGAAGCTGCTAATTCTTCTAGCGCTTCAGGCGCCATATCTTTACGCGGTTGGTATACGCCCGGTTGCAATTGACCAATCGCTAAGTCGGTTAACTCACCGTCTGCCGATAATTCTTGGCTATGCGATGCAATATGCTGTTTTTCACGAGCAAACGAACTGGTCGACAATAACGCATCCAGTCCTTTTCCGAGACCACGCTTAGACATGGGATTGAATTCCTTAGGTTAGAGTTAAACTGGGATTTCTTCGCGGCGGAGCATTTCGCCCGCTAGAGCAAGATACGCTTTGGCTCCTGCAGAGTACTTATCGTAGTACATCGCTGGTTTACCGTGACTTGGCGCTTCGGCCAAACGCACATTACGCGGAATGACGGTACGATAAACTTTATTGCCAAAGTGTTTTTTAAGTTGATCGGACACTTCATTCGATAGACGGTTGCGCGGGTCGTACATAGTACGCAGTAAACCTTCGATTTTGAGGTTTTCATTAACCACAGCCGCTAACTTGCTGATTGTGTCCATAAGAGCAGTTAAACCTTCTAACGCAAAGTATTCACATTGCATCGGCACCAGCACAGAATCAGCTGCCGCCATCGCATTGATTGTAAGAAGGTTTAGAGAAGGAGGACAATCAATAAAGATGAAATCATAGTTATCGCGAACTGACGACAATGCATTTTTTAAACGCACTTCGCGAGCGAACACTTCCATCAATTTGATCTCTGCCGCGGTTACGTCACCGTTCGCCGCGATCAAATCATACTTCCCTGTTGTTTGGGTACAAACGACTTGATCGAACGGTGTATCTTCGACCAAAAGATCGTATGCGGTGGCATCGACCATATATTTATCCACGCCACTGGCCATCGTAGCATTGCCTTGCGGGTCGAGATCGATCACCAAAACCTTGCGCTTTGTTGCCGCCATCGAAGCCGCTAAGTTAATGCACGTTGTTGTTTTGCCGACCCCACCTTTCTGGTTGGCGATTGCTACAATTTTACCCACGATTACCTCGCTAATTTTCCTTGCGCGATAAGATTACTAGATGACGATCACCTTCCAACTCAGGAACAGCTAAAGATATGATCTCTGTCACACTGCACCATTCAGGAAGCTGATCCATTTCATCTTTAGGGTGCTGTCCTTTCAGCGCTAGAAACACCCCATGCTCTTGTTTCGGCAAATGGTGGCACCATTCCACCATGTCTGTCATTGAAGCAAAAGCTCGACTCAAAACGCCATCAAATTTTTCTTCAGGTTGGAATTCTTCGACGCGACTTTGAATTGGTGTCACGTTTTTCAGCCCTAATGTGTGCACGACTTGCTTGATAAAACGGATGCGTTTGCCAAGACTGTCGAGCAAGAAGAAGGTCTTCTCAGGGTTCATGATTGCCAAAGGTATGCCCGGTAAGCCCGGACCAGTACCAACATCAATGAAACGCTCACCGGGCAGGTGTGTGCTCACCACGATGCTATCAAGAATATGTTTCACTAACATATCAAGCGGATCGCGCACCGACGTTAAGTTGTACGCTTTGTTCCACTTGTCGAGCAGTTCGACGTAACCGACCAATTGCTCTCTTTGTTGCTCTGACACTTCTAAATCGGTTTTCGCGATCAGTGAATCCAGCTTTGTTCGCAATGCGCTCATTATTCTTCCTCACCTTTCTTCAGCAAACCATGCTTTTTCAAGTGAACAAGTAGAATAGAAATTGCAGCAGGCGTAATACCAGAAATGCGCGATGCAATACCGATGCTCTCTGGTTTGGCCTCACTCAGTTTAGCAACGACTTCGTTTGATAAACCTTTTACATCGCGGTAATCCAAATCTGCGGGTAGCTTGGTATTTTCGTGACGCAATGATTTTTCGATCTCTTCCTGCTGACGCTTGATGTAACCATCGTATTTTACTTGAATTTCAACTTGCTCAGCCGCTTGCTGATCTTCAAGTGCAGGAGCAAACGCTTCAAGTTGCGTCAGTTGCGAATAAATGATCTCTGGACGACGCAGAAGATCCTCACCACTCGCTTCACGTGCCATTGGGGTTTTCAGCAGCTTGTTCAGCTCATCCACGCCTTCTGATTTCGGATTCATCCACGTTGATTTCAAACGCTGACGTTCCGTTTCCATGTTATTGATTTTCTCGTTAAAGCGAGCCCAACGAACATCGTCAATCAAGCCTAACTCGCGTGCTTTTTCCGTTAAACGTAAATCGGCGTTATCTTCACGTAGCAACAAGCGATATTCCGCACGAGAAGTGAACATGCGGTACGGTTCTTTGGTACCCATGGTCGATAAATCATCAATCAATACGCCCATGTAAGCTTGGTCACGACGTGGGCTCCAACCTTCTTTTTCTTGGCTGTACAAGCTTGCGTTTAGACCGGCCATCAAGCCTTGCGCTGCGGCTTCTTCGTAGCCAGTCGTACCATTAATCTGACCGGCAAAGAACAGACCATGAATAAACTTGGTTTCGTACGTTTGCTTCAAATCACGTGGATCGAAGAAATCGTACTCAATCGCATAACCAGGACGAACGATATGCGCATTTTCAAAGCCTTTCATTGAGCGAACGATTTGTACTTGCACATCAAATGGCAAGCTAGTCGAGATACCGTTAGGGTATAGCTCGTGCGTCGTTAAACCTTCTGGCTCAATGAAGATTTGGTGGCTATTTTTATCCGCAAAACGCATCACTTTGTCTTCAATCGACGGGCAGTAACGCGGACCAATGCCTTCAATCACACCCGCGTACATCGGACTGCGATCCAAGTTGCTACGGATCACGTCGTGCGTTTGCTCATTGGTGTGCGTAATAAAACATGGGATCTGACGCGGGTGTTGTTCGCGTTTACCCATGAATGAAAATACAGGGGTAGGGTTATCACCGTGCTGAGCTTCAAGCACTGAAAAATCAACAGTGCGAGCATCAATGCGCGGTGGGGTACCCGTTTTTAAACGATCCACACGGAATGGCAGCTCACGTAATCGATCCGCTAATGCGATCGACGGTGGATCCCCTGCGCGTCCGCCTGAAGAGCTCTCCATGCCGATGTGGATCTTACCACCAAGGAACGTACCTACCGTTAGTACGACGGCTTTCGCATGGAAGCGAAGTCCCATTTGAGTCACCACGCCAACCGCGCGGTCTTGCTCAACAATCAGATCATCCACTGACTGCTGGAACAGCGTTAAGTTGGGTGCATTTTCTAATGCGTTACGGACGTACGCTTTGTACAGAGCACGATCCGCTTGAGCTCGAGTCGCTCGAACTGCAGGACCTTTGGAGGCATTTAGTGTACGGAATTGAATACCTGCATGGTCGATGGCTTCAGCCATCAAACCGCCCATAGCATCCACTTCTTTTACTAAGTGACCTTTACCAATACCACCAATCGCCGGGTTACAAGACATCTGGCCTAATGTATCGATGTTATGGGTAAGGAGAAGCGTTTTTTGTCCTGTGCGTGCAGATGCGAGCGCGGCTTCCGTTCCTGCGTGTCCGCCACCGACAACAATGACGTCAAAGTTTTCGTGATAAAGCATGAACTGACCTCAGGTATTCAAAGGGATTTAATGGACAGATAAAGGAGCAGTATTTTACCTGCTTTATGCCACAGAGAAAAACGTTTTCTCGTTTTATCCGTTTTAAGCTTCAAGATAAATATATATAAGATCTATATATATGATCTTTTATTAGATCTACTATTAGGATCGACCGTTTCTGTGGATAACCTAAAAATGATCAACAAGATCATGGATCTTCTTTGGATCATATCTTGTGATCATGATTGGATCAGATCGAGGATTACCTGGGATCAAAAGTGGTAGTTATACACAGGGGGTAAAATTGATCAAAGTTGTTATTGGGATAACTAAAGGAAAATCACTGGATCTTATGGTAGTTACCCACAGCTCGTTTGGTTGGTTTTTGAGCAGTTAAACAAAATAATTTGACGGGAGTTATTCACATTGGGGAAAACAGAGCCGAATTTCGACTCTGTTGAAGGGAAAGCGGGGAGCTTAAAAGCGTTCGATATTCTCTTTTAACCATGCCTCTGCGGCGTCTTCGGGTACAGCATGGCTCAGTACATCAATCTTAAGACAATCAGCGAGCGGTGTGGCACCAATGTCCTCTAGTAAATCATAAGCGTGTTGACCAGCGGCGCAGAACGTATCATAGCTTGAATCACCAATCGCAATCACTGCGAACTTTACGTCGGTCATTTTCGGCGGGGTATTTTGTAATGCCGCGATAAAAGGTTGAATATTATCAGGGTACTCACCAGCCCCATGGGTTGAGGTGATCACCAACCACGTTCCTTGATTTTCGATCTCATCAAGAGATGGCTGATTGTGGATCGTTGTTTCAAATCCATTCTCGTTGAGTAGATCACTCAGGTGATCCCCTACGTATTCTGCGCCACCTAGCGTGCTGCCTGTAATAATGTGGATCATACTTCTTCCTTATTGAATGCGACGGCTAAAGCTCAGGATGGCTTGCCGTACAAAAAGAAACGCGGTGTGAGTTAAGCTCAGCACCGCGCGTTCGATTATTTACTTCCCGATACAGAATGAAGAGAAGATTCGGCCCAGTAAGTCGTCAGAACTGAACTCGCCGGTAATCTCGTTGAGATGCTGCTGGGTGATGCGCAGCTCTTCTGCCAGTATCTCACCAGCCATATAGCCTTCAAGCTGTTCCTGGCCTATTTGAAGGTGCTGTGCGGCGCGTTCCAACGCATCGAGGTGACGGCGACGAGCCATAAAGCCACCCTCACTGTTGCCTGAGAAGCCCATGCATTCTTTTAGGTGTTCACGCAGAGCTTCAACCCCTGCACCAGTTTTCGCTGACAAGCGGATGAGGGTAGGGTTATTGATGTGGCAGATCCCCATTTCTTCACCCGTTTGATCCGCTTTGTTTCGGATCACGGTTATGCCGATATTGTCGGGTAGGCGATCCACAAAGTCTGGCCAGATATCTTTCGGATCGGTGGCATCGGTTGTGGTGCCATCCACCATGAACAAGACGCGGTCTGCTTGAGCGATTTCATCCCACGCGCGCTCAATACCGATTTTCTCGACTTCGTCGGAGGCATCACGCAGACCTGCTGTATCAATGATGTGCAGTGGCATACCATCAATGTGGATATGCTCACGCAGGACGTCACGCGTGGTACCTGCGATGTCGGTTACGATTGCAGACTCTTTGCCTGATAGCGCGTTCAGTAGGCTTGATTTGCCCGCATTTGGACGACCAGCAATCACGACTTTCATCCCTTCACGCATGATTGCGCCTTGGTTGGCTTCTTTGCGCACCGCATCTAGGTTGTCGATGATGGCTTGTAGGTCACCAGCCACTTTGCCGTCGGCCAGAAAGTCGATCTCTTCTTCTGGGAAGTCGATGGCTGCCTCAACATAGATACGCAAATGAATCAGCGACTCAACTAAGGTATTAATGCGCCCTGAAAAGGCGCCCTGTAAGGATTGCAGCGCCGATTTTGCTGCTTCTTCAGAACTTGCATCAATGAGGTCTGCAATTGCTTCTGCTTGAGCGAGGTCGAGTTTATCGTTCAGGAACGCGCGTTCAGAGAACTCACCAGGGCGAGCTGCTCGAATACCATTAATACCTAGAATGCGTTTTATCAGCATATCCATCACGACGGGGCCGCCATGGCCTTGCAGCTCAAGTACGTCTTCACCTGTAAATGAGTGCGGGTTAGGGAAGTACAGAGCGATGCCCTGATCAAGCACAGTGCCATCTTCTGACTTAAATGGCAGGTACTCTGCATAGCGGGGCTTTAGTGTCTTACCCGTGACTTCTAACGCCACTTGGTTGGCTTTAGGGCCTGATACTCGAATAATACCGACACCGCCACGACCAGGCGCGGTCGCTTGAGCGACAATCGTATCTGTAGTCATAATTTTGCCTTTTGAGCTGGGCTCAAATTGAGCCATAACTTTAGTTAGCTGAATTGTAATCAGCCAAAAACAAAAAGGCGACCTTTTGGCCGCCTTTCTCAATCATTTCCTAAAAGGTTACTTGCTGTGTAAGCCTTTTTTCTCTAACCCTTTGTAGATCAGAGTTTGCTGGATAAGCGTTACGATGTTCGACACCAACCAGTACAGAACGAGACCTGATGGGAAGAACAAGAAGAAGAAGGTAAACATAACCGGCATAAAGGTCATGATCTTCTGCTGCATTGGATCCGTTACTGTTGTCGGGCTCATCTTCTGGATTAGGAACATAGACGCACCCATCAATAGCGGCAGGATGTAGTAAGGGTCCTGCGCTGACAAGTCGTGAATCCAACCAAAGAATGGTGAGTGACGAAGCTCTACCGATTCCATTAGCGCCCAGTATAGTGCGATGAAGATAGGCATCTGTAGGATAAGAGGTAAACAGCCACCGAGTGGGTTCACTTTCTCTTTCTTGTACAGTTCCATCATTTCTTGGCTCATGCGCTGACGGTCATCACCGATACGCTCACGCATTGCTTGCAGCTTAGGCTGTAGCATACGCATTTTCGCCATAGACGTGTATTGCGCTTTTGTTAGTGGGTACATTGCACCACGAACGATGAAGGTCAGACAGATGATTGCCACACCCCAGTTACCAACAAAGCTCTGGATGAATGAAAGCAACATATGAAGAGGCTTCGCAATGAACCATAACCAGCCGTAGTCCACTACTAGGTCTAGGTTAGGTGCCACTTCTGCCATTTCATCTTGCAGTTTTGGACCAACCCAAAGTGTTGCTTCAAACTTAGCCTGATCGCCTGTTGCGATAGTTTTGTTCGGCATACGAACGCCGATGTCGCCTAGGTTGCCAATTACACGAGTGTATAGGTTAGTACCTGGTTCGTTACGTGGGATCCAAGCTGCGGCAAAGTAGTGCTGAATCATTGCTGCCCAACCTTGGCCATCGGCTAGGTTAAGAGACAGGTTGCGATCCTGCATATCATCAAAGCTGTACTTCTTGTAACGCGTATCTTCTGTTGAGTATGCGCCACCACGGTAAGTAGGCATTGTGATGCTGCCACCATCGTCCATTAGGTTTTGACGTAGGTGAGCGTACATACCAAATGTTGCGTTGTTGCCTGAGTTGTTCACTACATCGTATTCAACATTAAGCGCGTAGCTGCCGCGTTTAAAGATGTAAGTTTTGGTGTATTCGATGCCGTTTGCAGTGAATGTCATCGGAACGCGAAGTTCATCTTGACCGTCAGCCATTGTGAAGCTGTCTGCACTTACGTTGTAGTGAGGGCGATTTGTGCTGCTCAAGTCGATACCTTGAGGACCCACTAGACCGCTTTGAGCGATAAATTGGTGACCTTGAGCGTCTTTAAGCAGAACAAAGGAATCTGATGAATCTAACTCAGCAGAGTATTCGTTAAGGTTGGCATGTACCACATCGCCACCAACGGTGTCGATCGACAGAGTTAAAACATCAGTCGTTACTGTGATAGTTTTTGCAGAAGCTTGCTGTTGACCAGGAACTGGGTCAAGTTCATCAGCAAAAGATGGTGCAGGTAGAGTGCTGCTTGATTGAGCCTGTTCAACTGCTTGAGGTTCTGGATTCTTTGCAACTTGCCATTGTTGAAACAGCAAAAAAGAAACCAGGGCCAAACCGATGAGCAGGATATTACGTTGAGAATCCATCGTTAGTTATCTCTGTCTTGTTTTTGGACTGGTGGAACGGGGTCATACCCCCCTTCATTCAAAGGGTGGCATTTTAATAGACGTTTGCCTGATAACCAACATCCTTTTACAAAACCGTGAGCTCTCAAAGCTTCTAGCGCGTAAGTGGAACAGGTTGGTGTGAACCGGCAACGAGGACCAATCAAAGGGCTGATAAACCAGCGATACAGATAAACGAGCCCAATGGCTATCCACGTGAAGGGCGAGACAGGCGTTGCCATAGCTTATCAAACAACTTAAAAATTTCCTCATTGCTTAAATCTTGCGCGCTTTTCTTCGCAATCACAACAAAATCTTTGTTTGGAAGCTGATGTTGATTGTTACGAAAGCTTTCACGAGCCAAACGCTTAAATCGGTTACGACCGACAGCCGTTTTGATTTGCTTTTTTGGAACCGCTAAACCTAATCGTGGATGAGAAAGTTTGTTATTGCGAGCAATGATGGTGAAATGAGGCGAGCCAGCTCGATGAGCTTGCTGGAAGACGTTTTGATAATGCTCGGGAGTTAACAAACGTAACTCCCGATTAAACGCGTACGTGTTCAAAATAAACTAGCGATTATTTTGATAGGCGCGCACGGCCTTTTGCACGACGTGCGTTGATAACTTTACGACCGTTCTTAGTTGCCATGCGAGCACGGAAGCCGTGAGTACGCTTGCGCTTTAGAACTGTAGGTTGAAAAGTGCGTTTCATGATAATTACCTTTACTGATCAGTAGTTTTAGGTTCTTGTTAAACCCGGCGTGGGTATTTGCTTTCTTATATAAAGAAGCTCTTTATATAGAGAAGGACAACCGACGCCTCTCAACAAAGAGGCGGAATTGTAATCACACTCACATAATGTGTCAATGACTCAATGAGTACGAAATTCCGGCCGGGCGATTATACGTAGTGTGAGTAAAATCTCAAGGATCAATCGATCCTGATGCTTGATCGTTACTCTATTCCTACTTGGTTAAGGAATTTTTTCAAACGAGGATCTTGTGGATTATCGAAGATATCCTGTGGAGAACCTTGCTCAACGATATTGCCTTCCGCCATGAAGATCACTCTATCAGCGACTTCTTTCGCGAATTGCATCTCGTGCGTCACCACCAGCATGGTTTGATGCTGATTAGCTAACTTCTTCATTAATGAGAGAACTTCACCGACCCATTCAGGATCCAGCGCAGAAGTTGGTTCGTCAAATAACAGCAGTTCTGGTTGCAGCGCCATCGCTCGGCCGATACCCACACGTTGTTGTTGGCCGCCAGACAATGCCGCTGGATAACTATCGCCTTTATCCCCAAGGCCGATGTCATCCAGAATTTGTTGCGCTCGTTTGAGAGCATCGGCTTTTTTCCAGCCTCGAACGGTCACTAGACCTTCGGCAATGTTCTGGCGCGCATTCATATGGGCAAACAGGGCATAGTTTTGGAACACAAAGCCAGTTCGACGACGCAGCGCTAATACTTCGGCTTTAGTGTGTTTTTGAGTATCAACGGAGATGTCATCTATCGTGATACGACCTTCATCTGCTTGTTCTAGAAAGTTCACCGTACGCAGCAAGGTTGATTTACCCGTACCACTTGAGCCGATAATCACGATGATCTCACCTTGCTTAATATCGAGGTCGATACCTTTCAGTACTTCAGTCTCACCAAAACGTTTGTGAATATTTTCTAACTTAATCATCGTACGTACGCCTTATTCAGTTTTGCTTCTGCCCAGATTTGTACGCGAGTCAGAATCACCACCACGCCCCAGTAAATAAGAGCAACCGCAAGGAAAGCTTCAAAGAAACGGAAACTTGATGAGGCTTCCATCTGTGCTTTCGCCATGATTTCGGCCACACCAAGCGTGAAGGCGAGAGACGTTGACTTGATCATATCGATGAAATAGTTCATCAATGAAGGCAGTGCGACACGCGTTGCTTGAGGTAAAATCACTCGGCGCATCGCCTGAGATGTTGTCATACCCACCGACAAGCTCGCTTCCATCTGGCTACGATCAATACCAATAATGGCGGCACGAATACTTTCCGCCATATAAGCGGCAAAGTGCAGCGTTAAACCGATCACCGCTGCTGAGAAGGCATCAATACCCACCATCAATGGGAAAATTTGTGGTAAGCCGTAATAAAGCAGGAAAAGCTGAACTAAGAGAGGGGTGCCACGGAAGAAGCTGATGTACAGTTGGCTTAATTGATCCAGAACTGGCAGTTTAAATACGCGAATATTGGCTAAAATGACGGATAAAATCAGTGAAAACACCAATCCCCATGTCGCCATTTCCATGGTAGTGCCAAGATATTTCAGCAATATCGGCAGCAGTTCCAACATGTAATTAAAGTCAAATCCCATACGGCTTACCTAAAGGCTAGAGAAAAGAAAAGGTGGAAAACAAGTTCCACCTTTACGTAAGTTTATTTTAGTCCGAGAGTGATACCACTTTGCGGCCTAAAGTACAAAGAGTTCTTATTTCGTGATGTCAGCGCCAAACCACTTCACGGAAATTTTCTCTACTGTACCATCTGCGCGCATCTCAGCCAGTGCTTTGTTTACTTCTTCTTGCAGCTTACGACCTTTCTCGTTGTCCACGAAAGGCCATGCGTTTTGAATGGTTTCAAACGGTTCGCCCGCCAATTCCAAAGGAAGACCGGTTTTCTTAATCAGCTCTAACGCAGAAAGACGATCCATTACAAATGCATCTGCACGACCGAGCGCCACGTCATGTTCGATACCTGTGTCGTACGTTTTAATGTTGATCTTGCCGTCTTTGTCGTATTGACGCAGCAGTTGCTCGAAGTTAGATCCTAGATTCACAGCAACGGTTTTGCCCGCAAGATCGTCAACACCTTTGATGCTGTCGTTGCCTTTACGCACGGTAATTTGTGCGCCATCTACAACGTAAGGGTCAGCAAATAGGTATTTGGCTTTACGCTCATCAGTCATGGTGATTTGGTTGGAGATCGTATCGATGCGACCGGTTTCTAGCAGACCAAATAAACCAGAGAAGTTGGCTGTTACGTATTCGATTTTGTAATCGTTGCGTTTGCCGATTTCATCCCACATGTCGACTTCAAAGCCTTGTAGCTTATCTTGCTTTACAAAAGTAAACGGGAAGTAGCGACCTGACATACCAACTTTGACTTCAGTAGCGGCTTGTACGGTTGCTGCCGACAGTGCAATGGCTGCAACGGCAACCTTAATCCAGTTTTTCATAATACATCTCCATAATTTTATGGTTGGAAATACTACTGTTAGTTAGCTCAATTAAATAAATAACCAAGAGCAATAACCTAGACCTGTGAGTTATTAGATAATAGAAGAAGAATGTTAAATGTGACGAAAATGCGAACTGAACCAGGGGAAATGATCGACAAAATCAGCATTGGGAATAAAATAATACACAGACTTATCACCAATCACTCGATCTTGTGAATTTTGCCCAATTGTGGATCGTTGTGTGGGCAAATTTGGGGCAAGGTGTGTTGATCTCATCAAGTTTGCAGAAATAATTGTGAATAACTTGGATCTTATTCACTGGATCGTCGATCAATCGCTGGCGATCTTGGTTATCAACAGGTAAAATTGCCAGTCTTTTCCGATAATTCAATTACTCAGTGGGGGCACCGTGTCATCTTCGCTTTGGCTGCAATGTTTGCAGCAGCTTCAAGAAGAGCTACCAGCTACAGAATTCAGCATGTGGGTTCGTCCGCTACAAGCGGAGCTCAATGACAATACTCTCACTCTATTCGCGCCAAACCGCTTTGTGTTGGACTGGGTGCGTGATAAGTATCTGAACAATATTACTCGTTTACTACAGGAATACTGTGGTGGCGACATTCCTAACTTACGCTTTGAAGTGGGGAGTCGACCTGTCTCTGCTCCAAAACCAGCGCCGACACGTACGCCTGCAGATGTGGCTGCGGAGTCATCTGCACCTGCGCAATTACAGGCACGTAAGCCAGTACACAAAACCTGGGATGACGACGCTCAAGCGATTGCGGCGATCAATCACCGCTCAAACATGAACCCAAAACACAAGTTCGACAACTTTGTTGAAGGTAAGTCGAACCAACTGGGTTTGGCTGCGGCGCGTCAGGTATCGGATAACCCAGGTGCAGCTTACAACCCACTATTCCTATACGGCGGCACGGGTTTGGGTAAAACCCACTTATTGCATGCGGTGGGTAACGCGATTGTGGATAACAACCCGAACGCGAAAGTGGTCTACATGCACTCAGAGCGTTTTGTGCAAGACATGGTGAAAGCGCTGCAAAACAATGCGATTGAAGAATTCAAACGCTACTACCGCAGTGTGGATGCACTCCTTATCGATGACATCCAATTCTTTGCTAATAAAGAACGTTCGCAAGAAGAATTCTTCCATACCTTCAACGCACTATTGGAAGGTAACCAGCAGATCATCTTAACGTCTGACCGTTATCCTAAAGAGATTAATGGCGTTGAAGATCGTCTTAAATCTCGCTTTGGTTGGGGTCTTACTGTTGCGATCGAGCCGCCTGAGCTTGAAACGCGTGTGGCGATCTTGATGAAAAAAGCCGAAGATCACCAAATCCACCTTGCTGATGAAGTGGCATTCTTTATTGCCAAGCGTCTGCGTTCGAACGTTCGTGAGCTAGAAGGTGCACTGAACCGCGTTATCGCTAACGCGAACTTTACTGGCCGCCCAATAACGATTGATTTTGTTCGTGAAGCGCTGCGCGATCTGCTCGCTCTGCAAGAGAAGCTGGTAACTATCGACAACATTCAAAAGACGGTGGCGGAATACTACAAGATAAAAGTGGCTGACTTGCTGTCCAAACGTCGCTCTCGTTCTGTAGCGCGTCCTCGTCAGCTGGCCATGGCGTTAGCAAAAGAGCTAACCAACCACAGCCTGCCTGAAATTGGTGATGCGTTTGGTGGCCGCGATCATACGACCGTACTTCATGCGTGTCGCAAGATTGAGCAGCTGCGTGAAGAGAGCCACGATATTAAAGAAGATTACTCTAACTTGATTCGCACCCTGTCCTCGTAATCGGTTAGAATAACGGTATTCTAAGCAAATCATTTATTGAGCTGACAGCGTAAAGAGCCAAGCATGAAATTTACCATTGAACGTAGTCATTTAATCAAACCGCTACAGCAGGTTTCGGGCGCTTTAGGTGGCCGACCAACTCTGCCAATCCTGGGTAACCTACTTCTTAAAGTAGAAGAGAACGTATTGTCGATGACGGCAACCGATCTTGAAGTAGAGTTAGTAAGCAAAGTGACGCTAGAAGGTGATTTTGAAGCGGGCAGCATTACCGTTCCTTCGCGTAAGTTTCTCGATATCTGCCGTGGTTTACCGGACGATGCGATCATCACATTTGTTTTAGAAGGTGATCGCGTACAAGTTCGCTCTGGTCGCAGCCGTTTCTCATTGGCAACGCTTCCTGCGAACGATTTCCCTAATATTGAAGACTGGCAAAGCGAAGTGGAAGTATCACTGAGCCAAGCTGATCTACGTACGCTGATCGACAAAACTCAGTTCTCGATGGCGAATCAAGACGTTCGTTACTACCTCAACGGTATGTTGTTTGAAATTGACGGTACCACGCTACGCAGCGTGGCGACGGACGGCCACCGTATGGCGGTATCGCAAACTCAGCTAGGTGCGGATTTTGCGCAGAAGCAAATCATCGTGCCACGCAAAGGTGTGCAAGAATTAGTGAAGTTGATGGATGCGCCAGAGCAGCCCGTAGTACTTCAGATCGGTAGCTCCAATGTTCGTGCTGAGGTGAATAACTTTACTTTTACCTCTAAGTTGGTTGATGGTCGTTTCCCTGACTACCGCCGCGTATTGCCTCAGAGCACCAATAAGACCCTAATAGCAAGTTGTGACGAGTTGCGCCAAGCCTTCTCTCGTGCTGCGATTCTTTCCAACGAAAAATTCCGTGGCGTGCGTGTGAATCTGGCTGATACTGAAATGCGCATAACCGCGAATAACCCAGAACAAGAAGAAGCGGAAGAGATGCTAGATGTGACCTTTGAAGGTGACGCCATCGAAATCGGCTTTAACGTAAGCTATGTGCTTGATGTTCTGAACACGTTGCGTTGTGAAAATGTACGTGTGTCGATGTCGGATGCTAATGCTAGCGCATTGATTGAAAATGCCGACGATGACAGTGCCATGTACGTGGTGATGCCAATTCGTCTATAAGCCAACTGAATGCCTCTTTCTCGTCTCATCATTCAGCAGTTTCGAAACATTAAAGCCTGTGATATTGAGTTATCAGCAGGCTTTAACTTTCTTATTGGGCCGAACGGCAGCGGTAAAACCAGTGTCTTAGAAGCGGTTTATCTGCTCGGGCATGGCCGCTCATTCAAGAGCTCTCTCACCGGACGAGTGATACAAAATGAGTGTGACGAACTGTTTGTTCATGGTCGTTTTTTGAACTCGGATCAATTTGAGCTACCTATCGGCATTAATAAGCAGCGTGATGGCTCAACAGAGGTTAAAATAGGCGGTCAATCTGGACAAAAATTAGCGCAGTTGGCACAAGTTCTGCCTCTGCAGTTGATACACCCAGAAGGGTTTGATTTACTGACAGATGGCCCTAAACATCGTCGCGCGTTTATTGATTGGGGCGTGTTTCATACCGAGCCCGCTTTTTATCAAGCATGGGGAAGGTTCAAGCGCCTGAACAAGCAGCGCAACGCGCTGTTGAAAACCGCCAATAGTTATCGTGAGCTCAGTTATTGGGATCAGGAAATGGCAGGGTTGGCTGAAAACATCAGCCAATGGCGAGCAAGTTACATCGTGCAGATGAAAACCGTCGCAGAAACTATCTGTCAGACATTTTTGCCAGAATTTGAGATCCAATTGAAGTATTATCGTGGCTGGGATAAAGACACCCCATACCACGAGATACTAGAAAAGAATTTTGAGCGTGATCAGTCATTGGGGTACACCTTTAGTGGCCCAAACAAAGCTGATTTGCGCATTAAAGTGAACGGAACGCCCGTTGAAGATGTTCTGTCACGCGGTCAATTAAAACTCATGGTGTGTGCATTGCGTGTCGCGCAAGGGCAACACCTGACAGAGATGACCGGTAAACAATGCATTTACCTAATTGATGACTTCGCGTCGGAATTAGATAGCCAACGTCGCAAGCGTCTTGCTGACTGCTTAAAAGAGACGGGCGCACAAGTATTTGTAAGCTCTATCACTGAAAGCCAAATCGCCGATATGTTGGACGATAACGGTAAATTGTTTCATGTGGAACATGGCAGGATAGAGTCAAACTAGAAGAGAGAAACTCATGTCTGAAAATTACGATTCATCGAGTATTAAGGTACTGAAGGGTCTGGATGCGGTACGTAAGCGTCCAGGAATGTACATCGGCGATACGGACGACGGCACCGGCCTTCACCACATGGTTTTCGAGGTGGTGGATAACTCAATTGATGAAGCGTTGGCAGGTCACTGTAAAGACATCGTTGTGACAATTCATGAGGATAACTCGGTTTCCGTTAGCGATGATGGTCGTGGCATTCCAACAGAAATCCACTCAGAGGAAAATGTCTCTGCAGCAGAAGTAATCATGACGGTACTTCACGCGGGTGGTAAGTTCGACGATAACTCATACAAAGTATCGGGTGGTCTTCATGGGGTAGGCGTTTCAGTGGTAAACGCGCTATCTGAGAAAGTTGAGCTGACGATTCATCGTGGTGGCCATATCCATACGCAAACCTACCGCCATGGTGAGCCTCAAGCGCCACTAGCTGTTGTGGGTGATACGGATAAAACCGGTACACAAATTCGTTTCTGGCCAAGTGCCGAGACCTTCTCTAACACTGAGTTCCACTATGACATTCTGGCGAAACGCCTGCGTGAACTGTCATTCCTGAACTCTGGTGTGTCGATCAAATTGGTTGATGAGCGTGAAGCGGACAAACATGATCACTTCATGTATGAAGGTGGTATTCAAGCGTTCGTTGATCACCTAAACACCAACAAAACGCCAATCATCGAAAAAATCTTCCACTTTAACTCAGAGCGTGAAGACGGCATTTCAGTTGAAGTGGCGATGCAATGGAACGATGGTTTCCAAGAGAATATCTTCTGTTTTACCAACAATATCCCACAGCGTGATGGTGGTACTCACCTTGCTGGTTTCCGTGCTGCGTTAACACGTACATTGAACAGCTTTATGGATAAAGAAGGTTTCTCTAAGAAAGCAAAAACAGCGACTTCAGGCGACGATGCGCGTGAAGGTCTAACTGCGGTTGTTTCGGTGAAAGTGCCTGATCCCAAGTTCTCAAGCCAAACAAAAGACAAACTGGTTTCTTCTGAAGTGAAATCAGCTGTTGAGTCTGCAATGGGTGAAAAACTGTCTGAGTTCCTGATTGAGAACCCGACAGAAGCGAAGATGGTTTGTTCGAAAATCATCGATGCAGCACGTGCTCGTGAAGCCGCGCGTAAAGCTCGTGAAATGACGCGCCGTAAAGGTGCACTAGACCTAGCTGGCCTTCCAGGTAAACTTGCAGACTGTCAGGAAAAAGATCCGGCACTCTCTGAACTATACATAGTGGAGGGTGATTCGGCAGGCGGCTCCGCAAAACAAGGCCGTAATCGTAAGAACCAAGCAATCCTACCGCTAAAAGGTAAGATTCTTAACGTAGAAAAAGCACGTTTCGACAAGATGCTATCTTCCCAAGAAGTAGCAACACTGATCACCGCACTAGGTTGTGGTATCGGTCGTGACGAGTACAACCCGGACAAGCTGCGTTACCACAACATCATCATCATGACCGATGCCGATGTCGATGGTTCGCACATCCGTACGCTACTATTGACCTTCTTCTACCGTCAAATGCCAGAGCTTATCGAGCGTGGTTACGTGTACATCGCTCAGCCACCACTTTACAAAGTGAAAAAAGGCAAACAAGAGCAGTACATCAAAGACGAAGAAGCGATGAACCAATACCAAGTATCATTGGCTCTGGATAATGCATCGCTACACGTAAACGCAGAAGCACCAGCATTGGCAGGTGAAGCACTAGAGAAGCTTGTTCAACAGTACAATGCGGGTATTAAACTGGCGGAACGTATGAGCCGTCGTTACCCAAGTGCTTTGGTAAACGAGCTGATTTACACTCCTCGTCTAACTCCTGAGCAATGCCATGACGCATCAGTTGTTGAAGCGTGGACGAAGCAGCTTATTGAGCAGCTGAATGCGAAAGAAGTGGGTGCGAGCCAATACAGCTACGAAGTTGAACAGCACGAAGAACTAGGCTTAAACTTGCCTAAGATCGTGGTTCGTACTCACGGTGTGACGCACGAACATGCAATTAGCATCGATTTCCTAAACTCGAAAGAGTACGGCAAATTGGCTGATCTATCAGAAGCACTGGATGGGCTTCTGGAAGAAGGCGCGTACATCAAACGTGGTGAGCGTACGATGCCAGTAGCAAGCTTTGCAGAAGCGCTTGATTGGTTGGTTAAAGAGTCAATGCGTGGTCTGAGTCGTCAGCGTTACAAAGGTCTAGGTGAGATGAACCCAGATCAGCTGTGGGAAACGACTATGGACCCAGAAACGCGTCGCATGATGCAAGTAACGATTGAGGATGCGGTAGGCGCAGACCAATTGTTCACAACACTGATGGGTGACCAAGTAGAACCTCGTCGTAACTTCATCGAAGAAAACGCGCTGAAAGTAGCGAACTTAGACGTGTAACGACAACTTGTCTTAATAGGAAAAAGCAGCGAGAAATCGCTGCTTTTTTTGTTTTAACCACCAGTGAAAATCGCCACTTTCTGCCAAGACTTTGGTTTTTCTGGTGCTAACTGCCAATAACCTGATCAAGCTTGCCATTTTATTTCTGTTTTCTTTTTTTCTCGCCATTTTGTTCGCTTGGGCGCTTTTGCTTTCTTTTTTCTGCTCGCTATAGTGCTGAAGAGCTGATGAATAAGGAGGTTGAGAAAATGGTGATGACTTTCCTGAACTAAGCCGGAGGTGATGCACTTCCGGTTCAATGCACTGAATTTATTTGTAAGACAAGGCATTAAGAAGGAAATAATCATGTTTGAACGCTGGTTCTCGGCGTACTGTTTGGCGCTGCGAACTTGGTGGTTAACCAGTCGCTTTTTAACCTATCAATCACCACTAAGGTTGTTGTCACTCTTTGAAACTTACGAGCAACAAGCCCATTGCCGTAACCGAGCTCGTATTGCGGTTGGGGATACGGTTCGCTTAGTGGATGTTGAGCGTGCTTATCAATATCGCATGACGTTAGTCAACTCGCACAAGAGCCAACCGATGACAGGTATGCTCGCGGTCGATTCTTATTTGGGATCCCGTTTATTAGGGCGAGCTAAAAATGATGCGTTCGAAATAGAAATTTTTAATCAGCGACGCTGCTTTGTGATTACTGAAATTGTTCATCAATCGCAGCCACCAGCGCAGAAAATGCTGTGTGGCTGTCTGTTGTGTCAATAAATAGAGGTGAAGTCATGAGTAAGAAAGACAAGAAACAACCACAGTTGAGTCTGAAAGAAAAGCGTAAGTTAAAACAGGAAAAAGCGGCAGAAAAGAGCGTTGTAAAAGCGCGTAAATCCTCCCGCAAGTAGAGTGCAGATTAAGCCCACCAGAAAGGTGGGCTTTTTAATACCGATCGCAAAGCGAGGGTAAACTGACCTTTCTGGGGAGATAGCGAGCGCACTTAAAATTTTTTATTTTTTCCCTTGAAAGTCATTTTTGACGACCTTATATCTAGTTGTGAAGAGGATGACTGGCTTGCTAGAGACTAGAAGACAGCCCTCTGGAATCGCTAAAACGAGATCGCTCAAAGAGGATATGGCGTTTTAGCACACAACTTAAACCTTTAGATTTCCTATCATGTCTCCGAGCCAAATGATGGCCTGCGGAATGATAAGAATCTCTTAGCTCGGCGTTGGTTTTTGCATAAACACGCCTGTGAGATGAACGTCATCTGAGCTAAGACTATTGCTTAATTAAGAGGATAGATTTATGCGTAACGTAGATTTCTCACCACTATACCGTAATGCAATTGGCTTTGATCGTCTGCTAAACCTGATGGAAGCGAATACAGCGAAAAATACTTCTGGCGGTTACCCTCCGTACAACATTGAGCAAAAAGACGAGCATAACTACCGTATTACTATGGCAGTTGCTGGCTTCTCTGAAGACCAACTCGATCTGACTCAAAACGAAAACATGTTGATTGTGAAGGGCGAACGCAAAGCAGAAGAAGGCAAAAATTACGTGTACCAAGGCATTGCTGAGCGCGACTTTGAACGTAAATTCCAGCTAGCGGATTATGTAAAAGTGACTGGCGCATCAATGGAAAACGGCTTATTACATATTGATTTGGTTCGTGAAATCCCAGAAGCAATGCAACCACGTAAAATTGCTATCGGTGGCAACAACCTGCTAGAAAGCAACTAATCAGCAAGTTATTTGCCTTATAGAGTGAGAAAGAGCGCCAGTTGGCGCTCTTTTTAATTTGTGTCTTTGATGTGGGAGTTTGCTTTACTGACCTTGTTGGTAAGCCTTTTCAACTTCTTCCGCGATAATCGCAATGCCTTTTTGCATCATCTCATCGTCTTGAACGTAGTTCATACGCAGGCATTGGTGCGCGTGATCCCACTCGTCTTGCTGACCAATAAAGAAATATTCACCAGGGACAATCAATACGCCACGCGCTTTCAAGCGTTGGTACAGTTCCATTGTTGTTATTGGCAGTTCATCAAACCACAACCACAAGAAGATAGCGCCTTCCGGTTTGTGAATACGGAAGCGCTCATCGGTAATCGCTTCTTGCAGCAGTTCAACCGCACGTTGCGACTTCTGCTTGTAAAACGGCTTAATCACCTCTGAACTCAGTTTAAGCAGGTCGCCTTTAGCGATGATGTGGTTTGCCAGCGCTGGACCCACACTGCCTGGTGCTAGGCTGATGATGCCGTTCATATTGGTTAACGCTTGAGTGATTTCTTCACTCGCAATCACAATGCCACAACGCACACCCGGTAAGCCCAGCTTAGATAGGCTCATGCACAAGATGGTGTTTTCATTCCAGAATGGTTCGACATCTTCAAAGATGATGTTCGGGAACGGCAAGCCATAGGCGTTATCGATGATCAGTGGGATGTTGTTTTCACGTGCGAGTTTGTCCAGTTTACGCACTTCTTCGTCTGTCAGTACGTTACCCGTTGGGTTGGTTGGGCGAGATGCGCAGATTGCCGCAACAGAATCGTCGACGGTTAGCTGTTCAAAATCGACGTGGTATTTAAACAATCCGTTATCTAACAGCTCGATTTCTGGGTGGTAAGAGACAAAGATATCTTCATCAATGCCAGCATCACCATAGCCGATGTACTCAGGCGCGATAGGCAGTAGCACCTTCTTATGCGAACCGTCTGGCTGTTTACCAGCGAGTAAGTTGAACAAGTAGAAGAAGCCACTTTGGCTACCGTTAGTTAAGCTGATGTTCTTCTCTGAAATGTCCCAACCGTAAGTTTCACGGAATAACTGAGCCAGCGCTTTCACGAACGCGTCTTTACCCTGTGGCCCATCGTAGTTGGCTAGGGCGGCGACGAGCTCTCCACTGGCGAGCATTTCCTCACTGACTTGGTGAAAGTAATCGAGCATGGCAGGAATGGCGGCTGGGTTGCCTCCACCGAGCATGATGGCACCTGGTGTGCGCAGACCATCATTCAAATCGTCCATTAACTGCGTAATACCTGAATACTGATTAAATTTTTCACCAAACTTTGAGAACTGCATGCTGACTGATACCTAATTCATTGTGATTGCTTATGTGTATTGAATGCTGATGAAACATCAGCTTATAGAGTAATACTTGACCTTACCCTAATGTTATTACGACGCAAAGTGTGAATTTACTCGAAGAAGAAAAAAGTTTGTCATCAGACCAGATGATGGGGATATGAGCAGTGAATAAAAAAGGGAAGCGAAATGCTTCCCTTGCTGGTGGAGTGAATCGGCTATTCGCCAGTGTAGACGATCAGCACTTTGTCGTCGTGGTATTGGCGCTCGAACGCGTAATACCCTTCTTGATTGCGAGTGATGTGTTTGCCTTGCGCAACCGCTGGGTGGCGTTGACGGAACTCGCCGAGTTTTTGCCAATGTTGCAGCAAGTCTTCACGTTCGCCATGAATCTTATCCCATGGCATATCAGAGCGAGTACCTTGAGTAGGGTCGGAACCGGTAATACCAAAGTCACGGGCGATCTCGTCACCATAGTAGATTTGTACTGCACCTGGAGCCAGCATTAGTGCATTGGCAGCGCGTGCTTGGTCATCGAAGCTGCGGCTGCGTGCCGACCAAAACAGTTGAGTATCGTGCGAAGACAGGTAACTCAACACGTTGAACTCAGGATCGGAGTTAATACGTTCCGCGTAGCGGCGATAATCGCTATCGAGTTGAGCGAAACACTTCAGCGCTTTTGGTGCTACGTCAGATTGGAACTCGAAGTTGATGATGGAATCGAAGCCGTTATCGAAATACGGGCTTTTCACCACGCTGTGTGCCCACACTTCACCTGTCATCCAGAAAGGTAGGTCATCCAAGGCTTTGTCCGGGTTGTTTTGCTTCCATTGAGCAAGCGCTTGGCTGGTGCTGGCTTTCAGCTCTGCCCACGCTTCCATTTCAACGTGTTTGGCAGTGTCGACACGGAAGCCATCAATGCCATAGTCACGTACCCAGTCGGATAACCACGTAATCAGATGTTCACGTGGGGTTTGTAGCTCATCTTGCGCATTGGTGTCTTTATTGCGGAAGAAGTTTGGTAGTCCGGTTTTCTGAGTCGATTCGGTTTTTAGATCCGGTAGGTAGTTCAAAGACATGGTGATGTCGTTGTAGCCCGGAGCATCGTAGTCACCAATGTCGGTGCGGATCCAATCTTTGCCCCACCATTTATCCCACGCTTCGCTATCACTGTATTTGATGTAGTCGTTGAAGCTGTGCCAGCTTTGTCCTGATTTTGGCTGCCAGTCGGTCCATTTTTCACCAAGGACTTCTTTGGCTTCTTGGTCATCAAGGTAAAGCTGACCAAATCCGAATTCCTGCATGTCTGCTAATGTTGCGTAGCCAGTGTGGTTCATGACCACATCCCAAATCACGCGGATGCCTTTCTTGTGGGCAGTATCGACGAAGGTTCTGAGTTCATCTTCGGAACCCATGTTGGCATCAAGCTTGGTCCAATCTTGATGGTAGTAGCCGTGGTAGCCGTAGTGTTTAAAGTCACCTTTGTCACCGCCGCCAACCCAGCCATGGATTTGTTCCAGTGGTGAGGTTATCCAGATAGCATTCACACCAAGTGATTCGATGTAATCGAGTTTTTTCGTCAGACCCGCTAAGTCACCACCATGGAAGGTACCAATCTCGTATTTCCCGTCTTTGCTGCGACCGTAGCTGTTGTCGTTGTCTGGGTTGCCGTTATAGAAGCGGTCAGTCATGACGAAGTACACCGTCGCGTTGTCCCAACTGAAAGGTTTTTCTGCTTGTTGCTCAACCTCTTCTAGTAACAACAGACCTTGGCTCATAGGGCCCGGCTGCATGGTTACGCTGCCATCTGTAACTATAGTTTCTTGTCCGGTTAAGGCATCGCGAACGACAGTGCCATCATTAAAGGTTTGCTCAACGTTGATGGTTTTTGGCGTATTGGTTGCGACAGGGCAAGAGTAGGTGATGTCTTGATTCTTTTTGGGTTTGAGCCTAACAGTTAGCTCGTTAGTGGTTGGGTTGAGCGTAAATTGATAGGTGTTGGCTTTGAAGATGCGCAGCGGCATTTGGGCATCTGTGGCGCAATTATCCATTTTTAATGGACGATTGAATTTGATGCGGCTTTCTTCTGCCAAAGCAAAACTACTTCCACAGCTTTGATTCCTGTCGGCAATGGTAAAGGTGTAGCTGCCTTTTTCGAGTTTTTGCTCGGCGACAAGTAAGCCGTTAGAGTTTGCTTCGAAGACGGCTGTATCGTCTCCGACGCTCAGTACGATAGCATTTTCTGGAATCTGGCTGCAGGCGCTCAGTAGTCCAATAGAGAGTGCGAGAATTGTTTTTTTCATTGTGTCCTTCCCCCGAATAAACAACCCAGTTATAGCAAAACTGTGCCTCTACAATCCGAGCTCTGCACCAACAAGTTCAACGCGTCTCACCCTACAAATTTTTGCCTTGTTCACAAAATGAATAATAAGAACCGATTATCTCCGTTTAAAGACAACAAAAAAGGGAAGCCGACGCTTCCCTTTACTTATTTCTTAATCACTTCGAAGAGTAATGAATTACTTTTGAAGCAAAGAAATGTCTGCGATCTGTAGGAACAGGTTACGCAGGTTGTTCAGTAGTGTCAGACGGTTCTTCTTAAGTGCTTCGTCGTCTGCCATTACCATTACGTTATCAAAGAACGCATCCACTGGCTCACGTAGGTCAGCTAGTTTGCTTAGGGCTTCTTGGTAGTTACCGGTTGCAAATGCTGGCTCTAGCGCTTCTGTCATTACTTCAACGCTTTCTGCTAGTGCTTTCTCTGCGTCTTCTTGTAGAAGTGCTAGGTCAATTTCTTCTGCTAGTTCGCCGTCGAATTTCGCTAGGATATTACCTACACGTTTGTTCGCTGCTGCTAGAGACTCTGCCGCTTCCAGTTCACGGAAGTGAGAAACCGCTTTAACACGTTGGTCGAAGTCTGCTGGTTTCGTCGGGCGACGCGCTAGTACCGCTTGAATGATGTCTACGCTGAAGCCTTCGTCTTGGTACCAAGCACGGAAACGACCAAGCATGAATTCAATCACGTCTTGTTCAACGTTGTCGTTGGTTAGGCGGTCGCCGAACAGTGACTTCGCTTTCGCTACTAGGTCAACAAGATCTAGATTGTAGCCGTATTCAACGATGATACGTAGTACACCTAGAGATGCGCGACGTAGTGCGAATGGGTCAGAACCTTTAGGCGCTTGACCAATACCGAAGATACCTACGATAGTGTCTAGCTTGTCTGCCATTGCAACTGCAGTTGAAACGCCGTTTGATGGCAGTTCATCACCTGAAAAACGAGGCATGTATTGCTCATTCAGTGCGACTGCAACTTCTTCTGCTTCACCGTCGTGACGAGCATAGTGCATACCCATAACTCCTTGAGTATCCGTGAATTCGAATACCATTGAGGTCATTAGGTCACATTTTGCTAGTAGACCAGCACGCTTTGATTTCTCAACGTCAGCACCGATTTGCTCAGCAATGTAGCCTGCAAGTTCAGTGATGCGGTCTGTTTTGTCTTTGATCGTACCCAGTTGCTGTTGGAAGATCGCTTGTTCTAGTTCAGGCAGACGGTCGATAAGCGGACGCTTACGGTCTGTGTTGAAGAAGAACTCTGCGTCAGCAAGACGAGGTCGAACTACTTTCTCGTTACCTTCAATTACGTAACGAGGCTCTTTTGATTCGATGTTCGATACGAAGATGAAGTTAGGTAGTAGCTTCTTGTTTTCGTCATAAACAGGGAAGTATTTTTGGTCACCTTTCATAGTGTAAACCAACGCTTCAGAAGGCACTTTTAGGAACTCTTCTTCAAACTTCGCTGTTAGAACTACTGGCCATTCAACCAGAGACGTGACTTCTTCTACTAGGTCATCTTCTAGATCAGCGATACCGCCAACCGCTGCTGCCGCTTTTTGTGCGTCAGCTAGGATGATTGCTTTACGCGCTTCGTAATCTGCCATTACTTTACCGCGCTCTTCTAGGATCGCAGGGTATTGCTCAGCAGAATCGATAGTGAACTCTTTTTCACCCATGAAGCGGTGACCACGGATAGTGCGGCCTGATGCTACGCCTAGGATCTCGCCTTCGATTAGGTCGCTGCCCATTAGCATGGTTAGCGTCTTAACTGGACGGATAAATTGAGTCGTTTTGTTACCCCAGCGCATTGGTTTTGCGATAGGTAGGTTTGCTAGTGCTTTCGCTGCAAGTTCAACAACGATCTCAGACGTTGGCTGACCTTTCACTTCTTGTTTGAACAGTAGCCATTCACCCTTGTCTGTCACCATGCGCTCTGCTTGGTCAACAGAAATACCACAACCGCGTGCCCAGCCTTGAGCCGCTTTGGTTGGGTTGCCTTCCGCGTCAAACGCTGCAGAAACCGCAGGGCCACGTTTTTCAACGATTTTGTCTGATTGGCTTTCTGCTAGTGCCGCGACTTTAAGTGCAAGACGACGAGGAGCCGCAAACCATTTTACGCCTTCGTGAGCTAGCTCAGCGCCTTTTAGTTCTGCTTCGAAGTTTGCTGCGAATGCTTCAGCTAGCGTACGAAGTTGCGTTGGTGGTAGCTCTTCTGTACCTAGCTCGATTAGAAATTCTTTTGCCATGTTCTCTACCCCTTACGCTTGTTCTTTCTTACACATTGGGAAGCCAAGAGCTTCACGCGATGCGTAGTATGCTTCTGCTACTGACTTAGTCAGATCGCGAATGCGCAAGATGTAACGCTGACGTTCAGTTACTGAGATCGCTTTACGCGCGTCTAGTAGGTTGAATGCGTGACCTGCTTTTAAGATGCGCTCGTAAGCAGGTAATGGCAGTGGCTTTTCAAGCTCAAGCAACTCTTTACACTCTTTCTCACACTGTTCGAAGAAACCAAATAGGAATTCAACGTCTGCGTGCTCGAAGTTGTAAGTCGATTGCTCTACTTCGTTTTGGTGGAAGATATCACCGTAAGTCACTTTGCTGCCGTCTGGTGCGATGTTCCAAACTAGGTCGTAAACCGAGTCTACTTCTTGGATGTACATTGCTAGACGCTCGATACCGTAAGTGATTTCGCCAGTGACTGGTTTACACTCAAGGCCGCCAACTTGTTGGAAGTACGTAAACTGAGTTACTTCCATACCGTTTAGCCAAACTTCCCAGCCTAGACCCCATGCGCCTAGTGTTGGGTTTTCCCAGTTGTCTTCTACGAAACGGATGTCGTGTACAAGAGGGTCAATACCAAGAACTTCAAGGGAGCCAAGGTACAACTCTTGAATATTGTCAGGCGATGGTTTTAGCGCTACTTGGAATTGGTAGTAGTGCTGAAGACGGTTAGGGTTTTCACCGTAACGGCCATCAGTAGGACGACGTGAAGGTTGTACGTAAGCTGTCGACATTGGCTCTGGGCCAAGCGCTCGTAGACAGGTCATTGGGTGAGAGGTACCCGCACCCACTTCCATATCTAGCGGTTGAACAATGGTACAACCATTTTGAGCCCAATAATCCTGCAGCGCGAGGATCATTCCCTGGAAGGTTTTGATATCGTATTTTTGCATAAGTCAGGTTCGCGCGATTCTCTTGTTACTCGTTAATTCGTCATCTATGCCGAGTTTTTCAACTCTAACAACGGCGATAAAGAGTAATTACGGTTGAATAAATTAACAATCTAGTATAACCAGATATTGAGCATGGGAGTAGAGCTAATCTTGATTAATTCGTGGGCGATTTTCTCCTTTAATGAATTTTTACCGCGTTATCTGCTGTATTTTTCTTAAAAGGGAGTTTTTGCCTGCTTTGGCTCTTGAGAAGCGCAACAAAGGTGGCTAGAATTGCGCCTGTCTTTGGGGAGTAGCTTACCTGATGAAGTTTCTGTTTCATCTGGTTCGTCCGTCAACATAATTGGTGCAAAATCACCATGGCGTTCGAGACTTGAAGCCTTTCAAGTTTAGCAAGACCTTAGACAAATCATCACGAACCGGGGTAGGGGCGTGAGGTTTGTCTTTGGTTAAATATAATAATCCCTGCCCCAATGAGCATGTCGTGAGCGTTTTAGCTATTTCAATTACTACTGTAGCGTTAGCAGAAATTGGCGATAAGACCCAATTGCTATCTCTATTACTCGCAAGTCGTTACCGCAAACCAATCCCAATTATTGCAGCAATCTTTTTGGCAACCATTGCCAACCACGCTTTGGCTGCATGGTTAGGTGTGGTTGTCGCTGACTATTTATCACCTGAGATTTTAAAGTGGGTGCTGGTGGTCAGTTTTGTCGCGATGGCGGCTTGGGTTCTGATCCCGGACAAACTGGATGATGACGAGCAGATTTCTAATCGAGGCCCATTCATTGCCAGCTTTATTGCTTTCTTTGTGGCTGAGATTGGCGATAAAACTCAGATCGCTACTTCTATCCTAGGCGCGCAATACGCGGATGCGCTGAGTTGGGTCATACTTGGCACGACCATTGGTATGCTGTTGGCTAACGTGCCTGTGGTGTTAATTGGTAAGCTTTCAGCAGACAAGATGCCCCTGGGTTTGATTCGTAAAGTCACCGCTATTTTGTTCGTGTTGTTGGCGATTGGTGCGGCCTTCTTTTAATGTTTTTAGGCGGATAACGCAGCCTGAAAATGGAAAATGTTATCCGCGAACAATCGTTAAAATGATGCAAATAATCAATAACTAGCGAATTAGTGGCGTAGCTCAAACTCTGACTTAAAATCGCTCCGTAGCGTGACGGATGACATATTAGTGTCATACTTGTCATGGTAGTTTAATGGTGTGAATGATAGCGAGAGGGCAAGTTTATGCTTACACGTTACATGGGGATGACCCCAAAGAGTCAGAGTTATTTATTCACCTTTGGTTTGGCGCTGTGCTTGTTAGCGATGGTACTGACTGATATGTGGTTGCCGATTGTGGCAGGATCGTTCGTTCTTACTGGATTAACAGTAGAGGCGTGGATTCGCGTAGCCCACATCATTCCTATGCATGAAGAGATGCGGGCAATGAAAAAACAACTCAACAAGCTCCAATCAGAAGTTCGCACACTCGAATACGATGAATAAACAAACGGCAGCCAATCGGCTGCCGGTTTTAATTCGACCAGATTATTCCAATCCTTTCTTGATCAGGTACTGATACGGAACTTGCTCCGTTTGTGCCGCGATTAATTGGTGATCCATAAAACGGCAGAAACTCGGAATGTCTCGAGTCGTGGATGGGTCATCTGCTTTGACCAGCAAAATCTCACCATCTTGCATGTTGCGAATTGTCTTCCTGACCATCATCACTGGCTCTGGGCAGCGCAGTCCTTCCGCCTCTAATGTCTTTGTTGCCAGTTCAGGATTAAAGCTCATAGTGTGATTCTCGTAACTAACTTAGCGGTGAATTCTACGTTCGTTGAAAAAATATTCAATAACCACTTGGCAAACGGAATTTTTTGTTTTACCTTAAATTAACAATTTGGTAACAACTGGCAAGGGAGAGGCAATGTTAACAGCGTTAGACAGACTTACGATTTACTCCGTACTTTGTTTTATCTCGTTTTGTGCTTTGGTACTCAGAACGCCAGCTGACACCTCTTTGATGCCTCTTGTAGGCATGGTTGCCACTATTATTGGGATTTGGATCGAGATGCGCAAATGGTCAGGTGCATCTGAGCAAGAAAATTAGCGCTTTTTGCTTCGATCAGAATACTTTAATAACGCTCACCTATTTTTACCGACACTTCATTCCGACACTATCCCCATTTTTCTTGGGCTTCCCCGCTGAAAGGCGGGATTTTTTTTGCCTGAAGAGTACAATTTACCCAAACACATACAAAATAAGTGGCTAATTCGTGGAACTGGAAGACATCTATCGCCGAGATTTAAATTTACTGGTTGCGTTGCGAGTACTGATAGAAGAAAACAGTGTCAGTAAGGCGGCAACACGTCTGAATTTGAGTCAATCGGCAATGAGTCGTGTGCTTGGTCGTCTGCGTGACTTATTGGGAGACCCGCTGTTTACTCGTCAGGGACAGCATTTGATCCCAACTCAGAAAGCGTTAGAGATCGATCGCTCATTAGGTGAGCCATTAGAGTCTTTACGTCAGTTGTTATCTCCGGTTGAGTTTGACCCATTGCAATGCGTACAGACTTTCAACATCGTGACCACCGATTATGCCATGCAAACGATCTTACCGTTCGCTTTGCCGAGAATTTACCAAGAAGCGCCAAACGTGTCGTTCAACTTCTTACCACTGCAACACGACCGTTTATCAGATCAGCTCACTTATGAAGGTGCAGACTTAGCGATTTGTCGCCCGACAGGTCCGGTGGAGCCGCTACGCAGTGAAGTGTTAGGGCGAGTGGGGGTGCTGTGTATGCTTTCAAAACAGCATCCATTAGCGGATAAAGAAATGAGCTTGGATGATTATCTGAGTCATCCACATGCCATGATCGCCATCAGTGATGGTGTTAAGGCACTGATCGAACAAGCTTTGATGGAGAAACCTAAGCGTAAAATGGTTCTGCGGGCTTACCATTTAGAAGCTGCATTGGCGATCATGGATACCTTGCCAATTATCATCACAGTGCCAGCGGACTTGGCGTATCTGGTTGCCGAGCGTTATGACTTGGTGGTGAAACCATTACCATTCCAATTTACTCCATTTGAATACTCGATGATTTGGCATGCGCGTTGCGAGCATTCTCCTGCTCAAGAATGGTTAAGAACGATTGTGCGTGAAGAATGTAGCCGTCTAATAGCTAAGCGTATCGAAGATATGGGACTAAACTGCTAACAAAAAGAGCCAGCAATGCTAGCTCTTCGTCTGTTTACGCTGAGTCAGTGTTTATAGCTTGATAACCACACGACCCGTTACTTGACCGTTGGTGATGTCTTCTGCGTATTTGGGTGCTTCTGCTAGTTCTACTTCAGTACACGCTTGCTCGAAATAGCTGTCTGGTAGTAGTTCAACCAGTTTTTCCCATGCTGCGATGCGTTTCTCTGTTGGACACATTACTGAGTCCACACCTTGTAGACGAACGTTACGTAGGATGAACGGCATCACTGTAGTTGGTAGATCAAAACCACCTGCAAGACCACAAGCGGCGACTGCACTGTTGTAATCCATTTGCGCCAATACTTTAGCCAGTACTTTGCTGCCGACGGTATCTACCGCACCTGCCCATACTTGCTTTTCAAGTGGACGTGCTGGTTCTTCAAATTCAGTGCGGTCGATGATGCGGCTAGCACCTAGTTTTTCAAGTAGCGGGCCGTTTTTCTCTACACGTCCTGTCACTGCAGCAACTTTGTAGCCAAGCTGCGCTAGGAGCGTTACTGCTACCGAGCCTACGCCGCCACTTGCGCCCGTTACTAGGATTTCACCAGCTTCAGGTTTGATGCCTGCATCAAGCAGTGCTTGAACACATAGCATACCAGTGAAGCCAGCAGTACCAACCATCATTGCTTTCTTGCTGTCTAGACCTTTTGGTAGTGGCACTAGCCAATCCGCTTTTAGACGAGCACGTTGAGCCATGCCACCCCAATGGTTTTCACCCACGCCCCAGCCAGTTAAGACCACTTTGTCACCAGCTTGGTAACGCGAATCTTCAGAACTTACAACCGTACCCGCTAGATCAATGCCAGGTACCATCGGGAAGTTACGGATGATTTTACCTTTACCTGTGATCGCCAAACCATCTTTGTAATTCAACGATGAGTAATCGACTTCAACCAGAACGTCACCTTCCGGCAGTTGTGTTTCATCGATTTGCTCGATACTAGCGATAGTGCGTTTGTCTTCTTGGTTTAGAACTAGAGCATTAAACATAAGGTTCTCCGAAATTGCGTTAGCGTGACTCAGTTGCCACATACAGCAAGATATCAACTGGTCTAAGTGTATGTCTTCTTTGTCTATGAATAAAATGAAACTTGAGCATTTAATATATGCTCTTTATGCATGTTTGATGTAAAACAAAAGGGCGACATTAATTGTCGCCCTTAAGTGTAATACTAAAAATTTTAGTACTAGTTCATTTGCTTATGATTGTTGGCTCGATCGCTACAACAACTTCTTGAACTGTTATGGTCGTTCAAATACCGTCGCAATCCCCTGACCTAAACCAATACACATGGTGGCGAGGCCATATTTTGCGTCTTTCGCTTCCATTAGGTTGATCAACGTTGTTGAGATGCGTGAACCAGAGCAGCCTAATGGATGACCTAATGCAATCGCACCACCGTTAAGGTTGACCTTCTCATCCATCACATCAAGCAGACCTAAGTCTTTAGCACACGGCAGAGACTGCGCTGCAAATGCTTCGTTTAGCTCAACCACATCCATGTCTTCAATTGAAAGACCAGCACGCTTGAGCGCTTTCTTTGTTGCAGGTACAGGGCCGTAGCCCATGATGGATGGATCGCAACCTGCGATCGCCATGCCCTTAATACGTGCGCGAATTTTCAAGCCAAGCTCATTGGCTTTCTCTTCGCTCATGATCAGCATCGCTGATGCGCCATCAGACAGCGCTGATGATGTACCGGCTGTTACTGTGCCGTTTGCTGGGTCAAACACAGGACGAAGCTGAGACAGACCTTCAACGGATGTTTCAGGGCGAATCACTTCGTCGTAATCCAGAGTAAACAGTGTACCGTCAGCCGCATGGCCTTCAATTGGTAGGATTTCGTTTTTAAAGCGACCCTCTACGGTTGCTGCGTGCGCACGAGCGTGAGAGCGCGCGGCAAACTCGTCTTGTTGCTCACGGCTAATGCCATGTAATTTACCAAGCATTTCAGCCGTTAAGCCCATCATACCCGCAGCTTTTGCTACGTTCTTTGACATACCAGGGTGAAAGTCTACCCCGTGGTTCATCGGCACATGCCCCATGTGCTCAACGCCACCAATTAGGCAGATTTCAGCATCGCCAGTCATGATCGCACGTGTACCGTCATGCAGCGCTTGCATGGATGAGCCACACAAACGGTTAACCGTCACAGCGCCAATTTCAATCGGCAGGCCCGCGAGTAGCGCGGCATTACGTGCAACGTTAAAGCCTTGCTCTAGTGTTTGCTGTACACACCCCCAGTAGATGTCTTCAATCTCGCTTGGGTTCACTTGTGGGTTACGTGCAAGAATGCCTTTCATTAGACGCGCAGATAGATCTTCTGCTCGTGTATGACGGAAAGCACCACCTTTAGAGCGACCCATTGGAGTACGTAGACAATCGACTACGACAACATTTCTTGTTTGATTAGTCATTTTAGAATCCCTCCTTAGATAGAACCTTGCTGTTGTGCACCGTAAAAGCTTTCACCTTTCGCCGCCATATCAATCAGCATTTGCGGTACTTGGTACATTGCACCTAGCTCGGCGTGTTGTTTTGCCATTTCAACGTATTCAGCAATACCCACGCTGTCTAGGTAGCGGAATACGCCACCGCGGAATGGAGGGAAACCAAGACCATAAACCAATGCCATGTCTGCTTCCTGCGGAGTCGCGATGATGCCTTCTTGAAGGCACAGCACCACTTCGTTGATCATTGGAATCATCATACGTTGAATGATGGTCTCATCGTCAAAGTCATGCTTATCGGCACAAACGTCAGCAAGTACTGGTAAGATCGCTTCTGAGAAGGTTTTCTTCGGCTTACCTTTTTTATCTATGGTGTAGCTGTAGAAGCCATTACCATTTTTCTGACCATATTTGTCTGCTTCGAATAGTGCATCAATCGCATCACGACCTTGTTTACCCATACGCTCAGGGAAACCCTCTGCCATCACAGCTTGTGCGTGGTGCGCGGTATCAATGCCGACTACATCAAGCAAGTACGCCGGTCCCATCGGCCAGCCAAACTTACGCTCCATGACTTTGTCGATTTTCGTAAAGTCAGCACCATCACGAAGTAGCATGCTGAAGCCGCCAAAGTATGGGAACAATACGCGGTTAACGAAGAACCCTGGGCAGTCATTGACGACAATTGGTGATTTGCCCATTTTCGCAGCATACGCCACAACACGATTGATGGTTTCATCAGAGGTGTGCTCACCACGGATGATCTCAACAAGAGACATACGATGCACTGGGTTGAAGAAGTGCATACCACAGAAGTTTTCTGGGCGTTTTAGTGATTTTGCCAATAGGTTGATAGGAATAGTCGAGGTGTTTGAGGTGATAACGGTGTCGTCACCGACATGGGATTCGACTTCACTCAAAACCGCCGCTTTTACTTTCGGATTTTCAACGACAGCTTCAACAATCACATCAGAGTTTTCAATACCTGCGTAATGTAGGCTCGGTGTGATTGACGCTAAAATACCCGCCATCTTAAAGCCATCAATGCGACCGCGAGATAAGCGTTTATTCAGCAGCTTAGATGCTTCAGTCATGCCTAGGTCGAGCGACGCTTGTGCGATGTCTTTCATTAAGACAGGCACACCTTTTAGCGCTGATTGGTAAGCAATGCCGCCACCCATGATACCTGCACCTAATACGGCTGCACGTTGCGTGTCTTTACTTGCTGACTTCGCTGCTTTTTTCGCAATGCCTTTGATGTATTGATCGTTAAGGAATAGGCCAACCAGTGATTTTGCTTCTTCCGATTTAGCCAATTTCACGAAGTGCTTACGTTCAATGTCTAACGCTTCATTACGTGCAAAGCGAGCACCTTCTTCAATCGTGATAACGGCTGTCATTGGGGCAGGGTAGTGAGGACCGGCTTTCTGTGCCACTAGACCTTTAGCCATGGTGAAGCTCATCATCGATTCTAGCTTACTCAGCGTTAGCGGAGATGTTTTCTGTGCTCGGCGTGCTTGCCAGTCAAGTTTCTCATTAATTGCAGAGTTAAGAGTTTGTAGTGCCGATTCGTATAAAGCATCAGTCTCTACAACAGCATCGAGTAAGCCAATTTTCAATGCTTCATCAGCTCGGCATGCTTTGCCTTGTGTGATGATTTCCATTGCGCTGTCTGCGCCAATAACGCGAGGTAAGCGTACACAACCACCAAAGCCCGGCATGATTCCCAGTTTCGTTTCTGGTAGGCCGATGCTGGTGGTTTTGTCACCAATACGCATGTCTGTTGCTAGCACACATTCACAACCGCCACCAAGAGCGTGGCCTTTGATCACTGAGATGGTCGGAACGGGTAAGTCTTCTAATTTGTTAAAGATGCTGTTAGCAAATTGCAGCCATTGGTCGAGCTCGGCATCCGTTTTAGCAAACAGACCTAAAAACTCGGTAATGTCTGCGCCTACAATGAATGCGTCTTTATCTGAAGTGAGCAACAACCCCTTGAGGCCTTGATGGGCAATGAGCGTATCAAGAGCTTTATCTAGCGATTCCAATGTCGCTAGGTCGAGTTTGTTGACGGATTTTGGAGAGCAGAAGCTTAGCTCTGCAATACCATCTTGTATTTCCTTTACCTGTAGGGTTTCGGCTTGGTAAATCATTGTCTATCTCCATGACATACAATCGTGGATTGTCTGTATACCTATTTCAACGACGCCGTGTACCTCGGCAAATAGGTATCGAGGAAGTCGTTTTATTTTTGTTCTGGTTTGACCAGTAAAGTTAGTTTGGATCGTGGATTGTTTAATTTCAATACATTTTTTAAACAAGTGTTTAACATTGTGCGCTGTGGCAGATCTTATGCGACGGGTAAATCACACTCGTGATAGACTTCAGGCAAATAGACCTGAATCCATAATCCTATGAATGACAAGCCTTATCTGATTCCAGCAGAGCCCGCTCAATTTGAAGAAGAAATTAAAAAGAGCGTCTTCATTACTTATTTGGCACACACGCCAAGTATCGAAGCAGCAAAAGCATTTGTTGATCAAATCAAAGCTAAACACGCTGATGCCAGACATAACTGTTGGGGCTTTGTTGCTGGTCGCCCGGAAGATTCAATGAAATGGGGCTTTAGTGATGATGGGGAGCCGTCCGGAACTGCTGGCAAACCGATCCTGGCTCAGCTTTCTGGCTCTGGGGTGGGGGAAATCACGGCAGTGGTCACGCGATACTCTGGTGGAATCAAGTTAGGTACAGGCGGCTTGGTTAAAGCGTATGGGGGTGGGGTACAACAAGCGCTCAAGCTGCTTCAAACTATTGAGAAAAAAATAACCACAAAGCTCAGACTAACGTTAGACTATGGGTTTATGCCGATCGCACAGTCAATCATGCCGCAATTTGGTGCGATAGAAGTCGAGGCTGAATACAGCGATCAGGTGGTATTAGTGGTGGAAATTGAGCTTCGAGAAGTGAGCGCGTTTACCCAAGCAATCATCAATAAAAGCGGGGCAAAGGCAATTGTCACTCCGCTAGACGGACAATAATGAAAAACAGGAAGCAACAGGGACAGCTTCGCTAGTCAATTTATCCATGCAATTTCGTTCAATTATTCGAATCGTCGGGCTACTGCTCGCACTCTTTAGTGTCACTATGCTTGCGCCAGCACTCGTTGCGCTGATCTATCGAGATGGTGCAGGTGTGCCTTTTGTCACGACATTTTTTGTTCTGCTGTTTTGTGGGGCCGTTTGTTGGTACCCAAACCGCAGGTATAAGCACGAGCTTAAAGCTCGAGATGGCTTTCTTATTGTCGTCTTATTCTGGACAGTACTTGGCAGTGCAGGCTCGATCCCCTTTCTCATTGCTGACAACCCGAACGTCTCAGTGACAGATGCGTTTTTTGAATCATTTTCTGCTCTCACTACGACCGGGGCGACCGTTATTGTTGGTTTGGATGAGTTACCTAAAGCGATTCTATTCTATCGACAGTTACTGCAGTGGTTCGGCGGTATGGGAATCATCGTATTAGCGGTGGCGATTTTGCCAGTGTTGGGCATTGGTGGTATGCAGCTTTACCGCGCCGAGATCCCTGGTCCAGTCAAGGACACTAAAGTGACGCCGCGCATAGCAGAAACCGCTAAAGCGCTTTGGTACATCTATTTGAGCCTGACTATCGCCTGTGCATCGGCTTTTTGGTTAGCTGGTATGACGCCATTTGACGCCATCAGTCACAGCTTTTCCACCATTGCCATTGGTGGCTTCTCTACCCACGATGCCAGCATCGGATACTTTGATAGTTACGCGATTAACCTAATTACCGTGGTTTTTCTGCTTATATCTGCATGTAACTACACACTGCACTTTGCTGCATTTGCATCGGGTGGTGTGCATCCCAAGTATTATTGGAAAGATCCTGAGTTTCGCGCCTTCTTGTTTATTCAAGTGCTGCTATTTGTCATTTGCTTTCTATTATTACTGAAACATCACTCTTACACATCGACATACGATGCTTTCGATCAGGCACTGTTCCAAACCGTGTCAATTTCGACAACTGCGGGCTTTACGACGACAGGTTTTGCGGACTGGCCGCTCTTCTTACCTGTACTGCTATTGTTCTCCTCTTTTATCGGTGGTTGTGCTGGTTCAACAGGCGGCGGTATGAAAGTGATTCGTATCCTGCTTCTTACCTTACAAGGTGCGCGTGAACTAAAACGTTTAGTCCATCCGCGCGCGGTTTACACCATCAAAGTAGGTGGCAGTGCCCTACCGCAACGTGTTGTCGATGCGGTTTGGGGCTTCTTCTCCGCATACGCATTGGTATTTGTGGTTTGTATGTTGGGGTTGATTGCTACAGGGATGGACGAGCTCAGTGCATTCTCTGCGGTGGCTGCAACTCTGAACAACCTCGGTCCTGGCCTGGGGGAAGTGGCGCTTCACTTTGGTGATGTTAACGACAAAGCAAAATGGGTATTGATTGTTTCTATGTTGTTTGGTCGTTTGGAAATCTTTACCTTACTTATTCTACTTACGCCGACGTTTTGGCGTAGCTAAGGAGAAATCGTGGCAAAAGCATTATTTCTATACTCTTCCCGTGAAGGGCAGACTAAAAAAATTCTCCACTATATAGATGAGCGACTTTCAGACTTCGATTGTGAGCTGGTGGATTTACATAATGTCGAGACGATTGACTTCAGTCAATACGACAGAGTATTGATAGGCGCCTCTATTCGTTATGGTCATCTTAATAAAAAGCTATACCAGTTTATTGAGCGAAATCTCAATCAATTGGAGCAAAATAAAGTGGCATTTTTCTGCGTAAACCTAACCGCTCGTAAAGAGGACCAAGGAAAGGATACACCTGAAGGTAGTGCCTACATTCGCAAGTTCCTAATTAAGTCGCCTTGGAAACCAACGCTAATCGGTGTTTTTGCTGGTGCACTTTATTACCCACGTTACAGCTGGTTCGACAGAACTATGATTAAGTTCATTATGTCGATGACAGATGGCGAAACCGATACGACCAAAGAAGTGGAATACACCAATTGGGAAAAAGTAGCTCTTTTCGCAGATAAATTCAGAGAACTGTAGAAATAACGTGCTCTTTTAACCGCTTTTGATGCAAATTTATCCGAATGATAAAAAAATCAAAAAAAACGTGAAAAAGGGCTTGCCAATGTGATCGCAATCTCTATAATGCCACCTCGCTGACACGGCAACGCTTCGAAAGAAACGAAAGCCAAGTTAGCAAGCCAAGTTAGCCAAGCGGAAACGCTTGAAGAAAGTTTGAAAAAAAGTGATTGACACTAAACTTTAACTCGCTAAAATGGCCGTCCTGTTTTGAGCAAAGCTCAACAGGAAAAGCTCTTTAACAATATAGACCTATCAATCTGTGTGGGCACTCGTTGATGATAATCCAATTAGAAGCTTAGGCTTCAAATTAGGTTTCAGTGAAACGAAGTGACCATTGAATCTTCGGATTCAGCACAGTCAATTCAAACATTACTTTATGTAATGTTCAGTATTCATTGAGCCGAACAAAATCTTAAATTGAAGAGTTTGATCATGGCTCAGATTG
>NZ_JAKKCN010000011.1:0-69664 GCF_021728155.1 Vibrio sp. J2-4
CAACGTACAGATGACTGTTGAGCTAATCGCACCAATCGCAATGGACGAAGGTCTACGTTTCGCGATCCGTGAAGGTGGCCGTACAGTAGGTGCTGGTGTTGTTGCTAAGATCTTCGACTAATTCATAACGAATTAAACGAAATCTTGCACTCTTCTTCTTTATGAAGAAAGCGCATCGAGAAAGGGAAGCTTAGGCTTCCCTTTTTTATATCTAAATTATATTTGGTTATAAGTGTTCGTAGGAAATACGTTAATTTTTTAATTTAAAAACAGAATATTACCGGCTATATTTTTCAACACCTTTGGTCGTAACACCTAACTCTCTGATCTTGGCCTACTGTCACCAAATCTATATAACAAAATATTCTGAGCAGACCTATCAATGCGACTGGTAACAAGAATTATTCTTGTTTATATTGGTTGCTACAAGTTAATTTAATAGGTTTTTGAGTATGTACGTTTGTCTTTGCCATGGGGTCTCCGACAAGAAAATTAGGAAGTTGGCGATAGATGAAGGCGTAACGGATATTAAAGGAATCAAAAAATGCACAGCATTGGGTAGCCAATGTGGTAAGTGCATCAGACAGGCCAAGGATATTTTAGCGGAAACCAGTTACACGGTATTCAAACAAGCTAGCTAATTACTGTGAGCATGCAGTAATTAAGTAATTATTTGCCTAGCGTTTTGACACCTTCTCATTTGCTTCTACATTTAAATGAAGCTAAAGAGGAGGTTTTTGTCATGAAAGGCGATCCAATCATCATCCAACATCTCAATAAAGTGCTCGGAAATGAGCTCATCGCTATTAATCAGTATTTTCTTCATGCTCGAATGTATAAGGACTGGGGGTTAAAGCACCTAGCAGATAAGGAATATCACGAATCTATCGATGAGATGAAACATGCCGATCATCTGATTGAGCGTATTTTGTTTCTTGAGGGCTTACCGAATCTACAAGATTTAGGCAAGTTGATGATAGGTGAAGACACTAAAGAAATGCTCGAGTGTGACTTAAAGCTTGAAATGGCCGCCATTCCAGATTTAAAAGATGCGATTGCCTATGCTGAAGACATTCGAGACTATGTGTCTCGCGATCTGTTTCAAGATATTCTTGAAGATGAAGAAGAGCATGTTGACTGGCTAGAGACGCAACTTGGCTTGATTGAAATGTCTGGCATTGAGAACTACCTCCAAGCGCAATACGTAGACGAAGAGTAATAACGTCCAGGATTTTGCGCACTTCAATTGTAAGAAGAAAAGAGCACCTGACTCGAAAATCAGGTGCTTATCCCCGCTATCTGGTCTAATCTCTTTTATTATCGGCTTTTTAAGGATATTGCTCGCAATCTTGCCTATGAAGTTTGATTTCTATCCGATAGAATTTATGCCCCCTTACCTAAAAATAAAAAAGAGAAACGTCCATGTCTGAAGACAATCGCCAAGCAGCCACTCCAGAAGAAGAACATCGCCAAAAAGCATTGGATTACCATGCTTATCCAACTCCAGGGAAGATTGCTGTCGAATTGACAAAGCCTGCGGAAACGGCGGGTGATCTTGCCCTTGCTTACAGCCCAGGTGTTGCAGAACCAGTGCGTGAAATCGCACAAAACCCTGATAACGTGTACAAGTACACAGCGAAAGGCAACATGGTTGCTGTTATTTCTAACGGTACCGCTATCCTGGGTCTAGGTAACCTAGGTCCACTTGCATCTAAGCCAGTAATGGAAGGTAAAGCGTTACTGTTTAAACGTTTTGCAGGTCTTGATTCTATTGATATTGAAGTTAAGCACCGCACGATCGATGAATTTGTTGATACTGTTGCAAGCATTGCAGACACCTTTGGTGGTATCAACCTTGAAGATATTAAAGCACCAGATTGCTTTGAGATTGAAAAGCGTCTAATTGAGCGTTGTGATGTACCAGTATTCCACGATGATCAGCACGGTACTGCGATTGTAACGGCAGCAGGCATGCTGAACGCGATCGAACTTCAAGGTAAGAAGCTTGAAGACTCAACGATCGTTTGTCTTGGCGCTGGCGCTGCAGCTGTTGCGTGTATGGAGCTGCTGATTAAATGTGGTGCAATGCGCGAAAAAATTTACATGCTGGATCGTAAAGGTGTAATCCACACTCGTCGTGATGATCTTAATGAATACAAGCAGCTATTCGCAAACAACACGGACAAACGCACATTAGAAGACGTGATTGAAGGCGCGGATCTGTTCCTAGGTGTATCTGGTCCAAACCTATTGCCAGCGGAAGCGTTGAAGCTGATGGCAGATAAGCCAATCGTATTTGCATGTTCGAATCCAGATCCTGAAATTAAGCCGGAACTTGCCCACGCTGTTCGTGATGATTTGATCATGGGGACTGGTCGTAGTGATTACCCGAACCAAGTAAACAACGTATTGTGTTTCCCATTCATCTTCCGTGGTGCTCTTGATGTGCGCGCAAGTGAAATCAATGATGAAATGAAACTTGCAGCCGTTGAGGCGATTCGTGAGCTAGCAAAAGAGCCTGTACCTGAAACTGTATTGAAGGCCGCAGGCGTCGATAAGCTTGAGTTTGGTGCAGACTACATCATTCCAAAACCAATGGACTCACGTTTACTACCACGTGTTGCAAAAGCTGTGGCTCAGGCGGCAGTTGATTCAGGTGTTGCTCGTATCGAGATGCCTGAAAACTACATGGCAGAGTAATATATCTATTAGATGTGATGTACAAAAAATGGGACGCAATCGCGTCCCATTTTTTATGTCATTCTTTTGGATCGAGATAAGAGTTGCTATCTGAAGCCTCCAGTCTCGCTTTTTACTCTTCGTCAAACGACTCAAATTCGATGCCCATTTCGGTCATCAGTGCTTTTACTTCTGTTGGAATATCATCTGGACGGTCTTTACGAAGGTCTTCATCTGTTGGAAGTGGCTGACCTGTATACGCGTGCAAAAATGCTTCGCATAGTAATTCACTATTGGTTGCATGGCGTAAGTTATTGATCTGACGGCGAGTACGCTCATCAGTTAGCACTTTTAAAACTTTTAGCGGGATAGAGACGGTAATTTTTTTTACTTGTTCGCTTTTTTTGCCGTGCTCTGCATATGGGCTAATGTATTCGCCATTCCAGTCAGCCATTGCACACCTTCATTTATGTAATCGGTTAAAAATAATTTAGGTGCTGATTTTAGCTGCATTTACCGCCATAAGCAAAGACATATGGACGTCTAGAAGTGTTGACGTCTCATTTTTTGACGAGTAAAGTGAACAGAACAGCAAAGGAAGCGTGTTGATCACTTTATTTCACTCATTAGATATAGCGCATTCCTATTTAGAAGTCATTACCCGTGAAAGGATACACCCATGAGCTCTCGCAAACCTGCGACCATTGCAGTACGCACTGGTATTGAATCAGACAGCCAATATCACGCTGTCGTTCCACCTATTTATCTTTCCACTAACTATGGTTTTCCTGCTTTTGGTGAAGTACCTAAGTATGATTACACGCGATCTGGAAATCCAAACCGCGGACTGTTGGAAAGTGCGTTATCTGAACTCGAGTCTGGAAAAGGAGCGGTTGTCACGAACTGCGGTACGTCGGCATTAAATTTATGGGTATCCGCTTTTCTTGGCCCTGATGATCTCATTATTGCTCCTCACGATTGTTATGGCGGCACCTATCGTCTTTTTAATACCCGAGCCAACAAAGGCGATTTTAAGGTTCAGTTTGTCGATCAATCAGACGAGCAAGCTTTGGATGCCGCATTAGCACAAAAACCAAAACTCATTTTGCTAGAAACTCCGTCAAACCCTCTGGTTCGCGTAGTGGATATTGCAGCTACCTGTGAAAAAGCGAAACAAGTCGGCGCGTTAGTTGCGGTGGACAATACCTTTTTGACACCCGTGTACCAAAAACCTTTAGAACTAGGTGCGGATTTTGTTATCCACTCCACAACGAAGTACATCAACGGTCATTCAGACGTGATTGGTGGCGTGATCATCACCAAAACAGAAGCGCATGCAGAAGAGCTTGCATGGTGGGGAAATTGCATTGGTGCGACTGGCACACCTTTCGATAGTTATATGACGTTGCGAGGCATTCGTACACTTGGTGCTCGCATGCGAGTGCATGAAGAGAGTTCACAGCATGTACTGGCTTATCTCCAAAAGCAAGCGTTAGTTAAAACCATTTATCATCCAAGCCTGCCGGAGCACCCAGGTCATGACATTGCTAAAAAGCAGCAAACTGGTTTTGGCTCTATGTTGAGCTTTGAGTTTGCCGGTTCGTTTGAGCAGTTAAAAGTGTTCGTTAAAGAGCTCCAACTGTTTTCATTGGCTGAGTCATTAGGTGGAGTTGAAAGCTTGATTTGTCATCCGGCATCCATGACGCATCGCGCTATGGGAGAGGAAGCACTTGCAGAAGCGGGGGTGTCGCATCAACTATTGCGTTTGTCTGTCGGCTTGGAAGATGCACAAGATCTCATCACAGATTTAGAGCAAGCATTCGCTAAAGCTGCCCAACAATAGGAGACGATAATAATGACTTTACAACGTCAGCTGCATAAGTTTGGTGGCAGTAGCTTAGCAAACCCAGAATGCTATTTACGCGTTGTGGATATTCTTAAGGAGTATTCGACGGAAAATGATCTTGTGGTCGTCTCGGCGGCAGGAAAAACCACTAACCGCTTGATTGAGTTCCTGGAAGGGCTAGACAAAGATGGCCGAATCGCGCATGAAGCACTTCAAAGCCTAAGGCAGTTCCAAACGGAGCTAATAGAAAACTTGTTGGAAAATGAAGTACAAGAAGAACTATTAGCGTTACTGCATGATGAGTTCAGTACCTTATCTGAGCTGACAGCACCACTCACTGGCGCGCAAAAAGCCGCGGTACTAGGACACGGAGAAGTTTGGTCTGCTCGCCTATTGGCCGCGTTATTATCTCAACGTTCTATCCCCGCTGTTGCACAAGATGCACGAGCGTTTTTACGTGCGGAAGCCGGGACTCAACCTGAAGTTGATCGCGCTCGTTCATATCCTTTGATAAAAGAAGTTCTCGCGCAACACAATCATAAACGTGTGGTAATTACTGGCTTTATGGCTCAGAACGAGGCGGGCGAAACCATTTTACTTGGTCGTAATGGCTCTGACTATTCTGCAACTGTCATTGGTGCTCTGGTTGAAGTGAGCACAGTCACCATTTGGAGTGACGTTGCCGGTGTCTATAGTGCCGATCCGCGTTTGGTGGCAGACGCGTGTCTGTTACCGTTACTTCGATTGGATGAAGCCAGCGAACTCGCCCGTTTAGCCGCCCCAGTCCTACACAGTCGTACACTTCAGCCTGTGGCGCAAAGTACTATGGATCTCAACCTCAAATGTAGCTATCTGCCGGAATCGGGCTCTACTCGTATTGAGCGTGTCTTGGCGTCTGGCCGTGGCGCTAAAATTATTACCTCGCTGGATGATGTTTTATTGGTGCAGCTGTCTTTCATGCATGGGCACGACTTCGAAAAAACACAGAATGATGTATTACAAGCGTTGCAGCGAGCGCAATTGGAGCCATTGGCATTTGAGGCACAGCCCGATCAACACACGTTGCGCTTGGCTTACACCGCGGAAATCGCCGGTGGTGCATTGAAACACTTGCAAGAGCTTGCGGTAGAGGCAGAAATTAAGCTAAAAGAAGGTTACTCGCTCTTAGCTGCGGTAGGTGCAGGCGTTACGAAAAACGCCAATCATTGCTTTGGCTTTTATCAGAAGCTAAAGCACTCTCCGGTAGAATTTATCTCTGAAACAGACTCAGGGCTGAGCCTAGTCGCTGTTTTGCGCCGTACTGATACCGAGGCGTTGGTTCAAACGATTCATAGCCAGTTGTTCCAAGCGCAAAAGCGCGTGGCAGTGGCTTTATGTGGCAAGGGTAATATTGGTTCTAGTTGGCTAAATTTATTTGCGACGCAAAAAAGTGAGCTCGAAAAACGTCATGGTATGAGCTTTGATCTTGTCGCGGTTGTGGATAGCCAAACCTATTGGTTCGATGAGCAAGGTATTGAGGCGGTGAGTGTTGCTGAACGATTTGATGATGAAAGCATAGCAAACAATGGGGATTGGCTGGCACGTTTGGGAGCGCTTAAAAGCTATGATGAAGCCGTCGTGCTTGATGTTACCGCGAGTAAAGAGTTAGCTCAGCGCTACGTAGAAATCGCACAGCAAGGCATTCATTTGATTTCCGCTAACAAAGTGGCCGGTTCCGCAGATAGTCAGTACTACCATCAGGTTCAAGATGCATTCGCTAAAATTGGTCGTCATTGGCTATACAACGCAACGGTTGGTGCTGGGTTACCGATAAACCATACCGTGCGAGATCTTCGTGAAAGTGGGGATGAAATCGTCGCTCTATCGGGTATTTTCTCGGGGACGTTATCATGGTTATTCCAACAGTTTGATGGTTCTGTGCCATTTAATGATTTAGTCGATCTTGCTTGGCAGCAAGGGTTAACCGAACCTGACCCTCGTTCTGATTTAGATGGCTCCGATGTAATGCGTAAGTTAGTCATCTTGGCTCGAGAATCGGGCCTAGATATAGAACCAGACAGCGTTAAAGTTGAGTCTTTGGTGCCAGAAGAATTAAGAGAACTGAGCTTAGATGATTTCTTCGATAATGGAGCGTTGTTGAGTGAAATACTTCAAGAGCGTCTGACAAAAGCACAGAGAAACGATCAAGTGCTTCGCTATGTGGCGCGTTTAGAAAAAAATGGTAAAGCAACGGTGGGAGTCGAAGCGTTATCTCGTGAGCACGCGCTCGCCAACTTATTGCCATGCGATAACATTTTTGCCATAGAGAGCAAGTGGTACAAAGATAACCCTCTGGTCATTCGAGGACCAGGCGCAGGCAGAGAAGTGACAGCCGGCGCTATTCAATCCGACCTCAACCGATTGGCTGGTTTATTTTAAAGTTGCGATTGACCTAAAAACCCTGGAATTAATCCAGGGTTTTTTATTCCCCTATCAGTGCCATACTGAAGTCATAACCCGTGCAAAATGGTGAGATGATGCTCAAGTAGAAACTTGAACTATCTTCATTATTAACTTGAGAAAAATTCATAATTACAAGGTTGACATTAAATCGTATTCAATACATTCTGTAGACATATAGACGTCTAAACGTCGATTTTAAGGATTTGTTTTCGTGGCGGAGTGCCGCAGGGAGAGTAAGATGGGATATACGCACGCAGGCCATATCGACGCCTTGAACCAGAATATTGCTGAGTTATCAGATAACATCAATGTATCGTTTGAGTTTTTTCCGCCAAGCAGCGCTAAGATGGAAGAAACACTTTGGAATTCAGTGCACCGTCTTAAAACGCTTCAACCTAAATTTGTTTCTGTGACTTACGGTGCGAACTCCGGCGAGCGTGACAGAACACACTCCATCATTAAAGAAATTAAAGCAACAACCGGATTGGTTGCCGCTCCCCATCTCACTTGTATTGATGCGACTCGTGAAGAGTTGATTAATATTGCCGATGATTATTGGAACAATGGTATTGAAAATATCGTCGCTCTGCGTGGTGATATTCCTCCAGGTGGCGGTGCGCCTGATATGTATGCCTCGGATTTGGTTGAGCTGCTGAAATCACGCCACGATTTCGATATCTCCGTTGCTGCATTCCCTGAGGTTCACCCTGAAGCTAAAAGCGCTCAGTCTGACTTATTGAACCTAAAACGTAAGGTAGATGCAGGTGCAAACCGTGCTATTACTCAGTTCTTTTTTGACGTTGAGTCTTACCTGCGATTCCGTGACCGTTGTGTCGCAGCAGGAATTGACGTAGAAATTGTGCCAGGAATTTTGCCTGTATCGAACTTTAAGCAAGCTTCTCGCTTTGCGGCACAGAACAATGTGAAAGTACCAGGATGGATGAGCAAACAATTCGATGGCTTGGATGATGATCCGGTGACTCGCCAGCTTGTAGGAGCTAGCCAAGCTATTGATATGGTGCGTGTACTGAGTCGTGAAGGGGTTAAGGATTTTCACTTCTACACACTAAACCGTGCAGAGATGACTTACGCGTTATGCCATACGTTGGGTGTTCGTCCTCGCGCAGTAGTCGGTACGTAAACCTAGTTTCAAAAAGATAAAAGGCTTGCCAAATGGCAAGCCTTTTTCGTTTTATCAAAGCAAAAGGAGTTTAACCAATCACTTCAAGTTCAGTTAGAACTTCTTCTGCCCAAGTGATCCACGTTTCACGTAACAGTAGGTTACGACGAAGCGTTAAACGCTCTAGGCGAGCTTGTTTGTCTAAAGTTGACGGCGTTGCGTAGTAAGCCGCTTCAATTTCTTTGTAGTGAGAAACCAGTTTGCGAGACTCTTCAACCAGTTCGGCGAGTTGATCACGGAAAGGTGTTGATGGTTGAACGGCACATGCCATCAATTTCGCTGAAAATTCATCACGAACAGTCGGGTGTGCAGTTGGTTGATCAAACCATTCTCCTAAAGCGCTGCGACCAGCATCTGTGATGGAGTAAACCTTACGGTCTGGTTTGCCTTCTTGGGGTTCTAATACGCAAGTAACCAGCTCTTTCTCGGCCATTTTATTGAGTTCACGGTACACTTGTTGGTGGCTTGCTTTCCAGAAGTAACCGATGCTAGCAGAGAATTCTTTAGTGATATCGTAACCGGTTGCGTCGCGAGTGCTAAGAACAGTTAAGATTACGTGTGGTAATGACATGTCTTCAATCCAAATGGTCAATAAACTTGTAAACAAGCTACTTATACTTTCAGCTGTGCTCTTTCTGGCACTTGAGTTTTTTAATGTATAAGTAGCACCAACAATGTTGGTCCTGTCACCTTAAAGCCGTTTATCACCTAGAAAGATGGGGAGTCCCATCATGGCTGGAGCAGGTATGATTGGATTTATGAGCTCTCAGCAGGCAAGTAGTATATAAATAATAAGCATGAAGTGGAATAGTAGGACAAAATTACCCTAAAAAACTAACATAATAATCAATAGTGTTAACTTGTGGTTTTTTATTCTTTTTGTGTGGTAATTTTTGGGTTTTTTGTAGTTTATTAAACTGCCTTTTGGTTGTGCAATTATCCAGCGCCAAAAAAAAGCTGAGCACTTGCTCAGCTTTTTTATTACAAATGAAGCGATTAGCCTGTGTTGCGCATGCCAGCTGCAATACCAGCAATTGTCACCATTAGCGCTTCTTCTAGGTTTGCAGATGCTTCTTCGGTTTGGCGTGTACGGTATAGCAACTCGGCTTGTAGCATGTTCAATGGCTCAACGTAGATGTTGCGCAAGCGAATCGATTCGAGTCCCCAAGGGTCATGCTGCATCAAGTTTTCGTTGTTCTCTACATTCAGTACTGCTTTGATATCTTCTTGAAGCTGAGCGCGAAGCTTTTCACCGAGTGGACGGAGTGATTCATCCACCAATCGCTCATCGTAATAGCGAGAAATATCGATATTACACTTCGAGTACACCATTTCTAACATGCCAAGGCGAGTCGAGAAGAACGGCCATTCACGACACATCTCTTCGAGCAGCGCTTGGTGACCTTTATCGATCGAGTATTGAATCGCTTCACCCGCACCTAACCATGCTGGAAGTACCAAACGATTTTGGCTCCACGAGAATATCCACGGGATTGCACGTAAGCTTTCCACTCCGCCCTTCGGATTACGTTTTGCAGGACGAGAGCCAAGTGGCAACTTACCGAGCTCGAGCTCTGGTGTCGCTTGACGGAAGTAAGGCACAAAGTCAGGCTCGCCGCGAACTACGTTGCGATAAGACTCGCAGCTAACTTCTGATAGCACTTCCATTAAGTCGCGCCATTCTTGTTTTGGCTCTGGTGGTGGCAATAGGTTGGCTTCTAGAATCGCGCTCGCGTAAAGGTTAAAACTGTTTACAGCGACGTCTGGGAGACCGAGTTTAAAGCGGATCATCTCGCCCTGTTCTGTTACGCGCAAACCACCTTTCAAGCTTTTTGGTGGTTGAGACAGAAGTGCAGCGTGTGCTGGCGCGCCACCGCGGCCTACTGTACCGCCACGACCGTGGAATAGAGTCAGTTCAACACCTTCTTCTTCCGCCACTTTTACTAACGATTCCATCGCATGGTACTGAGCCCAGCCTGCAGACATGACACCCGCATCTTTCGCTGAGTCAGAGTAACCAATCATGACCATTTGGTGGTTTTGGATAAAGCCACGGTATAGGTCGATACCCATCAGCTGTTTGATGACCGATTCTGCATTGTTCAAGTCGTCTAGCGTCTCGAATAACGGGCAAACATCCATACGATATGGGCAGCCAGCTTCTTGCAGAAGTAGGTGGACTGCTAACACATCTGATGCAGTGCGTGCCATAGAAATAACGTAGGCACCGAATGCTTCACGCGGTTGTGCTGCAATAATCTTACAGGTGTCCAAAACCTCTTTGACAGGTTCTGATGGTTCCCAATCACGAGGCAGAAGAGGACGTTTAGATGCGAGTTCGTTGGTTAGGAAAGCAATCTTATCTTGCTCGCTCCATTGTTCGTAATCACCAATGCCTAAGTAGCGGGTTAATTCAGACAATACGTCTGAATGACGCGTGCTCTCTTGGCGGATATCAAGGCGAACAAGATGAATACCAAATGCTTTTACGCGGCGCAATGTATCTAGTAGAGAGCCATTTGCGATCACACCCATGCCACATTCATTTAGCGACTGGTAACAGGCATACAGAGGTTCCCAAAGTTGCTCGACTTTTTGCAACGGAGCTTTAACGGCCAGTTTTTGACCGTGGATCTTAGCATCGAGAATATCTTTGGTTTCGTTCAATAGTGAGCGAAGTTGTTTCAGGATCGCACGATATGGTTCGTGCTGATCTTCGCCAGCAAGCTCACGAACTTGGTCGTTTGAAACCGTCATAGACAGTTCACTGATCAACTCGTTGATGTCATTGAGATAAAGATCTGCGGCTTTCCAACGAGAAAGAAGCAATACTTCACGCGTCACGCTATGAGTGACGAACGGGTTACCGTCGCGGTCACCCCCCATCCAAGAAGAGAAGTGCACAGGGCGCGCATCAATTGGTAAACCTTCACCTAGGTAAGACTTCAGACGATCATTCATTTCACGTAAGAAGTCTGGCACCGCTTCCCATAGTGAGTTTTCAACGACTGCAAAACCCCATTTTGCTTCATCCAGCGGAGTAGGGCGCTGTTGTCGAATTACGTCTGAATGCCAGCTTTGCGCGATCAGTTGCTCTAAACGACGCTCGGTTTTCTTGCGCTCTTTAGAAGAAAGATCACTCAATTCCAACTTTGATAAGCACTCGTTGATCTTGACCAACTTGTTGATCATCGTGCGACGCGTGATTTCCGTTGGGTGAGCCGTCAAGACCAATTCAATATTCAGATCACGAACCGCTTGCGCAGTGTCCAGTTTGCTCACATCGTTTTGTACCAGTTTAGAAAACAGCGAGTTAATCGCGTCTGGTTCACAAATGTGCTCTTCACAATGGCGTGAAATCGTGTGGTATTGCTCAGCAATATTGGTGAGATTTAGAAATTGGTTAAACGCACGGGTAACGGGCGTTAGTTGCTCATCAGGTAAATGTTTGATTTCTTCGATCAAGCTGTCCCTGTCTGCTTGATTTCCTGCTTGAGCTGATTTGGATAATTTACGAATGGTTTCCACTTTCTCGAAGATTTCTTCGCCATGGGCATCGCGAATGGTGTTACCCAATAGGTGGCCTAACATGCGCACATTACTTTTGAGTGCGGCGTATTTCTCGTTCATTGTCGTCCTGCCTCGTAAAAAAACTACATCCATTGTCCTTGTTAAGACTCCAATCTAGCGAAAAGCACCAGTTATAGTCAAATAAAGCAGACTAAGTTTGCAATTATTCCGCGGTCTCCTGATTTAGAGCAAATTTACGGCAGCTGTAGAATAAGAAGTGAAAATTAATTACAAAATAACAAGTTAAAGAAGTGTTAAGGCTAGCGCTAAATTGTGAAGATAAAAAGATGCAGCTCAATCGAGCTGCACTGACTTTTGAGTTTATTCGTGTATTAACAGCAATACTTGACCATTGCCTTTGAAAGCACATCAATTGTGGGATCGATAAAATCAAATGAGAGAAACTCATCCGGTTGGTGCGCTTGGTCAATTGAACCCGGGCCAAGAACTAAGGTTGGACAGAGCTGTTGTAAGAAGGGCGCCTCAGTACAGTAGTTCACGGTTTCTGAACTGGTTTGGCAGATCTCTTCAACACCACCGATAAATGGGTGGTCATGTTGGCATTCGTAACCCGGAATTGGTTCATGTAACGGAATTATCTCCAAGCGTCCAAGCCACTTTGCTTCGACTTCTTTTAATGCTCCGCGCAGCATATTTTCTAGGCCATCCAGGCTGATCCCTGGTAGTGGGCGAACATCATAGTGCAGCTCACAGCAACCACAAATACGGTTAGCGCTGTCACCGCCGTGAATGTGTCCAAGGTTTAGGGTAGGGCTTGGAATGGCAAAACCCGGATGGTGGTATTCTTTCACCAATTTATCGCGCAGTTGCATCATGGCAAACATCACTTCATGCATGATCTCAATCGCGTTAACGCCTAAGGCAGGATCGGATGAATGGCCTGACTTACCCGTGACCCGAATTGCATTCGCCACATGACCTTTGTGGCCGCGAATAGGAACGAGGCTGGTAGGCTCACCAATAATGCAGTAATCCGGCTTAAAAGGGGCGTTTACGGTGAAATGTCGTGCACCCAACATGGTGGTTTCTTCGTCACAAGTGGCTAATACGTATAGCGGCTTGGTCTGCTTGCTCCAGTCGACTTTTTTGACGGCTTCGTAAATAAAGGCAAAAAAGCCTTTCATGTCTGCCGTGCCTAAACCGTAAAAGCGGTTGTCTTTTTCAGTCAGCTTATGTGGATCAAAGTTCCATCGCCCTTGATCGAATGGCACGGTATCACTGTGGCCAGCAAGTAAAAGGCCGCCTTCACCCTCTCCCATACGTGCAATCATATTGTGCTTGCCTGGCTCCACCTCGATCACTTCAACGTTGAAGCCCAGATCTTTAAACCAAGATGCGAGTTTTTCGATGACTTTTGCATTGCCCTGATCCCAGCTCGGATCCGTGGAGCTGATAGAAGAGGTGCTGATGAGTCCTTCATAGACCTCTAGAAAAGTTGGTAATTGCATGGATTCTTCAAATCTCCTGTTGACAGACAGACCACAAAAATGTAAAACACATATTAAATCATTTTTAATGAATAAAAAATCAAAATAAAGCAAAAATTAAATATGAATAGTCATTTGAGCCTTTAAGTATATGGATGTCACACAATGCTAAAAACCACGATTATTGGAGCCAGCGGTTACACCGGCGCAGAGTTAGCGTTAATGGTTAATAAACACCCACAACTCACGCTATCAGGTTTATACGTTTCCGCCAACAGTGTTGATGCAGGAAAGAATATTGCGCAGCTGCACGGTAAGTTAGCAGGCATCATTGATATTCCGGTCTCGCCACTAACGGATCCACTGCAAATCGCTCAAGAATCGGATGTGGTGTTTTTAGCAACGGCTCATGAGGTGAGCCACGATCTAGCCCCAACTTTCTTGGAGGCAGGCTGTCAGGTATTCGATTTATCGGGGGCATTCCGCGTCCAAAGTGAAGGTTTTTACAACACCTTTTATGGCTTCGAGCATCAACATAATAACTGGCTAGATAAAGCTGCATACGGTTTAGCAGAGTGGAACCAGGAATCAATTAAAACTGCTCCCTTAGTCGCTGTAGCAGGTTGCTACCCGACTGCTTCGCAGTTAGCCATCAAACCTCTACTCGAAAATGCATTAGTGGATACCAATCAATGGCCTGTCATTAACGCGACCAGCGGTGTATCCGGAGCTGGGCGTAAAGCTTCTATGGTGAACAGTTTCTGTGAAGTGAGCTTGCAACCTTATGGTGTATTTACTCATCGTCACCAACCAGAAATTGCTCAGCACTTAGGTTGCGATGTGATTTTTACTCCTCACTTAGGCAACTTTAAACGCGGCATTCTTGCCACGATCACCATGAAGCTAGCATCAGGCGTTACAGAGCAACAAGTCGCTCAAGCATTTGAACAAGCTTATCTAGGAAAGCCTGCCGTGCGTTTAAAAGGCGATAGCATTCCACGTATTCAGGATGTCGAAAATACCCCTTTCTGCGATATCGGCTGGAAGGTACAAGGTGAACACATCATTGTGATTTCAGCCATCGACAATCTACTCAAAGGTGCATCAAGTCAAGCGATGCAATGTCTCAATATTCATTATGGTTACCCAGAACTGACAGCGTTGCTGTAGTCGTTGAAAGAGGGAAATGCGATGACGCAAACCAATCAAGCTCCTTTAGTCATTAAGCTAGGCGGTGCTGCTCTATCTTGCACTCAAACCTTAAGCCAACTGTTTGGTGCCATTGCGGTTTACCAAAAATCGGCACAGCGACAAATCGCCATCGTTCATGGCGGTGGCTACCTAGTTGATGAGTTGATGGCAAAGCTTCAGCTTGAAACCGTAAAGAAAAACGGTTTACGCGTAACGCCTTACGATCAAATTCCTGTGATTGCAGGCGCGCTTGCAGGCACTGCTAATAAGTTACTTCAAGGTCAAGCGATTGCGGACGGTCTTAACGCTGTGGGTCTTAGCCTTGCGGATGGTGGTTTGTGTCTTGTTGAAGAACTTGACCCAGAACTCGGCGCGGTAGGCAAAGCATCACCGGGTGACTCAGCACTATTACAAGCGGTGCTAAACACAGGTGCACTGCCGATCATCAGTTCAATTGGTTTAACCAAAGATGGCCAGATGATGAATGTGAATGCTGATCAAGCAGCAGTCGCGGTTGCGGGCGCATTAGATGCGGAGTTGGTCCTGTTATCAGACGTGAGTGGTGTACTCGATGGCAAAGGGCATTTGATCAAAACCCTGTCAGAGCAGCAAGCTAACTCGTTGATCGATGGACATGTGATCACCGATGGCATGATCGTCAAAGTGAAAGCCGCTTTGGAGGCCGCCAATGATCTTGGCCGTCCAATTGAAGTCGCGACCTGGCGTTACCCAGAAAAATTAGTACAGCTATTCGCTGGTGAAAGTATTGGAACGCAATTTTTGCCTCAATAAGCATCAGCAAAAGAATTCAATATTAGGAAGTAGTAGTTGGCACTGACCGCCGAGCGCAGCGCCAGTTAAGTTTGGAGAAGAAAGATGAGCAAAGTGAACGTAAATAAAGTGGTAGTCGCATACTCAGGCGGTCTAGATACCTCAGTAATTATCCCGTGGCTAAAAGAGAACTACGATTGTGAAGTCGTTGCTTTCGTTGCCGATGTTGGTCAAGGCGCAGAAGAGCTAGAAGGTATTGAAGAGAAAGCAAAAGCTTCAGGTGCTTCTGAGTGTTACATCGCTGATCTGAAAGAAGAGATGGTGGCGGATTACATTTACCCAACGCTAAAAACCGGCGCGTACTACGAAGGTAAGTACCTGCTGGGTACATCAATGGCGCGTCCAATTATTGCTAAAGCACAGGTTGAAGTCGCACGTAAAGTGGGCGCGGACGCATTGTGTCACGGCTGTACAGGTAAAGGTAATGACCAAGTTCGTTTCGAAGGTGCATTCGCAGCACTAGCACCAGATCTACAAGTGATTGCCCCTTGGCGTGAATGGGACCTAGTGAGCCGTGAAGAATGTTTAGATTACCTAGCTGAGCGTAACATTCCTTGTTCAGCGTCTCTTACTAAGATCTACTCACGTGATGCAAATGCATGGCATATTTCCACTGAAGGTGGCGTCCTAGAAGATACGTGGAACGCACCAAACGAAGATTGCTGGGTATGGACTGTAGACCCAGAGCAAGCACCAAACGAAGCGGAATACGTCACGCTGAAAGTAGAAAAAGGTGAGGTGGTCGAAGTTGATGGCGAAGCGATGACACCATACAACGCGTTGGTTTATCTAAACGAAAAAGGTGCGAAGCACGGTGTTGGTCGTATCGATATCGTTGAAAACCGTCTAGTAGGAATGAAATCTCGTGGCTGCTACGAAACACCGGGAGGCACCATCATGATGGAAGCGCTGCGTGCCGTTGAACAGCTCGTGCTAGACAAATCATCATTCGAATTCCGTGAAGAGCTGGGGCTAAAAGCGTCTCACCTTGTGTACGATGGTCGTTGGTTTACGCCGCTATGTAAGTCGATCCTTGCCGCTTCAGAAGAGCTAGCGCAAGACGTGAATGGTGAAGTGGTTGTTAAGCTTTACAAAGGCCAAGCCACGGTAACGCAAAAACGTTCTGACAACAGCTTGTACTCAGAAGAGTTCGCAACTTTTGGTGAAGATGAGGTTTACGACCAAAGCCATGCGGGTGGTTTCATCCGTCTTTACTCGCTATCAAGCCGTATCCGTGCGTTGAACAGCCAGAAGAAATAATCTCTCCACATCTCGGATTGAGTAAAGACCTGCTATTGGATAGCAGGTCTTTTTTGTTGGCTTACGTCTATGAGCACAAAGATGCAAATACATTCCTTTTGAATATATATGTAAAAATATTGAATTTATACTTTATTTTTTGTCGAAATTGCCGTAACGTTGACCCATAAGAAAAAGTGAGCAAATGACCATCAAATTGGTTACTACTCATTCGAGAACGTTAGAGTAAGCAATAGTCATCAGGAGAAACGCAATGGCATTATGGGGCGGAAGATTTACCCAAGCGGCAGACACTAGATTTAAAGAGTTTAACGATTCGTTGCGTTTTGACTACCGATTGGCTGAGCAAGACATCGTAGGTTCAATCGCATGGTCTAAAGCTCTGCTTTCTGTAGATGTTCTATCGGCAGAAGAACAGCAAAAGCTGGAACTTGCTTTAAACGAGCTGAAGTTAGAAGTGATGGAAGATCCTCATCAAATTCTTCGCTCAGATGCAGAAGATATCCACTCTTGGGTTGAACAGCAGCTGATTAGTAAAGTGGGAGATTTAGGCAAAAAACTCCACACTGGGCGTTCTCGTAATGACCAAGTAGCGACAGACCTAAAACTTTGGTGTCGTCAGCAAGGCCAGCAACTGTTGATTGCTTTAGATCGTCTGCAAGCACAAATGGTTCATGTTGCTAAGCAGCACCAAGGCACAGTATTGCCTGGCTATACTCATCTTCAGCGCGCTCAACCTGTCACCTTTGCTCACTGGTGTTTGGCTTATGTTGAAATGTTCGAGCGTGACTACTCTCGTCTGAATGATGCCTTACAGCGCCTCGACACTTGTCCACTTGGTTCGGGTGCTTTAGCTGGCACGGCTTATCCGATTGATCGTGAACAATTAGCTCATAACCTTGGTTTCCACCGCGCTACGCGTAATTCACTCGATTCGGTTTCGGATCGTGATCATGTGATGGAACTGATGTCGGTGGCCTCGATTTCTATGTTGCACCTTTCTCGTCTTGCAGAAGATATGATCTTCTACAACTCAGGGGAGTCTAACTTTATTGAGTTAGCGGATACGGTGACGTCTGGTTCGTCATTGATGCCACAGAAGAAAAATCCGGATGCACTTGAGTTGATCCGTGGTAAGACAGGGCGTGTCTATGGCGCATTATCGAGCATGATGATGACAGTGAAAGCCCTACCATTGGCGTACAACAAAGACATGCAAGAAGATAAAGAAGGGTTGTTTGATGCGTTAGACACATGGAATGATTGCATGGAAATGGCAGCGCTGTGTTTTGATGGCATTAAAGTGAATGGTGAGCGTACGCTTGAAGCTGCGAAGCAAGGGTATGCGAACGCGACTGAGTTAGCTGATTACTTAGTGGCGAAAGGCATCCCATTCCGTGAGGCGCACCATATTGTGGGCGTAGCGGTGGTAGGGGCAATTGATAAAGGCTGTGCGCTGGAAGAATTGTCTCTGCAAGAGCTAAAAACCTTCTCTGAGGTGATTGAAGATGATGTGTATGACATTCTGACAATAGAGTCTTGTTTGGAAAAACGTTGTGCGCTGGGTGGCGTTTCGCCTCACCAAGTCGCTTATGCGGTAGAGCAAGCGGATAAACGTCTGAGCCAGCGTGACAGCTCGGCAGTGAAAGTGCGTCCTGCACGTTTGACGGACATTGAAACACTAGAGGGCATGGTGGCTTATTGGGCGAACCTCGGTGAGAATCTACCCCGCTCTCGTAATGAGCTCGTGAGAGATATTGGCTCCTTCGCGGTGGCAGAGCATCATGGTGAAGTGACAGGTTGCGCTTCTCTATATGTGTATGACTCAGGGTTGGCTGAAATACGCTCTCTTGGTATCGAAGCGGGCTGGCAAGGTCAAGGACAGGGCAGTGCAATCGTAAATCACTTGGTTGAGAAAGCACGTCAAATGGCGATAAAGAAGGTCTTTGTCCTCACTCGAACGCCGGAGTTCTTTATGAAGCAGAGCTTCTTACCAACATCGAAGTCGCTGTTGCCAGAAAAAGTCTTGAAAGATTGCGATCAGTGTCCACGTCAGCACGCGTGTGATGAAGTGGCGCTAGAGATCAATTTAATGGAGCAAGTGATCCAAAAATCGCATGTGGCATGAGCTGAAATTTCGGAGTGATTTTATTAGCATTCAATGACATAGTTATTTTCTGATTCACTTACATCAGTATTTGCTAAAAAAATCGAAAAAATTTGGAACCTTTGAGAGGAAGCTCGGTCTATTAAAGTACCACTGCTTTTTCTTAGAAGAATCTAAGAGAGCCCCAGAACTGATGTTGGTTTTGGGGCTTTTTTCTATCTGCCACTTTACTCTTTTTTATCCGTCTCTTTTCGTCCTCGCCGACGTTGCCACGGCAAGATGACAAAACGCATCCATAAGTGCAAAAACAATAAAATATTGAAAGCGAAACCAGCAAAGATCAAAGCGATCGACTCGATGCTTTGTGGATCATCTTTGAACGCAAACCACCACACAATCCAGCACAGTACCGAAAGCACCGTTAACTGATCCAAGCATCGTTGGCAACGCCCAAGCTTTTTCCAAAACCAATGTTCCTCGCAGCGGCGACAAGTCATAGTGTTTTCCAAGGCATCAGTGTTGCTTCAGATTATATACCCAACACAAAGAGAGAAAGCGTTTTTTGTCGCAGCTTAGAGCGCAGGAACACAACCAAAAATGGAAAGTTAGCTTTGTAGAGCTTATGTGGCACGTGATTGATGTATGGTTCGCTGTCAGTCTTTAATAGGAAAAATAATCATGTCGACAGAATTGAAATTTGCACTGAGTATCGCTGGTGGTTTTTTTACGATCGGTGTAGTCGCGAGCATCATGGTAAGTCGTTACGCAATGATGTCAGTGTAGTACTTATGTAATCGCCTCAAAGTAGTCAACAGAAAGCCCCGTTAATCACGAGGCTTTCTGTTTTGCTTGGTATGTAAAGACTGGCTCGATTGAGCATGAAATCGTTAGCAACCAGGCCCACAGTCAAGGCAATGTTTCACCATTTCTGGCCCTAAGTGTAGTTTTGCATTCAAATCACGTAGAGCGGTGCGGACACCCTCTTCGATCACTGGATGATAGAAGGGCATATCTAGCATCTCAGAAATCGTCATTCTATTTTGGTGTGCCCAAGCCAAAAGATGCGCGAGGTGTTCTGCGTTCGGCCCCATCATCTCTGCACCTAAAAAGCGTCCAGTACCTTGCTCGCCATAGACATGTAACATCCCTTTGTTTCGTAGCATGACACGCGAACGTCCTTGATTCTCAAACGAGACTTCACCAGTAACAAAACAACCACAGCTTCCTAAGCGAGTTTCCAGTTGTTTGAAAGTTTCACCGACCATAGCTATTTGCGGATCGGAGAATACAGCTGAAATTGGCGAACGACGCAGACCTGCACGAATATCCGGGAAGCGACCTGCATTATCACCAGCAATGCGACCTTGGTCAGCGGCTTCGTGCAGCAGTGGAACTTGGTTACTTGCATCACCCGCAATAAAAATACTCTCTACGGAGGTTTGCAATGTGTAGTGATCTGCGGTTGGTACACCGCGTTCATCTAATGCTACATTGGTGTTCTCGATCGCTAGCTTATCTACGTTAGGACGTCGTCCAGTGGCTGCTAAAACGTAATCAACAATAAAGGTTTCTAATTCACCGTCGTGGTTAATGAATTGGATTTCAACTTTGTCTGCGCCTGCTGTATTCGATGATGGTATGCGCTTCATGCTTTCTACTTTTACATCGGCATCAAGATAGAACTCTTCTTTAAAAGTTTTATCTGCGTAAGCCATCACCTCTGGATCTGTCAGTGGACCAACTTGACCACCAAGACCAAAGAGCTTCACTTTCACCCCTAGGCGGTGCAATGCTTGACCGAGTTCAAGGCCGATCACTCCAGGGCCAAATACCGCAACGGACTCAGGCAAATCATCCCAATCAAAGACATCATCATTCATTACGAGACGGTCACCCAACTCATTCCAAGCTGCTGGATAAGCAGGACGAGAGCCCGTCGCGATCACAATCCGTTTTGCGGTGACCTGAGTATGATCATCTATGATGAGAGTGTGGTCATCGGCAAACTTCGCGTAGCCCGATAGTTTGTCTTCAGCGGGAATATCATCGACACTTTCAAGCACAAAGCCAACAAAACGATCGCGTTCGCGCTTTACACGATCCATAACTTCTTGTCCGTTAATGCGTATTTCACCTTGCGGATGGATCCCAAATCCAGGCGCTTTTTCGATTTGGTGGACACTTTCTGCGGCCGCAATCAACAGCTTAGAGGGCATGCAACCGACGCGAGCACAGGTTGTTCCGTAAGGGCCGCCTTCAATCATTACTACGCTATTAGTATGAGCTTTTGCTGCTCGATAAGCGCCAAGACCAGCAGTACCACCACCAATAATCGCTACGTCGACATTAACTTGTTTCATCGTGAACTCTCGCTTTTTGTTTTTAAGCCAAGCTAGCTACATTGAGCTTGGAGAGTGAATTGGGTCGTTGAATCTGTATAAGGAGTCACCTTATCGGTAGACGACTACTTATCTAGACTAGTAGAAGAAGTGAGTTAGGGTTGGCCTCCGAGCCAAAGGCACCGGAGACCGAGGGTGTAGGCTATGGACAGCTTAGCCTAGATACGCTTCTAGCTCTTCGCTACCGCCGATGTGCTTGCCACCGATAAAGACTTGTGGAACAGTCGTGCGACCAGATATAGCTCGTAGACTAACTGTCGTTGCGTCTTTACCCAGAATCACTTCTTCATATTGAAGACCGTGGTCAATCAGGTTTTGTTTCGCTTTCATACAGAAAGGGCAGCCTGGTTTAGTGAACACCGTGATGGATTCTTGCGTTTTGTAGTCAGGCGCTATGTAATTCAGCATCGTATCTGCGTCTGACACCTTGAATGGGTCGCCAGGTTCGTTTGGCTCAATGAACATTTTTTCTACTACGCCATCTTTTACTAGCATGCTGTAACGCCATGAGCGTTTACCAAAGCCGATGTCGTTTTTATCCACTAACATGCCCATGCCATCGGTGAACTCACCATTACCGTCAGGAATGAAGGTGATGTTTTCTGCTTCTTGGTCTTGTTTCCATGCATTCATCACGAACGTATCATTGACTGAGACACAAATAATCTCATCCACTCCGTGCTCTTTAAATACAGGGAACAATTCGTTGTAACGAGGTAGATGGCTTGATGAACAGGTTGGAGTAAATGCACCCGGTAAGCTAAATACGATAACGGTCTTACCTTTAAATAGCTCATCAGTCGTTACATTCATCCAAGAGTCACCTTGACGAACTGGAAAAGTAACTTGAGGGACTTGTTGACCTTCTTTAGATACAAACATAATGATTTCCTTTAACTATTTTAAATTATGCGTATAGAGCTTAGCGTTTTTCTTTGCTCTGTTTCGTTCTGTTGAGCCCATTATTGTAAAAATCCTTTGATAGCTCTAATCGTTTGGTGTTATGGTTTTGATAGGTATTAGCTATTGTTAAAAGAAGCGAATTGTGAGTTATGAATATTCGAGATTTTGAGTACTTAGTTGCACTTGCGGAACATAAGCACTTTCGCAAAGCGGCAGAAGCATGTTTTGTTAGCCAACCAACATTGAGTGGACAAATTCGTAAGCTAGAGGATGAACTCGGTACCACGCTTTTAGAGCGAAGCAGCCGTCGCGTTTTGTTTACCGATTCAGGGTTGCAGTTGGTGGAGCAAGCTAAGCGTATCTTAAGTGAAGTGAAAACTTTTAAAGATATGGCGAGTGGTCAGAGCGGAGCAATGACTGGGCCGATGCATATCGGTTTCATCCCGACGGTAGGTCCGTATCTACTACCCAAAATTCTGCCGCAGATAAAAGAAGCATTTCCTGAACTGGAGCTTTTCCTGCACGAAGCTCAAACACATCAGTTGGTGCGTCAATTAGAAGAAGGTAAATTGGACTGCTTGGTCTTGGCTTCGGTTGATGAAACGGCACCTTTTAAAGAAATCGAAGTGTATAACGAGCCGTTAAGCGTAGCGGTGCCATGTGATCATGAGTGGGCTTCTCTCGACCATGTTGATATGTTGGAGCTGAATGGTAAAACCGTTTTAGCGCTAGGAGACGGTCACTGTCTTCGTGATCAAGCGTTAGGTTTCTGTTTTGCTGCCGGAGCGAAAGACGATGAACGCTTTAAGGCCACCAGTTTGGAGACACTGCGCAATATGGTCGCTGCTGGTGCTGGGATTACGTTATTGCCTCAGCTTTCTATCCCCAATGAGAAGCAAAAAGATGGCGTGTGCTATGTACCAGCCGTTAACCCTACGCCTTCGCGCAATATAGTCCTTGTATATCGCCCGGGTTCACCACTGCGTGCAAGGTTTGAAGCTTTGGCGGCGAAGATTAAAGAAGTATTGGCTTCTTATCCTTCATTGAACGCCGCGGCGTAAAAGCCGACATAAAAAAGGGAGAGCGAATGCTCTCCCTTTTGCTTTAGTGATTTAGAACAGCTCTTCTGCGCCAGAGCCGGAAGAATAAATACTGTCTTCCAAACGGTCTCCAGCGTATTCGGTAGGCTCAGTGCCTTTTTCAAAGTATTCGAACATCGATGTGCTGTCTACTTTGTGCGTTAGCATGCCAGTGTTGCGATCAATACGAACACGAATGATGTTATCTGGAATATTTTTACCTTGCTCAGGTGTTTCTTCTAGTGCAACGCGCATAAAGTCAATCCAAGCGGGTTCTGCGGTTTTCGCACCCGATTCAGCACCAGAAATTTGGCCTTTGCCTAGGTTGCTATTAACCGTTGTGCGACCAAGGGCGCGTGAGTGATCATCAAAACCAACCCAAGCAATGGCAACAACACCAGGACCATAGCCGTTGTACCAAGCATCTTTGGAGTCATTCGTTGTACCCGTTTTACCACCGATATCACGACGCCCCAGTTTTTGTGCACGCCAGCCAGTACCGTTCCACCCCGTACCTTCACGCCAGTTACCACCACCCCAAATGTTGCTGTACATCATCTCACGCATCAAGAATGCGTTTTGCTCAGAGATAACTTGTGGAGCATATTGAGGTTCATCATTTTCCAGTGCGTTGTCTGTTGCCAAACCATCAATCGCGACGTCTTGTTCGCCAAACTCATCGGCATAGCGATTGTCTGGCTCGTCGCTCATTTGTGGGCAATCCTTATGACAAACGCTCTTTGGATTCGCTTTAAACAGCACTTCACCGAATGCATCTTCCACGCGTTCTACGTAGAACGGTTCGACGTAATAACCTCCGTTCGCAAATACTGAGTAGCCTTGTGCCACTTTCATTGGTGTTAAGCTACCAGCACCGAGCGCGATGGTCTCTGAACGTGGTACTTGGTTAATATCAAAACCAAAACGAGTAAGGTACTGACGAGTCTCATCAAGGCCTACTTCACGCAGCGTACGCACTGCCATCACGTTCTTTGACTGAGCTAAGCCGAGGCGAAGGCGAGTTGGACCGCCATAGGTTGGTGGTGAGTTTTTAGGTCGCCAAGCCGAACCAGAACCTGCGTCCCATTTGTTAATCGGCGCATCGTTGATCAGAGTGGCTAGGGTAAGTCCCTTGTCAATTGCTGCTGAGTAGATAAATGGTTTGATACTTGAGCCAACCTGACGCACTGACATAGTGGCACGGTTAAACTTACTATGAACAAAGTTAAAACCACCCACTAACGATAATATCGCACCATTTTCCGGGTTCATCGCGACAAACGCGGTGTTCGCTGTTGGCACTTGGCTCAGTTTCCAGCTTTGTGTCGTGTTGTCATCTTCATTGGTTTCGCTCACTTCGCGAACCCAAACTTGTTGACCCGTCGCTAGAACATCATGCGCTGATTTTGGCGTTGAGCCTTGGCGGTTTTCGGTGATGTATTTTCGTGCCCAATGCATTCCAGTCCAAGGAATGGTCTGCTCTTCATGGTTTTTAACCCAAACTTGTGCAGTTTTATCATCGACTTTTGTCACGACTGCAGGGTAAAGGTCACCATAAGTTGGTTGCTTCTTAAGGTGCTTTTCTATTTGCTCGCTGTTCCAAGCGGTTTCACCTTCTTTCCAAAGCACTTTCTCCGCACCGCGGTAGCCGTGACGTTCATCGTATGACAGCAGATTATTTACCACGGATGTATTCGCGGCATCTTGCAGTTTAGAGTCCACAGTCATGTAGATATTCAAGCCAGAGGTGTAAGCTTCTTCTTCACCGTACTCTTTTACGGCCCATGCACGAGCTAGTTCTGCCACATAAGGAGCGGAAAGTTCAATTTCAGCACTGTGGTAACGTGCCACGATAGGTTCGTTGCGTGCTTCGTCATACTGTTCTTGCGTGATGTATTTTTCATCAAGCATTCGCATTAACACGACGTTACGGCGTTTTGTCGCACGCTCAAGAGAGTAAATTGGGTTCATCGTTGATGGCGCTTTTGGCATCCCTGCGAGTGTCGCAAGTTCGCTTAACGTCAATTCATCAAGGCTCTTACCAAAGTAAACTTGAGCGGCCGCACCAAAACCATATGAGCGGTAACCAAGGAAGATTTTATTGACATAAAGTTCCATGATTTCTTGCTTACTCAGAAGCTGCTCAATGTGGATAGCAATGAAAATCTCTTTAATCTTACGCATGATCTTCTTCTCATTAGATAAGAAGAAGTTACGCGCTAGCTGTTGCGTAATGGTACTTGCGCCCTGCTTAGCGGAACCTGAAATCGCAACTACAACGGCTGCACGAGTGATGCCGATAGGATCGATACCTGGGTGTTCGTAAAAACGGCTATCTTCGGTTGCGATCAGCGCATGAATTAAGTCTTGAGGAATTTCATCATAAGTAACAGGAATACGACGCTTTTCACCGAACTGTGCGATCAGCTTCCCGTCTTGACTAAACACCTGCATAGGTGTTTGTAATTCAACGTCTTTTAGAGTTGCAACATCTGGCAATTCAGGCTTCACGTACTGATAGAAGCCAAATATTGTGGTGACTCCAAGAATTATGCAAATCAATGTTAAAAATAATAAACGCTTTATGAACTTCACCGGAGAATCCCTGATTGGTTGAGGCTGTGTAACGGCAAACCCTTGTACTCTTAGGTCAAAAATTTAGCACATAGAGATATTAACTCTTATTTGGGTGCTAATAACAACCTTTGCACGAAGAAATTTCGGAGCGAGAGTAAGAGATGGATAAGCTAATCGTTACCGGCATCGATATAGGCCATAACAGCCTCAAAGCCGTAGTACTTAAACCCACAGGCAACAATTACGCTCTGTTGGGTTACAAAGAAATATTACTAAAGGAAGGTATTGTCGCTGAAAATAACACTATAAATCATCAAGAAATTGTAAAGACCCTAAAGCTGATTAAAAAAGAACTGCCTTTTGGTGCTAAAAAGGTCGCAATTTCAGTGCCTGATAATTCGGTGATCAGTAAAAAATTGCAAATAGAACAAAACCTTGAAGATAGCGAAGTTGAGTTTGCTGTGATTCAGGCATTTTCTCATCAATCGCCATTCCCTGTCGAAGAGCTGAGTTTAGACTTCGTCCGTCTTCGTGCAGAAGATGGGTTGCGTGGGACTGATAACTATCAAGTGTTTGCGACAAGAAAAGATGTGGTCGATAGTCGCGTGGATGCATTACAAAAATCCGGACTAAAACCCGTTTTAGTGGACGTGCATTCACAAAGTCTTGGTCATATCTGGAAGCTCACCGCCGATCGCTTTCCTGACAAAAATAAGTACTGCTTACTCGATATTGGCACCTCATCGAGCTCCTTTACCATGTTTACCGAACAAGGTGAGCTGTTTCACAAAGAGTTTGCTTGCGGCACACGCGGAGCAAACAGCCCTGTTCAAGATGATTTGATGTCCGATGATGCTCAGGAGAAAACAGAGCTGTTTAATCGCCAAATCGTGGAACGGGTGAAACGTCAGATGCAGCTCTACACCTCAATTAATGGCTCGCAAAATATCAAAGGTATCTGGTTATCAGGGGAAGGAGCTTCGACACCAATGCTCGCGGAAGAGTTATCTCAGCAACTGTCACTAGAGTGTGAATTGCTAAACCCGCTAGGGCTATTTGAGATGAAGGTGCCCAAACGTAAACGTCGTGCCGCGGATTGGCAGCATTTCTCTACAGCCGCAGGACTCGCGATTCGTGGCATTCATTGGCTAGGAGGTGCGCGTGCTTTATCGCATTAATTTACTTCCTTGGCGAGAGAACCAAAGAGAAGAGCACCGACGTCGTTTCATTAGCTTGGTCGCGTTAGGCATGTTGGTCGCCATTGGTATTCAATGGGGTATTGGAAAGTTTTTTGAGTACCAACAAGATCAGCAGCAGGAGCGGCTTGATTACCTTACTCACTACATTGCTGAGCTCGACCAGCGTATTGAAGCAATGAAAATCGCCGAGCAAGAGCACAGCAAAATCCTCGAACGTTTAAAAGTGGTTGAAGGGTTACAAAACGGTAGAAACAAAACGACCGAGTTTATGAACTTGATGCCAGCCGTCATTCCTGAAGGTGTATATGTCGACAAGATCAAAATGAATGATCTGGAAATTGAGATCTCGGGGATCTCTGATAGCACTCCAAAGCTTGCCACGATGCTGGACAACATGGAGCGTTCGGCCAAGTTGAATGACGTAGAAATGCACTCCATCGTTCACGGAAAAGCGCGTTTTGGAAAAGAGTTCCAAACGTTCAAAGTGTCTTTCATGTTCAAAGTGCCGGAGAAGAAAGTGGAGGCCCAGCATGGTTGATTGGCAGGATCTCGAAATAGATGAAATGGCAGAGTGGCCATTGTTGCCTCAGCTTGTGGTTATCGCGCTGCTGATTTTCCTAATTCAAGGTTTTGGCTATTGGTTTTACCTTAAGCCAAAAGAAGAGCAATTGAATAACTTGGTCCAGCAGGAGCAGACGCTCAAGGTGGCATTGAAGATCAAAGCGAACAAAGTAGCAGCATTGCCTCAGCTTCAATCTCAATTGGATGAACTCACCACGCGTTACGAATTATTGCTACAACAACTGCCCGCGCAAAAAGAGTTGGCTACGATGCTCGCTTCGGTGAATGAACTCGGTATCGACAATAAGTTGACCTTTACCCGTATCGACTGGGGTGAAAAGCAATCAGAGCATTTCCTCTATCGTCTTCCTTTAAACATTGAGTTAACGGGAGATTTTCATGACATCGGCCATTTTTCTCAGGCGATAGCAACGCTACCTCGAATCATCACGTTTAAAGATGTGACTTGGCAGCGTGTCAGCCAAGAAAGTGAAACTCTGCACTTTAGGGTACGAGCCAATACCTATCAGTTTAAGCCAGAGGAGACGAACAATGACAAGTAAGCATTTGTTACTGGTACTGATGGGGTCTCTGCTACTTGGATGTCAGGCGAATGATGAGTCATTAACGGATTTTATTCGAGGGGTGGAGAGTCAGGCGCGTCGAGATGTCGAGAAACTTAAGCCTGCAGATAAGTATGTTGCCGTCACGTACGCACCTGAAGTACAGCGTGCGCCCTTTGAGTTGCCAAAAGAAGCCACCATCGCCACTCAGCCCGTTGCAAGAAAAGATTGCTGGCAACCGCCTTCAAGAAGGCGCACTGGCAAATTAGAAAAATTCCCATTAAGCCAATTACGTTTGAAAGGAGTTATGGGCATGGGTAATACGGTTTCTGGTCTCGTTCAGGCACCCAATGGAACCGTTTATAAAGTGAAGCCGGGGCAATACCTCGGACGCAACAATGGCAAAGTGACCCACGTCAGCCATTCCTATTTGTTAGTTAATGAAACGTTGCCCGACGGCTTAGGGTGTTGGCAGAAGCGTAAAGTTAAGTTGGCTTTGAGATAGCCCCATTTATTTTTGATATTGAGTAATGAAAATGAGACAAGGATTAACACGTACACCAAGGATACTAACAGGGCTCTTCTCCTTATGGTTGTTTGTATTTTTAGCCCCTTTAGTGGCAGCAGAAGAAGTATCGTCTAATGCCTTAAAGAGTATCGACTTTCGCACTAATAAAGATAAAGACGCCGTTATAGTCGTTGAACTGGCGTCACCTGCCGCGATTGTCGATGTCAAACGCGTACAGGAAGGGTTAAGTATCGATTTGCTTAATACTTCGGTAAAAGACGAGCAACTGTATCTCCTAGACGTAAAAGATTTCTCGACTGTGGTTGAAAGCGTAGAGGTGTTTCGCGATACCTCAACTACGCGCTTGGTTGCGCACATCAATGAAGAATATACGCATGATTACCGTTTAACGGGGCGATTCTTGGAAATCAAAGTGGCTAAGATCAAACCCAATGAGAAAGCTCCGGATAAAAGCATTCTAGAAAAAGAAGGCAAGCTCATTTCGATTAACTTCCAAGATATTCCTGTACGTAACGTGTTACAGCTGATTGCCGACTACAACCAGTTCAACTTGGTTGTTTCAGACTCCGTAGAAGGTAACCTCACACTTCGTCTTGATGGTGTTCCGTGGCAGCAAGTGCTGGATATTATTTTGCAAGTTAAGGGGTTAGATAAGCGTGTTGATGGCAACGTGATTCTGGTTGCTCCAACAGATGAGCTTGATCTGCGCGAAAAACAGCAACTCGAAAAGCAGCAGCTAGAACAAACGATGGGAGAGCTTTCGTCTGAAATCATCAAGGTAAACTTCGCTAAAGCATCAGATATTGCAGAGATGATCAACGGAGAAGGGAACATCAGTATGTTGTCTGAGCGAGGCAGTATGACCATTGATGAGCGGACTAACTCGTTATTGATTCGTGAGCTACCTGAAAACATTGAAGTGATTCGAGAAATTATTGAATCTTTGGATATCCCGGTGAAGCAGGTTCAAATTGAAGCGCGTATTGTGACCATCAATGAAGGCAACATGGACGAGTTGGGAATTCGCTGGGGCTTTACCTCTATTAATGGCAATAACACGGTTGGTGGTTCTATCGAAAACAACCTTGCCACGATCGGTTTATATAACGGTGGTGGTGAAGGAGAAGACGGTGGTGACGGTGATGGAGTAGGTATCGATGACTTCCTAAACGTAAACTTAGCTGCAACCAGTCCAAACGCGACCAGCATTGCTTTTCAGGTTGCAAAATTAGGCTCAGACACCTTGTTAGACCTCGAGCTTTCTGCGCTGCAACAAGAGTCCAAAGCTGAGATTATCTCAAGCCCACGTTTGATCACTACTAATAAGAAGCCTGCCTATATTGAGCAAGGTACCGAGATACCTTATCTAGAGTCCTCATCAAGTGGTGCCACGACGGTAACGTTCAAAAAAGCAGTATTGAGTTTGAAGGTGACGCCACAAATTACACCGGATAACCGTCTTGTGTTGGACTTAAGCGTTACGCAAGATAGACCTGGACAAGTCGTGAAAACAGGCACTGGTGAAGCCGTTGCGATTGATACTCAGCGTATCGGGACGCAAGTGTTAGTAAATAACGGTGAAACCGTCGTTCTTGGTGGTATTTTCCAGCACAGCATTACTAACTCTGTGGACAAAGTGCCTTTGTTAGGCGATCTGCCACTATTAGGTGCGCTTTTCCGTCGAAGTTATGAAAATGTTGGCAAAAGTGAGCTGTTAATTTTCGTCACCCCTAAGGTGGTGATTCAGTAGTTCTACCTCGTGAAAAACTGATTAAATCAAAAATAAAGTTGCAATAGTGGCACCATGCTTGGATAATTTCGGGTCTTATCACGAATTATCTGTGAGGAACTGGTGCCACAAGCCTTGTAGAACAGCGATTTAGCTGTGTTTTCTTGTGGCGATCTTATTGAATCAATGTTGTAAATTACTGCTAAACATGGCTGAGAAACGTAATATTTTCCTTGTTGGCCCAATGGGCGCCGGCAAAAGTACAATTGGTAGACATCTAGCACAGCAACTGCATATGGAGTTTGTTGACTCCGATACAGTGATCGAAGAACGCACTGGTGCAGACATCTCTTGGGTTTTTGATGTAGAAGGTGAAGAAGGCTTCCGCAAGCGTGAAGAAGCGGTACTTGAAGACCTAACACAAGAGCAAGGCATCGTGCTTGCGACTGGCGGTGGCTCTGTTAAGAGCAAAGAAAACCGTAATCGTCTTTCGGCACGTGGTGTTGTTGTTTACTTAGAAACGACGATTGAAAAGCAACTTGCGCGCACAAACCGTGACAAGAAGCGTCCTCTACTTCAAACGGACAACCCTCGCGAAGTATTGGAGCAATTAGCTGAAGAACGTAATCCTCTGTATGAAGAAGTAGCGGATTACACTGTTCGCACTGACGATCAGAGTGCAAAAGTGGTAGCCAACCAGATCGTAAAAATGCTAGAAGAGAGATAAGTTTTTATCTTTTTTTTAATTGGAGCAAACCGATGGAACGGATTACGGTCAACCTAGCTGAGCGTAGCTACCCAATCTCTATTGGCGCCGGGTTATTTGAGGACCCGGCGTACCTCTCTCAAGTTCTCTCAAACAAAAATGCAAAACAAAAAGTTGTTGTGATCAGTAATGTCACAGTGGCGCCTTTGTATGCTGACAAAATTTTAAAGCAACTCGAGCAGCTCGGTTGTAGTGCATCCTTGTTAGAATTGCCTGACGGCGAACAGTACAAAAACTTGGATGTGTTTAACCAAGTGATGAACTTCCTCCTCGAGGGGAATTACGCTCGTGATGTTGTGATCATCGCGTTAGGTGGTGGCGTTATTGGCGACCTTGTGGGTTTTGCTTCTGCCTGTTACCAGCGTGGGGTCGACTTTATTCAAATACCAACGACATTACTATCTCAAGTGGATTCTTCGGTGGGTGGAAAAACCGCGGTTAACCATCCGTTGGGTAAGAACATGATAGGTGCGTTTTACCAACCTAAAGCCGTGATCATCGATACCAACTGTTTATCGACGTTGCCTGAGCGTGAATTCGCAGCAGGTATCGCAGAAGTCATTAAGTACGGCATCATTTACGATGCAGACTTTTTTGTATGGTTGGAAGAAAACCTTGAACGCTTGTACGCGTTGGATGAAGAAGCGCTAACTTATGCCATTGCACGTTGCTGTGAAATAAAAGCGGAAGTGGTGGCTCTGGATGAGAAAGAATCGGGCATCCGCGCTCTGCTCAACTTAGGTCACACCTTTGGTCATGCGATTGAAGCTGAGCTTGGCTACGGCAATTGGCTGCATGGTGAAGCGGTTTCTGCTGGCACGGTTATGGCGGCCAAAACTTCGCATCTGCGCGGTCTTATCTCAGCAGAGCAATTTGAGCGTATTGTTGCGATTTTGCGTCGTGCCAAACTGCCTGCTCATACTCCAGAAAGTATGAGCTTCGATGACTTCCTCAAACATATGATGCGAGATAAAAAAGTCCTCTCTGGTCAATTACGATTGGTTTTGCCTACAGGCATTGGCAGTGCCGAGGTCATTGCTGATACGACACAAGACGTACTCAAACAGGCGATAGACTTCGGTCGCGATATTTAACCTTGTAATGGCGCCTTTGGGCGTCATTCTTGTAGTGTATTAAGGTTATTAGATGAGTGTTGCTCACGTTCTGGAACTAGATTCTCAAATCGAGTTGCTTGATAGGTTGGGATTGCTGACTAATTTTGGTTCCAATTTCATTGCGATTAATGGTCATGATGGTTATGGAAAATCTTGGTTAGCGCAGCGATACCTTGAAGTGGGTGCCAGTAACAAGAATCAATGTTTGTTACTTTGTCATTCTAATCAAGATGATGTGCAGCGCCGCATCCTTATTTTGAGTCAACTGGTTTCGGACGCATTGTTTAATCAGCAAGAACCTTTACTTGATAGCCTCGAAAGACTATTGGGTGATGAGCCTTGTGATATCGCGATTGTGGTTGATGATGCGCATTTATTAAGTGAGACGCTCGTTTCTGAGCTTTGGATGCTGGTTTTAGAGGCGCATCATAAGCCGAATTGGACCATCAATGTCTTATTATTTACGCAGTCTGGGCGCTTAGAAGGATTGCTGTCACGTCTCAGTTACGGACAAGAGATAAAGCCTGTTGAGCTTGATATTGATATGTTGTCCGAAGTGGAAGCCCGTCGTTTCTTTGAATCACTTGTTGCGCGCTATGTTGATGATGAGGCGGAGAAGCGGGTTCGAGATGCATTTAAAAAAGTTGACCCAGTACCGGGTGACATCATGGCGTTAGGAGAGATGAAAGTGGAAAAAAGGATCATTATCCGCTCGATTGTCGGTTCACCGCTGAATATTGCGTTAGTGGTATTAGCATTACTGTTGCTTGCTGCTGGTGGCTATTGGTGGATGTATAATCAACCAAGCCCTCATGATAAAGCGCAGCAAATTGCTGGTAGTTTAGAGCAAACGGCTATTCCAACTTTTGAAGAGTCAGGAATCAGTGCTGCGCAGTCTTCACTACAATCTGTGACTGATGACACTAGCAGTGGCCTTGATGGCTCTGGCGCGATTGATGATTCTGATTCATTACCGCCAGCAGTAACGGAAGAAGTGGCGAGCGTTGGCAGTGATGACAATCAACAGAGAGTGGTGATTGAGTCGAATGTGGTCGATGCATTGCTTGAAGGTAAAGCTGATTCAGCAGACACAAAAGCGATTGATGATGTCGTGGGCGTTGAGAAGCAAGACGCCACTGATGAAACCAGCTCACCCTTAATAAAAGTCGTAAAACCAAATCAAGGTATGACGCAAACTTCTGCTCAGCCAGAAGAAGACGGTGCGAAGCAGTCTGTGGTTAAGTTTTCATTTGCTCGCGAAGAATTAAAAGCACTATCACCAAGAGCCTATACACTGCAGCTTGCTGCTATGACGTCAATGGACGATGTACAAGCCTTCCTCGATGAGCATCAGCTGAATAATCAAGTACGAATTTATCCTACCGTTCGCAATGACACCGAGTGGTATATCATCACATACCAAGATTATCCGACAATTCAAATGGCTCGCGATGCCGTTGCAAGCTTGCCTGATTCGGTTAAGTCGGTGAGTCCTTGGGCAAAATCACTCCGTCAGGTTCATCGCGAAATTGATCGCGTGAAATAAACCTGAGCTTCGCTGAAAAATATGTTACATTCCGCAGCCTTAATTTTTGGTCGATAGATAGAGCAGTAGATGAAAAAGCAACGAGCCTTTCTTAAATGGGCAGGAGGAAAATACGGACTGGTTGAAGACATCCAACGTCATTTACCGCCGGCTCGAAAGCTAGTTGAACCTTTTGTTGGCGCGGGCTCAGTTTTTCTGAATACCGACTATGACCATTACCTACTGGCAGATATCAATCCAGATCTGATCAATCTGTACAACCTACTGAAAGAACGCCCTGAAGAGTACATCTCTGAAGCGAAGCGTTGGTTTGTTGCCGAGAATAACCGTAAAGAAGCCTACTTACACATTCGCGCTGAGTTTAATAAAACCGATGACGTGATGTACCGCTCTTTAGCGTTTTTGTACATGAACCGCTTTGGTTTTAATGGTCTATGCCGTTACAACAAAAAAGGCGGTTTTAACGTTCCGTTCGGTTCATATAAAAAGCCTTACTTCCCAGAGGCGGAATTGGAGTTTTTTGCCGAAAAAGCCAAGAAAGCCACGTTCGTTTGTGAAGGTTATCCAGAAACTTTTCGCCGAGCACGTAAGGGGAGTGTGGTGTATTGCGATCCTCCTTATGCACCGCTTTCAAACACGGCAAATTTCACCTCATACGCAGGTAATGGTTTCACGTTGGATGACCAGGCTGCATTAGCCGACATTGCTGAAAGAACGGCGACTGAGCGTGGTATTCCGGTTCTGATTTCTAACCACGACACTACGTTGACGCGTCGGTTGTATCACGGTGCAGATCTCAATGTAGTAAAAGTAAAGCGCACCATTAGCCGCAATGGCAGTGGTCGTAATAAAGTCGATGAGCTTCTTGCGCTTTTTCATGCCCCTGAGATGGATAAACCAAACTCTTAGTTCTCACACTATTAAATCTAAATAGTGGATCTCCCCACTGGCTTCGGTAGAATTGCGCGCAGATTGTTTGCTCATTACTACTGAGGTCAGGTATGAAAGATTTTCTTATTGCTCCATCCATTTTATCGGCAGATTTTGCTCGTCTCGGTGAAGATGTCGAGAAAGTACTCGCAGCGGGTGCGGATGTGGTGCATTTCGACGTTATGGATAACCACTATGTACCAAACCTGACTTTTGGTGCACCTGTGTGTAAAGCACTACGCGATTACGGCATCACAGCACCAATCGATGTTCACCTAATGGTGAAACCGGTTGACCGCATTATTCCTGATTTCGCAAAAGCGGGTGCGTCGATGATTACATTCCATGTGGAAGCTTCTGATCATGTAGACCGTACACTGCAGTTAATTAAAGAGCACGGCTGTCAGGCTGGTGTGGTACTAAACCCAGCAACGCCACTTGCGAGCCTTGAGTTCATCATGGACAAAGTCGACATGATTCTACTGATGTCGGTTAATCCTGGCTTTGGTGGTCAATCATTCATTCCTCACACACTAGATAAACTGCGTGCAGTTCGTAAGATGATCGATGAGTCTGGTCGCGATATCCGTTTAGAAATTGATGGCGGTGTGAAGGTTGACAACATTCGTGAAATCGCAGAAGCGGGCGCAGACATGTTTGTTGCAGGCTCGGCGATTTTCGGTCAGCCAGATTACAAACAAGTGATCGACCAAATGCGCACGGAACTGGCTGAAGTAAAATAAGTCCCGATATACGCGCGATAATGCCCTGATTTTAAAGGCTGTCACTTTATTGGCAGCCTTTGTTATTTCTAGCGTTGGATGAAATAAAATATCCCCTGCGTTGAGCAAATAATCACTTGCCTATTTTGCGCCCTTTCTGTACTATTCGTGCTCCTTAAACTCAGTCAATTATCTTTAGTTCCTTGCTTCCTCTGGACGACTGAGCCATTTGTGGAAGCTGAATAATCCGTAAGGAGCAACCAATGCGTCATTACGAAATCGTATTCATGGTGCACCCAGATCAAAGCGAGCAAGTTGCTGGCATGATCGAGCGTTACACTGGTTCAATCACTGAAGCTGGCGGTAAAATCCACCGTCTAGAAGACTGGGGCCGTCGTCAACTGGCTTACCCAATCAACAAGCTTCACAAAGCTCACTACGTTCTTATGAACGTTGAAGCTGACCAAGCTGTAATTGATGAGCTAGAAACTGCTTTCCGTTTCAACGATGCAGTTCTACGTAACATGATCATGCGTACTAAAGCAGCGATCACTGAGCAATCTATCATGCTTAAGCAAAAAGAAGAGCGTGCTCCACGTCGTGAAGAGCGTTCTGAAGCTAAGCCTGAAGCTAAGTCAGAAGCTGCTGAGTAAGTTTTATGGCCAATCGAATGGAGCTGAGCGGCACCATTGCCAAACCGCCCATTCGTAGTAAAAGCCCAGGTGGCATTGAACACTGTCGGTTTTGGCTGGAGCATCGCTCTACTATTATCGAAGCTGACTTACCTCGACAAGTTTATTGTCGTATGCCGGTAGTCGTCAGCGGGCTTGGGTCACAAGCACTAACTCAGAATTTAGTTCAAGGCAGTAACATTAAGGTAAGTGGTTTTGTCACTTATCAAACCGGCCGAAATGGCGTGGGGAAATTAGTGTTACACGCCGACAACATTACTCAAATTTAAGATCAGGAGATAGCCCATGGCTCGTTTCTTCCGTCGTCGTAAATTCTGCCGTTTCACTGCAGAAGGCGTACAAGAGATTGATTACAAAGACGTAGCAACTCTTAAAAACTACATCACTGAAGCTGGTAAAATCGTACCTAGCCGTATCACTGGTACAAGCGCTAAGTACCAGCGTCAACTAGCACGTGCTATCAAGCGTTCACGCTACCTAGCTCTACTACCGTACACTGACAAGCATCAGTAATCGGTTCATTTTATTAAGAAAGAGGATTAAGCAATGCAAGTTATTCTACTTGATAAAATTGGTAACCTAGGTGGTCTTGGCGATACTGCAAACGTTAAATCTGGCTACGCTCGTAACTTCCTTATCCCACAAGGTAAAGCAGTTATGGCAACTAAAGCTAACGTTGAAATGTTTGAAGCTCGTCGTGCTGAACTAGAAGCTAAAGTTGCTGAGCAACTAGCTGCTGCAGAAGCTCGCGCAGAGAAAGTTAACGCTCTAGAAGCTGTAGTTATCGCTTCTAAAGCTGGTGACGAAGGCAAACTATTCGGTTCTATCGGTACTCGTGACATCGCTGACGCTATCACAGCTGCAGGCGTTGAAGTTGCTAAGAGCGAAGTTCGCCTTCCTGAAGGTGCTCTACGTACAACTGGTGAGTTCGAGATCAGCGTTCAACTTCACTCTGAAGTTTTCGCAACTGTGAACCTACAAGTTGTAGCTGCTGAGTAATTCAGTATCAAGACGAAATACTAAAAAGCACCTCTTCGGAGGTGCTTTTTTTATTTCTAAAACTGAGAGAAAAAGGGTTAAAAAGCGAAAAGTAAATTAACGGAAAATACGCTGTCCGCTTTGCTTAAGCCTTCAGGCACTTTATCGTGATACTGACGAGAGTGTGCCAGTTTCAGTGCAATATCTTCAGTAATATCATTGGTCACGCTGAGTTCACTATCGGCCCGAGTGTTACTTTTACCTGTTACCAACGTAATATCAGCCGCGAAACTCAAATTATCTAGTGCGTGCCAAGTCGTATTGATATTCCCTCGAAAAATGCCTTCTCGAACGATATCGGGAAAGACAATGTCGTCATCATCTATCTCATCTAAATTTGGTTCTTGATAACGAAAACCAGGACCGACTTCTACCTCTAAAATGAAGTTTTCAGTGTAGGAAAACTGGTAACCCAAACCACCTGATAAGGTGTAGTCTTTAAAATAGGCACTGTAACGAGAATCCACCCCTTTAAAGCTGCCATACAAATACGTTTTAGGGCCTAACTTGTAGTCACTCTGTAGGGCGTAGGTGGATGAGCGTTTGTCTTCTTCACCGTCTTTGTACAAGTTGTAGTACTTCCATTCACCATTAGAACGGTGTCGACCTGACGTATATTCAGCACTCAAACGAGCATTCAGGGAACGAGAGTCCGTGTTACCTGTGTGAGCTTGATAGCCGAACTCCACCTCGGTTTTTAATGGGTCAGGCACATCAATATTTTGCTCTGGCTGTACTGATTCGTCAGCATACGATGCACTAGCGCATAGTAGGCTAAAGCTAAGTAACCAGTATCGGGACACATCAACCTCGAACGTAATTAAAAAGGAGGGGCATGATACTGATACAGATATTTTGTTGGGTCAATGGTAGGTTAATTTTTATTAGAGCTGGGCGGAAGAACCAGGCTATTACTTGTGCGGTTCGCATGTTGATTTCTTAACAAGTAATTGTCGCTTCGGGGAAGCATCTCAGTTAGGTTAAGGTTATAATCGTGGGTCAATAGTAGTTATCGAGCAAAGTCATGGCGGAAAACAGAAATCGCAAACCTTCAGACAGTCAGGTCGACGCAATCAAAGTGCCACCTCACTCACTAGAAGCCGAGCAATCAGTAATTGGTGGTCTTTTACTGGACAATGAACGTTGGGACACCGTTGCCGAACGTGTTGTAAGCAGTGATTTCTATAGTCGTCCGCATCGCCTAATTTTTGAAGGTGTAAAAACCATTCTTGAAGCGGGCAAGCCTCTCGATCTTATTACTTTATCGGAATACTTGGAGCGTCACGAGCAATTAGAAGATGTGGGCGGTTTTGCTTACCTTGCAGATTTGGCGAAAAACACGCCAAGTGCCGCTAACATTAATGCGTACGCTGATATTGTTGCCGAGCGTGCGATCGTCCGTGGTTTGATCGGTGTCGCGAATGAGATTGCGGATGCGGGTTACGATCCTCAAGGTCGAAGTTCGGAAGATCTGATTGATATGGCGGAGAGTAAAGTTTTCGCCATCGCTGAGTCACGAACCAGTGAAAACGAAGGGCCACAAAATGTCGATAACATCCTCGAAAAGACGTTAGAACGTATCGAGCTGTTATATAAAACGCCGCAAGATGGTGTGACGGGTGTCGACACAGGTTTCACTGACCTCAATAAGAAAACCGCAGGTTTGCAAGGTTCTGATTTGGTGATTGTCGCGGCGCGTCCATCGATGGGTAAAACGACCTTTGCGATGAACTTGTGTGAAAATGCGGCCATGCAACAAGAGAAGCCTGTGCTTATTTTCTCGCTAGAGATGCCAGCCGAGCAGTTGATGATGCGTATGTTGGCTTCTTTGTCTCGCGTTGACCAAACCAAGATCCGTACGGGTCAGCTGGATGACGAAGACTGGGCGCGTATTTCTTCTACTATGGGTATCTTGATGCAGAAGAAAAACATGTACATTGATGACAGCTCCGGTCTAACTCCGACCGAAGTGCGTTCACGCGCTCGCCGTATCGCACGTGAACATGGCGGTCTGTCGATGATCATGGTCGACTACCTTCAGCTTATGCGCGTGCCTGCACTCTCTGATAACCGTACGCTGGAAATTGCGGAGATATCGCGCTCTCTGAAAGCGCTGGCAAAAGAGCTGAATGTGCCCGTCGTGGCGCTGTCTCAGCTTAACCGTTCCCTAGAGCAACGTTCAGATAAACGCCCAGTAAACTCGGACTTGCGTGAGTCGGGCTCTATCGAGCAGGATGCCGACTTGATCATGTTCATCTACCGTGACGAGGTGTATCACCCAGATAGCCCATACAAAGGTACGGCAGAAATCATCATTGGTAAGCAACGTAACGGTCCTATCGGCTCTGTGCGTCTCACCTTCCAAGGTCAACACTCGCGCTTTGACAACTACGCGGGTCCTGCATTCGATATTGATGATGAGTAACCCCATGAGCTATATGAAAGCGGCCAAGGCGTGCATTGATTTGTCTGCGTTGCAGCACAACTTACAGCGCGTGAAAGCGCAAGCGCCCCAAAGTAAAGTGATGGCTGTAGTGAAGGCCAATGGCTATGGCCACGGATTACGTCACGTTGCAAAACATGCCAACCATGCGGATGCGTTTGGTGTGGCTCGCATTGAAGAAGCGTTGCAACTGCGCGCTTGTGGCGTGGTAAAGCCGATTCTATTGCTAGAAGGTTTTTACTCTCCAGGTGACTTACCCGTTCTTGTGACGAACAACATCCAAACCGTGGTGCATTGTGAAGAGCAGCTTATCGCTTTGGAGCAAGCCGACCTTGAAACTCCGGTTGTCGTGTGGCTTAAGATTGACAGTGGGATGCACCGTCTTGGCGTTCGCCCTGAGCAATATGATGAGTTTGTCACGCGGTTGAAAGAGTGTCCAAACGTAGCCAAGCCGTTACGTTACATGAGTCACTTTGGCTGTGCAGATGAGCTGGATAGCCATATCACTCCCCAACAGATTGAGCTGTTTAAGTCGTTGACCTCTGGTTGTCAGGGGGAGCGTTCACTTGCGGCCTCTGCGGGGTTGTTGGCATGGCCTCAAAGCCATTTGGATTGGGTTCGTCCGGGCATCATCATGTATGGTGTATCGCCATTTGATGACAAGACCGCACAAGATCTGGGGTATCAACCCGTGATGACACTTAAATCCCATCTTATTGCGGTACGTGAAGTTAAGAAGGGCGAAAGTGTTGGCTACGGCGGTATGTGGACCAGTAAGCGAGATACAAAAGTCGGTGTCATCGCTGTAGGGTATGGCGACGGTTACCCAAGAAGTGCCCCGAATGGCACTCCGGTTTGGGTAAATGGTCGTAAAGTACCTATCGCAGGTCGAGTTTCCATGGATATGCTGACGGTCGATTTGGGACCAGATGCAACGGATAAAGTCAGCGACGAAGCGATTCTTTGGGGGAAAGAGCTCCCAGTAGAAGAAGTGGCGGGTCACATTGGTACCATTGCGTATGAACTCGTGACTAAGCTAACGCCTCGCGTCGAGATGGAGTACTCAAAATAAACAGCGAAAGGCTAACCTAAGGTTAGCCTTTGTTTTATCTACTCACCGTTAATCGTAGCAATAACGCGGCGGCCGCCGCCAAAGTCTCGGTGCTCACCCAAGTAAATGCCCTGCCATGTTCCTAAAGCTAATCGACCATTTTGGATTGGTATCGTCACACTACTGCCAAGTAGGGATGCTTTAATGTGTGCTGGCATGTCGTCATCACCTTCATAGGTATGCTGATAATAAGGAGCACGCTCTGGCACAAACTTATTGAAGTGCGCTTCCATATCCATACGCACGGTTGGATCAGCATTCTCATTTAAGGTCAAACTGGCGGAGGTATGTTGAATAAATAGGTGTAATAAACCTACTGAAAGCTCGTTTATTTGTGGTAATTGTTGTTCAATTTCATCAGTTATTAGGTGAAAACCGCGGCTTCTCGCTTTTAATTGCAGTGTTTTTTGTGCCCACATACGTGTTCCTTTGGAAATTTATAAATTGGCGTCTATCCTATTCCAATTAGAGCCTGTCATTAGTAAGTGATATGATTCTTGTCATCGTAAATGAATTGTTCATTTTCAGGGCAGGGAACGTGACCTAACTCAATGTGAGTGTAAATACTCTCAGTCATAATTGGCACCTGAAAAAAAATTACAAAGACTTGTTTTGTGGCAATTCGCCCAAACATCTAATTAATATTCTATTTGCTAAATCGGGGATTCCACAGTTTTCGCTAGACTGTAAGGAATGGAACCTACTGTAACATCGGGATAAAGACCATGTTGAAAAATATCAATCCAACGCAAACACAAGCTTGGAAAGCGCTAACTGCGCATTTCGAATCTGCACAAGATATGGATCTTAAAGAGTTATTTGCTCAAGACGCAGCGCGTTTCGACAAATACTCTGCACGTTTCGGCTCAGACATCCTAGTCGATTACTCAAAGAACCTCATCAATGAGGAAACTCTGAAGCACCTGTTCGCTCTTGCGAACGAGACTGAGCTGAAATCTGCAATTGAAGCGATGTTCAGTGGCGAAGCGATCAACCAAACAGAAGGTCGCGCTGTTCTTCACACTGCACTACGTAACCGCGCGAATACACCAGTAATGGTAGACGGCGAAGACGTAATGCCAGCAGTGAACGCGGTTCTAGAAAAAATGAAATCATTCACTGAACGCGTTATCGGCGGTGAGTGGAAAGGTTACACAGGTAAAGCAATTACAGATATCGTGAACATCGGTATCGGTGGTTCTGACCTTGGTCCTTACATGGTGACGGAAGCTCTAGCACCATACAAAAATCATCTAAACCTTCACTTCGTATCTAACGTTGATGGTACTCACATCGTTGAAACGTTGAAGAAAGTTAACCCAGAAACGACGCTATTCTTGATCGCGTCTAAGACGTTCACAACGCAAGAAACCATGACTAACGCGCACACTGCTCGTGATTGGTTCCTAGAGTCTGCGGGTGATCAAGCGCACGTGGCTAAGCATTTTGCTGCGCTTTCAACGAACGCGACAGCCGTGTCTGAGTTCGGTATTGATACCGCGAACATGTTCGAATTCTGGGACTGGGTTGGTGGCCGTTACTCACTATGGTCTGCAATCGGTTTATCAATCGCATTAGCGGTAGGTTACGACAACTTCGTTGAGCTGCTTGAAGGTGCTCACGAGATGGACAAGCACTTCGTATCAACAGACCTAGAAAGCAACATCCCTGTGATCCTTGCGCTTATCGGTATTTGGTACAACAACTTCCACGGTGCGGAATCAGAAGCTATCTTACCTTACGATCAGTACATGCACCGTTTCGCGGCGTACTTCCAACAAGGTAACATGGAATCAAACGGTAAATACGTTGACCGTGAAGGCAATGCCGTGACTTACCAAACGGGCCCTATTATTTGGGGTGAACCAGGTACCAACGGTCAGCACGCGTTCTACCAACTGATTCACCAAGGCACTAAGCTGATCCCATGTGACTTCATTGCACCTGCAATCAGCCACAACCCAGCTAGCGATCATCACCAAAAACTGATGTCCAACTTCTTTGCGCAAACTGAAGCACTAGCGTTTGGTAAGAGTGAAGAAACCGTGAAAGAAGAGTTGGTGAAAGCAGGTAAGAACGCTGAAGAAGTGGCCGCGATCGCGCCATTCAAAGTGTTTGAAGGTAACCGTCCAACAAACTCTATCCTAGTGAAGCAAATCACGCCTCGTACGCTAGGTAACTTGATCGCAATGTACGAACACAAAATTTTCGTACAAGGTGTTATCTGGAATATCTTCAGCTTTGACCAATGGGGCGTGGAGCTAGGTAAACAACTGGCTAACCAAATCCTACCTGAGCTTGCAGACGAGTCTCAAATCAGCTCGCATGACAGCTCAACAAATGGTCTAATCAACGCATTTAAAGCGTTCAAAGCTTAATGTTTGGTTTGAATAGATAAAGAAAAGGTCAGCAAATGCTGACCTTTTTTATTGCCTGAGGCAAAAACAAAATAGGTTGGCCAGTGCCAACCTATTTTTTCTCCTTTATTCGAAGCAAATTTCGATAAAGGCATTTCCCCATTGGGAAGAGAAAGGCATGATGATGATTGAGCCCTCACACTTGTGGCGAATCGTATGGCCTCGGCCAGAAACCACTACGGGTGTTGCCATATCAAAATCAAAACCACTTTCCGCCAGAATGCGTTTCGCACCACCAGTAACCATGTTGGTGATCTCACCCACCATATCGGTGACCTCTTCATTGAGTCCATTTGGACGCTCACCAAGCATGTTCTGCATGATTTCTAGAGCTAGCGCTTCATCAAAGGTAATCGACATTGAACCACGAGTTTGTGGACCTACCATGCCAATCAGACCAGAAACGTCACCTCGTGCGATCTCATCTTTTTTGATTCGCGGTTTTTGTGGCTTCAGCTCAAGAGAAGCCATGGTTTTTAGCACGTTCATTAAAGAAGCTAAAAACGGGTTTACAAATTCAGCGCGCATAACGTTCTTCTATACTTTTTCTTTCGTCTCGGAGGAACAGGCCTGGCATTCACCATGAGTTTCAATAACTTGGTTGGTCAGTTTGAATCCATGCTTCTCGGCGTTTTCGGCTAACAAGGATATCAGCGTCTCATCTTCGAGTTCAACGACATCACCACATTTATCGCAAATTAGTAATTGGAAAAAGTGCTGCTGAGTATTGAAAGAACAACAAGTAATAAAGCTATTTGTCGATTCCACTCGGTGGATGAAGCCTTGCTCTAGGAGAAAATCTAATGCTCGATAAACAGTGGGAGGCTTAGCCTGAGGCTCACTCTCTTTTAGTTGCTCCAATAGCTCATACGCACTTGAGGCGCGGCGATTAGAACAAATGAGTTCAAATACGCGTCGGCGTTGCGGAGTCAATCGTACTCCACGCTCTGCGCAGATACTTTCAATTTGTTCAATGATTGTTGGGTTCAAACCTTTCACCATAACTATCGGACGTGCTCTATGATAAATCATTTCTATACGAAGTTCGTTTAGAAATGCTTCATTTTACCCACTATCAGAACGAAAATCATGAATTAAAGCAAGTCGGTGGTGGTGTGAAGTCGGAATAGTCATCACAGAATGAATCAACGAGTGACAGATTCGTATTACTGCTGCATATTCCTAAGCATTTGGCTAGCCAGACAACCAAATCATTCTCGCTGAAACTAGCACCTAGAGGTGCTTGGGTATACAATACCCGACTTATTTTTTGAGCGTACTGCTGCGCTCTACCTTGGCAACATAAAAACGGGTGTTTATATCATGACTCATTCTTGCAGGCTCTCCGTAGCACCAATGCTCGATTCGTAGTACTGAGCTGGTTTAGCCTACAAAAACAGTATGTTACATCTGCTTTGAGAAGTTGAGGGGATGGTTAGGGGACTGTTACTCGTCATAAAATTAAAGCACCGTCTTGCCCATACTATCTCCCTTTCTGAAAAATTCAAAAAAAATGCTTTATGGGCGTGAAAAAGTGCTGCTAAATATTATTGATAGAGCGTGTCGTAGTATGACCGACGATAATAAATTAGGAGCATCGATGAGCGTCACTTTGAATTCTATTTCCACTCAATCGCTTTTGGCAGCCAAACATAGCAATGAGCCTCTTATTCCGTTGGAAGTTGTTGCAACAACTTATCTCGGACTGACAGCAAGTACAGCGAAACGGAAAGCGCGCATTAATGACCTCCCTTTTCCTGTCATTCGTTTAGGTGATTCTCAGAAAGCCCCGTGGTTGGTCGATTTTAACCACCTTGTCGCTTATATAGAGCGTGTAGCCACTGAGTCTCAATGCGACTGGCTTCGCATGCAGTGCTAGGTTAAAAATGAAGCCTGTTGATATGACAGGCTTCTTACAAATTAGTGTATCTTGTTTTTTATAACTTCAGCTTGCTCTTGTTGCTGCTTCGATAATGAGTGAGAGGCAAGGGACTCATAGGTTTTAATGAGTCGATTCTTTTGGCGTTGTTGTTGCCTGTCGTTATGTTCTTCCTTGGCTTTGAGCCATTTATCAAATTGGCTTTGCATTTTTGCGATAAGCTTTTCTATCTCTAAAGCTTGGTTGGCTTTTTCATACTGATATTGCCAAGTCGAGAGCCTCCTACCTTTCTCTGCCTCAATCGGTTCATAGCTTCTATGATCTACCCCGACATGTTTTAAAACAGCATGATTGAAAGTTTGCTTGATTAATTTAGTTGCCTTCTTTTGCTGAAGTTCCTTCAGAACTTGCTTGCCAACGACCTTCCCAATAATTAAGTGGACGTGATCACCGCTGCCGCGTTTTCCACCTTGTTCTTGTTGGTGTAATACAGCTCGGATTTGCTGACGATATTGTGAGAATTCTGATTTGTCGAGCTTGCATAACTTTGCGAGGGCTAAGCTGCAATCCTTAACTACAGATTGCCATTGTTGTTTAGTTGGGCGGTAGCCTTTCGGAAGAGTTAGGCAATACTCGACCGCGTAGCTCGAAAGTGGGCGACCGCCACGGCGGTTATACATCTGTTGATTCAGTCTAAATTCTTCGCCAGCTAGCGCTATGCGGTTAGATGTTTCCGCGCAACCAAAAATAGAAACGATACGCTGGGTATGTTTGTGGTTGGCGTGCGTTAGGCTTTGAAGGTAGCGCTCGCGCATCATGACGCCATCAGTAGCAAAGCGAACGGGTTGGGTTATTACAGTCCAGTTTTTTAGCATGTTGGATGTTTATTTAAATTTTAGACTTTTGCCTTAACTTGTACAAACTACTGGACTGGAACCATTACTATTCAGTAGTGGTTCCAGATAGGACAACGGCTTCGCATTGTCACTGGCAAGAAGGGAGACCCTTCTTAACTACCCCTAAAAAGAGCGCTCGCACTTTTACCAAATTTTGCTGTTGGAAAAAGAAAATGTATCCTTTAAATAAACACTATGAGCAAACTTATTCCCACCAAACTATTATTCAAATTTGCATACGATTTAGAAGAATTTGAAGCAACCAGACTTGCTGAAAAAGTAATAGAAAAAGCAATTGAAGCTGGCTTTCTTACTTTAAGTGATACACCAGATAACCGATCAAAGTTGGCATGGATAGAAAAGGTTACTCGACATGCTGAAGATGCTTACAACCTAGAAGATATCGCTGATGGCGAAGATCTTGAGGTGAAAATCACTAATCTCAAGCAGCTTTTGGATCGTCGTGACAAGCAAGTAAAGGAAATTCTAGAGTTACTTGCTAAGCACATCATTGACGCCGCCCCATGCTATAAGGCTTGATGATTTCTCAATAAGATAACTTGTTTAATTAAGCACCTGATGTAGGTGCTTTTTTTGTTTTAGGTCGCTGTCCCTATGATATCGGTAGGGTATAATCAGCGCAATTTTCGTCAGATTGACTACAGAACTATGACCAACAACAACTTCTCTCAAACCGCTGCTTTCATTTGGTCGGTTGCCGATCTGCTTCGCGGTGACTTCAAACAATCTCAATACGGGCGTGTGATCTTACCTTTCACTCTTCTTCGTCGCCTTGAATGTGTACTGGAAGAAAGTAAAGATGCAGTTGTTATTCAGGCTGAGAAAGTGAAAGCTATGAACCTTTCTGAAGAAGCCCAAGAGAAGATGTTGCTTCGTGTTACTAACGGTTTGTCGTTCTTCAATACCTCCCGAATGAATCTAAATCATGTAGGGTATAGTGATATCCAAGCCAACTTAGATTACTACATTCAAGGTTTTTCTGCGGATGTTCGTGAGATCTTTGAATATTTTAAGTTTGATGAGTTTGTTGGTCTGTTAGATGACGCTAACCTTCTATATAAAGTAGTTAAGAAGTTTGCCGCTACCGATCTTTCCCCTAAATCTATGTCTAACCATGATATGGGGTTGGTGTTTGAAGAGCTGATTCGACGTTTTGCTGAAAGCTCAAATGAAACGGCAGGTGAGCACTTTACCCCTCGTGATATCGTTCGTCTAACTACTTCGCTCGTGTTAATGGAAGATGATGATGCGCTTTCTAAAGAAGGCGTTATACGTACCATTTATGATCCTACAGTTGGTTCGGGAGGCTTCCTATCTTCAGGTATCGAATATGCCCATGAACTGAACCCCAGTGTGGTGATGCATGCGTTTGGTCAGGAACTAAACCCAGAGTCATACGCTATCTGTAAAGCGAATATGTTGATCAAAGGGCAGGATACTAGCCTTATCAAGTTAGGTAACACCCTTTCAAATGACCAACTGCCAGACGGAAAATTTGATTACATGCTATCTAACCCTCCGTTCGGGCTTGATTGGAAGAAGATTGAACGTGAAATCAAAGACGAACATAACCTAAAGCCTCTTAATGGTCGCTTTGGTGCGGGGTTGCCCCGAATGTCTGATGGCTCTCTATTGTTCTTGATGCATTTGATCAGCAAAATGCATGGCCCTTATGCTATCGGTGGTAGTTTTACTGGTAGCAGTCGTATCGGTATCATTTTTAATGGCTCACCACTATTTACTGGCGGTGCTGGTAGTGGTGAAAGTGAAATCCGTCGTTACATCCTTGAAGCTGATTTACTTGAATCTATCGTCGCACTCCCAACAGACATGTTCTATAACACAGGGATTGCAACTTACGTATGGGTTTTAAGTAATAAGAAAGTTTCGGAACGTAAAGGTAAAGTGCAATTAATTGATGGCTCCCATCTGTGTAGCAAGATGCGTAAGTCGCTAGGCTCTAAGCGTAACGTAATGAGTGAAGATGACATCAAAACTATTACTCGCAGCTTTGGTAATTTTGAAGTGGTTGACGCTCGTGAGTTTGATAAGCCAACAGAGCAAAATACTAATCGTGGGCGTCAGTCAGCGACACCCAAAATAGCAGCGCCAAAAACCTTCTCAAGTAAGATCTTTAATACTTACGAGTTTGGATACCGCCGCTTAACGATTGAGCGGCCGTTACGTTTATCTGCACAACTAACGGATGAGCGAATCAATACTCTCCGTTTTGCTCCTAAACCCTTTCACGCAGTTATGCCCGCTATTTATGAGCAGTTTGGTTCTGAATGGACGAATGATACCTATGGCATGTTGAGCGAAGTTGAAACTGAGGTTCGAGCATTAATCAAAGCTGACTTCTCTGAGCTTAAAGCGAGGCAGATCAAAGATGTCTTAGATTGTAAAGTATGGTTATCTCAAAAATCATTAATGGGTAAAGCTCGACAGCTTCAAGTTGAGTTCGCAGGTTCTCTAGGTGGAAAGTCACAACAGTCCAATGACTTTAACCAGTTTGAACTCACACTCAAAGAAGCGTTGAAAAAAACGGGTGTTAAACTATCTGCCAAAGAGAGAAAGCAGTTCATTGATGCAGTAACATGGAAAAACCAAGATGCGGAACCTGTTGTAAAAAAAGCTCTGAAAGAACTCGCGCGGCCGCTTTATGGTGCATTTTCTTATCAGGGGAATGTTAAGGAGTGGCAAGGTAAAGTAGTCGAGTACCAACAAGATAGTGATTTGCGTGATAATGAGAACGTTGCACTTAATCCGAAATTAACAACCTCAGCACTCATTGAATCTTGTTTTACAAAAGAAGTACAACCGTATTCATCAGATGCATGGATTAATGCAGATAAGCGCGATGAGCATGACAATGAAATAGGTATCGTTGGATATGAGATTAATTTTCGTTCTTTTTTTCAAAGAGATCACTCTCGAGATGAATTACTCAAAGGGACACAATATCGACTCAAAGAAATTGTGACGATAGATCCTAAAGGGTTACTTGTTCTTGATACACCAACAGGAAGAATCGTCGAGTTTTCTAGCTTAAATGAGCAAAGAAAAGCGCAATCGCCAATACGTTTTGATTTACCTACGAACACTCTGCTGGCCGAATTTTACAACATATTCTTACAACAAGAAGAAGGTAAAGATTGGCTCGATAGCAACTTTATGTCTTCGAGTTCATGGAGGAACGTGTCAATGACTTCATGGCTAAATGCCCGAATATCGGTTCCCCCGGTTTCTAACCAATCTGCATTGATTGATTTTTGGTTTGAGTGCGATGCCGTGCTTACTCGGGTTGAATTGCTAAAAAAATCAGTATTTAGTGACTTTCAGACTGCAAAAGAACAGATACTTCCTTATCAGAGTGTCACAAATCGATATCAACAAGAATTCTCATCGATGTTGCCTACTCCTTTAGCCATTCTTTGGGAGTTAGCAGAGTCCAAATTTAATGAAAGAGAGAGAGCTGAAGCTTTTATTAAAACTTATGAATTTTTGGGCTTATATTTAGTGTCCATAGTTTTTGGGCATATAAGTCCACCCAAGAAAACTCTATGCTCAGCAAAAGGCCTAAAGAGTTTAACAATGGCTTTCAGTCACAACCGATTAAGTGAATACAAGCATCACTTCCCTGACTCGACCGTACTAATCAGTTCTCTTTGTCATAGTGATATTACGGATATACTATCTCGTGCAACAGATCTTAGAAATGATATTGCTCACAGAGGGCTTCCATCAGCAGAATTAGTGCGCAATGCAAAGAAAACAATACAGTCTTTAAATGAGAAAATGCAGAGTGTATTGAGACCGTTCTTTGAGATGACAACACTGATTAAGCCCATACAAGCACAATATGATGGCAATTCATTCTTCTATGAAGTGGAAGTATTGAAAGGCCTTGGGATAAATCCTGCGAAAACAGCAAGAATTAAAACTCAAGAGCCGATGATCTCTGGGCAGCTTTATCTGGCTCATAGCGACTTAACTCACGAAGAAAGCATTGCAGTTACAAAGTTATTTCCTTTATTAACAATGAGAGAGACTGTCCCAAATAGCGAGATAATGGGTTTCTATTTCTATAGCGATCCCGTCGAAGGCAACCTACGTTTTGTGTGCCCTTACCCAAATGTTGAAACATACAAGTTTCTCCCAGAAGAACTCATAAGAGAGTGTCTAGATGACTAATACAAATTTCTCACAAACCGCTGCATTCATTTGGTCGGTTGCCGACCTTCTTCGCGGTGACTTCAAACAATCTCAATACGGGCGTGTGATCTTGCCTTTTACTCTTCTTCGTCGCCTTGAGTGTGTACTGGAAGAAAGCAAAGATGCTGTTGTTATTCAGGCCGAGAAAGTGAAAGCTATGAACCTGCCTGAAGAAGCCCAAGAGAAGATGCTGCTTCGTGCTACTAACGGGCTTTCATTCTTCAATACCTCGCCAATGAACCTTGGCAAGATGGGGCAGAGCGACATTAAAGCCAACCTAGAGAACTACATTCAATGCTTCTCTGCGGACGCTCGTGAAATCTTTGAGCACTTCAAGTTTGATGAATTTGTTGGTCTGTTGGATGACGCCAACCTTCTTTACAAGGTGGTGAAGAAGTTTGCTACCACAGATCTTTCCCCTAAAGCCATTTCTAACCATGATATGGGTTTGGTCTTTGAAGAGTTGATTCGCCGTTTTGCTGAAAGCTCAAATGAGACGGCAGGTGAGCACTTTACCCCTCGTGATATTGTTCGCTTGACCACATCGCTTGTGTTTATGGAAGATGATGATGCGCTGACTAAAGAAGGCATTATTCGTACCATTTACGACCCTACAGCGGGTACGGGCGGCTTCCTATCTTCAGGTATGGAATATGTTCATGAGCTGAACCCTAAAGCAGTAATGCGTGCATTTGGTCAGGAGTTAAACCCAGAGTCATACGCAATTTGTAAAGCGGATATGTTGATTAAGGGACAAGATGTCAGCCGTATCAAATTAGGTAACACCCTATCTAATGACCAACTGCCAGCCGACCAATTTGATTACATGCTGTCTAACCCTCCGTTCGGTGTTGACTGGAAGAAGATTGAAGGTGAGATCAAAGATGAGCATACCCTTAAGGGTTTCGATGGGCGTTTCGGTGCGGGTCTACCTCGTGTGTCTGATGGTTCTTTACTGTTCTTGATGCACCTGATCAGCAAAATGCGTGACACTCATGCCGTCGACGGCAGTGTTACTGATGGCGGTCGTATCGGCATCATTCTTAATGGTTCACCATTATTTACTGGTGGTGCTGGTAGTGGCGAAAGTGAAATTCGTCGTTATATTCTTGAAGCTGACTTACTTGAAGCCATTGTCGCGCTGCCAACCGACATGTTCTATAACACGGGCATTGCAACTTACGTATGGGTGCTAAGTAATAAGAAAGCCTCAGAACGCAAAGGCAAAGTGCAATTAATTGATGGCTCTAACCTGTGTGGCAAGATGCGTAAATCGTTAGGCTCTAAGCGTAACGTAATGAGTGAAGATGACATTAAAACCATTACGCGTAGCTTTGGTGATTTTGAAGTGGTTGATGCTCGCAAGCTTGATAAGCCAGCAGAGCAAAAGTCAAACCGTGGACGTCAGTCAGCGACACCAAAAACAGAAGCGCCTAAAACTTTCGCCAGCAAGATTTTCAGTACCCACGAGTTTGGCTACCGCCGCCTAACAATTGAGCGTCCATTACGTTTATCTACACAGTTAACGGATGAGCGAATCAATACTCTCCGTTTTGCTCCTAAGCCATTCAACGCAGTTATGACTGCGATCTATGAGAAGTTTGGTTCAGAGTGGACAGACGAGGCATATGGTCTGTTAGGTCATGTTGAAACTGAGGTTCGTACCTTAATTAAAGCGAATTTTCCAGAGCTTAAAGAGAAGCAAATTAAAGATGTCTTGGATAGCAAGGTATGGCTATTCCAAAAATCGCTCATGGAGAAAGCTCAGCAGCTACAAGCGCAGATAGGTCAATCTTTGGGTGGAAAAGAGCACCAAAGCGATGACTTCAACCAATTTGAACTGACCCTAAAAGGCGCATTTAAAGCTACAGGTATTAAGTTTGATGCCAAAGAAAAAAAGCAATTTATTGATGCAGTAACGTGGAAAAACCAAGAAGCGGAACCAGTCGTTAAAAAGGCACTAAAGGAAGATGCACAGCCATTGTACGGCGCGTTTGAATACAAAGGTAAAGTGGTCGAATTCCAACAAGACGGCGACCTCCGTGATAATGAGAATGTGCCGCTTGACCCAAGTATCAGCACCTCGGCGATGATTGAAACCTACTTCAATAAAGAAGTCGCGCCTCACGTTGTTGATGCATGGATTAATGCAGATAAGCGAGATGAGAAAGATAGTGAGATCGGTGTTGTTGGTTACGAAATCCCATTTAACCGCCATTTCTATATCTACCAGCCACCGCGTAAGCTAGAAGTTATTGACGCGGATTTGGATGCGGTGAGTACTGAGATTATGAAGCTGCTACAAGAGGTGCATTCATAATGGGCAAGCAATTTAAATACTCCGAATACCAGAGTACCGGAATTGATTGGTGCGGTGAAGTACCTGCACATTGGTTGCTTGCTCCATGTAGATCTGCTGTAGATCACTTAGTAGAGAAGAATCATGATGGCAAGGTGCAAAACTATTTATCAGTTATGGCAAACGTTGGGGTAATTCCTTACGAAGAAAAGGGTGATGTTGGTAATAAAAAGCCTGATGATTTAAGTAAGTGTAAATTAGTCAGGAAAGGTCAGCTTGTTATCAACAGTATGAACTATTCGATTGGTTCTTATGGCATGTCTGACTACGATGGTGTGTGTAGTCCTGTTTACATAATCTTGCAAGCAAAAACAGAGATTCTACATAAGAGATTTGCTTTGAGGGTTTTTGAAAACACACCTTTTCAGAAACATTTAGCTACGTTTGGTAATGGCATCTTGGCACATAGAGCGGCAATTGGCTGGGATGATATCAAAGGTCAATATATTCCAGTTCCACCAATGGAAGAGCAGGAGAAAATACTCTACTTCCTCGATCACGAAACCGCCAAAATCGATACTTTGATCGACAAGCAACAGCAACTTATTAAGCTGCTAAAAGAAAAGCGCCAAGCTGTGATCAGCCATGCGGTGACAAAAGGTTTAAATTCACAAGCGTCAATGAAAGATTCTGGTGTGGAGTGGTTAGGGGAGGTGCCAGAGCATTGGAAGGTAGGAAAGATCGGCTATTATGGAAGAGTTATCAATGGTTCAACTCCAAGCAAGGCAAACATTTCGTATTGGAATAAAAAAGAAGTAGCGTGGTTATCATCTGGTACTGTCAATCAATATCACATAACTGAAGCATCCGAATATATTACGGAAAAAGCACTGACTGAATGCTCAGTCGAATTGATTCCAGTTGGTACTCTAGTGATGGGTATGATTGGTCAAGGTAAAACTAGAGGTCTTTCTGCAATAACTAAAATTGAAGCGACAATAAACCAAAACCTTGCAGCGATCATTCCTGACGCAAGATTAAAATCTGAGTATGGGCATCTTGTACTACAAGCTGCTTATAACGAAATTCGAGAGTGCGCGCGAGGCGGAAATCAGGCTGCTTTAAACTGTGAATTAATTAGTAATTTTAATATCACTGTTCCACCAGTGAGAGAGCAAGAGTTTATTGTCACTGAGACGACTCGAAGATTGAGTCAATTTGATAGGTTATTAATGATCGCTAATGAATCTATTGACTTGGCTATGGAACGACGTACAGCCTTGATTTCAGCAACTGTCACCGGAAAGATTGATGTACGTAATTGGCAAGCTCCAGCGAACCAAGAAGCTCAACAGCAGGAGGCTAGCTAATGAGTACCGATTCAACGCAAGAGCGTATCTTCCAAGATGACATCATTCGCCAGATGGTGGAGAACGGCTGGGTAGAGGGTAAGCCAGAAGGCTACAACCGCGAATCAGCACTCTATGAACAAGATGTTCTGAAATTCGTAAAAGAAACCCAACTAAAAGAGTGGGAGAAGTTCTGTAAGGTTTACCCAAATGAGTCCGACCGTCACTTTATTGAAGCGCTAGTTGCTCAATTAAAAAAAGCTGATGTGAATGCCACAGACCAAGCCTCACGTAGTTTTGGTACTTTGGGTGTGCTGCGTCACGGCTTGAAGATTCGTAATGCGCGTTTCTCGTTGTGCCAGTTTAAGCCAGAGCATAACCTAAACCCTGAAACTTTGGCGCGTTATCAGCAGAACATCTGTCGTATCGTTCCTGAGCTGGTTTACAGCCCTTATGCCACTAAAGAGCATCTAGAAGCGACAGGCAAAAAAGCTAAGGCGTGGCGTATTGATCTGGTGCTGTTCGTCAACGGCTTGCCAGTATCAACGCTTGAATTGAAATCAGAGTTCAAACAAGCGGTAGAGAATGCAATTAAGCAGTACAAACGCACTCGTCTACCCAAAGACCCTGCAACTAAGAAACCAGAGCCACTATTAACCTTTAAACGTGGTGCTTTGGTGCATTTCGCTGTGAGTCAATATGAAGTGCATATGGCAACCAAACTGGCAGGTGATGACACCTTCTTCCTTCCTTTCAATAAAGGGACGAAAGAAGGCGGTGCGGGTAATGATGTGCCGAAAGATGAGAGCCGCTATGCCACGGATTATTTGTGGAATGAGGTATTAGTCCCTGACAATCTATTAAATATCATCGGTCGCTTTGTTCATCTTCAAATTGAAGAAAAGGAAGATTGGGAAGGACGCAAATCTAAGAAAGAAACGCTGATCTTCCCGCGTTACCACCAATGGGATGTCGTCACTAAGCTCATTGATGCCGCCATCGAAGAGGGTACGGGTAACAAGTATCTTGTGCAGCATAGTGCGGGGTCGGGTAAGTCGAATTCTATTGCATGGACTGCGCACCAGCTTTCTACTCTTTATGATGCGGAAGGTAACAAGCAATTTCACTCTGTCATTGTCGTCACTGACCGAACCGTTCTTGATGATCAGTTGCAAGATACCATCTACCAATTTGAACATGCCGATGGCGTAGTAGGGCGCATCAATAACAAAGAGGGTGATGGCTCTAAATCAGAGAAGTTGGCTTCAGCATTAGAGAACTCGCAACCTATTATCATCGTAACCATTCAAACCTTCCCGTTTGTGTTACGTGCGATAGAAAACAGCACCAGTCTGAAAGAACGCAGCTATGCAGTAATTGCGGATGAAGCGCACTCTTCGCAAAGTGGTTCTACGGCTCGTCAGTTAAAAGAAGTATTGATGACCGAAGAAGCCGATGATGATGTCGAGTTGTCGTCGGAAGATATTTTGGATGCGACTATTGCTGCACGTCAAGGCAGTGCCAACCTAAACTACTACGCATTCACGGCAACCCCTAAACCAAAGACGATGGAGCTATTTGGACGTTTACCTAAGCCTGAGCTTGCGCCATCAAAGCAGAATAAGCCCGAAGCGTATCATGTGTATTCAATGCGCCAAGCCATTGAAGAAGGTTTTATTTTGGATGTGCTAAAGAACTACACCAATTACAAGGTGATGTATCAATTAGCGCAGAAGGTGGAGGCTGCTGATAAAGAAGTCGACAGCAAGAAAGCCAAGGTTAAGTTGAACCAATGGGTACGCCTACACGATCACAACATCTCACAAAAGGTCAAAGTGATTGTTGAGCACTTCAAAGATAACGTCATGGGCTTATTAGGTGGTCAGGCTAAAGCGATGGTGGTTACTAGCTCTCGTAAAGAAGCGGTACGTTACAAACTCGCTTTTGATAAGTACGTGGCTGATGCGCTTGCCGAGAAGAAGACAGGTTATGATGCGATCCGCGCTATGGTGGCCTTCTCTGGTGAAGTCGAATTCAACGCTAATGACCCTGATAGCTTTGCTTTTATCGATCAAAAGTTCACAGAAAAGAACATGAACCCAGACTTAAAAGGTCGGGATATGCGTAAAGCCTTTGATAGTGACGACTATCAGGTAATGCTGGTGGCTAATAAGTTCCAGACAGGCTTTGACCAACCGAAGTTGTGCGCTATGTACGTTGATAAGAAGCTAGGCGGTGTTGAGTGTGTTCAAACACTTTCTCGTCTTAACCGTACTTATCCGGGCAAGGCAGAAACAGGCACCTTCGTATTAGACTTTTACAATGAGCCAGATGAGATTTTGGGGTCTTTCCAGCCCTATTACCAAACCGCAGAGTTGACGGATGTCACCGATCCTAACATGGTATTTGACCTGTATGAGAAGCTGCGCACAAGTGGCATCTTTTTGTGGTCTGAAGTAGAGCAGTTTTGCGAAGCCTTCTTCACCAAGAACAAATCTAATGCTGCAATCAGCAACATCTGTCATCCAGCCAAGGAACGTTGGCAAAAGCGTTATACCTCAGCGGTAGAGGCTTATATTAAAGCTAAAGAGATGTTTGAACGCACAAAGAAAACAGGCGACGCTGTTCTTATTGCCAATGCAGAGAATAGTTTTAAAGACTGCAAGCAAGAGAAAGACCGTCTTGAGATATTCAAGAAGGATCTCGGCAGCTTTACCCGTTTCTATGAGTTTATGTCCCAGCTCGTTGATTACGATGATAAAGAGCTAGAAAAATTGAGCTTGTATGCGCGCCACTTGCGCCCGTTGCTACGAGAGAAGGTGATTGAGGAAGATGAGTTAGATTTAGATAACGTGGTAATGAGCCACTACCGTCTATCTAAGATCCGCCAGCAAGATATACAGCTGAAAGAAGATGCTCCTGACTACCAACTTGAGCCAAGCACCGACATCGGTACTGCTAAGGCCAAGGATAAGAAGGAAGAGTTCCTTTCCCATATCCTTGATAAGTTAAATGAAGTGTTCATCACTGATAACTTGTCAGACAAAGATATGATCAATTACGCCTTTACTGTAAGAGATAAGCTCACCGAGAACGAAGCGGTCATGAGTCAAATTGCCAATAACACCCGTGAACAGGCAATGCTGGGCGATTTCCCTCAAGCGATTGATGATGCGATTCTTGGAAGTAATGAAGCGCATCAAGAGCAGATGATGCAGTTGCTTTCTGACCCTAATAAAACTCAGCAGTTTGCACGGGTTATTTTTGATATGTTGAGTGGGTATAAGGGGTAGGTTAATGGCAATCTATGAATTAGCGAAAGACACACTCATTAGGGTTGAACCTACTTCTTTTGAAGCGGAGAGGCTAAAGGAAAGGCAAGATATCCAACGCCTATTGAGAGCCAATATTGAGGCTATTAGCCCCGATACTTTGGTGATTGCAGAAGAGTACGGCCATTTTGTAGAGTCTAATCGCCGAATTGATTTGTTAGGGATAGACAAATCAGCGAACCTCGTCGTCATTGAACTAAAAAGGGATGACGATGGCGGCCATATGGAGCTTCAAGCCATTCGTTATGCCGCTATGGTGGCTAACCTTACTTGGGAACAAGCGGTGAGTGCTTATAAAGAGTTCTTAGCTAAGACAGAGCAAGAGCAGGATGCCGAAAGCTCGTTACTTGATTTTCTTGATTGGGATTCGCCTCAAGAAGATGAATTTGGCAAGGATGTTCGCATTGTTCTTGCTGCGCGAAATTTTTCCAAAGAGATCACGACATCGGTACTTTGGGTTAATGATATGGGGCTAGACATCACCTGTGTTCGTTTGAACCCACTTCGACTAGATGATCGCCTTTTGCTCAATGTAGAACAGATAATTCCACTCCCTGAAGCCTTAGACTACCAGATTGAAGTTCGCCATAAGAAAAGAGAAGAGCGAGCTGCACGAGTAGGCCAGCGTGACTCTTCAGTTATATCACTATCTATAGACGGTCAGCCCTTCAAAACCCGCTTCAAAAAATCTGATCTTGGTTTGTTTACTGTTCAAGCTGTTTTGGAATCAGGGTTGTTAGATAGTCACTCTTTTGAGTTTCTTCGCCAAAACACGTCATGCTCTTTTCCATTGATAAAGATGGAAAGTGAGGTTAAAGATAATGAACGTAAATACCGTAAGTATCGTGTACACAAAGAGCCAGAGCTATTTTTTGAAGAGCAGGGCTACTATGTGGTCAGAAACTGGGGAATAGGAAATATACAGCGCTTTATTGATGAGATTGAATCGAGGTTTCCGACTATTACATTTTTAATAGAAGCTGAATAAGCTAACAATTCATGACCCTTCCTCAATGACAAATGACGCACTTATATAAGTGCGTCATTTGTCATTGAGGAAGGGGGCTGTTGCTATTAAAGCGGCAGCTCATATTGGTGTGCCACTGTAATCTCGTCACTCGCGTGTGCCTTTGCACCTTTTTGATGAATGACAATCAACCCTTCATCTTGCAAACTGGTCAAAGACCGTTTGAATTGTTGGTTGGTCGTATTCGCTTTCACATTATCTTGAGGAGGGAAGCAAGCCATTCGCAACTCATCTCTTGTACACCGCCCCTTAAATTTTTCGCGTAGGGCTTTTAAGGTAGGATTGTTCTCGTTAGTTTTTTCGCGTTCAATTGTTGCTGGTGCTGTTAATGCTAAAGATGTAATAGGCTTATTTTCATCACAAAAGGTGCCGAGCGCTACGGATTGAAAATCAAAGACAAAATCTGGTGCAGCTTCGGCGTCTTTCTGTTTAGTGTTGCTGAGTGTTGTAAGGTTAGTCGTGGTGTTGTGTGTAACCTTAAACTCAAAATCGCAAGCGCCAATAAGAGCAGAGCTTCCACGTCCCCCCTTTGAACTGTCTTTACCACAGTGGTGAACACATAAGATAGTAGTGTCGATAATATCTTTTACTATATCGCAGCCACGGATAAATTTGCCCATAGCATCCGAGCTGTTCTCATCACCTTCAAAGTTGCGAGCAAGTGTATCAAGGACGACTAACTGAACTTTAACCCCATGTTTGTTTTCAATATCATGAATAGATTCAATTAACTTGCCTCTGTCTGAGGCATCAGATAGAAGTAAGCTTTGGCCTAGGATGTAGAGATTATCTGCCTTTTTGTCATTTATTATTTCCCATGCTTTTATCCGTTGACTCATGCCTGTTTGTCCTTCTGATGCTACATAAACCACTGCACCAGCGGCAACGTTCTTATCTTGCCATGGCGTGCCAGTAGCAATGGAACAGCTTAGATCTATCGCAATAAAAGATTTTCGCGAACCGGATTTACCGTAAAGAACTCCAAATGATGATTTAGAGAAGAAACTTTTTACAAGCCAAGGCTGGATGTTGTCGAAGCCATCTGAACCGATAGAGAACTCTAAAGAACCATATTTTACTTTTGATTTTTTTTGCATTTTTGGTATTGCTCTAATTTAGTATGGGCGGAGGCAATCTCCGCCATTTTTAATGAAAGATAAAACTATTAACGAATGCGGTGTGGGAAGTCTTTGAAGCCGTTTTCCATCACAAAGATTTTGTCCTCACTATTGATCATCCAGCGCAGGCCTGCTTCAGACCAGTCTCCATTCGATTGTTGATATTCCACCGAGAGGATGAAAGATAGGTAGTTGCCATTTCGGTCTGTGTAAGTACGTTCGAGTGGGTATTTGGTGCGAATATTTCCGTGTGTGTTGTATGTGTACATGTAATTGTTTCCTGTATTTTGGTAACAGTGATCCCTCCCCGATTAGTGGGGATGAGATCAAAGAGGATTTAAATTAAGAGTTAAGCGGCTAAACGACTTGGTAGCATCGGGTAGAAGCGTAAATAGATGTTGTTTAGGATGTTCAAATCACGATGACCAGAAACTTTTGAAATCGCAGGGAGACTCCAGTTTGCTTCGTATAGACGACATAGCGCCTCTGCCCGAAGGTCATGAAAGTGAAGGTCTTTAATCCCAAGTTTTTCCATGGTTCGTCCCCAAGAGGAAGTTACCGAATTAGCTTTATAGGGGAAAATTGGGTCGCTACCTTTACCTTTGGGCTGTCGCATAATAATTTCTATAGCTTTCGGTGACAGCTCAAAAGTTGAAGTTATCTTTTGACCCTTTTTTGGTGTTTTGCGATCACGGATAGTGAGGGTACGATTTTTAGCGTTCCAATTCCTCCAGCAGATTTGTTCACTACAGATTTCTCCGCGTCTTGCAGCAGTTTCTTGTGCAAACTCAACAATATCTAGCATTGGTATTTTTTGGCGAGAGTTTAAGCTCTGCCTTTGAAGCTCTTTTGTAATTGCATTTAATTCATCTTCTGTCGGTCGGCGAGTTCGTTCCTCACTGCGACCTATATAGCCCTTACGCCTTGCTGTTGCCATAGCATCGGAATAACCACCGAGTTCAATTTCTAGTCGCAGCATTGTCTTGCAATTTTGTAAAGTTGAACGCAGCACAGACAGGTTATGAGCTATGGTTTGAGGCTTGTTTCCCCAAGCGCTGTACATGTCGTTAGTTAAGGTAAACCAGTGATAGGCTTCTAGTTGGTCTGCGGGGGCATTGCCAAAAGAAGTAAGAGCAATTCGTTTTAGTAGTGATGCACTCTCAGCTTTCAAATCAATGAAAAGAGGGCTACTGATGCACGCATTGATAACATCGGACATTGATAGATGCTTTTGCGTTTGGGAAAAGAAACTAAAATCTCCTTTCGCAAATTGAGCAACGAGCTTTTTTTTGAAAGCGTTAGCTTTTGCAGGATTTTTAAAGGTTCGCTTCTTTTGACCTTTAAACTGGTCACCTTTGTTAGATCGTGCTCGCACACTGGTTTTTGTACAGTCAGAGTTCTGGGGGTTAGTTTTTTCTGTAACTACTGATGGCATTATTCATCTCCAAGTAAGTACCGTTTCTGGCTGTTGGAGTGACTCTAACCTCATGATTCATAAAAGTAAAAAAGTTAACGCTTTCAATTGTTTCACGCACTTAAGTGCAATAAATGTTTTATTTTGAGGTTCAGAATTGAAGTGATTCACACACTTACGTTCGGTATTTTGCGAGAAGTAAAATATTTAATTTTTTTGAATATTAGAATCATTTTGTGAAGTTCATCACAATAAGCCTGCCATTGTGGCAGGCTTATGGAGATTGTTTATCGGCTGTGAAGGTCACCTACTCCCAAGCGAAGGTAGATATTATTCAGGACATTGATGTCCCTGTGCCCCGTGATTTTAGATATTTCAACAATGTTCAACCCCCGTTCAAAGAGTTGGCATGCGCCTTCAGCACGGAGATCGTGATAATGCAAATCCTTGATATTCTGCTCTCGACACATCCGTTGCCATGCAGCACCTACTGAGTTTGCTTTAAAGGGGAAGATAAGCTCTTCGGTTTGAGCTTGCCGTCTTATGATCTCTATTGCTTCAGGGAATAACGGAATCGTGCAATGATTACCTTTTTTCCTACGGGGATCTTTTCGATCACGAATAGTCAATGTGCCGTCTTTAAGGTTCAAATCGTCCCAAGTAACGCGAGTGATCTCTCCAAGTCTCATACAGGTTAGAATCGATATGTGGAAGATGTCAACGAGTGGAATATGTGATGCTGGGTGGCTCTGACGCTTATGCAAGCCTTCTTCAGCCAATATCAACTCTTGTTTCGTTGGTCGGCGGTCGCGTTGGTTACTTCGGCCTATCAATCCGTATTGGACAAGTGTCGGGATTGCCTCGTTGTGAGCATGTATATTGGCTAAATATCCAAACATTGGCCCTGCAACATTAATGACACTACGCAGGTATGTAATATCTTGGTAAACAGTTTGTGGAAGTGGTGCTGTTGGTTCTTGTAATCGCTCTCGGCAATGCCTAACTAAATGGTTGGCACTAAGTTGATCTGCTTGTACCAAAGCTATGTCATAACTACGCAACCGCCTCAAAACAGCAGCTTTAGAGCGGCCAAGGTCTTTAGAAGTAATTCGGTCGTTTATGTAGAGGGTGATGAGATCGCCAATTAAGATGCTGCGCTTAGGGGCATCAAGAGAAGGAATACCCTGTTCATCTAGCTCTTTAACGATCTCTTTTGCCCATTTGGTGGCATCAGTTTTCTTGGTAAATGTTTTTGATTTTTCAAAAACCCGTCTGTTATTACGTGTTGCTCTAACACGAGCTTTATACTTGATTCCTGAATTGCGTTTAATTTTTTCGATGTGAATTGTAGCCATAAGAACCTCTTATCAGTTGATGAAGAGATGCTTTATCTTTATGTCTTCTGTGAGCATTGAAGCACTAGCGACTGATCGCTATAATCCGCTCCTTGAATACTCGTTTGAGGGACAGTTAATGTCCCTCATTTGTCCCCCGATCTGTCCCCTAGTGTCAAAATAGGCTTAAATCGGATGAAATATATAACAATGCCCCTGTGTGGTATTAACTGTAACTTACTTAATTATAAGGGTTTTTGAAATATGTTTGCACCATCTCGATTCTCGGTAGCACCCATGCTCGACTGGACCGATCGTCATTGTCGCTACTTCCATCGCTTAATGACCAAAGAAACCCTGCTGTACACTGAAATGGTGACGACAGGTGCGATCATTCATGGAAAAGGGGATTTCCTAGCTTACAACGAAGAAGAGCATCCGTTGGCGCTTCAGTTGGGTGGTTCAAACCCAGAAGACTTGGCAAAGTGTGCCAAACTGGCTCAAGAGCGTGGCTACGATGAGGTTAACCTCAATGTGGGTTGCCCGTCTGACCGTGTACAAAACGGTCGCTTTGGTGCTTGCCTAATGGCGGAACCACAGTTGGTTGCGGATTGTGTCGCTGCAATGAAGGACGTGGTTGATATTCCTGTGACAGTCAAGACTCGTATTGGTATTGATGATCAAGATTCTTACGAGTTCCTAACGGATTTTGTTTCTATTGTCTCAGAAAAGGGGGGCTGTGAGCAGTTCACTATCCACGCGCGTAAAGCTTGGTTAAGTGGTCTTAGTCCGAAAGAAAACCGTGAGATCCCACCATTGGATTACCCACGAGCTTACCAATTGAAGCAAGATTTTTCTCACTTAACCATTGCGATTAACGGTGGCGTGAAATCATTAGAAGAAGCAAAAGTACATCTTCAGCATCTTGACGGTGTGATGATTGGTCGTGAGGCTTACCAAAGCCCATATCTACTGGCATCGGTAGATCAAGAGTTATTTGGCTCTAATGCTCCAGTGAAGAAACGCAGCGAAATTGTTGAAGAAATGTACCCATACATTGAAGCGCAATTAGCGAAAGGTGCGTACCTTGGTCATATTACCCGTCATATGTTAGGTTTATTCCAAAGCATGCCAGGTGCTCGTCAATGGCGTCGTCATATCAGTGAAAATGCGCACAAGCCGGGTTCTGGTTTAGAAGTGCTGCAAGACGCGTTAGCGAAGATTCCAAAAGAATTGAATGTGTAAAATTCACCAGTGGTTGGCTAAAATTGCCAACTAAAGAATGATAAAGCCAGAGCGCAGAAATGCCTCTGGCTTTATTTTTGAATAAAATCAATGTGTTATAGTCATCTTGGCAAGTTGGTATGGAAACTGCTGTGTTTATTAAAAACAAATGGAGAAGTGATTATGTTGGAGCTAATCTTTATTTTAGTCTTTGCGGCGACCCTATTGGTTACCGGTATCACAATGATGACCGTATTCGCAGCAACCGGTATCGCGTTAGTTGTGATGTTTTTACTAGGAATGGTCGGAGCGGTACTCAAACTATTGCCATGGTTAATCGTGATTGCATTGGGTGTTTGGTTCTTCAAGAATTACGTTGCCCAGCCCCGCTATAAATAACGAGTGACATGATTTAGTTGATAGAGAGACGTGAGAGTATGGTATATTTCCTCTCACGTCTTCAACGTGAACATCAGCTATCTCGGAGTACACACTACATGACAAATAAAGCGACCATCGCTTTAACAGCATTATCGTTGGCAGTATCTTTTCCTGTTTTTGCAGAATATTCTGTATCGACGAAAGTCGGCGCAGAGATCTGGGCTGCTGACACTAAAGTAAATGAAGTAAGACGAGATAGCAGCACAACAGGCGCATTTTACGCGGCGATTGAACATGATGTGAAATACGTTCCTAATGCGCGCCTTCGTTACTCAAGTGTTGATGCGGATTACATGGGGTTCGATAAGCTCGATTTCACCATGTACTACCAAGTTCTGGAGCATGATTTATTGCATTTTGATGCGGGTGTTACATTCAGTAATTTAAGTGACACTAAATACATTGATGCTGGCTCAAACAAGCGTATAGAAGAGTTTGATGAGCTGATTTGGGCTTGGTACGGTTACGCAGAGATTCAAGTTCCGGACACAAATTTTGATGTGATTGGTGAGATAAACTTTGGTGACAACAAAGGTATCAAAAGTACTGATTTCATGGCAGGTGTTCAATACCATGTACCGCTCGAAAAAGCTCAACTGGCTTTTCGTGGTGGTTACCGCGTGATTGATTTGGAGTCCGAGAAATTCATGTCGGATCTAGGGAAAGAGTTTATTTTTGCTAACGGCTTTTTTGTGAGTGCAGAATACGCATTCTAAATGCAGCCAGATTAGATACTCGATTTTTTAAAACGTCGCTTTATAAGCGGCGTTTTTTTATATCACTTCATTATATTCAATCGAATTTTCTGCCTATTTTGCTGACTTAGACCATGCTTACCTAGGAGCAATGTGAAAGTTAAAGCAGGGATAGCGATGACAATAAACGAACTAAGACATCTATTCCGTGAAAACCAGCTTGTCGAAGCGATTATTGAACCTGCAATCCAAGAGGGTGGCTGGGTTGTGGAGTTCAGACATGCGCGCGGTGGTTTTGTTTTTCTGACGGACAGTCATGGTGAAGAATGTCTTTATGAAGATTTGGATGCAGCGTCAAAATCGGCAATGGCAGTAGGCTTTCAACAAGTCCGCATTGAAGATCGATGAGCAAAAAGTAAGCCGTTCTTACTTCCAAAAAGTTATAAAACATTCACTTCTATTCTTTCTTGTTATTAAGGAGAGTGGGTACTCTATCATCACGCAATGAATAGGGATGTCGTGATAATGTCTTTTCAAAAGAATGAGTATTCTCACAAGAATGTGTCTGAAGATAATAATGGGCAAGGAGGAAATCCTCCAATCGCAAGCCCTCTGAATGACCAACAAATTAGCTCACTCCAACAAACTGTCTCTGAGTTGTCTTCACAGCAACTTGCTTGGGTCAGTGGGTATTTTTGGGGATTAGCTCAAAATCAACCAAATACAGCGGTAACGCCAATTGCACAAGCGACGGCAGCCGTATCAGCGAAGCCTGCAGGTAAGTTGAGTATTATTTTTGCTTCCCAAACTGGCAACGCTAAAGGCGTTGCTGAAGCTCTAGAACAGGAAGCAAAAGCAGAAGGAATTGCTGTCGAACTTTTTGATGCAAGTGATTACAAAGGTAAAAACTTAGCCAAAGAAACGCATGTCATTATTGTGGCATCGACGAACGGCGAAGGCGAAGCACCAGATAACGCTATAGAGCTACACGAGTTTTTGCAATCTAAGAAAGCTCCTAAGCTGTCAAACCTTCAATATGGCGTTATTGCTCTGGGTGACTCGAGCTACGAATTCTTCTGCCAAACCGGTAAAGACTTCGACGCTTACCTATCAAAGTTAGGTGCGACCCCATTTATCGATCGTCTTGATTGCGATGTGGATTATGAAGCACCAGCAGCTGACTGGCGTAAGAATGCGTTAGGTAAGGTAAAAGATACGCTTTCTTCTGGCACTGAAGCGGATGTGGTTCAACTTCCTGTGGGTCAGGCGGCGACTGCGCACTCTTCTTACAATAAACAAAACCCATACACAGCGACGTTACTGACCAGTCAAAAAATCACGGGTCGTGATTCTGGAAAGGATGTTCGTCATATAGAAATTGACTTGGAAGGTTCGGGGTTAACGTATCAGCCTGGTGATGCGCTAGGTGTGTGGTTTGAAAATAGTTCAGAACTTGCTAATGCCATTCTTGGTAAGGTCGGTTTGTCTGGGGTTGAAACCGTTGATGTTGATGGCGAAAGCTTGTCAATCCATAGTGCTCTCGTGAGTAAATATGAAATCACAACATCTAACCCTCAGCTCATTACAAAGTTTGCCGAGTTATCCGGTAGCAAGAAGCTACAAAAGCTGGTTGACGATAAAGATAAACTTCGCGAGTACTCTGCAAATACTCAAATTGTTGATCTATTGGCAGAGAAGAAAACCAAGTTAACCGCAGATGAGTTGATTAGTTTGCTTCGTCGTCTTACTCCTCGCCTTTACTCTATTGCATCAAGCCAAGAAGAGGTCGATGAAGAAGTACACCTAACGGTTGCTTTGGTTGAGTACGAACAAAACGACGAAAAACGATATGGTGGTGCGTCTAGCTTCTTAGCACAGCGTCTCGAAGAGGGAGATGAAGTTAAAGTATTCGTTGAGCATAACAACAACTTCAAACTGCCGGAAGATGATAGCACTCCAATTATCATGGTTGGTCCGGGCACTGGGATCGCACCATTCCGTAGCTTTATTCAGGAACGTGAAAACCGTGATGCTGAAGGCAAAAACTGGTTGTTCTTTGGTGATCGCACGTTCACTCAAGACTTCTTGTACCAAGTGGAATGGCAAAAGTACCTCAAGTCAGGAGTACTAAGCCGATTGGATGTTGCCTTTAGTCGTGACCAAGTAGAAAAAGTTTACGTACAACATCGCATCTTAGAAAACTCAGCTCAAGTGTGGCAGTGGATCCAAGAAGGCGCTTATATCTATGTCTGCGGTGATGCAACGCGTATGGCAAAAGATGTGCACGACGCACTGGTTATCGTTGCTGAACAAGAAGGCAAGATGCCGCGTGACGATGCAGAACAATTTATTAATGACCTACGTAAAGCGAAACGTTATCAGAGGGATGTGTACTAATGAGTTTTTCTACTGAAAATAACAAGCAGATTGTATTAGGCGAAGAGCTAGGGCCGCTATCTGATAACGAGCGCCTGAAGCGAGACAGTAACTTATTACGTGGCACCATTGAGCAAGATTTACAGGACCGTATTACTGGTGGCTTTACTGCCGACAACTTCCAGTTAATTCGTTTCCACGGTATGTATCAGCAAGACGATCGTGATATCCGTAATGAACGCACAAAGCAAAAGCTAGAGCCATTGCATAATGTGATGCTTCGTGCTCGCATGCCTGGAGGCATCATCACGCCAACGCAATGGTTAGCGATCGACAAGTTCGCAACGGAGCACTCTTTATATGGAAGTATTCGTCTAACGACGCGCCAAACGTTCCAGTTTCATGGAGTATTGAAACCGAATATTAAGTTGATGCATCAAACGCTCAACAGTATTGGCATTGATTCGATTGCAACCGCGGGTGATGTAAACCGAAACGTGTTGTGTACCACTAACCCGGTCGAATCAGAACTTCATCAAGAAGCTTATGAATGGGCGAAGAAGATCAGTGAACACCTGCTTCCAAAAACACGTGCTTACGCTGAGATTTGGCTGGACGGTGAGAAAGTAGAAAGCACTGAAGAAGATGAACCTATTCTGGGTAAAAACTATTTACCGCGTAAGTTTAAAACCACAGTGGTTATCCCACCGCAAAATGACGTAGATGTACACGCTAACGATCTCAACTTCGTAGCGATTGCAGATAACGGCAAGCTGGTTGGTTTTAACGTCCTGGTCGGCGGCGGCTTAGCGATGACGCATGGCGATACGTCAACCTACCCACGCCGTGCGGACGATTTCGGTTTCATCCCACTAGAAAAAACACTTGATGTGGCGGCTGCGGTTGTCACAACTCAGCGCGACTGGGGTAACCGTTCAAACCGTAAGAACGCAAAAACCAAATACACATTGGATCGTGTAGGTAGCGATGTCTTTAAAGCGGAAGTCGAGAAACGTGCTGGTGTTAAGTTTGAGCAAAGTCGTCCATATGAATTCACGGAACGTGGTGACCGTATTGGTTGGGTAGAAGGAATTGATGGTAAACATCACTTAGCACTTTTCATCGAAAATGGTCGTCTGCTGGACTTCCCAGGTAAACCACTTAAAACGGGTGTTGCTGAAATTGCCAAAATCCATAAAGGCGATTTCCGTATGACTGCCAACCAGAACTTAATTGTTGCGGGGGTACCTAAAAGCGAAAAAGCGAAGATCGAAAAGATCGCTCGTGAACATGGCTTGATGGATGACAATATCAGTGAGCAGCGCAAAAACTCAATGGCGTGTGTTGCCTTTCCAACGTGTCCGCTAGCGATGGCAGAGGCAGAGCGTTTCCTTCCTCAGTTTGTTACTGATGTGGAGGGGATTTTGGAAAAGCACAACCTACCAGAAAATGACAACATCATTTTGCGTGTAACTGGGTGTCCAAACGGTTGTGGTCGTGCCATGTTGGCTGAAATTGGTTTAGTTGGTAAAGCGCCAGGTCGTTACAACCTACATTTAGGTGGTAACCGTGCTGGTACTCGAGTACCAAAAATGTACAAAGAGAACATCACGGATAAGCAAATATTAGAAGAGATTGATCTGCTGGTGGCTCGATGGTCGAAAGAGCGTGAAGAAGGCGAAGCCTTCGGCGATTTCACTATTCGTGCTGGCATTATCCAAGAAGTGCTCGTATCAAAGAGGGACTTTCATGCTTGATTCTGTAGCATCCAAGCTGGAGCTCACAGAGTTACTGACATTAACAAAGACGGAGCAAATCCTCCGTCTTGCTCAAATTAATGTCGAGCTCGAAAAGCTTTCGGCACAAGATAGAGTAAAGTGGGCTTTAGAAAATCTAGAGGGCGAGTTTGCGGTTTCTTCTAGTTTTGGTATTCAAGCCGCGGTTATGCTTCATTTAGTTACTCGCGCCAAAGCGGACATCCCCGTCATTCTAACCGATACTGGTTACCTGTTTGCTGAGACGTACCGATTTATCGATGAGCTGACAGATGCTCTCAACCTAAATTTAAAAGTTTATCGAGCCAAAGAAAGTGCGAATTGGCAAGAAGCTCGATATGGAAAATTATGGGAGCAGGGTGTAGAAGGAATTGAAAAATACAACAAGCTCAATAAAGTTGAGCCGATGCGTCGAGCGTTAAAAGAGCTTAATGTTGGAACGTGGTTCTCTGGACTGCGTCGAGAGCAAAGTAAATCTCGTGCAGGTTTACCGATTCTATCAATTCAGAACGGTGTGTTTAAATTTCTACCAGTAATTGATTGGACTAATAAAGACGTTCATTACTACTTAGAACAACACGGCCTTAAATACCACCCATTGTGGGATGAAGGTTACCTTTCAGTTGGTGATACACATACCACTCGTAAATGGGAGCCGGGAATGTCAGAGGAAGAAACTCGATTCTTTGGCTTAAAGCGAGAATGTGGCCTACACGAAGATGATGGCTCTGAACAAGATGGGTCTGGCATATAGCCATAATGCTCTTTAAATAGAGTTTAGGTTAAGTTTAATAAAGATAGCTGCAATAAAGCAGCTTTCTTTATTTATGGTACTTGAAAAACACGTCTCAAAGAACAACTCTGTGGATAAGTTGTGTGAGAGTTTGGGGTAAAGTTGAATAAATAAAGGTTTGATCGAAAACTCATCGTTTAACCATTATTTTTGCAATTTTTGAAAAATAACACTTGCCAATGTGAGCGCGATCTCTATAATGCCTCCTCGTCGACAGGGCAAGGGCTCACAAGGGTTTAAGCAAAGTCGGCAAGGCTGAAAAGAAAAACGAAATAATTTGAAAAAGTGTTTGACACAATAAATTATCTCGCTAGAATAGCCGCCTCTTCCGAAGTGATGTCAATCACAAAGAAGAGTTGCTCTTTAACAATATAGACCTATCAATCTGTGTGGGCACTCGTTGATAATAATCCAATTAGATACTTCGGTATCAAATTAGGTTTCAATGAAACGAAGTGACCATTGAGTCTTCGGACTCAGCACAGTCAATTCAAACATTACTTTATGTAATGTTCAGTATTCATTGAGCCGAACAAAATCTTAAATTGAAGAGTTTGATCATGGCTCAGATTGAACGCTGGCGGCAGGCCTAACACATGCAAG
>NZ_JAKKCN010000012.1:0-54395 GCF_021728155.1 Vibrio sp. J2-4
AGTAATGTTTGAATTGACTGTGCTGAATCCGAAGATTCAATGGTCACTTCGTTTCATTGAAACCTAATTTGAAACCGAAGTTTCTAATTGGATTATCATCAACGAGTGCCCACACAGATTGATAGGTTTATGTTTTTAAAGAGCTTTTCTAACTTATCCAGCAACTCAGTTGCTCGTCGTTAGGGGTGCGTATCTTACTCCGCACCGCGAGAGAGTCAAGCATTTTTTCAAATTTCTTTTTCTCTCACTTCCGACTCGCTGTGTGACTTTCGTCTCACTCCGTGTCGGTGGATGCGCAGTATAGGGAGTTGAGAAATTAGTACAAGCGTTTTTTGCAAAAAAACTTTCAACAGGTCATTAGTTAGCCAAAAGCGTGATATTTGCATATTTCTTCGTCACATTTGAGACATATCACAGCAATTGGTTGGAAAAACACCAACCATATACGTAAGATTCATGTGTCTATTCTGTTAATGGACAATCGATCTCTTTATCACTATGTGTAGTAATTAAAATGACGTCTAAAAAAAATCTGATTTTATGTGCTGGGCTGGCCGTCGTTGGGGGAATCGTCTTCTCTCAAGTCACCATCCCACCAGCCTTGAGTTTTCTCATTGGTGTTATCGCTACTGCTTTTTTATTTTCATTTTCTAGCCAGACACCTTCTATTCAATCAACAGACTCGGATCCATCAACTAAAACTCTGTATGTCGGCAACCTTCCTTATAAGGCCAATGAGAGTCACGTTCGCGATTTGTTTGCTGAATATGGACAGGTCTATGCAGTACGCTTAATGAAAGATAAGCGCACTGGAAAAAGAAGAGGGTTTGGTTTTGTCGTGATGGCTGCGGCAGATGCCAAGCCAGCTATCGATAAACTTAATGAAAAGGAATATATGGAGAGAACGCTAAAAGTGAGAATTGCGAACGATCCTAAACACCCGGATGGTGGTAAACCAGAACAGGATTAAAACCTAGCTTCTTTAAACAAATGTTCAGTGCATCTTCCTGCCAAGGAGTTGCACTGGCATAAATCGACTTACTTCCCTCTTTCGTATCCTCAATTTCATCACTTAATAGTAATGCTTTTACTCGACGCGCAATGGCCGCACCTGAATCAATTAAAGTAACGTTTCCACCCAAAGCTTGATGAATTTCCTCTTTGATTAAAGGGAAGTGAGTACAACCGAGCACCGCAACGTCTATTTTATCGCGAAGCGGAAGCAGGATTTTTGTCAGTTCGTCTAGAGAAACGCTGTTGCCTCGCAACTTCTCTTCGGCCATATCCACCAAGCGAGTTGATCCCAACAGCTCAACTGGTTTGCCTTGCGCAAAGTCTCGTATTAACTCGTGAGTATATTGACGTGTTACTGTCGCCGGAGTGGCGATCAGCCCCACCCCTTTTGATGCTAAAAGCGATGCGGGTTTAATCGCAGGGACAACACCAACAACGGGAATCGATAGATTTTCGCGTAGGGAAGGAAGCACTATGGTGCTTGCCGTATTACAAGCAATGACAACAATGTCGACTTGGTGTTCTTCGACTAATGAAGAGACCAGTTGGTTAACTCGTGAAATGAGTACAGCCTGATCGAGTTCACCATAAGGGTAAGCCTGATTATCGAATAAGTATAAGTAGTCAAGATGCGGCAATAGGCGATGTATCTCTTGGAATACAGAAAGACCACCAACACCAGAGTCAAAAACTAGGACTTTTTTCTTACTTGCTACTCGCACGAGCCTTACCTAAAGAACAGAAACGTTGCGATCATACTGCTTAGATTTGTTTTGGCAATGCTTTAGCATGGTATCTTTGATGGCTGAATCTATCTCCAGATTCTACATCTCGCTTCGTTAGCTCGATATGCCCTTGAAAAGACGGCGAAGACGTGACCAATGTGTGAAATTCACCATTTTCCCCACAGGGATCAATTTGACTTGGTAATGACTCTATTAGGACTTTGTCATACCAGAGACCACACCATTCTGGAGGGAGAACACTTCCGTCGATAGTGATCAACATCGTTTGAATACCACGCTCTATGATTTCCATCGCTAGTTTGTCGCTGCTCTCCCCTAATAGCGGAAAGACGCACTCCCAGCCAGCAGGTTCAATATAGCTGCGTCGGTACTCGGCAATGCCATTGCAAAACATATCGCCAAATGCGACTGCTTCTATATTCAGACCACTACTTTGTAATGCATTAACGATGGTCGATTGATAAATGTCGTTACTCGGAAAGACTTCAGGTAGCTCGATAGTAATGAGCGGAAGCGCAAGTAAGTCTGCTTGCATTTGTACAACCTCAAGCGGAGTTGCTTGGAAAGGGACTTCTTTCCCTACGTAAGTCGTGTACAAACCGACAACTTGATAATTTGGATTCTCGTTAAGGCGCTCAAGCGTTAATGTCGAATCTTTACCACTGGACCAACTGACCACCACTTGCTTGGGTTTCGTCATTCGATTTTCCATCACAAAAATATTAAAAACCGCCCGAAGGCGGTTTGTGTTCATTCACGATTAGAATTCGTAGCCAACGTTTAGATAGTACGCTCGCTCCGCGGCAGGGTAACCTTTTGCCATCTCATACTCTTTATCAAATAGATTATCGATACGAGCGCTAATAGAGGTCGACTCATTCGGATAGTAAGTCACAGCCGTATCAACCAACGAGTAAGAAGAAAGCGTGATATCTTGTGAAGGCCAAGTGCTGTAATCCACATCTGGACGCTTACCTACATACTGATAGCTAACCGACCAGTCCACTTTATCGAAGCTCACTAAAGCGTTCCACTTATACATTTCTTTAGCGCGGCGCTGCAACTGATGCCCTTTATCATCTTCAGCATCTTTGTAATCCGCACTCAACTGGTGCTGCACAATCCCTGTATCAAACTCAGCAACAAGCTCCACACCTTGGATATGTGTTTCACCATCGACATTCAAATATTTGTATGTGGTTGGATGGTAATCGATAAGATTCGTGATTTTATAGTCATAACCCGTGACGGACCAAAAAACGCCTTGGACATCACCGCTGAATGCTAGCTCCCAAGCATCTGACTCTTCCGGCTTCAGATCTTTCTCACCGTATGTTGGGTCATACTGTTGATATAGGTTTGGAGCCTTAAACGCAGTACCAAAAGAAGCTTTAATACCAAACTCTGGCACAAACTGGTAACCAGCCGCTAAGCTGTAAGTGAACTCACTACCGTATTCTTCGTTATCATCAAGGCGAGCACTGCCCTCAAGCATTGCTTTATCAATACTGGTGGTTGCCATACCAAACAGAGCGCCATTGGTACGATCAAACGTTTTATTCGCACTCTTGTCTTTATAAGACTCATTACGCCAGTCAACACCACCAGCAAACGTCGTATTGTTGTTTAGCAAGTAGCTGTTGGTCCACTGGACATTTTGCTGCTCAAGTTCATCTTCAGTACCTGAGTGTTTGCCTTTTGCTTGCTCATAGTTCCAAGACTTCTGTTTCTGTGCCGTTACTTGTAGTTCTGACATCACATTATCAGACTGATACTTACCGCCCAGAGTGGCAGAAAGGTCGTCTTTTTCTGCTTCGTAATAACCGCGACTGCCGTAGCTGCTGTCATATTGATAAACATTTTCGTAAGCACGTAGGTTACCAAATACAGACCACTGGTCATTGAAGTTATGCACGTAACCTAGCAGACCATTCTTTGTATCAAAGCCATGGCGATCGCCGTCATTAACTCCCGGTACAGGACGAACGTTATAACCATCATCACTTTCACTACCAAGCGCGATATTCAGCTGGCCGCTCTCTGTGACTTTAATGCCAGATGCCACACTCAATTCTTGGTAATCTAAGCTACCTAAACCTGTGCTTAACTTCGTTCCTTCTTCGTCAGCACGCGCAATGGTGATGATATTGATCACGCCACCAATCGCTTCTGAACCATAAAGTGACGCACGCGCACCACGCACGTACTCAATCCGTTGAACGTAAGTAAGTGGGATTTGGTTAAAGTCCACAGCGCCCTTCGCTGCTCGTGCAAAACGTACGCCATCAACCAGTACTAGAACTTGGTCGGAACTGGTACCACGAACAAATAAAGAAGCTAACTGACCACGACCACCATTTTGTGAAACTTGAATCCCCGTAAGACGGCGCAACACATCTGGTAGGGTTTTCGCTTGAATGCGATCAATGTCTTGTCGAGTAACCACTTCAACATCTGCCAACGTACGGCTTTCGGCTTGCTCAAAACGGTTTGCAGTCACAACGATGGTTTCGTCAGTGGAGGTTTCTTGGGCCTGTAGATAAGAGACAGGTGAAAGCAGCGATGCCAAAGTGATCGCCAGTGCGGATTTTCTCATTGTATTGTCCTAAATCGCGTAATTCCTTCCGAGCCCTGTCGTCATGACAGTCCAGTGCTGTGGCTCAGTTGTTGGCAGGTATTCGGACTCAAGAGCACGGGTGTACCGCCTACTTGCTCGACTTCCCACATAAATTAATGCAGTGTCTGATGAGCGTTCGTTCTCTTTTACCGCTGCGCGTCAGTTCTGGATTCACACCAGATTCCCATTTCAGCCATCTAGATTGCTAGATAGCACCAACTTGAGGCAAATATTATTCAGCTATTGATTATTTGTCCAGCCAATATTGCCCTTAGAAGTTGTAACGTTTTGATTGATTTTGCTTTCTACTCTGCCTGTACGCACTATCTTTAAATCAATTCCAGTACAAAACTGGACATCCTATTGAGATTGAATAAAATCTGCGCTCTTAAATTGAATGCACCATAAAAGGTAAGATCATGGCTACTCTTGATGTAAACCCACAACGCTACCAAGAACAACTGGCTGAAAAAGTCGAACGTCTCACGGATATGTTCGCGCCATACAACATGCCAGAACTGGAAGTGTTTGAATCACCAGAGCAGCATTACCGCATGCGTGCTGAGTTCCGTGTTTGGCATGAAGGCGAAGATCTTTACTACATCATGTTCAACCAAGAAACTCGTGAGAAGTACCGTGTTGACCAATTCCCTGCAGCAAGCCGTCTGATCAACGACCTGATGCCGCTATTGGTTGAAGCGATGAAAGACAACGACTCGCTACGTCGTAAACTGTTCCAGGTGGATTTCCTATCGACGCTAAGTGGTGAGATTCTGGTTTCACTCCTTTACCATCGCCAACTTGATGAAGAGTGGATTGAAAACGCGAAAGCCCTTAAACAGCGCTTAAATGATGAAGGCTTCAACCTAAACATCATTGGTCGTGCTCGTAAGATGAAGATTGTCCTAGACCGCGACTACGTGGTCGAGAAACTCGATGTAAATGGTCAGAGCTACATCTACCAACAAGTAGAGAACAGCTTCACTCAGCCGAACGGCAAAGTCGCAGAGAAGATGCTGGAATGGGCGGTCGACTGCACCCAAGAAAGCACTGGCGACCTACTAGAACTTTACTGTGGTAACGGTAACTTCTCGCTGGCCTTGGCACAGAATTTCGACCGCGTCCTGGCAACTGAGCTAGCAAAACCATCGGTTGTATCTGCACAGTACAACATCGCCGCCAATAAGATTGATAACGTACAAATCCTACGTCTATCAGCAGAAGAGTTTACTCAAGCAATCGAAGGCAAACGTGAATTCCGTCGTCTACAAGATGCAGGCGTGGATCTGAAGAGCTACAACTGCAATACGATTTTTGTCGATCCACCACGCTCTGGTATGGATGTCGATACTTGTAAAATGGTGCAAGGTTACGAGCGCATCATGTACATCTCTTGTAACCCTGAGACTCTAAAAGAGAACTTGGACATTCTATGCGAAACACACAACGTGACGCGTTTTGCTCTGTTTGACCAATTCCCTTATACCCACCATATGGAAGCGGGCGTGCTATTGGAACGCAAAGCGTAACCCACGGCGTCAAATACAAAAAAAGCGAGCTCAATGGCTCGCTTTTTTGTATTTGATTCGTTTTGCTTATTCCGCAGAAGTCTTCTTGCTGACAAACCCTAGCTTCTTACCAATCCATGCGAGTAAGATCATTGAAACCATGATCGCAAAGAAGTTTGAGCCTGCTTCTGGGTATTGCGCTTTAATAAACGCAGAGTGACCAAACGCACCTACGAAGAAACACGCCAAGCCAACTAATGGGATATCTTCTGATACCGGATTATTTAGGTACTCTTGGTAAAGAGCTTGTACAGCCAGTACGAGTGCAATCAATGGGAAGATTGAAAAAGACACTTCACTCATGGTCAACCATGACAACAAAGCATCACCACACATACCTGCAACCAGTGCCAAAATCAGCGTTTTCTTTTCAGATTTATTTCCATTCGACATTATTCTATCCCGCCTTTTAATCGGTTACGTTCACGTTCTTTGCGATACCAATAGGCCCCTTTGGCTATCATTCGCAATTGCATGATCAATCGCTCGGCGAGTTCATCGCGCTCACGTCGATCTAAATCTAAAGCTTCAGCCCCCGAACTGAAAACCAAAGTCACAGACGCTTCTGCTTGAGTATACGCCTCTTCTCTGGTCACGCCGGTGCTCATTAAATACTCGGTTAATTCTGCCGCAAAATGCTGGATTTCTCGAGCAACAGCGGTACGAAATTCAGCAGAAGTGCCGGAGCGCTCACGCAACAACAAACGAAAAACGTTCGGACTACTTTCAATGAATTCCATAAAGGTTTCGACCGAGGTACGAATTACGCTACCTTCTTTCACAATACGTTGACGCGCCTGACGCATCAGTTGACGTAGTAGCAAACCGCCTTCATCAACCATGGTTAAGCCTAGCTCATCCATATCTTTGAAGTGACGGTAAAAAGAAGTCGGTGCAATCCCTGCCTCTCGGGCGACTTCTCGCAAGCTAAGGCTGGAAAAGCTGCGATCCGCACTTAATTGACTAAATGCCGCATCGATCAATGATCGACGTGTCTTCTCTTTTTGCTGTGCGCGGATTCCCATCGATTTCATTCTTAACTTGCTCTTTTTCTGTAGGGTACAAGAGCCTCAATATAACGCAATTTGCTCCTACGGAGAAAGATATGTTGCTTCGCTCGCTCTGAGCGCCGAGAACGTTACTATTGGCATGCATCTAATTGCAATGTTCTCGATGCAATTTATAGACATACAACATACCAAATCATCCTTTTGGTCGATTCTGCGTGATCACTTCCACTCTCTAACAGGCATGACGTGTACCAATAGAGTAAATGAGTTAAAATCGCGCTAAAGCAATGTTAAGCAAATATAACAAGGAAGGCATCATGGCGCATGTTAATCACTATGACGTGATCGTAATCGGTAGTGGCCCTGGCGGAGAAGGGGCTGCAATGGGATTAACCAAAGCGGGACTGAATGTTGCCATTGTCGAGAAAGAAAGCAGTGTCGGCGGCGGTTGTACTCACTGGGGTACTATTCCATCAAAAGCACTGCGTCATGCCGTTAGCCGCATCATCGAATTTAATAGCAACCCGCTATTTTGTCGAAACAACACCAGCGTTCATGCAACATTTTCTGACATTTTAGATCATGCTAAATCGGTCATTGATAAGCAAACTCGACTTCGTCAGGGCTTTTATGACCGTAACTCATGCACACTTTTGTTCGGAACCGCGCGATTTATCGATAACTACTCAATTGCAGTGATGCAAAGCGACGGTACAGAAGAAATCTATTCTGCGGATAAGTTTGTCATCGCGACAGGTTCTCGCCCGTATCAGCCTAACGACGTAGATTTCTTGCATGAGCGCATCTACGACAGTGATTCCATTTTGAGCCTGAAACACGACCCTCGTCATATCATCATTTATGGTGCAGGCGTTATCGGTTGTGAGTACGCCTCTATCTTCCGCGGACTTGGAGTGAAAACCGACCTTATCAATACCCGAGACCGCTTGTTGGAGTTTTTGGATAACGAAGTGTCAGATGCGCTGTCTTACCACTTCTGGAACAGCGGTGTGGTAATTCGTAATGATGAGACCTATGAAAAAATCGAAGGCACAGAAGATGGCGTGATTATTCACCTACAATCTGGCAAGAAGATGAAGGCAGACTGCTTGTTGTATGCGAATGGTCGAACAGGTAACACCGATAAGTTGAATTTGGGTGCTGTGGGTCTGGAAGCGGACTCTCGCGGACAACTAAAAGTAAACCGTAACTACCAAACCGATATCGAACACATTTACGCTGTAGGCGATGTCATCGGTTACCCTAGCCTTGCAAGCGCCGCTTATGACCAAGGGCGATTTGTCGCACAAGCCATTACGAAAGGTCAGGCAGAAAACTATCTGATTGATGATATTCCAACGGGTATCTACACCATCCCAGAGATTAGCTCTGTGGGTAAAACCGAGCAAGAGCTAACAGCTGCGAAAGTACCGTATGAAGTAGGACGCTCTTCGTTCAAGCATCTAGCTCGTGCACAGATCGCAGGGAAAGACATCGGTAGCTTGAAGATATTGTTCCATCGTGAAACCAAAGAAATTTTAGGGATTCACTGTTTTGGCGAACGTGCCGCGGAAATTATCCACATCGGTCAAGCCATTATGGAGCAAAAAGGCTCAGCGAATACCATCGAGTATTTCGTCAATACCACCTTCAACTATCCAACAATGGCCGAAGCGTATCGTGTCGCTGCGTTGAATGGTTTGAACCGCTTGTTCTAATCTATGCTTCTTGATAGCAGACAGAAAAACAGCAGGCTTGGACCTGCTGTTTTTATATCAACATTGTGCGAGGAAGGTATCCTTGTGCCATTGGTAGAGAAAGATAACCCCTAAACCAATACCCCGCATCAACATAAAGCTCGTCATTGCAAACCACAGCGCGTGATTTTCCCACTCGGCGAACAAGTAAAAGACAACGAAGAAACTGCTGGTCGCGACAAACATACTATTGCGCATGTCTTTGCCTTTGGTTGCACCGACAAAAATGCCATCCAATAGAAAGCACCACATCGACGCAAGTGGCATCACCACCAGCCAAGGTAGATACACCGCTGCTTGCTGTTGTACCGTCTCAATTGAAGTGATCATGGCGATCAACTCCGATCCCGCCAAACCAAAGAGCGCGGTCAGTCCTAAGCAAATAACCAAACTCCAAAAGAAAGTGCCGACAAGCGATGCACTCAATTGTTGCCTATCTTTGGCACCAATCGCCTTCCCGACCATGGCCTCCATTGCATAAGCAAAGCCATCCATGCCATACGAGATAATCATCAGGAAGCTCATCAGAACCGCATTTGCAGCGACAACCTCATCACCAAAGCTCGCGCCTTGGAACGTCATAAAGCTAAAAGCCGCTTGCAGACACAAAGAGCGTAAGAAAATATCGCGATTCAATTTCACGAATCGCCCTAAACCGTGTTGAGTGCTGGCTAGCAACTTTTGAGGTGATGGTAATTGCCTCTCTCGCCAGGTTTTCCAGACACACATGAGACCAAAACCCATGCCTGAGTAGTCAGCAATCACCGATGCAAGCGCAGCGCCTTCTACTTTCCACCCCAAACCAATCACAAACAACAAATCGAGGGCAATATTAGTCACGTTGGTGATGATCACCATCCACATTGGTGCTTTGGAATTTTGCGTTCCGAGCAGCCACCCCAACAACACAAAGTTCATTAGCGCAGCGGGGGCACTCCACACACGGATAGAGAAATATTGCATACCGTAGTGTTTTACCTCCGCGCTGGCGTCACTCCAACCAAAGATCAAATCAGCTATCGGGGTATGGGCAATAAGGAAGACTAACGCAAACAGCAGCGCCATAAGTGAGCCTTGCATAAACACCAAGGCAAGTTGCTTTCGGTCTTCACCGCCATAGGACTGCGCCGCCAACCCAGTAGTCGACATACGCAAAAAACCAAGCAGCCAAAACGTCACGCTGATCATGGTGCTGCCCAACGCAACACCACCCAAATACCAAGCGTGGTCTAGATGACCAATCACCGCAGCATCGACCAAACCGAGCAATGGAACAGTAATATTCGACAGCACCATAGGTATCGCTAAAGCTAAGACCTGGCGATGAACTTGTGGGTTAGATAAAGGAGAGAAGATTGAATTTGTCACAGGCACCTCATCAGTAAGATCGACGAGTGTACCTGAGCGTTTAACGACTAGCCAATTACCACTTGATGTGAACGAGGACTGGCGTGAGGCGATGCTTCAACATTGGAATCTTATTAAGCCAACGCTGCCAAGCTTTCCAACGAGAACAGAATCGATCGAATGGCGAAAAAGCTTTCACCCACTGTGCCCATGGTAACCATTGCAATATCTGTTCTGCGGGCGCTTCAAAGCCATGTGCATAACGATCAGAGCCAAGCTTTTGTCCCCACTTGGTTTCCGTTAAATCTCCTGCTAGCACCATACACAGTTCAGCAGAAACAAAATGTCGACCCAAGGTTTGAATAAATTTCGCGACTTGACGCTCTGTGCAATCGAGCAGTGCCATTTCACATAAAATGAGTACCGGTGCTTGCTCTGGAATGGCTAACGTCTCTAGCCACGACATTTCATCCACACTGCCACAGCGATGTTCATAACGTTCATTTTTGTGGAACAAGCGCTGACGCCATACCAAATTTTCCGTCACATCCAGCTCTATCCAATGGCAGCGTCCATTATCCAAACGATAAAAGCGGGTATCCAGCCCAGCTCCGACATTGATAATCCAAGCATCAGGATACTGCTGTAAGAAGTGACTAACCTGCTGGTCACAAAGCTGGGTCAGCGTCACGTGCAGCAATTGCTTCTGCGCAATATCACCACTCAAACAATCCGGCGCCATCTTACAGCTCAAACACGCTTTAGCAGCAATCGGATCGTACACCAAGCCATTGTCGACCATGCTTTCACGGCTACGCAATAACAGTGGCTTTAATAAATGGTTAGGAACTTGATGTTTAGACTGAGACATGGGCATTTCCTGCGCCAGAGAGAAAACATAGACATTGAAATAGATGATAATGAATATCAATTACATTATCAAGCTTATAAATTGCTCAAAACAAACAAGGTCAAGATGATAAGCAAGCTTTTGGAGGAAGTAGAAAAAGAGAAAAGAAGAGAAAAGACAAAACAGCCCAGATGAACTGGGCTGCTTAAATACACTTACATCCAATCGGTATTACGAATAATACCAACGGCTAAGCCTTCAATCGTAAGATGCTGAGACGTTAAGTCTACTTGGATTGGGGCAAACTCTTCATTCTCAGCATGCAGTAATATGGTTGAGCCTTTGCGCTCTAAACGCTTTACTGTCACATCATCATCAACGCGCGCAACGACAACTTGACCGTCTCTCACGTCTTGGGTTTTATGCACAGCGAGCAAATCGCCATCCATAATCCCGATGTCTTTCATACTTTCGCCATTTACACGAAGTAAGAAATCCGCTTGCGGCTTGAACATCGCAGGGTCGACTTGGTAGTGCGCTTCTACGTGTTCCTGAGCCAATATGGGCTCACCCGCAGCAACTTGACCAATCAAAGGCAAGCCCTGTTCGTCATTAGCGGCAGAGTCATCAAGTAGGATACGAATCCCACGCGATGCACCTGGAATAATTTCAATTGCTTGCTTACGAGCAAGCGCTTTTAGGTGTTCCTCTGCGGCATTCGCAGAGCGGAAGCCAAGCTCACGCGCAATCTCTGCACGAGTTGGTGGCATTCCGGTGTCATCGATTTTACTTTTGATCAAATCGAAGACTTGTTGTTGGCGTGGCGTTAACGGCTTCATGTCTCACCTGTCTTTTTATACAGTTAACTGTGAGTATATCCAGTAAATGCTCAAATGAAAACCCAATTGGTTGTTTTTTAATTTATTTGTGGAGTGCACTTCGTTTGCTGACTAAGTTCATTATTCATGCGTTTAAAACACCGCCTTTTCAGTTAATCAAAGTAAAGCAACAACTTAGGAGTTCGACTAATTTACAGCCAATAAAATTAAAAGGTTTGACCAGTTTCTGGTATCCTTGCTGCGCTTAAATTTTATCGCCTAGGCTTATTTCTTTTGCCGTACTCATTTCTTTTTCTATAGAAGACATGCAAAGCGGACACTGAAATAAGGTTAGGCCTGTTTGAATACCTATTGAGGCTGTGAACTTTATGTCTTCTGGACAATCATTTTCACGTTCATTACTAAAACTACCTTTATCGGTACTGGTAAAGGGCACCACAATCCCGTCGAACCCGATTGAAGATCTGAATATCGACCTCGCTAAGCCGATTGTATATGCCCTACCGTTCCGCTCGAACGTGGATTTGCTGACACTGCAAAAACAAGCCATGAGCCTTGGTCTGCCTGACCCGCTCAGTCCGCTGGAAATCAATGGCAAAACGCTGAACCGTTTCGTCTTTATCGCTGCGCGTCCAACTGTGATGAACAACGATAATGATGTCCCAACCGACTCTGTCTCTCTGTTCTCTGACTTACTGGAACTGCATAAGCTGGATAGTGAGTTGGACGTTCAAATGATCCCTGCAACCGTGCTTTGGGGTCGTAAACCAGGTAAAGAAGAAAACCAAAAGCCTTACCTTCAGCCAATGAATGGCCCGCAAAAGGCGAAAGCGGTAATAGCAGCAGGACGCGACTGCTTGGTTCGCTTTAGTCCCGTGGTATCTCTGCGTTATATGGCAGACTCTCACGGTACCGACAGCGCAATTGCGCACAAATTGGCTCGCGTGGCGCGTATCCACTTCTCTCGCCAAAAACTTGCGGCTTCAGGCCCAAACCTGCCACAACGCCAAGTGTTGTTTGCTCGTTTATTAAAATCTCCAGCTATTGAACTGGCGATCGCTGACGAAGCCAAGAGCAAAAATATCTCGATTGATAAGGCACGTAAAGAAGCCCACGACATCATGGATGAAATCGCCGCCGACTTCTCCTACGGTCTAGTGAAAAACGGCGACCGCATCCTGAGTTGGCTATGGACAAAGCTGTACCAAGGGTTGCACATCAATAACGCCTCGACTGTGCGTCGTTTAGCGCAAGACGGCCACGAAATTGTGTACGTTCCGTGTCACCGTAGTCACATGGACTACCTACTGTTGTCTTACGTTTTATACCATGAAGGCATGGTGCCTCCGCACATTGCGGCAGGCATTAACCTGAACTTCTTCCCGGCCGGTCCTCTTTTCCGTCGCGGTGGGGCGTTCTTTATTCGTCGTAGCTTTAAAGGTAACAAACTGTACTCAACCATTTTCCGCGAGTATCTAGCTGAGCTGTTTGCCAAAGGCTATTCAGTCGAGTACTTCAGTGAGGGTGGTCGTTCACGTACAGGTCGCTTACTGCAAGCGAAAACGGGTATGCTGGCTATGACCATCCAAGCAATGCTACGTGGTCTAAACCGCCCAGTAACACTAGTGCCGGTCTACATCGGTTACGAGCACGTAATGGAAGTAGGCACTTACGCGAAAGAGTTGCGTGGCAAACGCAAAGAGAAAGAAAACGCAGGGCTTGTACTGCGTACTCTGCGTAAACTGCGTAACTTTGGTTTGGGCTATGTGAACTTCGGTGAGCCAATTCAGCTCAACCAATACTTGAACGAGCATGCTCCTGAGTGGACGAAAGACATCGACAGCATGGGTGGTAACAAACCACAGTGGATGAATCCTGTGGTGAACGACCTTGCTAATAAGATGATGACGCACATCAATGATGCGGCGGCGGCAAACGCGTTGACCTTGTGTGCAACCGCACTGCTTGCTTCTCGTCAACGTGCACTTTCTCGTGACTCGCTGATCAATCAGATCGAGTGTTACTTAAAGCTACTCAAAAATAATCCGTACTCAAGCACCTCCACTATCCCTACCGAAAGTGCTGAGGAGTTGGTCGATCATGCGATTTCACTTGATAAGTTCGTGATTGAAACCGATAGCATGGGTGACATCATTTCGCTGGATCGTAGCCAATCGATCCTGATGACCTACTACCGCAACAACATCATCCACTTGTTTGCTCTGCCATCATTAATTGCTCAGATGATCATTCGTCAGCGCAACCTTTCGGTAGAAAAAATTCAAGCGAATGTCGCGCAAATCTACCCATTCTTGAAGAAAGAGTTGTTCTTAAGCTATCAAGAAGACGAGTTGGATGAATTGGTCGTTAAAACACTGCATGAGTTTGCCGATCAGAAAATGATTAGCCTCGATGGTGATAAGCTGGAGATCAATCAGTCGAACAACCAGCCTTTGGTTCTGCTAGGTCGTACAATCACAGAAACACTGCAGCGCTACTCTATCGCGATGAACTTGCTTGTTGCTTACCCAGAGCTCGGTAAATCGGACCTAGAACAGAAGAGCCAAGATATTGCTCAACGTTTAGGACGCTTACACGGTATTAATGCTCCAGAATTCTTCGATAAAGGTGTGTTTACCGCTATGTTCAATACACTCAAACAGCAAAAATACCTCGATAACGATGGTAACTGTGACACGAAGAAAACGCAGCAATTTGCACGATTACTATTCACTCTGCTTTATCCAGAAGTGAAACTGACGATCGAAGAGAGTATTCATCAACTTCAGTCGTAACCGTTTTACCTTCTTCCAAAATAAGAAAAAAGGCATCCAATCGGATGCCTTTTTTCTTATTTCTTCGCTTACCAAAATGCGACCAATAATCCTATCGCTATCACCATGCCAACATAGTTGTTGTTGAGAAAAGCCTTAAAGCACAACTCCCGCTCACGGTGACGAATTAAGTGCTGCTGATAAACAAACAACGACGCTGCAATCAAAAGGGTCCAGTAGTAACTTTGTCCCAATTGGTAGAACTGCCCTAACCAAACCAACATCGCGAGTGTAATCAGTTGCAATACCCCAATGATGAGTTTGTCATGACGACCAAACAAAATTGCCGTCGACTTAATGCCAATCTTTAAATCATCATCGCGATCGACCATCGCATACTGAGTATCATAAGCAATGGTCCACAGAGCGTTAATCAGAAACACAAACCAAACTATCAGTGGTAGCTCCCCGGTTTGTGCAGCCCACGCCATTGGAATTGCCCAGCTAAACGCTAAGCCTAAAAAGAGTTGTGGAATATGAGTGTAACGCTTCATAAATGGATAAATGAACGCCAACACAATGCCAGCGAAGGATAGCTGAATCGTCAACGGGTTCATGGTCAGCACTAACAAGAATGAGCTGATACCCAAAACCAAAAATAATCCAATCGCTTCTTTTGCTGTCACTTTCCCTGATGGCAGTGGGCGTTGCTTGGTACGTTTTACATGGCCGTCGACTTTGCGGTCAGCAAAATCATTAATCACGCACCCCGCGCTACGCATTAGGAACACACCCAATACAAATACGATAAATACATCCCAACTCGGCATCCCTTGGGCTGAGATAATTAGCGCCCAAATCGTTGGCCACATCAGTAACAGTGAACCAATCGGGCGATCCATGCGCATCAGTTGCCAATATGCTTTGGCTTTTTCTGCGGACATTTACACTGTCTCCTTAGCGTAAACTGGTGAATTAGATAAGAATAACTCGGCGACCAGCATCGGTTTGTGATTCATCCACAACCTTGAGCGTCGCGCTAACAAACGTCCTTCTGGTACGGCTACCCATCCCATTTGCAAAGAGTCTCGCTCAACGTTGTCTGCGCTGAACACTGTTAGTCCTAAAGGGATATCCCCTTGTTGAGCCAAATCATACTGCTGATCAACTAAGGTTGAGCGAGGAATTAATGTCCGTCCGATAACCCAGTTATCATTGTCACCACACAAAATTACCTCTCGCAGTAAGCAATCTTGTTCGGACAATAACTGGCTTTCGTCCTGTTTTAACGTCGCCGCAGTGACGATCTGATTTTGTAGCAATTCTACCGTTAATGCTTGGCAGTGTTGCTTTAAACGACGTGACAAAGACCCTTGCTCTTCAAGCCAGTGCTTGGCAAATTCATTTGGAAATTCGAATTCTTCGGGGTTTTGCCACTCTACTTCCAATAAAGAAGCAAGATAGAGTGATGTTGGCTGATTCATACTAGTATTCAATTGGAGGCTTTATGCGTACAATAAAGCAACAACTTACCGTCCATAGTAATGTATGTAACCGTAAGTTCCGTTATTTGTTATAGACGGCCCATTGTATCAAGACTGAAGCGATTCGAATATCGCGATCCAGAGAAAGAAAAGTTAGAAATATGTACAAACGTTATATAGCCCAAATTATTTTTGCGTTAACCATACTGTTCGCCGCACCAAGTTGGGCTGAAACGGAAGAAGCTGGACCTAAGTTGGCATACTTTACCCTTGAGCCTGATCTCACTACTAACTTTTACACCAAAGGCAAAAAGTTAGGTTATGTGCAAGTGCGCATCGACATCATGGTAATGAGCCAACAAGATTTATCAATTGTTGAGCATCACCAACCTTTGATTCGCGATGCAGTGATTGAATTACTGGGTAAGCAAACGGAAGATACCATTAAGTCCCTTTCTGGCCGAGAAGATCTGCGCAAAACCTTAGTGACGACCCTCAACGAAACACTTTTGCCTGAAACAGGTAAAACCATTATTGCCGATTTGTTGTTTACAAAATACCTTTACCAATAAACCCAAATCGTTTTGAACATAAAAAAGACCGCTCTTAAGCGGTCTTTTCATTTCAGCTTTAGGCTTGCTGTTGGTATTTCATCTTGCCTGAATCAAACAGCGCAATCGCCATCCCCGACAGTAAACCCACCAAGTGAGCGGTGTTTGCAATCGCCATGAACGGCTGCACAAAACCAAGTACTAACCACACCAACATAAAAACGATGATTGGCTTGGGTAGCGTAAGGCCTAAATGTGGCAAGCGGTAACCCAATATCCACAAATAACCAAGCAACGCATAGACCACGCCAGACAAGCCACCGAAGTTTGCCCCTTCAACATAGAATTGGCCAGCCCCAGAAAGCGCTGCTGATACTACAAAGAGTTGCAATAGCTTACCGGAACCGAGACGACGTTCGATGTCGCCACCCAACTGCCACCACCATAGTAAGTTGAACACGATGTGAGTCACTGAAAAGTGCAGTAACGCATGACTTAGCCATCGCCACACTTGCCATTGTTGCCCCTCAAAAGCCGGGAAGTGCAACAACTTAAACACGCCATTGCCAAAGCCAAACATTTGTAACAAGTAGATGATGGTACACACCGTCATGATCAGCAAAGTCATTGGGCCTGCTTTTGCTTTGACCATGCTCATAATACTCGGGCTAGAATAATGAAATGTGCTCTTGCGAGTATCGGCAACGTCCCACGAGGCGGCGCTGTATTTTGAATCAGACGGGTTAGCAAGGAACAGCTTAAGTTCAGCTTCCGCTTCTATTTCATGTTGGCTATCGGTCAGCCACAGCGCAAATTGCCCGTCTCCTTCTGGCATCATTTCGATGTCAATTTGGCGAGAGGCCATATAATCAATAAAGGCTTGCGCCATACGTGGATTATTTAACGTTACCAATCTCTTCATTAACTTCTCACTATCGGTAGTTCTGCTCGGTGCCAGGCTTCAAAGCCACCATCCACACTGTACACCTGTTCAAAGCCTTGGTTAACTAAATATTGTGCGGCACCTTGGCTACTAATGCCGTGGTAACACATCACCAGAATGGGTTGCTCGAACTCCACCTCATCCATAAACGCAACGATCGTATCGTTGGTTAAGTGATACGCGGACTCCGCATGCGCAACGGCAAACGATTGAGGGTCACGGATATCTACAAGCTTCGCATCACCCTGCTCGAGCAGCGCTTGCGCACCTTGTACATCGATATGCTTAAACTGATCCATTTACTTTCTCATTCTCTTATGAATATACCCAAGCAACCTCGAACCTAACGTGCTAATCAGCACCCGTGGTACAGCATAAAATCTATATTTGAAGCCGCTTGGGTATACTGCCGCTATTGTAACCTATCCAACGGCAAACTTAGACACATGGATAATCAGGGCTTTCAAAAGTGTACACATTCCAACCATTTGTGGATAAAGCTGTGAATTGCGTTGATAAAGTGTATTTGGATCTTTTGATCCACAATATGTAGTGATGATCCTGATCTAACTGTGTGTATATCTATAACTATCCCCAGATGGAAAAGTGCTTGAATCCCTTATTTTGTCCGGGTTTCGAACAGTTGATAAATAATTACTTCACAGAGTTATACACAGGTAGCACATAAAATCCGGATCGCAAACGCTATCGATTTTCGATCGACAATAAAAAAGCCGAGATCACATGATCTCGGCTTTCTATGAAAATCTTACTTTCAATTAGCAGTGGAAATTAAAATTCACCCACGGCCAATTTTAGTTTCTTCATTGCATTTTTTTCTAGCTGGCGAATACGCTCGGCAGAAACACCGAACTCATCAGCTAAGTCTTGCAATGTTGCTTTCTCATCATCTAACCAACGAGAACGCACGATGCGCTGACTACGCTCATCCAAACTCGCTAATGCATGACCCAAGCGATTGTTGGTGTGCATTTCCCAGTTGGCGGCTTCAATGTTGTCGGCCACATCAGACGATTTGTCTTCTAGGTATAGCATCGGCGCTGTGTAAGCGTTTGAACTGTCGTCTTCATCAGTTGGCATATCAAAGGTTGAATCCACCGCCGCTAAGCGTGATTCCATCTCGCGAACTTCAGAAGGCTCAACACCTAACTCACGCGCAACGGTTTCGACTTCACCGTTGTTAAACCAACCCAAGCGCTTTTTCGACTTACGCAAATTGAAGAACAACTTACGTTGCGCTTTAGTGGTCGCAATTTTCACGATACGCCAGTTACGTAGCACGTATTCGTGGATCTCTGCTTTGATCCAGTGGACAGCAAAAGACACCAAGCGAACCCCTACTTCTGGGTTAAAACGCTTAACGGCTTTCATTAGACCGATGTTACCCTCTTGCACAAGGTCCGCCATTGGCAAACCGTAGCCAGAGTAACCACGAGCAACGTGAACAACGAATCGTAGGTGCGAAAGAATTAGACCTTTTGCAGCCTCAATCTCACCTTTGTAGTGTAATCGTTCTGCCAGCTCACGCTCTTCGTCTGCAGTCAGCATTGGGTAGCTGTTTACTGAGCGAATATAGCTATCAAGGCTATCTTGCGTGACTAGAGCCATCGGATACGCTTCTTTTGTCATTCAATTCCTCATCAATCTCTGATCTGGAGCATTACATTGCAAATTTAGCTTCGATATCTTGAACTCAAAATGAACAAGTTTCAAGAAGGGGAAGCAATTATCCATAAACATTCGGTCTAAACAAGGGATCCAGATTAGCTAGTGCTAATAAAATCCAAGTAGTAAGACCTTCATCACTTAAACTGGTTCAATTTCTTTTAAATGTCGTTGCGCAGAAAAGCGCGCCGCAATGCATCCCAAAAGACTACCAATGATGATTAATAGCAAAGATTCATCCCAGCTTAGACCAATCAGGCGAAACTGGCTGTCGTACAATGCAGCAAGATCTTCCACCGCACTATTCATAACAATGGTCACTAAAGCCGTTACCAACCACGCGATGGTGGCACCTAATACGCCAAACCACATCCCCGTGTACAAATAAGGGCGCAGAATAAAACTGTCCGTCGCACCGATCAGTTTCATGGTTTGAATCTCTTCTTTATTCGCCAGCACATTAAATCGCAACGTGTTGCCAACGATTAAAAATACCGCACCGAGCATCAACACTGTCAGAGTAATGACAATAATACTCGCGAGAGTTTTGATCGCATCAAGACGCGCCAGCCAGTCTTCGTCAAGTCTCACATCGGTCACGTCTTGTTGCTCTCGAACGTCTTTGGCTAATGACTGAATATCACTTTTTAGCTCCGAGGCTGGCGTAATCACCAACACACCGGGTAGCGCATAGCCACTTAAAAGGCTGATAGCCTGATCGAATCCTGCATATTGGCTCAAATCAGACAGACCTTGCTGTGGAGAAATATATTCTACTTCTTTTACCAAAGGCCAAGTTTCAATTTGATCTTTGAGAACCATCACACGTGCATCCGGCATGCCTTCTACTAAGTAAACACTAACTTGCGAGGGAGATGCCACATCTTCCGCGGCACCCGCGACGTTTTTGCCCAGTAGATACAAACAAGCTGGCATAGCAAGTGCCATTGAAATCACGGCTAGGGTCAGGATATTACCTAAAGGTCGTTGCCATAAGGCGCTAAAAGAGGATTTTGCTTGTTTTGCGTGGACAGAGAAAAAACCATCGGTATTTGCACGCTTGGCACTGCGGCCTTTCCCCTTCTTTTGGGAGTGCTTGTTACCTGCCATAGTCTTCTACCTCACTTAGGAAGCCTTGGTTTAATTCAAAATGACGATACTGTGGGCGAGTGTTTACTAACCCCACATCGTGCGTGGCGAGTAAGATGGTCACTCCAGCACGATTAAATTCTTCGAACAAACGCAATACGCGATTGGATAGTTCGGGATCGAGGTTACCTGTCGGCTCATCAGCTACCAGCAACGTTGGTCGATTGACTACGGCACGAGCAATACCGACGCGTTGTTGCTCACCACCAGAAAGTTGACTAGGTAGGCAACGAGCTTTATCGAGTAAGCCCGTTTTATCTAACGCCGCAGAAACACGGCGTTTGATTTCGTTTTCAGAAATCGATTCGATGCGCATTGGCAGAGCGACATTGTCGTATACGCTGCGATCCATCAATAGACGATGATCTTGAAAAACAATCCCAATATTGCGGCGCAAAAAAGGGATGTCTTTGCTTGGAATGCGCGTGATATCGTGACCATTAAAATGGATTTTCCCATCAGTTGGTCGCTCTATCGCGCAGATCAATTTCAGCAAGGTACTTTTACCAGCCCCGGAATGCCCGCCTAAAAACGCCATTTCACCGCGCCTCAGGTGAAAATCGACTTTTTGCAGTGCTTGTCGACCACCTCGGTAAGCTTTGCTTACTTGCTGAAATTTGATCACCGTTGATTTCCTCTAACTCTTTTTATTCTTCACGACTAAACAGTGCGTCAATAAACTCTTGAGTTTCAAATGGACGCAAGTCTTCGATACCTTCACCCACACCAATGTAACGAATTGGAATACCGAACTGATCAGCAATAGCGAAAATTACGCCGCCTTTCGCTGTACCATCCAGCTTAGTCAAGGTAATCCCGGTTAGAGGGGCAACATCACTGAAAAGTTTCGCTTGGCTGATGGCATTTTGCCCTGTACCTGCGTCTAGCGTCAGCATGATCTCGTGTGGTGCAGAGTCATCAATTTTCTTCATCACACGTACAATCTTACGCAGCTCTTCCATTAGGTTCGCTTTGTTCTGTAAACGACCCGCGGTATCGGCAATCACAACATCCACACCACGTGCTTTTGCCGCTTCAATCGCATCATAAATAACAGAAGCACTGTCTGCACCAGTATGCTGGGCAATCACAGGAACGTTGTTACGCTCACCCCATACTTGTAGCTGTTCAACCGCTGCGGCACGGAAAGTATCGCCCGCTGCAAGCATCACTTTTTTGCCTTGAGTTTGGAACTGCTTGGCAAGCTTACCGATGGTCGTGGTTTTACCCACGCCATTTACACCAACCATTAAGATGACGTAAGGCGTTTTGTTGCTGTCGATTTCTAGTGGCTGTTCGACTTTAGAAAGAATCTCAGCCATTTCTTCTTTCAACAAACCATAAAGGGCTTCGCCGTCTTTCAGATCGCCACGTGTGGCTTTTTCTGTCAGGTTGTTGATAATTTTTGTTGTGGTATTCATGCCCACATCAGCAATAAGCAGTTGCTCTTCTAGCTCTTCAAATAAGTCTTCATCGATTTTCTTACCGCTGAACAGACCGAAGAAGCCAGCGCCGATGTTTGCTTTTGTGCGGCTTAGGCTGCGTTTGAGGCGAGCAAAAAAGCTCTCTGTTGGCTTTTCTTGTTCTTGAACGCGAGGTGCAGCAGGCACTTGAGGCTCTTCTGCTTCTGCTTCTGCTTCTGCTTCTGCTTCTGCTTCTGCTTCTGCTTCTGCTTCTGCTGGGGCAGCCTCCGCTTTTTTCGATTCTTCTTCAAGTTCTGGCGTTGCTTCCGCTTGCTCAGCAGCCGCGTCGGTTTGCTGCTCTTCAGAAGGCGTTTCCACTGCTTCTTCTTTTACTGTTTCTTCAGTTTTTGGTTTTGGGCTTTGTTCTTCGTCACCAAAACCTAGCCACGAAAGTAATCCGCGCTTCTTTTTTTCCGTCATCTGGGGCTATCCTAGATTGTTCTTTTATCTATTAATGACTCTTTTTTGACAAGATTATTATCTGTCTAAAAAAGGCTAATGACAAAGTTCTGAAAACTTTCCGATTAGGTAATTCTAATCTTATTAGTGTTACACTCTGTCATCTTGAATATTCTGGGCTGTATCCAAGCTCCAAGCTCACTGCTTGGGCGATTAGATATAGTATCACTTTATTAGCGGTCAAAAAATCTATGGTAAGACGTCGCCAGCAAAACTCATCACAAAAAAAGCCAACAACGGGCTTTGTTCGCATTATTAGTGGCTTATGGAGAGGCAGAAAACTTCCTGTACACGATGCTGAAGGCTTACGCCCCACGACAGATCGCGTCAAAGAAACGCTGTTTAACTGGTTAGCTCAAGATGTGCCGCAGGCAAAATGTCTCGACTTGTTTGCTGGCTCTGGCGGCTTGGGATTTGAGTCAGCTTCGCGCCAAGCAGAGCAAGTGACCATGGTCGAGCTGAACCCACAAGCTTTCCAACAGTTACAAAAGAATGTTGCCTCTCTTAACGCGAACAACATCCAAGTGGTAAATACCGACGCACTGAGCTTTTTGAAGCAACCGGGTTCTGCTCACCATGTGGTGTTTATTGACCCACCGTTTCGCAAAGGTCTATTGGATGAGACCGTGGCTCTGCTAGAACAAAATGGCTGGCTCGCGGAAGATGCGATGATTTATATTGAAACAGAAAAAGAACTCAATATTGCCGACTTACCAGAAAACTGGCAATTACATCGAGAAAAAACAGCAGGCCAAGTGAGTTACCGTCTGTATGAACGTACCTCCGCATAACGCCTCGATTTAAAAGGACACTTAAATGAAAGCATTAATTATGCTGGCCAAAGCGGCTATCGCCTTTGTTTGGTTAGTATTGATCCTCAATATCTTTATGCCGTTTCCCGGCAATGCCGCGATTGCGCTGTACATCATGACCGCTTTTTTGTTCATCATGCACGGTTTGCAAATGGCCATCTTCATTGGCGCATTTGGCGACAAAATTAAAATGAGCAGTTGGGAAAAATATTCCATCCTGATCTTTGGTATTTTTGCCCTGCTCGATATTCGTCGTAAACACATGATGTAATCGCCCAAATACTAAAAAGCCGCTCTCAAGAGCGGCTTTTTTATTGCGTTTATTCCGTCACCCAAGATAACTCTTAACACCATCCAAAAACATTTGAGTGGAGATCATCACCAGCAACAAGCCCATTAAACGCTCTACCGCTTTTAGACCACGCTCGCCCAACAAACGATTAAAGAAGCCATAAAACATTAGAATAAAAAATGTTGCGCCCCACGCAATCACAACTGATGCGGACATTTCCAACATTTTTTCTGGATGCTGTGAAGATAGCAAAAGCAATGCTGCAATCACTGAAGGGCCCGCGATCATAGGAATGGCCATCGGAACAATAAAGGGCTCCTCGCCTGCCGCCAGTCCAGTGATGCTGCCAGCACTCGGAAAGATCATCTTAATCGCGATAATGAAGAGAATAATGCCACCTGAAATGCTGAGCGTTTCTGGCTGGACATGCAAAAAACTTAAGATGCTTTGTCCTGCAAACAGAAACAACATCAAGATTAGTAAGGCAAACAGTAGTTCACGAATCAATACCTTACGGCGACGCTTAGGATCGATGTGCTTGAGAATAGACAACACAATCGGCAAATTACCGAGAGGGTCCATGATTAGAAACAGCATGGTCGCTGCAGAAAGAATGTCCATATTCTGGCCTCACCTAAAAAATGGCGGCCAGTGTATAGCAAACTGACAACGTGAGTACATGGCTGAGGGCGAAAACAGCATATTCACCCTCACATCATAGCCGCCGCTTAGTGATTGCAGACACGCGCCATATTGACCACAAACTTACCTTCAAGCTCACGGATTTTGTCGCGCTTGAGCAAAAATGCTAGCAATGTATCTAAGTCTAGATCATTCAGTTTACAGGTGTGAAAGCGAACGGTGTTGCCAAAGTGCTGTGCCAGCGCTTCGCGATCCATTGGCGTTTCTCGAAGTAGGTTTAGCAGCTCGTGGGCATGGATTTCACTCATTATTGACTCCAGTCATCAAGAACAATACGTCCAGTTTACTGAAATCTTCGTGAGCTGCTTTGACTTAAATTAGTAAATGATAGAGGCAACAATGAGGGCGTGGGCAAAGAAGTAGCTACCACTTACCCACAAATAGGCGTGTTTCATCGGTTTTCGGTAACCGTGTATCGCATACGCCAACGCCGAATAGATCAAAACTAGAGTTCCGCTGAAACCGATAGCATTGGCATAGCTCGGGGCCTGCAACCAAACTTCACCTGCCGCCCAAGCAAGCTGAACCAGCATCATCCCCATGATCACAACGGGAAACACCAGAGAGTCGAGTTGAGGTAGCAACAAAAAGAACGCCACGATACTCGCTGCGAGCAGTAGGGCCAACAGCCACCAGACAATCTCACCATTAAGCTGCACCCAAAATGACTTGCTGTAGCACACCTGAGCAAGCAAATACGCAGCAAAGTAAATTAGCTTACGAGTTTTAAACGAGTGCAGCGTATCTGCCACCATAGACACAAGAAGCCCACCCGCAATCCAGTAGGTATATGTTGCGGATGCGCCTTGAGTTAACACCAACACAAGAAGAAGTAGCAGAGTAAAGATTTTAAACACGAGGGATTGTGTCGGGTTAGCTTGTTTTGCTCCCAACACGGAATACACACCTGATAGCCCTATCGCCAGCCAACTCCACATGCCGTATACACCTTTTACTTAAACTCGCCGCTAGTCTAGGTAGACCAGTTTTGATGTAAAGACACAATCTGCGAAAGTTGGATCTCGCTAGCGATTCGAAACATTTTGTAACCCTCAGTCTGCACAACAATTAAGTCGATGAGCCTTAATGACGGCCATAAATATGGGGCAGAGCCCTATCCCATGAGCCAAGTTCATCAAATCACACGGCCACAATAACCCGCGCTTAGTCAGGCCATTTAACTAAAAAGCAGCCCAATGGCCTTGGTAACCCATCACTTCAAAAACTGATGACTAAACCATCAGACTGTATACATCACAGGCAACAAGAATAAATAACAGACACAAAACAGAAAATCGTCTTGGTAGCGAGCTAAGATAGTAGAAACCACCGATGAACAGATTAGAACGACATGAAAAATCAAACTTAACTCAATAACAAAAACATCAAATAGCGAACGTAAGCTAATGATAAATAAAGCAACACTCTCAATAACCATCGAAAACACCGACTTCATAAACCATCAAATCACTAAACACTTTTTAAGCCCATATTTTCTCATTAGATAAGAAAATTCCCCTTCCACACCGCAACTCAATGATGCACCTCCATAGCACATCTTTTTATTTTCTCAATTTTTGAGAAACACAGACAAAATAGGCAATCAACATACCAACCGAAACAAAAAACAATTTCCAAGCCAACAACAAACCAATATTGACACTTTAAAATCATACACTTAAATCAAACACGAACAACAATCACACAATGCGAGCATTTTAAATACAACACAAAAAACACAGTTTCATTAGTCAAAAACACGTAAAAAAAGACAAGTTAAGTGTATTTTTTGAAAAGATTATCGAGCATATGTTGATCAAACCCCAAAAACAGTGCTATATTAAATTCATCGAGTTCATCAAAGATTAAGGGGTAGTGTTATGATTTCATCTTCTCAAAAACAAGGGCTGGTAATGATTGCAGTGGTTGTGGGTTTAATGACACTGCCAATGATGTACTAACCTACTGATTAAAAATAAAAAAGGACGCAAATGCGTCCTTTTTTATTTATCTGTGTTTTTCTACTGTATGTGTTTGGACAAGATATCCCAGTGCATGTAGTAGAAACCAAGAGCGGCGAGCGTAATCAACGTCATTAGCAAAATTGCTGCACGCCAAATAAAACGAGAGCTTCTTGGCGTTAGCTCTTTTTCGCAAGCGTCACATGCCGCCATAAAGCCTTTCCGATCATCCAGCTTATAATCGTCTTCGTGAACCACTTTATTACGCACAGTAGCGATAAAACGAAGTTTCGCTATCACGTCATGTGGTAAACGTTCTTCACAACTATTAATAAGTTGGTGTAACCCTTTCCCTTCTGCATGGTACTGAGTACGCAAAAGTTTTTCGATCGTTCGGGTACGCATGACTACTTTTTCAATATCTGACATCGTAACCCTCCTTACCAGACCCTTCCCGTGTTCGTTATTTTTATTCTTCTATAAATTTAGAGCTTTTTCGAGCCGTTAAGTGCAATTTTACTTTCAATTTGTGCCCTTGAGCGCATATAGCCAGACAAGTGAAAGCTGCTTAGTTCAGCTTTAGTGACGTAGCTTGCAGATGAAGCAACGATTTCATCGCGTCCCCATTGAGATAAACCGTGAAGTGCGCCGAATAAAATTCATGTCCCTTTCATTAGATTATGAATAAGTTATCTCAACTCATCGTTTCATCAGTGAGTTCTGTAGAATAGAGCTCAATGAAACATCGGAGGTTAACATGCCAATCTCACTTATTGTTGCCCTGTTCGCCCTTATTGCTTTGGGCGCATGGGTATTTTTTCGTTTCTATAGCAAGCACTATGTAGGCGAAGATGCTCCAGAACAAAGTGCACAGGTAACTATTTTAGATAAGCAAGCTATCGACGTCCCAGATGCACCACCAGGCCAAGACGACCAAGAATATTGGATTTATGTCCAACGCGGTTCTATTGGCCCTAAACGAGAGTTCCAAATTGGAGTGCACTACTACCATGCACTCAACCCTGGAGATAAAGGAACGCTAACCTATCGTGGTAACAAATTCCTTCACTTCGCCATCAAACGTTAAGGCAGTAACCAACGAGTCTTGGCAGAGCGAGAAAAGAGATAGCTCATCGCCAAGGCTCCAGCTCCACTGATAATGATCCAGACTGGAATCACCCATGCGGGATGTCCGGTGTACCAACCAAACGCTTTCATCGGCCATAAGAAAATTGGGTGAAGTAAGTAAATCCCCAAGCTGTGCTGACTGATCACACTCACCACTTTTTGTACTTTTGGTGACAAGCCTTCCCCAAAGTAACGACCTATCATGAAAATCATCGAAGCCGCTAGAATGACATTCAGTGTTTTGTAAGAAAGCCAGCGTCCAACCGTGTACTTCTCCGCCTCTAAACTGTTCGTCACGACCATAGTAAATGTCACAGCCAACGCGACGAGGCCAAACCCTGTAAATAAGGTCACCATAGAGCGGTTCAAAGGCACTTTTTGAAATAGAACATAACCCAGAGGAAGGTAACCCATGTAGAGCCACATTTGGTTACTCCACGGACCATCAATCTTGAACAAAAACAGCGTGCTGGTGAAAAGCCAAAATGCGAGATAGGTATACAACACATTGTCATCAACGTTGCGTACCATCCATTGGAACAACGGAATCACAAAATACAGAGGTATAAAGTAATAGAAAAAACCGAGGTGGTAATACGTTGCGTGAAATGGGCTATTGCTTAACACCTCTTTTACGGTTTCAAAGTCAAACCCTTGAGCCGTCCAGCCAGAGAGGTATGCATAAAACATCGACCAAATAAGAAATGGGACTAGGACTTTGCCTAAACGCCTTTTGATATAATACTTACCGTCAAATGGTCGAGTGTCACTGAGCATCAACGCTCCGGTGATCAGAATGAAAACTGGCACCGCCCAGCGGGTAACGCTATTAACGCCTACGGCCGTCAACCATTGGTCAAACGGAATCACTCCTAACTCATTTCGATAAGGGGCCAAGACGTGAATGGCGATCACTGCCACCGCAGCAAAGCAGCGCAATAAATCAAAAAACAGAACCCTTTCTCTCATACCTTTCCCTACTTTGAGTCGCTTATCGTTTATAGCATAGGGTAAATCTCAGCCAGTGAAATGGTTAACAATCTGTTTTTGCTTATTTTTAACGCAACAATGACCTACAACGGGGATTTCATCGCCACTCTAATCAATTAACGAGAACCAAACATCAGCATTCACTCTCGATGCCAAACCCACACAGTTTGATTACATCAACGGCGCATAAGAAACAAAAATGGCTCCGATTTGGAGCCATTTATACCATCTACAGATAGCAATACTGGGGATAGTTACGCAGTAGCAACGTTAGCTTTTGGCAACTTAATCGAAATCAGCGTCGTCAGCGCCAAGAAAGCAAAGGAGACCCATAAGCACGCCGCAAGGCCAGCCTCTTGGTAGATCCAACCCGATAATACCGTGCCAATCAAACGTCCCATCGCATTGGCCATGTAATAGAAGCCAACATCCAGAGACACACCATCGCCTTTGGCATAGCTCACAATCAGATACGAGTGAAGTGAAGAGTTAATGGCAAACACAGCACCAAAAATCATTAACCCCACAACAATTACCAACTCAGGCTGCCAGCCGATTTGCACACCATAAGCAATACCGCCCGTAATTAACGCAAGAGTTCCTGCCCATACTAATGCTGCACTACCATCAGGCACGCGACCTTGCGCTTTGCCAGTAATACGCGGCGCAAAGCCTTGCACAAACCCATAAGCAATGACCCATGCGGCTAAAAAGCCACCGACCCACAAGTGATCCCAGCCAAACACACTGCCAAGATAAATAGGCAGAGCGACCACAAACCACACATCACGCGCCCCAAACAAGAACATACGCGCCGCAGATAAAATATTTATAGATTCGGACTTGGAGAAAATTTGGCGAAACTTAGGTTTGCTCTTTGCTTTACCCATGTCTGCTTCTAGCCAGATCATGCTGCAAACAAACACCAATGCCAGCACACTCGACATAATAAACATCGAGTTTTGGAAGCCCACCCAAGACAACAGCAAGCCACCAACAAAAAAGCCCGCCCCTTTGAGTGCATTCTTCGAGCCTGTCAAAATCGCCACCCATTTGTAGAGTGCACCTTGCTGTTCGTCTGGTACTAGCGTTTTAATCGCGCTCTTAGCACTCATTTTGTTCAGATCTTTGGCAATCCCCGACAGAGCTTGCGCTGCCATCACCCAAGGAATGGTCAGCCATGCATTTGGTACTGCGAGCATCAGCAACGCAAACACTTGCATCGCTAAACCAATGTTCATGGTTTTGTTCAGGCCTAACCTTGCGCCCAACCACCCACCAATCAAATTAGTCACCACACCAAAAAATTCATAGAAAAGGAACAGTGAGGCAATAGCTAACGTGGAATAACCCAAGTCGTGAAAATAGAGCACCACCAGCATACGCAGCGCTCCGTCGGTCACGGTAAAGTTCCAATAGTTAAACGTCACTAACATGTACTGACGAATACTTTTGCTCAATTGAGAAATCATATTGACCTCTTATGTACAGCGATAGAAGCATTTAGATCATCATGTGCCAAATGCTTATTAACCTGTACACCAACCATAAGGCGATACAACCTTAGTTCGAATTCACAAACACACCGAAATTTAAAAATGGACAAAGATAACCAATAAAAACAAAAGCTTAAATTAAAATCTTTAGTTTTACTGCTGACCTATTTTCCATTATATAAACTGGAAAATAGCTTTTGGATCATGATGTTCCAAAAGCTATTTAAGCTGATCAAGCGTCTTTCGCCACGCGTTCGATGTACTCAAGCTGCACCGGTTTTGTAAACGCACCAGGGCGAAGAGCTTGCACTTCTCGCACGATATCTTCTAACTGCCATTTCTTCTCTAGCAACAAGTGAGCCGCAAACAAACCTGTGCGACCCGAGCCGCCCATGCAGTGCATCGCGACTTTGCCACCTTGAGCAAGAATCGCATGCAGTTCCGGGCTGGCTTGTTGCCACTTCGCCGAAAATTCTTCACTTGGTGCGCAGTCATCTTCAATCTCGATCTGGAACCATTTCATGCCCAGCTGCTGAGTGATGTCACCCAAAGCCGCAACGTCTTTCGCGGCTAACTCGCTATCGTCCAATGCAGTAACGATCGCTTGAACCCCCTGCTCCTTCAACTGTTCCAACGACGCTTTCAACTCGACGCCTTTGGTGCCCGGGCACGGTGTTAGGACTAATGCACCAGAGTCCAAATCTAATTGCCATGTAGGATGAGACATTATGAACTCCTGTTATGCCAGACCAACGTTTCGAACCAATTCTGCGGTGCGCGTTGCGTATCCCATTTCATTGTCGTACCAGGCGTAAATCTTCACCATTCGTGAGCCAACCACCATGGTGGATTGTGCATCAACGATGGTTGAGCGTTGGTCGCCTTTGTAATCGATCGACACTAACGGACGTTCCTCAAAGCCAAGAATGCCTTTTAGCTCCCCTTCCGACGCCTCTTTCAGCAAAGCATTCACTTCTTCTGCTGTGGTATCGCGTTTTACATCGAAGATGATGTCGGTCAATGACGCATTCGCCAACGGTACACGTACCGCGTGGCCGTTAATCTTGCCTTTTAAATCTGGGAAAATTTCCACAATTGCTGTCGCACTACCGGTAGTGGTCGGGATAAGACTCATGCCACACGCACGAGCACGGCGCAGATCTTTATGTGGCGCATCCAAAATGGTTTGCGTATTGGTCAAATCGTGAATTGTCGTGAAAGAGGATTGCTCAATGCCCAACTTCTCATGAATGACTTTCACCACAGGCGCAATACAGTTTGTTGTGCATGAAGCGGCTGTCACGATACGATGTTTTTCAGGGTCGAAAATATGATCGTTCACGCCAACAACAATGTTCGCAATGCCTTCTTCTTTCACTGGCGCACTCACCACCACGCGCTTCACACCTTGATCGAGGTATTGGTCTAGGTACGAGGTTTTGCGGTGTACACCTGTCGCTTCAATCACAACATCGCAGCCAGACCAGTTCACGGCGTCAATGTCACGTTGCTGAGTCGTGGCGATGCGCTTGCCATTGATGACGAGCTCATTGCCCTCAACCTGCACTTCATGGTGCCAACGACCTTGCACTGAATCGAACTCTAATAAGTGGCCAAGCGTCGCTGCATCACCTGCGACATCGTTGATTTGCACAAACTCTAACTCTGGCCAGTCGAATGCCGCTCGCAGTGCTAAACGACCAATTCGGCCAAAGCCATTAATGCCTACTTTAATTGTCATAGTTTTACCCTTTAATCTTCTACCTTGAATCTCTGTTTGCTATTAACAGCAAGCCTCACGACTTTTATCGTGCAAGCGTGTGATGTCGTCTTGGTACTCTTGCTTCAAACAGTTTGATGCCACTAAGTCTTCAATCAGCTTACGCATCCAACCTGGTAATTGCTGCGATAACTCGTAGTACACCCATTGCCCTCGGCGTTTATCCACCAAGATGCCACTGGAGCGTAACTGAGCAAGATGACGAGAAACTTTCGGCTGACTCTCTTGCAACGCAAACGCCAAATCACCCACGCAAGTTTCGCCTTCACGGGCCACTAGCATTAAACAACGTACGCGCGTTTCATCGGATAACAGCTTGAAAAACTGATGTGGAAGCATAATAAACATACCTATATATGGATATGCGTATATACTTATTTAACTCTAGGATGTCGTCAAGAGTGATCCCAGAATCGTCATAAAAGTTTCACATCGAAACAGCTAATAAAGATTGAGAGAAGAACGGTTAGAGAGAATAAAGATACGGCAGAAATTTACGCAGTTGCGACGTTTTGACTCCAGCGAACCGCTTCACCTAACGAGAGCTTGACCTCTTCCAAAGACAACCCCAACTGCGTCGTGATTTTTTCGACGCCTGACCAGTCGGCACGCTCGTAACACTCTTCCAGAGAAATCAGCGCACCATAAACCCCCTTGCGATGTAATAAGGCTTGTTGTACAGATTCGCTAAGTGGCAATTGCTTGACTAAAGATTCCACCGACAAATCAAGCATCGCATCTAAAATCGATAATAAGCCGACCATAAACCCTTGTTCGTTGAGGTGGGAAAATGGCTGATAACGCGACATTAATTGGCAGAACTGCGCTCGTTGTAATGAAAGGTGATACAGCTCTCGAGGCTTGTTACTAGAGATATACGACGCCACGACCAAGGAGACAAACTGCTTAAGATTATCCTGACCAAGATAGATCAAGGCCTGACGAAACGAGCTGATTTCGACAGCGAGGTTTGGCGCTTGCGTATTTACAAAGCGCAATAATTTGTACGACAACGCGACATCTTGCGTAATGATGGTTTCAATACGAGTAAAGTCTGGCTCTGGTGAGCAGACTTCACGAAAAAGCTGTAGCGCTAACACTTGCTCAGGGCTCACGTATTTTGTTTGCGAAACTAATGGCTTACTAAAAAAGTAGCCTTGGAAAAACTTAAAGCCAGCCGCTTTGGCTTGCTCAAACTCTTCTGCGGTTTCAACACGCTCCGCCAAAAAGTGGTATTTGACGCGTTTAGCAAGGTGAGCTTTGACCAACGCACACGCTTTTTCCAGCCCCATTGCCATGATATCGAGTTTAACGATGTGCACGTAAGGTAAGAAGCGACGCCACTCCGGCGTTAAGGTGAAATCATCCAGCGCAATCAAATAACCTTCTCGATACAACTCGCGAATCGCATCGAGAAGATCATCGGTCGGCTGGCAAGTTTCCAGAACTTCGACGACGATTTTGTTTTTTGGCAAGCTGCGCGGTAAGCGGCGCACCAAGCTTTGATGAGGAAAATTGATAAAGCATCGCGAAGAAGCAATCACTGGGTTAGTGCCCAGTGATAGGAAATTCTCGACAATTAATCGGTATGTTGCTCGGTTTGACTCAATATGCGAAGGGTATGCATTACTCTCCCCATCTCGAAACAACAATTCATAACCCAGCGTCTGTCTTTTGCGGTTAAAGATCGGCTGGCGAGCAACATACGTTGTATTCATGCTAAAGAAGGACCTATAAATGGCTTATGACTTTGCAGCTGCTAATAATGCACCACAACCCATAAACATTGAACCGAAGACTTTGTTTATTTTCCCCATGATTTTATCGGAGCGAATAAAACGTCCCATTTGCGCCGCCAAGGTGGTGTAACCCAACATCACGCACGCGTCGATCACAACAGTCGTAACACCAAGCACCAACAGTTGCGTCAGTTGGTCTTGTGCCGGGTCAATAAACTGTGGAAACAACGCCACCAGAAAAACAATCGATTTAGGGTTCGTCAGGTTAATCAAAATAGCTTTGTACAAGAGTGCCATGCCAGACATGTCTTTGTGGCTCTCAGCCGCCACCAAGCTGGAGGTGTCTCGCCATTTCTGGATACCCAACCAAACTAAATAAGCCGCACCAACCCATTTAATGACAGAAAATGCCGTTGCCGACTGTGCGACCAGCGCACCAATTCCCGCCCCAACTAACGCAATGTGAATGGCCAAACCAATTTGGAGACCGATCACAGCCCCCAAAGATTTGCGAGTACCGTAACTCAAACCATTGCTGATTGAGTTCACCGTGCCAGACCCCGGAGCCAAACTAAAAACGATTGCAGTTACTACATAAGCTAACCAGACGTGGGTATCCATTGCATTTCCTCACTAATTCTTCGATGATACATCGCGTAAACAACGTATCTTCAGGTAATCGACTAATGGCTACTAACCATTCACCTTTGACTTATACTCAAGAGTCATTATTTGAGCAAGCAATTGGTGGTCCGATCGCGGCACTTTGGCAAACTCGCCAAGAAGGCTTTGTTAAAGGAACTGAGAAAAAGAACATTTACTGGTGCAAACTGACCAACCCAGAACATAAAAAAGCCGTGCTCATCGTTAATGGGCGCATTGAGTCTTCCTGGAAATACCAAGAACTGTTTTACGATCTCTATCGCCAAGGCTTCGACGTCTATTCCTTTGACCACCGCGGACAAGGTTTATCAGATCGTCTATTGTCTGACTCAGATATGGGTCACGTCTATGACTTTACTGATTATATTGACGATATGGACGTGGTCGTAAACAAACACGACCTTAGCGACTATCAGCAATGTTTCATCATTGCCCACTCCATGGGCGGCGCAATCGCTACACGTTATCTGCAAACTCACCCAGAACATCCCTTTACTGGTTTGATTCTCAGTGCGCCTATGTTTGGTATTAATCTGCCATGGTACTTATCGCCAATAGCGATTCCAGTGACACAGATTATGTCAGCGGTATCGACTTTGCCACGTTATGCGCCAGGACATCAGGCCTACTTTCCTAAGCCCTTTGAAGATAACCCGCTCAGCCAAAGCTATGGTCGCTACCAATGGTTCCGAAATCTCTATACGGAAAAACCGGAACTGCAAGTCGGTGGACCGAGCACACGATGGGTATGGCAAGGGCTAATGGCAGCAAAACAATGCTTTTTATTGACTCGCCAAGTCAAAGTACCGGTGCTCCTGATTCAAGCTGGGAACGATCGTATTGTCAGCAATCTGGCACAAAAACGTTTTATCGATAAATTGCGTAAAACCAACCCACATGCGGAGCTACTTTCTATCGAAGGCGCACAGCATGAGATCTTATTCGAGACCGACCAGTATCGTAATCAAGCACTCGATGCGATCTTCCGCTTTATGAATGACCCGAAATCATCGCCAAACGAAAAAACATAATAAGAACTCTAGGCGACCATTTCACGGCCATGATTAAAGAGGAAATGTCTGCACATTGATTTACCCTCTTTTTCATCCTCATTTTGACGTACACTGCTTGGGTCTGGCTGCGTTGAACCATGCAGATGCAACCGACCAAAGTTCCCCCGCATTCGGAGCAGCATGATCTAGTCAGTCTGCTGTACTCCGTTTGCAATCACCTGTTCCACACTATCCAAACCGTTTACGAGGACTTCATGAGCACATCGCTACCTTGCAAAGAGATCACTAAAATCGTTGCCTCTGATCTGGATGGCACGTTACTCGCACCAAACCATCAGCTCAGTGCTTACTCAAAAGAGACGCTAAAAGCGCTGCATGAAAAGGGTTACACCTTTGTCTTTGCAACAGGCCGTCACCACGTAGACGTTGCGAGCATCCGTCGTCAGGTCGGTATTCCGGCTTACATGATCACCTCGAACGGTGCCCGTGTGCATGACCAGGAAGATCAGTTGATGTACAGCGAGAATGTCCCTGCAGAACTGGTTCAAGGCGTGATCGACACGATCAAGCACGATCAAGAAATACTTATCCACATGTATCAAAATGACAGTTGGTTGATGAACAAAGACGACGAAACATTGCGTGATTTCCATGACGAATTCACATACGTCTTATTCGATGAAGACCAAGCACCAACTGACGGTATTGCGAAAATCTTCTTCACCCATCCAGCACAAGACCACGAACGCTTGGTGGTGTTTGAAAACAAACTACGTGAACAATTTGGCGATAAGCTGAATATTGCGTTTTCAACACCATGGTGCTTGGAAGTAATGAGTGCAGGTGTGTCTAAAGGCCATGCTCTTGAAGCGGTAGCGAAAAAACTCGGCCTCACGTTAGAAAATTGCGTGGCATTTGGTGATGGCATGAATGACGTAGAAATGCTGTCGATGGCAGGTAAAGGATTGGTCATGGGTACATCACACGAGAAAGTGATGAAAGCATTGCCAAATAACGAAGTGATTGGCAGCAATGCAGAAGATGCGGTTGCACACTACCTACAAGATCACTTGCTGTAAGCTGCAATACTCCAAACAATAACAAAGGGCTGCACATTAGCAGCCCTTTTCTTTTATCGCTGACTTGGCAACTTCTCTTTGCCAAGGATCGCTTCCCACTCTTCTTCTGTCACAGGCATGATCGACAAGCGATTTCCACGTTTCACTAATGGCATGTTCTCAAGTTCAGGCATCGCTTTCATCACCGATAACGGAATCACTCGCGTCGTTTTACGCACGAATTCGACATCCACCATAATCCAACGCGGGTTGTCTGGGTCTGACTTTGGGTCGTAATAATCGCTTTCGGGATCGAACTGGAAATGATCGGGATAGGCTTCTCTCACGACTTTAGCAATACCGGCAACGCCAACATTCTTGCAAGAAGAGTGATAAATCAGGACGAAATCGCCCACCTTCACTTGGTCACGCATCATATTGCGCGCCTGATAATTACGAACTCCCTCCCAACATGAAACCTTTTGGGTTCGAAGCGTGTCAATAGAAAAGGTATCTGGTTCAGTTTTAAATAACCAATATGCCATAATGCCATCCGATGCCGATTGAGTAACAATAATGAGGAAGATATAACATGAAGGCTTTGAAAAACCCAGTGGCGCTTGCCACTCTGCTGGTTCTGCAAGCATGTAGTTCGCAGCCGCCACATTCTGGCGCTGCCGACCCAGCTTCTCCACCAGCCACCTTAGATAAGCCTGACACCATTCAACCTCAAACCTTTATGCTACGTGGAAAAGTGATCGTCGGTCACGAGAGCCAATACATCATGCCTTGTGGCAGCGACAAGCAATATTGGTTACAACTGTCACCACAGCAAATGCAACGAGCAATTCAGTTAAATAACGAGCCTTACCAGACCATGTATGGCGAGGTTATCGGCCATCTCAACCCACCGGGCATCGATGGGTTTTCTGCTGATTTCGATGCTAACTTTGTCGTGGAACAAGTGAACTTCCTCACAACGGAAAGTCCAAACCGTTGTCAGCAACCAAACAAACCAACTCGCGTGTTTGGTAATGAGCCTTCTTGGTCGGCAAGCTTTGAGGCTAATGGACTGACATTCCAACCAATTGGCAAACAAACCACAAAATTAGCGATTAAGAGCAGTCAACTTCAACCTCGCCAGCGCACATATCAACTACAAGATGGTGAACTTCGCCTAACAGAAAACCTCTGTTCAGATACGATGAGTGATTCTTTGTATGGCTGGAAAGCGACGCTAAAACATGATGGCGACACTTATCAAGGTTGTGGTACGGCTGCAAACGTGGACGCTACGCTTGGCTGGGCCAATACCTATGTCGCGACTTCAACCCAATCACAAGGTTTTGAGGTGCAAATGACCTTAAGCCCAGACCACAGCGCCACAACAAAATACAGTTACGCCAATGGGCAAGCACCGTTAATCGAGCGTGGGTACTGGCAACAATTAAGTCCGTCTCAGGTTCAAGTCGTCATGACGCATCATCAACAACAAAGACTGATGTCAGAGCGACTGTTTACGCGAGAAGGCAATCAGCTCAAAGCGACCAAAGAAAAAGTCGGTAACTTGGTATACCCAATCGCCGATGGTGGTTTAGTGCTTTACCCTGCCACCGTTCGTGATGAGGGCATGATGCAACCAGCCGAGAAACGCGCCAACAAGCCCATCAGCAGTGCAGACGTACCTTCTAGTGCGGAGTTTGACTCCAAAGTAGATGCCGCCGTGCGCAACTACTTCTTCATTCACCAAACCAATCCCAACAACAACCAGTACCGTTGGCTAACTTACGACCTCAACGGCGATGGTAACGAAGAGCTATTAGTACAGCTGGATTGGTGTGGTTCCGGTGGCTGTACATTGCTGATATTTGAACATCACGAAAAAGAGTGGCGCTTCAATAGCCGCATCACACTGGTACAAAGCCCAATTATGCTCGGCCAACAAACCTCTCATGGCTGGCGAGATCTTATTTTTAATGTCAGCGGTGGCGGATCTAAGGCAGCCCAACACGTGATGCAATACAGTGGGGTTAGCTACCCACTCAACCCAAGCATGGCACCAACGGCAACACCAAACCAAATCAGTGGCGTGCGTCTGTTCTCGGATGGGGTTAGCCCTGTGCGCGAAGGAGTTCGTCTGTAATGTCGCAACCGTGTCCAAATTGTGGTTTTCAATTCAACTGTATGTGCTCACTGGTGCCGAAACTTACCAGCGAGCACAACATCTTGCTGTTGATGCATCCGAATGAACTGACGCGTGATACTAATACCGGCCAGCTACTAGAGCAGTGCCAACTCAATATTGAGCGAGTAATCTGGGACCGAAAACAACCACCAGCAGAATTGCTCGCTCGATTAGCTGATCCGTCGCTGTATCCAGTGCTTCTATTCCCAAGTGAAGAAAGCGTCACACTCGAACATGTGGCGCTCCAAAGCCAACAACAAACCAAAACTCCGCTGTTTATGATTTTGGATGCCACCTGGCAAGAGGCGCGCAAGATGATCAACAAGAGCCGTTGGTTAGAAAGTATCCCTACTATGGCGCTGTCTGCATCGGCGGACTCGCAATATCAGCTGCGACGCAACCAACAACAAGGCAATTTGTGCACGTTTGAAGTCGCTGCACATTTACTCGGACAACTAGGCGAGCAAAATAACCAGCAAAAAATGCTCACATTCTTTGCTCACTACCTTGCACTATTTCAAGCCGAAAAAAGTGGACACGCTCTCAAGCAATCACCGAGCTAACGCAACTAAAACCGAATTGCTCAAAATAAAAAAACGCAGCCAAGGCTGCGTTTTTATTTGGAATGGTTTCACGTGAAACAGCATTAAAACAATCGAGCGGGCTCACCCAGATAGTAACCTTGCAGATAGTCGACGCCCATATCCTGCGCGATTTTGCACACCTCTCGATTGTGCACAAACTCCGCCACCGTCTCCGCGTTAAACACCTGACATAAACGCACCAACTGAGAAGCTATTTTGCGCTGCTTTAAGTCTTTATCGATATCACGGATCAAGCTGCCATCGAGCTTTATGACTTCCGGCTCCAGCTTTAGGATTTCATCAATATTGGAATAGCCTGAGCCAAAATCATCAACAATGATACGCGCTCCTAAACTTCTGAAATGACTGCATACTTCGATCATTCGACCGTAGTCTTTGATTTGCTCAGATTCCAACACTTCCAAACCAATTCGCCTAGGGTCATTGAGCTGACAAATTTCATGCTCTAAAAGCATTAAAGTTTTATCACTAAGCAAATCTTGCGGCGACAAGTTAATAGAAAAGTCACCTTGCTTATCTCGCATGTAATATAACGTAGAATGGATCATGTGCCGACTCAATCGAGTATAAAGATGCGTATCGGAAATAATAGGCAGGAAGCGCCCTGGCGCAATCACCGTTCCATCCTCCTCCAAAATGCGAACCAAACATTCTTGGCTTGCCAATTTATGGCTATCCGCATGCACTATCGGCTGGCTATAGGTAATGATGTTCTGTTTGAGAATGGCTTTACTGACGCAACTCAACCATCCAAGCTGCTCTTTACGCACATCCTCACTGACTTCGATGTCTTTCGCATTGCAGATATGGGTATTACTGCGCACACCGGAGCGCCTCGCTTCAATGCCTTTGAGCAATAGCTCATCAGCAGAAGCTGATGGAAAATCTCGACGACTCACTAAGCCACCGCACAGCGAGATAGAAAGATAATCTATTTCGCGCAGACCAATTGGCTCAAAATTAGTTTGCTCTACCGCGTCGGCAAAACGAGTAAAGTGCTGTTTGATGGTTTCACTGCTTTGGTCAGCTTTAAATATGAACGCCCACTCACCAACCCCAATACTATAAAGCTGCAAAGCCGTTGGCATGCCAAAACGCTTTCGCAGTCGATTCGTAAAATGCATTGAGAGGTCTTTAAGTAGCTGATCCCCCACTCTATAACCGTATTTTTCATTGATATGGCTGAAGTTAAGTAGCTTTAGAGTCAGCAAGTGCTCATCCAAATAGATGCTACTCAGCCGCTCTTGCAGCGCGACTCGGTTTTGTAATCCAGTGCGACTATCTCGCCGATAGCTTTCTTGTAACTTGCGCGTTTGGCGATCGAGTTGATACCCCATATGCGCGTTCATATGGTTGAGGTCGCCAATCGCATTTCGAATCAAGCTAAACAATGGTGAAATAGAGGAGCTAACGGGCGACTTAGGCAAGTTCAATGCTTGTACTTCGTCTCCCTCTCGCATCGCTAAATACGTCAGACTGTGATGAAGAATTTCTGGCTGTCCAATACCGCCATGCAGTTCCCCCATACAATAACTACCAAACGTCGTCGCGATATCTTTGAAGGCTTGGACTTCGTCGCTGCTGTCAATAAAGTCTAACCGTGACGCGCAGTTAAAAATCATCACGACTTCAGGTTGGTGCATGGCTAACTCAACCACACCATGTCGCACCTGTTCGAGCGTTAATGAGGGGTGGTTATAGCAAAATTGTACTTCGTCACCAAGACACCAAGGCCTGTCGAAACTCATACTACCATCAGCGTGCAGCTCCGTTACCGTGCAAACTTCCTTGCGCCCCAAGCTTTCTCGATATAAAGGAAAGCTGAGCAGCTGACTCAGCGTCACATCATGGCCATCCGCCAAGTAACGCTTGTATACGTCCAACGCTTTCTGTTCACCTAAGCAATACAAGCGCGTTCCTTTTGCATGGGTGACTTTATGTGGCATGCCAATCGGGTTCCATTCCGAATACGCATCCGTCCATAGCTTCAAGGTATCGCTGTGCAAAGCTACGGCGACCACGGCATTATCGTAAACTCGGTTTTGATATAGCACCCAACAGCCATCATCAATACTCTGCGCCAAACCTCCAGAGATCACGACTTCTTCACTAGCGAAGGTTTGAAACAAGGGATAGTCACGTCGTTCAATTTGCACAGCAAAGCTGAGGATCACTTGCGAATTATGCTGCAACAGAAGCGAGCGTTTGAGCTCTCCACCATCAATATCGGGGGAGTAAGAGTAGGTTTGTACAGCAGAAGTAAGCGTGGTTTGTTCGAACTCAGTCACACTGATCAGGCAACCAGAGGTAAATATCTCCCCCTCCAGAATGACATTACGCGTACTATGCCCCATGACATGAGCATTCGGCAGCAACAATAAAACAGCGTCCGCAAGTGTGGTCGTAAAGTCGCGTGATTGAGTCGACAATATTTGCACTAAATATTGTTTACTTGAAGAGAACTGAGAAGTGACTAAAAAGTCATTTAACTGACTGACATCATGAACCAGTTTTGAAAAAGCTCGCATGCACCTACCACTGCCGTAACACTATCTTCACCACGACGTGTGGCGTTACTCTTTTTACTTAATAGTGAATAATTTACGTGGCTTTACGCTGCTTTTCTAGACACAAAATGAGATTAGAATGGATTAATGCGAAAGCAATTAAAAAAGTGTGAGTAACGGCTGCAAACTATTGATTTCAATATCAGGTAAAGTACGTGTTTTTGAATGGTTAATGACATTTTTATTCATATCATTGAACCAACAAGCCGCAAAACCAGCCGACTTGGCACCATGCACATCTGTGGTTAGGTGATCACCGACATGCAAAATATTCTCTGCTGGAATATCCAAGAACCGTTTCGCCTTAGTAAACATATCGGTGGCGGGTTTCGCTAACCCATCTGGCCCCGCTTTGAGCACACATTGAAAATACGGCGTTAAGCCAATTTTATCTAAATCGACGTTGCCGTTTGTGATCGCCACGAGCGGAACTCGCTCTCCCAATTGTGTCAAAACATCTAAGCTTGATTGGGGCACTTCAAACTGACTGCGCCAATCCAAAGCGAGCTGCACACCCTCTTCAGCTGCGGCTTGAGCTTGCGCTTCATCATAGCCAACTGAAAGAAAACCATGCTTTAGCTGCACTAAACGCCAAAGCGTCACATCGCTTCTGAGATCCGGTCTCTGCTGGATCACATGTTTTTTTACCTGCATCCAATCAGCCATATCCATGTGCGCCACGGCAGGGTGTGTTTGCTGCAACCAAGCCAGCAACTCACGCTCCATACGGATAATCACCGGGTAATTGTCATACAGCGTGTCATCAAGATCGAAGGTCATGGCCTTAATAGGCTCGATACGGCGATAAAATTTCATACTTCGGCTCACTCCCCGTTCTTTTTACGTGCGCGTGGGTGGGCTTGGTCGTAGGCTTGCGCTAAATGTTGGAAATCCAAGTGCGTGTAGATTTGGGTCGTCGAAATGTTCTCGTGTCCTAAAAGCTCTTGCACCGCACGTAAGTTATTGCTGGATTCGAGCATATGTGTCGCAAACGAGTGACGCAATTTATGCGGACTAATATGGCTCGCCACAGACTGTTTCTGTCCCCATTCTGCCATACGTTTTTGCACGCTACGGTGCGAAATACGCGTTCCGAGTTTAGACACAAACAAGGCAGGTTCACCTGGCGCAGCAAGATCGCCCCTGACTTTCAACCACTTGGCAACCCATTCAGTTGCCATGCCAGAGAATGGTACTTTACGTTCTTTGTCGCCTTTACCGATAACACGAAGCTCGCCACTGCGAAGTTGTACATCACGTACATCCACACTCACCAACTCAGCCAAACGCAAGCCAGCACCGTACATCAGCTCCATCATGGCACGATCACGCACAGCCAACGGGTCGTCTTCGTTGACCTCAAGCAGTTGGCTCACTTCATCAACATCGAGGTTTTTCGGCAACGGGCGCTTTTTACGTGGCGCTGAAACCCCTTTGGCAGGGTTAGCTGACATCTCGCCACGCAGAATAAGGAAATCGAAAAAGCTACGCAGCGATGAGAGGCGCGTCGCCAAACTGCTGGCTTTCATGCCTTCCCGCATGCCCTTACCTGCTAATTGGCGCACCCAGCCTGCATCCACTTGAGACCAATCTTTAAGTCCCATTTCAGCCAAGTGCTGCGCCATGGTTTCTAGCTGCTGTTTGTAATTGCGTTGAGTATGTAGGCTGAGCCCCTTTTCGCTTCGTAAGAATTCATAGAAGCGCTCAAGAGGCTTTTGCAGACTATTTGGCAGAGGAGTGTTGGGAGTTGTCGTCATCGTAACTTTGCCATACCAATGTTTGAGCGAGATGTGCCACTACTAATGATAGGTGACGCAAAAACAAGGTATCCATATCTGGTTGAAAATGACCGCCATCCTCACTAGAGAACGCAAGCACGCCCAGTGTTTGCTGTTTCACGAGCGGTAGTACCACATAGGACCCCATTTCCGGCACATCCATATTGCCAAACAAAGCTTCACGATCCACTTTTCTCAGACGCCCTAAGTACGCATCTTTGCCATTTAAGTGAGTGGTCGCAAAACGTTGATAACTTTCCTTACTCAATTGAATCGATGCGTCGCATTGACTAAACAATCGAACAAACGCGCGTAAGCCAAGTGCTTTAGCTTTCTCTTCAATAGAATGAATGACTTGTTTAAAGTCACCACACTTTAGAATCTGCCCCTGCAAATCCATAAATTCGTAAAAGGTGCGATCGTTGTTCGCCGCAAGCGACATCAGTGTGGTGATCTCTTCCTCTAACTCTTCAATGCGCTGACGTTGGCGATTCATTTGTATGTGCACCAAAGACACCGCACCCAAGTCTGAGTGTGGGAAAGATAGACGATCCACAAGCTCTGGACGCTGCACAAAAAAATCGGGATGATCTTTGAGGTACTCGGCCACCACTTCAGCCGTTAAGGCATCTGCTTCTACTTGAGACAAACCGTTTCCTTTTTCTTCTACTAGCAAGACAATTGACCATCAAATACATGCGTTGTAGGTCCGGTCATAAACAACGGCTTACCCGGACCTTGCCACGCAATTCGCAGTTCACCACCTGGTAGAGAAACCTTAACGTTTTCATCCAGCAGACCCTGAAGAATCCCTACCGCTACCGCCGCGCATGCGCCGCTACCACAAGCTTGTGTTTCACCTGCGCCTCGCTCGTAAACTCGAAGACGAATATGGGCACGACTCACCACCTGCATAAAGCCAGCGTTGACGCGCTCTGGAAAACGCTCGTGTGACTCAAGCAGCGGCCCTAATGTATCGACATCAGCAGTATCCACGTCATCGACCACCGTCACCACATGCGGGTTACCCATGCTTACCGCGCCACAGAACAGCGTTTTTTCACCAGCGCGCATGATGTAGGTTTTCTCTTTTTGCTTGGCTTTAAAAGGAATTTTGTTCGGCTCAAACTCTGGCACACCCATGTTGACCGTCACTTCTCCATCATCTTCGATGTTGAGAATCATCTTTCCTTTTTTGGTGCTTACGCTGATGCTGTATTTATTGGTCAACCCTTTCAAGCGAACAAAGCGCGCGAAGCAGCGCGCGCCATTCCCGCACTGCTCGACTTCACTACCATCGGCATTGAAAATCCGATAATGGAAATCAGTTTCAGGGTCGTAAGGGGCTTCTACCACGAGCAATTGGTCAAAACCAACGCCGGTATGACGATCCGCCAAACGGCGGATCAGGTCTTGCGAGAAAAACACGTTCTGGGTAATACAGTCGACGACCATGAAGTCGTTGCCCAAACCGTGCATTTTGGAAAAGTGGAAATGCATTTGTTGTGTGTTACTCCGGTAGAATCTGTTCCAGCTGCCACAAACTGGTCAGCTCCTCACGCTGGCGAACTAAGTGGCTTTGTTTACCATCCACCATTACTTCTGCCGCTCGGGTACGAGTATTGTAGTTCGAAGACATAACAAAACCATAGGCACCTGCTGAACGAACCGCGAGTAGATCACCTTCTTGCAAAACGAGTGCGCGATCTTTACCCAAGAAGTCGCCGGTTTCACAAATAGGGCCAACCAAATCGTAAGTCTGAGCTTCACCCGTGCGCGGCGAAACTGGCACGATATCTTGCCATGCTTGGTATAGTGCAGGACGCATCAAGTCGTTCATTGCCGCATCGATGATGGCAAAGTTCTTGTGCTCAGTATGTTTTAAAAACTCAACACGCGTTAGCAAGATACCTGCATTCGCAGCAATTGCTCGGCCCGGCTCAAAAATCAGCTCCAAGTCTTGGTGATTTTCAAGACGACCAAGTAACGCTTTGGCGTAATCTGAAGGCTGTGGTGGTAACTCATCACGATAGACCACACCCAAACCACCGCCGACATCAAGGTGACGAATGTTAATGCCTTGCGCTTTTAAATCATCAATCAGGGCTAATAAACGGTCTGTCGCGTCGATAAATGGGTCGATATTGGTGAGCTGAGAACCAATGTGGCAGTCGATGCCTTGCACATTCAAGTTCGGCAGGCTTTGCGCGAATTTATAAACATCTGGCGCACGATCAAATGCAATGCCGAATTTATTGTCGCGAAGACCAGTCGAAATGTAAGGGTGTGTTTTCGCGTCGACATCTGGATTGATACGCAGAGAAATTGGCGCAATCACACCAAGCTCACCCGCAACCTTATTCAAACGTTCTAGCTCGGGCTCAGATTCAACGTTGAAACATTTGATACCCAGCTCAAGAGCACGCTTCATTTCTGCAGGTGTTTTCCCAACACCAGAGAAGACGACTTTCTTCGGATCACCGCCTGCGGCAATCACACGCTCAAGTTCACCACCTGATACGATATCAAAGCCCGAACCCAAACGCGCCAGTGCGTTCAATACGCCTAGGTTTGAGTTCGCTTTCACCGCGTAGCAAACTAGATGAGGATGTTGACCCACAGCACTATCAAACGCCTTCCAGTGGCGCTCTAGCGTGGCTCGAGAATATACGTAAAGAGGAGTGCCATATTGCTCTGCAAGAGCTTGAAGTGGGACGTCTTCGGCCCAAAGCTGGCCATCATCCTGATAGTTGAAGTAATCCAAAATTCGCTTCCCTTATTTTATTCGACTGCTGAACCCTAATTTCACCCTAAGGCGCGGTTATTTATTGTGATTGCTCATTCTGTTGAGTGTCATCTGGAATGTATAGTGAGCCAGACTGGCCACATCCCGCTAACGTCGCGGCAACCATCACAAACAACACAGTAACTAATTTTTTCATTTCGCATATCGTGATTATTGAATCAATGCCCCCTATAATCGCACCACACTCAGGAAAAGCAATAGGATAGACGGATGAACGATACTGAATTTCATCAACTGGTGGATGCGCAGATGCAAATCATCGAAGAATCCATCGATGATTCAGGCGCAGACATTGATTACGAAGTCACTGGCAACGTAATGACATTGGAATTTGAAGACCGCAGCCAAATCATCATTAACCGCCAAGAGCCGATGCATGAGATCTGGCTAGCGTCCAAATCTGGTGGTTTCCACTTCAAGCTTATTGAAGATAAATGGACCTGCTCAAAAACGGGCATGGAGCTATTTGAAATGGTGAAGCAAGAGTGTGAAAAGCACGCGGGCGAAGCCATTGATTGGGCATAATGCTGGTCAATCGTCACCAAAACAAAAAGAGCACTTCGGTGCTCTTTTTGTTTTTTGATACGGGTTTAATTACGCGTTTACCGCTTTAGTGGGACGATGCGGTGAGCACCCATCATTGCGATAAGGGATGATATAAGCATTGCCCTCTTCAGGATGGATAATCTGGTAGTACTGCGGCAGGTTAAAGTTGATAAATTTCGACGCAACACGACTGTCGTCTTTTACTGATGTGTAAAAGCTGTTCACGGACGAAATCATCTCGTCTTTGGAGCCACTGAATTGGTGATACACTTCAACTTGGTTTGACTCATCCAACACATAAATATTGAAGCCATCTTCATTATCTTCAAAGAAGAACTGCACCAGACCTTCACTGGCAAAACCATCCACCGCTTCTGGCATTTGATACTCTTGCTCACGATCGAGCATTAATAGCGGCGAGCCTTTAAGTTTGTTAGTAGAAATACTACGATAGAAATCAATGGAGTTTTCTAACTTCTGCACCGACACGCCACGACGTTCAAAGAACAGCCCGTAAGTTTGGTTACCGAGGCGCATCGCTTTAAAGCGGCGACGTTTTTCTTGCTCTACTGGCTTCAAGCGTAAGTCGATACATTCCGCTAAAAGCTGGTAGACCATATTACGCATAACACCACGCATGTTCTTCGCATAACAGAACACATCCACCGATTCTGGTGGCAACGCGTCTTGGTGCATTTTGCCCAGAATAGTTTTCAGTGCGTCCAGCATCGCCGTTTCCCCTTTGAAATGCAGCGTACGCACTTCATGCCAGGAGTTACGGTAAACCAAGTCGACACTGCCGACTAAGTTTTTATGTTCCGGACCAAAACTGAAGATATCGGTATTTTTCACATCCACTTTCAGTGAACGGCCCGAAAGCTCTGACGTAGGATCATTTTCAAAGTTGATGAACATCGCTAGCTGGCTGATCTCACATGGGCTCGCTAATGCCTGCATCGTCGGACGGCGCTTACGCAGCGCAAAGGTATTTCGTAAGTCGCTCACCATTTGGTAGAACTTATCGATATCCAGTTGCGCTTCACGCACCACCGCGTGCAAACGAGTCGACTCGGTGATTAAACCATTAAAGAATGCCCAAGAGACTAACTTGCTCAAGTATTCATGATGTTCTAAGTATGGCTGCCCCAAAATGCGGTGCGCGATCAGAGGTTGTTTATAGAGATACCAACCAGACTTGTTCACACCACCATCTTTCACTTCGATGAAGCTTAAATCCGGTTCATGCAAATCAGGGGAAATCTGTGGGTTGAGCAACGTCACTTTGCCCGGCAATACTTCAAAAGCGGCGTAAAGCTTACGAGCCAAAATACTGATATCTTGCGGGCTGATAGCGGAGGTAATGTCGTTGCGGCGCGCAAATTGAATCAAATTACGGTAGCTCTGCATCAACGCATCCAGCAACGCATGATGCACCACTTTTACCTGTTCAACTTTCCAGTTGCGGCGATCATCAAGCTCAGCAACAACGCTGGCATCCCAATCCCATTTTGCAATCATGTCGCTCAGCGCTTCACGGCGCCAAGCCACTGAACCGACATCTGGTTCACGCGACAACTTTTCATGGGTTTTGAGATAGAAGCAACGGCGCACCAAATCCAAACGAGTGTCGTCTTGGATTCGCTCTAAATAGCGGGTTACTTTTTCCAGCATTAAGTAGTATGCATCCATGCCATAGAGGTCTGGCTCATGGGCAAAGAAACGACGCTTGGTATCGATGCTTAACAGTTGCGTATGCGGGTATTCCCACGAATAAGCTTCAAGCAGAATGGCTTTTAATACCGATTTGTAGGGAGAATCGATACTTTTATATAGCTGCCACAAGTTCGAGCCGAAGTACTCTTCAGCAGGAATGCGGTTCAATTTGCCAAAGTCGATCCATTCACTACAGTCAATGTAACCTTCACTGCACAATTGAGAAACGTACTCGTCGTAACACTCTTCCATTTCTGGCGGCACTATTTGCCATAATAAACGCTGTCCAGCAATACGCACTGCGCTGCGATAGAATTCATCAAGCAAAAGTAAATGCTGAGATGAGCCACAGTTATCACCTGTCATCTCTTCAGAATGGTTGCTTCTAAAGCGTTCTTCATCCATTAAGAAGAAGTTCGCCTCCACCCCTTGGCTTTGTGCCCAGTCGGTGATCAGCAAGCATTTATTGGTCAGTAATTCTCGCTCGTCACAATCCATATCTGGCGAAATACACACCCAAATATCTAAATCACTAGAAGTACTTTGACCAATCGATGAGGTACTGCCCATGGTGTATAAGCCCAAGATAGCCGGTTTCTCTGCCGTCTTAAGTGGCTGACCAATCGCAAGTTGAATGTCATCAATGAATTGCTGCTGAATGCTATTTAGCGCCAGCCCATGCACACCAAACGGGACATCGGCATCGTAATAGCCAGGAATCACAGGGTGGTTGTAGTTCAACAAGGCAGGAATCAAGTGGAAGACTTGCTGGCTTTGCGAATCCATAAGCGCCAGCGCGCGATCAACTCGCTGCTGATTCAAATTATCTAGTCGCTGAATGATTTTTTGGGTGTAAGCCTGCAAGGGGAATTCCTTGGTTGAACAATCACGAAAATCTGCTGACGTTTTAAACCAAAACGGCCTAAAAACGTGATCAATTTAACACTTTTATTGGTGCGGGTAAAGTTTCACGCCCACGCACCACTCAGGATGCAAAACCATACTTTAGTCACAAAATTAATCGCGCGGTAGTGTCGCTCTTATTACCTATTACTAATAATAGTCCTTAGTCTAATTGAGAATCCAGTCACACTATTTTCATAACGTCATGTAATTCCATTCATAGCTCTCAGAGATAACGAACTAACAGTAAGCATTTCTTGATGAGAATGGTAGGATAAACCCAAATCCAAACAGCATTGAGAAGATCATGACACAATCCACACCTATTCGCATTGCAACTCGAAAAAGCCCTCTTGCTTTATGGCAAGCTTACTTTGTCAAAGACGCCCTTCAAGCCGCTCACCCTGGTTTGGAAGTCGAGTTAGTAACCATGGTGACCAAAGGTGACGTGATTTTAGATACACCGCTAGCAAAAGTTGGCGGCAAAGGCTTATTCGTAAAAGAGCTTGAAGTCGCAATGCTAGAAGGCCGTGCAGACCTTGCCGTTCACTCAATGAAGGACGTGCCCGTCGATTTCCCGGAAGGTCTTGGCCTCGTGACCATTTGTGAACGTGAAGACCCTCGTGATGCTTTCGTCTCCAATACCTATAGCAACATTGATGAACTCCCTCAAGGTGCAGTGGTTGGTACTTGCAGTTTGCGCCGTCAATGCCAACTGAAAGAATATCGTCCAGATATCATCATTAAAGAGCTTCGCGGTAATGTGGGCACTCGCCTTGGTAAACTAGATGCGGGTGAATACGATGCGATCATTCTTGCTGCGGCTGGCCTTAAACGATTGAAACTTGAAGAACGCATTCGTAGCTTTATCGAGCCAGAGCAATCATTACCTGCGGTAGGCCAAGGTGCTGTCGGTATTGAGTGCCGCCTTGACGATGAAAGGCTGCTTAAGCTACTTGAGCCACTTAACCACCAAGACACTGTAGACCGCGTTTTGTGTGAGCGCGCAATGAACCTGACGCTAGAAGGCGGCTGTCAGGTACCTATCGGCAGCTATGCCCTGCTAGATGGCGATAACATTTGGCTACGCGCATTAGTTGGCGAACCAGATGGCAGCGAAATTGTTCGTGGTGAAATCCGTGGCCATCGTAAAGACGGCGAAACGTTAGGAGTGCAGTTAGCCAATGAACTACTGGATAACGGCGCTCGTGAAATCCTAACTAAGCTGTACGCAGATCACGAATAATCATGGCAGTGTTGGTCACTCGGCCGGGAGAGCAAGGCAGCGCGCTTTGCTCTCTGCTCGAAAGGCACGGCATTTCCGCATATCACCATCCTCTGATCGACATTGTCGCCGATCTCACGGACACGCACCTCTCTAAACACCTGCATCAAGCTCAAATTGTTATCGCTGTTAGTCGACATGCCGTGCAATGTGCACAGCAAATCATAGCCAGCAACGAGACATCATGGCCGAAACAAGCCATTTACCTTGCCGTTGGTCAAAAAACAGCACACTATTTAAGCAAATGTACCCAACAGAAAGTACACTATCCCCAAGTCAGTGATAGTGAACATTTATTGCGACTGCCAGAGCTCAATAATGTGGCCCAACAACAGGTTCTTATCCTTCGTGGGAACGGTGGAAGAGAGCTGATCAAAGATGCATTGGTGAGACGTGGCGCAAAAGTTCACTATAGTGAGACTTACAAGAGAGAATTCATCCCATTCGATCCAGTAAGCTGTGTCTCACTATGGAAAACCCTACAAATTGACCAGATCATCGTCACCAGTGGTGAGCAACTGGATTATTTGTGCAGCCAATTGACGTCAGAGCAATTGACTTGGCTTAATCAACAAGAGTTGTATATCCCCAGTCAGCGTATCGCTGATATCGCACTTCAAAAGGGGTTCACTCGGGTGAGATGCACGGGAAGCGCATCCAACCAAGAATTACTGGCGGCTCTCCAGCCCTAGCTACACAGGATATAGGCATGACAAGTAAAAATAACGACCAAAAAAATAACGATAAAAACCTTTCCGAAGAAACCTCATCGGCACCGCTAGCCGAAAAAAGCACATCGCAGCAGGATGCGGCCCCTAAAAAAGAACAGCCAAAAGTGGCCGAGCCCCCAAAAACAGCCGAGCCAGCCAAAGTCGAATTTGAAGAAAAACAAGGCAAGCGCGGAGTTAAACTAGGCACAGTCGCTATCATCTTATCGATTATTTTTAGCGGTGGCCTCGCATACAAGCTGCATCAGCAGCAAGCCGATTACCAAGCGCAGATCGCCCAACTAAAAAGTCAGCTAGAAAGCACTCAAGCTTCCATGAAGCAAGAGCTCAGCCGGGTACAAGAAGAAACTATCGAGAAAGCAACGACCGTGACACACAAAGCGGAAGTGGTACTTGGACAGCAACAGAAGAGCATTGAAAGCTTACAGCTTGCCGTTGCCGATGTGAAAGGTCGCCGACCAAACGACTGGCTACTTGCTGAAGCCGATTACCTCGTCAAATTAGCAGGTCGTAAACTGTTCTTAGAGCATGACGTAGAAAGCGCCACTCAACTAATGGAAAGTGCTGATCAACGCATTGCAGCACTGAATGACCCTAGCCTCGTCAAACTACGTAAAGCAATGGCGAACGATATCACCAAACTTCGTACTATCCCGCTGATTGACCGTGATGGATTGGTACTACGCTTAACTGCTCTGCAACAGCAAGTAGACAAGCTACCTCTCGCCAATGCACTACTCCCAGAAGCAGAAGTCGTAGAGAACACTGAAGTGTCTGAAGATATTGCAAACTGGCAAGATAACTTAATGACCTCTCTGAAGGACTTTTCAGAAAACTTCATTACCTTCCGCACGCGCGATGGTAACGTCATTCCACTGCTTTCTCCTGAGCAACACTTTTACCTAAAAGAAAACATCAAAGCCAAATTGGAGACCGCAATAAAAGCGGTGTACCAAGAGCAAGGTGAAATTTACACCACGTCTCTAAAAACGGCCGACAAATGGGCATTAGCTTTCTTCAACCAAGACGATAATTCCGTTAAAGAGTTCAACAAAACTGTTAACCAGTTAAGCCAGCAAAACATTCAAGTGGAATACCCAACGAAACTGCAAAGTCAGTCTCAACTATCAGATGTCATCCGTGAGCGCCTACGTCGCGAAGTCACAACGATGACAGGTATGGAGGATAAGTAATGTTTCGTCTTATTTTCCTATTTGTTGTACTAGGTGCAGGACTATTTGTTGGCACTCAATTTTCTGGTCAGCAAGGCTATGTACTCATCTCCATCGCTGAGAAAACGATCGAGATGAGCGTAACGACATTGGTCGTATTCGTTATCGCAGCACTCGCAGGTCTTTTTCTACTTGAGTACCTAATTAAAAAGCTAGTTTACGCAAGTTCTACAACATGGAACTACTTCAGTGTGCGCAAAATGCGCCATTCCCGCCGATACACCAATGAAGGCATTATTAAACTCCTAGAAGGAGACTGGAAAGGTGCCGAGAAAAAAGTGACTCGTTGGGCGAATCATCACGACATGCCACTACTTTGTTACTTAGTCGCGTCTGAAGCTGCACAAGGTCAAGGTGATAAAGCAAAACGTGAGCACTACCTAGAGCTAGCAAGCCAGCAAGAGAATGCTCATCTCGCAGTAGAGCTGACTCGAGCGAAACAATTTATCCGCGACAACGAGTTCGAGGCTGCTTTCGATACTTTGCAATCGTTAAAAGGTCAGTATGCGAGTAATTCGATTGTATTGAACTTGCTGAAAACAACGTACATGCAGCTAAAATTGTGGCAACCTCTTATTGACCTCTTGCCACAATTAACCAAAGCAAAACTCATCACGGAAGAAGAACATGCAGAGCTGATTCAAAAGGCGCAGTGCGGCTTACTCCATGAAGTAGCGCAACAACAGGGTAGCGAAGGGCTTATCTCTCATTGGAATGGCCTTGCACGCAAAGTAAAACAAGACACACACCTAGTCGCCTGTTTTGCTCGTGAGTTGATAGCCCGGAAAGCAGATGCTGAAGCCTTTACTGTGCTAAAAGAAGCATTGAAAAAACAACCGGCTCCTGAGCTTTATCAACTACTGCCAGATCTAAACCTGCCAGATATCCACCCTGTCGTGGTTTTCTTAGAGGGAGTAGTGAAGAAAGAGCCAGATAACGCCGCAGCGCATAGCGCATTAGCGCACTTCTATTTCCGTCAAGAGAAGTGGCAAGAAGCCCAAGACCACTTTGAGATCGCCTTAAAGCTTCGCTCTGACGTCTCTGATTATGCATTCCTAGCAGATACACTAGAGAAGCAGAATCTAACTAAAGCCGCTCACGAAGTCTCTCGTAAAGCTCTCACGCTCGTCCAGAACGACTAAGTAGCAGTCATCTAACCAAGCCGGCAGTTTACTGTCGGCTTTTTTATTGCCTGTCACTCATCAACACTCCACAAACCTGCAATATCCACTAGAGCTAATGCCCTGCAATCGCCTGAACTTCATTGGGAAGCCCTAGCAAAGCTTCCTTAATTCGTTCCAAGCAGCACTCCATTAAGCCCAATAAAATCCTCTAAAAAATAGCTTGCACACTTTCTTCAAGGCGAACAACCAAATATAAGTTTCTAGGAAGGAGCTCTACTAACAAAATACAGGTAACTTGAAATAGTGCAGGAAGCAAAAATAGGTACATAAGCTCCGATACTCTCCATTCTCTTCAATGAAGAACTTTCTCCTATACAATACTTAGACCGTGTTTATTGTACCAACTAGAGCAAGATAGCGAATAGCTATTAGGTAACACTAAGAGCGCTAACGCACGGAATATAGAGTAAAGGCAAGTCTCTTGTTAACAGAAACACTTCACCCTTAGAGGTAGGAATGCCAATACTCAGACTTGATGGCTCTCGTTAGAAGATAAAGTTATGAACTTCTGTCGCTGCACAACCTGTGGATAGCGAGAACGCGCTTAAAGCAAGGCTTCTCAAGTGACATAGTGCAGGGATACCTAGTCCGGGGATACGATCAGCTAAGGGATTGATTCCAGTCCCTAACGAATTTCTAAGCGTCAGAAACGAAGAAAGCCTCGCTATTTCTAGCGAGGCTTCTGAATAGTGGCGGAGAGATAGGGATTTGAACCCTAGATACGCTATTAACGTATGCCGGTTTTCAAGACCGGTGCTTTCAACCACTCAGCCATCTCTCCACAAATTGTCATCAACAGATTAGTACACTGATGATGTTGTTACTTGTCTATGCAAATAACGATATTTAAGCCTGGCGATGTCCTACTCTCACATGGGGAAGCCCCACACTACCATCGGCGCTATTTCGTTTCACTTCTGAGTTCGGCATGGAAATCAGGTGGGTCCAAAACGCTATGGTCGCCAAGCAAAT
>NZ_JAKKCN010000013.1:0-36623 GCF_021728155.1 Vibrio sp. J2-4
CGTTCAATCTGAGCCATGATCAAACTCTTCAATTTAAGATTTTGTTCGGCTCAATGAATACTGAACATTACATAAAGTAATGTTTGAATTGACTGTGCTGAATCCGAAGATTCAATGGTCACTTCGTATCATTGAAACCTAATTTGAAACCCCTCTTTATTAAGAGAAATTTCTAATTGGATTATCATCAACGAGTGCCCACACAGATTGATAGGTCTATATTGTTAAAGAGCTTGCTTTTCGAGAAACTTTTCTCTCAAAGCGGAGGTGCATTCTAGCGATTTAATTGACAGTGTCAAACACTTTTTCAATTTTATTTTTCGTAGAAGCTTTTTACCTCTCCGACCCTGCTGAAGCCTTATCGCGTCTGCCGTGTCGGTGGATGCGCATTATAGGGAACTCAGATCCGTTCGCAACCCTTTTTTGGGAAAAAATGGAAAAAACCGACTGTTCGATGACTATTTCATCAAAAAAGCAAAAAAGAGGGTAAAAAACCCTCTTTTTCTGCCTCATAAGCCGTATTTAAATGAATGCGTACGCGTCTGCGAACATACGTTCGCTCTTCGCTTTCTTGTTCTGAGTGAACTGTTCACGTGCTGCACCAGCCATTTCGAAGCGACCTGCAATATAGATATCGTAGTTTTCTAAGCTTTCGAAATCTTCACTCACCGCTTGTAGCACGTTACCAACCTTACCTTGCCAATCAGCAGGTGCTTCTTCTACAACTGGAACAAAGTGAACGTTAGTAAACTTATCGGCGATCTCGACCAGTTCTTCTTTTGCATAAAGTTGGCAGTTATCGCGCGCGCCCCAATATAGATAGATAGGGTTGGTTTTATTCTGCGCTACGCAGTGATCCAGAATCGAGCGCACGTAACTAAAACCTGTACCACCAGCAATTAATAATAGTGGACGTTCACTTTCTTCTTGAACCCAAGCATCACCATGCGGGGCATCAATTTCAATCTGACCATCAGTTTCAAGCGCCGCTTGCATTGCTTCGACAACTTCTTGAGCGTAAGCGTTGTGTTCCGCCGCACCGATGTGCAGTTCAAGTTCACCTTCATGACGGCAAGGGCTGCTCGCGATAGAGAAAGGACGTTTGTCTTTTTCACCCATCACTACCATCAGGTACTGACCCGCTTTAAAAGGCACTGGTGATTCTGGGTGAAGAAGGATTTGGTAAGTATTACAAGCTAACGGCTGAATAGACTTTACTTTACATTGGATGGTCATGGTGTTCCTCTCGCTTACTCATCAAAAGTAAGCACTAAATTACTTTCTGTATAGGCTTGGCAAGGGAATATCCAACCTTGCTGTTGCTCTTTTTCGGTTAGCATCGGTTCGAGGTGGTAATTCACCTCGCCCGTTAGCTTTTTACACATGCACATGGCGCAAGCGCCAACTTGGCAACGGTGAGGGAAGCGAATATTGTTGTTGAGCGCAGCTTCCAACACCGTCTCCCCTTCTTTTACTGGAAACGTAACGTCCATTGGTAGAAGGTGGACTTGATGACTCATAGAATACCTAACTGGTCCCAAATCTCATCGACTTTAGCCACAAGTTTAGGATCTTTTTTGATAGGCGTACCCCACTCGCGCGTGACTTCAGATTCGAACTTGTTGGTCGCATCCAATCCTAATTTGGATGAACTCTCAGTATTACCACGCACTTGAGTTGTGTCTCTATCTGGGTCCATTCGAGTTGTTACAGCCCAAATGATGTCATTCCAATCTCGTGCATTGACGTCATCGTCGCACAAGATAATGAATTTGTTAGCCGCGTACTGAGCAAAGAAGCCCCATAGATATTCCATCAATTCTTGGGATTGACCAGCTTGGTCTTTCTTCATAGTTACGACAGCAAATTGGTTGTTTGCTGTAACTGGAAGATAGACGTCAACAATCTCAGGGCGTTGCTGTTTCAACTCATTCAGTTCTGCTTCGGTAATCGCTTTGCTGTCTCGCTCAGTGACCTCGGTTCGCGTCGCCAGCTCAGCATCCCATTTAATGGTCGCATCCAAGCCCATTTTGGAGCCAAGCCCGACCACAGGTGAAGCAAAGTCGAGCGAGTCGATTGGCGTGTTATCTATCATCAAGGTATCACGTACTGGGTCCATATGCTCTGACATGGCTTTCACGACATCATTCCAATCTCGTGCATTTACCGATTCATCGCACACAATAACAAACTTGGTGTACATGAATTGACGTAAGAAAGACCACACGCCCATCATTACGCGCTTGGCATGTCCTGGGTACTGCTTCTTGATGGTGACGACTGCCATTCGGTACGAACAACCTTCTGGCGGTAGATAGAAGTCTTCAATCTCTGGGAATTGTTTCTGCAGAATCGGCACAAACACTTCGTTTAATGCCACACCCAATACAGCTGGTTCATCTGGCGGACGGCCTGTGTAGGTGCTGTGATAAATAGGGTCTTTGCGCATAGTAATGTGCGTAATGGTAAACACGTGGTGCTTTTCTTTTTCGTTGTAGTAGCCAGTGTGATCGCCATAAGGACCTTCATCAGCAAACTCGTTCGGGTCGATATAGCCTTCCATCACGATTTCAGCGCTCGCTGGCACTTCCAAATCATTACTAACTGACTTCACGACTTCAGTTTTGCTGCCACGTAGTAAACCTGCAAATGCGTATTCCGATAACGTATCTGGCACTGGCGTTACTGCGCCAAGAATGGTTGCGGGGTCTGCACCAAACGCAACCGAAACTGGGAAAGGTTTACCTGGATTGGTTTCCATCCAATCACGTAGGTCAAGCGCACCACCACGATGAGCTAACCAACGCATGATGATTTTGTTCTTGGCGATTTTCTGTTGGCGGTAAATACCTAGGTTCTGACGTTTCTTGTTTGGACCTTTGGTCACGGTTAAGCCCCACGTAAGAAGTGGTGCAACGTCTTCCGCCCAGCAACTCATTACTGGGATTTTGTCCAAGTCGACTTCATCACCTTGCCACACAATCTCTTGGCACGCCGCTTTACGCAGACGCTTGGCTGGCATGTTCAATACTTGCTTGAACACTGGCAATTTTTCCAATGCGTCTTTGAAGCCTTTTGGTGGCTCAGGTTCTTTCAAATAAGCCAGCAGCTTACCGACTTCTCTTAATTCTTTAACATCTTCACGTCCCATACCAATCGCGACACGCTCTGGTGTACCAAATAGGTTGGTCAAAACAGGTACGTCGTAGCCAATTGGGTTCTCAAACAACAGCGCAGGTCCACCAGCACGCAAGGTGCGGTCACTGATTTCTGTCATTTCGTAAGCGGGATCGACTGGGTGAGCAATGCGTTTAAGTCGACCTTTCTGTTCTAGGTGGTCGATAAATTCGCGTAAATCCTTAAAACTCATAGGCCTTCATGACTGGCTGATTAAACTGCCCGCAGTATAACAAATAGGAGGACGCTAAGATCCTCCTATTTTTTGTGGGTATGTGAGCCAGATTACTTTAATACTTGCTCTATCTGCCGGGTCTTCACTTGATGGTTGTTAGAGACTAACTCTTCCAACCAGGTTTGATGCCCTTGCTGCGCCAGCTCTCGAGCGACCATGGTAGCTTCTTCCGATAGTGCCATTTTGCTCACTAGAAACTGTTTCACTTGCGGAGATAAAGGGTTGGATTTTGTGAGTAGACTAATGGCTTCTGGTTTGAGTGACGGATTGACGGTGGAGTTCATCAATTGCTGAATTGAAAAAACGTCCCCAACCGTAGCTAAACGCTCGAGTTCGGACTGGCTGTTGTAATCCGCTCTCATCCGCCAGAGTAAGTTGTACACTTCCTCATCTTGACTTACTTGCGCTAATCTCACGATCACGGCTGTCGATGGTAGCCAACTGGTCACATTCGCTTTGGTTAACTGAGTGGTTAATGCGGCAAGCGCATGCGGTGATAAGCTGTCCAACTCTCGAATCAAAAGTGCTTCACGCGCTTGAGCTTGTTGAGATTGCCCTGTAAGCCATTGCTTTAAGTCGAGCTCTTTCCGCTCAGCTTGTAGTACAAAGTCCAAGGTACTTTGGTCTTGCTTCCAACGCTTAATCAAGCGGCTCGCAATGGCAGGAAAGTTAAAGGCAGGCACACTAAACTCATACCCGTCCCCTCGCTCTAGAACCTGATAAGTAGGAGTCATACGGATCTGAGACTCAACAAACAGAGCCATTCTAGGCGTGAGAATCACATCTTGCTTCTCAAGCTTTTCCAATAACCGAAAACGCACGACCTCTTGTTGAGGTAAAGCTAGTCGATCAAGGGCAAATTTAAGCGAGTCGACCTCATCCCTGACAACGTAATCAAGCAGTTCAGAGACTTTAGCCTGTATTTGAGTATCCTGAAGCCACTGTTCTACTACAGACTCCTGCATTTCCTTGGCAGATAACGTCGCGGGTAGTGTGATAAGTGACAAGCTCAGGAGTAATGACGACAACATTCCTTGTTGCATGTTAACCTCCCGATAACATTTCTCCTCATTCTGATGCTTCCATCGGGAGAAAGCAACAAAAAAGCCACCGTTAACGGTGGCTTTTTTAGAATAAGGACTCAGCTATTACTGACGACGCATCGCATCGAAGAACTCATCGTTGGTCTTCGTCATCGCTAGCTTATCAATGAGGAATTCCATCGCGTCGATTTCGCCCATTGGGTGAACGATCTTACGCAGAATCCACATTTTCTGTAGTTCATCAGTCTTCGTCAGTAGCTCTTCACGACGTGTACCTGAACGGTTGAAGTCAATCGCAGGGAATACACGCTTCTCAGCAATCTTACGGTTCAAGTGCAGTTCCATGTTACCTGTACCCTTGAACTCTTCGTAGATAACTTCATCCATCTTAGAACCAGTATCTACTAGTGCCGTTGCGATGATCGTTAGGCTACCGCCCTCTTCAACATTACGTGCTGCACCAAAGAAACGCTTAGGACGGTGTAGTGCGTTTGCATCCACACCACCTGTCAGTACTTTACCTGATGAAGGTACTACGGTGTTGTAAGCACGAGCGAGACGAGTGATAGAGTCAAGCAGGATAACCACGTCTTTCTTGTGTTCAACAAGACGTTTTGCTTTCTCGATTACCATTTCCGCTACTTGTACGTGACGAGATGCTGGCTCATCGAAAGTCGACGCGACTACTTCACCTTTAACTAGACGCTGCATCTCTGTTACTTCTTCTGGACGTTCGTCGATAAGAAGTACCATCAACTCACACTCTGGGTGGTTGTATGCGATGCTTTGAGCAATATTTTGCAGAAGCATTGTCTTACCCGCTTTTGGCGGAGCAACAATCAGACCACGTTGACCTTTACCGATAGGCGATGCCAAATCTAAAACACGTGCTGTGATGTCTTCTGTAGAACCGTTACCACGCTCCATTACCATGCGTTCATTTGCATGTAGAGGGGTAAGGTTTTCAAATAGGATCTTGTTACGAGCGTTGTCTGGTTTGTCGTCGTTAACGGTATTGACTTTTAGAAGGGCAAAGTAGCGTTCACCGTCTTTTGGTGGACGAATTTTACCAGCGATAGAGTCACCAGTACGTAGGTTAAAGCGACGAATCTGACTTGGTGATACGTAGATATCGTCCGGACCCGCAAGGTATGAACTATCTGCACTGCGTAGGAAACCAAAGCCGTCTTGCAGAATTTCCAGAACCCCATCGCCAAAGATGTCTTCGCCGCCTTTAGCGTGCGCTTTTAAAATCGCGAAGATGATGTCTTGTTTTCTTAAGCGAGCTAGGTTCTCTAATCCTAAGCTTTCGCCCAGTTTTACAAGGTCAGACACAGGTCTGTTCTTCAGTTCGGTAAGGTTCATGGTGGTGGATTCTTGTTTAGTCAAAATAAGATCTGTTTTCTAGTTAAGATGGATTTGGTCTCAGGATCGACCAAGAAGAGAAATTTGTTCAATTAACGCGCGATAAGTTAGCACTAATTAGTATTCTAGTCCAGAGTTAGAAAAACAAAACCGTGCGTTGTTACTTTGCACGGTTTTATCTGTAATCACTTGGTGATTATAAGTTTGCGTCCAAAAACTCTTTTAGTTGAGTTTTAGACAGAGCACCAACTTTCGTTGCCGCTACGTTGCCGTCTTTGAATAGCAGTAGCGTTGGAATGCCGCGAATACCAAACTTAGGTGGTGTACCTGCGTTATGGTCGATGTTTAGTTTACCGATAGTGAGTTTGCCTTCGTACTCGTCTGCGATTTCGTCCAGAATAGGAGCGATCATTTTACAAGGACCACACCATTCTGCCCAGAAATCCACTAGAACCGGGCCTGCAGCGTTGATTACATCGTTTTCAAAACCGTCATCAGTTAGCTGCAAAATCTTATCACTCATCTTCCACTCCAATGTGTTTTTCGAAACTGGTTGGATGATAACCAGTAATTAGATGCCCTATTGGAATGTATTTACTTTCGTATTGCAAGCTTTAGCTGATATTCTATAACCATGAAAAAGACGCATATCACAGAGCAAAAGTTCGCCGATTTGGGCTTAAAGCCCCAAGTTATTGAAGGATTGGACAAAAAAGGGTTCGAATTTTGTACCCCTATCCAAGCCTTGGCGTTGCCGGTCCTGCTCACCGGCCAAGACATCGCAGGCCAGGCCCAAACGGGTACTGGTAAAACGCTCGCGTTTCTTACTGCTACATTCAACCACCTTCTGACGACACCAGAGCATGAAGGTCGTAAGCCTACGCAGCCACGCGCAATCATTATGGCGCCAACACGTGAGCTTGCTATTCAGATTTACAATGATGCAGAAGCATTAACTGAGAGCACTGGTCTAAAAACCGCTTTGGCTTACGGTGGTGAAAGCTACGATAAGCAATTGAATAAGCTGCAAGATGGTGTCGATATTCTGATTGGTACGACAGGTCGTATCATCGATTTCTACAAACAGCGCGTATTCAATCTTAACAACATTCAAGCCGTTGTTCTGGATGAAGCCGACCGCATGTTCGATCTTGGCTTTATTAAAGACATTCGCTTCTTGTTCCGTCGTATGCCTGAGCCAAAAGAGCGTTTGAACATGCTGTTCTCAGCGACGCTTTCTTACCGCGTTCAAGAACTGGCATTTGAGCACATGAACACCCCTGAGCATGTGGTGGTAGAACCAGAACAGAAAACTGGTCACCGCATTCAGGAAGAACTTTTCTACCCTTCTAACGAAGATAAAATGGCCCTCCTTCAAACTTTGATTGAAGAAGAATGGCCAGATCGCGCCATCATTTTTGCGAACACGAAACACAAGTGTGAATCGGTTTGGGGTCACTTGGCTGCCGATGGACACCGTGTCGGTCTTCTTACTGGTGATGTACCGCAGAAGAAACGTGAAAAGATTCTTGAGCAATTCACCAAAGGTGATGTCGACATTCTTGTTGCAACTGACGTTGCTGCGCGTGGTCTGCATATTCCTCAAGTGACGCACGTTTTCAACTACGACCTTCCTGACGACTGTGAAGATTACGTTCACCGTATTGGCCGTACCGGTCGTGCTGGTGCAAGCGGCCACTCGATCAGTTTTGCTTGTGAAGAGTACGCAGTTAACCTGCCTGCAATCGAAGAATACATTGAGCACACTATCCCAGTTTCAGAATACGATTCGTCAGCGCTGATCCAAGATCTGCCAGCGCCAATTCGTATGCGTGCGCCACGCAACCAACAGCGTCGTACGAATACTGGCGGTACTCGTTCAGGTTCAGGTAACCGCAAGCCGCAAGGACGTCGTCCACGCCAACCGCGTCAGTCGGCACCAAAACAATCGTAAAAGGAAACTGAGTTCGTTTATGAGTCAAGCAGGATCATCGCCGCTATACGCCGCCATCGACCTCGGGTCGAACAGTTTTCACATGCTCGTTGTGCGTCATATCGATGGCAGCGTTCAAACAATGGCTAAAATTAAGCGCAAGGTTCGTCTAGCAGCGGGCCTAGATGAACATAATTCTCTTAGTATGGAAGCTATGCAGCGAGGATGGGACTGCTTAAGTCTATTTGCGGAACGCTTGCAGGATATTCCTAAACAAAACATTCGTATTGTAGGCACAGCAACTTTACGTACCGCCACGAATGTAGATGTGTTTCTGGAGAAAGCGAACCAGATTCTTGGTCAACCAATCGACGTTATCTCCGGTGAAGAAGAAGCGGCCACTATCTATAAAGGTGTCGCACACACTTCTGGAGGCAGCGGTCGCCGCCTTGTTGTCGATATTGGTGGCGCAAGTACCGAGCTCATCATCGGTGAAGGTTTCGAAGCCAAAGCACTGACCAGTTTAAAAATGGGTTGTGTGACTTGGCTGGAAAACTTCTTTAAAGATCGCCAGTTGAATGCGCGTAACTTTGACGCAGCAATTGAAGGCGCGAAGCAGACAATCCAGCCAATTCTAGAGCGCTATACAGAAATCGGTTGGGATGTGTGCGTTGGCGCATCAGGCACCGTTCAGGCATTGCAAGAGATAATGCTAGCGCAAGGTATGGACGAAGTAATCACTCACTCCAAATTGAAACGCCTGCAGAAGCAAGCCATGTTAGCCGATCATTTAGAAGAGCTCGACATTGAAGGCTTAACGCTTGAGCGTGCGTTAGTATTCCCTAGTGGCCTATCTATTTTGATTGCCGTTTTTGAATTACTGGAAATCGACGCGATGACACTCGCGGGCGGCGCACTACGTGAAGGCTTAGTCTACGAGATGGTTGAAGAGCTACGTCAAGAAGACATCCGTGCTCGCACAATTGCCAGCGTACAAAATCGTTATCAGCTCGATCACCAATACGGTGAACAAGTTGCGGCACTGGCAAGCAAACTGTTGGAGCAAGCCGGCGGCGATGAGTGGATTACTGAACCTCAAGGCAAGATATTGCTTGAAACCGCCGCAAAGCTACATGAAATCGGCTTAACGATCGATTTCAAAAAAGGCGGTGAGCACAGTGCTTACCTACTCCAGAATCTGGATTTACCTGGCTACACTCGCGCGCAGAAGTTCTTTATTGGTGAGATTGCCCGTCGTTATCGAGAACAACTCACCTCACTGCCTGAGCAACACGCGCTATCAGGCTCAAGTGCCAAGCGCGTACTGCGGTTGTTGCGCTTAGCGGTGTTGTTGACTCACCGTCGCAACCAAAACTTAGAGCCAAACGTCGTATTAACGGCTGAAGGTGACAACCTAACATTAAACATTGATGCGCAGTGGCTAGCGGCCAACCCGTTGACCGCCGCTGAGCTAGAAATCGAATCCAACCGTCAAACTGATATCGGTTGGCCATTAACGATTACCTCTGATTAATGGTTGTTATCCCATGACAAAGGCTCCTTCTGGAGCCTTTTTAATACCCGTTATTATCCTATGTACAACTCATAGAGTTTTGAGACACCGATGATCTAAATACTCATTTCGCTGTACATTTGCTTTAGAAACAACAAAGCCGCTATTAAAAGCGGCCTTGTTGCTATTAACTGATGAAAACTATGCCGTCGTCGTGACTTTAAAGTTAGGGTTCACTGCCGTTAGCTTCTTAATTAAGTAATTCAGTAGTACGCCGTACATAGGCACAAACAGACCAAGACTAATCACTAACTTAAAGCCGTAGTCCACCAGCGCGATTTCCGTCCAATGTTCCGCCATAAATGGATCTGGACTTTGGTAGAACGCAATCGCGAAGAAGGCGATGGTATCCAGTGCATTACCAAAAAGCGTTGAACACGTTGGGGCCACCCACCACTGTTTCATTTGACGTAGGCGGTTGAACACGTGCACATCCATAATCTGACCAAGTAGATACGCCATGAAGCTAGCAATCGCGATACGAGCAACGAATAAGTTAAATTCCCCTAAGTGACCAAAACCTTGGAACTGCCCCTCGAAGAACACCACCGATAAGAAGTAAGAGACAGCCAAAGCAGGCAACATTACTAAGAAAATGATCTTACGCGCCAACTGAGCACCGAAAATACGTACGGTTAAATCCGTCGCAAGGAAAATAAATGGGAAGGTGAATGCCCCCCAGGTGGTATGTAAGCCAAAGATAGTAAACGGTAGCTGAACTAGGTAATTGCTGGATGCAATAATGACTAGGTGGAATAAAACCAGATAGATAAGGGCGTTGCGCTGCTGCGCAGGGGTAAAGTTACTCATGCGATACCTTTTTAGTTTGGTTTGGGGGCGAGGGAACCCAAATCGAGCGTTTTCTACAGAGAAAAGCACTCTTACCAACAATGTAAAAAATGACGATTAAACTAGCTTAACTCATTCAGAGTAAAGCGGTGGGCGATTATACATTAACCAATTTTACTCACAAGCGGTGTTTTATACGCAAACGTTTCTTCGCGAACATCACGTCAAAACCAAGGGCTTTGATGCAAAAATAAGAAAGGGTGTTTCATGTGAAACACCCTTTAAAGAATAGATAACTTGAATTTAGAAGCCGCGTTGGAACAACCCGGCTAAATAGTCGAGCTCTTCCCTACTCTCTTCTATTGTTAGCGCTTCAAACCAAATCGCTTCGCTGTAGTGCTCAGCTTTCATAAACAAGCGGCAGCCTTCAAAATCGATCAACCAAGAGTGAATATCCGCATCCCACTGTTTTTCTACCACAGACGCAGATAATAATTTCACCAAACGCTCACCCAATGCCGGAAAAGTATCGAGGTCGAAGCTTGGAGCGGTAATAATAAGACGCCCTTCTTCAACAATGTAATCAGCGAGACCAAATTCCTTGTGCATATGGATTCCTTATCCGTGGTGAGTAATGTGTTCTTGGATCAGATCCAAGAATGGATCGGCGTATTTTTCTAGTTTACGTTGACCAACGCCACTAACCGCTAACATTTCGCCGTATGACGTTGGCAGCATTTCTGCCATATCAATCAAGGTCGCATCACTGAATACCACATATGGTGGTAAACCATCTTCATCGGCGATCGACTTACGTAGCTTACGTAGTTTGGCAAACAACTTCTTATCGTAGTTTTTGCTGGTCAGTTTATCCGACTTCGCGGCACGTGCAGCGGTATCTAAACGTGGAACTGCAAGTTCTAAAGACACATCACCACGTAGTAAAGGGCGTGCTTCTTCGGTTAATTGCAACGTCGAGTTACGAGTGATGTTTTGAAATAGCAGCCCTTTATGAATTAACTGGCGGAAGATACTCACCCAGTAATCATGGCTGTGATCACGACCAATGCCGTAAGTCGAAATTTTATCGTGGCCGTGTTCGCGCACACGAATGTTTTGCATCCCACGCAGCACCTCAACCACATACGTCATACCAAAACTTTGGTTAACGCGGTAAACACACGACAACGCTTTACGCGCTTCTTCGGTCGCATCAAAGTGTTTTGGTGGATCCAGGCAGATATCACAGTTACCACACGGCTTTTCGCGATACTCTCCAAAATAGTTGAGCAGTACCTGACGACGACAGGTTTGCGCTTCCGCAAAAGCACTCATCGCATTGAGTTTGTGGCTTTCTACCTGCTTCTGCGGTCCATCATCTTTTTCATCCAACATACGACGCAACCAACTGATGTCCGCTGGGTCATACAACATCATCGCTTCGGCAGGCAGGCCATCTCGCCCTGCTCGACCGGTTTCCTGATAATAGGACTCGATGTTACGTGGAATATCAAAATGCACAACAAAGCGCACGTTTGGCTTATTGATACCCATGCCGAATGCAACCGTCGCAACGACGATTTGAATGTCATCACGTTGAAAAGCTTCCTGAACGTAAGCTCGCTCTTCAGTATCCATCCCTGCATGATAACCAGCAGCGCGGATATGGTTGTTGCATAGCTTCTCGGTCACCATTTCAACTTTCTTACGACTGCCGCAGTAAATAATGCCGCAGCTTCCCTTCTGGGTGGCTAGATAGCGAATGATTTGAGAAACCGGTTTGTGCTTTTCCACCAAGGTATAACGAATGTTGGGACGATCAAAGCTTCCTAGATACACCTGAGGCTCATGTAAGCGTAAGCGTTCTAGAATATCACGACGCGTCGCATCATCGGCGGTGGCAGTGAGTGCCATAAAAGGTACATGTGAAAAGTGTTGCTTTAACTGACCTAACGCCGCGTATTCTGGGCGAAAATCATGTCCCCACTGAGAGATACAATGTGCTTCATCCACGGCGATCATAGATAAGGGTAAGTTTTCTAAACGCTCAATAAAGTCACGCATTAACACGCGCTCTGGCGAAACATACACTAGCTTAAGCTGACCAGAGTGCATGCGATTATACACACTCAGTAGCTCTTCTCGATTCATGGTCGAGTTCACACACTCCGCAGCTACGCCATTGGCTTTCAGTTGATCAACTTGGTCTTTCATCAATGAAATCAGCGGTGAAATCACCAAGGTAATCCCTGAGCGCACTAACGCCGGAATTTGGTAACAGAGAGATTTACCGCCACCAGTCGGCATGATGACCAAGCTGTCTTTGCCTTCGATAGCGGCTTCAATAACTTCTTGCTGACCATCACGAAACGTCTGGTAACCGAATACTTCCTCCAACACACGTTGAGGCGTTACAGGCGTATCTGATTGTTCGGCTAGCAAGGTTGAGGTCATGAATAATCTCAGATTGAGTGATCGTAGAAATGCTTTTGCATGCCCAAGCACACAAAGTGAGGGCACATTGTAATGGGGTTTCGTGGTGAATAAAACCGCAAATTGCTAGGTGTTTCGCATCACGACTCGTATACTGATTTTCTGCTCTATAAACACACAATTAGGTGACACCTCATGACACCAGAAGACGAACAACAACGCGCTCGGCAAGGTATCTTGCTGGCGATTGGTGCCTATACCATGTGGGGCATTGCGCCGATGTATTTTAAATCCATCGCACAAGTATCCCCTTTGGAGATTCTGAGCCACCGGGTGATTTGGTCTTTCTTTTTGCTTGCCGCACTCCTTCACTTTGGCCGTCACTGGCGCTCGGTTTACTACATCGCGAAAGACAAAACGAAGATCGCTTACCTGATCGCAAGTTCTGTATTAATTGGCGGAAACTGGCTGATTTTCATCTGGGCGGTCAATTCCAATCATATGCTTGACGCGAGCTTAGGCTATTACATTAACCCATTAATCAATGTCTTGCTCGGCATGGTCTTTTTGGGAGAACGACTTCGTAAGTTGCAATGGTTTGCTGTCGTATTAGCGGGCTGTGGTGTACTGGTCCAATTGATTGTATTCGGCTCCGTGCCCGTTGTTGCGATGGCGTTAGCAATGAGTTTCGGCTTCTATGGCCTCTTAAGGAAGAAAGTCAGTGTCGATGCAAAAACAGGATTGTTTATCGAAACATTACTTCTTCTGCCTGTCGCCGCCTTGTATCTGCTGTTTATTGCAGAAACCCCAACGTCGAATATGCTCACTAACCCGTTAGCATTAAATAGCTTGTTGATTGCAGCAGGGGTGATTACCACACTGCCCCTACTTTGTTTTACGGGTGCGGCAACAAGACTCAAATTATCAACATTGGGCTTTTTCCAGTATATTGGCCCAAGCTTGATGTTCTTACTTGCAGTACTGATGTATGGCGAACCCTTTACCATGGATAAAGCGATTACCTTTGCCTTTATTTGGGGAGCGCTAGTCGTATTTAGCTTTGATGGACTGCGCAACAACCGTCGCTCACGCCGAATCGTTCAGCCACAGTGATCGTTTTTTACAAGACAAGTTAGAAATTGCCAGATAAGCTTGGTCATAATGTGACCAAGCTTTTTTGTATGTAATGGAACAGATTCAATACTACGCAACCGACCATGATCAGCTGAGCCTGATCGAGGCGAAATACCAGAAGTTTGCCTTCCAAAGGCACTATCATCTGGACTTTCACCTCGGTCTGATCACGCATGGCACGCAAAAGTTCCAATATCAAGGCTGTAGCCATCAAGTGGGTCATGGGCAAATCGTAATTATGCCGCCAGATGAACTGCACGACGGGCACTCTAAGCTCGAAAGTGGCTATGAAGTGAATGTATTTGCGATCGAGCCGCGCCTACTCAGCGATCTTGCCGATCTTAGTCAAAATGGTCAAATAATCCGCTTTAATGAATTGATCATCTCAGATCCACAGATATTTTCACAACTTAGTAACTTGCATGCTCTTCTTCGCCGCGAGAACCTCAGCCAACTCACCAAAGACTGCCTTCCTTTTGAAGGATTTAATCAACTTTTTGATCGCTACGGATCACTCGCGAGGCAAAAAGTGGTTCCGCTTGGAAAACAGTCTTTGCATACCTTAAAAGATTACTTAATGGCGAATCTCGACCAAACAGTTCGTTTAGATGCACTATCAGAGCTCTGTCAACTGAGCCCCACGCAATTTCAACGCCATTTCAAAGCGCAAACGGGGATGACTCCCTACGCTTGGTTTGCTCGCTTGCGATTAGAGCAAGGAATGAAACTACTCCAAGCAGGATGGTGTGGTACGGACGTCGCCTATCAAGTGGGTTTTTATGATCAGGCCCACTTTAGTAAAGCGTTTAAACAAACCTATGGCGTCTCGCCTTCACAAGTGGCACGCTAATATCTCATACGCGGTGGTATTCAGTACTGCTAGTTTTTTACAAGCACTACCGAATAAGAATCACGACAATAGCTCATATCCACTATGTTTTGAGATGTGTTATGAATGAATCGACTATCCTTTTAACGCTTGCCAGTATCCACTTCATTGCCTTAATGAGCCCAGGTCCGGATTTTGCGCTTGTGGTACAAAATGCAACCCGTCATGGCCGTCAAACTGGCTTATACATTGCGCTTGGCTTATCAGTCGGTATTTTGCTGCATTCTTTATTCAGCATAACGGGGGTGAGCTATTTAGTTCACCAGCATCCTCTGCTCTACTCCGTCTTACAATTGCTTGGGGGCAGCTATCTGTTGTATTTGGGTATCGGTGCACTGCGCGGCGTGATCGCGACGATCAAAAACCCACTTTCTGATCAGCCAAGCAAAAACAGTAATCTTGTGATCGGTAATAAACGTCAGGCGTTTACCAAGGGGTTCGCAACTAATATCCTCAACCCCAAAGCCTTAGTATTTTTTGTGAGTTTAATGTCGAGCCTTGTCCCAGTGGGCATGTCGGTGACAGGAAAAGGAATTGCTCTGGTGATTTTGTTTGGTTTGTCGCTACTCTGGTTTTCTAGCCTTGCATGGATGCTGTCAACGCAGCGCTTGCAAACAAGATTACAGCAAGCCGGTATTTATATAGATGGTTTATGTGGTGTGGTATTTACCCTAGTTGGCAGCAGTATTTTAGTGCAAACCTTCCGCTCCTTTCTCGATAACTCTCTGATTTAAAAGCGTCGCACACTCGACATTTCTTTAATAGGAAACTCGACGACTATCTCCGTGGCTGCCAAGCTGAATAACCTTAGTTGGCAACATGGAGAGTCATCATGCAATGGACATTTAACCGACTCGTACTCTCGGGTCTTTTTCTTACTTCCCCTTTCACCTTCACTGGACAAGCCTTCGCTAACCAAGCTGCAGATTCGGTCGCACCAGAGCACAGCACTGGCATTGAGCAAAAGCAGCTGGTCAAAGCTAAAGATTATATGGTTACCGCTGCTAACCCACTGGCGACTCAAGCGGGTGCAGACGTACTTGAGCAAGGCGGGAATGCGATAGATGCCATGGTCGCGGTGCAATTGATGCTCGGCTTAGTTGAACCCCAGTCATCAGGCGTTGGTGGTGGTGCGTTCTTAGTGTATTGGGATAGTGAAAAGCAAAAACTGACCACTTACGACGGACGTGAAACCGCCCCCCTCGCCGTAACGCCAAAGCTATTTTTAGATGAGAACGGTCAGCCATTGCAATTCTACGATGCCGTGGTTGGAGGACGCTCTGTCGCAACACCAGGCACCGTGAAACTATTGTGGGATACCCACCAGAAATACGGCAAGCTGGAATGGAAAAAGATCATTCATCCTGTTATCTCGCTTGCGGAGCAAGGATTCAAAGTCAGTCCTCGCCTAGCAAGCTTGATAGAAAAAGACGCCGAGCGTTTATCACGCTTTCCAGTAACAAAAGCCTATTTCTTTAACTCGGATGGCTCGCCAAAAACCGAAGGTACGCTATTAAAAAACCCTGAATACGCACAAACGCTGAGTGCTATTGCTAAGCAAGGCGCCCAAGCCTTCTACCATGGGGACATAGCCAGAGACATTATCAAGACGGTACAAAACGCGCCGGGCAACCCCGGCGTATTAGCCCAACCCGACTTTGATACCTACCAAATCAGACAACGTGAGCCGGTTTGTGCAGCATACCAAAGCTATGACATTTGCGGTATGGGACCACCAAGCTCTGGCGCGCTCACCATTGGTCAGATTTTGGCGATCACTGAACAGTACGATCTCAAAGGCTGGGGGGCTAACAGCATTAAATCTTGGCAAGTACTCGCCGATGCATCGCGTCTAGCGTTTGCTGACCGTGGTAAATACATGGCAGACCAAGATTACGTGCCGATGCCAACGCAAGGCTTGCTTGATGAAAGCTACCTCCAGCAGCGAGCAGAGCTGATCCAAGTCGGCAAAGCACTAAGCAAAGTTGAAGCGGGCAATCCTCCGTGGTCGCACGCAATGAACTTAAGCATGGACGAATCCATTGAACTCCCTTCCACCAGCCATTTCAATATCGTCGATAAGCAAGGCAATGTGGTTTCCATGACGACCACCATTGAGAATGCGTTTGGCTCACGCTTAATGGTGCGTGGCTTCTTGCTCAATAATGAACTGACCGATTTTTCTTTCCGTACTCATAACGACGGAATCCCAATCGCCAACCGCATAGAACCAGGCAAACGTCCACGATCTTCAATGGCCCCGACCATTATGATGAAAGATAACAAACCTTACATGGCGATAGGTTCTCCGGGTGGCAGTCGAATCATCGGTTACGTGGCGCAAACAATCATTGCCCACACGCAATGGGATATGGATATCCAACAAGCAATCAATCAACCACGATTACTCGACCGTTTTGGCACCTTAGATATTGAACAAGGTACCGCTGCAGAAGGCTTACAGCCAGAGCTGGAGAAGATGGGCTTTAAAACCAATGTTCGTGATTTGAATTCTGGACTGCATGCGATACGCATAACAAAAGATGGACTAGAAGGTGCCGCAGATCCTCGTCGAGAAGGAGCAGCAATCGGCAAATAGGCCTGTTTTGCTCGACTCCTTGTGCGAGATCTCTCACAAGGAGTGGAGCAAACCTCTCTTTTTTAATGGTAAAACAGCCCACAAACAAACATAAGATATTGAATAATATAAATATGTTTGTTTTTCAAACGCTTTTGATTGAGAAAAATGTGGGCTTCGACCATTGTTGAGAATCGTGAAGAGCGTAATATGAACCTTGTCGGAAGGATGCTGACACGGAACAGGAAACACCACGGATTTGGTGAACTTCAGGAAGAAGAAACGGGTATTCAGGATGAATAGTCGGGCATGGATTGCAAAACTGGACATTGAACGGAATCAATAGCAACTAGGACGGTTGCTACTAAGGACGGGAAATGGACACCTCTGGACGAGGAAAGGACTGAACATCAGGATGATGTCATGGACACCGCTCAGGGAACAAGTGATGAGAGCTAACGAGGATGGTTAGCAGACCAGGATAAGGTCAAGGACACCGCTAGGAAGGCGACGAAAGGATTAAGCTGAAGGAATGCAGCACGCTATCAAGGATTTGATGCATGGAGCACTTTTAGTAGCTGGATTGCTGCGAGTAAGACTATAACCCCGACGGGCGTAAGCCCTCGGGGTTTTTCTTTGTCTAAAGATAAGCGTTTTAGACTAAGAGCCTTTTCGAATAGCGTCATTTAGCTCCCTATCTTTCAGCATTTTGTTGATTCAAAACAGCCAAAACAGAAAGAGCCACCGAAGCAGCTCTTATGTTCATTTTTTCACAAAGCCCTACAGCTTCTCCAGTCTCGCGTAAGCGGTGACTAACCATTTAATGCCTTCACCATTGAAAGCAATCTGCACTCGGCTTTGTGGGCCACTGCCCTCAAAGTTGATGATCGTTCCTTCACCAAATTTCGGATGCATCACGCGAGAACCTAGTGAAAAACCAGTCTCATTGAAGTTTTCTTTTACTGCGGTTTGGCTAAAACGTCCACTACTTGAAGGGCGACTCACTTGCGCCTTCATGCGCACTTCATCCAAACACGTTTCTGGTAATTCACGAATAAAGCGCGATGGTTTGTGGTATTTGTCCTGGCCATATAGGCGACGCATTTCCGCGTAAGTAATGTAGAGCTTTTGCATCGCGCGCGTCATGCCCACATAACACAGGCGGCGCTCTTCTTCTAAACGCCCTGCCTCTTCAGCGGACATCTGGCTTGGGAACATACCTTCTTCCACACCGACCATGAATACCAATGGGAATTCCAAACCTTTCGCACTATGCAGCGTCATCAGTTGGACTGCATCTTCAAATTCGTCCGCCTGACCTTCGCCCGCTTCCAGAGCCGCATGCGTTAAAAATGCCGTCAGCAGAGACATTTCTTCCGCTTCTTCTGGTTTTTCGAATTGGCGAGTGGCGGTAACCAGCTCCTCCAAGTTTTCTATGCGAGCTTTAGACTTTTCGCCCTTCTCTTGCTCATACATCGCAAACAAACCCGAGTACTTGATCACGTGGTCAGTTTGCTCGTGCAATGGCATTTCTAGTGTATCGTCTTCCAGCGCGGTGATTAATTCGACAAAACGACTTAACGCGCCAGCTGCTCGACCCGTTAATACTTGCTCATCGAGCATTGCCAGGCTGGCTTCCCACATGGTGCACCCTCTATCACGAGCTGCACGACGGATAGTCTCTAGCGTCTTATCGCCCAGACCACGTGTTGGGGTATTCACGACACGTTCAAACGCGGCATCATCGTTGCGGTTCGCCATCAAACGCAAGTAGCTCAACGCATCTCTGATTTCTTGACGCTCGAAGAATCGCATGCCTCCGTAAATACGGTACGGTAAGCCTGCCTGAATTAATGCTTCTTCCAAAACACGAGATTGCGCGTTGTTGCGATACAGCATCGCAGCATCATTCAATGCGCCGCCATTCTCTTGCCACTCTTTGATTTTATTGACCGCAAAGCGCGCTTCATCAAGCTCGTTATAAGCGCTGTAAACCGAGATCGGCTCTCCCACATTGCCATCCGTCCACAGCTCTTTACCCATGCGTTCAGTATTGTTCGCAATCAAGGTATTGGACGCTTCGAGAATCGTCTTGGTCGAACGATAGTTTTGTTCGAGACGAATGGTGTTCACGCTCGGAAACTCCAGCGTGAACTTCTCAATGTTCTCGACTTTTGCACCGCGCCAACCATAAATTGACTGGTCGTCGTCACCAACAATCATCACGTGACAATCTGGGCCAGCCATCATGCGTAGCCAAGCGTATTGAATGTTGTTGGTGTCTTGGAATTCGTCAACCAAGATATGCTTAAAGCGTGCTTGGTAGTGTTCACGCACAAACTTGTTGTCACGCAGTAGCTCATGCGCGCGCAGCAAAATTTCCGCAAAGTCCACTAAGCCAGCACGATCACACGCTTCTTGGTAAGCGGTATACAGCTGCAAATAAGTTTTGGTCACTGGATCGTGATAAGCGTCGATATGCGATGGGCGTAATCCTTCGTCCTTCTTACCATTAATCCACCATGAAACTTGGCGTGCAGGCCACTGCTTTTCATCCAAGTTTTGCGCTTTGATCAAACGCTTTAACAAGCGCTGCTGATCATCGCTGTCTATGATTTGGAAATCTTCCGGTAGCTTGGCATCAAGATAGTGTGCACGCAAAATGCGGTGACAGATACCGTGGAAAGTCCCATTCCACATGCCAGATGCACTGCCCATCATCAACTCTTCAATACGACCACGCATTTCTGCTGCCGCTTTATTGGTGAAGGTGACCGACATGATCGAGAAAGGAGAAGCTTGCTCGACTGACATAAGCCAAGCGATACGGTGAACAAGAACGCGAGTCTTACCACTCCCTGCACCAGCAAGGACAAGTAAGTTTTCTAGAGGAGCTGCAACGGCTTCACGCTGTTTATCGTTTAGACCGTCGAGTAATAGAGATGGATCCATCATGATGAGCTACTGGTTATTTATACATAAAAACCGATTATAACCTAAACAGCTGGGTGCTGTTTAGACAAAACTTGATAAAAAATTCGTTGTTTTTTTAATCTTTCATTCAAAGAGTTAACGAAGGTAATCACTCCAAAACCATTCGCGAGAGTTATTTTTATGAAAGTTTTTCTGCCTCATCTCTATCTTTTAATTTAAGCAGGTGGATAAAGGTTGTACGCCAAACGGCGAATCGACTTGCCGAATGAAAGTAAAAGGAAATCACTCAGAGGAAATTATGATGAAAAAATCGAATCTTGCTGTTACTGCTGCTGTTACTGGCCTTCTTGCTCTTGGTGGCACCATGCTCACTGCAACCCCTGCTGTCGCAGCAGAAAAAGAAAAGTGTTATGGCGTGGCGAAAGCCGGTAAAAATGACTGCGCAACGAAAAATAGCTCTTGCGCGGGCACCTCTAAAGAAGACAACCAAAAAGATGCTTTTGTTGTCGTTCCTAAAGGATTGTGTGACAAATTGGCTGGCGGTAGCACCAGCGGCTCATAACTCAACATCACAAGTTTCTGCGGGGCGCGTTGCACTTTAACCAACGCCCCCAGTTACTCGCCAATCAGAAAAGGAGTTTCACGTGAAACATCACTCTTTCCATCCTCTTGCTGGCGTCGGATTACGCTCCCCTCATCTCGATTATTTTAGCCGACATAAACCTGAGCTGTCGTGGTTAGAAATCCACAGCGAGAACTACTTTCAGCTCAATTCAGTAGAGCGCCATCAACTGCAAGCATTACGCGAGCACTACCAAATTAGTTGCCACGGTATTGGTTTGTCGCTGGGGTCGATGGAACGTGTGAATCCGAAACATTTAGCGCAACTAAAAGCATTGATAAATACAGTTGACCCGCTCTTCGTTTCTGACCATTTAAGTTGGAGTGAAAATGGTGGTCACTACTTCAATGATCTACTTCCCTTGCCTTACACGGAAGAAGCGCTGCAAGTCTTCACTCGTAATGTGCTTGAAGTGCAAGAATATCTACAACGTGAAATCTTAATTGAGAACCCATCTAGTTATGTGAAGTTTCACCATTCAACCATCAGTGAATGGGACTTTCTTACCGAAGTGCAAAAGCGCACCGACTGTCGTTTATTACTCGACTTAAATAACGTATATGTTTCCGCCTTCAATCACGGTTTTGATTGCGACACATACCTAGATGCGATTCCAGCCGACAAAGTCGACGAGATTCATTTGGCAGGTTTTACTATTAAGACGTTGGATAAAGGTGAGATTTGGATTGATACTCATAGCCGTCCCGTCAGTGATGAAGTATGGCAGCTGTTCGCCAGTTGGACACAAAAACACGGCTCTCGCCGTACGCTGATTGAATGGGATTTGGATATTCCTGCACCAGAAATCCTTCTTGGCGAAGCAGAAAAAGCATCTTCACTATTGCAGCACAATCATTTAATTGACCAAAAGAGCAAAAGGAAAGCGTCATGAATCTTGCGACCTTGCAGAGTCAATTTGCTAAAGCCCTACATTATCAAGCGCTCAGTGAAGAATGCGACATTGTGAGTGACAAATTTACCGCAGATGAACGCATACAGATTTACCGCAATAACTTTATCATCAGCTTGAGTGAGGTATTGGCAGCGACATACCCAATGGTTGAAGCCTTAGTTGGAAAAGAGTGCTTCGATCAAATTGCTCGCCGACACGTGCTTTCTCACCCCTTAGCAGAAGGTAATGTCGTACATTATGGTGCGGGCTTTCAAGATACGATTATGCAGTTTAGTCAGGTCATGACCCAAGCCCCGTACACTCCTGAAGTCGCAAGGTTTGAATGGCATATGGACTTAGCTCGACAAATACAGAATGAGAAAGTCGAAAAACCAAATCGAATCCCTTTATCTGCACTTGCCCAAGTGACGGAAGAACAACAACCTCAATTGGTGTTTCATTTGCGCACTGACAGTCGCAGCTTTGACTCAAACTACGCCGTATTTGATCTCTTTCATGCGATTCAACACCAAGAGTTTGAACAGCTCAATATCAATCAATTACAGCTAGGTGTCATCTCTATTCAAGCCAATGGAGAAGCTCAATGTCACGCACTCGATACCGATGTTTTTCAACTGCTGCAATGTTTAGAGCAGAAGCAGAGTTTGAGCGAAATACCCGAAGCTTTGCTCGTTCACCTTAATAGCATCATGGCACTCGATCTCGTTAACGGCTTTACGTTGCAATCAATCTAAGGAGCTCTCTATGACGAATACGGTTAAAAACTTAGTCAATCGGTACGACGACTTGATCAATACCCTACAAGGTGGCTTTGTCCCTGCACTACTTCTCTTTTGTCGCTTATGGGTTGCATGGGTGTTCTTCAATTCAGGGTTAATCAAAGTTTCTTCTTGGGATAGCACGCTGTATCTATTCGAATTGGAATACCAAGTACCACTTTTACCTTGGGAGTTAGCGGCCTACATGGGAACGGCTGCCGAGTTGATTCTGCCAGTATTTTTAGCGTTGGGATTAATTACCCGCCCGATGGCTGCGATTCTATTTGTGTTTAATATCATCGCGGTCATCTCTTACCCTGTACTGTGGGAAAAAGGGTTCTATGACCATCAGTTGTGGGGATTCATGATTTTAGTGGTCATCGTATGGGGACCGGGAGTTATCTCTATTGACCATGTTATAAAGAACAAGTTGACGCGATAAAAAAATCCCCGCAGTGGCGGGGACTTTTTATTGTTTATTTAAGTAAGCAAGAAGCTCATCAGCTGAGATGCCCTGTTGAGCAAGATCTTTTGCCAACAGCTCAACTTGTTCACCTTTGCGCGACTCAATCACTTGCTGGAATTGGTACACGATATCACGCAAAATTGGCAGAGGTACTTGTTTAGCCGCACTACGAATACGCTCGGAGCTTTGATTACCCAGCTCATTAAGCAACTTGCCAAACATCACCTTTTCTGGTGAATCTTCCATTTGCTCTAGAATACGAGCCATTTCATACGTGGTTAACGACATTACTTTTTGAGTTCCGTTATGGTGTCAGGAAAAGTCTGAACGACAAATATACACGCCTTACTTACATTGGAAAATACTAAATTACACTGATTTACGCTTTAGCAAAGCTTGAATGCCAGTTCTTACCTGCTTTTGTAAACAGAACCACCAACGCAGGCAATAGAACCCACATATGAATTGCGATCAGTGTTTGAGGTTCCAAAGATAAACGCTGCAACGTACCAACCAACAAACCAGAGCCACTCATTTGGAACAACCCAAGCAGTGCCGCAGCCGTACCCGCTTTGTCACCAAACGGTTCCAATGCTTTCCCTGCTGCTGCACCCAGAATGAATGCAAAACCCACTGACGACATGAAAATAGGTAGCATGAAAGAAAGCGCGGTATTCTGACCATTCATCACCAGCATAATCACACCTGCGAGGCCCAGAGTCGAGATCCCCGTAACCAAAGTGTTGTGCGTGCCAACGCGCTCCATAAACTTAGGCGCAAGCATACAAGCCGCAATATTGATCACTGCATTTACACCAAACCAGAATGTGAACTCATTCATCGACAGCCCCATCCCCGTCATCAATACCGATGGCGCCGAGGTGACATACGCGAGAATAACCGCCATTGCCATTAAACACAGTGAAGCATGGAAGACAAAAGATGGCGTACTAAGCACTGCCCAATAACGGCTGAGCTTAAACACGGCTTGCTTTTCCGTTGATGGGTTGGTCTCTTTCATCATGAAAAACATCAATGAACCGGACACAACGGCAAAGCCAGCCATAAAGCTGAAGTTAGCTCGCCAATCAAATTGCTGAGTTAACCAGCTACCTAGAATTGGAGCTAATGCCGGAATAAAACAAATCGCGCCGTTAAGATAGCTGATCATTTTGCCGCTTTTTTCCGGGCCAAAGATATCGCGAACTGTTGCAAAGGCTGCTACCGATGTCGCACACGCACCTAAGCCTTGTAGCAGTCGGGAAACCAACATCCATTCAATATTTTGAGCACTCCACGCCAATAAAGCGCTCATCGCATAGATAGTGATACCGCCCAATGCAACAGTTCGACGTCCGAGTTTATCTGCCAAAGGGCCAGCAAACAGTTGCCCGACACCCATCGCAAATAAGAACCAAGTGATCGTGTCTTGTGCTAGTGCATTATCGACCTGAAAAGTGGAAGCAATAAGAGGTAAAGCAGGTAGATAAATATCAATCGCAAGAGGACTGAAAAGAACCAAAAGGGTCAATAACGCCATCTGTTTTTTACTATTAGAAAACTGGCCAGGCACACAACACTCCGAATTGGATAAAGAACTTTGGATAGAGCTTAATCATCTGATGATATGAATGGAAATGATGTATAATCATGAGCATTATTCCTTAGAGGAAATTCACCGTGAACGTCGAAAAACTGGCTCGTATCGATTTAAATCTATTGGTCTGTTTTAAAGTTTTGATAGAAGAGTTAAATGTCACCCGAGCCGCCCACCGACTGTGCTTGAGTCAGTCTGCCGTGAGCAAATCACTGGCTAAACTGCGCATCCAATTTGATGACCCGCTTTTCACCCGAAACTCGCATGGATTAACACCAACACCGCGCGCTTTGTTTCTTAAACCGAAACTGGATCTGTTGATAAACCAGTTAGAAGTACTGACTCAACCAGAAGAGTTCTCTCCACAAAGCAGCGAATACCGTTTTCAAATAGCAGCGGTTGAAAGTGTTTACCCTCTGATTCTGCCTCATTTCTTACCGGCGATTTTTCAGCAAGCCCCAGGGGTGACGATCAGCACTCACCCTTGGTCCGATAATACTTTTAAAATGCTGCAACGTGGCGAGCTAGACTTAGGCTTAACTGGCAAAGACATCGATATTAATGATGCCAAGCTGACTCTGCTGCCACCCGATGACATATGCGAACTGGAAATTTATCGAGATCACCAGATGTGTATTATTCGCAAAAATCACCCAGCATTAAAACAGCCTTGGAACCTCGAAGCGTATCTCGCCCTGCGTCACGTACAAGTGCGTTGTGACGGCAACGACCGTTGGCTGTTAGATTATCGCCTTGCCGATATTGGAGCCGACCGGGATATTGCCGTCACCGTTCCGGACTTTAATAGTGCCGCAAGTTTATGTTCCTACACTGACTTTATTTTTACCGCCCCAAGCCATTTTGTGCAGCTCGCTGCTAAACAGCTTGATTTGGTCGTACTACCACTCCCGCTAGAATTTCCACCTATGGCTTACACTTTATTCTGGCACCGAGACAGAGAAAACGACCCTGCATTGGGTTGGCTACGTACGATGATCACACAAAAAACCGATCACCTTAGATAAAAATACCGCACTCAATTTGCGCTTAGCGGGTAAAATGAGTAGCTTAACTGTCGTAGTCCTTTTTGGCTCATCTATGGCCTAGTTGTACTCCGACTCAACCTAAGTCATTGCAAACTTGCGTTGATCATAAACTGCATGAAGCAGAAGGAAACAGCTCCCACACCTGAGCATGAAGGAGCGGTAATTTGAAGGAATAAAACAGATGCACAACGAAACTCTCAGCCGCGTGAATGCGATTCGCGAATGGCTTGTACAACATAATATTGATGCCCTACTGGTTCCGCACGAGGACGAGTATTTGGGTGAATACGTCCCAGCGCACAACGAGCGCTTACATTGGTTAACAGGCTTTACTGGTTCTGCTGGTGCTGCGGTAATCACCAAAGACAAAGCCGCTATCTTTGTTGATGGCCGCTATACCGTTCAAGTCACCAAACAAGTCCCTGGTGACCTATTTGAATATCGTCACCTTATTGAAGAACCAGCTTTAGATTGGGTTCTAGACAACCTGCCAACAAACGCATCTGTCGCAATCGATCCTCGTATGCACAGCTCAGCTTGGCTAGACATGGCACAAGCTAAACTAGCTGGAAAGCTTGAGCTAAATATTCTGACCAATAACCCAATTGATGAGTTGTGGCATGACCGCCCAGCGCCTGTTGTCTCTAACGTTCGCCTGATGCCAACAGAAGCCGTCGGTCAATCAAGTGAGAGTAAGCGTCAAGAGATCGCCCAACTGGTAAAAAAAGCGGGTGCAGATAGCGCTGTGATCACAGCATTAGATTCTATTTGTTGGCTGCTGAATGTACGTGGTTTGGATGTATCACGCCTACCAGTTCTGCTTTCTCACGCGATTCTGCATGCCGACTCAACCGTTGAATACTTCCTCGATCCTGCTCGTCTACCTGCTGATTTTGACGCTCACGTAGGCACCGGTGTGACCGTTCACCACCCAGAAGCACTTCAATCTCGCCTTGAAGCCATGACAGGTAAAAAGGTATTAGTTGACCCGGCAATCAGTAACGCTTGGTTTAAGCTAGTACTACAAAACTCTGGTGCGTCCGTGATTGCAGCAGCAGACCCATGTCTGATGCCAAAAGCGGCGAAGAACGCGGTTGAAATTGCGGGTATGAAGGCGTGTCATATCCGTGATGGCGTGGCAATGAGCAAGTTCCTATGTTGGTTAGATGCGGAAGTTGCTGCTGGTAACCTGCATGACGAAGCGACATTAGCAGACAAACTGGAAGCATTTCGTAGCGAAGACCCTACGCTAATGGATCTCAGCTTCGATACCATTTCAGCCGCGGGCGGCAACGCGGCCATGTGTCACTACAATCACGAGAACCAACCTGAACCTGGTAAGTTAGAACTGAACACGCTTTACCTTGTGGACTCAGGCGGTCAGTACCTCGATGGCACTACCGACATCACGCGTACTATCGCGATTGGTCAACCTTCTTCAGAAATGAAGAAGCAATTTACGTTGGCGCTGAAAGGTCATATTGGCGTTGCTCGAGCTCGTTTCCCGAAAGGCACACGTGGTTATCAAATCGATACTCTAGCTCGTCAGCACCTATGGGCGGAAGGTTACGATTACGATCACGGTACTGGTCACGGTGTTGGTCACTTCCTAAGTGTTCATGAAGGTCCAGCGAGCATTTCGAAAAAGCAAATCGACGTGCCTCTAACAGAAGGTATGGTGCTATCCAACGAGCCAGGTTACTACCGTGCAGATGCGTTTGGTATCCGTATTGAAAACCTAGAGCTTGTTGTTGAAACACCAACTAACGGTGACTTCCCTGTTCTGTCATTTGAGTCACTAACACGCTGCCCAATCGACAAACGCAACATCAATGTTGATATGTTAACTCGTCCAGAACTTGCTTGGCTGAATGATTACCACCAGAAAGTATGGGATGAGATCAGCCCGCTAGTCGAAGGTGATGTTAAAGAGTGGCTTCGTCAGGCAACGCTACCTGTAGCACACAGCTAGAAGCTAGAAGCTAGAAGCTAGAAGCTAGAAGCTAGAAAAAAGTAGAGGGTTGATGTTTTGCATCAACCCTCTTTTTTTGCTTATGTTTCACGTGAAACATAACGATGGCTAGTGGCTTTATTTATTGCTTAACCAGAATACGCCGAGTGCCAATCTCGCCATACAGGGTCAAATCCTTTGGCTCGAATCATATCTTCCACAGAACCCGCACTTCGCTCATCACTGATCTCAAACTGCTCGAGTTCAACATCATCCATCGCATAACCACCCGGCTGAGTTTTCGATGCAGCAGACATACTGGTGATGCCTAACGGCAATGCGTTGTCTCTAAACTTCGGTGACTCACGCGTCGATAACGACAACTCCACTTCTGGATTCAACAAACGATAAGCGCAAATCAACTGAACAAGTTGCTTATCCGTCATGACTGATTTTGGTTGGAGCGCGCCCTCACAAGGACGCAAACGCGGGAAAGAAATTGAGTAACGAGTCTGCCAATACGTGCGCTCAAGATAGTCCAAGTGCGCTGCCACATAAAAACAATCTGTACGCCACTCTTCCAATCCTATCAAAGCGCCAATACCGATCTTATCGATGCCTGCCTTTGCAAGACGATCAGGTGTATCCAATCGGTATTCGAAATCCATCTTATTGCCACGCAAATGGTGCTCGGCGTAAGTCGAAGGATGATACGTTTCTTGATAAACCATAACCGCATCCAACCCCAATGTCTTGAGCTCTGCGTATTCGTCTTGATCTAGCGGCTGCACTTCCATCGCCAAATAATTAAAGCGTTGCTTAATCATCGGAACCATTTCGCGGAAGTATTTCATGCCCACTTTGGTTTCGTGTTCGCCAGTCACCAGCAATACGCTATCAAACTTCATGCGTTTAATGGCTTCAACTTCTGCTGCCACTTCGTCCCTATTCAAGGTACGACGCTTGATCTTGTTCTCCATTGAGAAGCCACAATAAGTACAAGCATTGGCACACAAGTTGGAAAGATACAATGGAATGTAAAGCGACATGGTGTTGCCAAACCGCTTGCGAGTTGCCGAGTATGACAACTGCGCCATTTGCTCTAAGTACGCTTCAGCCGCTGGTGAAATTAGCGCTTTAAAGTCTTCCAAATCACGCTTGGGTTTATTCAATGCTCGCTCGACATCTTGTGCCGTTTTCGCGTAGATCGACATCGAGATGTCATCCCAATTAAGCTGCTTAAATTGCTCAACGAAGCTCATGTTTTCCTCGCTTAATAGCTAAATCAATCTAGGACTAAAGCTCATCTAGGAATGACGTCAGTGGACTCGACGCAACCGCATGAGAAACCTTACCCGCAAGTCCGGCTTCATAAGCCATACGCCCCGACTCTACCGCCAACTTAAATGCTTTCGCCATCGCAACGGGATCGCTCGAAGCTGCAATCGCAGTATTGACGAGCACGGCATCCGCGCCCATTTCCATCGCACGCGCGGCATGTGAAGGAGCACCAATACCTGCATCAACAACGACAGGAACATTAGCTTGGTCGATAATGATCTCTAGGAAGTCGTGAGAAACTATCCCTTTGTTGGAACCAATCGGCGCACCCAATGGCATGACTGCGGCACAGCCTACCTCTTCCAATCGTTTACACAGAACCGGGTCAGCATGACAATAAGGAAGGACAATGAAGCCTTCACGAACCAGTTGCTCAGCGGCTGCAAGTGTCTCAATGGGATCGGGCATCAAGTACTTCGGGTCTGGATGAATTTCCAGTTTTAACCAGTTAGTACCTAATGCTTCTCGCGCCAGTTGTGCCGCAAACACAGCATCTTTAGCATTCTTTGCACCTGAAGTGTTCGGCAATAAGTTCACCCCAGCTTGTACTAACGGCAGCAAAATATCGTCTTGTTGGTCGTTCACATCCACACGCTTCAACGCCATGGTCGCAAGTTGACAACCCGACACTTGAATCGCTTCTGCCATTAGTCGGCTGTTGGCAAACTTCCCTGTTCCTGTGAACAGTCTAGATTCGAATTGTTTATCACCAATTTTAAGCATCGACTTTAACCCCCTGCGATCGCTTGAAACAAAGAGATGCTATCTCCCTGTGAAAGAACTGTGCTAGCCCACTCACTGCGCGGCACAACATTGTTATTAATTGCAAAAACACAGCCCATTTCAGGCAGCGCAAATTGACTAATGATTTGCTGTAGATTTGACTCACTGGCAACTTGATGTGACTGGTCATTGATGACAATAGTGATCACATCTAAGTCAGCAGCGGTCATTTGTGTTGTTTGTTGTTCTGATAACGTCATTGCTTCCAACTCTCTTAATTCTGCCCATTACTCGTAAACTAAATCTGAGCACACACTTGGCACTGTTTATCTTTACTTATCGCCATGGTTTGCCATTGCAGCTTCAATCCATCGAACAGGTGTAACTTGGCAGTCTCGACATGAAACTTTCCCGTCGCCAGTTTTTGAATTGCCGCTATCGCTTGGTAGTTACCAAGTGTACCCACCACCGGACCGACGACACCGCTGTCACTGCACTTTTGCGTTTGCGGTAATTCGTCGAACGGATACAAACAGCGGTAACAGGCTGTACTCTCTGCTTCTTGTTCAATCTGCGTTTGATAATCAAAGACAGCGAATTGCCCTTGCCAACCAATTGCCGCCGCCGAGATGAGCGGCGTGTTTTGCTCGAAACAAACTTGGTTAATGAGCTGGCGCGTCGGCATGTTATCGGTGCAGTCGAGCACCACATCCGCTAGCATCACTTCAAGCTGCAGCTGTGCTTTGTCCAATCGCTTATTGAGAGCACGAATTTGAACCATAGAATTAAGGTCAGTCAGTTGCTTTACAGTCGCTTTTGTTTTCGCAACTTGGATGTCTTGCTCACGATAAATGATCTGACGTTGTAGGTTACTGCTATCAACTTCATCGTCATCGACCACAACCAATTTACCAACACCCGCTGATGCCAAGTACAAACTCGCTGCGCTCCCTAACCCACCACAACCGATGATCAGCACATGCGATTTGCTCAAGCGCTCTTGCCCACTTTCAGCAATTTCAGGCAGAGCGACTTGGCGTTGATAGCGAAGGAACTGCTTATCCGTGAGCATGCTCGCCTCTCTTGGTATCCGCCAATTCACTATTCTGCTCAGTAAACGTTAGTTGTCTTTCCTTCATCAGTTGTGCAAAAAACTCGATAACGGACTGAGGTGATTCTGCCAACGTAATAGCACGCACAACCGCCAAACTAGAAACACCCGTTTGCCAAACTTGGTCTGCATTAGATTGGTCAATGCCACCAATCGCGACCGTCGGAAAGCCAAGCACATAGTCACTAACGGCTTTGTCTTTTGCAGGACGGAAAGCCGACTCTGTATTTCTGTAAGGAATGCTATCAATCAGCTTTTGATACAGTGCCAAGCGCACCAAACCTTGTGGTTTCGATGGCATCTGTTTTGTGGTGGTTGGGAAAATATGCCCTAGTGCGATGTAGCTAGGATGAATTTGTACGATGCGCAGTAGTTCGTAATAACCATGCGTAGAAAGACCAAGACGAATACCGGCTTTAGTTATCTGAGCCAAATTCGATTCTTCTATGTCTTCTTGTCCTAAGTGAACGCCATAAGCGCCATGCTTGATTGCCAACTGCCAATAGTCATTGATGAACACTTGTGCTTGATACTGACGGCCTAGCTCAATTGCTCGAATGATCTGTTGTTCTAAATCGGCTTGTTGTGGGTTCTTGATTCGCAGTTGAATAGTGTTGATGCCTAGTGGCAGTAGACGCTCAATCCAAGCAACATCATCAACGACTGGATAGAGCCCTAGACTTTGCTTAGTTAGAGTTGGAAAGCTAACGCTCTCACCTTGTGCAGACCAACCAACTTGAATACCTAGCCGGTTATCCTCTAGTACAGGTGTGGGGAAATCATCAAATTGGTCAGCCCACTGAGTAGATCTTCCCTCACCAAGGTTGTCATTCAACAGTGTTTCACGTGAAACATTCGCTTGTTGAGTTAGCATTCCTCGAGCAAGTGTTAACGCATCTTCGATAGGAAAATCGAGTACTGTCAGCGTTACTATCCAAGCAAGGTGATGTTCGGGATCGAACATTGCGTTGAATTTGGACTTAACGGAAAGCGCTCTCACTTCGTTGTTAATTGGGTGACGCCAGATATCAAGCTGAAGCACTTTCTCCTTTTCATCGGATACCTGCGTATCAGCAATGCCAATATAAATCGCTTTCGACGGTTGCTTAGCACACGCTTCTACCGATAAAGCAGAGCGGTAATGGAACACAAATGAACTCTCATGCTCAGAGTCATAACCATCAATAAGATCTGTCGTTATACGTGTGGTCTGTTGGTCGCGAACAAGCTGAATAGATTGAGTTGGGCTCACACCCAACTCAATGTCTTCAATGCTAAAACCCTGTTCTTTCGCCAACAACAAACATTGTTGAACTAAACCTGTCAGTTCAATCAATGATGACGGAATAAGGATTTTGCTCATTAGTCACTTACCTCGGCATGTGCTGCTGGGTGGTATAACTCAGAACCCGACTCTCTAAATTCTTGCGATTTCTGACGCATCCCCTCAAGAGGATCATCAAGCATTTTGATAGAGATAGCTTGGTCCGCAGCAACTTGCTCAGTGTCTTTCGCGTACTCTCGTACCTCTTGCGAAATCTTCATCGAGCAGAACTTTGGTCCGCACATCGAACAGAAGTGAGCAACTTTTCCCGACTCTTGAGGCAAGGTTTCATCATGGAAAGCACGCGCGGTATCTGGGTCGAGTGACAAGTTAAATTGGTCTTCCCAGCGGAACTCGAAGCGAGCTTTAGAAAGCGCGTTATCACGAACTTGTGCACCAGGGTGTCCCTTCGCTAAATCAGCGGCGTGCGCAGCAAGCTTGTAAGTGATCATGCCTACCTTCACGTCTTCTTTGTTTGGTAAGCCAAGATGCTCTTTAGGTGTTACGTAACAAAGCATCGCACAGCCATACCAGCCAATCATGGCAGCGCCAATACCTGACGTAATATGGTCGTAACCAGGAGCGACGTCTGTCGTCAGTGGACCAAGGGTGTAGAACGGAGCTTCATGGCAGTGCTCTAGCTGCTCTTCCATGTTCTCTTTGATCATGTGCATTGGAACATGGCCAGGGCCTTCGATAATCACCTGTACGTCGTATTCCCACGCAACCTTAGTCAACTCACCAAGAGTACGAAGCTCCGCAAATTGCGCTTCATCGTTAGCATCGGCAACCGAACCAGGGCGCAGACCATCACCGAGAGAAAGTGCCACATCATACTTGGCACAGATTTCACAGATCTCTCGGAAGTGGGTATATAAGAAGCTTTCTTGGTGATGTGCTAAACACCATTTCGCGATGATAGAACCACCACGAGAGACGATGCCGGTAACGCGTTTTGCTGTCATTGGTACATAGCGCAGTAGTAAGCCAGCATGGATAGTGAAGTAATCAACACCCTGCTCTGCTTGCTCAATCAGGGTATCGCGCATCACTTCCCAGTTAAGGTTTTCCGCAACACCATTCACTTTCTCAAGCGCTTGGTACATTGGCACGGTACCGATCGGAACCGGACTGTTACGTAGAATCCACTCGCGAGTTTCGTGGATGTTACGTCCAGTAGAGAGATCCATAACGGTATCTCCACCCCAACGTGTCGCCCAAACGAGCTTCTCTACTTCTTCCTCAATCGAAGAAGTGACCGATGAGTTACCGATGTTGGCGTTCACTTTGACCAAAAAGTTACGTCCAATGATCATTGGTTCGGATTCTGGGTGGTTAATATTGGAAGGGATAATAGCGCGACCTTCGGCGACTTCTTTACGCACGAATTCGGCGGTAATGTCTTTTGGAAGATTCGCTCCGAAGCTTTGACCCGGATGCTGTTGATTCAGCACTTCATCGCGATACTTGGCACGCCCCATGTTTTCACGCAGCGCGATATATTCCATTTCTGGGGTAATAATACCTTTGCGAGCATAGTGCAATTGGGTCACACAATGGCCATCTTTGGCACGTCGAATACGTGGTAGATTACCGTAACGAAGATCGTCTAGTGTTTCGTCTTCTAAGCGTTCTTTGGTGTACACCGAGCTTACTTCATCAAGTAGCTCAGTATCGGCACGCTCTTCAATCCACCCTTCTCTCAGCTTAGGTAAGCCGCTATAGAGGTCTATGGTGTGCTCTGGATCTGTGTATACACCCGAGGTATCGTAAACGCGTACAGGCTCATTAGGCTCGAAAATAGGCGCTTCTTTTGTGCCTCCAATAAGGCTATCAGCGAGTGATATTTCACGCATAGGTACACGAACATCTGGACGTGAACCTTCTACATATACTTTTGTGGAATTTGGGTACGGCTGTACCGAGAGTGTTTCAATAAACTGTTTTGCTTCCAGTCTCGCTTGTTTGCGACTCGACATAGCATTTTTCCTTGCTTTGTTATACTAGATAAAAAGTAATTGGATAAAAATGCTTGGCGGATAGATGCGACAAGAGGAGTCAAATTAAGGCTAAATAAAGCTTAAGTAATTTGCCTATAACAACATTCGACTATTTGATAGGTCAACCAGAAAGAACTCCGGTATAAATATCTTCTCTTGTTCCCTTCGCAGATTCTAATCTGATCAGGTTCAACGGATCCCGAATTAACGGTCTCAGCCTTATGGCACTCCGACAAGTGATATCAGTATATAAAAACGGCCTGGTTAAACCAAGCCGACCTGTTTAATTTTTAACTACTTTGCTAGCTGCGCATCAATAATTGGAAACCGATCCACGCAGCAGAGATGCTCAGCACCACATTTAATAAAATATTTAACCCCATCTTAAAAAATGCACCTTGCTGCATAAGTAAAACATTATCCATAGAAAAGGTGGAAAACGTCGTCAGTGCCCCTAAAAAGCCCAAACCAATCACTTGTCGCCAAGGTTCTGTTGCCAGCAGTTCATTGTCGAACGCAGCAATCAACAAGCCCATTATAAATGAACCGACTACATTAACGGTTAACGTACCGTATGGAAAACCACGCCCCAATAAAATGACACACAGTTCAGATATCAAGTAACGAGAACACGCACCGAAAGCACCACCTAGTGCAATAAAACCAAGAATGGAAAACTGCCCCATAATTCCCCCAACACTATTGATGACGATATTGTAACCAAAACTAAAGCAATATTGATGGTGAAATTTTAGAATTCGACAACGTATTGCATTTAAAACACGCTGAGATTAAAAAAGTTACAGGAGTCACTTTACTTCAATATACCCCATCAAACCGGTTTTCATATGCTCAATAACATGGCAGTGATACATCCAACGTCCAGGGTTGTTAGCAACAAAGGCAGCTTTGGCACTGCCATTTTTTCCAAGTAAAACCGTATCGGTATGGAACGGTTCGTCAAGTTTCTTTCCATCTAACTCAAGAACAGTAAATGTATGCCCATGAAGATGAATAGGATGATGATATTGAGTAACGTTCTTCAAATTGAAGATATAGGTTTTTCCAAGTTCCAATGTTGAAAGTGGTGCTGGGATATTATCTTTACTCATTCCCTCCCAAGCTCGTTTGTTCATCAGCCAGAATTTAGGTATCGCTTTGCCCGATTTATCGGCAGGAGTGATCGCCCCCTCCCATTCAAACACATAATCGATTTGCTCCGCATTTTCCAAATTAAGATCAGGCACAGGGTTGAGAGGCAATAAAGGCATTTTCTTGTTGCTTGGCAGGTCAGACTCAACAACTTCAAACTCACACAAAGAGAATGGGAAGCGCCCTTTCATTTGACGCACATAAACACGCTCTCCAGCCTTCGGAGCAATCAATCCGATATCCAATCTCATTCCCGGACCAATTTTGTGTTGAGTGAGCCTATAAGGCGTTTTAACTGGATTGCCATCGATGGCAATAACCCAAGCCTCTGTGCCTTCAATCGCGATCGGATAGGTAATGGTGTTATCGACATTAGCAATTCTTAATCGCGTAGTCGCGTTCTGCTTCAGCGTATAAACAGGCTCATGAATACCATTGACGCTACTCCACTCTCCTGGCGTTCCCATACGTGCACTCAAGCGCGGCACCATTAGATTCTTCCACTGTCCTTGCTTGTCTAAATGCCAATGCTTGAGGACGACTTCATGCTCTTCATCAAACTGAACAGGCTCAGCCTCTTCAACAATTATTAGCCCAACCAACCCCATACCAAGCTGCTTAACGCTGTTCATGTGTGGGTGATACCAAAACGTACCTGCATCTGGCGGTGTAAATTCATAAACGAATGTTTCACCCGGCATGATAGGCGGCTGACTTAAGAAAGGTACACCATCCATTTCAATGGGGATTCGCAGGCCATGCCAGTGAATTGTAGTTGGCTCTGAAAGCTTGTTGGTAAATCGGATAATAACTTTCTCACCTTGGCGACAGCGAATCGTAGGCGCTGGAATCGAACCATTAAACGCGAGTACGTCTGTGTTAAACCCTGGGACCAATTCTGCAGTAGAAGGTTCTGCAGTGATATCGTATATATGTTGCCCCTTATTAGTACTCCGAGATAGAGAACATGCAGGTAGAACAGTAAGCGCGGAGATCGCTAAGGATGATTGAAGGAAGCGTCGACGAGATATATCCATACATAGTTACCCATTAATCCAGATCGGTTAAGTGTAACTAAATATAAATAATGATTCTCATTTATTGCTAACATTTCGGAGCACTTGGTTATAACGACTAGTCTAATAGGTTGGTGAGTAATAAATACTTACAAAGAGCAGCAGGCAGCAGAAAGGCATATAGGTGGGATGAGAGGACAAATGCATAGTGGCAAGCAGATACAAAAAAGGCTCTGACCTAAGTCAGAGCCTTGATATATGGCAGGGGTGGAGAGATTCGAACTCCCAACACGCGGATTTGGAATCCGCTGCTCTGCCAATTGGAGCTACACCCCTGTAGAATTCTTATATTCTAGATTTGACAAAACCTCGCATGGGCGAGGTTGTCGATATTAAGTGGCGGAGTGGACGGGACTCGAACCCGCGACCCCCGGCGTGACAGGCCGGTATTCTAACCAACTGAACTACCACTCCGCAGTGGTATCACTCGCTTGTAATCAGCAAGTGTCCAAAATTTAAA
>NZ_JAKKCN010000014.1:0-32948 GCF_021728155.1 Vibrio sp. J2-4
ACATGCTAACAAACTGTTTAAGAGTGATTCGCAACGCGTGGCATTTTTACCATGCGTTGATTTTAGTGATTTAGGTGGTGTGCGGAGGCTTTCGTATTGCGTTGCTCACACCTTAACAGGGCGTTAGCTGTTTGAGGAAAAAATGAGAAAATTCGATAAGCCGCTATTCTGGCTGTATATAAAAACAAGAGACTCATTGTTGTCATCTTTTAAGGGCTTTCTGGGAATGCTTTTAGTGTTGATCGGGGCAGCAGTAGTTTTAGGTAATGAATCCCCTGAGAATGTCTGGATTTCGGTGGGAATCATTTTACTAGTATCTAGTCTTCCAGTCTCAATGGGCTTGATGATGGTAAAGCTCAAATTTAAGAGCTTTGCTGGATCAATACCTACAGCAGAACTAGCGTACTTCTTACAGCACGATGAAGGTGCAAACATAGATAAAGCTGTGAGAGGTTTATTTTCGTTATACCTATCTTTTATGATTTACCTTTGGTTTACGATGGTAGCTATCGCAGTACTTGGTATGTTGGGAGCAAAGCTAGTGTTGTAAAACACAGCTAACAAAGCGTTTAAGAGGGATTTGGCACGCGTGGCATTTTTAGTATGCGTTGGGTTCAGTGTTTAAGGCGCTATGCGGTAGCTTTTGTATTGCGTGCCTGCACCCCTTAACGCGGCGTTAAAGGTCAGTATGGACAAATCAGAACATTGTAAAGAAGTTTACGCATATTACGGTTTAGCGATGTATCGTGCGCAATGTGTGGAACAATCAATTATTCAGTTGCTCATCTTTTGTGATTTATACGAAAGAGAGGCAAAGTCTAAACACACCCAAGAGGAGTGGGAGGCTAAGTTTGATAGCTTTGATCAGGAAGTTAGTGATAAGACGATGGGTAGGCTAATAGGACACCTAAAATCTTTAAATGTACTTCAATCGACTACAGAATCGTTGTTGGCTAAGGCTCTCAAGGAACGTAACTTCTTAGCTCATAGCTATTTCCAAGCTAAGGCTATGGATTTTATGAACGAGTCTGGGCGTAATAAGATGATTACAGGATTGGAAAAATCAGTAGAGTTGTTCAACCAAGTCGAGGACATCCTAAACCCTATCACAATGAGTGTCGCTGCAAAGTATGGGTTAACTGAGGAAGTTCTAGAAAATATTCAAAAACAGGCTCTGGAAGAGGCGAAAACTGACCTTTAACAAACAATTTAAGAGTGATTCAGCACGCTTGGCATTTTTGGTTTGGGTCTAGTTAAGTGTTTACGGTGGTCCAATCAAGTGTAGTGGTAGCGTGCTTCACACCTTAATTGGGCGTTATAACTTGTCTGTCCAATCATGATTATTGGGGTGAACCATGTACTCTTACAAAATGTCTAACATTGTTAGATATTCAAATATTGAGGCTCCGATGAAATTTCTCCGTAAGTATAAAATAAGCGTTCTTTTCTGTATCAGCGGTATTTTGTGTTTAATTGCTTATAACACCATCGGTTCATACGTAGATGAGAATGGCTTCTTAGTTGAGCCATTTGGGGTCATTCCTTTATTTTGGCTTTTTCAGCTACTGGCGTTAGTGGCTTTGGTTGTTGCCTTCGTTAAACATAGAAAGGTTCAGTAAACGGGTTAGTTAAGCCACAAGCGCACTAAGAAGCTTCGTTATAACAAAGCATTTAAGAGTGATTCCCAACGCTTGGCATTTTTTATTCCATCGTTGGGTTTTGTGTTTACGGTGCAATGGTTTAGTCTTGGTGGTTGCGTTGCTCACACCTTAATGCGGCGTTATGCGCAATAAAAGGGTTTTACAATCAATTTATTGAAACATATCGCATTTATCAGTTATGACATAAAAAATATTTCGTTTAGCGCTCATAATGGACTTATTTGGGTTTAGGAGTAAATAAATTGTGAATAAGCAGTTATGTGCGGTTTTATTTGGTGCTTTATTAATTCTTTTTGGATTGTATTGCCCTTTTGCTGTTGCCCCAATAGCAGGTAATATTTCAGGGTTTAATGTGTTTGGCTATGTATCGTTCATAGCATTGTTTCTTTCTGCTCTTTCTATATATGGTGTGTTTAACTATCGATACACTCTAATTAAATTGTGTGGTTTAGCACTTATTATTTTGTTTTCTGGAGAGTCTATAAGAATACAAACAATATTTATTAATGCTAGGGAATTATATGCTCGCAGTGGAGATGATTTGTTGAATACATTTACGGGGACGGTTTTAACTGGTGCTGGGGTGACGTGGGGGGCAGGGGTCCTTCTTATAGGGTCAATATTTTTGTTCTCTTCTGCATGGCTAGACGAGTAATTGCCTTAAGCATGTATTACGCATAACAAAGCGTTTAAGGCAGATTCGCAACGCGTGGCATTTTTAGTTCAATTCAGCTTAAGTGTTTACGGCACAATAGTTTAAGTTAGGTGGTAACGTTGCTCACTACTTAACGCGGCGTTATATTTTTATTGAGAGGTCAGGATGGGTAGTAAACTAAAAACATATAATGAAGTTAAAGAATACTTAAGAAAAAAAGAACGAACCGCTCATTTACTGCTGGGCAATGGCTTTAGTATGGCTTATAACCACAAAATTTTCTCTTACAACGCATTGCATCAATTTATTGAAAAACAAGAAGATCCATTGATAACTTCGCTTTTTGACATAGTGAAAACTAAGAACTTCGAGTTGGTGATGCAGCAACTCGACAATTTCTGTGAGCTTATTGAGGCATTTGGTTCAGATAAGGACTTGTTAGACAAAGTTGAAACCGCTAGTGAACGGTTAAAAGAAAGCTTAATTGATGCAGTTGAATCATTACACCCTGAACATGTTTTTAAGTTGCAAGAATCCCAAATAGATAAATGCTCCGAGTTCCTATCATTTTTCACCAATAATGATGGTTCAGTATTCAGTACTAACTATGACTTATTGCTTTATTGGGTTCTTATGCGGAAAGGTGCTAAAAATGCAATAGATGGTTTTGGACGAGACCGTGAGGATGATGGTGGTTATGACGATGAACCTGAATACTCGGAGCTTAGGTGGGGCAATAATAAAAGCAATCAAAATATTTATTATCTCCATGGAGCATTACCTATCTTTGATGAAGGTGTGCACATTATTAAAGAAGAATACACTGGTACAAAGTACTTGCTTGAAAACATCAAACGTAGGATAGATCATGGTCACTATCCTGTGTTTGTAGCTTCGGGTAATGGTGAAGAAAAACTTGAGCATATCCTTCATAACCGATATTTAACATTCTGCTATGACTCATTGTGTGAAATTCAAGGATCGTTAGTCACCTTCGGATTTAACTTTGGTAAGTATGATTACCATATAATTGATGCTATAAACATCGCAGCAAAACAAGGCAGACGATCTGGTAACAAACTTTTTAGCGTTTATATTGGCGTATACAGTGAGGATGACAGAAAGCATATCGAAAGAATTAAAGATAAGTTTAAGTGCAAAGTAACTCTATTTGACGCTGCAACTGCGAACGTGTGGGCATAAAAAATATAACAAACAATTTAAGAGTGATTCGCCACGCTTGGCATTTTTTGTTTGGGTTTAGTTAAGTGTTTACGGTGTTCAAATTGAGTGTCGTGCTAGCGTGGCTCACACCTTAATTGGGCGTTATGTGCTAGGAGGAAAATTTGAAAATTACCGAAGAATCAGTACTTCAAGTCTATGATTTAGCGCGTGAAGTTTACGAAGACCGACTATCTCGAAAGGAAGCGGTAGAGCTTGCTGTCAAAAATAAGATCATGGGAAAAGGCTCTGCCCAAGACTATATTCAAAACTATCGTTATATCATGGACGGTTTTGTATATAAGCGCACAATGAACCTCAAAGGTACGAGAGTTTACCTAGAGAAAATCTATAGCGACTTTGGTATCCAAAAGCTGCGACAAGCTCTGGAGGTCGTTGCATCTCATGTGGCGTATTACAATGCTCTTGATCATGGCAAGCAGGTACAAACTCAAGCACTTGTTGATGAACTTTCAGAAAAATATCAAATTGATTCTCAAGGTATCTCATACCCTGAGGAGATTGATAATGAAGTGCTAACAGAAGGTGCCAAAAAGCAAATTACAGTAAATGCCTACGAGCGTAATCCGAAAGCAAGAACTCAGTGTATAGAACACTATGGGAATAGTTGTTATGTATGTAACTTCGATTTCCATGAAAACTACGGTGACTTGGGGACTGGCTATATTCATGTGCACCATGAAGTAGACCTCGCGCATATTGGTGAGGCGTATATTGTTGACCCAGTCAAAGACTTAAAGCCTGTTTGTCCAAATTGCCATGCTATGCTTCATAAAACAAAGCCGGCAATATCCGTAGATAAGCTTAAAGCTATGTGGTTAGCTCGAAATCGCACATAACAAAGCATTTAAGAGTGATTCGCAACGCTTGGCAGTTTCGCTTCGCTCAAGTATAGCCAAACGTCGCTCACACCTTAATGCGGCGTTATACAAATGAGGTAATTCATGAGTGAATTAGTTGAAAAGGCAATCGCAAGGATACTCTACAATAAGCTAATGGAGCATTTTGATGATTTAGAGTCACTTAGTCAGATTCAAAGTTCCCAAGATTTCGCTCTTGTATGTGAACTGGAAGATTCTCTTAAAGGTGACCGAGAAAATTCAAATGTAGATTACTACCTAGTAGTTAGTGCTTGGAGTGAAATTTATAATTCAGTTAAGCAATTGAATTAAAATTACAGAGAGCTGATTGGTCATATATCAAAAGAGTTTGATGTAATAATTAATAATGACTTTGCGCTTTCCGGAACGTTATATGATCATGAAAAGCTATTTGTTAGAAAGCTTGGTGCAACATGGATTAAAGAATATAGAAGTTATCTTGTTGAGCTTAATAAGATAATAGTTGATTTCAAAATTAAGTTATTGAATTATGGGACGGCAAACATTCAGGATGAGTTCTTTGATAGTCATTCTGTAATTAATAAGGAAAATATTAAGTTCAATAAATCAAATTTTAATGGGAAATCAGTATACCTAGATACAAACGCAGTTCAAGTGTTAGCGGCAGACCGGAAAGTAAGAGAGTGTATATCTAAATCTGAGGTTGGTTTTGTTTATAGCTCCTTTTTAATCGAAGATGCTGTAAACAGTAATCCACTTTTCTTAAACTCGTTTTTGTCCGATTTGCAATTGATAACTAACGGAAATATGGTTGGTTATATGGATGAGGGGCTTTGTTATGTATATGAAAAAATAGAAGATACTATTGGTAGAGTTAAAAATATTCAAAATTAACAAAGCTGTATGAATCAAAAATAATGAACGATGTCATTCAACACTTTCATTTTTATCCAGAATTGAGAAAAGGTAGGGAGTTGAGTGAAACAATATCTAGCGATTTGGTAGGTTACTTTAAGGGTAAGGAAAAGAAAGATCTTACAGGTTACGATAAAATAGTTTCTCAATTTTACAATACGAGCATTGGAAAGTTTGTTCACTCTGGTAATATTGGTAAAGTTGACGATTATAGGGACACGATTGAGAATTTAAGTGATCTATTCGATTTTGTAAACTTCGAAACGGAGCATGTAAAGTTTTCTAACAAGAACAAAATTGCAAGTTCTTACAGGGATAGACAGCATTTAGAGCATGCTTATATTTGTGATTACTTTGTTTCTGATGATGCTAGATTAAGAAGTAGAGCTCAGGTTATTTTTGAAATTCTAGGTGTTAAGACAAAATCGATAAGCATAAATGAACTGAAATCTCATATCAAAGCAGGAAGTCTGTAATGTATAACAAAGCATTTAAGAGTGATTCCCAACGCTTGGCATTTTTTATTCCATCGTTGGGTTTTGTGTTTACGGTGGTGTGGCTAGGTTTCGTGGTAGCGTTGCTCACACCTTAATGCGGCGTTATAACCCTATGGAAAAGTTATGAATCCAGAATTAAAAAATGCCCCTGAAAATATGCTAGAACTAGGGTTAGGTGCGTTGGCTCATGCTAACTGGCACGCCAATTACTATAGTTTTGAAAACGATAAATGGGCGCAATTATCAGTTCTACAGGCTGCTCACGCAGCTGAAATCCTAATAAAAGCTCGAATTGCGCAGGAGCACCCCCTATTAATATTTGAACAACTTCCTCGCTCGACGCAAGTGAAGTCCGATACATTGAGTTTTGAACATTTAGTCGAGAAAGCTAAAACTATTCAGTATTCTGACTTACCTGAAAGGTTATGGGCTACTACTGGAATCAAGATTAACGACCTTGAAGCGTTTAAGAGCTTTGGTAATTTGCGTAATTGCATACAGCACTTCGCAGACCCTAGGGGTAAAGATTGCGCCTTAGAATCAGCAAACTTCATTTACAAAGTTATAGATCCCTTAATCAATCAGTGCTGGGGACTGTTTGCGGTGAATTACAACGAAGATACTACACCATACGAGTATCTAATAGCTTCTCTAATCAGACGTAATATTGAGTTTCTAGTTCCTAAGGAAGTTTTGGGATCAGAGTTGAATTACATTGAGTTTGATTGGGGAGAAAGTACACAGTATAAAAACAAAATGGTGCAAAGGTTTTTCGACTCTGGTTACGATGTAGCCGGGTTATAACAAACAATTTAAGAGTGATTCACCACGCTTGGCATTTTTGGTTTGGGTCAAGTTCAGTGTTTATGGCGTCCATATTGAGTATTGTGGTAGCGTGGTTCACACCTTAATTGGGCGTTATAACCACGGCATAAAATGGAGTATTTATGATAGCAAGGGAATGGAAAGCTACTTGCCCTAAAGAGTATGAAGAAGGGTTTATTGCATACCTGTATGAAACAGGAATCAAAGATACATCCAGTACACAAGGTTTCCTCGGTGCTCAAATTCTAAATCGAGATTTAGGCGATGTTGCTGAAATTACGTTGTTGACCTATTGGGAAGATCTTGATTGTATCAAAGCATTTTCTGGTGAAGACATCAGTGTCGCCAAATTGTATCCAGAGGATGAAAAGTACAAATTGAATCCAGATCGTCATGTTAGCCACTATGAAGTCCGTGAGAACATGTGGTTATAACAAACTGTTTAAGAGTGATTCGCAACGCGTGGCATTTTTACTATGCGTTGGCTTTTGTGTTTAAGGCGGTATGCAGGAGCTTCGGTATTGCGTTGCTCACACCTTAACAGAGCGTTAAATTACAAGTTGAGATATGTACAAATCAATAAATTTTACGGATGATAACCTGATCGAAATGCCAGACCCTTTTGATTACTCGGATCTATCTCCATCAGAACTTGAGATCGGATTGGAAAAATTTGAATCTTTCATTAGAGATGATGATGCCCCTAGGTATTTATATGTTATTCGGTGTGCTGAAACTAATTATTTCAAAATCGGAATTACAAATAATATATCTAAACGATTGAGTACTCACCAAACTGGTTGTCCCTTTGAATTAAAATTAGTTTTGTATTGTGAACCAGAACTTGAAGACTTATACGCTAGAGAAATCGTATATTTAGAAAAATTTCTTCACAATAATTATAAAGATTTATGCGTAAGGGGGGAATGGTATGAGCTTTCATTTGAACATATCTCAGACATAATATTCTTCTTGGAGAACAATAGAGAGTTGCCCGTTATGACAACAGATGATGATTCCTTATCGGTATATAATGAAAAGGTTGGCTTAATACTCAAAGAGGAAGGGTGGGTATAGTAATTTAACAAAGCATTTAAGAGTGATTCTCAACGCTTGGCATTTTTCATTCTATCGTTGAGGACAGTGTTTACGGTGGCATGGTTTAATTCAGTGGCCGCGTTGTTCACACCTTAATGCGGCGTTAGTTGCCAACGAGGAAAACGCAGCTAAAACAGAATATTTAGGGCTAATGTCCGTGTGTTTTTGGCTCGGTTTTGTATTCCAAATTTTAGTCTTTTAGGTTTGAGCAAATCAGGCTTTGGTTTTTTGTGGTCGGACTTTCTGTTTCAGAAGCCGATTCACTTGTTGAAAGTCAGCTTTGTGGCACTGTTTCTCCAAAAGGTCTTTTTGGTGTTGTCAGTTCGTTTTCTACGGCGTTTTGAGTTCCAGGTGGTTTCAGTGACAGGCGCTTTGAAACTGTGCCTGATTTGGCACGTAAAAACAGTGTTGGCAAAGCGGTAATTAACTTCAAATCAAAGCGTTAGGTTTGGCAACTAACAAAGCATTCAAGAAGGATTCACAACGCTAGGCAGTTTTGGTTTGAATCGGCTTTAGTGTTTACGGCACTATGGTTTAGGTTTGGTGGTGGCGTTGTTCACCCCTTAATGCGGCGTTAGCCGACACGAGCAAACCTACAATATATTGTTGCGCACTAATCCTCTTTTAACGTTGGTGCAGAGTTTTCCAAATCGGCGAATGTCATCAAAGTTTGGGTTAATTCCTCGTGATATGGTGTGCTCCCAATATGACAGCTCCGAGTCAACGAGTTCCATCGATTTCTTTGGGCAACCAATACAATTGCCTTCAGTGCCACAAACAAACGTATCACTTTCATAGAGAGGTAGTTCACGTTTAGCTTGGTCTATGATTCGCTGCATTGCGGTTATTCGGTCGGGTTTAGTGCTCATTGGTTTGGGTTAAGTCCAGAAAAGAGGCAAATTGTACAAGGTATAATTACTTTGTAAATTGGCTTGGGTTGTTGTGTTTAGAGTGTTCGGCTAACAAACAGTTCAAGAGGGATTCAGCACGCGTGGCATTTTTGGTATGCGTTGGTTTTAGTGTTGAAGTGCCATGCAGAAACATCGGTATTGCGTGCTTCACCCCTTAACTGGGCGTTATAAGCTATCCGTAGTTGTAGGTTTGGAGAGTTAGGTGTACGAAACCCGTAAAGCTGAAAATAGTGACTATGAGTTCCTATTCGAACTTAAGAAATCAGCAGAATTTGAACCAATCAAAGCTGTATTTGGTTGGGACGAAAGTGTTCAAAGAGAAATTCATCACAATGAGTGGGTCGAAGAAAAGCCAACCATCATCGAAGTCGATGGAGTCGCAGTGGGTAGTTACTTGGTGCAGTGCCATTCTGAGCATTTGTACTTTGGTCGCTTTTTCCTATTACCAGAACATCAGGGTAAAGGAATTGGTAGCCAAGTATTAAAAGCTGTCATTGAGCTTGCTGAACAAAAGTCGTTACCGATAAAGCTTTGCTGCTTACAAGGAAACCGAGTAGGGCAACTTTACAAAAGGTTTGGCTTTGAGGTTACAGGGCAGGACGAACAGTTCGTGCACATGCTTAAACCACGCTTATAACAAACTGTTCAAGAGTGATTCGCAACGCGTGGCATTTTTACCATGCGTTGGTTTAAGTGATTAAGGTGGTATGCGGCGGCATCGGTATTGCGTTGCTCACACCTTAACAGGGCGTTAGGTTTGTAAGGATAAAATATGCCAGAACCAGTTACAACAATAGGTATAGGTGCAATAGCGGCTTATCTAGGTAAGGATGGGCTTTCTAAATTATTAGGACCTACAGCGGATTATCTTGGTGGTGAACTTAAAGTGTTCACTGCTAAACGAATTGAAAACGTGGGTCGAATTTTCAAAAGTGCAGAAGATAAGTTAGGAGCTGATATTTCTGAGAATGGCTCAGTTCCTCCGAAAGTCCTGAAAACAATAATTAACGAGGGATCTTACTCATCGGATAAGTTGGCTATTGAGTACTTTGGTGGTGTATTAGCATCATCAAGGACTGAAATAGGTCGAGATGATCGAGGTGCAAGGATTGCTCGACAGTTGGATAATTTGTCATCATATCAGTTAAGAAGTCATTATATTATCTATTCCGCAATCGCCAAAACTTGTGATATTGGCGAAGAGTCACTGAATAACAATGCTGGTCGTAGAAAGGGCCAAATTGCAATGCCATTACAAGAATATGCTGAAGCGATGGAGTTTACTCAACAAGAATGGGACAACCCCCAGTTACTGAGTCATATATTCCAAGGTTTGAGTGCTGATGGTCTCATTTCGGATTCTTGGGGGTTTGGACCACCTGACCATTTGCAGCAATACCTGAACAATAGGCAGTTAAAGCTGCAAGATGATTTAATTTTTTTAATGTGTGAGCCTACGATAGCAGGGGTTGAGTTATTCCTTTGGGGTTTTGGAAAAGGTGAATGCCGTTTAAATGACATCTTTGATAAATCTTTCCACGAGAGTTTTTTAGAAGATATTAAGTCAATAAATGATTCGGTTCAGAGTGGGTAATAAACCTAACAAAGCATTTAAGAGTGATTCGCAACGCTTGGCGTTTTCGCTTCGCTCAAGTATAGCCAAGCGCCGCTCACACCTTAATGCGGCGTTATAAAACTAGGTGAGAAATGACGTGAATGAATACATTATTTTAGAAAAAGATGATATCTCAATTGCGGTAGATATCGTTGACGATTACGCTGGTGATCAAATCAGAGGATTACAGCAGGATGGTTTCGCTGTTGTATGTGAAAGCACTAAAGCTCACACAAAAGACAAAGCATTAAAACTCTGGTCCGAAACAAAAAAATATAATGCAGAACAATTGCGTTTCAAAAGAGTACGCGGAGAAGCAACTCTAGATTGGGAAACACTGAAAAATGTTGGTGGTGTTCAGAAGTCATATAGAACAAAAGTTCCCGGTGGTTGGTTGGTATCTGTTCAAAATTACAATCCTAACGGTATAGGTTGTGGTGTTACTTTTTTACCTGATCCTGAGCATTTGTGGGATGGGAACTCGTTAAAGTAGTGCGCTTAAAAGTTTTATAACAAGCAATTTAAGAGGGATTCTCAACGCTTGGCATTTTTGCTTCTACTTCAAATTTAGTGTTTATGGCACAATGCTTTAGGTTGGGTGGGGGCGTTGTTCACCCCTTAATTGGGCGTTATGTGCTTTCTCGAAAAACGACAAGATCGTGTAGAATCTGCGTTTTTATACACTGGAAATCAGCATGTCTAAATCTGTTCAACAGCAAATCGGGTGTATTTCTCTAGTCGTCGAAAATTACGATGATGCGATCGAGTTCTACACTAAAAAACTTCAATTCACGCTAGTTGAAGATACTGACCTAGGGGGCGGTAAACGTTGGGTTCAAGTTTCACCTCCGAATTCCAATGGAACGAACTTGCTGCTGGCTCAAGCGAGTACTCCAAAACAATCCCAAGCTGTGGGGAATCAAACAGGTGGTCGTGTTTTCTTGTTCCTGCAAACTAATGACTTTTGGCGAGACTACGAGTTAATGAAGTTAAACGGTGTTGTTTTTAATGAAGAGCCCCGAGCTGAAGAGTACGGAACTGTAGTGGTATTCCAAGACCTTTACGGCAATAAATGGGATTTACTGCAGCTAAACAGTGCAACCAAATAGCACGCACATAACAAAGCGTTCAAGTGGGATTCATGCCGCGTGGCATTTTTGGTATGCAGTGAGTTTTAGTGGTGAAAGTGGTCTGCGGAAGGTTGGTCTAGGCGGCATTCACCCCTTAACGCGGCGTTAGTTTTAAAGGGATGTTAAATAATGAAATTTGAGTTTACTTCAACAGTGGCTAAGATAGCGTTCTGGCTCATTTTAGTCTTTGTTTTGTTGATTGACACGGCATCAATAGCTTCTCTCTTAGTAAGTCAAATGACTATACCTGGGACTACAATTGCTCTAATTGCTTTCGGTGTAACTCTGAGGTTAACAATTCTGTTTGCCTTGTTGGGGTTTACTGGTCTGATTGCACTATCGATGTCTGCCGAGGTAGAGCCCATTCAAGCGTATATAGATAAAGCAATATTTCTCGTTATAGGGATGGTACTAATTACAATTGTTGCTAAGTACGTTTCAATCAGTGGGCCACAAGAAAACTAACAAACAATTTAAGAGTGATTCAGCACGCTTGGCATTTTTGGTTTGGGTTAAGTTCAGTGTTTACGGTGTTCAAATTAAGTGTCGTGGTAGCGTGCTTCACACCTTAATTGGGCGTTATGTAGCCGCGAGAGGACGGTAAGTTAAAAGGATTTATATATGTTAAATATTCGGCAAGCTCGTATTGAAGATATCAGTGTTATCAAGAAACTACAGTTTCAGCTTAATGAGTATCATCAAGCAAATTTACCTGATGACTTTTTATCACCGGAAGAAATTGAACAAAAAATAGACCTACACAAGATAATCAAAAGTGAAAGCTCGATTTTTCTGGTAGCCGAAAGCAAAGGGCAGTTAGTAGGTTTTGTTTTTGGTGAGCTATGGGTTCGTAAGTCTTGGACTCTCAAAGAGCGAAAGATCGCAAACGTTGAACAGATTGTTGTGGATTCATGCTTTAGGAGTCAAGGTGTTGGAGTGGCGCTAATAGAGGCATTTGAGGAACGGGCTATTTCTAACGGCGGAGAAGAGCTGTGGTTAGAAGTATATTCTTTCAATGAATCAGCTCTAGCTTTGTATCGCAAAGCTGGTATTGAGCCCAAGATCCAAATTGGACAGAAAGCACTAACCTGAAAGTCGGCTACATAACAAATTGTTCAAGAGTGATTCGGCACGCGTGGCATTTTTACTATGCGTTAGTTCTAGTGGTTAAGGTGGTATGCGGAAGCTTAGGTATTGCGTGCCTCACACCTTAACAAGGCGTTATACCATTTTTGGGAAGTTAGGTATTAGATGAAAAGAGAAGAACAAAGTCGTTTTCTGATTTTGTATGCATTGAGGCTTCTAAGTGGTTCTGCGACCAAAAAGGAAGTCTTAGACTGTATTGATGAAAACTCGTGGCTCAATTATATCGATTCTGACTTGGAAACTCTTTCAAGTCGAAATGAACTGCGATGGCGTAATGAATTTGCGTTTGTGCGACAGCACCTAGTTCAAGAAGGATACTTATCCAGTGAATCAACTAGGCTTTGGGAGCTTACACCGAATGGAAGCCAGTACTTAGAAAGTTTACTCTCGATTGCAAAGTCTAGTGAAAACCTTAGCCGTATTGATCGTGCCTCTGTGTTTGGTGATGAAGTCGATTTAAACAGCGTCAACTCTCTTGAGTTAATCTCGGATCTAGGTTTGGAAAATGAAACTGTTGAAGTTAAGCGTAAGCAGATAAAACGTTATCAAGGTATCGTCAAGAAGCTAAAAGCTAAATACCAAAACAAGTGTCAAATTAAGTCTTGTCAGTTTTCATTTGTAAAAAGCAACGGAGAGCATTATTCGGAAGCCCATCATCTAAAACCATTGTCGGAAGGAGGTGGGCAGCATGAGGAAAATGTTGTAATACTATGTGCTAATCATCACCGAATGCTCCATTATGCAGACGTTGCAATAGGTGAATTAGAACGTGATGAGAGAATTATAGAAATCAATGGAATCAAAGAGTTGGTCGTATATCAAATGGTATAACAAAGCATTTAAGAGTGATTCGCTACGCTTGGCAGTTTCGCTTCGCTCAAGTATAGCCAAGCGCCGCTCACACCTTAATGCGGCGTTATGTTTATAGGAGTAAAGTTTGAATATTTTAAATGATTTTAGATTTCCGCTATTTAGATCAAGCTTTTACATGCAGTACGACACGTATAAGGAGCATGCGAGAAAAGTCGACGAGTTCTTAGAGTCAGAGGCTAAAGCCTTTAAGACTGAGGTAGAAAAACTAGCTGAAAGTATGGAATCTTATGAGCGGGCTGAGTATCTAGAAGAAATGGCTGATCAATTTCAAGAGCTGAAATTTGAATTTCCATCAATTCAAAGGCGAGCAGAGTTAATCACTATCTATACTGTTTTAGAGCATCAATTTCAGCAAATCTGTCAAGCTTATGAACGTGAACTAGAAAACCCTGTGAAGATAAAAGACCTTGATTCAAATGGTATTATTGACCAGTGTCGAAAGTACCTTGAAAAAGTAGCACTGGTCGACTTTCCAAGTAAATATCCTGCTTGGGTAGAATTTACGAAAATTCAGCAATTAAGAAACTGTGTCGTGCACGCAGATGGTATGGTCAAAACAGGGAATAAAGAATTACGCGGTTATATCAAGGGGAACGAATTTTTGTCATTGGCTCAAAATAACAAAGTGCTAATCCATTCGGGCTTCTCAGAACACTGTATCAATGTTTTTTGTGATTTATTAACAGAGCTATTTGACAAAATGCTACAAGAATAAACATAACAAAGCATTTAAGAGTGATTCCCAACGCTTGGCATTTTTCATTCCATCTTTGAGTGCGGTGTTTACGATGTTATGGTTAAGTTTCGTGGTTGCGTTGCTCACACCTTAATGCGGCGTTAAATGGTTAGGAAACAATGTCGAATATAATTGAAATAGACTTTTCGAAAAAGTTAGAGATAACAATTGATAATAGGCTCCCTGTCGGACTAGAAGACCTTTCTTTGTCTTTGTTATCGTTCAACAAGCAGTTCCACAAATTTGTGGAGTCAGAGACCGATGCATTAACAGATGTTGGTTCTGAATTGCTCATTAAAGAAGTGAGAAAAGGATCAATAGTTGTAGAGCTAGTTTCACAGGCTGCCCCTATAGTTCCGTTAATTTGGGAGGGCGGTTCGTTAGCTCAATGGGCAAGTGTGGTTCAGGATACTTGTAATTGGTTACTGGGTAATACTAATCAACCTCCTAAAGAGATGACCAAACAAGATTTGCAAGAGTGGAACAAAATTGTAGAGCCAATTGCTAAAGATCATGGTTCGCAAATGAACATCAATGTTTCAGATGGCGGCAAGGTTATCAATCAGTTCATTCTCAATTCAACTGAAGCTGCTGCAATTCAAAACCGCATCGGTCGCTTAGTTGAAGATATTGATACTCCCCAAGAGAATAAACACCTTAAAAAGGTAATGTATTGGTATCAAACCAAGTTTGACCCTAACTCTGATACGGGTAACAAAGCAATCATCGATGATATTTCAAAATCGGCATTAAAAGTTATCTTTGAAAACAACGCACTAAAAGAAGCGATGTTACATCCTGATCCATCTTTAGGTAAGCCTTGGCAAGAGCTTGCGTTTGTTGTTGATGTTGAGGTTCAAACCGTAAGAGGTAAACCTAAAATGTACAATGTTCTCAACTATTACCCTGAATACACATTTGATCCAGACGAGGAATAACCATTTAACAAATTGTTCAAGAGGGATTCGCAACGCGTGGCATTTTTACTATGCGTTGAGTTTTGTGTTTAAGGTGGTATGCAGCGGCTTTGGCACTGCGTTGCTCACCCCTTAACAAGGCGTTAGGCATCAGGAGGAAACTTGGATAAATTTTCAATTGAATTACTAGAGAAAGTAAACGGATTCTATGCGACATCTTTCTCTCAACTAATGACAATTACACTTGGTTTGGTTGCATTCGTCGGTGTTTTGATTCCGATCTTGTTTACTTTTTACCACAATCGAAAAGTGAAATTAGAGTCTGAGTTGCTACAAAAACATATTGAGCAAAAGGTATTAGACGCTCAAGCTGAGCTTATGAAACATATTACTCAAGAGGTATGTTCGAAGTTTGACTCAGCTAGCTCTGAGAACGATAAAAGGTTGCATGTTCTGTCTGCTGGTTTATTTCATCTTCAAGCTAACTTTCAAATTAAAAATAAAAGCTTTAAGAATGCTACGGATAGTAGCTTTAGCGCCATATTTTCATGCATAGAGGCGCATGATGAATTAAACCTGAAACGTGGCTTGGAAGTTCTAATGAAACGTTGCCTACCATTTTTAACGCCAGAGCATGCAGTCAATCCAAAAGAACTGGATTTTAACCTAAGCGAGCTAATTGCCGCCCTAAAAGGTATTAATGAAAATGGTCGCTATACTGACACCATATTTGAGCTTTCAGCAGCCAAGCATGAGCTGCTTCATAAACTGTCTACACACCATGAGGCGAATGCCTAACAAACTGTTTAAGAGTGATTCGCAACGCGTGGCATTTTTACTATGCGTTGAATTTAGTGTTTAAGGTGGTATGCGGCGGCTTCGGTATTGCGCTGCTCACACCTTAACAGGGCGCTATGTGACAAAATTAAGTTTATCTGAGTGACTGCAATTACGAGAAAAAATATGAAAGTCCAGTATCTAGAAATTGTTACTCCTGACGTGGATTCGATCTGTAATATCTACGCTGATATTTACAATGTTCAGTTCGGTGAGGTTGATATTAACCTTGGTGGAGCTCGTATTGCGAGTCTATCGAATGGTGGTGTAATAGGAATTCGAGCGCCACTACGTGAAACAGAAGAGCCAGTTGTTCGTCATTATACTCTTGTCGAAGATATTCATTCAGCAGTGGATGCTGCCGAAAAGAGTGGTGCTGTAGTTGCAGTCCCCCCAATGGAATTACTTGGTCATGGTATGTGTGCAATTGTTATCCAATCTGGTGTTGAGTTAGGTTTCTGGCAGCTTTAATTGTCTTTGGTTAATTGTCACATAGCAAACAGTTCAAGAGGGATTCAGCACGCGTGGCATTTTTGGTATGCGGTGGTTTTAGTGTTGAAGTGCCATGCAGTAGCATAGGTATTGCGTGCTTCACCCCTTAACTGGGCGTTATGCGACAAGGCTAAATTTTAAGGCTTCTTTAATTTTCGTTGTCTTTAACCATTCATTTCTCGGTTTCGGCAAATCAGCATTTTCGTCTCAAATTCTTGAATCACTCAAACCGTAAAACATACCAAAGTTTGTGATGTTGCCTCATTCAAAATTGTATTTGGTTGGGGAAAGTTTTTCGGGCGTAAAGTGTGGAAAGGACAAGTTTACGGAAAGTCGGTACTCGCTGAAATTTCGGTTCGTTGAGTTTCTCGTAAGTAAAAGCCTATTCTTCGCTTTAAGGCCGCGTTCCGCGTTTATGGCGGCTGTTTTACGGAATGTTGAGTCCGTTGGTTCTTGAATCACAAAAAGTCGTCTGCTCGTTTGTAGTTTTTCGTGTTTAAGGTATTGTTTTATCAAGCCAATTTAGCATTGCCGAAAAATCGCATAACAAACAATTTAAGCAGATTCGCAACGCGTGGCAGTTTTGGTTTGCGGTAAGTTTTGTGTTTAGGGCGCAATGCGGTAGCTTTTGTATTGTGTTGCTCACTACTTAATTGGGCGTTATGTGCCATCATCAGAATTAGTTTATGAATCAAGAAGAAATAAAACTGGCTGAAAAGTTGCTTGATAAAGGTAACTACAAAGCTCTTATGAAATTTTTATCTCCATTCGTTAAGTCTAAAGATTCAGATGCGATTAACTTAATTTCGTGTTTTAGCTCGCCTAACGAGTCCGAATCTGATTTTCTCAAACGGCACATTAGTCAAAAAGTAGAAGCATCCAGATTGGGTAGTGCGGATGCTTCGTATCGAATGGGGGTAAATTATTTGTATGGTGATTACGTAGAGCGCGATTTAAGTAAAGCGTCTTACTACTTTGAGCGAGCAATAAATCAGGGTCACTCATATTCAAAGTTTACTTACGGGTTTAGCCTATATCATGGTACAGATGGTATAACTCGAGATGTAAGTCGTGGCTTGCGTCTAATGCAAGAGGCTGCTGAAGAAGGTATTGAGTTAGCAGTGAAAGAGTTAGAATCCATTAATCTAAAAGGCACATAACAAAGCGTTTAAGGCAGATTCGCAACGCGTGGCATTTTTGTTTTGGTTGAGTTTTGTGTTTACGGTGCCTTGGTTTAGGTTTGAGTGGTAGTGTTGCTCACTACTTAACGCGGCGTTATACCTACACCACAATTTATAGTCTGGAGATCAAATGAATATCAGTAATATTGTGAAGAATGAAGTGGATTCGATTGTCAGGCTTGGAGAGACAATAGTTAAAAATGCATCAACAGCTAGAAGCTCACTAGAGGGGAGTGATTTAGCTGAAGTTACGTCTTGGGTAACTAGAGTTGGGCAACTGATATTAAAGCTCTATGGTGAAAATAGTCAGCATTACAAAAATTACACTAAGGCTATAGGAATAGACAATTTCTATGTAATTCACAGTAATTGGTATGGTCACGTATCTCAAGTTCATGGTGTAGCGCTAACAGTTAAACACGACATCGAAAATGACCTAATCGCCAACATAAAAGGTTTATTACAAGCCGAGATATTTGCAAATTTCTTAGAAATCGGAGAACACCTTCTGAACGAAGGATACAAAGATGCCGCAGCAGTGACTATTGGGGCAGTTCTGGAAGATGGGCTGCGGGAATTGAGTAAGAAAAATGATATTGCTGTTGTTAAGCCTAATGGCGCACCTAAGACAATCGAGCCTTTAAATACTGAGCTTGCTCAAAACGAAGTATATTCAAAGTTGGTTCAGAAGCAGGTCACAAGTTTTGCTCACATTCGAAATAAAGCTGCACATGGTCAATATGACGAATATGACGTATCACAAGTTCAAATGATGTTGTTGTTTGTACAAGGTTTTTCAGAGCAATATTTAAGCTAAATAGGTATAACAAAGCATTTAAGAGTGATTCGCAACGCTTGGCAGTTTCGCTTCGCTCAAGTATAGCCAAGCGCTGCTCACACCTTAATGCGGCGTTATATGCCTTAGTCAATTTAGGAAGTCGCAAGGATGCATTTAAGAGAAGCAGAGGTTCATGATCTCGACGCAATTTACTCAATCGGCTTTGATGCGTGGAGTGACGGGCTTTCCTATGAAAAATATTTATCCGCTTGTCGTAGCAGCAAAAAGTATCAAGCTGGAACTTGGTATGTGCTAATAGAAAATGAGCAAATTTTATCGTCTCTCATTGTCTATCATAATTTATTTGACCTTAAAGACGGTTGCTTTGGTATAGGTTCTCTCGCTACACCTAAAATTCTTCGCGGTAAAGGTTATGCTTCCAACTTGGTTAATCTTGTGAGAGCAGACTTGTTCGCAAAACAGAACTGTAAAGCCATATTCTTACATAGCGATATTGATCACCAGTTTTATAGCAGGCTTGGTTTCATCGCTATTGAGGGCTCTAATTGCATGTATGCCCCAAGTGACTCTTTTGGTTTTGATGGTTCGATACCAAGTTACTTTTAATTATGAGTTCAGCATATAACAAAGCGTTTAAGGCAGATTCGCAACGCGTGGCATTTTCACTATGCGTTTGTTTTAGTGTTTAAGGCGGTATGCAGCGGCTTCGGTATTGCGTTGCTCACCCCTTAACAGGGCGTTATGTAGCCGCGAGAGGACGGTAAGTTAAAAGGATTTATATATGTTAAATATTCGCCAAGCTCGCATTGAAGATATCAGTGTTATCAAGAAACTACAGTTTCAGCTTAATGAGTATCATCAAGCAAATTTACCTGATGACTTTTTATCACCGGAAGAAATTGAACAAAAAATAGACCTGCACAAGATAATCAAAAGTGAAAGCTCGATTTTTCTGGTAGCCGAAAGTAATGGGCAGTTAGTAGGTTTTGCTTTTGGTGAGCTATGGGTTCGTAAGTCTTGGACGCTCAAACAGCGAAAGATCGCAAGCGTTGAACAGATTGTAGTGGATTCACGCTTTAGGAGTCAGAGTGTTGGACTGGCGCTAATAGAGGCATTTGAAGAAAGGGCTATTTCTAACGGCGGAGAAGAGCTGTGGTTAGAGGTATATTCTTTCAATGAATCTGCTCTAGCTTTGTATCGCAAAGCTGGTATTGCGCCCAAAATCCAAATTGGACAGAAAGCACTAACCTGAAAGTCGGCTATATAACAAATTGTTCAAGAGTGATTCGGCACGCGTGGCATTTTTACTATGCGTTAGTTCTAGTGGTTAAGGTGGTATGCAGAGACTAGGTATTGCGTGCCTCACACCTTAACAAGGCGTTATGTGCAAGGTTGATTATCAAAATCATAATCCCCATATAGTTCTTAGGTTTAATCAAATAGGAATGATGTATGCCACAGATTTATCGTACAGTTTCGCATGTTGATGGTTGGCAAGGTTTAGCTCAGTTTGAAATCAAGGGGGACAAGATATATCGAACTGTTTCCCATGTTGACGGCTGGCAAGGATTACCTCAGTACGAAATAAAAGGTAATCAAATATATCGAACTGTTTCCCATGTTGATGGTTGGCAAGGGTTACCTCAGTATGAAATAAAGGGTAATCAAATATATCGAACTGTTTCTCATGTTGATGGTTGGCAAGGTTTACCTCAATACGAAATCAAGTAGCAAATTGCACATAACAAAGCATTTAAGAGTGATTCCCAACGCTTGGCATTTTTAGTGTCATCGTTGGGTTTTGTGTTTACGGTGGTATGGTTAAGTTTTGTGGTGGCGTTGCTCACACCTTAATGCGGCGTTAGTACTGGTTTGACATCAAAGGTCATAAGTTTTGGTGTTTATCTGTTTTGACGCTCGTCTTTACACCTTTCAGTTTGTACCTTTCACGTTCTTTCCGGCGGCACTATATGCGGAGTGTTTGCTTTGATTTCAGCGTTTACGGCTTCTAACTCTTAGTCTATTTCTTTGGCGCTTCTTCATTTTCGTGGTGGCTTTTGAGAGAACCTTGATTACTTTTGGTGTGGCTGTTGAAGTACGAGGAAAGAATCCTTTTCTAATTTGAAGCTAGTGAATGTAGGGTAGTTCAGTGCGTTTTTCTTCTAGCCAACTCACGTTTCTCAATGGCGGTAAAGTTTTGTAGCTGCCCGTCTCACTTCAGTGTTCAAAGCCTTTCATATCATGCCAGTTTTCAATATCTTGGAGCGCATAAATAGAAGTAGCGCATGTACTAACAAATTGCTTAAGAGTGATTCGTAACGCGTGGCATTTTTACTTTGCGGTGGCTTATGGTGATTAAGGCGCTGTGCGGTAGCTTTTGTATTGCGTTACTCACACCTTAGCAAGGCGTTAGTTTCAACGGCTACATTTAAAATAATAGGAAAGTTATGAAAATATTTATTAGTTGGTCAGGTGATACAAGTAGAAGAGTGGCTGAAGCCATTAGAGAGTGGCTACCAACTGTTTTGCAAACAGTACAACCTTATTTTACTCCAAGTGATATCGAAAAAGGGACACGTTGGTCATCTGATATAGCCGCTGAACTTGATGGTTCAATGGCGGGGATTTTTTGTGTAACTCGTGAGAATTTAAATAGTCAATGGTTAATGTTCGAAGCCGGTGCAATATCAAAGAAAGTAGACCAATCTTTAGTGTGTCCAATCTTAATTGGCATGGATAACTCCGACATCAATGGACCATTAACTCAATTTCAAACCACTTTGTTTGAAAAGTCAGATGTTAAAAGGTTGGTTTTTGACTTAAATAAAGCCAATACCACAACAGTACTGGAAGACAATATTCTTAATACGGTCTTCGAAAAATTTTGGCCTGAACTTGAAGAAAAGGTTTTAAAAATAATCGAGTCAACAGGTACTGCTGACTCAACGTCTGTAGATATTCGTAGTGATCGTGAAATCTTAGAGGAAGTCCTCGATTTATCAAGATCTTTAGCAATTCAAAAATCAGGTGGTTTTAAATCACATCAAGAGCTAAATAATCTCATTAGTGAATTTTTAATGGCATATGACGCCATATTTAGAATGGATTGGCAACATACGAAAGGTTGCTTAGAAAATAGTGACTGGTTTATCTCACCTAATGGCAACTTTATTGAACCTAATGTCGAAGATGAAGGAAACAACTGGGGTAACAGACCATATTTATTAACGACATATCGAAACTTAGTAAGCTATATCAAAAAGCACAACATCGATATACGTACGGAATATAGTTAAAACTAACAAACTGTTTAAGAGTGATTCGCAACGCGTGGCATTTTTACTATGCGTTGCATTTAGTGTTTAAGGTGGTATGCGGGAGTTTCGGTATTGCGTTGCTCACACCTTAACAGGGCGTTATGTATTTTGAGGAATAATTGTATGTTGCTGTTTTCAAAAGGAGATTGCCTTGATCTTAAAATCGCTGAACTGAGCGACTTATTAGCTTTACTCGATTCACGATTAGAACAGTTAATAGAACAAGCAGAATCAAGTATAGATGCTGACAGTTTAGGTATTTTTGACAGAGTAGAATACTTTATAGGTGTTGGTTTTGTTGCTATGCAGCAATATATAAGTGATACCATGTATAAAAGTGAAGTTAGCAAGCGAGACGCATTAAATCTTGGAGCGGTAACATTACTAGGATCTACTCATATCTCAGTTATCAATTCTGCTGCAAATTGGTGGAAACATGAGTCAGAGTGGAACTGGTATAGTGAAAGTGGAATTAGCAATAAAACCTACCTTAGTATTTCCAATGCTGTAGACCCAGAAAACTACCCATTATCTAATGTGTTGGCTTTTCTTATAGGTGAGCGAAAATTCTGCTTATCGTCTGCAATTCCATTACTTGAGCAATGGCGCGATCAGTTTTCTGCGCTATATCAGGAACATACATAACAAACAATTTAAGAGTGATTCACCACGCTTGGCATTTTTGGTATGGGTTTAATTCAGTGTTTACGGAGTTCAATTTGAGCATTGTGGTCGCGTGGTTCACACCTTAATTGGGCGTTAGTTTGCAAGAGGAAAAACGCAGCTATATCGCAAGATCTAGTGGTAAAAGCTCAAAGTTGAAATTGTCGTATCGGCGTTCAATTTCAGTGTTAACTAGCGTGGTGAAAATTCAAAATTGGCATCGTTTCAACGGTTGATTTGTTTTTTGGTGCGGCGACTTTTGGTTTACCTGAGTCGAACTTTTTTGCTGAAATTCTGCTCGTTGAGTTTGTTGGTACAAAAGCCGTACTACTCGCTGAAATAGCGTTTTCTCTGGTGTGGTAAGTTCATGTGGTTTCAGTGGCTTTGTTGAAAGTCCGCATTGTGAGATTGGTTTTCCAAAAGCGCTTTTTGGTGTTGTTAGTTCGTTTTCTGCGGCGTTGTTTGTTCCACGTGGTTTCATTGAGTAGCCGCTTTGAGACTACGCCTGACTTAAGTGCATCAAAACACATAAAGTTTGTTGTTTGCAAAGTTTAAAATAACGTAAAATCAACGCTTTGGGTTTGCAAAATAACAAACTGCTCAAGAGGGATTCGCAACGCGTGGCATTTTTACTATGCGTTGGTTTAAGTGATTAAGGTGGTATGCGGCGGCTTTGGTATTGCGTTGCTCACCCCTTAGCAGGGCGTTATGGCGCAGAGAAAAATTCAGCTAAGGGCACTAGATGAGTGATAAAGTTAAAGTAGCCTTGCAGTGGCTCAAAGAAACCTTGAATGCAGAGGATGTGGAGTATCAAATAGTCGGTGGCTTAGCGGCAACTATTCATGGTGGAAGTCGGGAAATCGCAGATATAGATCTTTATATTCGAAACTCAGACGCAGACAAAGTGTTAGCGCTCGTAGCTAAATACATATCCAAGCCGTTAACTCATTATGCCGAATACGGTTGGGATCTAGAGTATTTCCAGTTGGTTTACCAAAATCAAAAAATTGAAATCGGTTTATCTGAATATACGAAGATACAATCACATCAAGATGGCTCTTGGCACCAGCTTGAAATCTACTTCTCAGAATCAGTTATTAAAAATTATCAAGGTATCGATCTACCAGTGATCCCAGTACATCGTTTAGTCGAATACAAGCGTATATTGGGCAGGGAAGTAGACCAAATTGACATACAAGAGCTAACGTTGAGTGCAGCGCCATAACAAAGCGTTTAAGACGGATTCACAACGCTTGGCATTTTCAGTTTGAGTCAGCTTTAGTGTTTACGGCACAATGGTTTAGGTTAGGTGGTCGCGTTGTTCACCACTTAACGCGGCGTTATACGACAAATGTGGTTAAAACTCATTGCATATCACTCATCTATGTTTAACAATGAATCCAATCGTTTGTGGAAATGTTTTTCTAACTTTTTAACCCAAACGAGGAAGTGGTATGTTTAAAGTTTCTGACTTTTCAATAGTTAACGGCCGGCTGATGGTAAAAAAGGATAGCTATGGGCTTAGCCAGATAAAGAGCGTTAAAGTCGTTGAAAATAAGGTGTCATCGCATCTAATCAAAGCGATTGTTACGTCAGTTATAGCTTCAAGTATTTTGTGGTTGTTCGAACCATTTGCGACTCCTTGGGGGTTTAGTATCAATGCTGGCTTAGTGGCTTTACTCGTTACGTTTCCAGTTGTTTTCTTCCTTTCAGTCTATCGTTCGAAGTACCAGTTGCAAATTGAGTTTGAGCATCGAGATGAAGTGGGGCTTCAATGGGTAACAGTTGCAAGTGGAAGAACAGAGCAAGAGTTAACGGCGTTTAAACGAGTCGCACAGGATTTGGGGCGCGCTATCGTATAACAAAGCATTTAAGAGTGATTCCCAACGCATGGCATTTTTTATTCCATCGTTGGGTTTCGTGTTTATGGCGCATTGGTTTAGTGCTGTGGTAGCGTTGCTCACACCTTAATGCGGCGTTAGGCGACAGGTAGGAAATATCTCTTGTCTAATCCCCATGCTTCCTTTGGCACTCTGTTTCTTTGAAGTCCTCAAATCTACATTGTCGGCTCAAATTCTTAAATCACAAAAGTCAGTGGGTGTTTGATTGTTAATTGGGTTTTAGGTAATCTGTTTTCACATTAATGGGCAGATTCACAAACGGATCTGCTAGTCGGTGCGACTACCTAGGCTCCGAGAGCGAGGTCGAACATAAAGTGTAGTCTTAAAGAATTAAGTTCACCGTCCAATTGATACGCATAGCCCCGCTAGAGATGTGGGGCAATCTAACTGGTTCGATATAGCTAGTGATTCCTTATTCGACATAAAGATTCGTCTTTGGCGAACTTTGTGCCAAATAGCGGCAGATAGCTGCTTGGTGTACCATTGCACTCTTTTAGTCCAGCATTTTCAAAGCGGTTTTGATAGATAGATGGCGTTATAAAAACTAAGATTATTGAAAGGGCAAATGCTCCTAACATTGTGTAATTCAGAATGTGACCGAATGCGTCTTCAAACCGTTTTTCATAGTAAATATAATATACAGCCGTAATAGTAAATCCGAGCATAACGATACCGAATGGTATGAGGCTAAAATCAAAGCGAGAATATACCTCTACATTACCGATCTCTTGGCTGAAGCTTTCTATCTTGCCCAAGCCTAAATAAAAACAGGCGATAGTCAATCCAGCTCCAATGATTGTTGCTGGAATAAATTTTGAGACTCTTTTAATTTTGTTTATCAATTGGGAGTTGCTCATAATATTTTTGGTGTCAATTCATTTAACGATTTTTTGATGAATCGTTTTACTTCGCTCTCAATCACTTCTTTTCCTGTTTCCAAAACGCCTTCTAGTAACATACCAGCTAAATCGAGAACACTATCATAAGTATTTTCTTTTAGTTGTTCCGCTTTTTCAACAGCTTCCTGCTGTGCTTTTTCTAATAGTTCGATAACTTTTGGAGTGATACCGTAATGCTCATCCAGCTCGTTTAGTATAATAGAAGTGACTAGACCAGCAGCAACGACAACGGCGAGATTAACAGCAACAAAAGACACGAAGGCTAGGGAAGCTGCACCTAAAGCTGCGGAAACAGCCGAAGATATACCAATTTTTACAACATCTGTAGCCAATGAACCTACTAAATCGGTTAAAAAAACTTCGTCATTGAATGCGTAATCTAAGATCCTAAACCCAGCAGCGACAAATATTGTTATAACGGTTCCTGATTTAATTGAATTAGCTAACCCATACTTACCTATACCCAATTGAACTACTTTAGGATTATCAAGCCTGTAGGTTGTACCTGTTAATATCCTTCTTAAGCCAGAATAGCCACTTAATTTAATCATTTCGGTGCCAGTTTTGTTGTAGTAGGTCGACATTTTCATACCAAAAGTGGCTTTTAATCCAAGTTTGGTTGCCTTGATACCATGGACATTAAATTGAGCAATGATCATTGAAGTTGTTACGATATCTTTACCACTCACACCATAATTGATCATTATCTGTGCACCAGTAGAGGTTGTCATTGATTTCCAAGTCGCTTGAGTATCCTTCCACCCCCAGCTCTGAAGCACTTTAAACGCTTCTTCAAGAGTCAAAAACATCACATGTTCTTGGTTATCCTTGAGGTTGTTGCGCAAACTATCATCAGGTAATTGCTTTGTGTTTATGTATGTACCGGAAGTAAAGTCATATGGTGGCCAATACATATTTTCAGGGCTGATATTCGCGGTTTGGGTCGACGTAAAAGCAGTTTGCTTTTTAATTGGGGGAAGAAATCCTTTACCAACACCGGGTGTGACTCTATTAGCTTTAACTTCATTTTGATAAGCAATAGAGGTCTTAGGAAAAAAGGTTTCGGCTTCAGCTTCGGATTTAATGGAAGGATTTTGTTTTTGCTCGTTTTCATAAGCGATCGAGCCTTTAGGAAATATGCTTTCTGGGTTACTCATGGTTATTGCTACGAAATGGGTTTCTGTTATGCTAACTTTTATATAAGATAAAAAGCGCCTAAATTTATATGCACTTTAACTAAATCGAATTTTTTGTGATACATATCTCATATGGCTATTTTGTGGCTTTGTTTAATCATCTATTGTTCCTTTTTGTAAAATTTTGAATTTATTAATTAAACTTTCATTTTATTTCCTGCCAATAAGGTATTGGGCGACAGATTAGGAAAGTCCCTCACCTAATCTGTTTTAAGCCCACTTAGGCGTCAGTGGAAAAATCGTCTAACAAGCAATTTAAGAGGGATTCACAACGCTTAGCATTTTTGCTTCTACTTCAAATTTAGTGTTTATGGCACAATGCTTTAGGTGTGGGTGGTAGCGTTGTTCACCCCTTAATTGGGCGTTATGTTTCCGAGTCAATATTTTTGAACTAATACAAAGAGAAATTATGACCTTAAGACCAGAGTTACAGCCAAAAGAAGTTGATCCTACATTACTCAAACGTTTAACTCAGCTAGCAGATGCCATTGATGGCGGAGAGGAAGCAGAATGTAGGGGAATGGTAGCAGAATTTAATTCTTTATCTGAAACTAACCATCGGTTTCTTGATTTTCAGGGAATTTATGGCGGTGAAGGTCATGAAGCGTGGGTATATCGTTTACTTGTATTGAAATCGATAGTTCCTCAGCCAGATATTACAAAAAGCGAATTGACTGAAATAGTGAGATTAGTAATTCTTGATGAAGATGGTTATCTAGAGATTCTAGATAACAATGTAAGCTGTCCCTTTGTTTCGGAGTTAATCTACTATCCATCAAATTTCCCAGAGTTTGAAAACGAAGAACCAACAGAGGAAGAAATAGTAAAATTTTTGCTTACCTATAAAAAGACCAAATTATCTAAATCAGAGCAAGTTAGGCTTTTAGATAAACATCTAAATCAAGAACTTTCTAGTTGCGAGTTTCGCCAACTATCTGAAAACTTAGTTGGTTTTGAATTGAATAGTTTACGGTGTTGGTTAAATTCACATAGTTTTAGGGCTAGTGAAGCTATAGAGTTAATACACAGTGGTGAATTAGTATCAGATTATGCAGCAACCATTTCGTTGAAAAGATGCGTATAGAAACATAACAAACAGTTCAAGAGGGATTCCGCACGCGTGGCATTTTTGGTATGCGGTAGTTTCTGTGTTGAAGTGCCATGCAGTAACATCGGTATTGCGTGCTTCACCCCTTAACTGGGCGTTATGCAATTGGAGAAGAAAGTGGGTAATGAGCTAATTAAAACAATCAATAGAAAAGATGGTGTTGATGCTGCTTTAGACTTAACAGAAGCTTTTTTAGACACGCAGATTAGTGACGAGTTGCTCGGCAATATTCCTCTATTAGGGCTGATAGTAAAACTCAAAAACTTCGGATGTAGTATTAGCGATTACTATTTCATTAAAAAGCTACAAAAATTCGTATTCCATCTGGGGGAAGTATCCACAGTTGAAAGGGATGAGTTCTTCCGAAAGTTATCTGAAGATTCCGAACATCAAGCTAGAGTTAATGATAACTTATTGCTGTTGCTGAACGCATCAGATGATATTGAAAAGCCTTCATTAATAGGGACAGTTTTCTCTGCTTACGTGCGTGGTGCTGTGAATTATGAACACTTTATGCAGTTTTCATCTGCGGTTAACAGCTTAAATTGTTATCAGTTGAAGTTACTCAAAGAGCAGAGTGAAAGGCAAGTCGCTAGATCTGTTGGTCATGCTCTAGCATCTCATGGACTTGTAATTGTATCTGTACCTACATTAGCTGGTTCTTCTACACCTAATTACTATTTAAACGACGAAGGCGCATTGTTTCTTCATTGCTTATTTGGTTCCGTGGTTGAGTGGGAGTAATTGCATAACAAAGCATTTAAGAGTGATTCGCAACGCTTGGCAGTTTCGCTTCGCTCAAGTATAGCCAAGTGCCGCTCACACCTTAATGCGGCGTTAGTACTGGATGGGCATCAAAGGTTAAAAGTTTCGGAGTTTATTGGTTTCTTTTCCTTACTTTACACCTGGTCAAATGTGCCTTTCACGTTCTTTCCGGTGGCACTATATGCGGAGTTTTCGCTTTGACTTCACTGTTTACGGTGTCTAACTTTCGGGCTATTTCTCTGGTGTGGTTTCTTTGGTGCTGGAACATTTTCGTCAAACACTGAGTTTCTCTGGCGCGGTTGTTTAGTTATGAAGCCTGTCTTCTTTGCTAATTTGAAAACGGAGAACATAGGGCAGTAAAGCAAGTTTTTCTTCTCGCCAACTTGCGTTTTGAGATTGAGTTCTAGTTTGGCAGTTGTCTGTTTGGCTTCAGCGTTTTAAGCCAAAAGTTTCGTGCTATATTTCAATATCTTGGCTTGTGCCAAAGGCTTTAGGGGCAGCGTACTAACAAACAATTCAAGAGGGATTCGTAACGCGTGGCATTTTTACTATGCGTTAATTTTAGTGATTAAGGTGGTTTGCGGTGGCATCGGTGTTGCGTTACTCACCCCTTAATTGGGCGTTATGTTCATACAGAAAATCAATTGACGCGTGATGAAGTGTTAAGGAATAACGGGTACAGGATATGGTTAAGTTTTACTTGGATACAAAGTTGGCAATTATTATAAAATTGTTTTTCTTTTCGATCGCTTCATATTTCTGTTACTCAATATTTGAAGTGTATGAACAAGGCTATGTTGTTGTTGGACCACATACTTCTTATTCTGGCGAGCCTTTATTTAACGCAAGAGTTTTCAAATACGGGGTAATTGCCGCTTGTGCTACCTGGCTTGCTATTGGTGGGGTCAGAGCTAAAAGCAAATGAACTGTTTAGACCTACCTGAGTAAACCTTATTATTCGCTTAGCAATCATAAACATAACAAAGCGTTTAAGAGGGATTCTCAACGCTTGGCATTTTTGGTTTGAATCAGCTTTAGTGTTTACGGCACAATGGGTTAGGTTGGGTGGTTGGCGTTGTTCACCCCTTAACGCGGCGTTAGGTTTCTAATAATAGGAGTAGTACGTGGAGTGTGTTGTAGATAGTAATTGGATTTTTTCTTTTTTGTGGTCAGCATTTTGGGTGTTCCTAATTGTACAAATGGATAGGGCAAATGGCTTCAATTCAGGCTTAAAAGATGTTTTTAGTACTCCAATTGTTAGCTCTTTTTTCATTACCTTAATTTATATTTATTTCACCTTCGAAATGCCTGAGTCTACCGATAAAGGATTGGTGGGTCTGGTGAGCCGAATTTTATATGCTATAAATTATCTGAAATGTAGTTTTGTATCCGTTTTAAATGTTTGGGGTACAATTTTAATGGTTGTTGCTATATATAAGTTTATAGAGAAAAACTTTCCAACGGTCATCGATGATTTAAAAGAAAAGATAATGGCTCTAAAAGACAGGTTTGGTAAGTAAAACCTAACAATCTGTTTAAGAGTGATTCGCAACGCGTGGCATTTTTACTATGCGTTGCGGTTTATGTTTTAGGTGGTATGCGGAAGCTTCGGTATTGCGTTGCTCACACCTTAACAGGGCGTTAGTTGCTAAGGAGGCTTCATGCCTAACATCAAATACGAAATGAGTTTTGATCCAATGCTTCATTTTGAAGGTGATAAGTTTTTTAAAGCAGCAAAGATGTTAAAGGAGCAGCCTGTTCATTATTCGAATACTCCGTATTGGACATTACTGGCATTCAGCATAGAGTTAATGCTAAAAAGTTTTTCCGTTGGTCGTGTGATTACAACATCAAAGAAAAATCCATGCATAATCAATGAAGTAAAGTTGGAGCATGTTAAGGGGCATAGCCTAACTGACGTTTATAATAACTTGCCTAACAGTGTGAAGGATTTATTGTCAATTAAGTTTGAAATTCATTGTGGTATGGTACTACAAGAGATTCTTGAACAACATTCAACACTATTTGACCAAGCTAGGTACATCTATCCGAAAAATGGTCATATGAAGTTACCGACTGGAATCTCTGTTGATGAATCATCTTTATATAAAGTTGGGGAATTCCTTTCGAACATCCCTAAACGTGAATAACGCAACTAACAAACTGTTTAAGAGGGATTCGCAACGCGTGGCATTTTTACTATGCGTTGGTTTTAGTGTTTAAGGTGGTATGCAGCGGCTTAGGTGTTGCGTTGCTCACCCCTTAACAGGGCGTTAGCAGTACAGGAGTAACATGGTTAAGCAAATATGGGAAATAACTCCCCAAGATATACAAGATTATGCAGTATGGCAGTTTGCCTCATGGAAAGATGATAGTCATGATGACACTGTCATTTGTCAAGCTAGCCAAGATGATGCTCTAGACCCCAACTCTAACATCATTGTCAGGGCGAAATTCGTCGATGCGAATGGTAATGAGTTTATTGGTTTCATTCATTACGGATTAGCTGAAGTCGAATATTCTCAACCCAATATGTTCGTAAATGGCAAAACCGTAGGCTTTTGGTTTGGCATTACGAAGCCCAATCATAATGACCTGATAAAACTAAACTTCCCTATAGTGATAACGTCAGAGTCAGTTTTTGGTTTAGAGCAGATTACAGTCACTATCGAAGGTTATAGTTATGTCAATGAAGCATCGGCTACTTGCGTAATGTCCTGCTAACAAATTGTTTAAGAGTGATTCGGCACGCGTGGCATTTTTACCATGCGTCAGGTTTAGTGGTTAAGGTGGTATGCGGAAGCTTCGGTATTGCGTGCCTCACACCTTAACAAGGCGTTAGGAAATTTGAGGAAAGTTATGTACGCGGTGATAGTAGAAAATGATGTTTCTCAATGGGACGATGATACAGGCGTTTTGTATCATTTTCCGAAGAGGTACTTAAAGTATCTAGAGCCAGGAACTCAAGTCATTTACTACAAGGGACGTATTAAAGACAAAGCGTATCAAGTAAGTAGATTGTCAAACGAACCACACTATTTTGGTATTGGAACAATCGGCAAAGTATTTCCCGATAGAAATAGTACTAAAAGTGACTACTTTGGGACTATCGATAGTTTTGAAACATTCTCTAAGCCAATCCTTGCCAAAATAGATGGTAAATATTTAGAAAGTATTCCCTCTAACCTAATATCAAATTATTGGCGAAACGGTGTTAGACCTATATCTAAAGAAAACTATGACCAGATATTAGGGCACCTTTCTAAAGATGCCTTGCAAACTGCCAAGCCTAAGTATGGAGTGGAAGAAAGTAGTGACCAATCGAACATGTTTGAGTCATTTCATGAGGGTAACTTCAATAAGAAGTACGTCACTACGTATGAGAGAAATCCAAAATTAAGGCGCCAAGCAATAGCAATTCATGGGGCTACCTGCGCTGCGTGCGGTTTCGACTATGGCAAAGTTTATGGCAGCATCGGCGAGGGTTACATTCATATCCACCATAAAGTTCCAGTGTCGCGATTAGGTATTTCGACGTTAGTAGACCCAGAAAAAGATCTAGTTCCTTTATGCGCAAATTGTCACGCAATGGTTCATAGGAAAAAAGATCAGACTCTGTCGGTCGAAGAACTAAAAGTATTGCTGGGTTCAAATTCCTAACAAACTGTTCAAGAGGGATTCGCAACGCGTGGCATTTTTACTGTGCGTTGGTTTAAGTGATTAAGGTGGTATGCAGCGGCTTCGGTATTGCGTTGCTCACCCCTTAACAGGGCGTTATGTGTATAGAGGAACTAACAAATTGATCGTAAACAGTATTTGTCCTTATTGCTCGACTGCAATGGTAAAAGGCGAGAACTTGCACAATAGTCGTTCTGTTGAGCACTTAGTTCCCAATACCGCTCTAACGCGAAAGAGAAACAACGGTGAGGGTGATTTCTATGCTTGTCGTAAGTGCAATTCTGAAAAAGGTACATTGGATGAAATATTTGGTCTAATTGCCCGATGCCAATCCAGTGATAGTGAGCTAGCTGTGAAAGCACTAGTTCGTGCTTTCACGAAACGTAAGAGTGTACCGAATCGTCTTTGGGAAATGTATGACAGTGTGGTAGATGTTGGTGAACACGTTGAAGCAAAAATGCCTGTTTATGGTCAAGAGCTGATCGACTACGCAACGTTCTTTGGCAAAGGTCTATATTTTCTAAAGCATCAACGAGTCTTCAATGAAAAGCGAGACGTCATGCATATTCGCTTCTTCAATAAACAGGTTCATTCAAGTTTCGCTCAGAATTATGAGAGTAAGTTTTCAAGCAATCCCATCAAAGACTTAGAATCCAACTCAAAATCATGGGTTGTCGCAGAGGATGAGTGTGTCATCTGGTCAAAAAATAGAAGTCATCTCATTATTTTTCATCACTTTATCTCTTTTGGTATTAGGTTTAAAACTCGTAACCATAAGACTCTGATGAAAAAGAAAGAGCTAGAAAATAATATTTTGGAAAGCTTTGGGTAATACACATAACAAAGCATTTAAGAGTGATTCGCAACGCTTGGCGCTTTCGCTTCGCTCAAGTATAGCCAAGCGCTGCTCACACCTTAATGCGGCGTTAGTTGCTTGGGAAAAATTAGCTTACAGGGAGTAATCAGATTGGTAAAAATGTACGGTTCTGAAGAGACAAGGGCGTTTTGTTGTAATTGTAAAGAAGTTACGCTGCATAGGTATGAAAGTT
>NZ_JAKKCN010000015.1:0-30925 GCF_021728155.1 Vibrio sp. J2-4
CAACGTACAGATGACTGTTGAGCTAATCGCACCAATCGCAATGGACGAAGGTCTACGTTTCGCGATCCGTGAAGGTGGCCGTACAGTAGGTGCTGGTGTTGTTGCTAAGATCTTCGACTAATTCATAGCGAATTAGCGATGCTTTCGGAAAATCTTGAATTAGATTTGACGAACCAGTAGCAAAAAGGGCATCATTTGATGCCCTTTTTCTGCACTCAACATTATTTTTGCTGTTTTCTTGTTCAGAAGTGGGTTGGGCGCAGAGCAAGATTAAGCAAAGATGCTTAATCTTAAGAAGAGTACGCTGATTTTTTCAGCGATATGGAGTTTGCCCTGCAACAGCGGGGTTGTTGTCGTCTATATTAAGACTTGTAACAGGTTGGTTTTATGAAAGCAAATAATGCTGAAACTCCTGATAGCTCAAACGCAGCAGATACGTTTAAGTGGTTAGCCGCTTTCGTATTGGCAGCTGCCGCTGTTGTGGGTAATTACCTGTATGGTGAAATGTCTGTAGTGGTTCGTGCTGCAGGCGTTGTTGTTCTTATTGCAGCTGCCTTAGGCGTTGCAGCAACAACGACTAAAGGTAAAGCAGCGATCAGTTTTGCAAAAGAATCGCGTATGGAAGTACGTAAAGTTGTTTGGCCTACTCGCCAAGAAACCATGCAAACAACACTGATCGTTTTAGCTGTAAGTATTGTAATGGCTCTAGTGCTATGGGGTATTGACGGAATTATGGTTCGTCTAGTAGCTCTAGCAACTGGGGTATAGAGGGTTTTTATTCATGAGTGAAGCTCCAAAAAAACGCTGGTATGTGGTTCAAGCCTTCTCTGGATTTGAAGGTCGTGTAGCTCAATCTCTGCGCGAGCATATCAAAATGCACGGCATGGAAGAGCTATTCGGTGAAGTACTGGTTCCTACTGAAGAAGTAGTAGAAATGCGCGCGGGTCAGCGTCGCAAATCTGAGCGTAAGTTCTTCCCTGGTTACGTCCTTGTTCAGATGATTATGAACGATGAATCATGGCACCTAGTACGCAGTGTGCCGCGTGTCATGGGCTTCATTGGTGGTACCTCAGACCGTCCGGCACCTATCACGGATAAAGAGGCTGACGCGATTCTTAATCGTCTTGAGAAAGCGAGTGAAGCGCCTCGTCCACGTACAATGTACGAAGCGGGTGAAGTGGTACGTGTTAACGAAGGTCCATTTGCTGACTTCAACGGTACTGTTGAAGAAGTGGATTACGAGAAGAGCCGCCTGAAAGTGTCTGTCTCGATCTTTGGTCGTGCGACACCAGTTGAGCTTGAATTTGGTCAGGTTGAAAAGCTGGACTAAGACTCTTCGTTAAAGAGTATAAAAAATCACCTTTTTAGGGTTGTATAAGGCGCGGATTATGACTATAATTTCGCGCCTTTTTACTTCAAGTGAAGTAAAAAGTTTCTTACACAAACGGGGAGCTGATCCGCGATTAGCGTTTGTACCCAAACTTAGGAATTATCATGGCTAAGAAAGTTGAAGCTTACATCAAGCTACAAGTTGCTGCTGGTATGGCTAACCCTAGTCCACCAGTAGGTCCTGCACTAGGTCAACACGGTGTGAACATCATGGAATTCTGTAAAGCGTTCAACGCAAAAACAGAATCTATTGAGAAAGGTCTACCAACTCCAGTAGTTATCACAGTATACAGCGACCGTTCTTTCACGTTCGTAACTAAGACTCCACCTGCTGCAGTTCTTCTTAAGAAAGCTGCTGGCGTTAAGTCTGGTTCAGGTCGTCCAAACACTGAAAAAGTTGGTACTGTAACTGACGCTCAAATCCAAGAAATCGCAGAAACTAAAGCTGCTGATATGACTGGTGCTGACATCGAAGCGATGAAGCGTTCTATCGCTGGTACTGCTCGTTCAATGGGCCTAGTGGTAGAGGGTTAATAAGATGGCAAAACTAACTAAGCGCATGCGCGTAATCCGCGAAAAAGTTGACGTAACTAAAGAATACGAAATCAACGAAGCTGTTGCTCTTCTTCAAGAACTAGCGACTGCGAAATTCGTTGAGTCTGTAGACGTTGCTGTTAACCTAGGCATTGATGCTCGTAAATCTGACCAGAACGTACGTGGTGCAACTGTACTACCTCACGGTACTGGCCGCGAAATCCGCGTTGCAGTGTTCACTCAAGGTGCTAACGCTGAAGCAGCTAAAGAAGCTGGCGCAGACATCGTAGGTATGGAAGATCTTGCTGAGCAAGTTAAGAAAGGCGAAATGAACTTTGACGTAGTTGTTGCTTCTCCAGATGCAATGCGCGTTGTAGGTCAACTAGGTACTATCCTAGGTCCTCGCGGTCTTATGCCAAACCCTAAAGTTGGTACTGTAACTCCTAACGTTGCTGAAGCAGTTAAAAACGCTAAAGCTGGTCAGGTTCGTTACCGTAACGACAAAAACGGCATCATCCACACTACTATCGGTAAAGCAAACTTCTCTGCTGAGCAGATCAAAGAGAACCTAGAAGCACTTCTAGTTGCTCTGAAGAAAGCTAAGCCATCTTCAGCGAAAGGTACTTTCCTGAAGAAAGTAAGCATCTCTACTACTATGGGTGCTGGTGTTGCTGTTGATCAGGCTAGCCTGAACACTCAAGCATAATTTATTTGCTTAGGCGCAAAATTAGTGTATAATTTTGCGCCTAATATTTGTGGTTGGGGCTGAACTTTGGTTCTTTGAACTGTCTCCTAGTTCGAAATGAATTAAGACCCAGTCTCCGTCCAAGACCGTAGGTGTTTGTGTAAAAGCAAACTTAATTATCCTACGTAGATGGTGCCCGAACTGACAGAAAGCTCTATGTAATATAGTTAACTTTCTTCTGGGGAAGCACCTCAATAGCTCTCACTGTCGTGATGATAGTGAGTGGTGTAACGACAACCAGGAGTAAATCCAAGATGGCTTTAAACCTTCAAGACAAAAAAGCAATTGTTGCTGAAGTCAACGAAGCTGCCAGTGGTGCACTTTCTGCAGTTGTAGCTGATTCTCGTGGCGTTCAAGTTGGCGCGATGACTTCTCTACGTAAACAAGCTCGTGAAGCTGGCGTTTACATGAGAGTTGTTCGTAACACTCTTGCTCGTCGTGCGGTTGAAGGTACTGAGTACGAGTGTCTAACTGACACTTTCACTGGTCCTACACTAATCGCATTCTCTAATGAGCACCCAGGTGCTGCAGCGCGTCTTTTCAAAGACTTCGCTAAAGAGAACAAAGATTTCGAGATCAAAGCTGCTGCTTATGAAGGCGCTTTAACTGACGCTGAAGTACTAGCAACACTACCAACTTACGACGAAGCAATTGCACGCCTAATGATGTGCATGAAAGAAGCTTCGGCTGGCAAGCTGGCGCGTACTATCGCAGCTATCCGCGATCAAAAACAAGAAGCAGCGGCATAAGCCTTGCTTTTTACTGGTTGCTTAATAAACTTATTGTTGACTTAAAAGAGAATTGTTATGTCTATTACTAACGAGCAAATCCTAGACGCAGTTGCAGAAATGTCTGTAATGCAAGTTGTTGAACTAATCGAAGCAATGGAAGAGAAATTCGGTGTTTCTGCTGCTGCTGCTGTTGTAGCTGGCGGCGCTGCTGGCGGCGAAGCTGCTGCTGAGCAAACTGAATTCGACGTAATCCTAGAAGCTGCTGGCGGTAACAAAGTTGCTGTAATCAAAGCAGTACGTGGCGCAACTGGCCTAGGTCTTAAAGAAGCTAAAGCTCTTGTAGACGGCGCTCCAGCACCTCTTAAAGAAGGTGTTGAGAAAGCAGAAGCTGAAGCTCTTAAAGCTCAGCTAGAAGAAGCTGGTGCAACTGTTGCTGTTAAGTAATTATTGCATAGTTTCTTAGCCTAACGGCTAATTGGCTGGTGGTTTTTTAACCACCGGCCTTTTTGCGCTGTAGGGTATAGGCGAATTTTCCCGCTGTTTAAGCGCCTGATATCCATGCAAAAAACATTTCATTCTTACGAAATGAAATGTCACTACAGTAAACAGCTATATTAGTCACTGTCCCTTACCCCCCTTAAGTAACTAGGAGCGGGCGGACAGTTTGGGTCACTTATCAGCGAGCTGAGGAACCCCATGGTTTACTCTTATACCGAGAAAAAGCGCATCCGTAAGGACTTTGGTACTCGTCCACAAGTTTTGGACATTCCATACCTGCTATCGATCCAGCTCGATTCGTTCGACAAATTCATCGAACAGGATCCTGAAGGTCAATACGGTCTTGAAGCCGCTTTCCGTTCTGTATTCCCGATTCAGAGCTACAACGGCAATTCTGAGCTGCAATACGTTAGCTACCGTCTTGGTGAGCCAGTTTTTGACGTTAAAGAATGTCAAATCCGCGGTGTAACTTACTCAAAGCCACTACGTGTAAAACTACGCCTAGTTATCTTTGATAAAGACGCGCCAGCAGGTACTGTAAAAGACATTAAAGAACAAGAAGTCTACATGGGTGAAATTCCACTCATGACAGATAATGGTACCTTCGTAATTAACGGTACCGAGAGGGTTATCGTATCCCAGCTGCACCGAAGCCCAGGCGTGTTCTTCGACAGCGATAAGGGTAAGACCCACTCTTCAGGTAAAGTTTTATACAACGCGCGTGTTATTCCTTACCGTGGTTCATGGCTTGATTTCGAGTTTGATCCTAAGGATAACTTGTACGTTCGTATCGACCGCCGTCGTAAGCTACCAGCATCGATCATTCTTCGTGCACTAGGTAAGTCGACAGAAGAAATCCTAGATCTCTTCTTCGAGAAAGTGAACTTCGAAGTGAAAGACCAAACTCTATTGATGGAGTTGGTCCCAGATCGTCTACGTGGTGAAACTGCGTCATTCGACATCGAAGCGAATGGTAAAGTTTACGTTGAGCAAGGTCGTCGCGTAACAGCTCGTCATATCCGCCAACTAGAAAAAGATGGTGTTGATCACATCGAAGTACCAGTTGAGTACATCGTAGGTAAAGTTGCATCAAAAGATTACATCAATGAAGCAACTGGCGAGATCATTGTTAACGCTAACCAGGAAATCAGCCTGGAAGCACTAGCGAACCTATCTCAGGCTGGCCACAAAGCGCTAGAAGTTCTATTTACGAACGATCTAGACCACGGTCCATTCATGTCAGAAACACTACGTATCGACAGCACGGTTGATCGTATTTCTGCATTGGTAGAAATCTACCGCATGATGCGCCCTGGTGAGCCGCCAACAAAAGAAGCTGCAGAAGCTCTATTCGAAAGCCTATTCTTCTCTGAAGAGCGTTACGATCTATCGACTGTTGGTCGTATGAAGTTCAACAGCTCTATCGGCCGTGAAGATGCTCAAGAGCAAGGCACACTTGATGAAACTGATATCATCGAAGTGATGAAGAAGCTGATCGCGATCCGTAACGGTAAGGGCGAAGTGGACGATATCGACCACCTAGGCAACCGTCGTATCCGTTCTGTAGGCGAAATGGCTGAGAACCAGTTCCGTGTAGGTCTAGTACGTGTTGAGCGTGCAGTTAAAGAGCGTCTAAGCCTAGGCGATCTTGACGCAATCATGCCTCAAGACTTGATCAACGCGAAGCCAATTTCTGCGGCAGTTAAAGAATTCTTTGGCTCTTCACAGCTTTCACAGTTCATGGACCAAAACAACCCGCTATCAGAAGTAACGCACAAGCGTCGTATTTCTGCATTGGGTCCTGGCGGTCTAACTCGTGAACGTGCTGGCTTCGAAGTACGTGACGTACACGTAACGCACTACGGTCGTCTATGTCCTATCGAAACGCCTGAAGGTCCAAACATCGGACTGATCAACTCTCTATCTGCGTTTGCGCGTTGTAACGAGTACGGTTTCCTAGAGACACCATACCGTCGCGTTGTAGATGGCGTAGTAACAGACGAAGTAGATTACCTGTCTGCAATCGAAGAAGGCCAATTTGTTATCGCTCAGGCGAACGCTAAGCTAAACGAAGATGGTACTTTTGCAGATGAGCTGATCACAGCTCGTCAGAAAGGTGAATCTGGTCTACACCCTCGTGAGCACGCTCAGTACATGGACGTTGCGACAAACCAGGTTGTATCTATCGCTGCATCGCTTATCCCGTTCCTAGAACACGATGATGCGAACCGTGCATTGATGGGTGCGAACATGCAACGTCAGGCAGTTCCGACACTGAAAGCTGACAAACCGCTTGTTGGTACTGGTATTGAACGTAACGTAGCCGTTGACTCAGGTGTAACTGCAGTTGCGAAACGTGGTGGTGTAATCCAGTCAGTAGATGCTTCTCGTATCGTTGTTAAAGTAAACGAAGAAGAGCTAGTACCAGGTGAAGCTGGTATCGATATCTACAACCTGACTAAATACACACGTTCTAACCAGAACACATGTATTAACCAACGCCCATGTGTGATGCCAGGTGAACCTGTATCACGCGGTGACGTGCTTGCTGATGGTCCTTCGACAGACCTAGGTGAGCTAGCGCTTGGTCAAAACATGCGTATCGCGTTCATGCCTTGGAACGGTTACAACTTCGAAGACTCGATCTTAGTATCTGAGCGCGTAGTTCAAGAAGACCGCTTCACGACAATCCACATTCAAGAACTTACTTGTGTGGCGCGTGATACTAAGCTGGGCTCTGAAGAGATCACAGCTGATATTCCAAACGTAGGTGAATCTGCTCTGTCTAAACTAGACGAGTCAGGTATTGTTTACATCGGTGCTGAAGTTAAGGGTGGCGACATCCTAGTTGGTAAAGTAACACCTAAAGGTGAAACTCAGCTAACGCCTGAAGAGAAGCTACTACGTGCAATCTTCGGTGAAAAAGCATCTGACGTTAAAGATACTTCACTACGTGTACCTAACTCTGTATCAGGTACGATCATCGACGTTCAAGTCTTCACTCGCGATGGCGTAGAGAAAGACAAGCGTGCGCTTGAAATCGAACAGATGCAGCTTAAAGAAGCGAAGAAAGACCTAACTGAAGAATTCCAGATTCTTGAGGGCGGCCTTCTAAACCGTGTTAAAGCTGTATTGATTGAAGGCGGTTACTCTGAAGCGAAACTAGACACTACTGATCGTAAGAAGTGGCTAGAACTAACGCTAGAAGATGACGCACTACAAACTCAGCTTGAGCAACTTGCTGAGCAGTGGGACGAGCTAAAAGCTGACTTCGATAAGAAGTTCGAAACTAAACGTCGTAAGATCACTCAAGGTGATGATTTAGCACCTGGCGTACTGAAGATCGTTAAGGTTTACCTAGCGGTTAAACGTCGCATTCAGCCTGGTGATAAGATGGCGGGTCGTCACGGTAACAAGGGTGTAATCTCTAAGATCAACCCTGTTGAAGACATGCCATACGATGAAAAAGGTCAGCCTGTAGACATCGTACTTAACCCACTGGGTGTACCTTCGCGTATGAACATCGGTCAGATCCTAGAAGTACACTTAGGTCTGGCTGCGAAAGGTATCGGTGATAAGATCAACCAGATGGTTAAAGAGCAGCAAGAACTAGCGAAATTCCGTGAGTTCCTACAAAAAGTTTACGACCTAGGCGACACTCGCCAGAAAGTAGACATTGCTTCTCTATCTGATGATGAAGTACGTACTCTGATCAAGAACTTGCGTGGCGGTCTACCAATCGCGACTCCTGTATTTGATGGCGCTCCAGAAGAGTCAATCAAAGCACTTCTTGAGCTAGCAGATCTACCAACATCGGGTCAGTTAACACTGTTTGATGGTCGCACAGGTGATGCGTTTGAGCGTCCTGTAACTGTTGGTTACATGTACATGCTGAAACTGAACCACCTTGTTGATGACAAGATGCACGCTCGTTCAACTGGTTCGTACAGCCTAGTAACTCAGCAGCCACTAGGTGGTAAAGCTCAGTTCGGTGGTCAGCGTTTCGGTGAGATGGAAGTATGGGCACTAGAAGCATACGGTGCTGCTTACACGCTACAAGAAATGCTAACGGTTAAGTCGGATGACGTTAACGGCCGTACTAAGATGTACAAAAACATCGTAGACGGTAACCACAGCATGGAACCTGGCATGCCAGAATCGTTCAACGTACTGTTGAAAGAGATCCGCTCGCTAGGTATCAACATCGAGCTAGAAGACGAAGAGTAATCCTTTCTCTCTTGATGAAAGTCGAGAGAATCAAAGCGATTATTTGGAAGAAGGTGCTCACTTTAGCGAGTGAGCTCCTTTTAACTCCTTACAGGAGCTGATTGTGAAAGACTTATTAAACTTTCTAAAAGCACAGCATAAGACCGAAGAATTTGATGCAATCAAAATCGGTCTATCTTCACCAGACATGATCCGTTCATGGTCTTTTGGTGAAGTTAAAAAACCTGAAACGATCAACTATCGTACGTTCAAACCTGAACGCGATGGTCTGTTCTGTGCGCGTATCTTTGGTCCAGTTAAAGACTACGAATGTCTTTGTGGTAAGTACAAGCGCCTGAAGCACCGTGGTGTTATCTGTGAGAAGTGTGGTGTAGAAGTTACACAAACTAAAGTTCGTCGTGACCGTATGGGCCACATTGAACTGGCTTCACCAGTAGCTCACATCTGGTTCCTAAAATCGCTACCGTCTCGTATCGGTCTACTAATGGATATCCCTCTACGTGATATCGAACGTGTTCTGTACTTCGAAATGTACGTAGTAACAGAGCCTGGTATGACTGATCTAGAAAAAGGTCAGATGCTTACTGAAGAAGAGTATCTAGATCGTCTAGAAGAGTGGGGCGACGAGTTCACTGCTAAGATGGGTGCGGAAGCTATCAAGGACCTACTAGGTTCTATGGATATGCACGCTGAAGCAGAACAAATGCGTGAAGAGTTAGAGACAACAAACTCTGAAACTAAGCGTAAGAAAGTAACTAAGCGTCTTAAGCTGGTCGAAGCGTTCATCGCATCGGGTAACAACCCAGAGTGGATGATCCTAACTGTACTTCCAGTACTTCCGCCAGATCTACGTCCTCTAGTACCTCTAGATGGCGGTCGCTTTGCGACTTCTGATCTTAACGATCTATACCGTCGTGTGATCAACCGTAACAACCGTTTGAAGCGTCTTCTAGAGCTAGCTGCTCCGGACATCATCGTACGTAACGAAAAACGTATGCTGCAAGAGTCTGTTGATGCGCTACTAGATAACGGTCGTCGTGGTCGTGCGATCACAGGTTCTAACAAGCGTCCTCTGAAATCTCTTGCTGATATGATCAAGGGTAAACAAGGTCGTTTCCGTCAGAACCTTCTAGGTAAACGTGTAGACTACTCTGGCCGTTCTGTAATCACAGTAGGTCCATACCTTCGTCTACACCAGTGTGGTCTTCCTAAGAAGATGGCACTTGAGCTATTCAAACCATTTATCTACAGCAAGCTAGAGACTCGTGGTCTTGCGACTACAATCAAAGCTGCTAAGAAAATGGTAGAGCGTGAAGAAGCGGTCGTTTGGGATATCCTAGACGAAGTAATCCGTGAACACCCAGTACTATTGAACCGTGCACCGACACTTCACCGTCTAGGTATCCAAGCGTTCGAACCAGTACTGATCGAAGGTAAAGCGATTCAGCTACACCCACTTGTTTGTGCGGCGTACAACGCGGACTTCGATGGTGACCAAATGGCGGTTCACGTACCTCTAACTCTAGAGGCACAGCTTGAAGCTCGTACTCTGATGATGTCGACAAACAACATTCTGTCGCCAGCGTCAGGTGATCCGATCATCGTACCTTCTCAGGACGTTGTATTGGGTCTGTACTACATGACTCGTGAAAAGATCAACGTGAAAGGTGAAGGCATGTACCTTTCTGGCCCAGAAGAGGCTGAGAAAGCATACCGCACTAAACAAGCTGAGCTTCACGCACGCGTTAAAGTACGTATTACAGAAACTGTTGTAGACGAAGACGGCAACAGCACTACAGAAACCAAGATGGTAGACACCACTGTTGGCCGTGCAATGCTATGGCAAATCGTGCCAGCTGGTCTACCGTACAGCATCGTTAACCAGAAGCTAGGTAAGAAGCAAATCTCTAACCTACTTAACGAGGCGTACCGTAAACTAGGTCTGAAAGACACAGTAATCTTCGCTGACCAAATCATGTACACCGGTTTCGCGTACGCGGCACTTTCTGGTGTATCTGTTGGTATCGACGATATGGTTGTACCAGCAGCTAAGTACACTGAAATCGCAGAAGCGGAAGAAGAAGTACGTGAAATCCAGGAACAGTACCAATCAGGTCTTGTTACTGCGGGCGAACGCTACAACAAAGTTATCGATATCTGGGCATCGACCAACGACCGTGTTGCGAAAGCAATGATGGAAAACCTTTCATCTGAAACGGTAGTTAACCGTGACGGTGAAGAGGAACAGCAAGAGTCATTCAACAGTATCTACATGATGGCGGACTCGGGCGCTCGTGGTTCTGCAGCACAGATTCGTCAGCTTGCGGGTATGCGTGGTCTGATGGCGCGTCCAGATGGTTCAATCATCGAAACGCCGATCACAGCAAACTTTAAAGAAGGTCTAAACGTACTTCAGTACTTTATCTCAACGCACGGTGCTCGTAAGGGTCTTGCGGATACGGCACTGAAAACAGCGAACTCGGGTTACCTAACTCGTCGTCTAGTAGACGTTGCTCAAGACGTTGTTGTAACTGAACATGACTGTGGCACTCACGAGGGTGTTGACATGATGCCTCACATCGAGGGTGGTGATGTTAAAGTTGCACTTTCTGAGCTTGCTCTTGGTCGTGTTGTTGCTGAAGACGTGCTAAAACCTGGCACTGAAGACGTTCTTATTCCACGTAACACCCTGATCGATGAGAAGTGGTGTCAAATCATGGAAGAGAACTCAGTAGACAGCATGAAAGTGCGCTCTGTAGTAACGTGTGATTCTGACTTCGGTTGTTGTGCACAGTGTTACGGTCGTGACCTAGCACGTGGCCACCTAGTGAACCAAGGTGAAGCAGTAGGTGTTATCGCTGCTCAGTCTATCGGTGAACCAGGTACACAGCTTACCATGCGTACGTTCCACATCGGTGGTGCGGCATCGACAGCAGCGGCAGAGAACAGTGTTCAAGTTAAGAACAACGGTTCTATCAAGCTACACAACGCTAAATCTGTACTAGCAGATGACGGTAAGATCGTTATCACTTCTCGTGCGACAGAGCTAACTATTATTGATGAGTTTGGTCGTACGAAAGAGAAACACAAACTGCCTTACGGTACGCTACTAAGCAAAGGCGATGGCGATACAGTTCAAGCTGGCGAAACAGTTGCAAACTGGGAAGCGCACACACTACCTATCATTACTGAGGTAGCAGGTCGAATCCAGTTCGTAGATATGATCGACGGCGTAACAGTATCTCGTCAAACTGATGACCTAACTGGTCTATCTTCAAGCGAAGTAACTGACCCAGCAGCTCGCCCTTCAGCAGGTAAAGATATGCGTCCAGCTATCAAACTTGTTGACGAGCAAGGTAACGATGTAATGATCCCTGGTACTGATATGCCAGCTCACTACTTCCTACCTGGTAAAGCGATTGTTAACATCGAAGATGGCGCAGCAGTAGGTGTTGGTGCGACACTAGCACGTATTCCTCAGAAGTCTGGCGGTAACAAAGATATCACCGGTGGTCTTCCACGAGTTGCTGACCTATTTGAAGCACGTAAGCCGAAAGAGCCTGCAATCCTTGCTGAGCACACAGGTACTGTGAGCTTCGGTAAAGAGACCAAAGGTAAACGTCGCTTAGTGATCACACGTGAAAGCGGTGAAGCTTACGAAGAGATGATTCCTAAGCATCGTCAGTTGAACGTATTCGAAGGTGAAAAAGTTGAACGTGGTGACGTGATCGCAGATGGTCCAGAGTCTCCACACGACATCCTACGTCTACGTGGCGTACACGCGGTAACGCAGTACATTGCTAACGAAGTACAGGAAGTTTACCGTCTACAAGGCGTTAAGATTAACGATAAGCACATTGAAACTATCGTTCGTCAGATGCTACGTAAGTGTACTATTACTCACTCTGGTGACTCTGAGTTCCTACCTGGTGAGCAGATTGAGTACTCACAAGTTAAGATTGCTAACCGTAACCTAGAAGCTGAAGGCAAAGAGCCTGCACGTTTCGAACGTGAACTACTAGGTATCACTAAAGCATCTCTAGCGACTGAGTCGTTCATCTCTGCGGCATCGTTCCAGGAGACAACTCGCGTACTAACAGAAGCAGCGGTTTCTGGTAAGCGTGATGACCTACGTGGTCTGAAAGAGAACGTAATTGTTGGTCGTCTGATCCCAGCTGGTACTGGTTTCGCATACCACCAAGAGCGTCAAGCTAAACGTTCTGAAGCGCAAGATGGTCCTTCTGCTGAGCAAGCAACGGACAACCTAGCGGCACTTCTAAACGCTGGTTTCTCTTCTGAAGAGTAAGCCATTTAACGAGTAATCGTTAGAAGCTTAAGAAAAAAGGCACCTTCGGGTGCCTTTTTAGTTTTTATCCTGCCTTTTTCTTCGAGAGGGTTCTTAGAGAAGGGAATAGTGATAAGGCTAGAAACAAAAAAGACCGACGATGATCGTCAGTCTTTTCTATCCTTCAGTCTCTGAATGTTCGCAAACACTAAGCCCCTGGGGGCATAGACAGACTTTCTGCAATCTGCTGTATCAGATAGTCCTCGACTTCAAATCGAGTCTCAAGAATTTCGCCAATGAGACACATATCAGAATCGAAATCATCTAATTCATCATCTTCAGTAACTTCTGAGTACTTATCGTTAAAGTTCAATAGTGGTTCAGTTGTCAGGACTATTTGGCCATAAGTTTGATTGATCTCATTGGTCACGACAAAGCCAGTTGCTTTCCAGCGATCCATAACCATGTCATAGATTTTAAAATGGCCCTCGGAGATGTAATCAACGAGATGCTGACAGAAATCCTGCAATTCGGAAGGAGATGGGAGTTCAATAACATTGGTTTTCGAACAAGGTTGCAGTGCTGCAAGCTTACAATATTCAACAATCAGGGATTGTCGTGTCTCTAACCAGTGATCAATGACATCACTTGAGCCACCCCACTGGTCTTGTGTTTGTTTGAATTTTTTTAGCATGACCATGCCCTCATGATCTGATCGCCTGTTGGCGAACGTATCCTTTGCAAAGCAAAGTTAGTAAAGTTATTACAAACTCTTGTCCTTACTAGAATTTAGAGTGCGAATTTACTTAACGACAAACTCTAGTATGAAATTAGATTGCCAGTAAAATGAACGAACTTCAAGCAAAGGGATGGTGTAATGTTAAGAAAAGGTGATGTTAACCGCGCGATAAATGCATACTGGTGTGTTGTTGCAGGAAGTGAAATTTGGCTGGTGGATGGTGCTGTGCCTTTCGGATCTGCAGAGCAGTTATCACTGCCTGAAGTGAGTGCAAGACCCATTGGTGAGTATTCTGGTTCGCCCGTCATGTGGCTTAATTTGTCTGATTTGGAGCATGATCTACCATTAGCCTCACTGCGCGACTGCCTGCATTTTCCTGAGCCATTATTTATGTTGTTAAGTAAAGCGGTCCAGTATGGGCACATGACGCAAAGTCTGCGTTTTTGCCCACAGTGCGGTGGAAGAAACTTTCTTAATAATAACCAGTTAGCTATGCAGTGTGGCGAATGCCGTACTCTCCATTATCCTCGAATATTTCCATGTATTATCGTTGCTGTGCGTAAAGAGAATCAGATCTTATTGGCTCAACATCCAAGGCATCGAAATGGTATGTATACCGTCATTGCGGGTTTTCTAGAAGTGGGTGAGACATTAGAAGAGTGTGTGGCTCGAGAAATTCATGAAGAAACAGGAATTCTCGTTAAAAATATTCGTTACTTTGGCAGCCAGCCTTGGGCTTTCCCATCGAGTATGATGATGGGGTTTTTAGCTGACTATGAATCGGGAGAGTTAAGTCCAGACTACACTGAGCTGTCTGATGCACAATGGTTTGGTATTGACGAGATGCCGCCTGTTGCGCCTAAAGGAACGATTGCAAGAGCGCTTATCGAACAAACGCTACAAGATATTGATTCTAATTATCTGATAAATAGATAAAAAAAACCCTCCGAGAGGGAGGGGGTAAGTAAGATGTCGTTATGAGATGCTGAGTACGGGTACTCAGTTTATAATTGTAGTTTTCGCTAGCGAACAAATTTTTAACACTGATACCGATTGGGTGCAAATTAAGCATTGATTTAAAAGTTAATAACTTGATCCAGGTTGCAAAGCACACAGCTATTGGACTTAAATCAGTGATAGAATACCCCCTTTCACAGAAAGCCTAACAGTTGGAATTACGGAATGACTGAATTAAAAAATGATCGTTATCTGCGTGCGCTTTTAAAAGAGCCGGTAGATTACACGCCAGTATGGATGATGCGCCAGGCAGGTCGTTACCTACCAGAATACAAAGCGACTCGTGCAGAAGCGGGTGATTTCATGTCTTTGTGTCGAAATGCAGAATTAGCATCCGAAGTGACACTTCAACCATTACGCCGTTTTCCTCTTGATGCCGCGATCTTATTCTCGGACATCTTAACGATTCCAGATGCAATGGGGCTTGGTTTACGTTTCGCTGCGGGTGAAGGACCTGTTTTTGATAATCCAATTACATGTAAAGCCGACGTGGAAAAAATTGGTTTGCCAGATCCTGAAGGTGAACTGCAATACGTAATGAACGCAGTACGCCAGATCCGTAAAGACCTGAAGGGTGAAGTGCCGCTGATTGGTTTTTCTGGTAGCCCTTGGACTCTTGCGACGTACATGATCGAAGGTGGTAGCTCTAAAGCGTTTACCAAGATCAAGAAGATGATGTACGCGGAACCACAAACTCTGCACCTACTTCTAGATAAGCTGGCAGATAGCGTTATCGAGTACTTAAACGCGCAAATTAAAGCGGGTGCGCAATCGGTAATGGTATTTGACACATGGGGTGGCGTACTAACGCCTCGTGATTACAATCTGTTCTCACTGCAATACATGCACAAGATCGTTGATGGTCTGATTCGTGAAAACGATGGTCGTCGCGTGCCAGTCACACTGTTTACTAAGAATGGCGGTATGTGGCTTGAGCAAATCGCAGCAACGGGCTGTGATGCGGTTGGTCTAGACTGGACAATCAACATTGCAGACGCGAAGGCACGTATCGGTGATAAAGTGGCGCTGCAAGGTAACATGGACCCATCCATGCTTTACGCTTCACCAGAGCGTATCCGCGAAGAAGTAGCGGATATCCTAGAAGGCTTTGGTGATACGGGTACTGGTCATGTGTTCAACCTAGGCCATGGTATCCACTTGGATGTACCGCCAGAAAACGCGGGCGTGTTTGTAGAAGCAGTACACGAGCTATCTAAGCCATACCACAAGTAAGTTAGATTTTTTGAAATCCAATACCGGCCTTCAGTGCCGGTATTTTTTTACCTAAAATTCAATTTTTTATCTGAAACTCAAGGCTGTACAGCTCTAGTAGCATTTGGCCTACTATGATCTAATTACTATTTAGTCTGTACGCTTATTGTTTAATCTTATTATAAACAACAGCTTAGCGGTTTGTGTTTGTGTGCTCATTTTCTTGTACAGATAAAAAATCAATTAGATCATGGGTAACCTAAAGCATCGAGTGAACGCGTTTTTTAAGGTATGGCACGACTTCAGATTCAAACCAAGGATTCTTCTTTAACCACAATGTATTACGTGGAGAAGGATGAGGAAGCGGGATAAAATCAGGTTCCCAATCCTGCCATCGCTGAACAGTTTGCGTGAGTGTTTTGGGCTTATTGGCCAGGTAGTACTGCTGCGAGTACTGACCAATTAGTAGAGTGAGCTCTATATTGGGCAGCTGCTCAAGAATCTTTTTATGCCAAGTGGGCGCACATTCTTTACGAGGCGGTAAATCACCAGAGTTCCCTTTGCCTGGATAACAGAATCCCATTGGGACAATGGCAATTTTATTTGGGTCGTAGAAAACGTCTTTGTCGATATCGAGCCATTGGCGTAATCGATCACCACTTGGGTCATTCCAAGGTATCGAAGTTTTGTGTACACGTGTGCCTGGGGCCTGACCGATGATTAGGATGCGTGCCCCTTTTGCGGCTTGTACGACAGGGTTTGCACCCAAAGGTAAATTATCCGCGCAAATCTGACAGGCCCTCACTTGCTGCAATAGCTCGTCTAACGACATTCTTAGTAACCCTTTTCGAAATCCACTTGATAATTTAATGAAAACCCATCGCGCCAGCGTAGATAGTTGTCAGCAAAAATCTCGATGACTTGCTCGGGAAAACTCAGCGCAGCAATGTGTGGAGTGATGGTGACTTGCGGTAGTTTCCAAAACGGATGTTCTACCGATAACGGTTCTTGCTCAAACACATCTAAGAAGGCGTGTTCTACCCAACGGTTTTTCAGAGCGAAGAGCAACCCTGCCTCATCCAGTACGTCGCCACGACCTACGTTAAACAATAACGCCTGACTTAGTTGGCTGAGTGTTTGACGATTGAGTAACTGTTGCGTCTCCGGTGTACTTGGTAGGGTATTCACAACAATGTCGGCTTGTTCAAATGCCTTACTTAGTTCACTGATATGAAAGGTCTGATGAAATTCACCACCTGAGGTGGGAATACCTGTGCGGTTCATACCGATGGTTTTTATTCCCATTGCTTTAGCGGCATTGCCCAAATAACACCCAATGCTACCAGTACCGAGAATCACCATGGTTTTACTTTGTAATGATGTATAGAGATGAGGCTGCCATCGTTTGTTTTGTTGTTGCTGGTGGTACCGGGCAAAGTGGCGGTAATGGGCAATACTGTAACCCAAAACATATTCAGCAATCAGTGGACCAAAGATGCCTCGAACGTTAGTTAGAGTATAGTCCTGACGAAGGCTAGGGGATGTTAAGGCGTTGACACCAGCAAACGTGGATTGCACCCATTCAAGCTGTGAAAATTCGTCTAAGCTTTGTGATAGTAAGGGTGGGTCCGCTAGTGCGATCTGAGCGGCTTCTGGTTCGTCGGTGAGGCAAAGATCGGGCAGATTTTTCTCTGCCAGTAACGTTTTGTAGGTGTCGCGATGCTCTGAGAGCAGGAAAATCTGATTTGAATGCGGCATTAACTTTTTTCCCTGTGATGAATCAAGTACACTTTCGCTGTTTTTTTCTTCAATGATTGAGTGACTATGCTTAAGAATCCTCTTCAGGTTCGTTTAGAAAAACTAGAACCTTGGCAACAAATTACCTTTATGGCGTGTCTATGTGAACGCATGTATCCAAACTATGCGATGTTTTGTGAGAACACAGAATTTGCTGACCCGCGTGCTTACCGAGCGATTCTTGATAGTGTATGGGAAATTTTGACAGTTAAGAACGCGAAAATTAACTTCGAACGTCAATTAGAGAAGTTAGAAGAGTTGTTCCCAAGTGCGGATGAGTTCGATTTTTACGGGGTTTACCCAGCGATGGACGCGTGTCAGGGTTTGTCTACGTTACTGCATGGCCTATTGGATCGCGACTACCTTTTCGATTCAATGCTTAAAGTGAGCCAACAGTCGGTACAAACCGTTGCTGATCTAGAGCAAGCGCAAGGTGAAGAGCCAATCACCAACGACAATCAGAAAGAAAATGAAGCCGTATGTGAAGAATGGGACGTGCAGTGGGCTATTTTCCGTCCACTACGTGAAGCGGTAGAGCGTGACATCAGCTTGATTAAAGATTTACGTGAAGAGTTACGTGAAGAAGGCGTGAGCAACATCGGCATCGCACTTTAATCGTTGAGTAGATAGAAAAAGGCATCCCAAATGGATGCCTTTTTGTTTGCGGCGTTTGAGCGGTTATGCCCAATGCTGATTACGATTCTTTAGAGTCTGGTTTTGTCGCTTCTTGAGTTTCTGGCGCCTTGTGATGCTTCTCCAGTTCTTCCTCTTCTTCATCGTCATCGCGGCTTTCGATTACGCCGTGCATCTCTTTCCAACTTTCCCAGCGTTGGTAAGCCAGCTCTTGCATGTCGGTACTTTTATCCGCTTCATCGATGATTTCTTCACCCACGAGGTGTTCAAAAATATCCTCCAACGTCACCAAGCCTTGCACAGTACCGTATTCGTCAACGACAAGGGCTAGCTGTAGGCGATGAGTCATCATCTGGTCAAACACTTTCGGTAAAGTCGTGTTGTTTAGCACCACTTGAATCGGGCGCATGATTGCTCCCAGTTGTTTCTGTCCACAACCTGATTGTTGGAGTTTGAACAACTCAAGGCGGTGCACAAAACCAATGATATTGTCTTTCTGCTCGCTATAAACCAATGGGCGGGAGAAAGGTGTATCCTTGTGTTTTTCTAGGAACTCATTGATGGTCATCGTGGCATCAATACGGAATACCACAGGACGTGGGGTCATAACCTGAGTTACAGGTACATCTTGGATGCCAAGCAAGTTGCTTAATATTTTTGATTCACCCTCGGCAAATTCACCGCTTTCACGTGCCAGAATCGCCATTGCCGACAGTTCATCGCGCATCTTGGGTGCTTCGTGGTTACGAGCAAGACGCTTGGTGATTTGCTCTGAAAACCATACGAATGGTGTTAGCGCCCATACCATCCAGCGTAATGCGACTGCCGCGGTTGGCGCCAATTGACGCCAGTAAGTTGCGCCAATTGTTTTCGGTACGATCTCTGAAAGCACCAAGATCGCCAGTGTGAGCACTGCCGAAAAGATACCTAACGCTTCGCTACCAAATACCACCGCAGCTTGTGCACCAGCAGTGGCCGCGCCGATGGTATGAGCGATGGTATTTAGAGTTAGAATGGATGCCAATGGCCGGTCGATATCTGATTTTAGCTTAGCCAGTTGCCCAGCTGCGGGATGCCCCTGTTGATTGAGCTGCGCAATGTAGCTCGGACTGATACTCAGCAGTACCGCCTCCAGCACCGAACAGATAAACGAAATGCCGATTGCAATAGAGATATAAATGGATAACAGCAGCATAGTTGCCCTTGAATGTAGTTTGATAGTGGTTATTTGCAGCTATTATAACCGCAAAAGTGCCTTATAAATTGGTCCAAATACCTTGGAAAGCAAGGGTTTTCAGGGGGGATGTGGTAACAAATTGTGAGTTATTACTCATATTATGGCTAAAAGTACGTCAGAAAATCGAAAGATCGCTTACAAACCTTTGCCAGATGGGGCATTTATGTTTTAGAGTGAGACGAATTCGATAACCTATGAGAAGGGAAACCTAATGAACAAGACCCAATTAATCGACTTTATCGCAGAGAAAGCAGACCTATCAAAAGCACAAGCAAAAGCTGCTCTTGAAGCGACTCTTGATGGTGTAACTGGTGCACTTAAAGAGGGTGACCAAGTTCAACTAATTGGTTTTGGTACATTCAAAGTAAACCACCGCGCTGCACGTACTGGTCGTAACCCTAAGACTGGTGACGAGATTCAAATCGCAGCAGCTAACGTACCTGCATTCGTAGCAGGTAAAGCGCTGAAAGAATCAGTAAACTAAGTTAGAATGCACCGAGGTATCCTGCCTCGGTGCAACTTCATGAAAAAACATCTAATCGCTTCACTTCTCTTATCTAGCTTTACCCTTTTTGGCTGTTCGTCGGTTGAAACTCCTAATTTAGAACAATTCACTCACTTCTCTGGCGGCAAAGTTGATGGAGACGCAAGTAGCTTGTACTGGATGACCGAGAAACTCACTCGCGTGAGTACGGCGGCTGATTACGTGACGATGGGGGATAATGGCTGGTTTCAAAGTGACTACCGTTGGGATGAAGGTGAGCTTCGAGAGTTGATTCGAAAAGGTGAGCAAGTTGATACCAAGCAAGAGTTGGTGCCTTTTCAAATCCACATCCGTTTTAATAAAGATGGCGAAGCGGTTTACCAACAATATCGCGTTAATCGTAAAGTTTTACCACTTCAGCATGAACAATTAGAACGTTACAAGACAGAAGCGAATGATGTAGTGGCGTCGGTTAAGGCGCAGTCTCGTAACAGTCAGAGCCTCATTCAAGGTTATTGGAATGGCCAATCGTTTGAAACCTGCAAAGGTAAAGCGTTCTCGACACTCGAGTTTAATCAGACGTTGCCAAAATTTATTATCGAGCGTCTCTCCTCTGTAGACAGTTACGTGGCTTTTGTCGGCAAGCAGTCACGAAATAAAGCAACGGTTGATGAACTGTTGATGCTCAATGATGATGACTTTGATTGTGTACCACGACCAACATTACTCGCTGAGTAAGCTTGGTGAGACTTACTTGCTGACAGAGTAATAAAAAAGGCGCTGAATGCGCCTTTTGTTTTTTTAGCCAACTTAAGTTGTTTTTATTTTTCTTGCTCACGTGCAATCGCACGGTAGCCAATGTCACTGCGATGGAACATGCCGTCCCAACTGATCTGTTTTGCAAGCTCGTAAGCGCGTTGCTGCGCTTCTGATACGCTATTGCCAAGTGCGGTTGCACAAAGAACACGACCGCCGTTTGTTACGATGTTGCCATCTTTATTGTCTGTACCCGCGTGGAAGACTTTCTCGCCTTCAATTTCAACTTGTGGCAGACCAGAGATCACATCGCCTTTGTTGTACGCTGCTGGGTAACCACCGGCTGCGAGCACGATACCAATCGACGCACGTGGATCCCATTTTGATTCCACTTGATCCAGTTTTTGGTCAATCGCAGCCAAGCAAAGATCAACCAGATCCGATTCCATACGCATCATGATTGGTTGTGTCTCTGGATCACCGAAGCGGCAGTTGTACTCGATCACTTTAGGCGTACCATCTTTGTCGATCATCAGACCCGCGTATAGGAAACCTGTGTATGGGTTACCTTCAGACGCCATGCCACGTACCGTTGGGTAAATGACTTCTTCCATGATGCGGTTGTGAATTTCTGGTGTTACCACAGGAGCTGGCGAGTACGCGCCCATGCCACCAGTGTTAGGACCTGTATCTTTGTCACCTACGCGTTTGTGATCTTGGCTGGTGGCCATTGGCAGAACGTTCTCACCATCCACCATCACGATGAAGCTTGCTTCTTCGCCATCTAGGAACTCTTCGATAACCACGCGGCTGCCTGCGTCACCAAATGCGTTGCCTGCTAGCATGTCTTTGATTGCGTCTTCGGCTTCTTCTAGCGTCATTGCCACAATCACGCCTTTACCAGCCGCAAGGCCGTCGGCTTTCACCACAATCGGTGCACCTTGCTCACGCACGTAAGCAAGCGCTGGTTCAATTTCTGTGAAGTTTGCGTATGCACCGGTTGGGATTTGGTGACGAGCAAGGAAGTCTTTAGTAAATGCTTTAGAGCCTTCAAGCTGCGCTGCGGCTTGGGTAGGACCAAAGATTGGTAATCCCGCTTCGCGGAACGCATCCACCACACCAATCACCAGTGGTGCTTCAGGGCCAACGATAGTCAGTTCAATCGCCTTCTCTTTTGCAAAAGCAACAAGGCCAGCGATGTCTTCTACATCGATGTTTACGTTCTCTAGTTTTGGCTCTAGTGCCGTACCTGCGTTGCCTGGAGCAATGAAAATAGTCTCAACATTTGGGTTTTGCGCTGCTTTCCAGCCTAGCGCATGTTCACGACCGCCTGAACCAATGATTAAAACTCGCATATGAAAATCCTTAATCTTATAAATACTGTTTACTCAAAGTATTTGATGATGTGGCTAGGCAACAATTGAGCCCATCCCGGAAACATAGCTAGCTACGTAACCGGGGTGGCCGAAAGCAGTTAACAATGCCACAGTGCCAAATACGATGAGGAAATTAGTGGCGGAAGTGACGCATACCCGTGAAGATCATCGCCATGCCGTGCTCATCTGCTGCTGCGATAACTTCGTCGTCACGCATAGAGCCACCTGGCTGAATTACGCACTTAATGCCGGCTTCTGCTGCGGCATCGATACCGTCGCGGAATGGGAAGAAAGCGTCAGATGCCATTACGCTACCGGCAACTTCTAAGCCTTCATCTGCGGCTTTGATGCCGGCAATTTTCGCTGAGTAAACGCGGCTCATTTGGCCTGCGCCTACACCGATAGTCATGTCGCCTTTCGCGTAAACGATCGCGTTAGATTTCACGTATTTCGCTACTTTCCAGCAGAATAGGGCGTCTTTTAGCTCTTCTTCTGTCGGCTGACGTTTAGACACGACTTTAAGATCGTCTAGGCTTACCATGCCTTGGTCGCGGTCTTGAACCAGTAGACCACCGTTGACGCGTTTTACGTCAAAGCCCGTTGTCTTCGTTGACCACTCGCCACACTCTAGTAGACGTACGTTCTTCTTCGCTGCAACGATTTCAATCGCTTCAGCAGAAACAGAAGGTGCGATAATCACTTCAACGAATTGACGCTCAACGATAGCGCTAGCCGTTTCAGCATCTAGCTCTTGGTTGAATGCAATGATGCCGCCGAACGCTGATGTTGGGTCAGTTTGGTAAGCGCGGTTGTATGCTTCTAGAATGTCTTTACCCAGCGCTACACCACATGGGTTCGCGTGTTTTACGATCACACATGCTGGCTCGTTGAACTCTTTCACACACTCAAGTGCGGCGTCCGTGTCTGCGATGTTGTTGTAAGAAAGGGCTTTACCTTGGATTTGGCGAGCAGTAGAAACAGATGCTTCTTGTGGGTTTGCTTCAACGTAGAATGCGGCTGCTTGGTGGCTGTTCTCACCGTAGCGCATGTCTTGCTTCTTCTCGAACTGTTGGTTGAACGTACGAGGGAATTTGCTCTCTTCATCACCTTCTTTGTTCTCACCGTAAGATGGAACCATAGTGCCGAAGTAGTTTGCGATCATGCCATCGTAAGCGGCAGTGTGTTCAAAAGCAGCGATGGCAAGGTCGAAGCGAGTTTCGAGAGTGAGAGATTTGTCGTTTGCGTCCATCTCTGCAATTACGCGGCCGTAATCATGAGCGTTCACAACGATAGTCACGTCTTTGTGGTTTTTCGCTGCAGAGCGAACCATCGTTGGGCCGCCGATATCGATGTTTTCAACCGCGTCAGCTAGTGTACAGCCTTCTTTTGCAACGGTTTCAGCGAATGGGTATAGGTTAACAACGACCATGTCGATTGGATTGATGCCATGTTTTGCCATCACGTCGTCATCTTGACCACGACGACCAAGTACACCACCGTGAACTTTCGGGTGAAGCGTTTTAACGCGGCCGTCCATCATTTCTGGGAAACCTGTGTAGTCAGAGACTTCTGTTACTGCGATGCCTTGTTCGGCAAGTAGGCGTGCTGTACCACCAGTAGATAGGATATCGACACCGCGCTCAGCAAGAGCTTGTGCAAACTCAACAATACCTGTTTTGTCTGATACGCTGATAAGCGCACGGCGAATAGGACGAGCGTTATTCATGCTTCCATTTTCCTCAAATTCACGGAGTTAAAGATGTTTGCCAAAAATGAACTTGTTTTTACCTCTTGGGGTAAAATATTGGCCAGTTTTGGTAAAGACCTTTGCCGGATGTTTTCTGGTTAGAAAACAGTCTCCACATTTGATGGCGCGTATTCTAACCAATTTATTACAAAAAAGCTCGCGCAATCGTTTGGCATCTCAAAAATAATTGTGAAAAAGAGGTTCTTTAGCTTTAAAAGTAACGAGATAGTTAATAGGGAAAGTTATGTTTCAGATAGGTGAACTGGCAAAACGTTGTGGTGTGACGGCAGATACGCTGCGTTTTTATGAGAAAAACGCGCTGATAAAGCCCGCAGGTCGAAGTGAATCAGGTTATCGTCTCTATAATGAAGAGAATCAAAAGCAGGTACACTTCATCCTTAAAGGTAAAGAGCTGGGCCTGAGCCTGGATGAGATTAAAGAGCTACTAGAAATCAAACTAGAAGCAACAGAACACAGCTGTTCAGAGGTTAAAGCTATTACTTCTGCTAAGTTAGAGCTGATTGATGGAAAAATTAACGAGCTAACGAAAATTCGTCGAGCTTTGAAGAAGATCAATGATGCTTGCTGCGGTCATACGGACGATGATGCTACTCATTGTTCTATCCTTGCAGCACTTGAGTAGTCTCATTTCTGCATCACTTAACTTAAGTTTGCATTTTTGGCGGCTTGCTTTTCTAGGTGCACGCCGTTTTCCCACCTATAATCTCGCCTTTAGTTACCTGTAGGAATTGACCATTGTTTGATTCCTGCCGTAGCGCTGTCTGTAGATACGAGAGTTTTCATACATGGTTGGAGTCTATTTTCAAATCAATGACTGGGTTTTAAGCGTTGATGAAAATAAGCTGTATCGACAAGATAGGGAAGTTACTGTTGAGCCACGCTTAATTAATCTTCTGCATTTCCTAGCGGAGCATGCGAATGAGGTGTTCAATCGTGAGGAATTGATCCAATACGTTTGGGCAGGGGCGATTGTGACCGATCAAGTGGTGACTCAGTCCATTTTTGAGTTGCGTAAATTACTGCGGGACGGTCGGGAAGAAAATACCAGCTACGTCATTACAGTGCCGAAACGTGGTTACAAGCTGGTGGCAAATGTGACCCCAATGACACTCGAGGAATTCCTCGCAAGTCGTCATTGTGATTCAGAAACTCTTCCTCCTATTGTTGAAGAATCAGAAGAAGATACTCTACCTATCGCACCTGCCGTCACCTTTCCTGCTGGCCCTCTGACTCGCGCGGTCTGTGAGATGTCTAAAGAGAAAAAGGCCCCTCAGAAAAAAAATAAAATCAGTCCGTGGCGCCTGGGGATCATGAACTTCATCTGGATCAGTGTTTTGGTTGTGGTGATGGGCGTGTTTACCTACAAGCAATCGGAAGTGCGTATTACTCAAGCCATCGATACTCACCTTATCGAATTCAAGTTTCAAGATAACTTCACGAGCGAAGGGTTAAGCTACGACTTGGCAGACGGGTTTGCCCAAAAGTTGATGTCTGACATTGCTCAAGTGAGCGATTACCGAGTCATGCTAAAGAAGGCGTCGTTTACCTCGGGTATTGTGCCGGGCAAATCGGTTGTGGTGCGGGTTCGTGAAAATGATGGTGGTAGCTTTTTAGAGGTGGAATATCGCAATAACTCATCTGAAAAGGTGTTGTTTAGTCGTCAATACGCGTTAACCAGCAGCCATTTAAAGACAGTGCTTCAACAAGCGTCGTTAGACTTGATGCAAGTGCTGAAAGTGCCGGATGCCAAGCTGAAATCCACGATGCTGGTGGCGGGAATGCCAATTAACCCAAATGCTTTGGAGCTGTTTGTTCAAGCTAACCATTATCTCAATGTCTCGGATGCCAAGCAGTTTCGCCAAGGCGTCAACTTGCTGGAAAACATTTTAGAAATTGAGCCAGATAATGCTTACGTTCAGGCAGAGTTATTGATTGCTTACCACGTGCAGAAGGTGCTCGACTTTTCACAGGAGTTGAAGAAAGGGCGAGTGCAGCAGTTGAGTGACGCACTAGAAACTAACGTAAAAATGATGGTTGGGCCAATTCAACCGCGAATTTATGAAGCTTTAGCCTTGCACGAAACCATTATTGGTGACATGGCTTCAGCCAAGCAGCATCTTGGGCAGGCTTTGAGGTTACGTGATTCGGTGCTTTCTTATGTGATTCGTGGTAAGCACGCTGAATTGGATGGTGATCTGGATTTGGCCAGTGAGTCTTACAGCGAAGCTTTCTATATTGATACGTCGGTTGAGACGTACCTGCTGTGCGAAAACTTGGTCTTCCCAAGTAACATGAAGGCGATTGATTACGCCATGTATCGCGCTGTTCACCCTTCTGTCGTTCGAATGCTTTAATTCTCTCTCACTCTACGTCAGTTTAATACTAGCCCCTCATTTCGGTGAGGGGCTTTTTTGTAGCTGTCGAAAAGTGAAAAGGGTGGGCGGTGGGGTAATGACTTACGAAGGAGCCAGTAACGCAAGCTTGCAACGGGAAGACATATCCGGTTTTCTTCTCTATCTCTATCTCTATCTCTATCTCTATCTCTATCTCTATCTCTATCTCTATCTCTATCTCTATCTCTATCTCTATTGATTGTATGGAGTGTCTGGCTGGGTTATTTGGCGAGAATGATTCTGATGCTTTCTTGCAGGCGAGATGAATATTGATGTGGGTCAAAAAGCGCGATCAGGGAGAGGTTTATGAAATCAACAGGTTCAGGGAATCAACCCTTCGGGGCGGGGAAGTTGATAGAGGTTGATAACTTTTGCCGCGATTACCAACGAGTTGATGAGAGTTTATCTATCGGTAGAAGGTTTGATGTTTTTCTTATAACTGCATGAATAATTTGGTTTTATATTTTTGTGTTTATCATGTTTATCTCAACTTGATGTTGATTAACTAATCATTTTATTGATAACGCCAAGTTTATTTTTTTCCCGATTTTTGGGCGTAGTCTTCACTTCGAAATTTAGCGAGGTCGAGCAGGTATCTACTTCATAGCATCTCGCTAATAACCGTTCAGTTTGAGTCACGTTGACTTGAGTAGAATAGATTTGGAGATGTTATGTCATCGAATACGAAAAAAATCGGCCTAATTGCCTGTACGGGTGTAGTCGCCGGTAACATGATGGGTAGTGGTATTGCACTGTTACCTTCTAGCCTAGCTTCAGTAGGCTCTGTTTCAATTTTCAGTTGGCTGATCTGTTTGATCGGTGCGCTGAGCCTTGCGTTTGTTTACGCTCGTCTGGCAACCAAAAACCCTCAAGAAGGTGGTCCTATCGCTTATGCGGGCGAAGTTTCCCCAGTCTTTGGTTTCCAAACGGGCGTGCTTTATTACCACGCGAACTGGATTGGTAACCTAGCTATTGCTATTACAGGTGTTTCTTACCTTTCAGTATTCTTCCCTGTGCTTAATGACCCAATCCCAGCAGGTATTGCGACGATTGCATCGGTATGGATCTTCACTTTCGTTAACCTACTTGGTGGTAGCTGGGTAAGCCGTCTATGTACGCTTGGTCTTGTTCTAATCCTCATTCCTGTTGTTGGTACAGCGGCGTTTGGTTGGACGCACTTCGACACTGCGCTATACAGCCAAAACTGGAACGTATCTGCGGGTACGGATAGCCATGCGATTGTGACTGCGGTTCTTATCTGTCTATGGTCATTCGTTGGTGTGGAATCAGCAGCAGTATCGACAGGTATGGTAGAAAATCCTAAACGTACTGTACCGCTAGCAACCATGCTGGGTACTGGTATCGCAGGTGTGATTTACATCCTATCAACTCAAATGATCAGCGGCATGTTCCCTGCTTCTGAAGTTGCGGCATCAGGTGCGCCATTTGCACTAGCAACCACTGAGCTATTCGGTAGCTGGACTGCACCATTCGTATCAGCATTCACAGCACTAGCATGTTTCACTTCGCTAGGTTCTTGGATGATGCTGGTGGGCGAGGCTGGTAAACGTGCAGCAAGCGATGGCAACTTCCCTAAAATCTACGGCGAAACTGACAAAAACGGTGTGCCTAAGAAAGGTCTAATCCTTGCGTCAATCAAGATGACTGCGCTAATGGTTGTACTGATGTTCTTCAGCTCTAAAACAGCACACGCATCAGACCTGTTCAACCAGTTAACGACTGATGCAGTTCTACTAACTATGCTGCCTTACTTCTACTCAAGCATTAACTTGATTCGCTTCGAAGGTATGACAACACGCAACGGCTTCGTAATGCTGTTCTCTGGTGTGGCTTGTCTGTTCTGCTTCATCGCACTAGCAGGTGCAGAGGGCGGTACGCTAACAGCAACCTTCATCGTTTCTCTAGTTATCTTGATGTTCTACAGCAAAAAAGCCGGCTTAGCTCAGTACATGAAGCTACACGCTGACGACATGCCTGCTCAAGCAAGCAACTAATCCCCCAAACGCTGGCGCTTCGGTGCCAGCCAATAAAAAACAAATTCACTCGGCGCTCACCTTACTCACTGCCTGTAAATGGCAGAGAGCGCCTTCATTCGCCTTGGAGATGTCCAAATGAATATTTTCGCTATCTTGAACCACATGGGTGTGTTCTTTAAAGAAGAGCCAGTTCGTCAACTTCACGCTGCTCTTGAGAAAGCGGGCTACGAAGTGGTTTACCCAGTAGATGATAAAGACTTGATCAAAATGATTGAGATGAACCCACGCATTTGCGGTGTGCTGTTCGACTGGGATAAATACTCACTAGAGCTATGTGAACGTATTAGCCAAATCAACGAAAAACTGCCTGTTCACGCATTTGCTAACGAACAGTCTACTCTAGATATTTCACTAACAGACCTACGTCTAAACGTGAGCTTCTTCGAGTACGCTTTAGGTATGGCTGACGACATCGCTATCAAAATCAACCAAGCGACTGAGGCATACAAAGATGCCATCATGCCTCCATTCACTAAAGCGCTATTCAAATACGTAGAAGAAGGTAAATACACCTTCTGTACTCCAGGTCACATGGGCGGTACTGCATTCCAGAAAAGCCCTGCTGGTAGCATCTTCTATGATTTTTACGGTCCAAACACATTCAAAGCGGACGTATCAATCTCAATGCCTGAACTAGGTTCTCTACTAGACCACTCAGGTCCACATAAAGATGCAGAAGAATACATCGCACGTACCTTCAATGCAGACCGTTCTTACATCGTAACTAACGGTACGTCTACATCGAACAAAATCGTTGGTATGTACTCAGCGCCTGCGGGCAGCACAGTACTGATTGACCGTAACTGTCACAAATCTCTGACTCACCTAATGATGATGAGCGACGTGACACCAATCTACTTCCGCCCAACTCGTAACGCATACGGCATCCTTGGTGGTATTCCACAAAGCGAATTCAGCCGCGATGTCATTGCAGAGAAAGTGGCGAAAACACCAGGTGCAACAGCGCCAAGTTACGCAGTAGTGACTAACTCAACTTACGATGGTCTGTTGTACAACACACAATTCATCAAAGAGTCGCTAGACTGTAAACACATCCACTTCGACAGTGCTTGGGTGCCTTACACTAACTTCAACCCAATTTATGAAGGTAAATGTGGTATGAGTGGTGAAGCGATGCCAGGCAAAGTGTTCTACGAGACACAATCAACACACAAACTGTTGGCAGCGTTCTCACAAGCTTCAATGATTCACGTGAAAGGCGACTTTGATAAAGAATCTTTCAACGAAGCATTCATGATGCACACTTCAACTTCACCTCAGTACGGCATTGTTGCTTCTACTGAAACTGCAGCGGCAATGATGCGCGGCAACACTGGTAAGAAGTTGATGCAAGACTCTATCGATCGCGCAATTCGCTTCCGTAAAGAGATCAAACGCCTAGAAGCAGAAAGTGACAGCTGGTTCTTCGATGTATGGCAACCAGAAAACATCGATACTACGGAATGTTGGAAACTAGACCCTAGCGACACATGGCACGGCTTCAAGAACATGGATGACAACCACATGTATCTTGATCCAATCAAAGTAACGCTATTGACTCCTGGGATGAATAAAGAAGGCGAACTAGAAGAATCAGGTATTCCTGCTTCGCTGGTGGCTAAATTCCTAGACGAGCGCGGCATCGTGGTAGAGAAAACAGGTCCATACAACTTGTTGTTCCTATTCTCAATCGGTATCGACAAATCAAAAGCAATGCAATTGCTACGCGGTCTGACTGAATTTAAACGTGGCTACGACTTGAACCTAACCATCAAGAGCTTCCTTCCTTCGCTATATAACGAAGACCCAAGCTTCTATGAAGGCATGCGCGTTCAAGAATTAGCACAAGCGATTCACAACCTAACTAAGAAATACAATCTACCAGAGCTAATGTACAAAGCGTTCGATGTTCTTCCTGAAATGAAAGTAACACCACACGCAGCATGGCAAGAAGAGCTTCGCGGTAACGTAGAAGAAATCAAACTGGAAGAAATGGTTGGTCGCGTAAGTGCGAACATGATCCTTCCTTACCCTCCAGGTGTGCCACTAGTACTTCCTGGTGAAATGGTGACTCAAGAGTCTCGCCCTGTACTGGACTTCCTAGAGATGCTTTGTGAGATCGGTGCGCATTACCCAGGTTTCGAAACCGACATCCACGGTCTGTACCAACAAAAAGATGGTAGCTACACCGTAAAAGTATTGAAGAACTAAGTTCCTCTCGAAGATGACTCCATTGGGAATGCAAGCATGCTCCACTCTTACGAGCTCAATGTGTCATCGAACAACCACGACATTTAGATATACCCCTAGCTAATCTGTCGTAAAAGAGAAGGGCAAGGATGCTCTGATCTTTTCTTCTATATATAGAAGAAGCACTTTTCCAAGACTTCACCTGAAGTACCCCAAATAAAAAGTAAAGACCAAAAGAGCAGTTCGTTATCGTTCTGCTCTTTTTTTCGTCTTTATATAGTTAGAAAGAGAAAAAAGAACCAAGAGAGATAAGATCAGCGATCGAAATTACCAAGAAATCGGCGGTCTTTTAATGCAGAAGTCAGGTGTTTCATCATGAAAAGATCCTCTACAACCCGGAATATTAGACAAGATCGTTGAGTATCTATGCGGAATGCTCGTTATTTGTTCGGTTGAGAGTTTTTTTGCAAAAAACGCTTGTACTAATTTATCAACTCCCTATACTGCGCATCCACCGACACGGAGTGAGACGAAAGTCACACAGCGAGTCGGAAGTGAGAGAAAAAGAAATTTGAAAAAATGCTTGACTCTCTCACGGTGCGGAGTAAGATACGCACCCCTAACGACGAGCAACTAAGTTGCTGGATAAGTTAGAAAAGCTCTTTAAAAATATAAACCTATCAATCTGTGTGGGCACTCGTTGATGATAATCCAATTAGATACCTCGGTATCAAATTAGGTTTCAATGAAACGAAGTGACCATTGAATCTTCGGATTCAGCACAGTCAATTCAAACATTACTTTATGTAATGTTCAGTATTCATTGAGCCGAACAAAATCTTAAATTGAAGAGTTTG
>NZ_JAKKCN010000016.1:0-29850 GCF_021728155.1 Vibrio sp. J2-4
ACGCAACTAACAAGCTGTTTAAGAGTGATTCGCAACGCGTGGCATTTTTACCATGCGTTGGATTAAGTGATTAAGGTGGTATGCGGAGGCATCGGTATTGCGTCGCTCACACCTTAACAGGGCGTTATGTTTCTTAGTCGATTTTAGAAAACTATAGTTAATATTCAGATGCTTATTGTGGAAAAGGAGAGTTCATGGATGTGTATTCGCTACTAGCATTTGCGGCTTTTCTAGTGCTCATATCTTCAATGATAGTGCTCCTTGGGAGTAGTATTTCCCTCGGATTGCAGATGAAAAGAATAGACCCGAGTAGATATAAAGCGATCTACTTTTTGTTTGTTCCTTTTTCTAGTGCGCTTCTCTTTAATTACGTAAGAAGTAGCGAAAATATCTCGAAGTATCCTGAAAGTAGCTCTTGGTTGTTTACTGTCATTCGATATTCTATGGTGTCACTCTTCATATCCTTTGTTTTTATGGGATTTCCTGCTTTTTAGCAGCAGGTAATAGCTAAATTTTTAGCCGGTAAAATAGTTCTGCTCATATACGGTAACGTACTGGCGAGTGGTAATAAACATAACAAATTGTTCAAGAGTGATTCGGCACGCGTGGCATTTTTACTATGCGTTGGTTTTAGTTGTTAAGGTATTATGCGGGAGCTTCGGTATTGCGTGCCTCACACCTTAACAAGGCGTTAGTACGGGTTTGACATCAAAGGTCATAAGTTTTGGTGTTTATCTGTTTTGGCGCTCGTATTTACACCTTTCAGTTAGTGCCTTTCACGTTCTTTCCGGTGGCACTATATGCGAAGTGTTCGCTTTGATTTCATCGTTTACGGTTTCTAACTCTTAGCCTATTTCTTTGGTGCTTCTTCATTTTCGTGGTGGCTTTTGAGAGAACCTTGATTACTTTTGTTGTGGCGGTTGAAGTACGAGGAAAGAATCCTTTTCTAATTTGAAGCAAGTGAAAGTAGGGCAGTTCAGTGCGTTTTTCTTCTAGCTAACTTTCGTCTTTCAATCGGGGTAAAGTTTTGTAGCTGCCCGTCTCACTTCAGTGTTCAAAGCCTTTCATGTCATTCCAGTTTTCAATATCTTGGAGCGCATAAATAGAAGTAGCGCATGTACTAACAAATTGCTTAAGAGTGATTCGTAACGCGTGGCATTTTTACTTTGCGGTGGTTTATGTGATTAAGGCGCTGTGCGGTAGCTTTTGTATTGCGTTACTCACACCTTAGCAAGGCGTTATAAGCTAATTGGAAAATAAAGGAGTATTCGTGAGCGTTTTTATATCTCCAAGGCTCAAGGTCGAAAGAGCTTGCAAGCATATTCAGGAGCTTGAAAGTATTACTTTCCCATTATCAAAAGAGTTATACGAAATTAAAGTTGAAGCTGAGTTCGCGTTTCCGCGCCCTGATGCAATAGGAATGAGCTTGGTTTACCGACCTACACAGCCAATAGCAGAAACTCTTGGATTAATTATCGGAGATGTGATCAGTAACTTTAGAGCCGCATTAGATCATCTTGCTTCTGGTATCGTCAGAGAGGTTGATAGTACTAAGCGTCCGTATTTTCCTATGAGTGATTCAAGAGAAGAATTATCTAAGAACCGGTTTCTACCCATATTGGATACTGCATTGCCAGGTGCGTCTGAGCTTCTTTTAGGTAAACTTCGCCCAGAGGGAGGTGGCGATGAGCTGTATTGGCTTTTTCATTCCATGGATAATGACAGTAAGCACAATATCATTCTTCCTACGGTATCTGCTGTAAATATTGAAAATATAAATTTAGTCTCTGGTGGTGTGACAATGACAAATTGCGGTGTAGGTGGGGATGCGACTAAGCAAATCAACTTACTTCGCACGGGTGGTGAGCCGATACGGATCCAAAACACATTCGACGTATCTGTCGAACTTAGTTTTCCAAGTGAAAGTATTTTCCCTAATCTTCCTGTGATTCGTACTTTGCAGAAAATAGGTGAAATTGTGACGCTTACGATTAATGAGTTTGAAAAGCTCTATATGACAAATAAAGCTGATGAGGTTAAAGAATTGGCTTAAGTACTCTGCGCTGGGCGCTTATAACAAATTGTTCAAGAGGGATTCGCAACGCGTGGCATTTTTACTATGCGTTGGTTTTAGTGTTTAAGGTGCTATGCGGCGGCTTAGGTATTGCGTTGCTCACCCCTTAACAAGGCGTTAGCCGTCATGGAGCTTGCTATACTCAAAGTGATAGAATAGTATCACTTTAGTATTCCTTTGGAGCAGCTCTCATGAAAGTAGAACTAGTTACATCACTCAAACGTCAAGCAACTAAGATCCTCGCCGATCTCCACGACACCAAAGAGCCAGTGTTAATTACTGAGCATGGTAAGCCATCCGCGTATCTCGTTGATGTTGATGACTACGAGTTTATGCAAAATCGTTTAGCTATTCTTGAGGGTATTGCACGAGGTGAGCGTGCACTAGCTGACGGTAAAGTGGTAAGCCATGATGAAGCCAAGGACAAAATGTCAAAATGGCTGAAATAATCTGGACTGAACCAGCGTTATCTGACCTCAACGATATCGCTGAATACATCGCTCTTGAAAATATCGTAGCTGCAAAGCAGTTAGTGCAAATGATCTTCTCCAAAGTCGAACGCCTACAAACTTTCCCAGAGTCAGGCCGTATTCCACCCGAGCTAGAACATTTAAGTTATCGTGAAGTTGTCGTTAATCCATGTCGTGTTTTCTATAAACAAGACGGTGACAAAGTGTTTATTCTGTTTGTTATGCGTGCAGAGAGAGATTTGCGTAAGTTCCTGTTGAGTAAGCAGTAACCTTTGGGAATTAGCGGCTAACAAACTGTTTAAGAGTGATTCGCAACGCGTGGCATTTTTACTATGCGTTGGTTTTAGTGTTTAAGGTGGTATGCGGGAGCTTCAGTATTGCGTTGCTCACACCTTAACAGGGCGTTATATTTTTGGAGGTATTTATGCACCAAATTAAGAATACAATTATTTTGGATCCTGACGGTCCATTAATGATGAGAAAATTCAACCCAGAAGACGGCAGTGTTGAGGTCTCGAATTACTCTGATATTTATATGTTAGATTGTGGCAAAGCGTTGAGTTCAATTGATAGTGCCATTGACAGTGCAAGGCTATCACTATCGCTTTTAAATACATCCGCATTGGACGCTATTGCTTCAAACAACGGCGATAAATCCGAGTTAATCCAACTTTGGGTTGAGAATAGTATAATTCGCGTTCAATCAATTTACGATCGCGCACTAATCCTAGTGAACAGAATTTTTGATTTAGGTCTAGCGAACGAAAGTATGTCTCATAATACAATTGTATGTAATGAGCATGTCAAACGCTTTGGTGTTGATGCCCTGATGAAAGCTGTGAATAAAAAATGTAATGATTATCGCTTTGTACGTAACAGTGTAATTCACCATGCTCGATATAGTGAAGACGCCCTAGATAATGTAACTTTGTTTTTGCAAGCTAGTCACCTATCAGTAGAAAATGGCGGTGAGGCAATTCTTGAACAACGTATCCTCGACCGTATAGTTGAAGAATACCTTGGTACAAAGAAAAATGAGTTGACTAAATACCTTGATGAGATTGAGGGAAAGCTTAATGAACTTTATGATGTATTAATTCCTATTTATCAGCAAAAGAAAGAGCAGCTGGCAACAATAAAAATATAACAAACGCTTCAAGACGGATTCGCAACGCGTGGCATTTTTACCATGCGTTAAGTTTAGTGATTTAGGTGGTGTGCGGAAACATAGTATTGCGTTGCTCACCACTTAAGCGGGCGTTAGTGTTGAAAGGAAAATTTGTGCAGCAAGATGATTTATTTATTTCTCGCTATGTAGCGGGGCGACTCTCTACCGAAGACTTATTAGCTTTTGCTGAGAGCAAATTGAAGTCTGGAGTATATACGGATGAAATTTTGGCGGTATATGATGCTGAACCTATATGGGAAGTAGTGTCAGAGATGTTTGAAGTGATGATTAAATCTCTAGGGCATGAGAAACCGTCATTCGAAGCTGCTATAGATTTTTTAGTTAGATACCATATATCTCAAATAGTTTACAGAAGCGCCAACCCTAGTCAGCAATTTGAGTTACTTTTACGCGATATTTCTGGATTTGATTTACATGAAAATATTGAGTTCTTTGTAGGCGATAATATAGGTATACATAAGATTTATGGGGCATTTCATGATTTCTACGAGTCTGATTCAGAGCGGGATTTTTTTATATTTAACGAATGTAAAGTATGGTTGGAGTTACAACACTAACAAAGCGTTTAAGACGGATTCCCAACGCTTGGCATCTTCGGTTTGATTCAGCTTTAGTGTTTACGGCACAATAGTTTAAGTAAGGTGGTTGCGTTGCTCACCACTTAACGCGGCGTTAGTTTTTACAGAAGTTTGGAGGTTATTATGGAGCAAATGGCATTAATTCCTAGGATAGAGGAAGGGGAAATTATACCTCAACGCATTGGCGATGGTTATATTAGTGCAACCGCGCTGTGTAAGTCCGTTGGTAAACGTTTCTCTGATTATAATGCGCTGAAATCGACTCAGGACTTTATCGCCGAGTTGAGTCAGCAAACAGGATTACCAACTCACCAGTTAGTTCATATTATTAAAGGTGGTAACGCTCAGGAGCAAGGAACTTGGGTGCACCCTTACTTAGCAATCAATTTGGGTCAATGGTTGTCAGTAAAGTTTGCTGTAAAAGTATCTCAATGGGTATATGAATGGCAAAGTGGTAAAGCTAAGCCTGTTATGCCAGTTCATATAGAACGTTACATGTTGAACAGATCAAAAGTTCCCCATACCCATTTCTCCATGCTCAACGAGTTAGTTTTTAACTTGGTCGCTCCTTTAGAAAGCGCAGGGTACACAATACCTGCTAACATGTTACCTGACGCATCAGAGGGGAAAATGTTCTGCAACTGGTTAAGGAAAAACCGAGGCGTTGAGCCTAAGCATTTCGAAACTTATGATCATGAGTTTCCTGATGGGCGTGTTTATCCAGCAAAATTGTACCCTATGGAATACATGGAAGATTTTAAAAATCACTTCCACACAGTCTGGCTGCCAACTAAAGCTCCTGAATACTTTGGTCAAAGAGCTCCGGAGGCACTAAAGTTTGTGGAACAAATACTGCTTCCGAGTCCAAAATAAAAACTAACAAACTGTTCAAGAGGGATTCGCAACGCGTGGCACTTTTACTATGCGTTGGTTTTAGTGTTTAAGGTGGTATGCGGCGGCTTCGGTATAGCGTTGCTCACCCCTTAACAGAGCGTTAGTTGCCAACGAGGAAAGCGCAGCTTAAACAGAATGTTTAGAGTTAAAGTCAGTGTGTTTTTGGTGGGGTTTCGTACCTCAATTTTGAATCGTTCGGGTTTGTGAAAATAGTTCTCAGGTTTATTTTGTGGTTGGATTTTCTGTTTCAGAAACCGATTTACTTGTTGAAAGTCAGCTTTGTAATATTGTCATTCTTAAATGAGCTTTTTGGTGTTGTTAGTTCGTTTTCTACGGTGTTGTTTTTTCCAAGTGGTTTCAGTGAGAGACGCTTTAAAACTACGCCTGATTTGAGTTTTTCAAAACACGTAAAATTAGTGTTGGCAAAGTGGCAATCAACTTCAACTCAAAGCTTTAAGTATGGCAACTAACAAAGCATTCAAGAGGGATTCACAACGCTTGGCAATTTTGGTTTGAACTAGCTTTAGTGTTTACGGCACAATGGTTTAATTCGGGTGGTGGCGTTGTTCACCCCTTAATGCGGCGTTAGCAGCCAGAAGTAATAAGGAGCCATAAATGGAATTAAAGTATCGTTCAGCTGATTTTGAAGATTTGGAAAGTCTTGTAGCTTTGCTTTCAAATGACCCACTTGGTAGTAAAAGAGAAGATGCGTCTGTTCCGTTAAATAGTGGGTATCTTGAAGCGTTCGAAGCAATTGTAAGAGCCCCAAACAACGAATTACTGGTTGTTGAGCTGGAAAACTCTCTAGTCGGGATGCTTCAAATTACTTTTATTCCTTACCTAACGCATATTGGTAGTTGGCGTTGTCTTATCGAAGGTGTCCGAATCCATAGTGACTATCGTGGTCAAGGCTTCGGTGAGCAAATGGTCGCACATGCCATCGAACTGGCAAAAGATAAAGGCTGTACAATCGTTCAGCTAACAAGTGACAAGCAGCGTCCTGATGCAATCAGGTTCTATGAGAAGCTTGGATTTAAAGCAACACATGAAGGGTTTAAACTCGCGTTGTAAGTTGCTGCTAACAAAGCATTTAAGAGTGATTCGCAACGCTTGGCGTTTTCGCTTCGCTCAAGTATAGCCAAGCGCCGCTCACACCTTAATGCGGCGTTAGCTTGCGATGTCAATTATTAGCAGTCAATATTTGAGGCTATTCGCGTCGAAATTAGAATTAATTTCATGAGTGACAGTAATATGAATTATAAGTGTTATGGGCATTTCTACTCATCTGGTGAACTAAATTTTCGGGATGTACTCCTAATTACAGACTTAGATGATATTTCGGATGACACCCAAATTGATTTACTAATGGTTATGATGAACCCAGGTAGTTCTGAACCAAAAGACCTAAATGTTAAAGCTACAATATTTTCAAAATCATGTGTGCTGACAAAGCCAGATAATACTCAATCTCAAATTATGAAGGTCATGGCTGATAACAACTTTCGCACTGCTATTGTTATAAATTTATCAGATGTAAGAGAATCGAAAAGTAGTCTGTTTACAAGAAAGTTAAAGGGGCTTTCATTTGGCTCGTTTGGCGACAGGCACTCGATCTTCTCCGAGAATCGGTGCGAAGAACTGAATCAGATTTTAGAAAAATGTAAGACATCCTCAATTGTTTTTGCTAGTGGGGTTAATTACAAACTACGTTTTCTAACATCCCTAGCAGTTTCTAAGTTCGGTGCGTATCGAATAGCTGGAAACAAGAGCAAAAAAGGTCTTTTTTACCACCCGTTACCTCGTTCAAAAGAAAAGCAGCAGGAATGGGTTCGTGATATAAATGAACAACTTAAACGCTTAACAAGCTAACAAACTGTTTAAGAGTGATTCGCAACGCGTGGCATTTTTGTTATGCGTTGGTTTTAGTGTTTAAGGTGGTGTGCGGCGGCGTCGGTGTTGCGTTGCTCACACCTTAACAGGGCGTTAGTTTGCAAGAGGAAAAACGCAGCTATATCGCAAGGTCTAGTGGTAAAAGCTCAAAGTGGAAATCGTCATATCGGCGTTCAATTTCAGTGTTAACTAGCGTGGTGAAAACCCCAAACTGGCAGCGTTTCTACGGTTGATTTGTTCTTTGGTGCGGCGATTTTTGGGTTAACTGGGTTGAACTTTTTTGCTGAAACTCTGCTCGTTGAGTTTGTTGGTGCAAAAGCCGGTTTATTCACTGAAATGACGTTTTCTCTGGTGTGGTAAGTTCACGTGGTTTTAGTGACTTTGTTGAAAGTCCGCACTGTGAGGTTGGTTTTCCAAAAGCGCTTTTTGGTGTTGTGAGTTCGTTTTCTGCGGCGTTGTTTGTTCCAAGTGGTTTCATTGAGTAGCCGCTTTGAGACTACGCCTGACTTAGATGCATCAAAACACATAAAGTTTATTGTTTGCAAAGTTTGAAATAACGTAAAATCAACGCTTTGGGTTTGCAAACTAACAAACTGCTCAAGAGGGATTCGCAACGCGTGGCATTTTCACTATGCGTTGAATTTAGTGATTAAGGTGGTATGCGGTGGCTTTTGTATTGCGTTACTCACCCCTTAGCAGGGCGTTATATTTTTATTGGAGTTTTATGAACCAGTTTTTTGAAAATGAAACAACTCAACGAGTAATTTCTAAGTTCATCAATAGAGTTGATGGGTTAACTTACGAGTCAGACTTTGAAAGCAACCGCAGCAAACACCTGCTTGTTGTCTGCAAGGCTATAATAAGTAGCCCTGACTTGTGGGATTCGCGTTGCCAAATAAACATTGGTTGGGTTGGGGAGCATCTAGTTCATTTTTTTGGGGGAGAGAACTGCAAGTTTGGATAAGGAAGAATTAGATAGCGCGATGGGGTTGTTGTTCAGGCTCCTTTTAGAGTTTCATTTGTCCACTCCAAATGACATTCATAGAGATTTAGAGAGGGCTAGACGCTTTTGTACTGAGAACTCAACAAGTTTTTCCGATGAGGGGCAATCTGATATTCATTTCGCAATTAGTGAAATGCCTATTGCTATCTTAAAGGAAATTGCCAATAGTCCTGCTGTCGAAAGTGTCCGCAAACTACACTTGGCTAAGTCAAGCTTCGAAGATACAAAAAAATCATGGGACAAGGAGCTCAAAGAAAGAGAAGATCGAGCATCTAATTTAAAGCAATCTCTTGATACATATAAAGATGCTTTCAATTTCGTTGGGTTGAGTGATGGTTTTAACAATCTAGCAGAGCAGAAAAAGAAAGAAATTAAGAACGTCCTATTGTGGCTAAGGCTAGTATCTATTCTCATTCTATTACCCCTCATTTTCGAAGTGTCATATGTGCTAGCGAATATTGAAAAAGGTGCTGAATTGACGAGGATAATGATGTTGGTCGCTCTACCTACAGTTTCACTTGTCGTTATTCTGGTATATTACTTTCGAGTTCTTCTGACTAATTACAAATCCTTACAGTCTCAATTGCTACAAATAGATCTTAGAATGACCCTTTGTCGCTTCATACATAACTATTCTGAGTATGCAGGTGATATGAAGAAACAAGACAAAGATTCTTTGGATAAATTTGAAAGCATAATATTTTCAGGGATAGCTCTCAACGCTGATCATATACCATCTACTTTTGATGGTGTTGAGCAACTTGGTAAGCTAATAAAGTCTGTCAAACAATAAAAATATAACAAACTGTTTAAGAGTGATTCGCAACGCGTGGCATTTTTACTATGCGTTGCGTTTAGTGTTTAAGGTGGTTTGCGGTGGCATCGGCATTGCGTTGCTCACACCTTAACAGGGCGTTAGGCGGCGGGCAGGAAAATTCTTTGTTCTCATCTTCTTAGTTCTCTTTGAGCATTCGTTTTTCTAAATCGGCAATTTGGTATTGTCGGCGCAAATTCTTGAACCTTTCCAGCCGTAAAACATGCCAATTTTCGTGGGTTGCCTCATTGTTTTATGAGGTTGGCTGGCGGTGAATGTCACTAGCTCAAAGTGTGGCAAGGGCAAGTCAATTGAGGCTTTCGAACTTGCTTTTAGTATGCAGCTTTGGGTTTTTCGGGTTCAAAACCTACTTTGTTGCTGAAAGTCTGCATTTCGTGATTGTTGAAACCTTGGCTGAAGCATAGTGGCTTTTATGGTTCTTGAATCACAAAAAGTCAGTGGGTGTTTGGTTGCTTATTCTGTTTCGGGTAATCTGCTTTCAAACAACCTTAAACATCGGTGGGAAACTTCGCCTAACAAACTGTTCAAGAGGGATTCGCAACGCGTGGCATTTTCACTATGCGTTGTTTTTAGTGATTAAGGTGGTATGCGGCAGCTTAGGTATTGCGTTGCTCACCCCTTAACAGGGCGTTAGTCGCCAGAAAAAGCTAGCAATCAAAATCATGTCTCTGAGCTTAAAATTCAGCAGTTGTTTGCTTGATACACCGATTAATCGTCGATCATCAGAGCTTAGTTCTAACTGTTTTAAGTCCAAAGTTTTATACCTGTCCTAGCGGTTGCTTTGTTCTTTGGTGCTTACAGAGTAAGGCAATCGAGAGTCTGTTTTTGGTTGCAACTCTGCTCGTTGAGTTTGTTAGGTACAAAAGCTGATCTACTCGCTGAAAAGGCGTTTTCTCTGGTGTGGTAAGTTCCACGTGGTTTCAGTGACTTTGTTGAAAGTCCGCACTGTGAGATTGGTTTTCCAAAAACCTTTTTTGGTGTTGTCAGTCCGTTTTCTACGGCGTTGTTTGTTCCAAGTGGTTTCATTGAGTAGTCGCTTTGAGACTACGCCTGATTTGAATGCATCAAAGCACATAAAGTTTGCTGTTTGCAAAGTTTGGTTCGGCTTAAAATTGTCGCTCGGTGCCTCGCGACTAACAAACTGCTCAAGAGGGATTCGCAACGCGTGGCATTTTTACTATGCGTTGATTTTAGTGATTAAGGTGGTTTGCGGCGGCTTTCGTATTGCGTTGCTCACCCCTTAGCAGGGCGTTATACGAATAGAGGGAATTTATGTACAAGAGTACTGATTTTAGCTTGGATTCAAAAGAGTTCAGGTTTAAGAAAGACTCATATCCTTTGTCTAAGATAAACAATGCTAGGGTTAAAAAGTTAAGTTTTCTTGATAATTTAGGTCAAGTTTTATTCTGGGTGTGTGTGTTTTCAGGGGCCGTTTGGTTAGCCATTCCTAGCTTTGAAGAGGCACCGCAATGGCTACAAGTTTTAGTTCTTAGTTTGACGGCTGTAGGTTTCGTTTTTGCTCTTCTTCGTTGTTCTAAATATGCGCTTCAAGTCGAGTTTCGTCACATAGATGAAACGGGCGTTCAATGGGTTAATGTCGCTAAGTCATACTCAAAGTCAGATTTTGAGTTATTTGAACAACAAGTGCTGGCACTGAAGGAGAAATTCGTATAACAAATTGTTCAAGAGTGATTCGGCACGCGTGACATTTTTACTATGCGTTGGTTTTAGCGGTTACGGTAACATGCGGCAGCATCTGTGTTGCGTGCCTCACACCTTAACAAGGCGTTATACATTTCGAGAATCTCGACGTTAGTGAAAAATGAAAAAATATATTCAATATTTAACAAAACCTGAAAGCCAGACAGTTGCCGTCTGGATTCAAACAATTTTTTTAGCTGTCGGTATTGTGTATGGCATGCAGCAACTAAACTACATGTCAGATGAACAGTCAGCAGAAAAAGCAGAAAGGTATTTTAAGTACTATAAGGACTATATAAAAAACGAGCAGAGTAAAGTAAATCAAGTTGCGATTTTCTATCAAGAAGCAGCAAGAGTCGAGGATCCAGAACAACTAGATAAAGATCAACTGAAGAAAATTTACAGGCATGAAACCGAACTCTTAGAATTCTTGACAGATGTGTCAATTTGCCACCGTTTTGGTTTATGTTCAGATAGCGCTGCTCAATTAGTCTGCTCTGATATGGTTTGGCTGCACCAGAATTTATCTAATGCCGAATCTATTGCGATATTTAATCCACAGCGTACGAATCGACTTAGATGGCGGTACGAGCGGCTGTTGAATGAGAATTGTAGCTGGATTCAGGTGATTGCATATCGAATGGGGGGAGTAAATGTATAACAAGCAATTCAAGCTGATTCGCAACGCTTAGCGCTTTCGGTTTCAATTAGTTTGGTGATTACGGCGAAGTGCTTAGGTAATGTGGGAGCGTTGCTCACAACTTAATTGGGCGTTAGTCGCCAGAAAAAGCTAGCAGTCAAAATCATGTTTCTAAGCTCAAAACTTGGCTACTGGTTGTTTGATTCATAGTTCCATCTTCGACGGTCAAAGCTCAGTTTCATCGGTTCTAAGTCAATGCATTGCTATTTTCCAGCGGTTGTTTCGTTCTTTGGTGGTGATAGGGCGGGGCAATCGAAAATCTGTTTTTGGTTGCGAATCTGCTCGGTGAGTTTGTTGGTTTAAAAGCTTATTTACTTGCTGAAAGGACGTTTTCTCTGGTGTTGTAAGTTCCACGTGGTTTCAGTGACTTTGTTGAAAGTCCGCACTGTGAGATTGGCTTTCCAAAAACGCTTTTTGGTGTTGTCAGTCCGTTTTCTATGGCGTTGTTTGTTCCAAGTGGTTTCATTGAATAGCTGCTTTGCGACTACGCCTGACTTAAGTGCATCAAAGCACATAAAGTTTGTTGTTCGCAAAGTTTAGTTCGGCTTAAAATTGTCGCTCGGTGCCTCGCGACTAACAAACTGCTCAAGAGGGATTCGCAACGCGTGGCATTTTTACTATGCGTTGAATTTAGTGATTAAGGTGGTGTGCGGCGGCATCGGTATTGCGTTGCTCACCCCTTAGCAGGGCGTTATACGCTTTATGGAAAATAATACAAAAGGACGTTATGAAGTTATCTGAGTTACAAAGTCATATAAAAGAATTCGATTATGCGCCAGAGCAATCTGAACACTATTTTTTAAAACTAATCGAAGAAGTTGGCGAATTATCGGAATCAATTCGCAAAGGTAAACGTGGGCAACCAACGCTAGATGAACTCAAAGGTTCAATCGCAGAAGAGTTATATGACGTCTTGTACTATGTTTGTGCTTTAGCCAATATTCACGATGTAAACCTTGAGAAAACGCATGAACTAAAAGAAGTTTTGAATAAGGTTAAGTACAACCGATAGGACGCGTATAACAAATTGTTCAAGAGGGATTCAGCACGCGTGGCATTTTTACTATGCGTTGGTTTTAGGTATTAAGGCGGTATGCGGTAGCATCGGTGTTGCGTGCTTCACCCCTTAACAAGGCGTTAGGTGCTTGAAGGAAAATGTAAGTATGGAAATTACTTTTCGGCAGATAAACATTGATGATTTCGAATTATGCGTTGCTGCAAGAAAAGATGCATACTTTTGTAGTTTTGGGCATTACGATGGTTTCGACGACTTCATCAGTGGTTATCGTGAACGAGTCTTAGACCGGTTAGCAACATCAGGATGGTTCTATATCCATATATTTGTTGATGGTCAGTTTGCAGGGCAGTTAGAGTTTCGTAGCTTTTCACCCGAGCCTGAGACTGGCTATGTGCATCTCATTTACTTAAAGCCGATTTTTCGTGGTTCAGGACTCGCTGCAAAATTGCAGGATTATATTGTAAGCACTTTGAGTAAAGCGGGTTGTTTGCGTGCTGTACTTTCAGTAAGCCGAACTAACCATCGAGCTCTCACATTCTATAAGCACCATGGTTGGGAGTTCGTGCGCAAGAATCCCAAGCACGATGAAACAGACTTTTACCAACTTTGGCTACGCACCTAACAAACTGTTCAAGAGGGATTCGCAACGCGTGGCATTTTCACTATGCGTTGGTTTTAGTGTTTAAGGTGGTATGCTGCGGCTTGGGTATTGCGTTGCTCACCCCTTAACAGGGCGTTATGTTTTTCTCGATATAAGCAGAGTATTGGAATGGATAAAAAAGTAGAGTTAGCTCTAGAAGCTATAAAAGCCTCTCGCGGCACGGAGTCGGGGGAATACGGAATCGATTTGTTTGTATCTCATCATTTAGATGAACTCCCTGCAGCAGTGTGGCTAGAAATTTTAGGCAAAGAAAATCCAAGCTTTGACGACATTTTGTCTGCACTGGTAGTCGCTTACGTGGAAGACGACGTCTGTGATTTTACGTTGCCCAATGATGTCACTAATTACTTAATAAGCGTTTCATTTGATGAAAATGGTCAAGTTGTTGATATTTCGATGGAAAGCTGAGAATGCAAACATAACAAACTGTTCAAGAGTGATTCGCAACGCGTGGCATTTTTATTATGCGTTGGTTTTGGTGTTTAAGGTGGCATGCGGGAGCTTCGCTATTGCGTTGCTCACACCTTAACAGGGCGTTATGAGCTAGAGGAAAAGTTAATGTTAAACCCATTTGAGAACTTTCAATTAAAGCAGCTTCCAGATTTAGTGCTTGTTGTATTTGGCATATCATTTCTAGCAATTCTGGGAGCGTTAATAGGATCGATAGTACTTCCTGGAGGAACTTTAGGTTGGTTCTTTGTTATTGGTGCTTTTCTTAGTTTTAGCATTGCTTGGAAAAATGCTCATTACAGAACGCATGATAAAAAAATACATAAATGGGTAAATGCTTGGCGCAATAATACATTGTCAAACGTATTTCTTGCTCTGACAGCCGTACTCTTGGTATCGGCTCTTGCATACTTCAAGCTACGCTCATAACAAAGCATTCAAGAGGGATTCACAACGCTTGGCAGTTTTGGTTTGAATTGGCTTAAGTGTTTACGGCACAATGGTTTAGGTCAGGAGGTGGCGTTGTCTCACCCCTTAACACGGCGTTAGCATTCATGGAGAAAAAGAATGTCTCACAAAACAGAAGTTCGTTACTGTTCAGATTGCGGTACGGATACTCATCACGTAGTTGTCTTGGTCAGAAAACCGAGTGCTTTTAAAGGTGCCAAAAATCAGAAGTTTAAGGAATTTATAGCAGGCGCTATTAAAGGCTGGGCTCTTGGAGCATTTGTCGCCTCTATGGATGAGTTTGAGCGTCACCTAGTTTGTGAAAAGTGCGGCAAAAAGACAGTAGAAAGTTAGCTACCTAATAACGTAGACAGTTTATAGTATGACTTGGTGCTGAATGCTAACAAACGCTTTAAGACGGATTCGCAACGCGTGGCATTTTCACTATGCGTTGGTTTTAGTGTTTAAGGCGGTATGCGGCGGCATCGGTATTGCGTTGCTCACCACTTAAGCGGGCGTTATACGAATTGAGAAAATATGAATAACATTCAAAAGTTCGACGAGTTGGTGGCAATGCTGCTAGCTCATCTATATGAAAACTTCCCTCGAAGAACTGAAATTGATGCTTTTGAGTTTCTTGGTATCGACTTTGAGCATCGCTCATTCCTTGATGACAACGAGGGGTATGAAGAATATACAAGTAAATGCCAAGAGGCAGACTTTTTACTTGATACTGCTCTTTGGCTCATTGATTCGGGCTTCCTGTACGGAAAAATTGAGAATGAAATGGCAGGTTTTTATACGTCGAAGAAGTGTATAGATATAACTCTGTCTCCAAAAGGACTGGAGCTCCTCAAGTTAGTTCCTAGCTCTTTAGAAGTTAGTCAAAATCTAGGGGACAAGCTTGTTGATACTATCAATCAAGGTGCAAAAGATGCGGGTTCGAAATTAGTAAGTGAAGCCTTAACCAAATTTGGGTCGGTGAACCAGTTAATTAGCTTATTTAGTAACTTGGGTGGGTAAATTCGTATAACAAACTATTTAAGAGTGATTCGCAACGCGTGGCATTTTTACTATGCGTTGCGTTTAGTGTTTAAGGTGGTATGCGGTAGCTTCGGCATTGCGTTGCTCACACCTTAATAGGGCGTTATGTGAATTTGGTAATTCCTACCTAAAATGGAAATTGTAGAAAAGGAAAAAGAGTGAATAAAATAAGGAAAGAGCCTTTGTTGGCAGAGGTTGAACGTCGACTAGCGAAGCCTATTTTTGGTGAGCGTAATAAAAATTGTGTTGTTGTACGGCTAAATGATGACCTGACAGAAAAAAATAGTATTCAAGAAAGCACATTTAAGCTTAGAGCTCATGGTTTTAAAGCCAGTATTAGTAATGCTAGAGATTCTTCTTTTGTGGTACTAACGAATGCCAAAGGTGTTGCTTTAATAGGGAGTATTGTTGATGTTGAGCCACATGAAGAGCTTGAAGGACGAATTAATATCTATTTCAGGGATCCTTGCCATATTGATTCCGATGAGTTGGCTAAATTCGTAACATGGAACAATAGCAACCCAGTTCGCACAATACGTCTGTAAAAATTCACATAACAAACTGTTTAAGAGTGATTCGCAACGCGTGGCATTTTTACTATGCGTTGCGTTCAGTGTTTAAGGTGGTATGCAGTAGCTTCGGTATTGCGTTGCTCACACCTTAACAGGGCGTTATGTGCATGAGCCAAGCTTGATTAAACGATATGTGAATCTATAAGCCTCTGTTTTTATGAATTAATCACGATTATACAGGAAGTGAAATGGACAACTTATTTGAAAGTGTATGGCTTAACTTCGGTGTTTCTCTTCTGATAGCACTTTCAGTGGGCTTTGCCATTGAAGTGTTTTTAAAAAAGGTGTTAAAGCCGAAAGGCTTGTGGTGGATGTTTATACTGCTCTTTTCAGCATGCATTTTTTTAGTTGCTTCTACTTTGAATTCCAATGAAAACTTTTTCTATTGGTTTATTTCATCGGCCAAGTGGGCGTTGGTAGGCATTGCAGGTCTTTCGATAGCAAAACTGAGAGAAAGTTAGCGTAAATGTCGCCGATATGCACATAACAAAGCGTTTAAGACAGATTCCCAACGCATGGCATTTTTCACTCCATCGTTGGGTTTTGTGTTTAAGGTGGTATGGTTAGGTTTCGTGGTGGCGTTGCTCACTACTTAACGCGGCGTTAGGTTTCATAAACCAGTAGAACTCATCAATTTTTGTAGGCTACACTGGTTTTGCTATAAACGTATCGGAGCTGAGTATAATTTATGTCTACTATCTTTCGCTTTGCTATTCAGACAGAAGAAAAACGGTTGTCAGAGGTGTGGTCTTTCTTCTGTAACAAAAAGGTAGAATGCTTATACGCAACGAGAACCTCCATGCGTGATTGGCTAAAAATCAGTTTTCATCAATCGGGTGCCTGTCATATTAAAAGCAATAAGTCCCGTCCAACAGATAAAGATTTTGAATGGAGGCACGACGAGGTTTGCCAAGGTGAGCAGGTTCACGTCATGCGTATAATTTATGGTTCTCATAAGTTGACCGCTAATTTTGAGGTGGATAAACGGGTAAAGTTTATCGTTGAAGAGTGGGATTGGCATGGGTCTTTATATTTAGATGTCTTCTTTACCTATGATGAGAGTATTGTTGAGGCGGAAAAGGAATGTGGTCTCGTAGCGTCACACTGTATTAATGGGCACAAATGGGTATATTTCAAAATTAGTTTAGGCCCAGTACAAAATGAATTGCCAGAACCCATTTCAGGAATGACCGTTAACATGGGAGATACCAAGAGAGAAGAAAATCCGAACGCTACTCACCTAACCAATGGGACAGCCCTATGGTATAGCGTCCCTGATGAAACAGGGACTCTTGTAGTTACAGAGGCTTCTTTTGCTAAGCTCTCCCTTAATGCAGAGTTGGCAGAGTAAACCTAACAAAGCGTTTAAGACAGATTCCCAACGCATGGCACTTTTCATTCCATCGTTGGGTTTAGTGTTTAAGGTGGTATGGTTAGGTTTTGTGGAGGCGTTGCTCACTACTTAACGCGGCGTTAGGCTTTTGGAGAAATATTCAACATGGTTAAAAAGGGTATGCTTCTTCAGCTATTGGATGAACTCCGAAAGCTAGAGGAAAAAGGTTGTGAGTTTACCGCTAAAGAAGTAGCGGAATCAGTCGGTTACAGTGTCAGCTCTGTAAACAAATACTTTAACGAAAAGCTTAAGGGCGAGTACATCGTTAAAGTGAGCCGTTCACTATGGAAATGCAGCGGTATTAACAAACTCTCCAATGACGAGTTTTTCAGGCTCATGTCCCAGAGTTTGAATACACAGTCCAAATCACCTGATGAAATTCTCTCGGAACAACTAATAAAAAGAAGTCATGATGCTTTTACATTGGCGCTTGAAGTGTATAACCGTCCAACATTGGGCAATCGGGTTGAAGCATTTACCATTATGATGGTAAATGCTTGGGAACTCATGCTTAAATCGGAACTAGCAAAAAGAGAAGGCGCTTCAAGTATTTTTAAAGAGGGTGATTTCAGCATTAGCATTCGTGAAGCCATGTGTAAGCTAATGGAGTCATCCGACAATGTGGCTAAAAACTTGGAAACGTTGATTGATCTTAGAGATCATGCGATTCATCTGCTTATTCCAGAGTTACAACCTCAATTATCTCGTTTGTTCCAAGCAACAGTACTGAATTATCAAAAACGTTATAAAGCGTTAATGGGCAATAGCCCATTAGCTGGTCAAAGCGTTGGTTTGTTGAGTCTTATTGTCGATGGATGTGAACCTGAAGTCGCAGTTATCAAAGAAACTTATGGCGAGTTAACCGCAACTCAAGTGAAAAGCTTTCTGGGCAAATTTACAGAAATGGCACGAGAATGTGACTCGGATGAATTTTCGATTTCTGTAGACTATAAGTTAGCGTTAACTAAAAAGTCTTCAGAGAGTGATTTATCTTTATCACTAAGTGATGGTGGTGAGAAAGCAATTATCATCCGTGAAACTAAAGATCCAGATGTTACCCATCCATACCATCAGAACACAGCAATCGCAGAAATTAACCTGCGACAAGAACTCGTTAAAATAACGAGCTACTCTTTTCAAGCTGTTGTTAAGAAGAACAAAATACAGAAAGCCAAGCGCTCTAACTATCATTATGAACTAGATGGGCGTCACAGGTACTCTGAGGCTTTCATTGAATGGTTTGTGAATAATCTTAACCAGAAAAATTGGCTGGACGGTGCATTAAAAAGTCACCGGAACCGTCGAAAAAAAGCCTAACAAAGCATTTAAGAGTGATTCGCAACGCTTGGCAGTTTCGCTTCGCTCAAGTATAGCCAAGCGTCGCTCACACCTTAATGCGGCGTTAGGCATCAGGAGGACATATGAACAGTAACACTAGGGCATGTATAGCGTATATCACGGGCTTACTTCATGGCAGAACTGCTAGTTCGGTTTATGATTATTCCCAATCAAGACACATAAGTGTCAGTGGCACAGTAACTGAAAGTACCGTAAATGTTTATGACTATGATCGTGGTTGTCATATTACAGGAAGTGCTAACAGCCTTTATGATCACGGAAATGGTGCGCATATACAACTGAACATGAATGGTAGCCAGTTTAGTGGATATGATTATGACTCGGGCAATCACTATAGCGGCACAGTTAATGGCGGCTCAGTGTCAATATATGATTACGAAACGTCCCAACATTATAGCTATAGCGTGTAAATGCCTAACAAACTGTTTAAGAGTGATTCGCAACGCGTGGCATTTTTACTATGCGTTAGGTTTAGTGGTTAAGGTGGTATGCGGGAGCTTCGGTATTGCGTTGCTCACACCTTAACAGGGCGTTAGCAGACAAAGGTAAATCAAGGAAGAGGGTACGTTATGTCTGATAAAGTAATTAAGTCTTCAACAGCTACTATTCAAGTCGGTGCGACTAAAGCAGATGGGAAATTAGAACTAACGGAGTCGGATTTAATTTTTATTCCGTACAACGAAAAGTTGGGTTTTGGTCCATATCAATTAAAGCGGCAAGACATTGCTGCCGTAGCTAAGTGCTTAGGCAAAGGTGGTGGTGTAATTCCAATCACTACGGATGCATTTCGTATAAAACTAGCCAATAATACGTGTTACGAGTTTATTGTAGCGAAGCCAGAGCAATGGATAGAAGCACTCGGTGAAATTGTCAGCTAACAAACTGTTCAAGAGGGATTCGCAACGCGTGGCATTTTCACCATGCGTTGGTCTTAGTGTTTAAGGTGGTATGCGGTAACTTCGGTATTGCGCTGCTCACCCCTTAACAGGGCGTTATGCGACTCAAAAATTAGGATTCGAGGTTTGAAAATTAGATCTAAAGAAGAGCTTCAGGAATACGTAAATAAAGGCAATAAAATTAAGTATGTATTCTTTTGGGGCCATCAAGAAAAAGGCGGTACTGTATCCAAATCTTGTTTTAGTCAGTGGTATGAATCCACTTTTAGTGAGAACGGTATTGAGTACATGACTGCTGAACACTATATGATGGCAGAGAAAGCTAAACTGTTTGGTGATAATGAGACCTATCAAAAGATAATCAAAGCTACTAACCCAGGAGAAGCGAAGTCTCTGGGGCGTGAAGTTCGAGGCTTTGATGAATCAAAGTGGGTTGAGAATCGGTTTCAAATTGTTGTATCTGGTAATGTATTGAAGTTTTCCCAAAATAAGGAGTTGAGTGAATTCCTTCTTAAGACAAGCAATAGAATTCTGGTGGAGGCTAGCCCAGTAGATAAAATATGGGGTATCGGGTTAGCAGTGGATAACCAGAAAGCTGAAAACCCCAACTTATGGAAAGGACAAAACCTTTTGGGATTTGCACTAATGGAGGTTAGATATATCCTCCGAGAGTCAATCGCATAACAAAGCGTTTAAGGCAGATTCCCAACGCTTGGCACTCTGCATTCAAATTTGGTTTTAGTGTTTACGGTGTAAAGGTTTAGGTTAGGTGGTTAGCGTTGCTCACTACTTAACGCGGCGTTATGTGCTTTCGGAGAAAACGATGAATAAGTGTCTAATCATTATATTAGCTAGTCTTTCGTTTGGTGCTATCGCTAAAGAAGAGTCCATTGACTGTAATAACGCGATGACCACAATCGAGATAAATCAATGTGCCGCTATTGAATTAGAGTCAGCACAAGTTAAATTAGATAAATATCTAAGCACTAGCTTTGAGCACAACTCTCATGACCCAGAACTGATCGCAGCAATTAAGCTTGCTCAACAGGATTGGCAAGCATATATATCCTCCCACTGTGATTCGGTTTATGCGCAATGGCGTGACGGAACTATTCGCGGAATTATAGCGATATCGTGCAAAATTAAGTTAACTAAACAAAGAACGCACGAGTTATGGGAAAATTTTTTAACTTATATGGACAGTACGCCACCAGTTTTACCGGATCCAAGTGTAGAGTAGGTTTCAACCACGCACATAACAAACTGTTCAAGAGGGATTCGCAACGCGTGGCATTTTCACTATGCGTTGGTTTTAGTGATTAAGGTGGTATGCGGCGGCTTCGGTATTGCGTTGCTCACCCCTTAACAGGGCGTTAGGCTATTGAGGAGAATTTGAGCTTGAAAACAATTTGCTTAGCTCTAAGTATGTTGCTTATTTCATCGCTTGCATATGCAGCAGTCGTTCCTGGTTTTCAGGGGCATTATGAGCGGTATAACAATGATCAATTGGATACTGACACTGCCTTTATTGACTTAACTAAGGTGGGTTCGAACACATACGAACTATCAGGGACATCAGTTTGGGTAGGTGACTCTTCTTCTGGCCTTGTAAATTTTGGAGAAATCGACGGAGTTGTAACGTTAAAAGGTAATCAAATAGACTATGACGTTGACGGCTGTACTCTCCAAATTTTATTAGATCAGGATACCCTCGTAGTTAGCAAAGACAACGGTTGTGGCGGGCTAAATGTCACCTTCAATGGGATGTACGTGAGAACCTTAGAGAGTCAATAGCCTAACAAACTGTTCAAGAGGGATTCGCAACGCGTGGCATTTTCACTATGCGTTGGTTTTAGTGTTTAAGGTGATATGCGGCGGTATCGGTATTGCGTTGCTCACCCCTTAACAGGGCGTTATGTGAATGGAGCGCATATTGAAAATATCAGTCGTCGAAAATGGTGAAATCGAGGCGCATGAAGCTGCACTTAATACACATCTAAACTCGGTTTTTGGCCAAGATTCTACGGTCAATTTTAATCGCGAGTTCGTTTGTGCAGCTCTCATCGAAGACGAAAATCAGATTATCGCTACTGGTTTTGCTTACAGTCGTTTAATGTCACAAGGATCAAGAAGCTTCAAAGCGGGCATAGTTGGCGGCATTGCTGTTGCATCAAATAAGCGTGGTCTGGGCTTAGCCAAAGTCATCGTAAAAGAACTTGATAAATACTTGGTGTTTTTTGGTGTAACTCATTCTTTTCTCTTTGCTTATGAGCCAGATGTATATCGAAGTTCAGGGTATTCAGAGTTAGTTTGTCCTATTCATTACTACGATATACAGCAGAAAAATTGGAACGAGTTTGTCTACCGTGGAGGCATGGTTAAGACTTACAATGTTGGTCACGCTCTAAGCAGTCAAGTCATTGAGTTTAATGGTTGTGTGTATTGAGTGTGCTGGAAAAATTCACATAACAAAGCATTTAAGAGTGATTCCCAACGCTTGGCATTTTTCATTCTATCGTTGGGTTGTGTGTTTACGGTAGTAAGGTTAAGTTTTGTGGCAGCGTTGCTCACACCTTAATGCGGCGTTATACGCTTTATGGAAAATAATACAAAAAGGACGTTATGAAGTTATCAGAATTACAAAGTCATATAAAAGAATTCGATTATGCGCCAGAGCAATCCGAACACTATTTTTTAAAACTAATCGAAGAAGTTGGCGAATTATCGGAATCTATTCGCAAAGGTAAACGTGGGCAACCAACGCTAGATGAACTCAAAGGTTCAATCGCAGAAGAGTTATATGACGTCTTGTATTATGTTTGTGCTTTAGCCAATATTCACGGTGTAAACCTTGAGAAAACGCATGAACTAAAAGAAGTTCTGAATAAGGTTAAGTACAACCGATAGAACGCGTATAACAAATTGTTCAAGAGGGATTCAGCACGCGTGGCATTTTTACTATGCGTTGGTTTTAGTGATTAAGGCGGTATGCGGTAGCATTGGTGTTGCGTGCTTCACCCCTTAACAAGGCGTTATATGCTTTAGGGATTTCTGAACAGGATGTTTTTGATACTAGCAATATTGGGTGCTATCTACCTGTTATTTAAGCTGTACCAAGAAGGCGAAGAGATAGGTTGGAATAGAATTTTAGTTACTATCTTTTTTGTCAGCTATTCAGTTCTGTATTTGTATGTACCACCTTTCTTAGACATGAATAACCAATATGCAGGTAAAATGTACGAATTAGTTCCAATCGGATGTTATTTCATGGCTTTACTTCCCGATATGGAAGAAGCAGAAACTGAGGCGAAAGCCTTCGTATTTTTCGCTTGGTGTGGTCTTATTCTCATAGCATCTTTCTTGGTTTACTTTAAGTTGTATGTGTGGTGATGGGTGCCAGTACGCATATAACAAACTGTTCAAGAGGGATTCACAACGCGTGGCATTTTCACTATGCGTTGGTTTAAGTGATTAAGGTGGTATGCGGCGGCATCGGTATTGCGTTGTTCACCCCTTAACAGGGCGTTAATAAGCTACTGTTAACGAATAGTTTTTATGGTGAGTTGTCCTGCGTTTGTTGGCGGTGTTTCGGGTTCAAAACAGCTTACTCATTCGCTATTGGTTTCGTAGATTCTTTGCTGAAAATGCCATTTGAAATCATCGAAAGCGCTAATATGCCAACCACCATTTTCGCTTTCATTGGTTCATTGATGTGGCAATTATCTACCCTTAACTTCTGTGGGTGGCCCGTCTTCAACCAGTCACGTTAGCCACTGGCTGAAAGCTTGTTTGTGGAAGCTACAGTGGGGCAGTAGCCAGTAAAAATCTGGTTGGTTTCTGGTGTTAAGTTTTGTGTGTTTTTTGAGTCTATAGCGCGTGGAAAGTACTTTATTAACAATGTGTTCAAGCTGGATTCTCAACGCTCGGCAGTTTTGTTTGCAAATTCTGGTTCAGTGATTAAGGTGGTTTTATTGAGTGCAGTGGTGCGTTGCTCACCACTTAACACGGCGTTATGTGCTTTAGTGGAAATGAATATGGAAATCACAATCAGGCGTATCAAAACAGAAAGCATTGAAGACAAAGGTATATTCGAGACTTTGTTTAGAGAGTACCTATCTGGATTCTCAGTTGAGCTAGATCTCTCAGTAATTGCTCAGTTATTTGCATTGCCTTATTTCCACGGATTTATCAGTTTTGTCGACGATAAGCCCGCCGGTTTTGCGGTTTGCTTTGAATCGTTTTCAACTTATCGTGCGCAAAGAGTGATGAATATCCATGACTTTATGGTGTCGGACAACTTTCGTGGTAAAGGTGTGGGCAAAGCGCAACTGAATGGTATCGAACAGCATTGTCGTGATAATGATTACCTCAAAATCACACTAGAGGTCGGTGATGATAATGTTGCAGCTAAAAAGCTCTACAGTTCATTGGACTACGAAGATTACAGAGTAGTTTTGACAGGGCAGCAACATTGGCAAAAGTACCTCAATTAGCACGCACATAACAAACTGTTCAAGAGGGATTCGCAACGCGTGGCATTTTCACTATGCGTTGGTTTTAGTGCTTAAGGTGGTATGCGTCGGCATCGGTATTGCGTTGCTCACCCCTTAACAGGGCGTTATGCGTAACAAGAGGGAATATGACTGATATAGCAACAATAAGTACAGCTCTAACGAGTCTGAAAACAGCTGTTGAACTCGCGAAAGCGGTTAGAACAAGTACTTCTGCGCTTGAACAAGCAGAAGTTAACCTTCAATTGGCCGATCTTATCTCTGCTCTCGCTGATGCACGAATTGAAGTGTCAGAAATACAGGGACTATTGTTAGAAAAAGAACAACTAATCTCTCAACTTCAAAAGCAATTGGAAAACCAAGGCAATACAATCTACGAAAAGCCTTATTACTGGTTAGAGTCTGGTGGTGAAAGGGACGGCCCGTATTGCCAACGTTGTAAGGATGTAGATGACTTATTAGTTAGGCTTCAAGAGGCAGGTTCTAAAGGTCGTTGGTCTTGTCGATCATGCAGCGAAATATTTCTAGACAGTGATTATGTGGCTCCAAAAAAGAGAAAGCGGGTACATAGTACAGGGTTAGTCAATCGTTGGTAGGTTACGCATAACAAAGCATTTAAGAGTGATTCGCAACGCTTGGCAGTTTCGCTTCGCTCAAGTATAGCCAAGTGTCGCTCACACCTTAATGCGGCGTTAGGTGCTTAGGAAGTAAAATGAAACTCAATAATCTTGATCGACAAATTAGTATGTTGTGTCCAACTTGTGGTTGTAAAGACTTCAATTTTGATGAACATGATGAAAACGGGCTTGTTACTTGTAATCAGTGTGAACGCCAGTTGACTCGTGCAGATCTTGTCGCAGAAAATTCTGAATTAATAGCAGAAACTCAAAACGAGATTGCTAAAGAAGCACAAAAGCAAATTGAAGCTGAAATGAAAAAAATGCTTAAAAATGCATTCAAAGGAAACAAGAATATAAAAATTAGATAGGGGCATTAGCTGTATGGACTTTGGTGACGGTATCGCACTTGTGGCTTTGGGGCTTTCTGGGTACGCAACATGGCGAACGATTCAATTTAACAAGAGACAAGACTCTCTAGCTGAAACTCAGAATAAGCTTAATAACTTGCTTTTAGCTAAGGAAACCGAAGAAGTGATCGATGATCGTAAAGCCGATTTAGGTGCATCGATCATTAAGTTGGGGAATCGTAAGTATCGGTTGAAAATTTGGAACAAAGGAAATGCCGAAGCCAAAAATGTAACGGTAGAATTCCCAGACGGCAACGAACTAGTTCCAGAATCTGAGTTGCAGAGCAAACTTCCTTATGAGTCGCTCGAAAAGCATGCATCCATTGAGTTATTGGCAGCTGTACATATGCAAACACCAAGAAAGCACAAGTTGAAACTTGGCTGGTCTGACGAACACAGAAATAAAAACGAAAAAATCGTATATCCAACACTTTAGAACGCACCTAACAAACTGTTTAAGAGTGATTCGCAACGCGTGGCATTTTTACTATGCGTTGGTTTTAGTGTTTAAGGTGTTATGCGGCGGCTTCGGTATAGCGTTGCTCACACCTTAACAGAGCGTTATGTGCTAAGTGTGCAAACATTCCTTTACTAATAAATTAAAGGGGCTTTAGGCAGAGGTATTGTGGGAAAATTAATTGATATTGTCTGTTAATTGCGCTTGCATATGGTGATTAATATCACATTTCTGAATTAAAAAAGAGCTAGATTTTAGTCTGTTTTTCGATGATTTTTTCATCTATCAATTTGTTTTAGGTGAAAAAAAACCTCAGAACAGACGCTGATTTTTGTTTAGAGTACCACCTTGTTGTCTAAATACCAAGTTAGTTATTTCCCGAGTTATGTAGCTATATAACGCCCTATTAAGGGGTCGTTGTGCTCGATCGTTTTTCTGTCCATTGGTTTCTGCGTAGTTGACCAAAAGGGATGTTTTCACTAATTTTGAAACCGAGTTAGAGCTTTACTAAGGAATTGATATGAAAGGTAATGTTGACAGTGAGAGGCGTCGTTTGATTGAGAAAAGCATCAAACTAAACCCAACCCAGCAGGGATCGGATTGCTACTTGAGGAACATTTCTCTAAGCGCATTGATCAAATCCACTTTGGTTGGGGTAGCCGCTATTATTTGGGCTTTATCGCATTTCTAGGTTTTCTAGCTAGGCAAGTGTAGATAGCACATAACAAAGCATTTAAGAGTGATTCCCAACGCTTGGCATTTTCAGTTCAAGGTTGGGTTTCGTGTTTAAGGCGCAATGGTTTAGGCTGGGTGGTAGCGTTGCTCACACCTTAATGCGGCGTTATGTACTAGGAGGTAATGTGAAGAAAGTAAGCTATCTTCTCTTGGGGCTTTTATCGGCATCTGTACTTGCTGAACCTAACGACGGACTTATTGGAACTTATCTGAATAGCGACAAGTTATCTTGTAACTTAGAAGTTAAGCTGTTTGAAAAACAGGGTAGAAACTACTTTGAGGTCAAGATCGAAAAACGTCTATTAAGTGGAGAATATATACTAGATGAGCAATACGTGATTTTTGAGGGGTTAACTGCGTCTGAAGCGAGTGGACTTACAAATCGAGAGGTAAGTGCTCGGATAGAAAGTGGGGAGCTATTGTTTCAAAACTATGGGAATAGTATGAATCCATATACTTTGTTTTCTGAATGTGCCGAGAAGTATCTGATACTGAGTAAAGTACGTACATAACAAACTGTTCAAGAGGGATTCGCAACGCGAGGCATTTTTACTATGCGTTAGTTATAGTGGTTAAGGTGGTATGCGGCAGCTTCGGTATTGCGTTGCTCACCCCTTAACAGGGCGTTATGTGTATTGAGAATTTATGCGTTTAGATTTAAAGTCAAATATCATTAAACTAATTGATAGTAATGGTCTTTTTGGTGTTATGAATAACACTAAGTGGAACAATTTGCTTGCAGCGTTGAGCGATATCGATGAGCTACTAAGCTACCGAGTTACCTACATTGACAGGTCAACATGGCCGGAAAGTGACTCTAGCTATCAATATACCAGTGAACTGGCACAAATATGGGGAAACTTTCGAGCGATACATTTTATTGATATTGATGCTCGTATCTCTCATTCAAGAGGCGTTTTGCTGGAGCCAGAAGTTCTAGATCATAGGGATAAGGTCATTGCTATATGTAAAGAGCAAAATGCTAAAATATCTCTCACAGAGTGTGGTGTTAGAATTTGGGGCTATTTTCAGCACGGTAAAGATATAGAAATGTATAAATACACATAACAAAGCGTTCAAGAGCGACTCACAACGCGTGGCATTTTTGATATGCGTTGGGTTAAGTGATTACGGTGCATTGCAGAGGCTTCTGTATTGCGTTGCTCGCACCTTAACGCGGCGTTATGTTGTCAAAGATTAAGTATGAAGATTTTAATATTATTTATAGCGGCATTATTGTCTGGCTGCGCTGGTTTAATTGAAAGTGCTAGTTCCCCAAATTATCGAGAACACAAAGCTCGGGACAGTGTATCGCCTAGGAATCATAAAGGTTCAAGGAAAAACAAATTAGTCGGTACTGTTGTACTCACGTTTAATATTAATAGTCAGGGTGATGTGATTGACATAATGGTTACTGATTCTGTACCTAAAGGAGTATTCGATGCTGAAGCTGTGCGAATATTATCAAAACGGAAGTATGCGCCTTCCGAAAAAGGGGAAACTGGCCCTAAAAAAGCTAAGTTCGAGTTTAAAATTTGACACATAACAAACTGCTTAAGAGGGATTCGCAACGCGTGGCATTTTTGCTATGCGTTGATTTTAGTGCTTAAGGTGGTATGCGGCGGCTTTTGTATTGCGTTGCTCACCCCTTAGCAGGGCGTTAGGTGCTAAAAATATCGTACTTCATACTTGTTTTCTTGCATATAAGACACCATGTTAAAAATGGGTATCTAATCGCAAGGAATCTAAATGGAACAATACAACCTTCAACTATCTTCAGTAAAACATACTGCTCCTGATGGCATTGAAATGGGGGTAATGAACAACGGTACTCCGTATCTTGGTGCTCGTGGTTTGGCAGCCTTATGTGGTGTTGCACCAAGTGTAATAATCACTCTTGTAAAAGATTGGGAAGCAGATTTGCGCTTTAAGCCTCGTGGTCAGGCTATTGAGTAGTTGATTCTGGATCAAGGTGGCGACCCAAGTAGTTTATATGTTCCAATTACTGTCGATGGGAAAACTTACCATGCAATCAACGATGTCAATTGCATGGCAATACTTGAATACTATGCGTTCGAGTCTCAAACACCACAGGAACAGGCCACACGTAACTATCGTAGTCTTGCCAAACTAACTCTTCGTACATTCATTTATGAACGCACAGGTTACAATCCTGAAGACTCGCTGCCACAATATTGGAAAACTTTTCACGAGCGTATAACACTTAACGAGTTACCGTCAGGTTACTTCAGTGTTTTCTCTGAGATTGCTAACTTAGTAATCTCCGGTATTAGAGGTGGTATGCCTTTTGATAGTAATACGATGCCAGATATAAGCGTTGGTATGGCATGGGGCAAGCATTGGTGTGGCAATAGCTTTGATGAAAAATACGGTCTTCGTCGAAAACACCTGCACGTATTTCCGGAAGATTTCCCCCAAAAAGATCCAATGGCATGGATTTATCCTGTTGAGGCTTTGGGTGAGTTCCGTCGCTGGATGGACGACATTTATGTCACCGAGAAGTTTGGCACTTATTTGAACAATAAGGCAAAAAAAGGTGGTTTAAACAATGTCGATATACAAGCTTTGGTTCAAGCAGTTCAACCTGCACGATTGAACTAGTTAGTGTGGGCAATTAACACCTAACAATCTGTTTAAGAGTGATTCGCAACGCTTGGCATTTTTGCTGTGCGTTGCGTTTTGTGTTTAAGGTGGTATGCGGGAGCTCCGGTATTGCGTTGCTCACACCTTAACAGGGCGTTAGCAGACAAAAGTAAATCAAGGAAGAGGGTACGTTATGTCTGATAAAGTAATTAAGTCTTCAACAGCTACAATTCAAGTCGGTGCGACTAAAGCCGATGGGAAATTAGAACTAACGGAGTCGGATTTAATTTTTACTCCGTACAACGAAAAGTTGGGTTTTGGTCCATATCAATTAAAGCGCCAAGACATTGCTGCCGTAGCTAAGTGCTTGGGCAAAGGTGGTGGTGTAATTCCAATCACTACGGATGCATTTCGCATAAAACTAGCCAACAATACGTGTTATGAGTTTATTGTAGCGAAGCCCGAGCAATGGATAGATGCACTCGGTGAAATTGTCAGCTAACAAACTGTTCAAGAGGGATTCGCAACGCGTGGCATTTTTACTATGCGTTGAGTTTTTGGTGATTAAGGTGGTATGCAGAGGCATAGGTATTGCGTTGCTCACCCCTTAACAGGGCGTTAGTTTGCAAGAGGAAAAACGCAGCTATATCGCAAGATCTAGTGGTAAAAGCTCAAAGTTGAAATTGTCGTATCGGCGTTCAATTTCAGTGTTAACTGGCGTGGTGAAAATTCAAAATTGGCATCGTTTCAACGGTTGATTTGTTCTTTGGAGCGGTGGTTTTGGGGTTAACTGAGTCGAACTTTTTTGCTGAAACTCTGCTCGTTGAGTTTGTTGGTACAAAAGACGATTTACTCGCTGAAATGGCGTTTTCTCTGGTGTGGTAAGTTCATGTGGTTTCAGTGGCTTTGTTGAAAGTCCGCATTGTGAGATTGGTTTTCCAAAAGCGCTTTTTGGTGTTGTTAGTTCGTTTTCTTCGGCGTTGTTTGTTCCACGTGGTTTCATTGAGAAGCCGCTTTGAGACTACGCCTGACTTAAGTGCATCAAAACACATAAAGTTTATTGTTTGCAAAGTTTAAAATAACGTAAAATCAACGCTTTGGGTTTGCAAACTAACAAACTGCTCAAGAGGGATTCGCAACGCGTGGCATTTTTGCTATGCGTTGGTTTTAGTGTGTAAGGTGATATACGGCAGCATCGGTATTGCGTTGCTCACCCCTTAACAGGGCGTTATGTTTTTACGAGGTACAGTTGTGAAACTATGGATTCCATTTCTACTATTGGTAAACGCCAATGTGTACGCCTCAGATAGTATTTACTTACATTGTGAGGGTGCAGTACTTG
>NZ_JAKKCN010000017.1:0-10435 GCF_021728155.1 Vibrio sp. J2-4
AATTAAGATTGAAGCCGGAATATCTCGACGCCCAAATACCACGAATCAACGCTGAAAATCGCGATTTTTGACCTGAATTTTTAGACTTTCTTCATATGGCGTATAACGCCCTGTTAAGGGGTGAGCAGCGCAATACCGAAGTTTCCGCATACTACCTTAAACACTAAACGCAACGCATAGTAAAAATGCCAAGCGTTGCGAATCACTCTTAAACAGATTGTTATGTGCGTCCTAAAGGCTAGTGCTTAGTCTCTTCACAGACATAAGGCTTGCCTCTAGATGTGTCACAATTCAATGCACATTCGTAGTCACCTGAATATGTTGCATTCATTTGATATAAAACACTTCGGGCTTCGTTGCGACAAGCTTCAAGACTATCAAATGTTCCTATATTTTTGTCATTCCACAAATTGTTCTTATCTGGATAGACAAAGCCGATCCATTCCTGTTTATCTTCTTTTAGATAGTCCCACGCCATTATTATTACTATCAGTAGTAATACAAACTTAATGATATTAATTAGGCACTTAGCTAGGAAACGAAAGACGTTACCAATAAATTCAAACATAGTTTTGATGTAATTAGAAAAAGGGGCGAATTTTTATCAAAGCCATGCAAATTGAACAAATCAAAAGATTTATCGACAAGACAAATACGAAACAAAGCACATAACACCGCATTAAGGTGTGAGCGGCGCTTGGCTATACTTGAGCGAAGCGAAACTGCCAAGCGTTGCGAATCACTCTTAAATGCTTTGTTATGCGTGTGCTGATTTGTGTGCCTGTTTTAGAGCGATAAACTGCTCAGCAAAATCTTCAGCTAGTTCTCTACTGTCTGTGATAGTAATGCTTTCATTATTGTATTGAGCATTCTTAGTCCAGTTGTATGAGCCATGAACTACCTTTTTAAAGTCAATTACACAAAATTTATTGTGCATGATTTTCTTGCCCCAAGGACTTGAGGGAGCAATCTTATAGTACTCAATACCTTTGCTTGAGAAGTCTAAACCGTATTTGCTTGTCGTAGAATCATCATTAACGATGACTTGTATATTTAGACCATCACGGTGCTTGTTAAGTAAGGCATTCCCGATTTCTTTATCGGTGAACCAAGCCATTGCTACCCATATTGAGAATTTTGCTTGCAAAATGCTTTCTAAAATTCGCTGACGTATTTCTTGAAAGTATGCTTCCACATCAACGTTGGAATCTTCAATGTTACAGCCAGAGACAATAAAAACACCGAGAGAGTTTTGTTCTAACGAGTAACCGTCGTGCTTAATGATCTCGTTAATGCCAACGGCTAGTTCGGCATAATTTTCTGAACGCCTACTATCAACTAACCCCTCAACCATTAACTTCATCTGATTAGTCCCATTGAGAGACTTTACAGTTTTCAGAGCATAATCTTTTCGGCTTGCGGATTCAGGTAAACCACCATTTTGAAAAGAGTAAACGTCCCTGACACCAAATAAATTGAAGAACTTCACCAGATCAGGACCTGACATATACGGAGCGTCTGAATCGTCACCTGTGACAAAACCTTTTAGAGCTTCAATAGAAAAATCTGATAATTTCATACTCTACCAATATTCGTAAAGGCGCATAACGCCCTGTTAAGGTGTGAGCAACGCAATACCGAAGCTACCGCAATCCACCTTAAACACAAAACGCAACGCATAGCAAAAATGCCAAGCGTTGCGAATCACTCTTAAACAGATTGTTAGGCATTTTGCTTAGTTTTGTACAATTTAAACTCTATGTAACCAGCGTTACTATCGATTTTTAATATTTCAAATAAGTAGAAATAGTCTTTAGATTGAAAGGCTTTGCTAAACTCTTTATCAATGTCGTATGTATGCCAAGTATATCTCCCTACTTCAGGAGTATTTAGCAAGATTTGAGCGGAATTATCATTGTCAATTTTGACTAGTTCAACATTGAAATGTTGCGGTTCAATTTCTGATATTTGACGCCCCCACGTATTCCCAAGTGATAACTTAACTTGATAAAAAGCCTTCACTTCTTTTGTATCGACAGCCAGTTGCCTACCAAACTCTTGCCCAAAACCGTTCAAAAACGAAGTAATCACAGCTACGCAAATAATGACAAACAACCCAAAGAAGCTATAAAGAGGCTTAGTTTTGAAACTACTCCAATACTTATTTAGTGACTCTAAATTCAACTGATACTCCTTGTATGCCTAACGCCCTGTTAAGGGGTGAGCAACGCAATACCAATGCCGCCGCATACCACCTTAATCACTAAATCCAACGCATAGTAAAAATGCCACGCGTTGCGAATCACTCTTAAACAGTTTGTTATGTGAATGTATTTTCCAACTGTTTTTTCGAGAACTCTTCGAGCTTGTCTATATTTTCAAAGATTACATTTAAATTTCTGTAAGCAAGCCTAATAGAGTCCCAATCTAGAGCAACATTTTCAAAGTGCGATTCACTACGAGCAAAGTCGTACACGTTATTGATTAATGCTTGTAACTCCGCTGTGTTATATAAACACGATCTAGCATAGGGCTCATTTGAATAATTTTCTTTACAGATACCCTCAAGCCTAGAGTGATGCACTTGTAGTAGCTTAAGAATAACTGCAAGATATCTTGCCACCTCCACATCGGCGTACTTGATACATTCTTTAAATACCTCAAATTGTTCAAGTGGTAACTGAGGGCAATTTAGTGTCAATTGCGTATTTCTGCGACCGATTAACGGTGGAAATGTACAAACTAGAACCATTGCACTTGATGTTAGGTATTTTGATAGTTCACTCAAAGCGTGTGGCAAGAATGCTTTCGCTCCCTCAAACTCTCGTTTCCGTTGTTCAATCGCTTGATAACGAGATACATACAACGCAATTATGCTTGATAAAAATGCCAGCATACCTACGTTTAGAGATTGCCAACTGTGCCAAACTCCATGAACATAACTCCAGTCCCCGTAAAACCAAGGCACGACAAACATAAAAGGCACATATGTAACAAAAAACAATACACCTAGTACTTTAACAGCATTTATATAAAATTCAGACCTAAACGCCCTGAACCAACCCATTGTGATACCTCATTCATTCACATAACGCCGCATTAAGGTGTGAACAACGCGACCACTGAACTAAACCATACCACCATAAACAATGAACCCAACGATGGAATAAAAATGCCAAGCGTTGGGAATCACTCTTAAATGCTTTGTTAGCTTACTTTCTTGCATTGAATTAAATCTATTTGATATTTTTTTGTTTCCGGTGGTACTCGTCAGCCTGAGCATTGGAAGCGAATATACGATCCATTACATACTCACGCTCACAGTTTTGGTATGCGACCGGATATCTGCTACAACTTATTCGCAGTTTTTCTCTAACTCTATAATATGAATCAAGATACTCTTGTTCAGTAATATATCTTGGAAGATATGAAGCATAGTCAATAGCACTCGAATCGAAGAAGTCATTGCTAGGAAGATATAAGTTTGTCGATACATAATCGTAGCCATGGCTATCAGACTCTGTAGAAGCTTCTACCACACGATATATATATTTAATCCTATACTTATCATCGTAAATATATCTCGAACTACCATTATCACTATCTAAATTCAAGTACAAATCATTCGTTATATTGAACCACTCATCATTCTTAGTAGTGATCTTTTGAGGGATTTTTAATTTTTTTCTATTGCAATTAGGGAAGGCGTTAGATATGTAGTTATTTAAACAAGCAGCTCTTATTAAAAGAGGATCTTTATTATTATCACTCAAGTACTCCATACTTGGTAACATAAATTTTGCTACTACATGATCATAATTTTTATCAGAAAAAAAATACTTTCCTACACGGCTCGCGTCTCGAATGACAAAACCCCAATATAAATAGTTATTGACAGCATCAACGTAAAAACTAGTTGTCGGCTCAAAAGCTTTATCATCAGAGATCTCTACAGTATCAAAGTTTGGTTTTCCTACCATATTTTCTTGCTCACCAGTCGCTAAATCTGTCATTAATATGGAGTACGAACTATTTTTTTTATAACTGTAAACTTTATTCGTAGAGGCTATAAAGGCGCCACATAGCCCTGTATCAATAACTTGACGGGTAAATAAATCAAACGTTCGGCAAACTCCTCTATCACTTAAATAGACATAACGCCCATCGTTTGAACGCAATATTCCAGGATTACTCAATCTAAGGCTCGGTAATTCAAAACCAAATATCAAAGCACGAATATTGCTTCCATCCATATTAGATATATAATAATCATTGTCAAATTTAAACATCTGCTGTGGATGACTATTTGAGGAATTCCATATTTCCACATTCGGATTTTCTGGTATATTAAGGTCAATACCTAAATAAGGAACGTAAGAATTATCAGCGCTCTTGAGAAAATCTCGCTCAGCCATACGATCAATATCTTTCTCTCTACTTACATCAGAATAATTCACCTCCAAATATACATTCGATAAGATAATTGCTAGTGTTGAACTAAAAGCCAGGGTTAGAAAAACAAGGAATATTTTCATTTTTTCTACATCATTACTCAGCTGCTGAAAAGTTTGATGATTTAAGTAGGCCCTCATATTGTTTAAATTGTCGACTATGAGAGTGCCTATAATCACTCATGGTAGGGTTCGGTGGAAAATATGGGCCAAAATCACTTCCATCCATTTTTTGTTGTACAATCTCAGAAACATATCCCTGTGGGTTAAATATAGTTAGTGATTTAATATAATTATTATTATGCAAATGGTAATCATAGTGTAGCGTTTCAAACAATCCACTCTCGCCTGAAGTACGGTGACGAGAGATCACCCAACTAAAAGGGTGCTGCACAGCATACCATGTATCATTCTGAATGGTAATCTTTGTCTCCATAAATTGTTCTATTAAGTCATACTTACTTCGAATCGCCATGTCTTTACCTCCCTCGCAATAAACGAATTTAGTGTAGGCATTGGACAATAGCTTACCTTCATATCGACATTCGGATTCATCATTATTTAGAGAATCTCCTGCTGAAGAAAGAGCCATTGCTTGAACGAATCCATTTTGGTCCCAAAATAATCGATCTTTTTTTTCATCTATTTTGAAGTAAAACTTAGAGTTAATATCGAGACCTTCAATGTAAATAGGCTCCTCTTCTAAACTGAATAGATTTAAACGGTAAACTTCACCCTTTCTAATAATATAGGCATGTTTGTTATCAGAGGAGAAACTAGTTAAATTGGTATTCTTTTTTGTTGCTAAAATTTGGTCGGTCTTTAAATCATAGAGGGTGTTTTCGGCATATAGAAATCTTCCGTTAGGTGAACGAACGATGAAACTGTAGTAACTATCACTATCAGGGGTAGAAACAGGAAATCGTCTTACATTCGTGCCATTAAAATCCATTGTATAAAGTGAATCAGTCGGCCAATAATAGAACATCAATTGAGGCATTGTATGAATAGCGTCCCATTTTTCAATAGGATGTTCTACCGACATATCTACATCAATTTTCCAAACAATCCTTCCCTTATTCAATCTTTCTTCCAAAGTTTCCCCTTTCTTTTTTGGGAAAGCTCTATCTCGTACAATCTCATCGAGTTGGTTTTGAAAACTTTCACTTTCGCGTGAAAACTGTTGTTGAAAATTTGATTGCTCACTCGCTGAGCTTAGTGTTGAGAAAATTAATAGAAGCCAGAGTCCTGCATAGGATAGGCGAAGTGAAATTTTAGAACTATTCATTTTTACCACTGATAGTTGTTTAGCTTGAGTCACTAACCTCATAGTAACCAAAACCAGCTCAACGGCAAAGTTAAACTAATCATTCGAACTCGCTTTTGGCTACAAGCCTACCTTAAAAGTTTTACCTTTCCACCTTTTAAGCTAACGCCCTGTTAAGGGGTGAGCAACGCAATACCGAAGCCACCGCATACCACCTTAACCACTAAACGCACCGCATATTGAAAATGCCACGCGTTGCAAATCCCTCTTGAACAGTTTGTTATGCGATAACTGTTGAGTGCGCAGAGATAACCTGCCAGTTACCCTTTTGCTTTGTCCAAACACGAGAAAATGCAAACTCACCGTTTGCTACAGCCCCATTATAACTGCCTTTGATTTCCGCGTTTACGTAAACCAAAACGACATTATTCTGAGGCACTACGTGAAGATCATGGAATTGAATTGACTTAATAGCTAGTAAGCCAGAGCCATGCAGTGCTATATCGTCTTGTTTAGAAGTTCGATGACCAAGGTGATTAACAAATACCAAGTCATCAGACAATAAGTCTTGCAAGGCAATCATATCTGAATTGAGCATTGAAGTTTTTAACTTCTCCTCTGCTTCAATTATTTCTTTAACTACATTGCTTTCCATACTATCAACTTCCTCATATCGCATGACGCCCTGTTAAGGTGTGAGCAACGCAATACCGATGTCACCGCATACCACCTTAAACACTAAACGCAACGCATAGTAAAAATGCCACGCGTTGCGAATCACTCTTAAACAGTTTGTTAGCAGTTTTTTATACACCAAATTATGCTTTTATCGCATACACCGTTATGTGGTTTGAAGCTTCACGCTCATAGACACTGATATGAAGCACTTGGAACCCTGCTTTCTCTAGTTCAACGACAAGATCACTTTCAGAGGTAACATGGCGATATGGACTGCCATCCCTATAAGTTTCATAGCTATTTTCATTTTTAGAACACAAGCTACTGACAAAAAACACCCCGTTTTCAGACAGTGAACGATAAACATGACTCAAAAATATGACTCGATCTGCACCGATAATGCAATGCAAGCAATTACCGTCAATGACAACATCATAACGTTCTGGAAGTTCAAGAGACTCTGCCGTTAGGTCAGCTGAATAATAATTACCCTTGACTCCTGTCGCTCTGGCTTTTTCCTTTGCCCATTCAATTGCGGTTGGTGAAATATCTATACCTGTCACCTCAAAGCCCAACTTCTGGAAAGCTCTGCAATGATGTCCTTCACCGCAACCTAATTCGAGCAATTTACCTTGCACGGGTCGTTTAAATAGCTCGAGAAAACGCTCCACTAAAACTGCTTTAGACATTCGCTCGTTGCCACCCCAACCTTTCCAGCCAGCTTGGCGAGCTTCAACATACATGTCTTCATGAACTTGATAGTTTTGTTTCATATTCATCCTTGACTGCTAACGCCGCGTTAAGGGGTGAACAACGCTATACCACCCAACTTAAACCATTGTGCCATAAACACAAAAACTAAACTTTGAGCCAAAACCGCCAAGCGTTGAGAATCCCTCTTGAACGCTTTGTTATGTGCGTGCTATTTGATTGCTCTGTTCAGTTGCAGTAAATCCCATTTGTTACCATAGAGATCTTGGAATACCACCACTGTCCCGTATTCTTCAACTCGTGGCTCTTCATTAAATACAATGCCATTTGTCTTCATTAACTCGTAGTCTCGCCAGAAATCGTTAGTTTGTAAGAACAAAAACACACGACCACCCGTTTGATTCCCTACTGCTTGCATTTGTTCTGGTGTACTCGCGTGAGCCAAAAGCAGGTTCGTACCACTGGAATTTGGAGGAGAAACTTGAACCCAGCGTTTACCACCACCTAAGTCAGTATCTTCAACCAATGTGAATTGAAGTTTTTGAGTATAGAACTCAATAGCATCGTCGTAATTTTCAACGACTAGAGCGATGTTTCCAATTTGCTGCTGAACAGTTTTAGACATGACGATTTCCGCTATTTCAAAACGCTTATTGTACGCTATTTTATGATTTTCCGAGAAAGCACATAACGCTCTGTTAAGGTGTGAGCAACGCAATACCTGAGTTCCCGCATGCCACCTTAAACACAAAACGCAACGCATAGCAAAAACGCCAAGCGTTGCGAATCACTCTTAAACAGTTTGTTATGAGCGTACTTACGTTGCCCACTTACCAAACAAAAACTTTGAAACAAACGAGGATAAGCGCAACTGTGATAAGGCCAACCCAACCGATTGTTCGTGTTATTGTTTCCGGTGATTGTGTGTTGAAATGAGGAAATAAAATGGCCCCAAAAGATAACAGTGGCACAAAACCGTATAATTGCCCCATTTGTGATGACGTGCCCAAAGGGAAAGGCGGAACAAACAAATACAAAATCGTATACGCAATATAGGCAAACATTGCAATACCGGCTTCCTTTACCGACGTATCACTTTCTCCATACCAAAAGTAGAAACCCACAATGACACAAAAAACAGCCACACTGATCAACAGAACTATTCTCCTAATTACCCTTTAGCTCATAACGCCCTGTTAAGGGGTGAGCAACGCAATACCGATGCCTCTGCAAACCACCTTAATCGCTAAGACCAACGCATAGTAAAAATGCCACGCGTTGCGAATCCCTCTTGAACAGTTTGTTAGGTGGGATTTTCGCACGCCATAAGCAATGCTTTCAGCTCTAAATTCAATGAAGCCTCACCAATTTTTCTTGCTGAATTTCCCAATTGATTGCGGTAATTACAATCGGCTCCCGTCTCTAACAATAACCTAACACCTTCAATATTCTCATTGATTGCAGCAATCATTAATGGTGAGTTGTAAACATACTCCTGAGTAAGAAGTAAATTGGGATCACCTCCATTATCAAGAAGTAGCTTTAATATTTTGTTATTGGAGAAGTTAGCAGATGCAAAAACTGGGCTATTCCCTTCATAATTCTGTATGTTGGGGAACGCACCACTTGATAGTAAAGTTTTTACCAGTTCATGGTCACCAAGAAATGACGCCATGAGTAATAGTGACGCTCCACATGAATTGACTGTATTAACGTCCATTCCCTTCTTCAACAAACGTTGAGCATACGAGCTGCTTTTTTCCTCAATCATCTGATAAATTGCGATATTTATAGGACTACTAGGGTCGTTTCTGCTTTTGCAAGAACTTGAATCACTTGTCAAAAACACTATGGATAAAGCTGCTAGTAAAAATCGCTTCAAAATAATCCCTCCTAACGCCGCATTAAGGTGTGAGCAACGCTTTCACAAAACTTGACCATACCACCTTAAACACGAAACCTAACGATGGAATAAAAAATGCCAAGCGTTGGGAATCACTCTTAAATGCTTTGTTAGCTTTTGTACACTACGATATCAGCATTTTCTAGTTGATATCTTTGTAACAACACCATTGCCCTTTCAGAAACTAAGAGTAGCCCATCATTTGTTACGCTAAAATCGTCTTTACCGATGCTTCCGGATACTTGGAGCCACGAAAAACGAGGTAAAGTACACTCTGGATACAGTTCTTCAAATACGTCAGAAGTAGATATTTCAGCCACTTCCAGATTGTATCCTGACAACTGCGATGAACTTAAGGCCGTTGCTAAACGTTCAGTGACTAAAAAGCATGGAAATGAAGTCAATAAATCATCACCTAGCCACCCATCAAACTGAAAATGTAGCTTTTCTATTATCGGTGGATGCAAATCGAAATTTGCCAAAGTATTTTCACCCAAACTCCCAGGAACTTCTGGTTCGATCAAATATTGACTCACTTTATTCTCCCAAAGAAAGCTAACGCCGCGTTAAGTGGTGAACAACGCCAACCACCCTAGCTAAACCATTGTGCCGTAACCACTTAAGCTGAATCAAACCGAAAATGCCAAGCGTTGTGAATCCGTCTTAAACGCTTTGTTATATTAATCTTTGTACTCGACTTTATTATTAGTCAGCTTAACTAACTTCCTATGTTGGAGTTCACTAACAATATCAGAGACTTCGGCTTCAGAAATACCACCTTGAAACTGAAACATTGCTTTGATTGAGTTCGTTAGCGATTTTGTTTTCACTGGTCTTAATTTAAGCAAGCGTTCATATACATAGGAAATAGTGTCAATTTCTTGCTCTTCGACAATGGCTTCAGGAACAGCAGGTTTTGGTTTAATTGTTCGATCTTGAGGGTTAACTGTTTCTTCTTCCTTTCGAGCAGTTTGAATTAACAACTGTGCAAGCCGCAACTTATCGCGATAATCTAGTTGCTCGCATGCTAAGGCGATAACATCATAGTTCATAGAAACTCCTTTTGTGCTCGAATCATTTGATTAATATAACGCCGCATTAAGGTGTGAGCGACGCTGGGCTATACTTGAGCGAAGCGAAACTGCCAAGCGTTGCGAATCACTCTTAAATGCTTTGTTAGCTTTTGTACACTACGATGTCAGAATTTTCTAGTTGATATCTTTGTAACAACACCATTGCCCTTTCAGAAACTAAGAGTAGCCCATCATTTGTTACGCTAAAATCGTCTTTACCGATAGTTCCGGATACTTGGAGCCACGAAAAACGAGGTAAAGTACACTCTGGATACAGTTCTTCAAATACGTCAGAAGTAGATATTTCAGCCACTTCCAGATTGTATCCTGACAACTGCGATGAACTTAAGGC
>NZ_JAKKCN010000017.1:10535-19214 GCF_021728155.1 Vibrio sp. J2-4
GTTCAGTGACTAAAAAGCATGGAAATGAAGTCAATAAATCATCACCTAGCCACCCATCAAACTGAAAATGTAGCTTTTCTATTATCGGTGGATGCAAATCGAAATTTGCCAAAGTATTTTCACCCAAGCACCCAGGAACTTCTGGTTCGATCAAATATTGACTCACTTTATTCTCCCAAAGAAAGCTAACGCCTTGCTAAGGTGTGAGTAACGCAATACAAAAGCTACCGCACAGCGCCTTAATCACCATAAGCCACCGCAAAGTAAAAATGCCACGCGTTACGAATCACTCTTAAGCAATTTGTTAGTACATACGCTACTTCTATTTATGCGCTCCAAGATATTGAAAAGTGGCATGATATGAAAGGCTTTGAACACTGAAGTGAGACGGGCAGCTACAAAACTTTACCCCGATTGGAAGACGAAAGTTGGCTAGAAGAAAAACGTACTGAACTCACCTACTTTTACTGACTTCAAATTAGAAAAGGATTCGTTCCTCGCACTTCGACAGCAACACCAAAGAAACACAATTTTGACTTAGTAAAAACCACGAAAAAGAAGAAGCAACAAAGAAATAGGCTAAAAGTTAGAAACCGTAAATGGTGAAATCAAAGCGAACACTCCGCATATAGTGCCACCGGAAAGAACATGAAAGGTACAAACTGAAAGGTGTAAAGACGAGCGCCAAAACAGATAAACACCAAAACTTATGACCTTTGATGTCAAACCCGTACTAACGCCGCATTAAGGTGTGAGCGGCGCTTGGCTATACTTGAGCGAAGCGAAACTGCCAAGCGTTGCGAATCACTCTTAAATGCTTTGTTATAAAACAACTGGTCCCTTCATCTGAAAGATGTCTGCATATGTATCAAATGATGTATATACATCTTGAGTCAAGTTCGTTTGACCAGTGAGAATAGAACCAAAAACGGCAACTAACCCGTTAACACCATTTGATGCCTTCAAAACCTGTTCTATCATGGCAACTGGATACCCTTTGCTATGTCTATCAACAGCATGTAAGCCTCCATGAACGTATGAGCTTAGCGGTTTCCAAGAATACTCTTTAAACTCGAGAATAGGATCTACTGCATTTTTGGGGGCCTTCTTCTCCAACTGGCTAATCATTTCGCTCAACATCGGCAAATTGTTGGCTCTTCTTTGATTTTCTTCATTTAGCTCTGCAGTTAATTTGCTTACTGCTATATCACTTGCAGCATACAGTACCCACATTCCCCGAACTAGACTCTCGAACTGAAGCCTCAATAGTCCAAGAGCAGAAGTGAAGTGTCTGGTCGCTAGCAGAATCTTTAAACTTTCAGCGTGCTCCAGTGATACGCTGCACATTACTCTGCTTACTCGAATCCTATCAGAACCATCATACAGCGGTTGCCTTAGTATGTAGTCAACATAGTTCTCGTATTCAGCTGACCTTGAGAGTAATTTATCGATGGTCTACTCCTTGTTTTATAACGCCTTGTTAAGGTGTGAGGCACGCAATACCGAAGGTTCCGCATAACACCTTAACCACTAAAACCAACGCATAATAAAAATGCCACGCGTGCCGAATCACTCTTGAACAATTTGTTATACGAATTTCTTTAGTGCCAACACTTGCTGTTCAAATAACTCACAATCTGACTTTGAGTATGACTTAGCGACATTAACCCATTGAACGCCCGTTTCATCTATGTGGCGAAACTCGACTTGAAGTGCATATTTAGAACAACGAAAAAGAGCAAAAACCAAACCTACAACCGTCAGACTAAGAACTAAAACTAGTAGCCATTGTGGCACCTCTTCCAACCTTGGAATAACTAACCAAACTGCCCCTGAAAAAACACACACCCAGAATAAAACTTGACCTAAGTTATCAAGAAAACTTAACTTTTTAACCCTAACATTGTTTATCTTAGACAAAGGATATGAGTCTTTCTTAAACTTGAACTCTTTTGAATCCAAGTTAAAATCAGTACTTTTGTACATAATTTCCCTCTATTCGTATAACGCCCTGTTAAGGTGTGAGCAACGCAATACTGAAGCTCCCGCATACCACTTGAAACACTGAACGAAACGCATAGTGAAAATGCCACGCGTTGCGAATCACTCTTAAACAGTTTGTTATAACAACGATTTCTTCGATGCTGATGTTTATGCCTTACCCTGCTCGAAAGCTAAAATATTCTCGAATGCTATTTTGAAGTAAAGCTCATAGCTGTTTTGCTCTACATACCCTAAATGTGGGGTAGCCGTAACGTTTGGTAATGACAATAAAGGCTCGTTATCAAGCGATGCTGGTTCATTGTCAAATACATCAACGGCAGCTCGCTTAGTTGAGACCGCCACCAGCTCGTTGTATAGCGCAGAGTTTTCTACAAGCTCTGAGCGACTAATATTTACAAATAAAGAGTCGGGCTTCATTAAGCTCAAGTCCTGAGCTGTTACGCACGCCCTAGTTATTTCATTCAGACGTAAGTGAAGTGACACAATATCCGAACCAGAGAAAAATGCTTCCTTTGAAGCGACAGCTTCAAAGCCATGTTCAAGCGCAAGATTTCTAGATTCCTCACTACCCCAAACAACCACTGACATTTCAAATGCTTTTGCATATTGGGCAATTCGTTGTCCAACTTTTCCGTAGCCCCAAATACCAAGCTTCAAGCTCTTTAGAGTGCGACCTAAACCAAGCACTCCAGAGTCTTGCCATTTATCATTTTGGAGATTAGCTGAATAAGTTGGTACGTGGCGACTTGCCGCCATAATCAGCGCCCAAGCTAATTCCGAAGGAGCAACAGGAGAGCCACGCCCCTCCAACACCTTTACTCCATACTTTTCGCATAGGTGGACATCAATATGATTGCTGACTTTACCTGTTTGACTGATAACTTTAAGGTTAGGTAACTGTGCAAGCAGTGACTCTGTAATCACTGTCCGTTCTCGGATTAAAACAAGAACCTCGGTGTCTTTTAGCTTAACTACCAACTCTGTTTCAGGAAGTGTTTCGTTCAAGATGGACACATCGTGATGTGATAGTAATTCGAAACAATCTAACGTTCTAACCACATCCTGGTAGTCATCTAAAACTGTTATTTTCACGGAACTATCCTTGTTGTTATAACGCCCAGTTAAGGGGTGAAGCACGCAATACCGATGTTACCGCATATCACTTCAACACCGATACCACCGCATACCAAAAATGCCACGCGTGCTGAATCCCTCTTGAACTGTTTGTTATGTTTAAGATTCAACACCTTACGTTTAACTATACGGAAGTTTAACCCGACTTACATTTGTAAACAAAACCAAAAGCCTAAAAACTGATTTAACTCATAAGCTTGAGAAAATTGAACTTGAGATTTAAAAGCAGAAAACACAAAACGAAGTCTAACTTTGAGATTGACCCAAATGTCCTCACGTTAAACTTGATCCGAAATTCAATGAGGCAACTCTCAGAAGTTTTAGCGCCAACGAATAAATGTCCGGAAAGCAGCACCCAACGTTGCCAACTTGCCGAAAAGACCTAAATTGGATGACTTAGGGAGTAAAGAAAAGACACAACCCACTGATTTTACGTGATTAAACATAACGCCCAATTAAGGTGTGAGGCACGCAATACGATGCTCCCGCATACCACCTTAATCACTAAAACCAACGCATAGTAAAAATGCCACGCGTGCCGAATCACTCTTAAATTGTTTGTTAGTTGCCCATCTCAAAGCCTAGTGCTAACATTTGTACACACACCAACAAAGGAATACATCATGGACACTAGAATTCAATTTCGTGTTGATGAAGAAACAAAACGCTTAGCTCAACAAATGGCTGAGAGCCAAGGTCGAACTCTAAGTGATGCTTGCCGTGAACTTACTGAGCAACTCGCTGAACAACAAAGAAAAACATTATCTCACGATGCATGGCTAACTGAACAAGTAAACCTAGCATTTGAGAAGTTTGACTCAGGAAAATCCGTTTTCGTTGAACACCAAACTGCTAAATCTCGAATGGAAGAGCGCAAAGCCAGAATCCGTAATCGAGGTAAGCAATGATTTTATGGGAAGAAGAGTCACTTAATGATCGTGAAAAGATCTTCGAGTTTCTCTATGACTTCAACCCTGATGCGGCAGAAAAAACTGACAACCTCATTGAAGCAAAAGTAGAAAACTTGCTTGAACAACCTCTAATGGGTCTGCAAAGAGATGGCATCCGCGGACGATTGCTCATTATTCCTGAGATTTCGATGATTGTCTCTTACTGGGTCGAGGGCGATATCATCAGAGTTATGCGTGTACTCCACCAGAAACAAAAATTCCCTACGGATTGATGCTTCCTCTGGGGAACTAACGCCCTGTTAAGGTGTGAGCAACGCAATACCGAGCCGCCGCATACCACCTTAAACACTAAACGCAACGCATATTAAAAATGCCACGCGTTGCGAATCACTCTTAAACAGTTTGTTAGGTTTTTTCTCTTGCTCCTGTGCAATGCTCACACAGGTCTGTGATGATTTCACTAGCATACAGCTCTAATTTGCGAAGGCATTTATACGCTTTGTTTAAGTCTTTACCCTCTTCTTTACTGGGAGCTAGTGCGTAAGTATTTAAGGAAACCTTTTCATGCCCATACAATCTCACTTTTTCTGCCAACTCAGAGCTGATTGAAGCAGCCAATGACGCAATATATAAATTCTCACCCTGAGTTGAACAATCAATTACGACATCTTTGCTACTATTCAAGCCTTTAGCATATACAGCCTGAGCCATTATTATGTCTTTCTTCATGAAAGCCATAATTGGTTCTATGACATAGTTGTTTTTGAATTCCACTTCTCTCTTGAGAGCTTCTTTTTTTCTTGAAACGTATGGTCTGTGACTTTACTAAACCAATTAAAAGAGAGGGTTACAATTGCGGTCAACAAAGAAGCGGAAACTGCGATGATAGATGCCCCATGTTCAATCAAAAAACTCTTTTCTGTCACGATAACTCTCCCATGAAACCTAACGCATAGTGAAAATGCCACGCGTTGCGAATCCCTCTTAAACAGTTTGTTATGCGTAATTTTTGACGTACTTTGTCATTGCTGTTTCCGAGACTGACAAACCGTCGATTCTATATTGATCTTTGAACTCTCCAACAACATTGAACCCTGCCTTTAGGTAGAGGTTCTTTGCTGGGAAATTCTCTGATAATACACAAAGATCAAGCCAGTCAATTTCAGCTTTTTCTTGGCAGAAATTTATAACAGCATCAATGAGTCTTTGACCAAGACCTTGCTTCCGGCAAGAAACATCTACGCCCATACCTAATAGAACTCTGTGAGAACAGCTTTCATCACTGTGGTGGCGAAGATCGATATGACCTTTGATATTTCCAGAGGTGTCTTTTACAACCCTAAGTTTTCTCCAACCTAAGTCGCCAAACTGATGAGAAAAGCCTTGGATAAACTTATCTTTTGTTGTTTCTGGAATTTCACTTTGCTCTCTGGACATTGGCTGGAAAAGAGGAACTTCTCCATTACCATTTTCAGACAGCTGATTTTCTAGATACACAAAGAATGAATCTAAATCCGATTTTTCCGCTTCTACTACTTCCATCTAATTCTCGGTACTCCATCAATTACGCATAACGCCGCATTAAGGGGTGAACAACGCAAACCACCCGGCCTAAACCATTGTGCCGTAAACACTAAAGCTGATTCAAACCAAAACTGCCAAGCGTTGTGAATCCCTCTTGAATGCTTTGTTATGTAGCTGGTGCACGTCCATACAAAACGTCATTTCTGTGCTCCCAGAACTCATATAGATCGTCCATCGTTTTACTAATTAGTGATGTAATCTTTTCCATAGAGTCTTCAGTGAACTGTACATACTCCTGTTGCATACCTTTTTTAGACATTTTCAGCTTAATAAACGTATACCCGTCTTCATCAGTCGACCTCCAATCAGCATGCACAACCATATTTCTCAGACGACCACACTCGTTTAGATTAGTAATTATTTGCTCATAGCCATGTAACTTAACTCCACTACCTAACTGAAAGTCGTCACAGAACCTTTTGAGTAGATCAACTTTAGCTGAGTAATTGAGTTTATTCAGAACAATTAAGCCTGGAGAGTCAGTACGATCGGTAAAATTTTCACACAAAACCGAATCCAAATTTGATTCGAGAGCATTGAAATACATAACAATTAAGCCGATGTAAGGTAAAACATTATCTAGCTGTTCTTCCGCTTTATCTTCATCTTCGATGTCGTGATATAAGTGCTGCTGGAACTCAATAAACTTATTTCTCAATATCTATCTCCCTGAAACTCATTAAGCTACATAACGCCCTGTTAAGGGGTGAGCAACGCAATACCGAAGCCGCCGCATACCACCTTAATCACTAAAAACAACGCATAGTAAAAATGCCACGCGTTGCGAATCCCTCTTGAACAGTTTGTTATGTGCGTGGTTGAAACCTACTCTACACTTGGCTCCGGTAAAGCTGGTGGTGTACTGTCCATATAAGTTAAAAAGTTTTCCCATAACTCGTGCGTTCTTTGTTTAGTTAACTTAGTTTTGCACGATATCGCCATAATTCCACGAATAGTCCCATCACGCCATTGCGTATAAACCGAATCACAGTGAGAGGAGATATATGCTTGCCAATCCTGTTGCGCAAGCTTAATTGCTGCGATCAGCTCTGGGTCATGAGAGTTATACTCGAAACTAGCGCTTAGATATTTGTCTAATTTAACTTGTGCTGACTCTAGTTCAATAGCGGCACATTGGTTTATCTCGATTGTGGTCATCGCATTATTACAGTCAGTGGGCTCTTCTTCAGCAAGAGCACCAAATGAAAGACTAGCTAATATGATGATTAGACACTTATTCATCGTTTTCTCCGAAAGCACATAACGCCCTGTTAAGGTGTGAGCAACGCAATACTGATGCTACCGCAGACCACCTTAAACACTAAACGCAACGCATAGTAAAAATGCCAAGCGTTGCGAATCACTCTTAAACAGATTGTTATGTTTGTATTCTCAGCTTTCCATCGAAATATCAACAACTTGACCATTTTCATCAAATGAAACGCTTATTAAGTAATTTGTGACATCATTGGGCAACGTAAAATCACAGCCGTCGTCTTCCACGTAAGCGACTACCAGTGCAGACAAAATGTCGTCAAAGCTTGGATTTTCTTTGCCTAAAATTTCTAGCCATACTGCTGTAGGGAGTTCATCTAAATGATGAGATACAAACAAATCGATCCCGTATTCCCCCGACTCCGTACCGCGAGAGGCTTTTATAGCTTCTAGAGCTAACTCTACTTTTTTATCCATTCCAATACTCTGCTTATATCAAGAAAAACATAACGCCCAGTTAAGGGGTGAAGCACGCAATGACCAAGCCTCTGCATTGCACTTCAACACTAAAACCACCGCATACCAAAAATGCCACGCGTGCTGAATCCCTCTTTAACTGTTTGTTAGGAGATTGTTCTCGACATACTGTAAAATCGATCATCAGCGTTATCAACCACAAACCCAAGTCTTTCATAGAGATGGAAAGCTGGGCTAATTTTAAATACACGTAACCTAAGTCGATTAGCGCCTGATTCAATTGCTAGCCTTTCACATTCAGAAAGTGCTAACGCACCAACACCTTTATTTTGGTGTTTCTCGCTGACTTGCAAGTCACGGATATAACAACCGTAGCTATCAAATGCCAAACGAATTGCTCCAACAACCTCACCATTGAACAGGATATCGAAATTGGTTAAATCATGGATTTGTTCTTCAATTTTGGAGCAATCCCAATCAACAGAATAATGCTCGTAGTATGAGCGCATATTTACGTAAGTAATCTTAGCCGAAGCTGATAAATCTTCTGTTTGTTGATACGAAACCATTAAATCTCCTAACGCCCTGTTAAGGTGTGAACAACGCAATACCGATGCCGCTGCATGCCACCTTAAACACTAAACGCAACGCATAGTAAAAATGCCACGCGTTGCGAATCACTCTTAAACAGTTTGTTATGCATCATTTCCACGGATTTTGTTAGACCACAACTTGACTACTCTTCGCTCTTTTTTTACCAGCCTCGCCCGCCACATGAGATCAGCAAGTAATATAGCGATGACCGAGTTGAAACGTGCTCTAGGAGTTGAATTTGCTTCGAACTCAGGAGGACCACACCAAGGTAATTGATTTACTAAATGAGCCACTTTATCCGATTCAAAACTAACACCACGCCAACTATGACCAAACTCATTCCTAATTTTACGGATAAGTGTTATTTCGCGAAACTCATTATCTTGAATTAATCCAAGGGCATGTGCTGCTGTTACCTTTGCGGCAAAAGTGCCTAATGGCGCATTAAAACCAGATATTAGATCTTTTCCTGACTTATTATCGGCAAAAAATTCTCCGAGGATATTACCTAGCCAATCATCTAACACAGCAGCAGCATTTTAAGCCGCACCGCGATCACTCTCTTTGTTAAACTCACTAAGAAACTCTGATAGTTCCATAGTTTCAAGCTCTGACTTCATAATACTCCTGATGCATAACGCCTTGTTAAGGTGTGAGGCACGCAATACCGATGCTTCCGCATAACACCTTAACCACCAAAACCAACGCATAGTAAAAATGCCACGCGTGCCGAATCACTCTTGAACAATTTGTTAGCATA
>NZ_JAKKCN010000018.1:0-18288 GCF_021728155.1 Vibrio sp. J2-4
TTACGAATCACTCTTAAGCAATTTGTTAGTACATGCGCTACTTCTATTTATGCGCTCCAAGATATTGAAAACTGGCATGATATGAAAGGCTTTGAACACTGAAGTGAGACGGGCAGCTACAAAACTTAAACTCGATTAAGAGACGAGAGTTGGCTAGAAGAAAAACGCACTGAGCTCCCCTACTTTTACTGACTTCAAATGAGAAAAGGATTCGTTCCTCGCACTTCGACGGCAACACTAACGAAAGACAATTCTGACTTAGTAAAAACCACGAAAGAGAAGAAGCGCCCCGGAAATAGGCTAAGAGTTAGAGACCGTAAACGGTGAAATCAAAGCAAACACTCCGCATATAGTGCCACCGGAAAGAACGTGAAAGGCACTAACTGAAAGGTGTAAACACGAGCGCCAAAACAGATCAACACCAAAACTTATAACTTTTGATGCTAAACCCGTACTAACGCCCAATTAAGGGGTGAGCAACGCCACCACCCAACCTAACAAACTGCACCGAAAACACTACATTTGAAGTAAAAACAAAAGTGCCTCGCGTTGTGAATCCCTCTTAAATTGCTTGTTATATGCATTACTCGATTAGATTTTCCAAGTTCCACAGTGCTGCAAAGCAACTTAACCCAAAACCTATATATTTAAATACGTTACGAAAAATCCTATAACCACGCTCATTATTCCGTTCATCGTAGTGGTCAACAATCACAGAGATCATGACAATACATCCACACACGAATGCGCCATACATTAGCCACGCTGGTTCATTGCTAAAATGAACACCACCACGTCTTGCAGGAATGTATAGATCGTTTTTATATAAACCGTAGCCACCGTAGACAATTAGAAATACAGATAAAAGAGCACAAGCTACCCGCTCTGATAGTGCGATCTTATTCGGGGTATAATCCATATCTGCCTCCTGCATATAACGCCCTGTTAAGGTGTGAGCAACGCAATATCGAAGCTCCCGCATACCACCTTAAACACTAACCGCAACGCATAGTAAAAATGCCACGCGTTGCGAATCACTCTTAAACAGTTTGTTAGGCATTTGGTTGCCAATACGTAGATCTCAATACTTTGCCAAGTAGCTCACTAGCTGTATCGTAACCCTCAACTGCCTTTCTGTGATATGAAGCTGCTTCAAGTTCGTTATCCGCCATTAAACATTTGGCAAAGTTATCTTTCAAAGCCCTCAGACTAACTCTAAGTTCGTCATTGGATATTCGTTGAATCAAGATTGCTGTTTTAGCATTCAAAACACGATTTTTCTCGTCTAACTCATCCGGTATTGAGTAACCCCATTTACCAGTATTTTCAAAATTAACTTTGTCGTTTCTATAGATCTGACTACACGATCGAAAGTACTCTAAAAGTTCAGTTTGGAGTTCTAAAACTGTTTCTCTTTGAAATGCATTGGCAATTTCCTGCTTTTCGTGTTCTTTAGCTTTATTACTCAAAACATGAGAACTCCAGCTAGCTATAGCTGTTGTTGCGATACTTGCCAAAGCTCCAACAATAGTTCCTACAAACCCCCAAGTAACAGCTTCCATTTATGTTTCCTCGTATATGCCTAACGCCCTGTTAAGGTGTGAGCAACGCAATACCGATGCCTCCGCAAACCACCTTAAACACAAAACGCAACGCATAGCAAAAATGCCAAGCGTTGCGAATCACTCTTAAACAGATTGTTAGCCCTTTGCTTATTGTTTGCCCATTTTTTTAAACAAATCTGGAATAGTAGTGATGATATTTCGAGTTAATTCTGATTCAGATTTCGCTTTTTCAAGCTCAACTGTAGTTTGCCCTTTATTAAGAATGAAATTACGTTCAGTATTAGCAAGCGCTTCTAAAGAGACCTTAAGTGCAGGCTCGTTGTTCGTGATAAATGCAAATTGAACCGCTGACAATTTAGATTCAATGTTGGTTAATTCATTCTGAAAATACTTAATTTCATCTAACCCATTCTTATATAATCGTAAAAAGAAGTACGCAAACACTTCTACGAATATTACCAACATGACCCGAGGGACTAACGGCAGGACTAGATTTTTAATGAACTTACTGTTTGACTCTCCATTTTCGGAAGCCAATTGCTTCAACAATTCTGATCCGTCAACCATAGAAACAGTTGACCACAATAGATATAAGCCACCAGCTGTAATCGACATACCAATTAATAGGTTCACATTTGATCGTAATCTAAGATCTGAAATTTCTCTCCGTAAACGCCTTATGATGTCTGATGATGCGTCTTTTAAATGCTCTAAGCCTAGTGTGTTCTTCAAGTCATTCTTAAGCCTTTCTGTTTCATCTTTGAAAATACCCTTGATAGACTCTTCGTTGACTTGTTCAACTATCTTGTCAATAACGAGCTGTTTCTCTTCCTCCGTCAAATCTCTTTCAGATTCAAAGACTTCAATTTTCTTAGAAAGTTCGACAATCTTCATCTCTGTCAATTGTTGAGACTTCGCCGCTTGTTCTAGATACTCTCTAGACATCACTAAATCATCACGATTTGCAGTATCATCACCGCCTGACTGCAAATAAATAAGCCCTAATGATGCAGATGAAGCTAATAACATAACAAATACAAATGTAGAGTTCGGAATATTAGGAAAAAATTCCGAAATGACAATTTGAAACTCCCTTGAGGATAAAGACATAACTGAAACGGCACCACAAAAAACCGAAATCAAAACTAGAAACCTGCGGCTCCTAAGCACTCTTTTGTACGATTCAAATACTTCTACAAACACTAAGATTTATTCCTAAACAAAACAACAATTTACCCATTGGTAGCATTATAATCTGACTTATTATATATTTACTATATTTATTATTCAGCATTGGGCTAACGCCGCGTTAAGTGGTGAACAACGCGACCACCTCACCTAAACCATTGTACCGTAAACACTTAAGCTGAATTAGACCAAAAATGCCAAGCGTTGTGAATCCGTCTTAAACGCTTTGTTATACAAGCTTTTACAGCTTATTCGCCAACTTCTTAAGGTAAGATTTGGCTAGTTCATTATTACCTCGGCTTAACCACTTTATACACTCTAAAAGCTCCCAGATTAAGCCTTGGTCACCATTTGTATATGCAGGAAAGTCTTCATGCTTTGGTGCGGGAGCATCGGTTAATCGTGACTCCACAGCATCCGCTTTATCAAATAGCACTTTGAAAGGTCTTGATATATCAAAAGGTTCGCTTAGATCTAGGCAATGAATCTCGGTGCTGGTTAAATCCGTAAAGATGTACTTTGTAAAGTAAGCATTCTCGTTATGGAATCCTTGATTACGATAGAAAATTTCTTTGCCACGCTCAAAAGCTGAGAAACACTCTTGTGTGGATTTATGGAATTCATTTTGAGTAAGAATCAAAATGTCAGCGTCAGATACTCGGTCACCCTTACCTGAAGCCAATGAGCCTAATAGCACTGCGGCAACCACATTGTCTTCGCAAATAAACGCAGAACAAGCAGATTTAACCAGTTCATTTTGAAGGGGAAGATTTTCAAGATTAAGTTCTTCTAAACTCACAGTTACCTCCGTTTGTATAACGCCTTGTTAAGGTGTGAGGCACGCAATACCCAAGCTTCCGCATAACACCTTAACCACTAAACCTAACGCATAGTAAAAATGTCACGCGTGCCGAATCACTCTTGAACAATTTGTTATGCATATTTCACACAGGTGCGCCAAAACTCCAAATCTTGAGGTGTGATTTTGTCACCCCAACCATCGTTTTGTGAAAACAATGAAAACTTGAAGGGTGTTAAAACCGGCAGTTGCTCTATACCACTAGCTGAAATGACATTTTCAAGTGCAACCATTGATTGTTCGTTTTCAGCCGCTCCCCAAAAACTACCCCATAAAATATCGGTTACCCCACCGACAAGAGTCCTAAATTGACTCTCGCCGATACCATTTTGAGCGAGGGAGAGCAGTAAACCCTCGGGAAATTCGTCACCTAGTCCACAATTTACTAAAGTGGGTCGTCTAGATTCCCAAGGCTCGAATTCGTCTGGACCATCAACGAGAAACCAATCCCATAAGTGCTCTAAAAACTCCTGATTATCATGAAGTTCTAAACCACGAAGAACACAGAAGCGCTCAAAGATAAGCAGACCAATTGCAGCTCGTGCATTGATAGACAACCTTTTACATTCGCTAGTATATGAGTTCATTATTCTCTCTAATATGCATAACGCCTTGTTAAGGTGTGAGGCACGCAATACCTAAGCTTCCGCATACCACCTTAACCACTGAAACTAACGCATAGTAAAAATGCCACGCGTGCCGAATCACTCTTGAACAATTTGTTAGCCCTTTTTCAAAAGGTTAAGACTTGTACACGACAACCAAACCACCAAGATTGCCAGTAAGTTTAGAGAAACTGTTACTTCATTAACATTCACACTTATCGGCACTTCAACTCCAGAAGAAAAGGCTAAGGAAAAGTTAGGCGTTTCTATGCCTATCATCTGAATAAAATAAAGAGCCATCATTAACTTAAATACCCAAAGCTTCTTTTTTAACAACCCGTAAAAACTAGACAAGTTCAAGCTTAGCATCACTAAAACGATTGCAAATGTGAGAAAAAGACTCGAAGAGCTCAATTGATTAACTTGGGCAAGCAAGGTAAATAGTAGAAACAGAGTAACTGCAACAGATATACCCTGTAAAAACAGCAAGAACTTTGTTCTTTTTAAATGATTTTCAAACAATTTTATATTTTCTCCTTGAGGGCTAACGCCCTGTTAAGGTGTGAGCAACGCAATACAGACTCCACCGCATAACACCTTAAACACTAAAACAAACGCATAGTAAAAATGCCACGCGTTGCGAATCACTCTTAAACAGTTTGTTATGCCTATGCTAACCACCTAGAAAATCTAGTATTTTTTGTCCAGTACCTAGGCCTCGTTTGTAAAACTCAGTGTGACCGCAACTACTGCATGATAAGAAATAAAAACGGTGTTTGTTGTAATTGAAAAATGTACTCCAAAATCCACCACTGGCTCTTAACTCACCAACCTCATATGACTCTGAACCACATTTATCACAGCAGTATTCAAACTTCGATTTCACTTTGTCATTCCCTAGCAGGTGGTTTGCCATCTGCTTGTTTGCAAGCTCTTTGCCTAAAGACCCGCACTTTTCACACTTCAATGATGAGTGTTCATTGCTATGCCCGCACCCAAAGCACTCCCATTTACTATCCATATTTCCTCTTATAGGCATAACGCCCTGTTAAGGTGTGAGCAACGCAATACCGATGCCACCGCATACCACCTTAATCACATAAACCTACGCATGGTAAAAATGCCACGCGTTGCGAATCACTCTTAAACAGTTTGTTATGTGCGCAGTCACAGCTTTAAGACCATCGGCACATAGCGAATGCCATTTTTAACTTGCTCAGTATCTACGGACTGAAAACCTAGCCGCTTATAGAAGCCTACTGCGTTAACTGAGGCTTTTAATTCAATGCTTGAAGCCCCACTATGTCTTTTCATTTGGTTAATCAAGCCTCTACCAATCCCTTGATTCTGATTCTTTGCACTGACATATAGCTGTGCAATATAGTTCCCTTGTCTCCAAGCAACATAACCGACTATTGCACCGTTTTTAACAGCTTTAAGTGACGTATAGATGTCAGTATTTGTAGCCTGTTCAATATCACCTTTACGAGCATTTCGCATAGCTTCCTGACCGTCGGAGCTCAGATAGGGAATAACAAACTCTTCGTTAACAGATTCGCCTAAAGCTAAAATTAACTGCTGATCTTCCTGAGTTACAAGTTCATAGGAAATACCCATTTATCCTCCAAGCACATAACGCCCGCTTAAGTGGTGAGCAACGCAATACCGAAGCTACCGCATACCACCTAAATCACTAAAATCAACGCATGGTAAAAATGCCACGCGTTGCGAATCCGTCTTAAAGCGTTTGTTAGTTGGTTAACTCAAAACTCTGATTTTAATCTGGTTTTTATTTTAAAAACAACAAACTGCGTGTACTTTGATTGGGAAGCCTGGCGTAGTTTCAAAACGGCTACTCAATGAAACCACTTAGAATATACAACGTTGCAAAAAACGTCACTTCAGCGAACAGAGTTTCAACAACAAACCTAGCTTCGTTGAACTCAAATCAACGAGGTCATCTCACAAGTCATCAATGAATCGACGCAAATCTGAGATCTTAATTGAGATATTAAACACTGGATTTAAGCCAGAGAAAACTAATTTAACTTTGATCTTTTACCACTAGAATTTACGATATGGCTGCGTTTTTCTCTTGCCAACTAACGCCGCATTAAGGTGTGAGCGGCGCTTGGCTATACTTGAGCGAAGCGAAACTGCCAAGCGTTGCGAATCACTCTTAAATGCCTTGTTATGAGTTTATGCGACGATGTTTTGATTTGATACTGCATAAACCTCAAAGCTCTTGAGCAGCCCTTATTTTGTTGTGATTCTCTTAACCCTACAAAACAAATTTGATAGCGGATCGTCATGATTTTTTTGAACATTAGCACTTAAACTTGCTACGATCAGCTGTAGTGAAGCTGGAGTCCTAGCCCTACCAAATAGCTCAAATGAAACAGGGCGACCTTCTGCCACTACATATATGCGTCCTTTAAACGTATTGCTATTGTAACTTGACACTCGACCATAGATAACTTCATGAGTGTCTAATGTAATTAATTCCTGTATATAGCTAAATGTATCTTCATTAAACCTCGCACTAATTGGCTTATTAACGCCATTAATACTTGCACAAATATTAGCTTCTAGTGCTGTCTTATTCTTAGTTATCGGGCGGTGAATGTCTGATATAGCCGTACTGCACTTTTCAATGAGTGAGTCAGCTTGATGTTGTTTGATGACTTTGAGAGCTTTATTTTGTTCTTTAGCTTCTTCGTATAACTTACCAAGACTTTTATCATAATCAACATGGAAACCTAAGCTCTCTGAAACCACATAGTCATATAGCGAATAAACAATATGCCCAATAGGAGTATTACTTGGTGCTGTACCAAATGTATAAAGACCACCCAATACGATACTAGCTGTTATTTTCCAACTCCCCTCTTCGGGAGGTAACGCTAGGATTTTTGCACCTTTCAACGCTGGTGCTTGAGTAATAATTTTATTGTTTAAGACTAAGTGGGTTGTTAGAGCTAAAGTCCTTTGAAAACCGATTAAAGCCTGAGAAACGTCGTAGAAGTCAATTTCATGGTGATCTGACGCACCGCCTTCATACGACAATGTAAATTCAATATTGTTGTTCATTTATTCATTCACCATTTTATAACTACGGAAACTCATAACGCCCTGTTAAGGGGTGAGCAACGCAATACCAAAGCCGCCGCATACTACCTTAATCACTTAAACCAACGCATTGTGAAAATATCACGCGTTGCGAATCCCTCTTAAACAGTTTGTTATGTGACAGCGACAAAAGCCGAACTTACTCCCCATAAAACTTTGAAAACCAATTACTGAATGACTCTTGATACTCTTGCTGAGCCTCTTTAACAATTTCATCAGCATCTTCGGTTAGCTCGATACCACGAACTTTTAACCAAGCGCAATATTCTCCACTATGTTCACTAGGCTCATAGTCATCGGGATCTCGATAGTAGCACACGCTATCCCATTCAATCATTGGCTCACAATCAAACGTTAATATTTGAAGTAATTCATTAAAATTACGAGCTACTACGTGGTAACCACCTTCACTACCAAAAGCAACTATTGGCGCATTTTCTAAGTTTCTATTACCGTCTTTTAGCCAAAAACCATAGGAAGATCCACTTGCATCTGCACTTGCAAATTCATAAATAGAGTTGAGAAAATCTTTACTCTCCGAGTACGTTTTTAAACCCAGTTTCTCTTGATCGATTGAAAACTCAAACCCTTCTGAAAAGTACGCATCTGATGCGACTTCATCATCAAAACTAATCAGTGGCAACAAATTCTCAGGCAACGTTAATCCCTCAAAATGCTCTATTAATTCGTTTTTGATACTCATTAGATACTCCTTACTACTTGAATCACATAACGCTTTGCTAAGGTGTGAAGCACGCAATGACCAAGTATCTGCATGGCACTTCAACACCGAAACTAACGCATACCAAAAATGCCACGCGTGCTGAATCACGCTTAAGCAACTTGTTATGTGTAGCTTTTTCAACCGAATACTGGTCTAAAAAAGCTACGTTCATAGCTAATAATACAGTCCATTTTATCAGCAAATTCGAAAGCTTTAATACACTCAGGATCATTTAGAGACTTGGCACGATAATCTTCGTATGCTGACAAACTTTCAAACGTGAATAGTGCCATAGCTACATTGTTTGCACCTTCAGATTGTAGAAAATAGCCATTATGTTGACCACCAAACTTTTCAACGAGTGGTATCCACATTCTCGCGTATTCTTCGAACTCTTTGACCTTCTTTGGATCTATAACATATCTGACATAGCAAGTAATCATAACCATTAATTCCTTATAATTGGTTGATTTGGGGGCTACACATAACGCCCTGTTAAGATGTGAGCAACGCAATACCGATGCCTCCGCAAACCACCTTAATCACTAAGCGCAACGCATAGTAAAAATGCCACGCGTTGCGAATCACTCTTAAACAGACTGTTATAACTCTGATTTTGCCTTTGAGTACAGCTTATGCACGACGTCCGAATTAGAGAAATCGATACAATAGACTAACTCTATCACGCTACCATTTTTTGATTTGTAAGCTGTAGTATTTCCGCTTTCCAATAACTCACTTAGTTCAAAGAATACCTCCAAAGGCAAATCCGAGAACTCTCGATAACCTTGCATTGCTGTGACCGCATCTTTAGCCACACCAGAGCCCTTGTATTTGGTTGCGATACAAGATGAAAGAGCAAAATTTTTGAACAATCGTTCATCACTTTGAGTGATTAGAGGGCTTGCGTTGAGCCCCAAACTAAAAACAGCAACCCAAATGGCACCGACTAATATTCTAGTTTTCATAGGTTAGCCCTCTTTGCTTCTGAGAAGTAATGATGAAATGACAAAAGAGTTATAACGCCCAATTAAGGTGTGAGGCACGCAATACGGTGCTTCCGCATACCACCTTAACCATTAAAACCAACGCATAGTAAAAATGCCACGCGTGCCGAATCACTCTTAAATTGTTTGTTATAAAGCTGACTCTACGTTAAACGCCTTTTCTAACCACACCGAGCTAATGTACTGTCCATGTTTCTTTGCATACTCATTGAAAACTCCGACTTCTCTGAAACCAAACCGTTTATGTAATGCCACTGATGCGTCGTTTGGTAATGCAATACCCGACAATACACGATGGACACCATAAGCACGAATGGATGAAAATAACTGAGTATATAGTTTAGAACCCAAACCTTTACCTTTAGCTTCTTGTGCCAGATAAACGGTCACTTCTACGGTGTCGTCAAAAGCTGAAATTGCTCTGTACTGTTGGGAACATGCAAAACCTAGCAACACGCCGTTTTCTGTGGCTACATATAGTTGATATTTGGTAGTGCTAGAAAACTGAGAAAACCATTTCTGACGATTTTCCAGAGTAAATGGAACTTCCTCAAAGCGTGAATTGGTGTGTTCAATATAAAAATTAAAGATGTCGGTGATACTAGCAACATCTTCAAGTTTACCTGTTCGAATTTCCACGAAATGTCCTTTTTCTTCGAGCTTTATAACGCCCTGTTAAGGGGTGAACAACGCAATGCCGAAGCCGCTGCAATCCGCCTTAATCACTTAAACCAACGCATAGTAAAAATGCCACGCGTTGTGAATCCCTCTTGAACAGTTTGTTAGTTTGTAAACCCAAAGGTTGATTTTACGTTGTTTTAAACTTTGCAAACAATAAACTTTATGTATTTTGATGCACTTAAGTCAGGCGTAGTTTCAAAGCGGCTAGTCAATGAAACCACTTGGAACAAACAACGCTGCAGAAAACGAACTCACAACGCCAGAAGCCGTTTTTGGAAAGGCAATATCACAATGCGGACTTTCAACAAAGTCTCTGAAACCACGTGGAACTTACCACACCAGAGAAAGCGTCCTTTCAGCAAGTAAATCGGCTTTTACACCAACAAACTCACAGAGCAGAGTTTCAGCAAAAAAGTTCAACTCAGTGACCCAAAAAATCACAACACCAAAGAACAAATTTACCCTTTAAACGATGCCATTTTTTGATTTTTACCACTCTAATTAACACTGAAATTGAACACCGATACGACAATTTCACTTTGAGCTTTTACCACTAGACCTTTCGATATAGCTGCGTTTTTCCTCTTGCAAACTAACGCCCAATTAAGGGGTGAGTAACGTAACACCGATGCCACCGCAAACCACCTTAATCACTAAAATTAACGCATAGTAAAAATGCCACGCGTTACGAATCCCTCTTGAATTGTTTGTTAGTACGCTGCCCTTAAAGCCTTTGGCACACTCCAAGATATTGAAATATCGCACGAAACATGTGGTTTAAAACGCTGAAGCCAAAGGAGCAACTGCCAAACTAGAACGCAATCTCAAAACGCAAGTTGGCCAGAAGAAAAACTTGCTTAACTGCCCTATCTTCGCCGTTTTCAAATTAGCAAAGAAGACGGACTTCAGAACTAAACAACCGCGCCAAAGAAACTCAGTGTTTGACGAAAATTTCCCAGCATCAAAGAAACCACACCAAAGAAATAACCCGAAAGTTAGAAACCGTAAACGGTGAAATCAACGCGTACACAACTCATATAGTGCCACCGGAAAGAACGTGAAAAGCACATTTTACCAGGTGTAAAGCTAGGAAAAGAAACCGATAAACTCCGAAAATTTTACCGTTGATGCCAATCACGTACTAACGCCCTGTTAAGGGGTGAGCGACGCAATACCGATGCCGCCGCATACCACCTTAAACACTAAAACCAACGCATAGTGAAAATGCCACGCGTTGCGAATCCCTCTTGAACAGTTTGTTAGGCGACATTTCTACGTTTGACTTCCTTCTCATACGAAGATTCGTTGTATAGCCAAATAGCCCAAAATGCGAAAAACATCCCGATCGTGTAAATGGAGTAATTAAGAGCATTATCCGATAAGAAAATCGTAATGCTTGCCGCATCAGAATATGGATAAAGGAAAATAACATTAAAAATCATGTACAAAATGGCTGTGACGAAAGTTGTTCTGAAAAGCCAATTTAAACATCCTTTCTTTCGCGATTTTTGCCAATTATCAAATGCTTTACCATTCATTAATCCACTACTTTTCTATTAAGTGAAGCTAGATTCACGCCAAGATACTATCACTACTCTATCGTTTATCTCATGTCGCCTAACGCCGCGTTAAGTGGTGAACAACGCCAACCACCAAACCTAAACCATTGTACCTTAAACACTAAATTCAATTTAAACTGAGATCGCCAAGCGTTGTGAATCCGCCTTAAACGCCTTGTTAGGCGAAGTTTCCCAGCGGGGTTTAAGGTTGTTTGAAAGCAGATTACCCGAAACCGAATAAGCAACCAAACACCCACTGACTTTTTGTGATTCAAGAACCACAAAAGTCACTATGTTACAGCCTCACTTTTTAACAACCACGAAATGCGACCTTTCAGCGACAAAGTAGCTTTTAAACCTGATAAACCTAAAGCTACGAAATGACAGCAAAAGCCAGAGTCTCGATTAACTTGCCTTTGCCACACTTTGAGCCAGTAAAACTCGCCACCAACCAGCACTAAAAACCAATGAGGCAACCCACGAACGTTGGCATGTTTTACGGTTGGAGATATTCAAGAATTTGAGCCGACAATGCCGAATTGCCGACTTAGAAAAACGAATGCTCAAAGAGAACTAAGAAGATGAGAACAAGAAACTTTTCTGCCCGTCGCCTAACGCCCTGTTAAGGGGTGAGCAACGCAATACCGAAGTCGCCGCATACCGCCTTAAACACTAAAACCAACGCATAGTAAAAATGCCACGCGTTGCGAATCCCTCTTGAACAGTTTGTTAGGTTTTGGGCTTATTCTCCCAATGAACCCCAATCTGTTAGATTTAATTGCTTGCGCCTAATGTAGTAGAAGGTTGCCATAACTAAACCAAACAATGCGCCAGTAAGTAACGAGATATAAACTGCTTCTAAAACTGGTTTGCCTAGTTCGTCCCACACAAGAAACCACTGGAAGATTCCCCAGACCGGGGCAAAAAAAGCCACACAAAGCATAACGTTTGCAAAAAAGCTCTGATAATAAGGCGGTGGAAAACACAGTCCAAGTTTACGTAACAACCTTACAAGTGGAGGATTGTAGTTCGACTTCCAAACACCTTTGTCACTTAATTCTTTGTGCGCAAGTTGTAGCTTCGTTTCATAATCCATGACCCAAAATCCTCGAATTCGATGTTTCCCGCGGAGAAACCTAACGCCCTGCTAAGGGGTGAGCAACGCAATACAAAAGCCGCCGCAAACCACCTTAATCACTAAATTCAACGCATAGTAAAAATGCCACGCGTTGTGAATCCCTCTTGATCAGTTTGTTAGTCGCGAGGCACCGAGCGACAATTTTAAGCCGAACTAAACTTTGCGAACAACAAACTTTATGTGCTTTGATGCATTTAAGTCAGGCGCAGTCTCAAAGCGGCTACTCAATGAAACCACTTAGAACAAACAACGCCGTAGAAAACGGACTGACAACACCAAAAAGCGCTTTTGGAAAGCCAATCTCACAGTGCGGACTTTCAACAAAGTCACTGAAACCACGTGGAACTTACCACACCAGAGAAAACGTCATTTCAGCGAGTAAATCGGCTTTTGTACCAACAAACTCACCGAGCGGAGTTGCAGCCAAAAACAAACTCTCGATTGCCCTGCTCTGTCAGCACCAAAGAACAAACAATCGCTAGGACACTTGCAAAATTTTGGACTCAAAACAGCTAAAACTAAGTTCTAATGATCGACGATGAATCTGTGTACCAAACAAACAGCTGCCAAATTTTGAGCTTAGAAACATGATTTTGATTGCTAACTTTTTCTGGCGACTAACGCCCTGTTAAGGTGTGAGCAACGCAATACCAAAGCTCCCGCATACCACCTTAAACACTAAACGCAACGCATAGTAAAAACGCCACGCGTTGCGAATCACTCTTAAACAGTTTGTTATATACCGCTATCGATTAGAATTTTACTCAGTGTTTCTTGGATATTGTTATCAAGACTATCTTTTACATGCGCTTGTTCATCTTGAGATAAAAGTGAGAACTGCGCGGGAAGCTCTTCGATGTCGAGAACCTTAACCCCTTTTAAGTAACACGTACTGCATTTGCTGTCGCCATCAATATATGGAACAACATTTAACGATACATATGTTATCGCACCCATTCGTTTACCAAAGATTGATTGTTGATGGACACCATAGCCGAAAGTATTCGATACACCATAAATATCTCTAGGTACAAGCTTTATAGCCATATCAACATCACCGATTTCTGACTCCGAGATAAGCTTAACCGCCATCCCTTTTGCCTCGACATAGTCTTTGACCGTTTTAACAAGTAAATCAGAGAAAGAACTATCTTTAACTGCATCATAATCGTTGTTAAATATCGTTGTACCAGTCGTTACAAAGTTAGGATATTCAGGAAACTCGTTAACTACCCCGACGGTTTCAACTTCCTTAAGATCTTGCGGCTTCAACGTAGATGCACAGCCTGTAAGAACTACTAGCAATAACAATGAGTAAACTAACTTTATTTTATTTTTCACCTTTATTCTCCCTAGGTATATAACGCCGCGTTAAGGGGTGCAGGCACGCAATACAAAAGCTATCGCACAGTGCCGTAATCACCGAACTCAACGCAAACTGAAAATGCCACGCGTGCCAAATCCCACTTAAACGCTTTGTTATACCGTTACTTACAGCTGACCCAATACCTAGCCAAAGGATTTGGAAACACCTTACCTATAACGATTTTTTCAAACTCACCACCGTTAGCTTCGATAACACCACGCGATGCAAAGTTATCTTCATCAGCAGTCAGCAGTGCTCGCTCGATGCCGAGAGCGGCAGCTTTCGAAAGCGCCAACTTCAGCATTAACTTACCGTTACCCTTTCTACGATATGAGGGGGCTATATCGTAGCCAATATGCCCACCTTCTAAAGAGAGGAAATCATTGTCGATATTATGGCGAACCCGAATAGCTCCGAGGATAGACCTTGTACTATCTATCAGCCAGAAATGACTACATGGTACATAACCATCACGTAAGTTTATACCCGTAGCTTCGTCACTCAAGCGCTGAACATATTTGGAAAAATCAACTTTACCCTCAAGGTAATACTCAGCATTTTCAACATCGTTTTGAGCAAAGTCCTCATAGAACCGTTCAAACGCAGACTTAAACTCTTGCGATGGTACAACTAACTCCATGTAATTTTCTCCGATAAGGTATAACGCCCTGTTAAGGGGTGAGCAACGCAATACAGAAGCCGCCGCATACCACCTTAATCACTAAAAGCAACGCATAGTAAAAATGCCACGCGTTGCGAATCCCTCTTGAACAGTTTGTTATGTGCGTGCTTGAAACCTACTCTACACTTGGCTCCGGTAAAACTGGGGGTGTACTGTCCATATAAGTTAAAAAGTTTTCCCATAACTCGTGCGTTCTTTGCTTAGTTAACTTAGTTTTGCACGATATCGCCATAATTCCACGAATAGTTCCATCACGCCATTGCGTATAAACCGAATCACAGTGAGAGGACATATATGCTTGCCAATCCTGTTGAGCAAGTTTAATTGCTGCGATCAGTTCTGAGTCATGAGAGTTGTGCTCAAAGCTAGTGTTTAGATATTTGTCTAATTTAACTTGTGCTGACTCTAGCTCAATCGCGGCACATTGGTTTATCTCGATTGTGGTCATCGCATTATTACAGTCAATGGACTCTTCTTCAGCAAGAGTACCAAATGATAGACTAGCTAATATGATGATTAGACGCTTCTTCATTGTTTTCTCCGAAAGCACATAACGCCGCATTAAGGTGCGAACAACGCTAAACACCCAACCTAAACCATTGCACCTTAAACACTGAAACCAAGTTTAAACTGAGATCGCCAAGCGTTGTGAGTCACTCTTAAATGCTTTGTTATAAATATTTTTCGTAACACTGTTCAAGCTGATCTTGCCCCCAAAGTTTGCACTTTTCCTCATGGATTAACTGAAATCCATTTTTGATGTAAAGAGACTTTGAAGCAGCCAAGCCTGCAACCGTCCAAAGAATTACTTTGGAGTAGTTTTCCACAATACAAAAATTAAGTGCCTTCTCAATTAGAGTTTTTCCTAAACCTTTGCCGCGAACCTTTGGGTCTACTGAGAACCAGCGAAGTTGAGCTTCAGTATTTGAATTTTCACAAATACAAATCGTACCGACCAATTCGCCATTGAGTCGGGCTAACCAGATTCGTTCCCGTTTACTATTACGTTTTGCAAACTGAGCTAAGGGTTCAGCAACATATGCCTCAAAGGTAACGTCATAGCCATACTCTTTGGAATAGAGTAAACCATGTTGCTTAACGATATGGCCTAAATCTCCAGGTTCTAATTTATTGCTAATTATCATTGCTGCTCCCTAGCGATGATTTTGACTATATTTATAACGCCGCATTAAGGTGTGAGCGGCGCTTAGCTATACTTGAGCGAAGCGAAACTGCCAAGCGTTGCGAATCACTCTTAAATGCTTTGTTAGGCGTATTTACGGAACATAAACCATATCAACATTAACAACAAAACTATTCTCTGATTCAGTAACTTGTGCACTCAGTACTAAATCACTCCTGCCTTCTGACTCAGTCCACAAATCAATTAAAACATCCCAATGGTTACCCATCCACATACAAATAGACGATTCCCAAGTTTCATCAGGAAGCTCTATCAACAACTCGCCGTAATCATCAATGAACTCTTCAATTTGAGTTGAGGTTTCACTTGTAACAGGAGCTAGACCTTCTAAGCCACTACTTATTGTGTAATCACGCTCTACAAATGATTTTACAATACTGCAAAACATTGGACGCCAAATCGAAGGGATGGGTTGTTGATTATCCTCATCTTTTGTAACTTCAAATTCAGGCATAGAACTCCTATAAATAGCGGAAAAATGATTTACGCCTAACGCCTTGCTAAGGTGTGAGTAACGCAATACAAAAGCTACCGCACAGCGCCTTAATCACCATAAGCCACCGCAAAGTAAAAATGCCACGCGTTACGAATCACTATTAAGCAATTTGTTAGTACATGCGCTATTTCTATTTATGCGCTCCAAGATATTGAAAAGTGGCATAATATGAAAGGCTTTGAACACTGAAGTGAGACGGGCAGCTACAAAACTTTACCCCGATTGAAAGACGAAAGTTGGCTAGAAGAAAACCGCACTGAGCTACCCTACTTTCACTGGCTTCAAATTAGAAAAGGATTCTTTCCTCGTACTTCAACAGCCACACCAAAAGTAATCAAGGTTCTCTCAAAAGCTCCCCCAAAAATGAAGAAGCGCCAAAGAAATAGGCTAAGAGTTAGAAACCGTAAACGGTGAAATCAAAGCAAACACTCCGCATATAGTGCCACCGGAAAGAACGTGAAAGGTACAATCTGAAAGGTGTAAAGACGAGCGCCAAAACAGATAAACACCAAACCTTATGACCTTTGATGTCAAACCCGTACTAACGCCCTGTTAAGGTGTGAGCAACGCAATACCGATGCCGCCGCATACCACCTTAAACACTAAAACCAACGCATGGTGAAAATGCCACGCGTTGCGAATCACTCTTAAACAGATTGTTATGCATTTACACTACCGAAGACCGCTTTACTTCCCAGTACTTAAGCTCTGCGTCATCAAATTTTTGTTCGAGCGCATCTAGGTCATGCTTGATTTTGAAATTTCGTTCGTCGTCAGTGATAGGAAGTAACCAAGCTACGTGAGCGTGGGAACTATTTAGAGGCATTATTTCCAAGTCCTCTCCAAATAGATACGGCAACGAAATTAGCCAGTTTTCACAGTTAGAACCCTCAAGCCAAGGCTCACCAATAGGCAAGGTATGGCCAAAACCCAAATTATGATTCGCATGGTAGTAAGTTACCATTGCCAGCATTTCAACTAGACGATTTGACTCGATCGGTGATACGACAACAAACTCGTGAAGAGCTGAATCACTGTGTGTAATCTCTGATGCACCTACTGAGCAATACACCCACATATTAATTTGGGGGCCAGGTGCAAACCTGACAACCTGAAAATCGGGTACAATTTTCTTAATTGGCCCAAGCTCCCAAGACAATATCTCGAAATCATGACCTTCAAAGAACTTTGCGTAATGTTTAATAATCTTTTCTTTAGTAGACTTCATAATATCCTTGATGCATAACGCCCTGTTAAGGGGTGAGCAACGCAATACCTAAGCCGCCGCAAACCACCTTAATCACTAAAACCAACCGCATAGTAAAAATGCCACGCGTTGCGAATCCCTCTTGAACAGTTTGTTAGGGCGCAGAGCCTATTGATACACGCTGACTTCTATTAAGTTTTTATCAAGATCCAAAAAATAGACCGATTGGATTGCACCAACAGCTCCTGATTTTTCAACTGGACCCTCAATGATTTTAACATTTTCTTTGACTAAATGGCTTACCACTGATGTCAACGGCCAATCTGAAATTAAGCAAACATCACCTGAACCAACATTAGCTACATTTCGCGGTTCTTGGCCAAGAAGCTGAAAGTTAATCTTTTGATTTCCGAACGTTACAGCCTTACGGCCATTGGAAAAAGTTACTTCTTCCATGCACAAAACCCGTTTATAAAAGTCCACTGATTTTTCTATGTCGGAGACTGTGAGAACAATATGATCTATGTGATGAATCATCGTTTTACTCCTTGCGCCCTAACGCCCTGCTAAGGGGTGAGCAACGCAATACCGAAGCCGCTGCATACCACCTTAATCACTTAAACCAACGCATAGTAAAAATGCCACGCGTTGCGAATCCCTCTTGAGCAGTTTGTTAGTTTGCAAACCCAAAGCGTTGATTTTACGTTATTTTAAGCTTTGCAAACAATAAATATTATGTGTTTTGATGCATTTAAGTCAGGCGTAGTCTCAAAGCGGCTACTCAATGAAACCACGTGGAACAAACAACGCCGCAGAAAACGAACTAACAACACCAAAAAGCGCTTTTGGAAAACCAATCTCACAATGCGGACTTTCAA
>NZ_JAKKCN010000019.1:0-11667 GCF_021728155.1 Vibrio sp. J2-4
ACATAACAAAGCATTTAAGAGTGATTCCCAACGCATGGCATTTTTCATTCCATCGTTAGGTTTTGTGTTTACGGTGGTCTGGTTGGGTTTCGTGGTAGCGTTGCTCACACCTTAATGCGGCGTTAGCTTTTTGGAGGATTAAATGACTATTCATATAGCCTTGGTTTTCGGTATGTTAGGTACTTTATTGCTAGCATTGGATGTGGCTAAATCAAGTATCCTTCGTAGAATTAGTATTATGTTTAGGCTGATGAAACGAGTGCAGTTTAGATTTGATGTGTTTTTCAAAGATGATTTAACTAAAACCGAGCAAACAGTCTTTTCTACAATTAAGGCACTCAGTGTCTATTCATCTCTATTAGGCTATCTACTTTTCTACCCTTTACTTGAAAATGAAAGCGCCCACAAAACTTATGTATGGATCATTTTTGGTGTTATCTGTTTTATTGCATGGTTTTACTTAGTTATAAAAATCGCAGATCATTTTCCATTGCTACTGACGGTTACAAATTGGATTCTGAATGTGGTTCTGTTTGTGTACTTTGTAATGTTTTCATTACTCGGTGTGCTGTTACAATTAATTATCGGTGTTTGCGTTTCTGCTGAGAAAGAGTTTATTGGTACACATCAAGCCCCCCGTTTTTTTGGAGTGCTTCTGTTGTTTGTAAGTTTTGCATTGCAATTTTGGGCACAAAGCTAACAAACAATTTAAGAGTGATTCAGCACGCTTGTCATTTTTGGTTTGGGTTGAGTTTGGTGTTTATGGTGGTCAAATTAAGTGTCGTGGTCGCGTGCTTCACACCTTAATTGGGCGTTAGGTTTTCGGAGTAACATGAAGCAAGTAATATTTATCTTGTGTACTTTGATGTCAGGAGTAGTAATGTCCGAGGGTTTGTTTTTAAGCTCATATAATAAAGTGTCTGATCGTTATGCAATTCTCGACGAGTTTGACCAGTCTGGAGTGCTTTACTTAACTAAGCCAGAGACTCAAAAGCCAGAACGAGACGCTGTCGCATACATACAGTACGCTCCTGTTTCTGAGGAAACTTGGAAACAGAAAATGAGGGCAGGAGAACCACTACAATTACATGAAGGCCTAGCTTCTGAAGTAGCAGTTATTGCAAAAACAGCAGAGCAAGATTTTAGCTTCTTATGGTCGGCTGATGGTAACTCAGTAGCCTTATTATATAAAAATGCTCCTATAGCTTTCGTTACTCAAAGTGAAAAGTATGGTTTTAGTAAAGCGGTAGTATCAGACTCACCAATTGTTTCTATGTGGGATACAGAGAAGTTTAACGAACTATTTGAGTAAAAACCTAACAAACTGCTCAAGAGGGATTCGCAACGCGTGGCATTTTTACTATGCGTTGAATTTAGTGATTAAGGTAGTGTGCAGCGGCTTCGGTATTGCGTTGCTCACCCCTTAGCAGGGCGTTATGCCAACGGTTAAATAAGGAAGACAATGGAATATATAGAATGGAATGATTTCCAAAAAATTGATATTCGTGTAGGTACGATTACCGAAGTTGAGGATTTTCCTGAGGCTCGTAGACCAGCTTATAAATTGAAAGTCGATCTGGGTCCAGAGCTAGGTGTGAAGAAATCCAGTGCTCAAATTACAGAGTTGTATTCCAAAGAGGATCTTTTAGGTAAACAGGTTTTAGCTGTAGTAAATTTTCCACCTAAACAGATTGGTCCAATTATGTCTGAGTGTCTTGTTACGGGATTATATCGTCCAGATGGTTCAGTAGTTCTTTCTACAGTTGATATGACGCTACCAAACGGGGCAAAGTTAGCATAACAAACAATTTAAGAGTGATTCAGCACGCTTGGCACTTTTGGTTTGCGTTAAGTTCTGTGTTTACGGTGGTCAAATTAGGTATCGAGGTCGCGTGCTTCACACCTTAATTGGGCGTTAGTACGGGTTTTACATCAAAGGTCATAAGTTTTGGTGTTTATCTGTTTTGGCGCTCGTCTTTGCACCTTTCAGTTTGTGCCTCTCACGTTCTTTCCGGTGGCACTATATGCGGAGTGTTTGCTTTGACTTCACCGTTTACGGCTTCTAACTCTTAGCCTATTTCTTTGGTGCTTCTTCATTTTCGTGGTGGCTTTTGAGAGAACCTTGATGACATTTGGTGTGGTTGTTGAAGTACGCGGAAAGAATCCTTTTCTAATTTGAAGCCAGTGAAAGTAGGGCAGTTCAGTGCGTTTTTCTTCTAGCTAACTTTCGTTTTTCAATCGAGTTTAACTTTTGTAGCTGCCCGTCTCACTTCAGTGCTCAAAGCCTTTCATATCATGCTACTTTTCAATATCTTGGAGCGCACAAATAGAAGTAGCGCATGTACTAACAAATTGCTTAAGAGTGATTCGTAACGCGTGGCATTTTTACTATGCGGTGGCTTAGGGTGATTAGGGCGTCATGCGGTAGCTTTTGTATTGCGTTACTCACACCTTAGCAAGGCGTTAACTGTACTTCGATATAAAAATTACGAGTAAGTTGCACAAAAACAGGTCGTTTCTAAAATGAAAAAGTGGTTTATATTTTTGGTTCTTTTGCTAACAGGGTGTGTTGCTAAGCAAGTACCTTATTCTCCTTCTGATATGGTAAACACAGAAGTTGCGGCGAATGTGATTGAACAGGTCATAATGGAACAGCCCCAAAAATTTAGACCTGAAGGTCTTGTTGTGACCAGTTCTTATATCGGGTTATCAGAAGGTCAAAATTCAAAAGCAGTGGCAGTTAGCAATTATAATGACGCTTCACATTTGCTCCTGTCATCTTCAAACGTAAGGCTATCAGAAATCAATTCAAGGTATTATTTCAACTCGATATTGGCGCTTGAACTGTATAGCAAAAGAGATTGGTTTATCATTCAGCTAAAGAACGATGAACAACAGGTTGTTAAGCGTTTTTATACGAGAAGTTTAGAAAAGGCACAGCGGTTTATCGATTCAATAAATTACATGAAAATTTCGACTAAGCCATTTGCTGCTGAGTAGTACAGTTAACAAACTGTTCAAGAGTGATTCGCAACGCGTGGCATTTTACTATGCGTTGTGTTTGATGTTTAAGGTGGTATGCGGAGGCATCGGCATTGCGTTGCTCACACCTTAACAGGGCGTTAGTACGGGTTTGACATCAAAGGTCATAAATTTTGGTGTTTATCTGTTTTGGCGCTCGTATTTACACCTTTCAGCTAGTGCCTTTCACGTTCTTTCCGGTGGCACTATATGCGAAGTGTTCGCTTTGATTTCATCGTTTACGGCTTCTAACTCTTATCCTATTTCTTTGGTGCTTCTTCATTTTCGTGGTGGTTTTTGAGAGAACCTTGATCACTTTTGTTGTGGCTGTTGAAGTACGAGGAAAGAATCCTTTTCTAATTTGAAGCAAGTGAAAGTAGGGCAGTTCAGTGCGTTTTTCTTCTAGACAACTTTCGTCTTTCAATCGGGGTAAAGTTTTGTAGCTGCCCGTCTCACTTCAGTGTTCAAAGCCTTTCATATCATCTGAGTTTTCAATATCTTGGAGAGCATAAATAGAAGTAGCGCATGTACTAACAAACTGTTTAAGAGTGATTCGCAACGCGTGGCATTTTTACTATGCGTTGCGTTTAGTGTTTAAGGTGGTATGCGGAGGCATCGGTATTGCGTTGCTCACACCTTAACAGGGCGTTAGGCATCTTTTGAAAGTTTTGGCTCACAATGGAAAAACAAGAATATATAAATAAAGCTTCAAACCCTGATGAGTGGTTTAAGTGTGCTTTCGTACAAAAGAAAGTTGCGGATAAAATTTTAAAGCTAATGCTTGATGACGATGAGGTTATCGGGAATTCAGAGCTATTCAAAGACCTTTGGGGTAATGCACATTATCATTATGGTATAGCCTTGGAAAATGGCTTAAAAGGTATGCTGGTTTCTAGGTACCCTGATAAAGTCAAATTCCAAATTAATGGAGACAAGGTTCGTCTAAAAGGTTTAGGCGATAGGCAGAAATTAAGCCACAATTTAGTTGATTTAGCCGAAGAGGCGGGCATTTTTGAGCTTGGCTTACATAAATATGAAAGTGATGAGAAAGCTCTGAGAATTGTGTTGGCTCATCTAACAGATTCAGTTAAGTGGTCACCTAAATATCCAGTGCCAATCGACAATAAGTCTATGTTCAAGTTCGACAATACAGTTCCTGTAGCGTTGGTGTATGGTTTCCACATACTTGACGTTATGTCTCCTGTATTTGAAGTGTTTAAGGAAAATTCGGTGGCACATGCCTAACAAACAATTTAAGAGTGATTCCCCACGCTTGGCATTTTTGGTTTGGGTCTAGTTTAGTGTTTACGGCGTCCCAGTTAAGTGTCGTGGTTGCGTGGCTCACACCTTAATTGGGCGTTAGGTATAAAATGAGGAAAAAAAATGACGTTAGTTACAGCTTGGGTTCGACATAATAATCAAACTAAAGAGTTATATGTGGCAAGTGACTCAAGGCTTAGTGGTGGTAGAGAGTGGGATATTGGTACTAAAGTTCTCGATCTAGGGCGAGGGGACGCAGTTATTGCATTTGCAGGAAATACAGACAACGCATATCCGTTGATGTTGCAACTACAAACAGCGGTTCAAATGCACCCGAAAATGCGTTCTCGCGCATATGATTTGACGATTCTACGAGGTCATTTATTAAATATCTTTAACGATATGTGGCGAAGTATTGCTAACTTACCTATGGGACAATCTAGGCCTGATCCTGCCGCAGTCCAATTTATTTTGGCTGGGTATTCTTGGAAAGTTCAAGATTTTCGAATTTGGACAGTGTACTTTGATGAAGCAAACAACGAGTTCAAGTTTAGAAGTGCTTCAATGCATCGTAAAAAAGGTGGGGGAAACAAATATTTTGCGTTTATGGGAGATGACGCAGGACAGGCAAATGAGCGAGCATATGACCTTCTTCGTGAGCGTGGAAGGGTAGAGGAAGAAGGTATGCAAATGGAACCGTTCGAAGTGCTTAAAGAGTTTATTCTTGACCCAGAACGACCTTATATTGGTGGTTCTCCTCAGATAAGCAAAGTTTACTCTCATATGAATGTGTTGACTTACAATGTGTATTGGCCGAATAAAGCGTCTAATCAGGTAGCATACGGCGGGAGAGTTCTTATGCCCTTCGAGAGAAATGAGCTTCTAGCTTTTGACCCAGACTCATTTGAAGTTGGAAAAACATCTTGGCCTGATCCTCGAGGCTAAATATACCTAACAAAGCATTTAAGAGTGATTCCCAACGCATGGCATTTTTATTCCATCGTTGGGTTTTGTGTTTAAGGTGGTATGGTTTATTTTCGTGGTAGCGTTGCTCACACCTTAATGCGGCGTTAAGCTGCAATGGAACTTGTAGATATGTTTATAAAAACAAAAGAAATATTAGAAGCTTCGGAATCCGCCTTACTAGGATTCTCAATAAATCGAAGTTTGTTAAAACCAGCCCAGCGATTTTTTGTATACCCTTTGGTTTATTTAAAAATCGGCTTTGGGGACTTCACAAAACCTATGGCTGTATGGTCTTTCTGTAGTTTTGCCGCACTTGTTGTATTAGCTCTTTTTTCATCAAAAATAGAGATGCCTCGAGAGATATTTCTCATACTAACCAACATCTGCATATGGGGAGTCTTGTTACTAACGACCTTTTTGACGCCTAGTACCTATGCGTTCTATGGAGCAACAGAAGTTAGTGTAAATAAAATCGTCGATATACTTGATGAGAATGGGGTTAAATCTGAGTCAGACATAGAACTCTTAGAAAGTAATCTTGAAAAAGTCGAGAAGCGTATTGAGGCTCGAGTAAAGTTTTATAAATGGATAATCGGTGCCTTTTGGGGGCTTTATCTATTAGCCTTTAACTTTCAACTACGTTTTCTAAGCTTATCGGATAAACCAATAGACGAAACATTCCTAAAAAGTAGCTTTGAAGGCTTCATGTACGTAATTTTGTTTACCGTGTTCGCTTTGCTGGCAATGATCAGCTACAAACGAGCATCTAATATGTTGATAGCAAACCTCCAGTTCGCATGCGTAGAGCAGAAGTCACGCCAACCAGCAGCTTAACAAACGCTTTAAGGCGGATTCGCAACGCTCGGCGGTTTTGGTTTGATTTGGCTTTTGTGTCTTCGGTGCAATAATTGAGTGTCATGGTAATGTTGCTCACCACTTAAGCGGGCGTTAGGCATATAAGGAGTTTTAGTGAATAAGTCAGAGCTTATAGATGCATTAAAAGAAACAGGGATTGTAGCTAAAGAGAATGATGCAAACGGCGTAAGAGTGTTAATAACTTTAAATGACAATGAATCTATTAAGAGCAAAAACGAAAAAGGTTATTGGGATTTAAAGCTAAAACAAGCGCAATTTTGGGCAGTTATCCTAACTGTAGTTTGCTTAATTATTTCTACTACTTGGGGAGTATTTTCGCAAAGCACCCCTGAAGCTCAATATATACCAAGAGATGGTTATGTATTGAAGTTAACTAATGGCGGCAAAAGTAAATGCATGATTCCTGAAGTAAATGAGAACCAAACTAAAATGTACACAAAATTAACAGGCGTTGAACCTTGTTTTTGATATATGCCTAACAAACTGTTTAAGAGTGATTCGCAACGCGTGGCATTTTTACTATGCGTTGTGCTTAGTGTTTAAGGTGGTATGCGGGAGCTTTGGTATTGCGTTGCTCACCCCTTAGCAGGGCGTTATGTTCTAGGGAGAAATCAAGTGGTTGAACGGGTTACTTACGAAAGCTTACCTCAAATCGCAGGGCCTTATGTCCATGCAACAAAGCACAAAAAAACACTTTATATATCAGGGCTTAAAGCTTACGGTACTGATGCTCAAGTTCTTAGTTTGACAGAACAGGCCAAAGAGATTCTCGATCAAATTTCAACGGTTCTCAAAGCGGAAGGCTGTGCAAAAAACAACTTAGTAAAGCTAACCATTTTTGTTCGTGATATATCTAAGTTAGCTAGTATCCGAGAGCTACTATTTCATTTCTATGACGGCCATTTGCCAGCTTGTTCTCTGGTTGAAGTTTCTAAGCTCATTCATCCGGACTTACAAATTGAAATTGAGGCAGTAGTAGCGCTTTGAGTGCGAACATAACAAAGCGTTTAAGAGGGATTTGGCACGCGTGGCACTTTCAGTTTGCGTTGAGTTTGGTGTTTAAGGTGCTTTGCAGAAACTTATGTATTGCGTGCCTGCACCCCTTAACGCGGCGTTATGTGCTTTTGAGGAAAATTGACATGGAAGTAGTAGAAGCGAGTCCAGATTTAGCTCCAATATTAGCGAGTTACGCGAAAGAATGTTTGGAGTCGGGTATCCCTAAGTATTTCGGCGTTGATCAAGATCCTGAAGCTTATTTATCAGGTCTGGCTGAACGTTCTAAGGCAACTTCTGAATTACCAAACGGTTATTTACCCAGCACAACTTATTATTGCGTATCTGGCTCTGAAATCTTAGGTGCTATTCGAATTCGTAAAGGTACTAATGCCAACGTAGAAAATGTCATTGGGCATGTTGGCTACGAAACTAGACCGTCAGCTCGTGGTAAAGGTGTAGCCTCATTTCTCCTCGCTTGGGTGCGAGACCATGTTGTCACTGACTCAGTTATTGTTACTTGTTCAATTGACAATCCTGCATCCCAAAAGGTTATCGAAAACTGCGGCGGTGAGTATCTTGGTAACTACACAAGTGAAAACGAGGGCACTGTAAGGCGCTACCGTTTAACACGCACATAACAAAGCGTTCAAGAGGGATTCTCAACGCTTGGCAGTTTTGGTTCAAAGTTTAGCTTTTGTGATTATGGCACAATGGTTTAGGTAAGGTGGTGGCGTTGTTCACCCCTTAACGCGGCGTTAGGCAAATGGAGATAGGCGTGAGTTTAAGAATAATTGAAGTCGTAGATTTTCAGTCGTCGTGGGCTGATGATTTTAACCGAGAGAAAGCGCTAATCTGTAATGCGTTAAGTCAAGAAAATGTGGTGGGAGTTCACCATATCGGTAGCACTTCAGTTGAAGGTCTATGTGCGAAACCAATTATAGATATTCTACTTGAAGTTAAATGTCTCAGTGAGCTGGATGAGCAAAGTTGCTTGATGGAATCGCTAGGTTATCTTGCTAAAGGTGAGTTTGGTATCCCGGGTAGGCGCTACTTTCAAAAAGGTGGGGTTCAACGAACTCATCAAGTCCACGCCTTTCTAACAGGTTCACATGAAGCGCAAAGACACATCGCTTTTAAAGAGTATCTTATCGTTTTTCCTGAAGTGGCCGATGAGTATGGTGTGTTAAAGAAAACGGGAGCAGCAATCTGCAACAATGACATAGATGTATATTGCCGCCATAAAGACAGCTTTATTAAAGAGCATGAGGCTAAGGCTCTCAACTGGAAATTTGCCTAACAAACTGTTCAAGAGGGATTCGCAACGCGTGGCATTTTCACTATGCGTTGGTTTTAGTGTTTAAGGTGGTATGCGGCGGCATTGGTATTGCGTTGCTCACCCCTTAACAGGGCGTTAGTTCTCAAAGTTGTTTTAACTATCAGTGGAGTAAGTATGTTTACAGGCATAGTTCAGGCGGTAGCCGAAATTGTTGATGTGACAGATCAAAGAGGGATTAGAACTTTTGTTATCGACTTCCCTAAAGGGTTTTGTACTGATCTAGAAATTGGGGCAAGCATTGCTATTGACGGTGTGTGTCTGACAGTCACTGAAATACAGTCAGATGTTCGTGTTAAGTTTGACGTAATGCTGCAAAGCCTCTTGATCACAACTCTGAGTAAGTATTGCTCATCCCAATTAGTTAACGCTGAGAGAGCCGCAAAAGATGGGGCAGAAATTGGCGGTCACCCGCTATCTGGTCATGTGGACTTTAATGTAGCTATCGTCGACGTAAAACAAATTGAGGATAACTATTGTGTTCGCTTAGCACTCCCTGATGCTTGGAAAAGATACGTTTTCCCTAAAGGTTATATAGCTCTAAATGGAGCGAGCTTGACTGTAGCTGACGTAAATAAGCATGAAGGTTGGTTTGAAGTTTGGCTTATTCCTGAGACTCGTAGAATGACGGTTTTCGAATCAAAAGCCAGCGGTGACTTTATCAATATAGAAATCGAGCGTGGTACCCAAGTAGTTGTTGATACGGTTCGTGACACGTTAAATGAAAACCTTGGACCACTATTACCATTGTTTGAAAAACTCCTTTTAGAGCAAGGTGTTGATTTGGATTCCCTAGGCTATAAACCTCAGGCACTCAGTGGGTCAAAGAACTAACAAACTGTTTAAGAGTGATTCGCAACGCGTGGCATTTTCACTATGCGTTGCGTTTAGTGTTTAAGGTGGTATGCGGCGGCATCGGTATTGCGTTGCTCACACCTTAACAGGGCGTTATGTAGCCACGAGAAGACGGTAAGTTAAAAGGATTTATATATGTTAAATATTCGCCAAGCTCGCATTGAAGATATCAGTGTTATCAAGAAACTACAGTTTCAGCTTAATGAGTATCATCAAGCAAATTTACCTGATGACTTCTTATCACCGGAAGAAATTGAACAAAAAATAGACCTACACAAGATAATCGAAAGTGAAAGCTCGATTTTTCTGGTAGCCGAAAGCAAAGGGCAGTTAGTAGGTTTTGTTTTTGGTGAGCTATGGGTTCGTAAGTCTTGGACGCTCAAACAGCGAAAAATCGCGAGCATTGAACAAATAGTAGTGGATTCATGCTTTAGAAGCCAAGGCGTTGGATTGGCGCTAATAGAGGCATTTGAGGAAAGGGCTATCTCTAACGGCGGAGAAGAGCTGTTTTTAGAAGTATATTCCTTCAATGAATCTGCTTTAAGTTTGTATCGCAAAGCTGGTATTGCCCCCAAAATCCTAATTGGGCAGAAAGCACTAAGCTGAAAGTCGGCTACATAACAAATTGTTCAAGAGTGATTCGGCACGCGTGGCATTTTTACTATGCGTTAGTTTTAGTGGTTAAGGTGGTATGCGGGAGCTTTGGTATTGCGTGCCTCACACCTTAACAAGGCGTTAGCGCGCTGGGCCAGTCAAATCCTGGATGACATTGGAAAGGGTATCGGTCTATTCTTATTCTGATGTTTTTGTGAGGGTTAAGAGTATGGCACCAAGAAACTATTACACGTTACCTGAGATTGTCTTTTGTACTTATATTGCAAGATTTGGTCGCAGCCAGTTTGATGAAAGCGATATCAATGATTTTAGTGGTCGTTCATTGTCCTCAATTAAGATGAAGGTCCAGAATATTGCATCAATGATAGATGAGGCTGGTTATAAAGCATCGAACCAAGTTAGTTTGCTTACTGGAAAAACAACTGGTGAAAAAGGGCGTAAAACTAACTGGGATGATGTGCATCCTCTGTTAAATCTAGGCCAAAGTGAGTTGCTTAATAAATGCAGTGAACTTGGCATAAAAGCGCGCTAACAAGCAATTTAAGAGGGATTCACAATGCTCGGCATTTTTGCTTCTACTTCAAATTTAGTGTTTATGGCACAATGCTTTAGGTTTGGGTGGAGGCGTTGTTCACCCCTTAATTGGGCGTTATGTGTAATCAGAGTTTGAGATAAAATATGCACAAAGTAATCGGATTTGGCGTAGCAATATTTATGCTTGGTTGCGTCCAATCGTCAGTATTTGCAGAAGAAGGTTCTTTTGGTTTAGATGGTGAGTTTGTTTATAAAGATATGGTCGGCGGGCCATATTTTGATGAGTGGTATGTCGCTGGAGATATGGGCCAGCTGAACGACATTAAAATCTATCGTGAAGGTAAGTCAGGTTCGTTGAAGGCTATAATCAAGGTTGACTGTAAGTTACAAACGGTAACAGCCCAAGGTTCTGCCTTTATTTATGATTCTATTGCTTTGTCCAAAGAGGAAGCTCAAGAGTATTTCTTCGCGGATATTACGAAAGCAATCGTTAATAAAATCTGTATTCATTAACGAAACACATAACAAACTGCTTAAGAGGGATTCGCAACGCGTGGCATTTTCATTATGCGTTGATTTTGGTGATTAAGGTGGTATGCGGCGGGTTAGGTATTGCGTTGCTCACCCCTTAGCAGGGCGTTAACTGGCGCAAAAAATACGAAAGCACATTGATACGGTTTCTAGGTTCAGAAGTTTAGCGTGTTCGGTCGGTTTCCTTAATTGAGCTAATGCGACTAATTTCAATCTGGTACTTAAGTTTACTGATGTGAAAGGCGGAAAAAAGCCTTCTAATAATATAAGGCATTCGCGATTAGTTCGGCGCACTTACATTGCCGAAGTATGGTGTTGTGAGACGCATTTCAAACTAAAGATAAACGGTAATCTTTTGGTTAAATACATATTTGAGTTAGCTTTACTAATCATTAATTAGGAAAACCACTTTGGCTAAAGTGGCTGTAAGATCTGCGAAAACTGAAAGGCGCTCAGTTAACAAACTGTTCAAGAGGGATTCGCAACGCGTGGCATTTTTACTATGCGTTGGTTTTAGTGTTTAAGGTGGTTTGCGGCGGCTTCGGTATTGCGTTGCTCACCCCTTAACAGGGCGTTATACGCCATATGAAGAAAGTCTAAAAATTCAGGTCAAAAATCGCGATTTTCAGCGTTGATTCGTGGTATTTGGGCGTCGAGATATTCCGGCTTCAATCTTAATT
>NZ_JAKKCN010000002.1:0-1041435 GCF_021728155.1 Vibrio sp. J2-4
TGTGAGGCGTTGAGCTAACCTGTACTAATTGCCCGTGAGGCTTAACCATACAACACCCAAGGGGTTTTGATGGACTCAATGAAAGAACATTGAATGTGTAGTAACGAGAATTAAGAAACAGCTTTCCAGATTAAAGAATTTGCTTGGCGACCATAGCGTTTTGGACCCACCTGATTTCCATGCCGAACTCAGAAGTGAAACGAAATAGCGCCGATGGTAGTGTGGGGTTTCCCCATGTGAGAGTAGGACATCGCCAGGCTTTAAATTTAGTGTTCTCCTTTTTTAAAAGGTGAAGACAAAAGTTAAGAGAGCCCGTTTGTAAAAGCGGGCTTTTTTAGTCCTTACGGACACAAATAATGTGCTGATATGGCTCAGTCGGTAGAGCGCATCCTTGGTAAGGATGAGGTCCCCAGTTCGATTCTGGGTATCAGCACCATTTATTGTTTGTTTTAGACTTTAAATTAAAGCCTAAAACAAAACGTAAAGAATTTGCTTGGCGACCATAGCGTTTTGGACCCACCTGATTTCCATGCCGAACTCAGAAGTGAAACGAAATAGCGCCGATGGTAGTGTGGGGCTTCCCCATGTGAGAGTAGGACATCGCCAGGCTTTAAATTTTGGACACTTGCTGATTACAAGCGAGTGATACCACTGCGGAGTGGTAGTTCAGTTGGTTAGAATACCGGCCTGTCACGCCGGGGGTCGCGGGTTCGAGTCCCGTCCACTCCGCCACTTATATTAAGCCCCAGTCGAAAGACTGGGGCTTTTTTCGTTAATGCAAGTATATTTCTCCCTTCGATCGAATGACTCCCGCAGAAGGCCTACTCGTAGCCCGGCTCCGCTGCCACTTTTAAAAGACTAAGACTTTTGGTATCTGTAGTGCCAGTTTTCTCTGTAACCGAGTTGCACAATTCTAGTTGAACGTAATCTTGCTCATTTCTCTACAGATTCGAACCTATAGTAAATGCTGGAGACTGATGGGTTATGTCGGTAATTAGACCGATGAATCCGCATAAGCTAGCTCGCCGTCTGCACTCTGTCATTGCGTATTTCGTTAACGCTTTTCTCTAGCAAGGGGTTTCTACTGCTACTTCGCAAATACTCATCGTTCTAGTGTTCTGGATAGTCCCTAGGAGAATGGATTGCTGGAGTTTGTTACCGCTAGTCTGATTTAGTCATTGGAAGAGAATGAGCGTCTAGACTGTTAAGAGAATAAAGTCATTCGAACATTCATGTCTTTTAGAAAACTTTGTTTTCTTTGCTGATCTTGCTAGTAAAGATTAACCTAAGAGGAGTTCTCGTAGGAGTAAGTTTGATGATGCAACAAATAAAAAATGAAACCTTGAAATCCGTATTTAAACAATGGTCTTCCGAAGAGGGAATTGTGGTCATCAACCCTGCAACTGAGCAAGAGTTAGTTCGATTAAAGCCCAGTGCTCTTGAGGAATTAGATGACATTATTGGTAAGTGTAAAACCGAGCAAATTCGCTGGGGAAAGCTAAGTGCTAAAGAGCGCTCTCGTCGCTTGAAAAAGTGGTATCAATTACTCCTTGATAATGCAGAAGACATTGCCACAATTATTACCTTAGAGCAGGGGAAACCATTAACCGAGAGTAAAGGAGAGGTGATGTATGGCGCCTCTTTTGTCGAGTGGTTCTCAGAAGAAGCCAAACGTGCTTATGGCGAAGTTATACCTGCCCCCACAACAGATCGACGTCTGTCTGCTATTCGCCAGCCTGTAGGGGTATGCGCTGCAATTACGCCGTGGAACTTCCCTATTGCGATGATTACAAGAAAAGCAGCACCAGCCCTGGCGGCAGGTTGTGGTATGCTGATTAAACCCTCTGAGCTTACTCCTCTTACTGCAATTGCTGTTGTTGAATTAGCTTATCAGGCAGGAATCCCAAAAGAACTGCTTCCTGTGGTGGTATCAGAGCAGGCAGCTGAGTTTGGCCAAGTACTAAGTACTGATCCTAGGATTAAGAAAGTTTCTTTTACGGGCTCTACGCGAGTCGGGAAGATTTTGATGAAACAAGCCAGTGACTCTGTCAAAGCGGTTTCGATGGAGTTAGGTGGTAATGCACCTTTTATTGTTTTTGAAGATGCAGATTTAGATGCGGCTGCGGAAGGGCTTGTCGCTTCGAAGTTCCGTAATGCAGGGCAAACATGTGTTTGTACCAATCGTCTGTATGTTCATGAAGGTGTAAAACAAGTTTTTATTGAAAAAGTATTGTCGAAGTTAAACAAATTACAGCTTGGTAATGGTTTAGAGAAAGGTGTCACATTAGGTCCGGTTATTACGATGGCTTCTAAACATCGCCTAGAGGCAGTGATCGATCAAGCCGTACAAGAAGGAGCTTCTATTGCCAACTCTCCACAGAGACGCCCTGGGCGCTTCATGGAGCCCGTTCTTTTGGATAGCGTCAAGCAGCATATGTCGATTGTTCAGCAAGAGCTATTCGGGCCTGTGTTACCTATTATTACCTTTGAGAATGATGAACAAGTTCTCGGAATGGCGAATGACACAGAGTATGGTTTGGCTTGTTACTTCTACACGAATAACTTCAAGCGTATTGTTGCTTTCAGCGAAGGCCTGGAATACGGCATGGTTGGTGTCAATGAGGGGATTATTTCTACTGAGGTGGCCCCGTTTGGTGGAGTGAAAGAGTCAGGAGTTGGCCGAGAAGGTGCGAAACAAGGGCTCGATGAATATTTGGAGACAAAGTATATTTGTCTCGGTGGTTTAAGCTGAGTTGGTTGATTTAAGCAAAAAGCTGGGTTTTACCTGGCTTTTTTGATCTGGGAGATGTGTGCCACCCACTATGATTATTATTTATTGGTGAACATTGCTTATGGTGGGACTATCGATAGAAAGCAGAGTTGTTGGTGAGCAGATATTCCACTCTAAGTTAAGCGATGCCTTCAAGGTAATGATCTAAACTCTGATTTTCTTTCCTGAGTGACATGAGTAGAAAAGAGTTTGACTTTAAACCAATGCAAAAAAGCCGTATCAAGAGATACGGCTTTTTCTAATATGGCTCCTCCTACTGGACTCGAACCAGTGACCTGCGGATTAACAGTCCGTCGCTCTACCAACTGAGCTAAGGAGGAACAAATTTTAATAAGTGGTGCCGACTACCGGAATCGAACTGGTGACCTACTGATTACAAGTCAGTTGCTCTACCTACTGAGCTAAGTCGGCACATTTTCGTTAATAAGTAATCGACTTACTAACTGAAAAATGGCTCCTCCTACTGGACTCGAACCAGTGACCTGCGGATTAACAGTCCGTCGCTCTACCAACTGAGCTAAGGAGGAATTGTCTTTTTAAAAGAATAAATGGTGCCGACTACCGGAATCGAACTGGTGACCTACTGATTACAAGTCAGTTGCTCTACCTACTGAGCTAAGTCGGCACACTATATTCTTTAACTATTGTTCGTGCTAAGCACCAACAATTAATAAATTGTGGTGCCCGGAGGCGGAATCGAACCACCGACACGAGGATTTTCAATCCTCTGCTCTACCGACTGAGCTATCCGGGCGACGAGGTGTATTAAACGGTTTTTCGGCTCTTAGGTCAACCATAAAATTAAAATAAAATATCGTTTGATGAAAATGTGCTCGGAGTGGGCTGTTTTTATGCATTTTTGATACAAATACACCATTAACTAAGCTTTCTTTAATGGAGAGATAGGAGTTTGAAAGTAGAGTAAATGGATAAAAACAAAAAAAGCACGCTTGAAAACGTGCTTTATACTAAACAATTGACTTTAACCTAGTGCTTTACAGAGAACTTGTTTACCCAACCTTCTAGCTCATCTGCCAGCGAAGCTAAACTTTGAGTGCTTGATTGGCTCTCCGTTACCACAGAGTTGAGCTGGCTTCCGCTTTCCTCGATAAGATTGACACGCAGCGCAATATCATCGCTAACCTGAGTTTGTTCGGCTGCTGCGGTCGCGATCTGCTGACTCATTGCGGTGATAGATTCTAAAGCCGTTACAATTTGCTGCAGAGCTTCAGAGGCATTCTTAGACTCTGTTACTGTGCCCTCACTGGTTTCTGCACACACTTCCATTGTGTGAATAGCGTTGCGGGAACCTTCTTGCAGGTTGGAGATCATATGCTGAATCTCTTTGGTGCTATCTTGTGTTCGGCCTGCCAGGTTACGCACCTCGTCGGCAACAACGGCAAAGCCTCGACCTTGCTCTCCGGCACGTGCTGCTTCAATGGCAGCATTGAGTGCGAGTAAGTTTGTTTGCTCTGCAATATCGCCAATTACATCGAGCACTTTTACAATATTATTTACATCCTGATCTAGATCGGCGACCGCTTTACTTGCAGTATTTAATTGAGAAGCCAAACCTTGAATGTTTTCAACAGTACTGTGAATCAACTTCTGAGTATGCTGACTTTGTTTATCGGCTTCGTCTGTGTTGTTTGCTGTATCACTTGCCGAGTTGGCAACATGGTTGGCTGAAGATGCCATTTCAGTCATCGCAGTGGCAATCATTGCTGTTGACTGCTGCTGGGATACGGTGAGATCGGCAATCGTATTTGAGCGAGATTCTACGGCAGATAACTCAGCGCGCAGTGCGTGCATGGATTTCTCAAGGTTTGTCACCATGGTGGCTAGTGATTGACTCATATCTTGCACCGCACGATAGATACTTCCTCTCGGCGCCACTGTATCAAAACTGGTCTGAATGTCGCCTTGTGCGACAGCTTGAACGGCTTTGCGCACATCGTTTGGCTCTCCACCAAGTAGATTGAGCATCTTGCGAATCGAGATAATCAGGCCACCGAGAATACTCCCCGCGATAACTAAACACAGTACAAGCTGCCATTGGGCGGTAGCCCAGAAGCGAGCATTCACCTCATTAAAACCGATCCCTGTACCTACAACCCAGCCCCAATGTGGTGTTTTCTCGGCAATAGAGTGTTTTTCTTCAATGCTTCCGTCGGCCTGCTTTTGACTCCAAGTATATTCGACGATTTGACCTGTTTTGCGCCCCAAAACATCTAAGATAAGTTGGCCGACGCTGTTGCCATCTCCATCACGAAAGTCGTGAAAGCTTGTGCCATGTAATTGAGGGTCAAGCGGAGCTGCAACAAAAATCATGTTCTCATCTGCGACATAAACGTATTCGTTGTCTTTGTAGATATTATTACGAAGTAGGCGAGTGGCTAATGATTTCGCTTCGTCCTCTGGCATTTTGCCTTCGATAGCCATTTTTTCTACTTCGGTAAGAATGCTGTACGCACTTTTGAATAGCTCAGTAACCCGAGCTTTGTTATCAAGGTTACTTGCGACGCGAAGTGTCCATAAGCCCGTTGCGGTCAGTGCTAGGAGTGCTAACAATATGATCGCAGATAATAAATAGGCTTGAGTTTTTAGTTTCATATTTGGCTCACAAATAAAGTGTCATCACTATGCAAGGCATAGCTAAAAGAAGAAATGTAATAACTCGGGCATCTTAGTGAAGATGAATATTCGCGCATACTAATGCGTATTGAAATTATGATGAGGATTAAATTTTTATCGTAAAATAAGTATTTTTTAGAGATTGAGCTTAATATTTTGCGACGCTAGAAACAGAGAAACAGAGAAACAGAGAAAATGAAATGAGCGTAGGGCAGATGCCAAAAAGCCGCATCAAAAGATGCGGCTTTTTAAAAATGGCTCCTCCTACTGGACTCGAACCAGTGACCTGCGGATTAACAGTCCGTCGCTCTACCAACTGAGCTAAGGAGGAATTATTCGTGTATCGTGTTTAGCAATGACACCAAATAATGGTGCCTCGAGGCGGAATCGAACCACCGACACGAGGATTTTCAATCCTCTGCTCTACCGACTGAGCTATCGAGGCAAAAGAATGGTGCCGACTACCGGAATCGAACTGGTGACCTACTGATTACAAGTCAGTTGCTCTACCTACTGAGCTAAGTCGGCACACTTTATTCTTTTTAGAAGAGATGAACTCTTCGTTTTAAGAATCTCATTTTTATGAAATTCTTGAATTTGGCTCCTCCTACTGGACTCGAACCAGTGACCTGCGGATTAACAGTCCGTCGCTCTACCAACTGAGCTAAGGAGGAACTATTCTGTTTTGTGTCTTGCCAATGATTTAAATTAAGCAAGTGCACCAAATATGGTGCCTCGAGGCGGAATCGAACCACCGACACGAGGATTTTCAATCCTCTGCTCTACCGACTGAGCTATCGAGGCAAAAGAATGGTGCCGACTACCGGAATCGAACTGGTGACCTACTGATTACAAGTCAGTTGCTCTACCTACTGAGCTAAGTCGGCACACTTTATTCTTTGTGCTTTTGTCCGTGTTATAACATTTCGTTAAGACACCAACAAATCAAATTGTGGTGCCCGGAGGCGGAATCGAACCACCGACACGAGGATTTTCAATCCTCTGCTCTACCGACTGAGCTATCCGGGCAACGGAGCGCTATTAAACGGATTTTCCCGCTTTGCGTCAACCACTTTTTTTAAATAATTTCAAAAAAGTGCTTGTTCGAACGCTTTTTATTCAACTGTCACTACAAAGTTTGCTTTGAGTTAAATTCCTTTTTGAAATTTGTAACTTTTTCTAGGTAACGACGTGCTTCTGCGTTCGGGTGTTTCTTAGTTAGTGCCCAATAAACTTGGTTGGGTTGCAACGAATTAAGATCTTGCATTGCGCGTTTGCGATCGCTGCGATGGAATGTGTTTAAAACACCTCCAGTACCGCCATTGTAAGCGGAAATCATACTGTACTCGAGAGAGGTAGGGTGATGGACTTCTCTTAAATAACGATTTTTTAAAATGTAGAAATACGCAGTACCGGTATCGATGTTGTTTTCTGGATTAAACAAATATTCAGGGCTTGGCTGGCCTGAGCGCTTTTTCACGAGCTTGAATACGTCTCGACCGGCGGTTTTAGGTACAACTTGCATTAAGCCATACGCATTTGCCCAACTTACTGCGTACGGGTTGAAGCTGCTCTCGGTTTTAATAATGGCGTATATCAAATCTTCTGGAATATCGTATTTTTTGGAAGCTCGGCGCACGATATCGGCGTATTGGTAGCTGCGTGTTGAAAAATGGTCTTCAACCATGGGGATTTCGACGTAATACGCTTTCTTGAAATCAACGTCTTTGGTCTTGATCTTGTTTGCGATGAGATACTCCGCAAATCGGTTTGCCCGCCAAGACCACTGAATTGGCTTATTGTCTTGATCGACAACTTGTTTATACAGAAATGGTTGCCCTTCTAACGTGATTCCTTTTGAGGAGAACAAGTCGACGTGAGCTGGATCGTCTGGCGTGAGTAAGGTAGTGACAATCGCCTCTTTGAGGTGCTTTTGGGGCTCGGTCGGTGATACGGTTTCAATCGTGATCACGCCTTTGCGAAAGTCGACTTCGGCACGGCTAAGGTAGTTATCGATATATTTGACGTAATTACTTTTGCCTGCGTACTTAATTTCTTTTTTACCCCAGCGCTTTTGAATATTACCAGAGAAACTATTGATCAGGGCATCCAACGCGGCGGTATCTTTTTCAAATTGTCCAGGTAGCTCAGCTAAGTTATTGGCAAAACGGTTTGTGGGCTCGTAGTTGACGTCATAAATCTTTTCGACGAATTCACGGCTACAGCCAGCCATTAAAAGTGCGGCAGCAATAAAGACAATTTTTTTCATAAGTATCAGGGCTATTGAAGGTAATAGAAAAATGACACCACAAGTGGTTGTGATGTCATTGTTTTAACTCAAGCAACTTTATTCGCTCGGCGGTGTGTAGCCTTCGATATGAACGTCTTTTCCTTCAAAGAGGAAGTTTACCATTTCTGTTTCGATCAGTTTTCGGTGCTCTGGATCCATCATGTTGAGTTTCTTTTCGTTGATCAACATGGTTTGTTTGTGTTGCCACTGAGCCCACGCTTCTTTCGAGATGTTGTCGAAAATGCGTTTACCTAGTTCACCAGGGTAAAGTTGAAAGTCTAGACCTTCGCCTTCTTTTTTTAGTCGAGCACAAAATACAGTGCGGCTCATAATGACTCCTTGTATTCAATTAACGAAGTTCGTGGGGTAGCGCTTCCAGCAATAGTTTTACTGGCGCGGCTAAACCGACTTCTTCAGGTTTAGATAAGTTATACCAAAGACCTTTGTTGCCTTCCATTATCACGTCCGGTTGCTTTGATAAATCAATCAAAATTGGCGTGATATCTAGGTGGTAATGGCTGAATGTATGACGAAAGGTAATCAGTGTTTGCTGCTGCTTGATATTGCTGGCTTGAATGCCACGTTGATCCAGTAGCAATTCAATGTCGCTTTCTACATCCACATGTTCGGTTTGTGGGAAGCAAAATAAGCCACCCCAAATGCCTGTTTGTGGTCTTTGTTCTAACCACACCTCATGACCATTTTCGGTGTTGTGGTGAAGCATTACAAAACGAGTTTGCTTGATTGGCTTGTCTTTTTTCGGTTTTTTACTCGGGTAGTCGAGCACATTGCCTTGTTGTTTTGCCACACACAGATCCGCAACAGGGCAGAGGCTACATTTGGGTTTGCTGCGTGTGCAGACCATCGCGCCCATGTCCATCATTGCCTGGTTATACTTATCTACGTCCGTTTGTGGGGTATGCGTTTCGGCAATTTCCCACAGCTGGTTTTCAACCTTTTTTTGTCCTGGCCATCCTTCGACTGCGAAACAGCGGGATAGGGTGCGCTTCACGTTGCCATCAAGAATCGCATGTGGTTGTTTATACACAGACGATAAAACGGCGGCTGCGGTAGAGCGGCCAATCCCCGGTAAGGCGTTCATTTTCTCTATATCAAGAGGAAACTCACCATTGTATGTAGAGGCGACCTCTTGTGCTGCTTTGTGAAGGTTACGAGCTCGGGCGTAATACCCTAAGCCAGTCCAAAGGTGCAGGACTTCATCTTGCTCAGCATTGGCAAGATCGAGCACGGTTGGAAAACGCTCTAAGAAACGTTGGTAATACGGAATAACCGTAGTGACCTGAGTTTGCTGAAGCATGATTTCAGACAACCAGACACTGTATGCGGTCTTATTTTGTTGCCACGGAAGATCTTTTCTTCCATATGCGTCATACCATTCTAGGATGGCACTGGCGAAAGGTGTCACGACTTGCTCTGTATTCTATTATTGGTTAGGTGCAAAATTGCACCACATAATGGGCAAGAAGTACAACGGATAAACAGTAGGGATATAAAGATGTGTGCTATTGCTTTTGGGCTGCCATAGGCCAAGAGCTCAACAAATACTTGCACCTCAGTAAATTCTTTGGATAATCCCCGCTTTGATTAATCAATGTGCAGGCAAAATCAATGAGTGAAGTAACCACTAACGAATACAACGAAGACGGAAAGCTGATCCGCAAAATCCGCAGCTTTGTGCGCCGTGAAGGGCGTTTGACTAAAGGTCAAGAGAGCGCGATGAATGAATGCTGGCCAACGATGGGTATTGACTTCAAAGCTGAACTTCTCGATTGGAAAGAAGTGTTTGGTAACGACAACCCCGTTGTACTAGAGATCGGTTTTGGTATGGGTGCTTCATTGGTTGAAATGGCAAAGAATGCACCAGAGAAGAACTTCATTGGTATCGAAGTACACAGCCCGGGTGTTGGTGCTTGTCTAGCGGATGCGCGTGAGGCGGGAGTTACTAACCTGCGTGTGATGTGCCATGACGCAGTGGAAGTGTTTGAGCATATGATTCCAAACGGCAGCTTATCGACACTGCAGTTGTTCTTCCCAGACCCTTGGCACAAGAAACGTCACCACAAGCGTCGCATCGTTCAATTAGGTTTTGCTGAAATGGTTCGTGAGAAGCTGATCCCTAATGAAGGTATTTTCCACATGGCGACAGACTGGGAAAACTACGCAGAGCACATGATTGAAGTTATGAACCAAGCACCAGGTTTCGAAAACATTGCTAAAGATGGTAATTTCGTTCCTCGTCCAGACGACCGTCCTTTAACGAAGTTTGAAGCTCGTGGTCACCGTCTTGGTCACGGTGTGTGGGATATCAAATATAAGCGTATCGCGTAACTAGAGGAGTTCATGGGATGTACCATTACGCGATATTAGCGAATCCGGGTCATAACCGAATTTACTTTGATAGCGCAATGACCATTGCCTGTTCAGAGCTAAAAGCAATTTTAGCTTCACAAGGCGTGGATGTGACAGAAATTGGTAGTAAAGAGGTTGGCTTACCTGCTGCGTTGGTGTTTTCTTGTCAGGAAGCTCTAAGCGATGAGCAGACGCGAAGAATCGCAGCCTCTTCGATTTACTATGCACTATTTGAAGTGCGCGAAGATGGTTTACTTCGACCAATTCAAGCGCCAGCGTTCAATACTTTCCCGGAAAGCATGAGTCAGATTCTGCGTTATACCGGTAAAACAAACGAGCAGTTTACTCGCTTGATGGTGAATATCGGCATTAGTGCATCCAATACGGGAAGTGAGCAGCTGACCTTAATGGATCCAATGTGTGGTAAAGGTACAACCTTGTTTGAAGGCTTGATCCATGGTTTGAACGTAGTGGGGGTAGAGATCAATGCCAAGTGGGTGCAAGAGATCCAGACCTTTATCGTTAAGTTCATGAAGAATGGCCGCTTTAAGCACAAAGTGAGCAAAGAAAAGCGCACTGCGGGTGGCAAGAAAGTGGCGGATGGTTTCGTGGTTGAAGCTGCAGCAAATAAAGAAGATTACAACCAAGGCAATCTTCAGTTTATGAAGCTGTATTCGGCTGATACTCGTATCGCTGATCAAGTCGTGAAAAAGAACTCAGTTGATGTGATGGTGTCTGACTTGCCTTACGGCGTGCAGCACGGCAGCAAAAATGCCAAGGACAGCAAACTGAACCGTAGTCCACTAGAGCTTTTAAAAGAGGCTCTGCCTGCATGGAAAGTGGTATTGAAAAAACAAGGTTCAGTGGTGTTGTCTTTCAATGAATTTACATTGAAATGGAAAGATGTCGCGGCATTATTTGAAGAGCAAGGTTGGAAGGTACTTTCAGGAGAGCCTTACATCGGTTATCTTCACCGTGTTGATCAATCTATCAACCGCAATATTATTGTGGCAGTAAAACCATAATCGACTTGAGTCGAACGAACCCTATGGAAAAGCCAACGACACGTTGGCTTTTTTTACCTCTGAGCTCAACGAGTTCTCTTGTAAATAGAAGGTAGAGAATGAAACCGACAGTGGAAATTTTGACAGATATTTTGGCGGAAGTGCGCCCTTTAATCGGCCAAGGCAAAGTGGCTGATTACATTCCTGCTCTGGCAAAAGTACCCAGCAACAAGTTAGGTATTGCGGTATACACCAACGAAGGTGAGGTTATTAAGGCGGGCGATGCCGATGAACCTTTCTCTATCCAATCTATTTCAAAAGCATTGAGCTTGACGTTAGCGATGTGCTTGTACAAGCAAGAAGAAATTTGGTCTCGAGTGGGAAAAGAGCCTTCGGGGCAGGCATTTAATTCGCTAATCCAGCTAGAAATGGAGCAAGGTATTCCTCGCAATCCTTTTATTAATGCTGGAGCGATAGTTGTGGCGGATCTGTTGCAAACTCGCTTATCTGCACCTCGTCAGCGCCTATTGGAATTTGTACGTCAGCTTTCTGGTGATACTCATATTGTGTATGACAAAGTCGTCGCGGCATCCGAAATGATGCATGGTGATCGGAATGCGGCGATTGCATATCTCATGCGCTCGTTTGGTAACTTCGAAAATGAAGTAATTCCAGTGCTGCAAAACTACTTCCACGCTTGTGCACTGAAGATGAGCTGTGTCGACTTGGCTAAAACGTTTAGCTATTTGGCAAATAAGGGCACATCGGTACAAACGGGTAAGCCCGTTGTTTCTCCCGTGCAAACCAAACAACTTAATGCACTGTTAGCAACGTGTGGCCTGTATGATGGCGCGGGCGAATTTGCTTATCGTGTTGGCATGCCTGGTAAGTCTGGTGTCGGTGGTGGCATTATCGCGGTAGTACCTGGCGAAATGACCATTGCAGTATGGTCTCCAGAGCTTGACCCTTCAGGTAACTCCCTTGCTGGTACTAAGGCGCTTGAATTGCTATCGGAGCGAATTGGCCGTTCGATTTTCTAATGTTGAAGGTTCTATATAAAAAGCCTCTCAATTGAGAGGCTTTTTTGTTTTTGGGCTGCGTTACTCTTCGCTTTCTTCGGCCATAAAGGCTTCGAGCAAGTCATTAAGGAAGAGCTTCCCTTTTTCAGTAATTTGCCAATGAGTGGCGGTTTCACTCAAGTAGCCCATTTCTAACGCCCAATCAATAGTTTCTTGAATCGTACTGAGCGGCAAGCCTGTGGTGTCCACGTAATCTTGCTTCGGGCATGCTTCCATTAAGCGGAATCGGTTCATAAAGAACTCGAATGGACGGTCTTCATCCGCGACGACATGTTCTGTATGCAGATAAGGTTTGACCATATTTTGATAAGCCGCTAAATAGCCACGCGGGTGTTTTACCTTTGTCGTTCGAATAATACGCCCGTCGGTAAAACTGAGTTTGCCATGAGAGCCACAACCAATACCAAGGTAATCGCCAAAGCGCCAGTAGTTGAGGTTGTGCTGACACTGATAGCCCGGCTTGCTGTAACCCGAGATTTCATATTGCACATAACCCGCGGCTGAAAGTTTTTGGTGTCCGAGCTCGAAAATATCCCACAAGTCATCATCGTCAGGTAGCGTTGGTGGCTTGTAGTAGAACATGGTGTTTGGTTCGATGGTCAGCTGATACCAAGACAGGTGCGGCGGTGCCAACTCAATCGCTTTGTCCAAATCTGCCAAGGCTTGTTCGATGCTTTGATCTGGTAAGCCGTGCATGAGATCGAGGTTAAAGCTGTTCAAACCGATTTGGTGCGCCAGCTTAGCAGCATTGACGGCTTCGTCTTGGCCGTGAATGCGCCCCAAACGCTCAAGCTTCTGTTGCTCAAAGCTTTGCACGCCGATAGAGATACGCGTTACACCAGCTTTGCGGTAGCCAACAAAACGCTCTGCTTCGATGGTGCCTGGGTTCGCTTCCATGGTGATCTCAATTTCTGGCTTAAACGGAATACGCGCTTCAATGCCCTTAAGTAGACGCTCGATGCCTTCTGCCGAAATCAAACTCGGCGTACCACCACCAATGAAGATTGAATGCAGTGGACGTGGCGCTTCGTTAAGGCGGTATTTCTGAATGTCAGTATCCAAATCTTCTAGAAGGGCACTGATGTACTCTTCTTCTGGAATCTCGGTTTTGAGCGCGTGAGAGTTAAAGTCGCAATACGGGCACTTTTGTACACACCAAGGGATGTGTACATACAAGCTGAGTGCTGGGGGCGTTAACATGGTCTAATTCGCTCGTGATTACTGAGACACTTGCTCAGATAGTTGAGCAAACAACGACTGGAGCGCTTTACCGCGGTGAGACAGTTGTTTCTTACGTGCAGGTTCAAGTTCGGCTGACGCACAGTTGTCTTCAGGAACAAAGAAGATTGGGTCGTAGCCAAAGCCATTTTCACCGTGCGCTTCAGTTAGAATGCGGCCTTCCCATTTTCCGTGGCAGACGATAGGCGTTGGGTCGTTCTCGTGGCGCATGAGGACTAATACGCAGTGGAAACGTGCTGTACGTTCTGCTTCTGGTACGCCTTCCATTGCCGATAGCAATTTTTCTAGATTCTCTTGATCAGATGCGTTCTCGCCTGCGTAACGTGCAGAGTAAATGCCCGGAGCGCCTTTTAAGAAATCGACTTCTAAGCCAGAGTCATCTGCAATGGCAGGAAGCCCTGTTTCTTGTGCGGCATGGCGAGCTTTGATGATCGCGTTTTCAATGAACGTTGTGCCCGTTTCTGCTACTTCCGATACATTGAATTCACTTTGCGCTAATACTTCAAAACCGAAGTCAGACAATAAATCTGCCATTTCACGAACTTTGCCTTGGTTACCGGTTGCTAGCACAATTTTTTTCATGGGAATCTCTTTTAATAGTGATAGAGGAGAACAAATCGTTCTCCTCTAGATATTCTTTAACTAATAAGTGGTTTTTAGCCTGCTTAGATCCAAAAGCTTTTGGATCATCACAACCCAATTACTCTTCAACATAAAACTTCTGGGTGAATTTAAGCTTACCTGAGCCTTTGTTTCCAGCTTTTACGTCAATATCGAAAGTAAAAGTTTCTTCGTGGGTAATTGGCAGTTCGGCTAAATAGTATATCGCATTGCCTTCTTTGACTTCACGAAAGGACAAGGTCTGAGTTTGGCCGATGAGGTTTTTCGCGCGTCCAGCAATTTTTGCTTCTAATGCAGGTTTACCCAATGAAGCTCTATCTAGCACGCTAATATTAACCACAGCGAGGTATCCATTACGCTTGATATCGTAGCTACGTGCGACTTTCGGTGTTAAGAATGTCGAGTTAAACGCGACATAGTGTACTTCGATATCTTTCATATTTTTAAACTGATCGGCGAAGCTTGGTAACGACAATAGGCTGATCAGTAATGCGGTAATCCATTTGCTCATTGTTACTTCCTCAAAGCACTTGTTATAAAACAACCATAGCCGCAATTTTACCTTGGTCACGGGGTAAAAATGCGAACTCAGTCATTGGTACTAGTAAGTGTGGTACAAAATTGTAAATAAAAAGCCATCATAAGATGGCTTTAATTTCTGTCGGTATCTGGGTAGGTGATTCTATCCGAATTTGTTTGTGCCGTCCTAATTCACCTTTTTCTATGTGAACCAAACCCTTAGCGATTTTAAACTGCTTGGCTAAGAACTTAGTTAGGTGCGCATTAGCTTTGCCATCGACAGGTGGAGCAGTAATGGCGATTTTGAGCTCTTCACCATGCAAGCCAACAATTTTATCGCGGCTTGCTTTAGGTTGAATATAGAGCTTTAGGATGATGTCCTCGCCATCTTGCCAAACTGCGGCTGACATTATAACTGGAACCAAATTGGACCAATGATATCACCCATCAAGAAGTTCGCGAACTGCAAGCCGATAAACAGTACCAGTACGCTCAAATCAAGACCACCAATAGCCGGAATAATACGACGGATTGGTGCGCACATTGGCTCGGTTAATTGATGGAATACGTACTCGATAGGGCTGCGACCTTGGCTTACCCAGCTCAAAATTGCACGGATCAATAGTACCCAGAACAGCAGACCTCCAGCGGCTTTGATTAATGATAACAAGCCCAAGAACAAGAAATCAGCGCTGAAAGAGACGGAACCGTTCGAAGCTATCAGGATCAGAACGACAAATTTAAGCACACACAACACGTAGGCAAACAACACGGTTGCTAGGTCAATATTCCCCACGGAAGGGATAATGCGGCGCAGTGGACCAATGACCGGCTGAGTCGCTTTTACTATGAATTGCGAGAATGGGTTGTAGAAGTCTGCGCGTGCAGCTTGCAACCAAATTCGCAAAATTACGACCATGATGTACAGGTCAAATAGGGTTGAGATGAGAAAACTCATTGAATTCATAAGGTACCCTTAACAAGTGATGGATGATACTAAACGGAGTTCATCCAAATAATTAAAACAGTTTTTCCATTTCTTCCGCGCGAGCCACAGCAGCTTGCATGGCTTTAGCAACAATATCTGAAAGTTGATGTTCGTTGAATGTACGCAGTGCTTCTGCCGTTGTCCCACCTTTCGATGTCACGTTCTCACGCAGGGTCGATAGCTCAGTTTCTGGGTTGCTAACCACCATACTGGCCGCGCCCAATGCAGCTTGCTGAACCAATAGTCGAGCGGTGTCTTTATCAAAACCTTGAGCAATCGCTTCTGCTTGCATCGCCTCCATAAACAGGAAGAAGTATGCCGGAGCACTGCCTGCTGCGGCAATCACATTATTGATGCCAGACTCTTGCTCAACCCAACATACTTTACCGACCGCTTCCATTAACTCTGCAGCAAAAGCTTTGTCTTGCTCAGTTACATGGGCTGGTGCGAATAAACCACTCATGCCCAACCCAAGTTGTGATGGCGTATTTGGCATAACACGAACCAAGTTCAATTTGGTGGCTAGCATATCATCCAATCGTGAACAGTTGATGCCAGCGGCAATAGAAATCACCAGTTTATTAGTGAAATCGATCGCTTGCAGTGGTTTACAAACATCAGCCATCATTTGCGGTTTCACAGACAATACCACCACATCCGCTTCGGTCGCAGCTTGGATGTTATCGCTGGTGGTACGGATGCCAAAATCTTGTTCTAGCGGAAGACGGCGAGCCTCTGAAGGAGCTGTCGCGGTAATGTTTTGCGCTGGGTATCCGTTAGCAACCAAGCCAGAAACAATGGCTCTCACCATGTTGCCAGCACCAATGAAGGCGATTTTTTTATGTTCCATTTGTCTGATTTCCATCATGATATTTAGAGTTTGTTGTGCGCTCAGGTGTATAATGGCGCCGCTGTTACTTACTGCTCCTATTGGCGAGTAAGATGATTGCGCGATTTACTCTTTAATTTAACGACGAATTTATGTCGCGAGTGAGCGTTTTGTTAATTTAGCTGTAGTCTCGTGCGCCGAAAATAGCGGTTCCAATACGAACCATTGTACTACCAGCTTCGATTGCAGCGGTCATATCACCACTCATTCCTATTGATAATGTATCGATTTCTGGGAACTGAGCTTCGAGTGTTTGCTTCAATGTGGCCAACTTCTGAAACTCATGAAGTTGTGATTCGTAGTCAGACACGTTGGCAGGAATCGACATCAACCCTCTTAAAGTGAGGTTGGGTAGGCGAGAAATCAACTCCGCCAGCTCGAATACTTCCGCTTCGGTGACACCAGACTTAGATGCTTCACCACTGGTGTTAACCTGAATCAGAACTTGTAGCGGTTTAAGTTCACTGGGACGCTGATCATTCAGGCGTTGAGCAATCTTGGTTCGATCGATGGTGTGAACCCAATCGAAATGTTCAGCAACAAGTCGCGATTTATTCGACTGAATCGGGCCAATGAAGTGCCATTCGATTCGATTATCTGGATAATGCTCGGCAAAGTGCTGAACTTTACTGACGCCCTCTTGGACGTAGTTTTCACCAAAGGCGGTTTGTCCCGCTTGGTAGGCTTCGAGAATTGCCTCGACAGGTTTAGTTTTGCTTACCGCTAGAAGTTGCACTGACTCTGGAGTTCGACCACATTTTTGCTCGTCATATCGAATTTGAGAGGTGATATGTTCAATATTTTGTTGAATACTACTCATAGCTGTACTTTAGACTTAAGGATTTTAAATGGATATCACTGAGTTACTGGATTTTAGTGTAAAACATAATGCCTCAGATCTACATCTTTCTGCAGGTGTCCCACCAATGGTTCGTATTGATGGGGATGTGAGAAAACTAGGCATTCCAGCGTTTACACACCAAGAAGTGCATCGTTTGGTTTTCGAAATCATGAACGATGCCCAACGCAGTGAGTTCGAAGAAAAACTCGAAGTCGACTTCTCTTTTGAGTTGCATAACGTTGGTCGTTTCCGTGTCAACGCTTTCAACCAATCTCGTGGCTGTGCGGCAGTATTCCGTACCATACCAAGTAGCATTCCAACTTTGGAAGAGCTGGAAGCTCCCGAGATCTTCAAAAAAATTGCGAACGCTGAAAAAGGCTTAGTTCTGGTTACTGGCCCAACAGGTTCTGGTAAATCGACGACCTTAGCAGCCATTGTTGACTACATTAATCGTAATCACAACAAGCACGTACTCACAATTGAAGATCCGATTGAATTTGTTCACAACAACAATAAATGTTTGATCAACCAGCGTGAAGTACACCGTGATACGCACAGTTTCCAAAACGCACTGCGCAGCGCATTACGTGAAGACCCGGATGTCATTCTGGTTGGTGAGATGCGTGACAAAGAAACCATCAGCCTTGCATTAACGGCGGCGGAAACGGGGCACTTAGTGTTCGGCACGTTACACACCAGCTCGGCGGCAAAAACCATTGACCGTATTATCGATGTGTTCCCTGGCAGTGATAAAGACATGGTGCGCTCGATGCTTTCTGAATCCCTTCGTTCGGTTATCGCGCAAAAGTTATTGAAACGTAATGGTGGTGGCCGTATTGCATGCCATGAAATCATGATGGCAACGCCTGCGATTCGTAACTTGATCCGCGAAGACAAAGTCGCGCAGATGTATTCGATCATTCAAACTGGTGCGGCTCACGGCATGCAAACCATGGAGCAAAATGCTCGTCAGTTAATGGCACAAGGTATGGTCGCTCGTGAAGAGGTCGATAGTAAGATCGGGTTAGAAGTGCAGCAATTCTCGTAATACGTAGGTGAACACGGAAGATGGATCTAAATAAATTTCTCGAAGGTATGCTGGCGCTGAAAGCGTCGGATCTTTACATTACGGTTGGTGCGCCAATTTTGTTTCGCGTGGATGGCGAATTGCGACCACAAGGTGAAAAACTCACCGAGAGTGATGTGGCGGCATTACTCGACAGTGCTATGGAGCCAGATAGGCGTCAGGAATTTCGTAAAAGTCGTGAGTCGAATTTTGCCATTGTGAGAGATTGTGGCCGCTTCCGTGTTAGTGCCTTTTTTCAACGCGAGTTACCAGGCGCAGTGATTCGTCGTATTGAAACCAATATTCCCACCTTTGAGCAATTAAAGTTACCGTTAGTGTTGCAAGATTTAGCGATAGCCAAGCGTGGTTTGGTGCTGGTGGTTGGTGCTACTGGGTCAGGTAAGTCCACCACAATGGCGGCAATGACGGGCTATCGAAACAGCAACAAGACGGGGCACATTTTGACGGTCGAAGATCCGATCGAATTCGTGCATGAGCACAAGCGCTGTATCGTGACTCAACGCGAAGTTGGGTTAGATACGGAAAGCTATGAAGTTGCGCTTAAAAACTCGCTGCGCCAAGCACCAGATATGATTTTGATTGGTGAGATCCGTAGCCGTGAAACAATGGAATACGCGATGACCTTCGCCGAAACGGGCCATTTGTGTATGGCAACGTTGCACGCCAACAATGCCAACCAAGCTTTAGAGCGCATTCTTCACTTGGTACCGAAAGATCAAAAAGAACAATTCTTGTTCGACTTGTCGATGAACCTAAAAGGCGTGGTTGGTCAGCAGCTGATCCGAGATAAGAATGGGCAGGGGCGTCATGGTGTGTTTGAGATCTTGCTAAATAGCCCACGAGTATCTGATTTGATCCGTCGCGGAGATTTGCATGAGTTGAAGTCAACCATGGCTCGCTCAAATGAGTTTGGTATGCTGACGTTCGATCAATCTCTTTATAAGTTGGTGATGCAAGGTAAGATTAGCGAAGAAGATGCGCTGCACAGTGCCGATTCGGCGAATGATTTGCGCTTGATGTTGAAAACACAGCGTGGCGAAGCATTCTCTACGGGCAGTCTTGCTAACGTTAAGATCGATATGGATTAAGCGTGTTTAGACGAAAAAAGGTTGGCACTTGCCAACCTTTTCTTGTTTTGAGTATTGTGTTTTATTCACCCCAGAGGGCTTCAAACCAGCTTTCTAGAATCACCACCGCTGACTGGCAGTCCACATTCCCTTTCGATAGGGCTTTGTAGCCGCCCATGCTGAACAACTCCGCACGAGCTTCTGCTGTAGATAAACGCTCATCATGCAGTTCAACAGGTAAGCCGTATCGGCCTTGCAGACGCTTAGCAAATTTTCGTGCACGAGGGGTTATGGTCTCAAGGTCTTTGCCATGAAGATCAGTTGGTAAACCGACCACTAGCAAATCTGGCTGCCACTCTTTGATTTGCTTTTCGATATCGTCCCAATTTGGAATACCGTCATTGGCTTTAAAGGCTTTTAATGGGGAAGCCGTACCAGTAATTTCTTGGCCAATAGCGCTACCAATGCTTTTGGTTCCAAAGTCAAAAGCCATAATTGTGCGTGACATAAGGTGTCTCTATCTAATGTAACTGTATTTCGGACTAAGCATGTCCAGAGTCTGCTGAAAGATGACTGGGGTCGATGCCCAGCTTTTCGACTGCTTTCTTCCAACGCTCGTTGATTGGTGTATTAAAGATAATTTCAGGCGTCGCTTCAATGGTGAGCCAAGAGTTTTCGACCAGCTCATTTTCTAATTGGCCTGCACTCCAACCTGAGTAGCCAAGTGCCACTAAGTAATCACTTGGTTCTGCTTCTGTTCCTAACACCGAAAGAATATCACGTGAAGTGGTTACAGCGAGATCATCAGTCATTTGGACGCTGGACTCGTAGTAATCTTTAGGTTTATGCAGAATAAAACCACGATCTTCCGAGATTGGGCCGCCATTGTAGACTGGTCTATCTAGGCTGGCTTCAAATAGGCGCGGGTGTACTGGCTGAACTTCCACCTGCTTGAGCATGTTGCCGACGGTGATATCAACAGGAGCATTGATCATCAACCCCATAGCGCCGTCTTCGTTGTGCTCACAAACGTAGATCACGCTATTTTGAAAGTACGGATCTTTCATCCCAGGCATGGCAACTAAAAAGTGATTTGTGAGATTCATACTCATATTGACCCTTAACTCTCGTAAATGCCCTTAAGCAAACATCATACAGTTTACCATCTAGGTATGTGCATGAGTTTGCTTAAGTTAATGTACTACGCTCTCTATTAACTGTAATACAGTTTGAGTTATTCGCCTTTTACTCGACGCTCAATCGCATCCATCAGTTTGCCAGTGATTGAGATGTCAAAAGCCGCTTCAATTTCGCGAATACAGGTTGGGCTGGTGACGTTGATTTCCGTTAGCTTATCGCCAATTACGTCAAGGCCAACAAAAATAAGACCTTTTTCTTTCAGTGTCGGAGCGACAGTTTGAGCAATCTTAATATCGGTCTCGCTTAGTGGTCGAGCCTCACCTGTGCCACCAGCGGCTAGGTTGCCGCGCGTTTCACCTTTTGCAGGAATACGAGCTAGACAGTAAGGCATTGGTTCACCATCTACGACTAAGATACGTTTGTCACCGTTGCTGATATCTGGCACGAAGGTTTGCGCCATTGCGTAGTTTTGACCGTGGTTGGTCAGTGTCTCGATGATTACAGAGACGTTAGGGTCGTTTTCTTTTACGCGGAAGATAGATGCGCCGCCCATACCATCAAGCGGTTTTAGGATGACATCACCATGTTTTTCACGAAACTCTTTAATTTTCTCTGCTTTTCGCGTCACGATTGTCGTTGGTGTCAGCTCAGGGAACCACGCTGTAAACAGTTTTTCATTACAATCACGTAGACTTTGAGGTTTGTTAACGATCAGTGCACCTTGTTCTTCTGCACGCTCAAGGATGTAAGTCGCGTAGATGTATTCTGTGTCAAACGGAGGATCTTTACGCATTAGTACAGCGTCTAGCTCAGACAGTTCGATCGTTTGCTCTGATTTGAACTCGTACCAACCGTTTGGATCTTCTTTTAGTTCCACCACTTTAGTATCTGCAATGGCAACGCCTTGATCGAGATGCAGATCATTCATTTCCATGTAGTGGATTTCATAGCCGCGTCGTTGCGCTTCAAGCATCATGGCAAAGCTAGAGTCTTTTTTGATGTTAATGGACGAAATTGGGTCCATCACAATGCCGAGTTTGATCATTATTTTTCTCCGTTTAACCAAGATCGCCGAAACGAACTTGTAAGGCTGTAATTGCTGTCAGAGCCGCTGTTTCGGTGCGCAGAACGCGAGGGCCGAGTAGCGTTTCTTCAAATTGATATTCTCGAGTCATCTCGATCTCTTCAGACGATAAACCGCCTTCAGGGCCGATCAGTAGGCGCACTTTCTCAACAGGTGTTGGCAGTGTGTTGATTGAGTAGTTAGCACGAGGATGAAGATTGAGCTTTAAGCCATCGTACTCTTCTTTACACCACTCTTCCAAGCTCATAATTGGACGAATTTCTGGAACGACATTGCGTCCACACTGCTCACAGGCACTGATGGCGATTTTTTGCCATTGCGCGAGTTTTTTCTCAAAGCGCTTTTGGTCAAGCTTGACGCCACAACGTTCGGAAATCAGAGGTGTGATGGTATTGACGCCAAGTTCCACTGACTTTTGGATAGTGAACTCCATCTTATCGCCACGTGAAATAACTTGACCAAGGTGCAGGTCTAAAGGGGATTCAATACTGTTTTCTACACGCTCAGTAATGTTAACCAAAACCGTCTTTTTGCTGACTTCACTGATAACCGCTGGGAATTCTGCGCCGCTGCCGTCAAATAGGAGAACGTCTTGGCCTTCTTTCATGCGCAGAACACGGCCAATATGGCCTGCTGCGTCGTCACTTAAAGCAAGTGAGCCAAGTTGATGAATGGTTTCTGGATGATAAATTCGAGGGATACGCATGAGATTTCCAGCAAGAGAATAAACTTAAACCCTAACATGGATGCTTTCCACCGAAAAAACAAGGGGCAAGAAGCGTTTCAATATCAGTTATTGAAACGCTTCAAGGCAGAGGAGCACTAGAGTGCGCGACAGGCTTTTTGAACAAATGGGTTATGATTGCCTTGTACTTTGGCAATGCGCTCGTCACGCTCACATTCCCATTTATCGACTGGGTAGGTTTTGTTCCAAGCACTCATCAACTGCGTTTGCTGTTTTGATAATTTAAAGCCGTACTCTTTGCTCATGTATAGGTAGGTACGAGCAATCGAACCTCGAGCACGGTCTGGTGGCATGACTTTACGCTGCTTAAAGTTCACTTGCATCTCACAGCGACCATAACTCACGCCATCGATACCGTTCCATTGGCTAAAGTTGTAGTTCGAACGGTCACCGTTTACTTCACCAATGGCAGGGGTTAGGTTGTGCAGGTCTGCTTCCATCAAGCGAAAGGTTTTGTCTTTTTTCTTGCAGTTTTTACGTCCGCCATCTTGCCAGCATTGACGCTGGTGGCCAAATTGCCACGCAGGTACCACATGCTCCCATTCGATTCGTGCGGCCCGCTTTTCCTGTTTACGGACTTGGTAACCGCAAGAGGCTAAATCTGGGGAGCCTTTTTTGCCTTGCCATTGAATGTTGCAGCCACAGTAAAAGCTCGTTGGATGGTCTTGATAAATTTTTACCGCCTCACGTTTGGCGGCAGAGAATGAGCTTGGTGGCGCGGCAACCGCAGTGCTAGAAAGCGCGATAAGTAACAAAGAGAATAGGTATTTCATGATTAAAGTCTTTATAAAGTATGACTTTATTCATGATAACACGCATAAAATAGCTTTAGTGATGAGTAAGTTAACAATAAGTGGCGAAGGGAAGGTTTTGATAAACTCGATCTTTATTTTGGGAACGCAAGTAACACTATGAGATATAGATTACGATAATTGAACGCCCGTGAAGTTAAGTGGTTGGCGGCATTTTTGACAAGAGTACGTCGCCTCTTTGCGCAGCACTTTATTATGACGGCGAATCGATAGAGGGTAGGTCATACAACCACAACGATACTCAAAGGTTTTACCTTGAACGGATTTTACTTCAAAGCTGTGAGTGGTTTTGGCCGGCACTCTAAATACGGCTTCCATGACACCTTGCCATTCTTTGCCGTGAGGCCTAACTCGTCCGTAAACCTGATAAGTAATCAGGTGTGCCACCTCGTGAGGAATGACTTCATCTAAGAATGCTTGGGTGTTTTCGCGAAATAAAACGGGATTCAGGCGCACTTGATTCAATTGAAGGTAGGCTTTTCCTGCCGCTTTCCCGCGGACGTTGAAGGTGATTGTTGGAATAGGGAAAGAACGTTTGAAAGCTTGCTCTGCCATCGCGATGCAGTCCGCCATCACTTGCTTGGCTTTATAGCTTAGTTCTATATCCACAATTCACCTCGATAAATCAAATAAAAAAGCCCCCGCATTTGCGAGGGCCAGATCATAGCATCAGTTAATTATGGTGTGTGTTTTTTCTTGATGGTGGCATGGTAAGCGTGCCATGTACCGTAGCCTAGAATTGGCATGGTAAACAACATTCCGATCCCGTAGGTCGCAAAGCCGATAAGAATACCGCCACAGATGATCGCTGCCCAAACAATCATTGCTGGAATGTTGGATTTCACGGCATTAAAGCTGGTAAATACAGCGGTCATCATGTCTACGCGACGCTCCATCATGAGCGGAATAGAAAAGGCTGAAATGCTAAACACCACACAAGCCAAAACAAAGCCAACTAAAGAACCGATGACAAGGAAGGGTAGGAACTCACTTAAAGGTGCCCCTTGAACAGAAGGGTAGAGTGCATGAAGTAGAGCGGCAATGCGCATCCAAAATATCATACACACTGCGAGTAACACGGCGAACGCCCATTGAGATGTTGAGTTACGACCGATCGCTTTCATTGAGTGGAACAAGCTTGCTTTGTGTCCGCGCTCTCTCTCCCAACTGGCATCATACAAGCCCAGCGCGAGAAACGGACCGATTAACATGTAAACAATCAAACTGGGCATGACGACCAAGTGTGTGCCTTGCCACTGTACGAGCAAAACAATGCCTATCGCAGCCGCCATAAAACAGATGCCATAGAAAGCACTGATGAGGGGCATTCGCACGAAATCATGCAGACCTAATGCGAGCCAATGAAAAGGTGCAGAAAGATTAACCGTATTGCACGGTATGGTTCTGGCATATTCGTTATCTGGCACTTCCTTTCGCTTGTTGTGGAAGTCCGATGGATTAACAGTTCGAGGCATAACTCCTCCTTGATTTATTCCCACATTATCCGCTTATACCAACTGACAGCGGTTTTTGTTCAGTCAAACTTGAAGCGACTTTTTCAAGTTTACATCTGAGCATTGGCTTAGTTTGGTATCGGCCATAAAGATGCCTGACTCATGTCTTTACTTAAGTGTTGCTTCCACAGTCGCCAGCATCCGACGTCTCTATTTAAATTGGAATTAACAATATTTTAACTATTGGCGGAGATGGGATAATTTACAAATAATTGCTTAAAATTTATTCGGTATAAAAATGAGGGAGAAACAGGACTGCTTTGTGGGGCAGGGCGGTATGAGCTGAAATGGCTGGATAAACGTTGCTGAAAATAAAAAGCCCCCGCCATAGGCGAGGGCTTGATTGATTCTTGCTTGGCTTGATTATTTGATGCCAGCGAAATCGCGTAGAAGTGCAGCTTTGTCTGTCGCTTCCCACGGGAATTCTTCACGACCGAAGTGACCGTAAGCCGCTGTCTTCTTGTAGATAGGTTGAAGAAGGTTAAGCATTTCTTGTAGGCCGTATGGACGTAGGTCGAAGAATTGACGAACTGCTTCAATGATGATGTCGTGAGATACTTTCTCAGTACCGAACGTTTCCACCATGATAGACGTTGGATCAGCAACACCGATTGCGTAAGAAAGTTGGATCTCACAACGGTCAGCCATGCCAGCCGCTACGATGTTTTTCGCTACGTAACGTGCTGCGTATGCTGCACTACGGTCAACTTTTGATGGATCTTTACCAGAGAACGCACCGCCACCGTGACGAGCTGCGCCGCCGTAAGTATCTACGATGATCTTACGACCTGTTAGACCACAGTCACCCATAGGACCACCGATTACGAAGCGACCAGTTGGGTTGATGAAGAAGTTTGTTTCTTTGTTGATCCACTCAGAAGGTAGCACTGGTTTAATGATCTCTTCCATTACCGCTTCACGCAGGTCTGAAGTTGAGATTGAATCACAGTGTTGAGTTGAAAGAACAACCGCGTCGATACCAACGATGTTACCTTGATCGTATTGGAATGTTACCTGAGATTTTGCATCAGGACGCAACCAAGGTAGTGTGCCGTTTTTACGAACTTCTGCTTGCTTTTGAACAAGACGGTGAGAGTAAGTAATTGGCGCTGGCATTAGTACTTCAGTTTCGTTACAAGCGTAACCAAACATAATGCCTTGGTCGCCTGCACCTTGTTCTTTAGGGTCAGCTTTATCAACACCTTGGTTGATATCTGGCGACTGTTTACCGATTGTGTTTAGTACCGCACAAGAATCTGCGTCAAAGCCCATATCTGAATGTACGTAGCCGATTTCACGAACGGTTTCACGAGTTAACTCTTCGATGTCTACCCATGCTGAAGTCGTGATTTCACCACCCACCATTACCATACCGGTTTTAACGTAAGTCTCACATGCAACACGAGCCTTTGGATCTTGCTCTAGAATCGCGTCAAGAACCGCATCAGAAATCTGGTCTGCAATTTTATCTGGATGACCTTCTGATACTGACTCAGAAGTAAACAGGTGCTTAGCCATGTTAGCTCCACTATATCTGGTTTAAAACTGGGGAATGATAAACTCTCCAGCGCAAATTAATACTAATTTTTGTAGGTGTATCTACATCTAGACGTCTATTCTAAATTTGATTGCTCGAATTACAAGCTCTTTTTTGGTTTTTGTTATAACCAAACGTTTGCCTGATTTATTGACAATTTTAAGAACTTCGAACGATTTGGCGCGAAAGGTGCAATATTTGTGAGGTTTTGGACTGGAAAACGTTTGCACACCCAACAGGGCTTTGAGAGAATTATGACCTACTTTTCGTTTCGCTTAATGTACTCAGGAGCAGACATGTCGTCTCGTAAACATCTTGCCAATGCAATTCGTGCTCTAAGCATGGATGGTGTTCAACAAGCTAACTCAGGCCACCCAGGCGCACCAATGGGTATGGCTGATATCGCTGAAGTTCTTTGGCGCTCTCACCTAAACCACAACCCATCAAACCCAGAGTGGGCCGACCGCGACCGCTTCGTGCTATCAAACGGTCACGGCTCAATGCTTATTTACTCTCTACTGCACTTAAGCGGTTATGAGCTATCTATTGATGATCTGAAAAACTTCCGTCAATTGCACTCAAAAACCCCAGGTCACCCAGAGTACGGTTACGCGCCTGGTATCGAGACAACAACGGGTCCTCTTGGCCAAGGCATCACTAATGCTGTTGGTATGGCTATCGCAGAGAAAGCACTAGCGGCACAGTTCAACAAAGAAGGCCACGACATCGTTGACCACTTTACGTATGTGTTCATGGGTGACGGCTGTCTGATGGAAGGCATCTCGCACGAAGCATGCTCTCTAGCAGGTACGCTAGGTCTAGGCAAACTGATCGCGTTTTGGGATGACAACGGTATCTCTATCGACGGTCACGTTGAAGGTTGGTTCTCTGACGATACACCTAAGCGTTTCGAAGCTTACGGCTGGCACGTAATCCCAGCGGTAGACGGTCACGATCCTGAAGCAATCAACGCAGCGATTGAAGCGGCTAAAGCGGATCCTCGCCCGACTCTAATCTGTACTAAAACAATTATCGGTTTCGGTTCTCCTAACAAGTCTGGCTCGCACGACTGTCACGGTGCGCCATTAGGTCACGATGAGATTCAAGCGGCTCGCGAATACCTAGGTTGGGAGTACGGTCCATTTGAAATCCCTGCAGATGTTTACGCTGAGTGGGACGCAAAAGAAGCAGGTGCAGCGAAAGAAGCGGCTTGGAATGAAAAGTTCGAAGCATACGCAGCAGCTTACCCTGCAGAAGCAGCAGAGCTTAAACGTCGTCTAAACGGCGAACTTCCAGCGGAATGGGAAGAAAAAGCGAACCAAATCATTGCTGATCTTCAAGCAAACCCAGCGAACATTGCATCACGTAAAGCATCGCAAAATGCACTAGAAGCGTTTGGTCAAATGCTTCCTGAGTTTATGGGTGGTTCTGCTGACCTAGCGCCTTCTAACCTGACCATGTGGTCTGGTTCTAAGTCTCTAGAAACGGATGACTTCTCTGGCAACTACATCCACTACGGTGTACGTGAATTCGGTATGACCGCTATCATCAACGGTATCGCATTGCACGGTGGTTTCGTTCCCTACGGTGCGACATTCCTAATGTTCATGGAATACGCTCGTAACGCAATGCGTATGGCTGCGCTGATGAAAATTCAGAATATCCAAGTGTACACGCACGATTCGATCGGTCTTGGCGAAGATGGCCCAACTCACCAACCTGTTGAGCAAATGGCATCTCTACGCGTAACGCCAAACATGAGCACATGGCGTCCATGTGACCAGGTTGAGTCTGCCGTAGCATGGAAACTAGCGATTGAACGTAAAGATGCACCAACAGCACTTATCTTCTCTCGTCAAAACTTAGCGCAACAAGATCGTACAGCTGAGCAAGTAGCGAACATCGCGAAAGGTGCTTACATCCTGAAAGATTGTGAAGGCAAGCCAGAGCTTATCCTTATCGCAACAGGCTCTGAAGTTGAGCTAGCAGTAGAAGCTGCGACTCAACTAACAGCAGAAGGTAAGAAAGTGCGCGTGGTTTCAATGCCATCAACAGATGCATTCGACAAACAAGACGCCGCTTACCGTGAAGCAGTATTGCCATCAGACGTAACGGCACGCATCGCTATCGAAGCGGGCATCGCAGACTTCTGGTACAAGTACGTTGGTTTCGACGGTCGCATCATCGGTATGACTTCATTTGGTGAATCTGCACCTGCTGGTCAGCTATTCGAGATGTTTGGTTTCACGACTGAAAACGTAGTGAACACAGCAAAAGAATTGCTAGCGTAACTGCTAGATTGTCTCAATAGTCCGAACGTAAAGGACGACTGTTAGATACTAAAGTTGGAAAGGCCATCATTGCGATGGCCTTTTTGTTTTTTGTCAGTTTTTCCAACCTTGTGGAATGCTTTGGTGAATACAGTCTAAAAGTACGGATAAGCGCAGTGGTGGTCTTCCTGCAGGCGTATAGCAGTTAATGGAGATGGGCTCTGAAAGCCAACCTTCTAAGCAAGGTGTGATTCGACCCGGATGATGTTTCTCGTAGCCGCTTGCTGTCCAAGTTGGCAGCAGTCCAATACCATGACCATTCGCGATGCTGTCGATCTGCATTGCGATGTTGTCGCTGTACAAGCGACTCACAAATGGCTCTAAAAAGAACTCACCGTGTTGAGGGTGTGAGAGCATCAATCCATTTTCTTGTACCGAGCCAAAATCGATCCACGGATGCGCTTCAAGCTCTTTGGGGTGCAGGATCGAACCGTGTTGTTCAAGATAAGCTGGAGAGGCAAAGGGCGTGTAACGAAATGAGCCTAATACCTCTTTGCGCCAATCGAGATCTTTACGCTCACCGAGCCAGATGAACAAATCTGGGTCATGGTGCGCTTCAGAAAAGTCACTGGTAAGTTGAACCCTAACGTCAGGATTATCGGCAAGAAAACCGTTGAGCACACCACCTAGCCAACTTCTAACTAATGCTGTGTGACAAACAATATGTAGCGGCCCTGAAACTTGGTTTGTTAAACCTTGAAGCGCGTCATAACTCTCTTCACTTAGCTCAAGAATCTGGCGACTGTAGTGGGCAAAAATTTCTCCCGCTCTTGTCAGAACTAATCGGTTACCTTGTCTTGCGGTTAGAGCCTGACCGAAATCTTCTTCTAATTGTGCTAAGCGACGACTCAGCGTTGATTTAGGCTGGTTGAGGGCCTTGGCAGCGGCGGTCAAACTCTTATGCTGATTGAGCGCATCAAAGGCTCGAATTGATGCTAAGTCGTGCATATTTCATTAACTCCTTACTGCGTTATGCACGGGTTCCATAAATGGGAAGAACCGTTCCATAACTCTCACTATGCATCTCATTCTATTTGTGAATAATTCACTTTCGAAAATAATAATCATTATCAATTATGGAGATGTAGATGTCTACTCTTAGACTGCCAGTTATTACTGCAACTGGTATTTTAGCCTTCGTCAGTGTCCCTCATGTGTTTGCCAATGATGCGGTTTCTAAAATGGAAACAGTGGTTGTAACTGCATCAAGTTATGAGCAATCTCAAGCGGACGCGCCTGCAAGTATTAGTGTGATTTCGCGTGAGGAGTTGGACTCTCGTTATTACCGTGATGTGACTGATGCACTAAAAAGTGTGCCTGGTGTCGTCGTGACAGGTGGTGGTGACACTACCGACATCAGTATCCGTGGTATGGGCTCCAAATACACTTTGATACTGGTCGATGGTAAACGTCAAAGCACACGTGAAACTCGCCCAAATAGTGACGGCCCTGGTATCGAACAAGGTTGGTTGCCTCCTCTTCAAGCGATTGAGCGAATTGAAATTATCCGTGGTCCAATGTCGACGCTTTATGGCTCTGATGCGATTGGTGGTGTAATTAACGTGATCACGCGAAAAGACGCGATGGAGTGGACAGGTAATGTTCAGCTAGGCACGGTTCTGCAAGAAAACAGTCGCTCGGGCGGAGAGCAGAGCGCGAATTTCTTCGTCAATGGGCCGCTAGCCGAAAATCTATCTCTCCAAGTATACGGTCAGTATACCGCAAGAGAAGAAGACGATATTGAATACGGTTATGAAGATAAAGATATGCAAAGTATCTCTTCAAAACTGACCTACCAGATTAATGACCGCCATTCTGTGCAATTAGAGGGGGGTACATCGGCACAAAGTCGTCGCGGTAACGTTGGCCTTTCCGTACCAACGACGGGTTGCCGAAGAGGTTGTGAGGATTCACTCAACGAATATCGTCGTAATTATGTAACGCTAAGTCACAATGGCGACTGGGACTCGGTTGGCATCTCAGATACTTACTTACAACGTGAAGAGAGCGAGAACAAATCTCGCGAGATGACGATCACCAACACCACGTTCAAATCGAGCTTGGTGACTGGTATTGGAAACCATACGTTGACGACCGGTGTGGATGCTACTCATGCCGAACTTGAGGATTTTACTTCCAATAAAGCGTCATCGAAGACCGAAACATCGAATACGCAGTGGGCTGTTTTCATTGAAGATGAGTGGAGAATCGCCGATCCGTTTAGCGTTACGCTTGGTGGTCGTCTAGATCATGACGAAAACTATGGTGCGCACTTTAGTCCGCGTGTCTATGGTGTATGGCGAGTTGACCCATCTTGGACTGTGAAAGGCGGTGTGGCAACAGGTTTCCGTTCTCCGCAATTACGTGAAATTACTCCTGGTTGGGCGCAAGTCAGTGGCGGCGGTAATATCTACGGTAACCCAGACCTTGACCCTGAAACGTCGCTAAACAAAGAAATTAGTGTCTTGTATCAAGGTGACTCTGGTTTAGATGTCTCTTTGACTGCGTTCCATAATGAGTTCAAAGACAAGATCACACGTGTTGTTTGTCCAGATACCATCTGTACAGATGGACCAAACCAATGGGGTGCAGATCCAACGTACCGCATTAACGTGGACGAAGCGGTCACACAAGGTATTGAAGCGACTTTAGCATCGCCATTAACGGAAACCATTTACCTCAGCTCGAGCTACACATTTACCGACTCAGAGCAAAAAACAGGTGAATACAAAGGCATGCCGCTGCAGCAGTTACCAAAGCATTTGTTTAATGTGGATGTAACTTGGCAAACAACAACAGATCTAGAAAGCTGGGCTAAAGTCACTTACCGAGGTAAAGAAATGGATCCGGTTACTGGCCCATCAAGAAACAGTATTGTAGAGCCTGCTTATACCTTTGTGGACGCTGGTGTGACATACCAGTTAACCGATAATACTCGTATTAAAGGCGCGATCTATAACTTGCTGGATGAGGAAATCAGTTACGAAGAATACGGATATGTCGAAGATGGTCGTCGCTACTGGTTAGGTTTAGACGTCGCATTTTAATTATTGTTGTAATAAGGCCGAGCATTGTCTCGGCCTTTTTTAATCCTGCTTTACTATGATTCAACAGGTGCGTTTTTCAGCCTGATCAGGTAGTATCTGTGACACGAAATTTTTGGTAGGGCGAAGGATAAATGCTAAAGGTTGCGATCAATGGATTTGGACGTATAGGTCGTAATGTTCTGCGAGCCGTGTATGAAAGCGGAAAACATCAGCAGATCAAGGTTGTGGCGGTTAACGAATTAGCGCAGCCAGAAGCGATGGCGCACCTACTGCAATATGACACTAGTCATGGTCGCTTCGGTAAAAAAATCTCCCACGACCAAGAACACTTGCATGTTCATCATGACAGCGGCGAATATGATTCTATTCGCATTCTTCACCTCTCTGAACTCGAATTACTTCCTTGGCGCGATCTAGAAGTCGACATTGTTTTGGATTGCACTGGCGTGTTTGGTTCACAAGCCGATGGGCAAGCGCATATAGAAGCTGGCGCGAAGAAAGTGCTGTTTTCACACCCGGGCGCAAGCGACATAGATAATACGATTATCTATGGTGTGAACCACGAAACTCTGAAAGACGAGCACCGTGTTGTCTCCAATGGCTCTTGCACCACCAACTGTATCGTTCCCATCATTAAAGTGTTAGACGAAGCCTTCGGTATTGAGTCCGGTACCATAACCACGATTCACTCTTCCATGAACGATCAGCAAGTAATCGATGCGTACCATAACGATCTACGCCGTACCCGCGCAGCGAGCCAATCTATTATTCCGGTTGACACCAAGTTGCATAAGGGGATTGAAAGAATCTTCCCGAAATTTTCCAACAAATTCGAAGCAATTTCTGTTCGTGTCCCAACCGTTAACGTCACCGCAATGGATTTAAGTGTCACAATTAATACAAATGTGAAAGTTAATGACGTAAATCAAACCATTGTTAACGCATCTCAGTGTACATTACGTAACATTGTTGACTATACTGAATCGCCACTCGTTTCCATCGACTTTAACCACGACCCCCATAGTGCGATTGTTGATGGAAGCCAGACTAGAGTGAGTAACGGGCAACTCGTAAAAATGCTCGTTTGGTGCGACAACGAATGGGGCTTTGCTAACCGGATGCTGGATACTGCCTTAGCAATGCAAGCTTCTTCTCAAGTGGAGCAGTAATGACGAAGAAGTGATGGAGAATTTTTATTTCAAGCCTTGAAATAAATCCATGATATCTCCATATCATCTATAACCAGTTTGAAGAATTAACAGGCTTGGCAGGGTTGCCGAGTTTTCAAAAACTTTAATTATCAATATTTGAGAGGACACATCATGTCTGTAATCAAGATGACTGACCTGGATCTTGCAGGTAAACGTGTATTTATCCGTGCTGACCTAAACGTGCCAGTAAAAGACGGTAAAGTAACTTCAGATGCACGTATCATCGCATCTCTTCCAACTATTAAGCACTGCCTAGAAGCAGGCGCTAAAGTAATGGTTACGTCTCACCTAGGTCGCCCAACTGAAGGTGAATACGCTGAAGAGTTCTCTCTACAACCAGTTGTTAACTACCTAAACGACGCACTAGATTGTGAAGTTAAGCTAGCAAAAGACTACCTAGATGGCCTAGAGCTAAACGCTGGTGAACTTGTTGTTCTAGAAAACGTTCGCTTTAACAAAGGCGAAAAGAAAAACGACGAAGAGCTATCTAAGAAATACGCAGCACTATGTGACGTATTCGTAATGGATGCATTCGGTACGGCTCACCGCGCTCAAGCGTCAACTCATGGTGTTGGTATGCACGCACCTATCGCTTGTGCTGGCCCTCTTCTAGCAAACGAGCTTGAAGCGCTAGGTAAAGCAATGGACAACCCAGCTCGTCCAATGGTTGCTATCGTAGGTGGTTCAAAAGTTTCTACTAAGCTAACTGTACTTGAGTCTCTATCTAAAATCGCTGACCAACTAGTTGTTGGTGGTGGTATTGCTAACACATTTATCGCAGCTGCTGGCCACAACGTTGGTAAGTCTCTATACGAAGCGGATCTAGTAGACACTGCTAAGAAGCTAATGGATGAGTGTGCAATTCCAGTAGCAACTGACGTTGCATGTGCGAAAGCATTCGACGAAAACGCAGAAGCAGAAATTAAACACGTTTCTGAAGTACAAGACGACGACATGATCTTCGACCTTGGCCCAGATTCAACAGCTGAACTAGCAGAAATCCTTAAGAACGCGAAGACTATCCTATGGAATGGTCCAGTAGGCGTATTCGAATTCAAGAACTTCGAAGCAGGTACTAAAGGTATCTCAGAAGCTATCGCAGCATCTGAAGGCTTCTCTGTTGCAGGTGGTGGTGACACGCTAGCAGCTATCGATAAGTTCGGTATCAAAGCTGACGTTTCTTACATCTCTACAGGTGGCGGCGCTTTCCTTGAGTTCGTAGAAGGTAAAGTTCTTCCAGCAGTAGAAATGCTAGAAGCACGCGCTAAGTAATTAAAGCAAAGCGGGGGAGTGATTCTCCCGCTTTCTTGTTTGCTGCAACGTGTGAGGAACTCTGCTAGAATAGCCTCAGTTGTGAGCAAACGTTTGCAAGATTTTCAACTTAACAAGTTTTGTTTAAAAACGACAGATAAATAGGATTACATCCATGTCTAAGATCTTCGACTTCGTAAAACCAGGTGTTATCTCTGGCGATGACGTTCAGAAAGTATTTGAAGTTGCAAAAGAAAACAGCTTTGCACTTCCAGCAGTAAACTGTGTGGGTACTGACTCTGTAAACGCAGTACTTGAAGCAGCTGCAAAAGTTAAAGCTCCAGTTATCGTTCAATTCTCTAACGGTGGTGCTGCTTTCTTTGCTGGTAAAGGTCTAAAACTTGAAGGTCAAGAGGCTCAAATCCTAGGTGCTGTTGCTGGTGCGAAATACGTTCACGCTGTAGCTGAAGCTTACGGTGTACCAGTAATCCTACACACTGACCACGCTGCTAAGAAACTACTTCCTTGGATCGACGGTCTACTAGACGCTGGTGAAGAGTACTTCGCTCAAACTGGTAAGCCTCTGTTCTCTTCTCACATGATCGACCTTTCTGAAGAGTCTCTAGAAGAGAACATCGAGATTTCTGCTAAGTACCTAGAGCGCATGGCTAAAATGAACATGACTCTAGAAATCGAACTAGGTTGTACTGGTGGTGAAGAAGACGGCGTTGACAACTCTGATATGGATGCGTCTGAGCTATACACTTCTCCAGAAGACGTTGCATACGCATACGAGAAACTAAGCGCAATCAGCCACCGTTTCACTATCGCAGCATCTTTCGGTAACGTACACGGTGTGTACAAGCCAGGTAACGTTGTTCTAACTCCAACTATCCTACGTGATTCTCAAGCGCACGTTTCTGAGAAATTCGGTCTTCCAGCGAACTCTCTAAACTTCGTATTCCACGGTGGTTCAGGTTCTTCTCTAGAAGAAATCCGTGAGTCTATCGGTTACGGTGTTATCAAAATGAACATCGATACTGATACACAGTGGGCAACTTGGGATGGTATCCGTAAGTTCGAAGCTGAAAACCACGATTACCTACAAGGTCAAATCGGTAACCCAACTGGTGAAGATGCACCAAACAAGAAGTACTACGATCCACGCGTATGGCTACGTGCTGGTCAAGCTTCAATGGTAGCTCGTCTAGAGCAAGCATTTGCTGACCTAAACGCAGTTGACGTACTATAATCGTTACTGATTAAGTTACTTAAAAACCCGCTTTTTGAGCGGGTTTTTTTATGTCTATCATTTTGCCCCTATGTTTCTTTCCCTGTTTTCCTATTGATATCTTTATGCGTCAGGTTGTATTTTCTGGTGGGATGTTCCCCCTTTAACGTTTTTAAATAAAAACATAGGAATATCAGTCATAGGAGTGGCGAAATAAGAGTGCATTGCGTAACCTGTAACAAGCCAATATCAGAAAACTCTGATAAAGTCTTGTTTTGCATATCTTTGCGAAACTCTGACTTTGAAAAAAGTCAAAGTTGGGATATTGTGCCAAAAATCTGACACTGTTCAGTGGGGCAATAGGGATGTTGTTTTAGAAAAGAGCCTTTAAAAAACAAGGTTCATAAATTAACGGCAATTGGATTTATATATCTTTATTTTTGAGGATAAGAATTATGGCAGGTGAATCGGTGGGTATCGATACCACTTTAACGGATGGTCTAACTCAGGCTGAAACTTGGCTGACAAACAACTCAGATCTACTGGTTCAGTACGGTGTGAACATTATCTCTGCGCTGCTTATTCTGTTTATCGGTAATATTATCGTTAAAGCAGTCGCTGGTAGTGTTTCTAAGGTACTAGAAAAGAAAAACATGGATAAGGCTGTCGTTGAATTTATTCACGGTCTTGTTCGTTACTTGCTATTTGTAATCGTACTTATCGCCGCTCTTGGTCGATTAGGCGTTCAAACCGCTTCAGTCGTGGCTGTAATCGGTGCGGCAGGTCTTGCTGTTGGTCTTGCGCTACAAGGTTCACTATCAAACTTTGCAGCTGGTGTACTCATTGTTGCGTTCCGTCCATTCAAATCTGGCGACTACGTAGAAATTGGCGGTGTAGCGGGTAGTGTTGAAGCAATTCAAATCTTCCAAACTGTTCTAAAAACACCAGACAACAAGATGGTTGTTGTGCCTAACTCGTCAGTAATCGGTGGTGCAATTACTAACTACTCTCGTCATGCAACACGACGTGTCGACTTAGTGATTGGTGTGTCATACAAAGCGGATCTTAAACTAACGAAGAAAGTAATTCGCGAGACGCTAGAAAAAGATCCGCGTATCTTGAAAGATCCTGATATCACAATCGGCGTACTTACGCTGGCAGACTCTTCAGTAAACTTTGTGGTTCGCCCATGGGTGAAAACTGCAGATTACTGGGGCGTATACTTTGATGCAATGCAAGGTATTAAAGAAGCATTGGATGAAAATGGTATCGAAATTCCATTCCCACAAATGGATGTTCATCTGAACAAAATCGACGCTTAATACAAGCGGTAGATATTCGAAAGCGAGGCCAATTGGCCCCGCTTTTTTATATGTCATAAAGAATGTGATTACCGGCAAGCAATAGACGTTTTAGATGTTTACCGGCAAAGCCAAAGGTGAATTCAGGCAACCCTGGCGTATAGAGCAACTCTTCGTGTAGATACAGGGTTGTATCTACAATGAGCGTGACATATTCAGGTAAGCCAATCGGACATACCGCTCCAGGCAAACAACCTAACACTTCGACCATTTCACCGTCGTCACAAATTGATGGGCGTTTACCTGTGACGGCTTTTATTTGTTTGGCATCGAGGCGAGAGTCTTTTTCTGTTAGATAAATTGCGTAGCCTTGTCCTTTAAGTTTTAAGAAGAGGCTTTTGGTGTGCGTGCCTGTCCATCCAAGCTCGGACGCAATTCTTATATCCGTGTCAAAGTCTAAGATGGCTTCATGCTGCCATTCCCGAAAAGGAATAGAGAGCGCGTTGAGTCGCTCTCTATTGATATCATAGATACGCTTTAGTGACTCCATGTCTATGTTGTCCTGTTGATTACCAGTACTTTTCAATAAGTTCGCTAGCTAAAATATACGCTATCGTGAACATCATTACTGCGACCGCGATGTCGATGCCTTTTTTCACTCTTGGCTTTGATAGGGTAGGGCCTAGTTTTGCGGCTCCTATCGACAAGGTATAGAACCAAACAAAGGAAGCCATCATCGTACCTAGTGCAAAAGCAATTCGGTCATGGCCTTCAAACTGCCCACCAATAGAGCCCAGAATAACGACTGTATCTAAGTACAAATGTGGGTTAAGTACAGTGACGGCTAACGCGCCTAATATGACCGTTCGACGACCACGAGCGACGACTTCACCTTTTGATTCTGAGTCACTGTCTGACTTAAACGCGCTCTTAAGTGACAGTAATCCATAAAAGCTCAGGAAGGCAATACCACCAAGGGTCACCGATGTTAGTAAGATTTCATTTTGAGACAAAATCGCACCACCACCAAAGATACCTAGAGAAATGAAGATCATATCTAGGATGCTACAAATAGTGGCAGTCGTCAGGTGATGATTGCGCTTTATGCCTTGATTTAAGACATACGCATTTTGTGCGCCGATCGGAATGATTATTGATGCCCCTAAACCAAATCCTTGCAATAGAACCCACAAGCTCACACTTCACCTCACTTCAAAATAACCAATAAATGCTCAGAAGAGTGAAAGATAAAGAGTTTATCTAAATAAGTATAATTAATGATTTTAATATTATATTAGCCAAGCTAATTTAAGGGTTGATGTTTTATCAGGAGAGGAAGAGCAGGATGAGAGGGTTGGACTATAAATGGATTGAGGCATTAGATGCCGTGGTTTATCAGGGGAGCTTTGAGCGTGCAGCTGAGCATTTATTTGTCTCGCAATCAGCGATTTCTCAACGTATTAAACAATTAGAAAAGTTTCTCGCACAACCCGTTTTGGTTCGTAGTCAACCACCCAAGCCAACGCCGATTGGTAAAAAGTTATTAGGCCTTTATCGTCGAGTGCGCTTACTCGAGCATGAAATTCTGCCCGAGCTCAAGAATGATACCAGTACTCGACCTGTACAACTCTCTTTGGCGACCAATGCTGATAGCCTTGCTACTTGGCTACTGCCTGCACTGCAAGATGTCATGAAGCAGCGTCAAGTTGAACTCAAACTCACTATCTACGGTGAATCTCGTTCCATCGAAAAGCTAAAAAGTGGCGAAGTGACGGGGGCGATCAGCTTAGAATCCCAGCCGATACCTGGCTGTAGAGCGGATTACTTGGGACGTGTTGATTACGTTTGTGTCGCGAGTCCGGAGTTTTATCAGCGTTACTTTGCTCAAGGCGTCAATAACCAGACTTTGGCCAAGGCGCCGGCCGTTTCGTATGATCAATATGATGACCTACATAAAACCTTTCTTACCGAGCATTTCAATGTCAGCCCTGATAGCGTCATTCACCATAACATCAGCAGCTCTGAAGCGTTTCTAAAAGTGGCGTTAGCTGGTGTAGCCTATTGCTTAATCCCTCGTTTGCAAATTACCGACGAGCTAGAGCGTGGCGCGTTGGTTGATGTTACTCCCGGTTTTTTAATGTCCCATCGGATTTATTGGCATCATTGGCAACTGGAAACGGGGGTTCTACAAGAAATCTCACACGCGATAGTCGGGTATGCTCAGCGACACTTACCTCAATAAGTTCATTGTCGCATCGATGGGTTCATTGCCGACAGAGTGTTTCGTTGAAAAATCACGCCAATGTTACATAGTCAAAGTTGTGTTAGAAGTCATTCTGAGTGCTTGGATAATCGACAGAAGTTTCTATTATGAAACCATACACTTTCTCAGTAGTGATAGTTTTGTCTAAATCTTGAGCCTTTCTGCTGAGAGTAAGTACTTTATTTTTGTATGGATGGATTTATTGAATGAGACTGTATTCATTTTTGCTGGCTTCTGCACTCAGCCTTACTAGTGCTTCAGTGTTGGCGAACTCGCCTGAATTTGCTCACGTAACGACGACAGGTTATGGTGAAGTTATTGCTACACCAGATATGGCGACGTTTTCTGTAAAAGTGGTAGACACGACAATGACTGCTGAACAGGCCAAGCAGTCAGTAGACAAAACTGTTGAGCAATTTCTGAAAAATCTGTCCGATGCTGGCTTATCAAAAGACAATGTTACCAGCTCGAATTTATATCTTGCGCCTCAATACCACTACCCTAAATCTGGTAAAGCAGAGCTCGTTGGTTATCGCGCTTCTCGTAGCATTGATGTGACGGTTACGGATCTAAAAAACCTAAACCAGTACCTAGATATGGCGTTAGAAGCAGGGATTAATCAGGTTGATAATATTCAACTTAAGGTAAGCAACCAGGCTGAGTATCAGCAAAAGGCACGCATGGCGGCTATCCAAGATGCGCGAGAAAAAGCAGCGTCACTGGCTACTGGCTTTGAGAAAAAGTTGGGTGATGTCTGGCAGATCAATTACAGACAGATGCACGTTCAGCCAGTTCTAATGCGCTCGATGGCGATGGACAGTAAAGAAGGGGCAAACAGCTACCAAGATTCTACCATGATTATTCGCGATCAAGTTGATGTGATTTACAAGCTGAAGTAATACTGGGTGCAAAAAGAAAAGGCAGGGTATTCCCTGCCTTTGTTATTTCTGCTTCACAAATTAGTGAAGGATACGAGCACGGATAGTGCCTTCAATACTTTTCAGTTTCGCTAGCGCTTCTTCTGAGCGCTCGGTTTCAACATCGATCACTACGTAGCCGATTTCAGCGGCTGTTTGTAGGTACTGTGCAGCAATGTTAATACCGTCTTCCGCGAAGATGGTGTTGATCTGAGTAAGAATACCAGGACGGTTTTTATGGATGTGAAGCAAGCGAGAGCATTCACCACCGTGCTCTGGCAGTGACACCTCTGGGAAGTTTACGCTTGAAAGCGTAGAGCCGTTGTCAGAGTACTTCGCCAGTTTTCCTGCGACCTCAACACCGATGTTCTCTTGTGCTTCTTGCGTTGAACCACCAACGTGTGGAGTGAGGATGACATTATCGAACTTCTGTAAAGGAGATTCGAACGGGTCGGCATTCGTTTTCGGTTCTGTCGGGAATACATCAATCGCAGCGCCCGCAATATGACCTGCTTCTAAACTATGGCAAAGCGCTGGAATATCCACGACAGTGCCGCGTGCTGCATTAATAAAGATTGAGCCTGGCTTCATGCGAGCAAACTCAGCTTCACCCATCATATTTTTTGTTTCTGGCGTTTCAGGAACGTGCAGAGAAATTACGTCACACTTGTTTAGTAGTTCACTCATGGTATGTACTTGCGTCGCATTACCAAGGGACAATTTGTTCTCGATGTCGTAGTAGTAAACGCGCATACCTAAGTTTTCGGCAATAATACCTAGCTGCGTACCAATGTGGCCGTATCCGATAATGCCAAGACGTTTGCCACGTGCTTCGTAAGAGTTGTCAGCACTTTTCTTCCAAATACCGCGATGTGCAAGCGCATTCTTTTCAGGAATGCCACGCAGAAGTAGTAGGATTTGACCAAGTACCAGCTCCGCCACACTGCGTGTGTTAGAGAACGGTGCATTAAACACAGGAATGCCGCGTTTTGCTGCTGCGTCTAGGTTTACTTGGTTAGTACCGATACAAAAACAGCCAATTGCAACCAGTTTATTCGCCGCATTGATTACCTCTTCGGATAGGTTCGTACGGGAGCGAATACCGATGAAGTGCACGTCTTTAACCGCTTCAATCAATTCTTCTTCCGGAAGGGAACCTTTATGGTACTCAATGTTGGTATAACCAGCTGCTTGAAGAACTTCAACTGAAGAAGGGTGGAGTCCCTCTAACAAGAGGATCTTAATCTTTTCTTTTTCCAGTGAAACTTTGGCCATTTTTTCTCGTCCTTAAAATGGAAAGGTGGGCTAATGTGGCGCACATTGGGCAAAACTATTAAAAAGGGGATAATTGATAGTTTTGTAGGAGGACAAACGTTTCCTTGTGCGTCTTCTGTTCAATAAAGTAACAAAAAAAAATTGCTTTGGGTAAGAAAATTACGGAATAAGAGATAATTTTCTTAGAGAAAGGAATAAAAAACGGTGCCTTGCAGCACCGTATGTAATGAAATAACAGAAAAGTGAACCAGATAGGTCGATTTGAGCTGTTATTTATTCTTCAATTTTTGCGCCTTCTGGTGTACCTGTGATTACGACGTCAGCACCACGGTGAGCAAAAAGACCCACAGTCACCACACCCGCGATACCGTTGATCTTGTCTTCCATTTCTTTCGGGTTAGTAATCTGCATGTTGTGTACATCCAAAATTACGTTGCCGTTGTCAGTCACAACGCCTTCACGGTAAGCCGGGTCACCGCCCAGTTTTACTAATTCGCGCGCAACGTAAGAGCGTGCCATTGGGATCACTTCTACAGGTAGTGGGAACTGACCTAATACGTCAACTGCTTTGGTGCCGTCAACAATACATACAAATTTATCAGAGATTGCTGCGACAATTTTCTCACGAGTCAGAGCCGCGCCGCCGCCTTTGATCATTTCACGCGCTGGGTTAATTTCGTCTGCGCCATCAACATACACATCCAGCTTCATTACGTCGTTACACTCGTATACTTCAATACCAAGCTCTTTAAGGCGCTCAGTTGAAGCGACAGAGCTAGACACTGCACCTTTAATATCGTCTTTGATAGTGCCTAGTGCATCGATGAAGTGATTCACGGTAGAGCCAGTACCAACACCGACAATGCTGCCTTTCTCAACATATTTTAGTGCTGCCCAACCAGCCGCTTTTTTCATTTCATCTTGAGTCATGCCAATCTCCTGAATAGATGTTCGTTAACGTTTGCGGGCGTGATTATAGCGGCTTACTTGCCACTTTCCCATTGCCATATTCGGCTTGGGGTCACGATCTTAGGTAATGGAATGTCCCAGCTTTCAATTGGTAAGCGTTCTACATGTTGGCAGTCGTGAGCGATACCAACAGGCTTGGCACCTTCTCCGGTTATAAACCAATGAGACAGGGTACGGTCATAATACCCTCCGCCCATGCCTAAGCGGTGGCCGATGCTGTCGAATCCAACCAAAGGTGTACAAATGATATCAAGTTGACGAACGGGCTTGAGATGGCGGATGTCCAGTTTGGGCTCTAAGATGCCGTATTTGTTGTAGACCAATTGATCATCACTTACGTACAGAAGAAACAGTAACTGACCTTTGGCAAACGGATGGATGACAGGTAGATAAATCGATTTTCCCTGTTGCCACAACCACTCAATGAGCGGCTTGGTATCAAGTTCACCGTCAGCAGAAAGATAAATAGCAATATGCTGTGCTTGCTGGATTTCAGGAAGTTGAGAGAACTGAGTGACAAGGTCGATCCCCGCTTGGAATTGCGTGTCGCTACACAATGCGTTGCGCTTTTCACGAATCAGTTTGCGGAAGTCTTGTCGAGAGAGGTCTGACATAGAGAGAATACCCCAGGGTGCCGTTGAGGATTGTGGCCCTTGAACCAGCTGGTTCAAGGCGGATCAGCAATGACAACCGTAGGCTTCTCGGTGCATGCCGAGCTTGCTCAATAGTTACCAAATACTAACCCTTAGGTATTGCTTATCGGCTCAGGGACTTAAATCCTGCTGACGCACACCCCAGGGTAAATTTTGTATTTACTGCTGTCCTTGCGTAACTTTGCTTAGTGCGTTCTCAAGAGACGCAGTGAGCTTTTCCATTCGCTCAGTAATTTCTTGCTGTTGACCGTTTGATTCGTATGACTTGGTGTGCAACTCATAACAAATATTCAATGCAGCGAAGGTCAGCAGTTGGATTTCATTGGTTACCTTAGTACGTTCGCTCATTTCTTTCAATCGGCGATCCAGATCTTTTGCCGCTGCAACAAGAGACTCTTCTTGTCCTGTCGGACAATTCACTCGTGTAACTTTGCCTAATATTTCAACGTCGATCGCTTGATTGCTCATGATGAATAAACTCTATATTCGCGCTATCTAAGGTGTTGCTTCATACAACTACCGAGGAGCAAACTATAGGAAAACCGCTATTAAGATTCAAGCATTTCCCATCACAGAAAGAGAAATGATGACGAGATCACACAGGAATTGGGCAAATTGAGCAAATGCTGTTCAAAATTGAATTTGATAGCCGTTTCAGACCACTAACCTTGATGGTAGGATATACCAATACATTATTATGCAAGAATGAGCCAAGTTATGAGTGAAATCACCCTTCCTGAATACCAATCTATTGCTGCTGAACTGCAATCTGCAAGCCTAGCAGTAACACCTGCGGAATTACATGGCTTATTTGTCGGCATGTTAAGTGGTGGATTGGCGATTAATGATCAAACTTGGCAGCCTATTCTGTTTGACTACACCAATGATGGTATGGGGTGGCCTTCTACCGCGCTAGCGTTTGCTCAAAGCGTATTCACCGTTACTGTCAATGAACTCACGGGCACGTCGATGGAGCTGTCTTTATTATTACCAGATGAGCCGGGAGAAGAAGGCTTATTCGCGTTGGCTGACAGCGTGTCCGATTTCGTAAACCACTTTATTTCTGGGTTAGGTCTAGCAGGTGTTGCGCTAAATAAAGCGTCAGATGACGCTAAAGAAGCATTGGCTGACCTAGAAGAGATTGCCAAATTAGGCATTGATGAAGATGACGACCTCGGTGAACAAGCGCAATTGCTAGAACAAGTGATTGAACACATCAAAGCTTGCGTACTAACGATTCATGCTGAGTTTGGTGTTCGCCCTGAAAGTAGCGATAAAAAGCCTACTATTCATTAATCGTAGATGGTCCAGAGGTTAGCATGAAGCAATATGATGTAGTCATTGCTGGTGGTGCCATGGCTGGTGCAACGTTAGCATTGGCGATTGACCATTTGTCCCAGGGAAAGCTCCGCATTGCCGTCGTTGAGCCTTTTAAAGCGCAGTCAGATATGCACCCTGGTTTTGACTCTCGCTCAATCGCATTGTCTTACGGTACTGTCAATCTGTTGCGTCAACTACAGCTCTGGACCTCGATAGAGCCGTTTGTCACACCCATTGAACATATCCACGTTTCTGACCGCTCTCATGCTGGGATGACGGAAATTACCAAGCAAGAGATTGGCGTTGAAGCACTAGGGTATGTTGTCGAATTAGCCGATGTTGGTCGCGTATATCAAGAATTATTAGATAGCAGCGCATCCATTACGCTGTTTTGCCCTGACTCTGTTACCGATATCGAGCGCGAGCAAGACTGTACCCATATTACGTTGAAAAGCGGTGGGAAGCTTGAAGCAAAACTGTTGGTGGCAGCCGATGGTGCTGTTTCAACCTGCTGTCAGAAAATTGGTTTAGAGCTTTCTGAGCAAGATTTTGAACAAGTGGCTGTCATTGCCAATATTGTGACTCAAGAACCTCATCAAGGTAGAGCCTTTGAACGTTTTACTGAAAATGGCCCTGTTGCTTTATTGCCAATGAGTGACAATAGAATGTCTTTAGTTTGGTGTCTGCACCCTGAGGAAGCCCAAGCAGTTCTTGAGTTATCTGACCAAGCATTTCTCCAACGTTTACAACAAGATTTTGGCTGGCGTTTGGGCGCGATGAAAAAAGTGGGACGACGTGCGAGTTACCCATTGCTTCTTCGCCATCGAAAGCAAAATATTTCTCATCGTTTTGCGATTGTTGGGAATGCGGCGCAAACGCTGCATCCGATAGCTGGACAAGGTTTTAATCTTGGTATTCGCGACGTTGTCTCGCTAGCAGAAGAAATCGTGCAGCAAAGCGATGATGTTGGTCTTTATCAAGGCTTGATGCGCTTTAGTCAGCGTAGAGAGGCAGATCGAAGCGAAACGATCTGGCTAACCAGTGCCTTAGTGCATATTTTTTCAAATGATTTACCCGCGATGCGAATTGGGCGAAATACAGCCTTAGCAGCGATGGATAACCTTTCTATTTTTAAGCAGCCGCTACTGCGCCATACGCTTGGTTTGGTAAAACGATGAACGGCCGCACTGAATTAGGTAATAAAAAGCAATGATGCAAAGTGTAGATATCGCCATCATCGGCGGAGGGATGGTTGGGTTGGCACTTGCTGCCGCGTTCAAGGACAGCGATCTGCGTGTCGCCGTAATAGAAGGCAAGGTGCCAGATGAGTCGTTGAAAGAGTTACCTGATGTGCGTGTGTCTGCGTTGAGCCGTTCTAGTGAGACGATCTTGCGTAAGCTTGGCGCTTGGCAGGGAATAGAGCAACGCCGAGCTTCACCATACTACGGAATGGAAGTGTGGGAGCAAGATAGCTTCGCTAGTATTGAGTTCAATGCACAAAGCATGGCACAACCTGATTTAGGGCATATTGTTGAGAATCGAGTGATTCAACTCGCACTGCTCGAACAAGTCCAAAAGCTCGATAACGTCACTATGTTCATGCCTGCACGTTGCGCGACCTTAGCGGTGGGCGAACAAGAAAGTTGGTTGACGCTTGACAATGGTCAAGCCATGACGGCTAAGTTAGTGGTCGGAGCCGATGGGGCAAACTCGTGGCTTCGTCATCAAATGGATATTCCGTTAACGCATTGGGATTATGGACATCATGCTCTGGTCGCGAATGTTAAAACCGCTGCTCCGCACAATAGCATTGCACGACAGATTTTTACTCCTCAAGGGCCATTGGCGTTTTTGCCAATGTCGCAACCAGATATGTGCTCTATTGTTTGGTCCACTGAGCCAAATCGTGCAGAGCAGCTATTGGCAATGAGTGAGCATGATTTCAACAAAGCATTGACGAGCGAATTTGATACACGACTTGGTCTATGTGAAGTCGTGGGAGAGCGTGCCGCGTTTCCTTTGAAAATGCGCTATGCGCGAGATTTTGTTGTGGAGCGAGTCGCATTGGTTGGTGATGCGGCCCATACCATTCATCCTCTAGCGGGCCAGGGGGTAAATTTAGGTCTATTAGATGCAGCCAGCCTCGCTCAAGAGGTGTTAGCGCTATGGAAGCAAGGCCAAGATATTGGCAGCAAACGCAACCTAAGAGGTTATGAGCGTTGGCGCAAAGCGGAAGCAGCAAAGATGATCGCTGCAATGCAAGGGTTCCGAGACCTGTTCTCTGGAGAGAATCCTGCTAAGAAGCTGGTTCGTGGCATTGGTTTGAGTTTAGCGGGTCAATTGCCGGGAGCGAAAGATGAGATCATGAAGCGTGCGCTTGGTCTAAAAGGTCATCTGCCTGATCTGGCACGTCAGTAGGTGTAAAGCGAACTTCAAATACACAAAAGGCTGGTTAATCCAGCCTTTGTTTTATCAACGTTTTGCTAAGCATATGCGCATCGGAGTTTCATTATTTCTTGGTTGATCTCTTTGACCGCTCGGAAATGGCGTTGCTCTGCTTTCTCCGGCAGTATTAACTTGCCGTTATCAAACTCGAATCTACCGACCCCGTAAATATAAATTCTTCCTTTAAAAAGACGACTTATATGTTTAGCAATCATACTTGGTGTATAGCGCTTAAACAGTCTCATATTTACTTTCCTTTTATCTAACCTAGCCTAGGTATTCTACGTTTTGGACGCGAAAATTATTGTGACAGCCATAGTATTAAATACAGATGTAGGGTGTTGCGTCAGAGATTTGTGTTGTCTTAGACAATTTGACAGTGTCATCTCTTAAATAGCGTGAGGATTACCCCAAAAAATCACCGTTCAAGGAACCCTTACAACAATACACTCCTTTTTACGTGACGCATTAAGCAATAGTTTTGTTACAGAATTAAGAATAGAACGAAAATGATTGTTTGCTAATTGTTTCTATTGAGGTGGTATCCAACAGAACAAACTTTACGTCCTAACGGTTAGAGAAAGAGGAAGAGAAAAAAGTTCCGCACAAAAAAAAGCCCGCTTCAGCGGGCGAATAGTCACAGATGCATTACACAAAAGTGGACAGCTGACGGCATGAATACTGTCATTCAGTCAGCTGATTCACTTTATGTTGGTTAAGTGCTTGTTTGAAACTTAACCAACAAATTCAGCATATACGAGTTTTATCTTTGTGACTATTTATGTTTTATATGTGATTAAAAATTCTCTCGTCTATTTTTATAGATATGAGCGAGATCACGTGGTGATAGAAAAACTACGTGCTATTACATTATTTTTAGACGACTAACGACAGATCTCAGCTACGGTCGGCTGACACAATTGGATAAGATCTTGGATAGAAAGCGCCAGTCCAGCCATACGATCGCCACTGCTGATCGTGACTTCCTGTTCTTCTAGTAAGCTAGGATCGAACACGATCGGCATGTGTCGTTTGAGTAATAGTGGAGCGACAGTACCAATTTTGTAACCCGTGATGGCCTCAACGTCGGCTTGATCAACGCAAGTCATCCGGCGGCATTGCAGTAACGAGCGCACTTTTTTGGGATCGACACTACGATCACCAGGAGCACAGGCGAGAGCATATTGATTACCCATGTCTCGTAGCAAGATCGCTTTTACCATTTGAGAAGGGCGAATGCCGCGTTGTTGCGCGGCATCCTCAATAGTGGTTGCTGGTCTTTGATGCGGTAACAGACGAAACGGAATGTGTTGGTCTGTGAGAAATTGCATCAAAGGAGTATTGATTGTATTACTCATCATCAAGGCTGTAAGGCAGTGATTCGATTGTCCATTCACATTCTGGTTGAGCAACCAAACGAAGACGAGTGTCTTCATCGAGATTATTGGGCAGTACGATCAGGCCAATCGCTTGATTGTCGCTGAACTGGTAGTGGTTTAATAAAGCACCCACTGAACGCCAGTTTTCACCCACGCTGCGTTCGAGCTCAATTGGCTCGTCACTAAATGGAGCAGAAGTTGCCCCTTTTACGATGTACATCGCACGTTTATTTGTACCGCGATACTTAGCTCGTGCTACCGTTTCTTGTCCTGTGTAGCAGCCCTTTGTGAAGCTAATGCCTCCTAAAGCTTGCACGTTGAGTGCTTGTGGAATGTGAGCATTCTGCGCGGATGCAGAGACAAATGGTAAACCAGCTTCAATGTCGAAACGATTCCAAAGCTCATTTGTCGTAAGGGCAGCATCTGTATTTTCAACGACTTGTTGCGCAGCTGACGCACTTAATATCAGTAGCCAGCGGCTTTGTGAAACTTGTACCGCGGTGCCGCCTTCAACAGGGCGAACGCTGCCAGTCGTTTTGCTCATTGAAGAAATAAGCTCGTCGGCTTTGACGCCTGCAACACCTAAGATAACTTCATCAGAAGCTTCAATCGTTACTTTAGAGAAAATGGCGTATTTTTTTATTTCGCTAAGTTCTACGTCAATCGCCGATTTTGGTTGGATCATGCCGTAGCCATCGTGGTGATGGAAAAGGCGGAACACACTCCACACTTTACCTTTCGCATCACAATGTGCGCCTAATGTTGATTGGTCTTGTTCTAAAGAAACGACATCGCAGGTAACCTGACCTTGTAAGTATGATTTTTTATCGTCACCGACCATGGTGATCATGCCGAAATTGTCCAGCAGCGAGATAGATAACTCTGGAAGTGCGTCTTGAGTTGAGAGAGGTAGTGCTGAAAAACGAGTTTGCCATTCCATAATTACAATGCCTTTTGAAGATATTTTTCCGCTATGTTATACCCAAATAACCTTGAGATACTAGGGGAGCGATTTACGAATCAACATTTGTCTGCTTTCACTATTGTATTGTGACCCGCACACTAGTGACGTAGCACATCCCTTGTTACACTCCGCACTAACAACAAGACATCTATGAAGGAATAGTGAATGTACACTCCGGAAGAAAAAGCGCGTATTAAATGGGCTTGTCGTCGAGGCATGCTTGAGCTTGACGTAGTAATTATGCCGTTTTTTGAAGAGTGCTTTGATACTCTGAGTGAACAAGAGCAGCGTGACTTTGTTTCTTTACTTGAATGCGATGATCCTGATCTGTTTACTTGGATAATGGGGCATGGCCGCAGCGAAAACTTAGGTCATGCTGCAATGGTTGATAAAATTGTCGCCCATAACCTCAGCAAAGTTCGTTAATTTTACCGCTTCTCCCTCTCTGACTGCCCAAGTTCTCAATGTAATACTTTTCTTACTGATGACTTGGGCCGTTACCCTCTCTAGCATCCCTCTCGTATTATCGATTTATTTGTTATTAATGATTGTTAAGGCACTATTGAGCCAAGGCTTTGTTAAACCGACAAGTCAGGGTTATTGGTATGTGCATTGCGATGGTTCGGTTAGGTTTGAGGCCCTTGAGTATAGTGAATGCTCGGCGGCTCTTGAGTCTGAAAAGGATCAGTTACAACGAATCGATACATCGACATTGCCATTCAAGATAACATTTCGATTGCAGTCTGGCCGTAGCGTCACGATTTGGCGTGATAGCTGTGACGATCAGCATTACCGTCAATTATCTTTGGTATTACGCCAGTGGGAAATGAAACAGGGAGCCAATGCTCCCTGTTGATGTAATAGTTTATTTTGTCGAATTAAAGCTGTTTAGCTGGAATCAAAATCGTTGGTCCGCTGTTTTCCAGTTGGTTCGGATAATCAAGCGTGTAGTGCAAACCTCGACTCTCTTTACGCTGCATCGCACAACGAACCATCAGCTCTGCTACTTGTAAAAGGTTACGCAGTTCTAATAAGTTGTTCGACACGCGGAAATTGCTGTAGTACTCATGCGTTTCTTGTTGCAACAGCTGGATACGGCGTAATGCGCGCTCTAAACGCTTGTCAGTTCGTACAATGCCCATGTAGTCCCACATAAACAGACGAAGCTCGTGCCAGTTGTGCTGAATGATCACTTCTTCATCACTGTTGGTCACTTTACTTTCATCCCAACATGGCACCTGTGAAGGAAGCTCCACGTTAGTGTGATGTTTTAGAATATCTTTCGCCGCAGACCAAGCATAAACCACGCATTCGAGAAGTGAATTTGATGCCATGCGGTTAGCACCATGCAGCCCTGTATAGCTGACTTCGCCAATCGCATACAAGTTTTTAAGATCGGTGCAGCCATTTCTATCCACCATGACACCGCCACAAGTGTAGTGCGCAGCAGGTACGATTGGGATTGGCTCTTTGGTCATATCAATGCCCAAGTCCATCAAGCGTGAGTAAATGGTTGGGAAGTGTTTCGTAATAAAGTCCGCAGGTTTGTGACTGATGTCGAGGTACATACAGTCGGCACCCAAACGCTTCATTTCGAAGTCGATAGCGCGAGCCACGACGTCACGCGGAGCAAGCTCTTTACGCTCATCGAAATCTGGCATAAAGCGAGAACCATCGGGACGACGCAGGTAAGCACCTTCGCCACGTAACGCTTCAGTCAACAAGAAGTTACGTGCTTCTGGGTGATATAAACACGTCGGGTGGAACTGGTTAAACTCCATATTTGCCACACGACACCCTGCACGCCAAGCAATGGCAATACCATCACCAGACGAAACATCTGGGTTAGAGGTGTATTGATAAACTTTTGAAGCGCCACCTGTAGCGAGAACCACAAATTTGGCCCGCACGGTTTCGACATGCTCTTCGTTGCGGTTCCAAATATAAGCACCGATAACTTTGTTTTTATCACCGCCAATTTTGTCTTCGGTGATTAAGTCCAGCGCATTGTGACGTTCGAGAACATGAATATTTGGATGGTTGTGAGCGTTATCTTGCAGAGAGGTTTGCATCGCCATACCTGTTGCATCTGCCGCGTGAAGAATACGACGACGACTATGGCCACCTTCACGAGTTAAGTGGTAACGAGGCTCATCGTCAGAGTCATCCTCTTCACGATCAAATGGGACACCACCGTCGATCAACCACTGTACGCACTCTTTTGAATGTTCAGCAATGAACCTCACAGTATCTTCGTCACAAATACCATCGCCGGCGATTTGTGTATCTTCAACGTGTGACTCAATGGTGTCTGACTCATCAAATACAGCAGCAATACCACCCTGGGCATAATAGGTCGCCCCTTCGCTGCGTGGCCCTTTACTCAGCACCATCACTTTACAGTGGTTAGCAACGCGCAAAGCCAACGACAAACCAGCCGCGCCACTCCCTACCACTAACACATCACACTCATGTTCACGATTTGTGTTCATATAACTTTTATAATCCCAAGCTAAGGTAACAAAGTCACCTTGTGTATTATTTGCACACCATGTGCATTCCATTATCGCGACACCTGTCGCTAAGGGCTAAGTTGGGAGACCTATCGACATCCGTGTTACTGCGGTGACTGAGCCACTCTTCTTTTTCATGCAGAGCATGAGCATGCTTCCTAAGTTATATTTGTAACGCGGTGTTCAGATAGCCATTAGCCATGCAAATGAAAAGTAATAGTTTGTCAATGCCATTGCTTTTCCATGCTCGACCCAGCACAATCTGGGACAGAGATCATTCATTATACCCAATTCCCCTCAAGATGCTCGCTTGTCAAACTTAGACTAAAGTCAGGCAACGGTGGTCATTTGGGTATAGACATCACACTGTGAAAAAACAATGACAAAAAACTTGAGAAACCATGGAACTTTCTCATTCACGTTAGGGTCACAATAGTGCTCAAGTAAGCAGTGGTGTCAATACTACGTTTTGCATAATTAGTACCCATATCTGAGAAGAGTAGGGGCATAACAAATAGGAGTATCCGCTCGAATGAACGAGCAGCTGACCGATCAAGTATTGATTGAGCGAGTTCAGAATGGCGATAAGCAAGCATTCAACCTGCTGGTAACGAAGTACCAGAACAAGGTATGTAATCTTATTTCCAGATACGTTAGTAATCCTGGCGATGTACCAGATGTAGCACAAGAAGCGTTTATTAAAGCTTACCGAGCTATTCCCAGCTTTCGTGGGGAGAGTGCGTTTTATACGTGGCTGTATCGCATTGCAGTGAATACTGCGAAAAATCACATTGTTGCTCAAGGGCGTAGACCTCCAGCGACAGATGTCGATGCTGAAGATGCTGAATTTTACGAAACAGGTAGTGCACTTAAAGAAATATCGAACCCTGAGAACTTAACGTTGTCCAAAGAATTGCAACGGGTGGTGTTCAGTGCAATCGAAGCTTTACCTGAAGATTTAAAAACCGCAATGACATTACGAGAGCTCGATGGCTTGAGTTATGAAGAAATTGCAGAAGTGATGGATTGCCCGGTAGGAACGGTACGATCGCGTATCTTCCGTGCTCGTGAGGCGGTGGAAAAGAAAATCAGACCTCTTTTGCAACGCTAGTACAAGTAATAACTATGGTGAAAATAATGGCTGACAAAGAAAAACTTTCAGCTCTCATGGATGGAGAATTGGTCGATAAGGCTTTAATTCAAGAGTTAGAGCAAGACCAAGAGAGCCGTGATGCTTGGCAGAACTACCACCTGATTGGTGATGTGATGCGAGGCGAAGCGCCAGCAAAACCTGAGTGGAATATTGCTGAAAGCGTGGCGTTAGCGTTAGAAGATGAACCTGCACACCGTGCGTTTGATGCGCACAGTGCAAATGTTATCTCAATTGCTGATACGCCAAAAGAGTCGCAACCAGAACCGCAAAAAGCAAAACGTCAGTTGCCAGGTTGGTTGACACAGTTTGGTCAAGTTGCTGTTGCTGCATGTGTATCGCTTGTTGTTATTTTAGGTGTACAGCAGTACGGTGGTAGCGATTCAATGTCGCCGCAAACAGACCAATTGCCTGTGTTGCAGACAGTTCCGTTTGCTGGCAGCGCAGAGCCTGTGAGTTTAACTCGTGAGTCTGTTGAGCGTTCTGTAGGTGAAGCAAATATGCAAGAGCAACGTAAGCGTGTTCATGCTATGCTGCGAGACTACGAATTGCAATTACGAATTAACAGTGATGCATCTCAACAAGATGCAAATCTGAATCCGGATATTGAATGAAAAAATTTCTGATCAGCGCTTGCGCTCTGTTCAGTATGATGTCTTCTCAAGCCTTTGCTGGTGATAAGCCAGCGGAGGCTTTATTGCATCAAATGAGCGAGGCGAGTAAGAATTTAAGTTACGAACTCTCTTATATCCTTATCAAAAAGAACAGCATTGAGCCGTTGCTGTATCGTCATGCGACGCATGGTGACGATCAATATGCTCATCTTGTTTATTTAAGTGGCCCTGTGCGCGAAGTGATTCGTCGTGGCACAGAAGTAAGCTATATCGAAACGGGTTTAGAACCATTCACCATCGAGTCAGGTAAAATGGTCGCTCCGACCATGCCTATGCTCAACACCAATATCGATGAGCTAAACTTGTATTACGACTATGTAAAAGTGGGTAGAGCTCGTGAAGCAGGTGTAGCAACACAAGTGCTGCGTGTCGTCCCTAAAGACGGTCTGCGCTATTCATACGTACTATGGATCGATGAAAAGAGTAAATTGCCGTTACGTGCCGACCTTGTGGACCGTGATGGTGAGATGCTTGAACAATATCGCACTATTTCTTACACGGTGAATCCAAAAATCGCAGAGTTAATGAGTGGCCTACAAGATGTTCAATTACCAGCTGTTCTCACCATGCCAAAAGGCGATATTGGAACCAGCAATTGGCAGGTAGGTTGGATCCCTGAAGGTTTCGAACCGAACGAGCTGAACCGCTACCGCATGGCTGTTACCAATCAAATGGTGGAGAGTCAGCTGTACTCTGACGGTCTATTTAGCTTCTCTGTTTACGTAGCAAACAAAGATGAGCATTCGTTAAAAGGGCAGTTGGTTCGCCAAGGCAGAAGAACGCTACACAGTTTTGTGAGCGGTCAACATGAAATCTCCGTTGTAGGAGACATTCCGCCGACCACAGCACAACGTATCGCCCAATCTGTCACATTTAATGTAACAAAGAGTAAACAACAATGATGACCGCGTTGGCTACTGTGACAGACGTACATCGTCGCGGTAAACAATACGAAATTGATTTAAGCTGCGAACAGCAGACCAGTTGCAGTAGTTGCTCTTCACAGAAAAGCTGTGGAACGGGCGTTGTGACTAAAGCCATTGGTAACAAGAGTTTATCTTGGCACCTGCGCACGGATAAATCAGTGAAGATAGGTCAAGTCGTCGAGATAGGCTTTCCTGAGTCGAGCCTGATAAAATCAGCAATGGCGGTTTATTTACTGCCGTTGTTTGGTTTGATTATCGGTGCGATGTTTGGTCACTTCCTATTAGCGCCGCTGACCGCGGGCGGGGAAGGTATCATCATATTGGCATCAGTACTATTTGCAGCTGGTGGAATGTGGATCGCAAAACGTGTTTCTCGTCCGTTAGAGGATGAATCCAAGCGCCAAGTTACCCTCGTTCGGGTACTTGGAGAGCCAATCCAGTAAGTGTTGTCCCCCTCCACTAAAGGTTATTTGGGTATGTACTTTAAATTACGTGCGCCCGTTAACGAAATTCGGTAGAATCTGCCAACTTGATTGAAATGCCGTCAGTAGATGGCGTTTCTTACTGTCCCTATTTGTAAAGAGTTAGTCACCCTAAATCTATGAAGCACATTCGTAACTTTTCGATTATCGCCCACATCGACCATGGTAAGTCGACCCTATCAGACCGTCTAATCCAAGTTTGTGGCGGGTTAACCGATCGTGAAATGGCCGCACAGGTTCTGGATTCTATGGATCTTGAACGTGAGCGTGGTATCACCATTAAATCTCAGAGTGTGACGCTAAACTACACCGCTAAAGACGGTGAAACGTATCAGCTGAACTTCATCGATACTCCGGGGCACGTTGACTTTGCATATGAAGTATCACGTTCTCTAGCAGCTTGTGAAGGTGCGTTATTGGTTGTAGATGCGGGTCAAGGTGTTGAGGCTCAAACACTGGCTAACTGTTACACCGCGATCGAAATGGATCTAGAGGTTGTGCCAATCTTGAACAAGATTGACCTACCAGCAGCCGATCCTGAGCGCGTGGCAGAAGAAATTGAAGAAATCGTTGGTATCGATGCAATGGAAGCAACCCGCTGTTCTGCGAAGACAGGCATCGGTGTTGATGACGTTCTAGAGAACATTGTGTCAGCGATTCCAGCACCGGAAGGTGATCCAGATGCGCCACTACAAGCGCTGATCATTGACTCATGGTTTGATAACTACCTTGGCGTTGTTTCTCTAGTACGTATTAAAAACGGCGAACTGAAGAAGAACGACAAGATCAAAGTGATGAGCACGGGTCAAGTTTGGGGTGTAGACCGTCTTGGTATTTTTACACCAAAACAAGTAGATACCGACATCCTTCGTACTGGTGAAGTAGGTTGGGTGGTTTGTGGTATTAAAGACATCCTTGGTGCACCAGTTGGTGATACGCTGACTATGGCTAAGAATGGTTGTGATAAACCACTACCTGGCTTTAAGAAAGTTAAACCTCAGGTTTACGCAGGTCTGTTCCCGGTATCTTCTGACGATTACGAGAACTTCCGTGATGCGCTGGGCAAATTAAGCCTAAACGACGCATCGCTATTCTACGAGCCAGAAAACTCCGCGGCACTTGGCTTTGGTTTCCGTTGTGGTTTCCTTGGCATGCTGCACATGGAAATTATCCAAGAGCGTCTAGAGCGTGAATACGACTTAGATCTTATCACCACGGCACCAACGGTAGTTTACGAAGTTGAAAAAACGGATGGTGAACTACTGTACGTTGATAGCCCTGCTAAACTACCAGCGATCAATGATATTGAAGAAATTCGTGAACCGATCGCTCGTTGTAATATCCTGGTACCTTCAGAGTATCTAGGTAACGTCATCACGCTGTGTGTTGAAAAGCGTGGTACTCAGGTCGATATGGTTTACCACGGTAACCAAGTCGCCGTGACTTACGATATTCCAATGGCCGAAGTGGTACTGGATTTCTTCGACCGTCTGAAATCGACCTCTCGTGGTTATGCGTCTTTGGATTACAACTTCCAGCGCTTTGAAGCGTCGAACATGGTGCGTGTAGACGTTCTTCTGAACGGTGACACCGTTGATGCACTGGCGATGATCACACACAAAGACCAGTCTCAAACTCGCGGTCGTCAGCTGGTAGAGAAGATGAAAGAATTTATCCCTCGCCAAATGTTTGATATCGCAATCCAAGCAGCGATTGGTAACCACATTATCGCACGCTCAACTGTAAAACAGCTACGTAAGAACGTAATCGCGAAATGTTACGGCGGTGACGTAAGTCGTAAGAAGAAACTTCTGAAGAAACAGAAAGAAGGTAAGAAGCGCATGAAGCAGATCGGTAACGTTGAGCTGCCTCAAGAAGCGTTCCTAGCTATCCTTCACGTAGGTAAAGACTAAAGTTGAACTTTGTCTCACACTTGTCGGTCTTAAGACGTTAGATATTAAAATAAGTGAAAGGGTTTCGGCTCTTTCACTTTCGTATTTTTAGATAAGGGAATTTAATGGCGAATACATTCTCACTGATGCTGGTTATTGCGACTTTGGTAACTGGCGTGGTTTGGCTACTGGAAAAGCTGGTTTTCGCGAAAAAGCGTCAGGAAAAACTGGCGGAGATTCAAGCTCAGACGTCTAATGGTTTGGATGCAGTGACCTTGCAAAAAGTTGAGCGTCAGCCTTGGTGGGTTGAAAATAGCGTCTCAATTTTTCCTGTGATTGCGTTCGTTTTAGTATTGCGTTCTTTTATCTACGAACCATTTCAAATCCCATCAGGCTCAATGATGCCGACTTTGTTGGTGGGTGACTTTATCTTGGTAGAAAAATACGCCTATGGCTTGAAAGATCCGGTATGGCGCACGCAGTTAGTTGAAACAGGTAAGCCTGAGCGTGGTGATATCGTGGTATTCAAATACCCGCCACAACCAAGTGTGGATTACATTAAGCGTGTTGTTGGTTTGCCTGGTGATATCGTGCGTTATTCAAGTGATAAGCAGCTTTGCGTGCAAAGCCAAGGTGAATCGGCGTGTAAACCAGTTAAACTGAGCAATGTTGAAGAAAGTCAGTTTAGCTCGAACGGTATTCCAATGATCCAACTGGATGAAAAATTGGGTAACGTGGAGCACAATATTTTGGTTAACCCTCTTGTTCGTAACCGTGTGGAGCAATACTTCCCACGTAGCGGCACGACAGAGTGGGTTGTACCACAAGGTCAGTACTTTGTGATGGGTGATAACCGTGACAACAGTGCTGACAGCCGTTACTGGGGCTTCGTTCCTGAAGCAAACTTAGTCGGCAAAGCTGTCGCCATTTGGATCAGCTTCGAGTTTGATCGTGGCGCAGATAGCGTTCTACCTTCATGGATTCCAACTGGTGTGCGTTTTAACCGCATCGGTGGTATTCACTAACCATTTTATATCGAGAGAGTATGAATTCTCCAATTGATAAACTAGAGAGAAAGCTCGGCTACCAGTTTCAAGATGCCGGGCTTATCAACTTGGCGCTGACTCACCGCAGCGCCAACAGTAAGCATAATGAACGTCTTGAGTTTCTGGGCGATTCAATTTTAAGTTTTGTCATCGCTGATGATCTGTACCATCGTTTCCCGAAAGTGAACGAGGGTGACATGAGCCGTATGCGTGCTACTTTGGTTCGCGGACATACATTGGCGGAACTGGGTCGTGAATTCGATCTAGGAGATTATTTAAAATTAGGTCCAGGTGAATTGAAGAGTGGCGGTTTCCGCCGAGACTCTATTTTAGCCGATGCGGTTGAAGCCATTATTGGCGCAATTTACCTAGACAGCGATCTTGAAGTCGTGCGAGGCATTGTACTGAGTTGGTACAACTCACGCCTTGAAGCCATTAAACCTGGCGTCTCACAAAAAGATCCGAAAACTCGCCTACAAGAGTTCCTACAAGGCAGAAGAAAACCGCTGCCTGTGTACACAGTGACTAATATTAAAGGTGAAGCGCACAACCAAGAGTTTACGGTTGAGTGTGAAGTAGCAGGTGTGGACAAGCCTGTAATCGGGAAAGGCACCAGCCGCCGCAAGGCAGAACAAGCGGCTGCTGAAACAGCACTTGAGCAATTAACAAATGGCTGATAACGAATTCGATATCGATGCGTTTTTCGCATCACAAGGTGAGCCAAGCTCGCCAGAAAACCAGCACTGTGGCTTTATTGCTATTGTTGGTCGCCCAAACGTAGGTAAGTCGACACTTCTGAACAAAATCTTGGGTCAGAAGATTTCGATCACCTCACGTAAGCCACAAACAACACGCCACCGCATTATGGGCGTGGACACGGACGGCGATTACCAAGCGATTTACGTTGACACGCCAGGACTTCACATCGAAGAAAAGCGTGCGATTAACCGTTTGATGAACCGTGCGGCTAACTCATCTCTAAGTGATGTAAACCTAGTGTTCTTCTTAGTCGATGGTACGCATTGGACTAAAGACGATGAGATGGTGCTAACTAAGCTTCAAAAATCGAACTTCCCAGTTGTGCTTTGTGTCAATAAAGTCGACAACGTGCAAGATCGTAACGAAGTGATGCTACACATGGCTGAGATGTCTAAAAAGATGGACTTCGTTGACGTTGTGCCAATCTCTGCGAAGCAAGGGAAGAACATTGATGTACTGCGTAAGCACGTGCGTAATCACTTACCTAAAGCAACGCATCACTTCCCAGAAGAATACGTGACTGATCGCTCTCAGCGCTTTATGGCATCTGAAATTGTGCGTGAAAAGTTAATGCGTTTTACGGGTGAAGAATTACCATACTCGGTAACGGTCGAGATTGAACGTTTTGATTACAACCCAGAAACTGACGGTTTCCATATCAATGCCTTGATTCTTGTGGAGCGTAATGGCCAGAAGAAAATGGTGATTGGTAAAGGTGGCGAGAAGATCAAGACCATTGGTCGTGAAGCGCGTTTAGATATGGAAGAGTTGTTCGGTCGTAAGGTTTACCTAGAAACCTGGGTAAAAGTGAAATCTGGCTGGGCAGACGACGAACGAGCACTGCGCTCGTTGGGTTATATAGACGACTTATAATCTTGGCTGCGAAGATGCTTCGCTCCAACATCGATGAAAACTCAGTATCGATTAAAATAAGGAGCCGCTCGGCTCCTTATTTTTTATTTCACACTTTTTAGGCACAATGACTTAGATGAGTAATCTGTCTTCCGAAGGTTTACAGCGCTGTTTTGTTTTACATCGCCGCCCTTACAGTGAATCGAGCTTAATCCTTGATGTATTTAGTGAGGAATATGGCCGAATGACTTTAATGGCCAAAGGCGCGCGCAGTAAGCGTTCGAACTTAAAAGGCGCATTGCAACCTTTTACTCCGCTGTTACTTAAATGGTCGGGAAAAGGTTCAATGAAGACTTTGCGTCAAGCTGAGCCGATAAGCCTAGGTTTACCGTTAACGGGCATTAATCTCTACTCTGCCATGTACGTCAATGAACTGATTGGCCGTATCTTGATGGCTGAAGTGCCGATGCCAGCGCTATTTCATGATTATTTGCATGCGCTAACAGAGTTGGCACACAACGAGAACCCTGAGCCAGCACTGCGTCGTTTTGAGTTAGCATTGCTATCTGCGATGGGATATGGCGTAGATTTCTTGCACTGTGCAGGTACTGGCGAGCCCGTCGACCCAGAGATGACGTATCGTTACCGGGAACAAAAAGGCTTCATAGCTTCGGTTAGGCGCGATAACCTCACGTTTTTAGGGAATGAACTGATTGCTATCAGTGAGCGGCGGTTCGTCACTAAAGAGCAGCTAAAAGCGGCAAAACGCTTTACACGTATAGCCTTAAAGCCGTATCTTGGCGGCAAACCTTTAAAAAGTCGTGAATTTTTCATTCAGACCCCCAGAGCACGGAGTAACGGAAAATGAGCTCAATTTATTTAGGCGTCAATATCGACCATATTGCCACTCTACGCAATGCACGTGGTACAAAATACCCTGATCCTGTTCACGCTGCAGAAATTGCTGAGCGTGCAGGCGCGGATGGTATCACAATTCACTTACGTGAAGACCGTCGCCATATTTTGGATCGTGATGTACGTATTCTGCGTGAAACCATTCAAACGCGTATGAATCTAGAGATGGCAGTGACAGACGAAATGGTTGAGATTGCGCTGCAAACTCAACCAGAGTTTGTGTGCTTAGTGCCTGAAAAACGTGAAGAACTGACGACGGAAGGTGGCTTGGACGTTGTGGGGCAGCTTGAAAAAATTAAAGCTGCGACGAAAAAGCTGACAGATGCAGGCATTAAAGTTTCACTCTTTATTGATGCTGACCGTCAACAGATTGAAGCTGCGAAAAAGTGTGGTGCTCCGTTTATTGAGCTACACACGGGTCATTATGCTGATGCGACGACAGAAGACGAACAACAAGCTGAACTGAAGAAGATTGCCGCTGGTGCGAGTTATGCTCATGACCTAGGTATTATTGTTAATGCCGGGCATGGCCTGACTTATCACAATGTCGCGCCAATTGCTGCATTACCAGAAATTTACGAACTCAACATTGGTCACTCAATCATTGGTCGCGCGGTATTTGATGGTTTGAATAAAGCGGTTGCGGACATGAAAGCACTGATGATTGAGGCACGCCAGTAATAGGGCTATCTAGATGGCGATTATAGGGTTAGGCACCGACATTGCAGAAATTGAGCGTATTGAAAAAGCGCTAGCTCGTAGTGGTGAGCCTTTTGCTCAGCGTATTCTTTCAGAAGAAGAAATGGCTAAATTTTCACAGCTTAAGCTGCAAGGCCGTTATCTTGCTAAGCGCTTTGCGGTCAAAGAAGCGGCCTCAAAAGCATTGGGGACAGGGATCGCGAAAGGGGTCACGTTTCACGATTTTTCCATCTCGAACGATGCGCTTGGAAAACCAGTACTCGCATTGACGGGCACAGCAAAACAAATAGCGGATGCGATGGGCGTTAACCACATTCACCTGTCCATTTCCGATGAGCGTCATTACGCTGTGGCGACGGTCATTTTTGAATCCTAGCTTGTAAGTCTTAAACAAAATACTAAAAAGCCAGAGCAGATGCTCTGGCTTTCTTGTCTCTCGAGCAGATTACTGTTCAAGGTATAATTTTGCAGTCGTTGTGACTTTAATCATTTCATCTTGCAGCTCGAACATTTCAGGCTCAACCTCCTCAAGACTGATCCCTGAGCGCAGTGCTTGCTCAAGCGTCGCACAGAGTGATTTCAGCCTAGGCACTCCGCAATATGAGCTACTGCCGTGCAGCTTATGGATGACATGAATTAGGTCATCACGGGAGATATCTTCTTGCTCCAGAGTTTGGTCAACGACTGCTTCTACTTCAGGGATGAACTCAATCAACATGCGCAGCATGTCTTTGGCGAGATCCTCTTTATTCGCGCTCTGTTTTAAGGCAGCTTGCCAATCAATAATCACATCCTGTTGAGGCGAAGAAACGGATTGAGGCGCGCTCCCTTCAGGCTCATCAACGTATGAAGGGGCGACTTTGCCAATGCTCTCTGTACAAGAATTTGGGTTCCAGTGAACCAAAACCTGTTGAAGCACATGCTCTTCAATAGGTTTGGTCAAGTAGTCATCCATTCCTGCCGATAGCAAGCGATCTCTTTCACCCGCCATGGCATGCGCAGTTACCGCAATCACTGGCGTGTCTTTATTTAACTCCAACTCTTTAATGTGCTGACAAGCGGTCACCCCATCCATTTGTGGCATTTGGATATCCATGAAGATTAAATCGTACTTTTTCTCTGTCGCTAGGTTCACCGCTTGCTGGCCATTGCTACAGGCGGTGACGGTTTCTACTCGTTCGCGAAGCAGAGCGGAAATCAGCTTCAAGTTCGCTGGGTTATCATCCACCGCTAACACCGTCAGAGGTAAACGCTCCCCTTCGCTTGGCGTAATTGGAGCACTCAATGTTGGTGGTGATTCGACATGTTCGCTAATCAGGCTTTGTAGCAGTTTACGGCGAGACAACGGCTTCGTCAGGCATTGGACGTGATGCTCTGTCATAATTTGGTCGGCAAGTGCCAGTTCGGTACTCGGCGTCCCTAGGATCACACTCGGAGCCATGCGTTTCGCTTGTTCTATCCAAGGTGTAATGACGTCTGCATCATGCGTTTGATTCGCCGCTAAATTCAGTAATACATAGTCATATTGTTCTTCGTTTTTCGGTAGCGAAGAACGGTAGGTTACTAAGATACCTTCTTGACTTAGAATCTGTTGGGTTACGGATGCGGCTTGCATGTTTGGTTCAATCAACAGCAACTGTTTGCCTGTCAGAAGTTCCACTTCAATCAGTTCGCTCATCGGCATTTCGGTTGAGTGCAAGCGCACCGTAAACCAGAACGTCGAACCTTGGTGTAAGCGACTGGTTAAGCTGATCTCGCCACCCATCTGGCTTACCAATTTCTGCGTGATAACCAAACCTAACCCAGTGCCGCCGTAGCGACGTGAAATGCTGGCATCCGCTTGGCTGAACGCTTGGAATAATTGCGCTTGCTGACGTTCAGAAATACCAATACCAGTATCGCGCACCATGAATTGCAGTTCGACGGAGTCCCCAGATTGAGAGCGCATTTCAACACTAACATCAATGTTGCCTCGCTCGGTAAACTTGATTGAGTTACCGACCAAGTTCGTCAAAATTTGCTGGATACGTAGTGGGTCCCCAACTAAACCCGGTGGAATTTTAGGGTCCACTTTTAGGGTGATTTCTAACCCTTTCTCATGTGCACTCGTGGCTTGTAGGTTAATCACTTCTTCTAAACTTTCTCGGAAATCAAACGGAATGTTTTCCAGCGCCAGCTTACCCGCCTCAAGTTTCGAGAAGTCGAGAATGTCATTGATGATGTTCAGTAGATTGTTCGCCGACTTCTCAATCGTCTGTAGGTAATCAGTTTGGCTGTTAGAAAGCTGTGTTTTAAGCATTTGACGAGTAAAGCCAATAACCCCATTGAGCGGAGTACGCAGTTCGTGCGACATGTTCGCCAAGAACTCAGATTTAACCCTGGCCGCTTCTTGCGCGCGTTTCTTCGCGATATCTAACTCAACGTTCTGAATCTCTAGTTGCTCAAGCGTCTCACGCAAGTCTGATGTGGCTTGGTCTATACTGTGCTGCATCTCCACGTGATATTCCGATAGCGATACCGCCATGGCGTTAATACCGTTTTTCAGTTGGTCTAACTCACCATGCATTTTACCTTCGATACGCACGTCTAGGTGACCACGGCGGATGCGGTCAACGACATTCTTCATGTGGGTGATAGGCTGGGTAACATCGTGCATCAGACGTGAAGCAAACACACTTGCCAAGCCAAGACCGAGTATAAGAACTAAAAAAGCAGAGAAAACTTCTTGATACTGTTGCAGCCTTAAAGAGGAGAGATCTAACTCAACGGCAATATAACCAATTGCTTTGGTTCCTTGGCTTTCGTTCGACAGCTCAGCTAAATAGTGACCCTCGGACAAAATAGGTACGCGCAATATCAGTGAGTTTTCGTAGATTTCCGAATTGCCCAGTTGCGGGATCGGTTTATCTTTGGGGAACATCAAGGCTTCGAAATTAGGGTGAAAGTTAGATGTCACGAAGAGCTCATGATGTTCATCAAACACCGCGATACTACGAACCAGTTTAGAGTTTTTGCGATGGGCGTAGCTTATCAAGCGACGTACCGCCTCTCGGCTTTCTGATAGTAGATGAGTTTCACTGGCAATTGCTAACGGCTCAATGATGCTGTTACCAGTGGTGATAACTTGTTTCTCAAGATCTTGGTAGCGGTTGAAAGAGAAAAAACCGCTCAGTAATAAACCAATGATGAGAGTGGGAGCGAGAGTCAGTGTAATTACACGTGCTCGTAAGCCATATCTGGTCATGTTATCTAATTACATCGGAGTCTGGATATGGGAAAATAACGCATTATTTCTCAAGCGCACGATAAGGCGTTGAGCAAAGAAGTGACGTCACCTAATAAACGGTAAGCATAATCAAGTCACTCGAATCACACAACGGCTGCAATCAAGAATAGTGAAGCCGAAGAGCAATTAGACATAAATCAGGCATAGAGCATGGCACGCATCTTTCAACCGAAAAAGAAAACCCAACTCAATACTCGTCATCAAGCGGTGCAAGTGGAGCGTTTAGATCACCACGGCGCAGGTATTGCTTACCTAAAGAAAAAACCGCTGTTTATTGATGGCGCATTGCCGGGAGAAGAAGTCGTCACGCAGTTAGTGGAAGAAAAAAGTAAATTTGCTCGCGGTAAACTGATTAAGATTCTCAAGCCGAGTGACACTCGCGTGGAGCCATTTTGTCCGCATTACCACGAGTGTGGTGGCTGTGATTTGCAACATCTAGATTATGACCAACAATTGACGTACAAACAGCAAACACTGCGTCAGCTGATGCGAAAATTTTCAGGCAATGATATCGAGCTTGATGCGCCATTATTAGGGGATTCACTGGCCTATCGTCGTCGTGCGCGAGTGAGCTTATTTGTCGATAAAAAAACACGTCAGCTACATTTTGGTTTCCGTAAAAAGCAGAGTAAGCAAATTGCGCAAGTGACCGACTGCCCAGTGCTGGCGCCGGAACTGAACGTTCTGCTTCCAGAGATTTATTCAGCACTAAAAGCGTTTAAAAAGCCGGAGCAATTGGGTCATGTAGAGCTGGTACTTGGTGATAATGGGCCGTGTATTACGTTGCGTCACTTGAGTGCTCTGACAGCGAGTGAAACTCAATCTCTAACGGAGTTGGCAAAACGTCATGGTGCATCGCTGTACCTAATGCCAGCAACAGATCAGCTAAACCTTGTTGAAGGCGATATGCCTTTCTATCAAGAAGTTGGCGTGAAAATTCCTTTTGCGCCAAATAATTTTATTCAAGTGAACCAAGCCGTAAACAAAAAAATGGTCAAGCAAGCGGTTGAGTGGTTAGACCCGCAAAAGAGTGACCGAGTGTTAGATTTGTTTTGCGGCGTAGGCAACTTCAGTTTACCGATTGCGAAGTTAGCTAAGCACGTGGTTGGTGTCGAGGGTGTTGCAGAGATGGTCGAAAAAGCCACAAATAATGCATCCTTGAACCAAATCAATAATGCGCAATTTTATCACGCTAACCTTGAGCAAGATTTTGAAGGGCAGGTCTGGACGGCAGAACAGTTTGATAAAGTGCTGTTAGACCCAGCACGCGCGGGGGCAAGTGGGATCATCGATCAAGTTTCTGAGCTTGGCGCACAGCGTGTAGTTTATGTTTCTTGTAATCCTGCTACCCTTGCTAGGGACAGCCAAAGCTTGATGGAGCAAGGCTATAAATTAACTAAATTAGGTATGCTGGACATGTTCCCTCATACCAGTCATCTAGAATCGATGGCATTGTTTGAAAAGTCCTAACTTTAGGACTTTGGCCCCTTATTTGTGGTGGGTGGTCATAAAGCCAGCGTTTACGCGCAGGTAAAAGAACTAACCTGGACGGTGTTAGTCAAACCACACGAATATAATAATTAGGATGATGAGATGGTTGCGGTAAGAAGCGCGCATTTAAACCAAGATGAACAGTTTGAACTCGAAAACTGGGTGGCTAGCCTAGGACAAGAGAAAAACACAGCCTCACGCTTAATCGAAGTATATCGAGATTGCCAGACGGTATTAGCCGATAACGAGCAAGCGGAACTGTTGTTGTGGCGTGGACGAGAAATGATCGAAATTTTGATCACCTTGTCTATGGATCAGGCCACCTTAGTGGCTGCACAACTGTTTCCTTTGGTTTCAAGTGGTGCTTTTAACAGAGAAATTCTGGAAGAGAAATACAGCAAAGAAATCATAAAATTAATCGACGGCGTTGAAGAAATGGCTGCTATTGGCCAACTCAACGTCAACATGGAAGGCAGTGCAGCGTCATCTCAGGTAGATAACGTACGCCGTATGCTGCTTGCCATGGTGGATGACTTCCGCTGCGTAGTTATCAAGCTCGCGGAACGAATTTGTAACCTTATTGAAGTTAAAAAAGCGCCAGATGAAGTTCGACGTGCGGCGGCAAAAGAGTGTGCCAACATCTATGCGCCGCTAGCAAACCGATTAGGCATCGGTCAGCTGAAATGGGAAATTGAAGATTACGCTTTCCGCTACCAACAACCGGAAACTTACAAACAAATTGCCAAACAGCTTTCTGAGCGACGCATCGTTCGTGAACAGTACATCAAAGACTTTGTTGAAGACCTCACGCACGAAATGGAAGTGTCGGGCATCAATGCCGAAGTGAGTGGTCGACCTAAGCACATCTACAGCATTTGGCGAAAAATGCAGAAAAAGAGTTTGGCCTTTGATGAGCTGTTTGATGTGCGAGCAGTGCGTATCATCGCAGACAAACTGCAAGATTGTTACGCGGCTTTAGGCGTAGTTCACACCAAATACAAGCACCTACCGAGCGAGTTTGATGACTACGTTGCTAACCCTAAACCAAACGGTTATCAATCGATCCATACAGTAATTCTAGGGCCAGAAGGCAAAACCATCGAGATCCAGATTCGTACCAAGCAAATGCATGAAGAGTCGGAACTGGGGGTTGCAGCGCACTGGAAATATAAAGAAGGGGCAAGCAGCCGAAGCGGTTATGATGAGAAGATCACGTGGCTGCGTAAGCTATTGGATTGGCAAGAAGAAATGTCTGACTCTGGCGAAATGCTCGATGAGCTGCGTAGCCAAGTCTTTGATGACCGTGTTTATGCCTTTACACCACGTGGTGATGTTGTCGATTTGCCAATGGGGGCAACGCCGCTAGATTTTGCCTATCACATTCACTCCGAAGTGGGACACCGTTGTATCGGTGCCAAAGTCGGAGGTCGTATTGTGCCGTTCACGCATAAATTACATATGGGTGACCAAGTCGAGATTATCACTCAGAAAGAACCTAACCCATCACGTGACTGGTTAAACCCATCATTAGGCTTCGTTCATTCTGGTCGTGCGCGTGCCAAAATTAACGCCTGGTTCCGAAAACAAAGCCGTGAGAAGAATCTTGAAGCAGGTCGAGAAATCCTTGAGCATGAGTTAGCCAAAATTGGCGCAACGTTAAAAGATGCAGAGCATTACGCCCTCAAGCGGTTTAACGTCAAAACACCAGATGAATTGTATGTTGGTGTAGGTAGCGGTGATTTGCGCATCAACCAAATCATTAACCATATTAACGCGTTAGTTAACAAGCCAACGGCAGAGGAAGAAGATCAGCAAGCACTGGAAAAACTGCAAGAAGCAGAGCACAAATCACCAGCGCAAAGCCGACCGAAAAAAGACGCCGTCGTTGTAGAAGGCGTTGATAACCTAATGACGCACCTAGCGCGTTGCTGTCAGCCAATTCCAGGTGACGATATCTGTGGTTACATCACGCAAGGCCGCGGGATTTCAGTACACCGTAGTGACTGTGAACAGCTAGAAGAACTGCGCCATCACGCGCCAGAGCGTATCATCGATACTGTCTGGGGCAGCGGCTTCGTCGGGTCATACATCCTCACCGTCCGTGTTGAAGCGATGGAGCGAGGTGGTCTACTCAAAGACATTACGACACTGTTCGCCAACGAAAAGATCAAAGTGACCAGTATGAAGAACCGAGTCGATTACAGACGTCAACTTGCCATCATGGACTTTGACCTAGAAGTCACCAATATTGAGGTGCTTTCTCGTGTTTCGAAGCGGGTAGAACAAATAAAGGATGTCATGACGGTGAAACGCCTCGGCTAATTTTTGCGTCACATTTGGCTTTTTATCTGCGTTAGCTGCACTTATTCGCTCCATCACATGGTGAACCATGCTCAGGAGTCTCATAAGTTTGCTGCCTTGCTAAAAGAGCCAACTGTTTAGTAAAAAACGACCAATGAAATAACTTAAGGTGAGTGGTTTTGGCTGCTCACCTTTTTCTTTAGTAGAAAGGTTTAAAGGAACAAAAAATGAGTCATCCAATTGAACAATTAGAACAAATCATGGCGAAGTTGCGTGACCCAGAAAACGGTTGCCCTTGGGACTTAAAACAAACCTTTGACACCATCGTTCCGCACACCATCGAAGAAACTTACGAAGTGGTGGACGCGATTCAAAATCGAGATTGGCCGAATCTAAAAGAAGAGCTAGGGGATTTGTTGTTTCAGGTGATTTTTTACAGTCAGCTAGCGAAAGAGCAAGAGCTGTTCGACTTTTCGGATGTTGTCGAAACTGTGAATGAAAAACTGACTCGCCGTCATCCGCATGTTTTTTCAGATGTTGAGTTTGAATCGGACGAGGAAATCAACGCCAACTGGGAAGCCGAAAAAGCAAAAGAAAAAGCGCAGGTGGGCAAAGCGGAAGAAAGTATCCTAGACTCAATACCAAACTCTTTGCCAGCACTTTCTCGTGCTACAAAGATACAGAAAAAATGTGCGAAATATGGATTTGACTGGGACTCTCTTGGCCCGGTCGTCGATAAGGTGCGAGAAGAAATTGATGAAGTCATGGAAGAAGCACTACAAGTCCAGCCAGATGAAGAAAAAGTGGAGTTGGAGCTCGGCGATTTGCTATTTGCGACCGTCAATTTGGCACGCCATCTTGATAAAAATCCAGAAGTCGCACTAGGTAAAGCAAACTTAAAGTTTGCGAGACGTTTCAAGCAAGTTGAAGGAAAGGTCCAGCTGTCAGGCAAAGCGCTTACAGATTGTTCTTTATCAGAGCTCGATGATTTCTGGGATGAAGTAAAGCGAGAAGAGTCTAGATAGGGGAAATAGGCGGAATATACAATATGAGGCCAGTTTGCCTCTTAACACGAAAACGGACTTTGGTTTGTCTTTGCTCACTTTGATTTGAAGCAAAAAATAAAAAATTACGGTGTGATAGATTTCACGTTGTGGCGGTAAGGAGCTTCTGGTATATTTATCTCCCGTCCAGAAGCACTCCATTTCCCTCATTCAACCAATTTCAGGTTAAACATGACGACAAATTACATTTTTGTTACTGGCGGGGTTGTATCCTCTCTAGGTAAAGGTATTGCAGCAGCATCTCTTGCGGCTATTCTAGAAGCTCGTGGTCTTAAAGTGACTATGATGAAGCTTGACCCTTACATCAACGTTGACCCGGGCACAATGAGCCCTACTCAGCACGGTGAAGTGTTCGTTACAGAAGATGGCGCAGAGACTGACCTTGACCTTGGTCACTACGAGCGTTTCATCCGTACCAAGATGACCAAGCGTAACAACTTCACTGCAGGTCGTGTTTATGCCGACGTACTTCGTAAAGAACGTCGTGGTGACTACCTAGGCGCAACTATTCAAGTTATCCCTCACATCACTAACGCGATCAAAGACCGTGTAATTGCTGGCTCTGAAGGCCATGATGTAGCTATCGTTGAAGTTGGCGGTACCGTTGGTGATATCGAATCACTACCATTTATGGAAGCGATTCGTCAGCTAGCCGTTGAACTAGGCCGTGAGCGCGCAATGTTCATGCACCTAACACTTGTTCCTTACCTAGCGGCAGCGGGCGAAGTGAAAACTAAGCCAACTCAACACTCTGTAAAAGAACTTCTATCTATCGGTATTCAGCCAGATATCCTGGTTTGCCGTAGCGACCGCGTTATTCCAGCGAATGAACGTAAGAAAATCGCACTATTCTGTAACGTTCCAGAAAAAGCAGTAATTTCAATGAAGGACGTAGATTCTATCTACAAGATTCCTCAATTGATCAAGTCTCAAGGTCTAGATGATCTTGTGTGTGCTCGCTTTGGCATCACAGCTCCTGAAGCTGACCTTTCTGAGTGGGAACAGGTTATTTACGAAGAAGCAAATCCTACTGGTGAAGTAACCATCGGTATGGTTGGTAAATACACTGAATTGCCAGATGCATACAAGTCTGTGAACGAAGCGCTTAAACACGCTGGCTTGAAAAACCGTCTAAGTGTCACAATTAAGTATGTAGACTCACAAGATATCGAAACAAAAGGCGTTGAGCTGCTAGAAGGCTTAGACGCGATCCTAGTTCCAGGTGGCTTCGGCGATCGTGGTATTGAAGGCAAGATCCGTGCGGCTCAATATGCACGTGAAAACAATGTGCCTTACCTAGGTATTTGTTTGGGTATGCAAGTTGCACTAATTGAATACGCGCGTAACGTTGCGGGTATGGAAGGTGCACATTCAACAGAATTTAACAAAGAGACTAAGTACCCTGTGGTAGGTTTGATCACAGAGTGGGTAGACGAGTCAGGTAACGTAGAAGAGCGTACTGAAAAGTCTGACCTAGGTGGTACGATGCGTCTTGGTTCACAGCTATGTCACCTAGAGAAAGGTACGAAAGCTCGTGAACTTTACGGTAGCGCGACGATCCATGAACGTCACCGTCACCGTTACGAAGTGAATAATGTGCTTCGTCCGCAAATCGAAAAAGCAGGTCTGAAAGTTTCTGGCCTATCAGCGGACAAGAAGTTAGTGGAAATGATTGAGAACCCAGCTCACCCATGGTTTGTAGCGGCTCAGTTCCACCCAGAATTCACATCGACTCCTCGCGATGGTCACCCATTGTTTGCAGGTTTCGTTAAGGCTGCGGGCCAAAACGCACGCGGCGAATTCGAGAAGTAAAAGGATACGGGCGGCGGCGAAGGTTGTGCTGCTGCCCTTTAAAATTGACATTTATATTTGAAACGAGAGGAAACATTAATGTCTAAGATCGTTAAAGTTCTAGGTCGTGAAATCATCGACTCACGTGGTAACCCAACTGTAGAAGCTGAAGTACACCTAGAAGGCGGTTTCGTAGGTATGGCGGCAGCTCCATCTGGCGCATCTACTGGTTCTCGCGAAGCTCTTGAGCTACGTGACGGTGACAAAGCACGTTTCCTAGGTAAAGGTGTTCTTAAAGCAGTTGAAGCTGTAAACGGCCCAATCGCTGAAGCTCTAGTTGGCAAAGACGCTAAAGACCAAGCTGCAATCGACGCAGTAATGATCGAACTAGACGGCACTGAAAACAAATCTAAATTCGGTGCTAACGCTATCCTAGCTGTTTCTCTAGCAAACGCTAAAGCTGCTGCTGCAGCTAAAGGCATGCCTCTATACGAGCACATCGCTGAACTAAACGGTACAGCTGGTCAGTTCTCTATGCCTCTACCAATGATGAACATCATCAACGGTGGTGAGCACGCAGACAACAACGTTGACATCCAAGAGTTCATGATCCAACCAGTTGGTGCTAAGACTCTTAAAGAAGGTCTACGTATCGGTGCAGAAGTATTCCACAACCTAGCTAAAGTTCTTAAGTCTAAAGGCTACAGCACTGCAGTTGGTGACGAAGGTGGTTTCGCTCCTAACCTTAAATCTAACGCTGAAGCTCTAGAAGTTATCGCAGAAGCTGTTGCAGCTGCTGGTTACGAACTAGGTAAAGACGTTACTCTAGCGATGGACTGTGCAGCATCTGAGTTCTTCGACAAAGAAGCTGGCATCTACAACATGAAAGGCGAAGGTAAAACTTTCACTTCTGAAGAGTTCAACCACTACCTAGCTGAGCTAGCTAACCAATTCCCAATCGTTTCTATCGAAGACGGTCTAGACGAGTCTGACTGGGATGGCTTCAAGCACCAAACTGAACTACTAGGTGACAAACTTCAACTAGTAGGTGACGACCTATTCGTTACTAACACTAAGATCCTTGCTGAAGGTATCGAGAAAGGCGTAGCTAACTCTATCCTTATCAAGTTCAACCAAATCGGTTCTCTAACTGAGACTCTAGCTGCAATCAAGATGGCTAAAGACGCAGGTTACACAGCAGTAATCTCTCACCGTTCTGGCGAAACTGAAGATGCAACTATCGCTGACCTAGCGGTAGGTACTGCTGCAGGTCAAATCAAAACTGGTTCTATGAGCCGTTCTGACCGTGTTGCTAAGTACAACCAACTAATCCGTATCGAGGAAGCTCTAGGTGAGCGCGCTCCTTTCAACGGTCTTAAAGAAGTTAAAGGTCAAGCTTAATTCTTAATTGAATAAGTTTAGCTAAATAGCTTTCTAGAAACGCTCCACTTCGGTGGGGCGTTTTTTATTTAAGAGCGATGAGCCGTTCTGGCCGTGTTGCTTGCCATACCTAAAGAAAGCAACCCATTTATCTGCATCGAGGAAGCTCTAGATGAGCACGCTCCTCCATGTTTCAAAGAAGCGCTCTTAAAGAAGTTCAAGCTTAGTTCTTCATTGGATTAACCGCTTAGATTGAAGCTTTGAAAATACCCTGATTTTGCGGGGTGTTTTTGTATCTATAGGCTTGTATTTCTTGGTCTTACTTTGGTGAGTGCTAAGAATAGCTTCATATGTCTTTGTTTCATTTTGCTGCTTATTTCTTGTAAGGAGCGTGTGAGTCTCCCTTTCTCCCCTAGAGGCGACCTCGCATTTATGCTATATATGTCACCTTATCTAATTCCTTCCGGTACAGAATGTTAGCAGCGATATGCGAATCTTTGTTATAGCCCTTACGCTACTGTTTGGCTTGCTTCAATACACTCTATGGTTTGGTAAAAACGGAGTGTCTGACTACTACACAGTAAAAGATGAAATTGAAGTTCAGCAACAAGTGAACAGCAAGCTACAAGCTCGCAATAATGAAATGTTTGCTGAGATTGATGACTTAAGGCAAGGTCTTGATGCGATTGAAGAACGTGCGCGTCATGAGCTTGGTTTAGTTAAAGATGGCGAGACTTTCTACCGCATTATAGGTGAGGAAAATCATTAAAATGTTGGATGTGAACTCATCGCATGTCGCAATTGTTCCCGCTGCTGGTGTCGGTAGTCGAATGAAGGCTGACCGCCCGAAGCAATATTTATTGATCGACGGAAAAGCGGTGCTGGAACACACTGTAGAAAAGTTGCTGTCGCACCCACGAATTTCGAAAGTGGTTGTCGCCATTACCGAAGGTGACCCTTATTTTCCTGAGTTAACCATCGCGAACCATCCCGATGTAATTCAAGTCGCGGGTGGCAAAGAGCGCGCTGATTCCGTACTTTCAGGGCTAAACTATGTCAATGAACATCTGGAAAGCGAGTGGGTATTGGTCCACGACGCTGCAAGGCCATGTGTATTAACATCCGACATTGACCGTTTGATTGATGTTTGCTGCGCTCACCCAACGGGTGGCATCCTCGCATCTCCAGTGAGAGACACAATGAAGCGAGCAAACGTAGCACAAGATATCGGTCATACGGTAGAGAGAGAAGCATTGTGGCATGCATTAACTCCACAAATGTTTAAAACTCAACAACTGACTCGAGCACTGGCTGACGCATTAGAACAAGGCGTAGCCATCACGGATGAAGCATCGGCTTTAGAGTGGTTGGGCGAAACGCCTGCTTTAGTCCAGGGTAATGCGAATAACATAAAAATTACTCAGCCAGAAGATCTCGCGTTAGCGGAGTTTTATCTGAGCCGTGAGCGCGGCTAAAAAAGAAAGGATAAAAAATGATTCGAATTGGTCATGGTTTCGATGTACATAAACTCGGTGGTGAAGGCCCGGTCATTATCGGTGGTGTTGCTATCCCTTACGAGCAGGGCTTAGTAGCCCACTCAGATGGAGATGTTGCTCTTCATGCTTTGACTGATGCGCTGCTTGGCGCGATTGCTGCGGGTGATATTGGTCGTCACTTCCCGGATACCGACGATAAATGGAAAGGGGCTAATAGCCGCGAATTGTTGAAAGACGTTTATCGTCGTGTCAAAGAGCAAGGCTACCGCCTTGGTAATGCCGATGTCACCATCATGGCACAAGCACCTAAGATGGCACCTCATATTGACGCGATGTGTGCGGCGATTGCGGAAGACCTAGAAACCGATATTAGTAACATTAACGTAAAAGCGACGACGACAGAGCGTCTCGGTTTTACTGGACGCAAAGAAGGCATTGCAACGGAAGCCGTGGTGCTTCTGTTCAAGCAATAATTAACCAACTTGCTCCTTAATGCTGTGTAAACAGCGGAAAAACATCATGTCAGATATTTTATCTTCATTGGCTTATCTAACGGGTAAGCCTGTTGCATCGGCAAAAATCAAAGCGCAACCAGAACATTTTCAGGTTCGTGAGGATTTAGGTTTTGCCTTTACGGGCGAAGGCGAGCACCTAATGGTGCGCATTCGAAAAACTGGGGAAAATACCAGTTTTGTTGCGAATGAGCTGGCGAAAGCTTGTGGCGTAAAGTCGAAAGACGTTAGCTGGGCAGGACTTAAAGACCGCCATGCCGTGACGGAACAGTGGCTGAGTGTCCATTTACCGAAAGGGGAAACGCCGGATTTCTCGGCATTCCTAGCTCAATATCCGAGTATTGAGATCTTAGCGACTGATCGACACAACAAAAAACTGCGTCCTGGAGACTTAATAGGGAACGAGTTTGTTGTCACTTTGTCTGAAGTGACTGACGTTGAAGATGTAGAGCAACGCCTTGAAAAAGTGAAACAAGTTGGTGTGCCAAACTACTTTGGTAGTCAGCGCTTTGGCAATGATGGCAACAACCTTGAAGAAGCACGTCGATGGGGACGCGAAAACGTTCGTACCCGTAATCAAAATAAGCGCAGCATGTATTTATCAGCGGCGCGTTCGTGGATCTTCAACCGTATCGTTTCTGCTCGTCTAGAAAATGGTGTGTTTGATAAATTCATCGATGGTGATATTGCACAGACAAGTTCTGGCACTCAGTTGATTGATGCAAGCAATATCGCAGATCTACAAGCACAATTTGCTGCAGGTGAAGTGGCAATTACCGCGGCCCTAGCAGGTGATAATGCGCTGCCAACTCAAGCGGATGCGCTTACTTTAGAACAACCGTTCTTAGATGAAGAGCCTGATCTCATGGCGCTGATTCGTGGTAATCGCATGCGCCACGACCGTCGCGATATTGCGCTGAAGCCACAAGATTTAGCTTGGACGGTTGAAGGTAACAACATTACGCTGACTTTCTCACTGGATGCAGGATCTTTTGCAACCTCTATCGTTCGTGAGTTAGTTAATGAGGTTGAAGTAGAAAGAGAATACTAATGGAACAGGATTCACTAAACACGAAGCCCCTAAGAGTCTTAATCAGCAACGACGATGGCGTACATGCGCAAGGGATTCATGCACTTGCTGATGAGTTGCGAGATATCGCTGAAGTGACCATTGTCGCACCCGACCGAAATCGTTCAGGTGCTTCGAACTCACTGACACTAGAGCAACCATTACGCGTAACTGAAATTGCCCCAAATATCTATTCAGTGCAAGGAACGCCTACAGATTGTGTACATTTCGCGCTGAATGAGCTGATGAAAGATGATTTGCCCGATCTTGTTTTATCAGGCATCAACCATGGTGCAAATTTGGGTGATGACGTTCTTTACTCAGGAACGGTAGCTGCAGCAATGGAAGGGCATTTCCTTGGTGTTCAGTCGGTTGCTTTTTCGCTGGTGGGTAAGCGTCATTTCGAATCTGCCGCAAAAATTGCACGTCAAATTGTGCAACAGCATTTAGCGTCTCCGATTCCAACGAATCGGTTATTGAACGTAAACGTGCCTGACTTACCAGCAGAAAACCTGGGCGAAATCGAAGTCACGCGTTTAGGTGCGCGTCATCACGCAGAGAATATGATTAAGCAGAAAGATCCGCGAGGTCATGATATTTATTGGCTAGGGCCTCCAGGAAAAGAGCAAGATGCGGGGGAGGGCACCGACTTTTATGCGATTGAACATGGTCGAGTTTCAATGACGCCTCTGCAAGTTGATCTCACTGCTCATGAGTCGCTGCGTGCAATGGATAGTTGGTTAAAGGAAGAGAAGTAATGAGTAACCCACATGCTGACAGGTTGATAGCGTTTCTTATCTCCAGTGGCATCAAAGACCAAAGAGTTCTGGATGCTATCCAACGCTTACCACGAGAAAGCTTTGTCTCTCAAGCGATGGTGCACCAAGCCTACGATAACAATGCGTTACCGATTGGTCAGGGACAAACTATTTCTCAACCTTATATTGTTGCTCGTATGACCGAGTTACTCGAACTAGAGCCAACGAGTCACGTACTGGAAATCGGAACGGGTTCCGGTTATCAAACCGCAGTACTGGCGAAAATTGTTGACCATGTATACTCCGTTGAGCGAATTAAATCGTTGCAATGGGAAGCAAAACGCCGTCTGAAACAATTGGATATCTACAATGTTTCAACCAAGCATGCTGATGGGTGGCAAGGCTGGGAAGCTCGTGGTCCTTTCGATGCCATCATTGTTACTGCAGCTGCAGAAGTGATCCCCCAAGCACTTCTCGCACAATTAAGAGATGGCGGTAAGATGGTGATTCCTGTTGGAGATAAGGAGCAACAGTTACTAAAAATTGAACGTAAGGGAGATGAATATCTCTCTACTGTTGTGGAAATGGTTCGATTTGTACCTCTGGTTGCGGGTGATTTAGCTTAAGGGTTAGGGATAGGTGAGTAAGTTATTACGTCATATTGGTATTAGCTTTGTGTTTGCTGCAGGACTAGTTGGTTGTGCAGCGCATTCTCCTGCACCTGTCTCTAGCTTAAAGAAAGACTATTCAAGCCTTGAAAGAGGAAGTTACAGAGGGAGTTATTATGAGGTAAAAAAAGGCGATACACTTTACTTCATAGCTTATGTCACAGATAAAGATGTAAATGATCTTGTCCGTTACAATGAGTTAACTCAGCCTTACACCATCTACCCTGGACAGAGGCTAAAACTTTGGGCTCCGAAATATGTCGCCCCTAAATATGGCCAAAAAGTTGAACCCGTTGTGGTTCCTGTTGTTACGACGCCACCAGCCCCAGTGACGAAAACATCAACAGCCTCTAAACCGAAAACTTCAAGTAAAAACTCTAGTCAAAAACCTACAGAGACTAAGCCTAAAGTCGTACAAAAACAGCCTCCAAAGAAGGTTGAACAATCGAAAACAAAGGAGTATGTTGGTTCAAAAGATAACCAAAAAGTGAAGCAAAAAGCGCCAGTTACCACGGCGAAGAGTGATAAAGTTTCTAAGTGGTTGTGGCCAACAAAAGGGAGAGTAATCAAGAACTTTTCGGCGGGAGAACAGGGAAATAAAGGTATCGACATCGCAGGACAGCGTGGTCAACCTATCGTTTCAACCGCAGCCGGCACCGTTGTTTATTCAGGCAATGCGCTACGAGGTTATGGCAACTTAATTATAGTAAAGCATAACGACAATTATTTAAGCGCCTATGCACATAATGACAAACTGCTGGTATCAGAAGGACAAAGTGTAAAAAGCGGACAGAAAATCGCCACCATGGGTAGTTCAGGTGCAAAATCAGTCAAGCTACACTTTGAAATTCGCTATCAAGGTAAATCGGTGAATCCAAAACGCTATTTGCCTTAAAACTTTGAAAAACAACTTGCGACATCATTTAGCGACATATTGAGTTGTCATGTCTTGCTAACTCGCCAGGGGGAGGCGTTATGAGCATCAGCAACACAGTAACCAAAGTTGAAGAGTTTGCATTTGATAATGCGTCAGTGAAGACCATTGATAACGAACTCGAAAAATCATCATCCACAGAAAGCAAAACGGCTGTGCGTGAAGAATTTGATGCGAGCAGTAAAAGCTTAGACGCAACTCAGTTGTATCTAGGTGAAATTGGCTTCTCACCTCTACTTACTGCCGAAGAAGAAGTGCTTTATGCTCGACGAGCCTTGCGTGGCGACGAAGCGGCACGTAAACGTATGATCGAAAGTAACCTACGTTTGGTGGTTAAGATCTCTCGTCGATATAGTAATCGAGGCCTAGCACTACTCGATCTGATTGAAGAAGGTAACCTTGGTTTGATCCGTGCGGTCGAGAAGTTCGATCCAGAGCGTGGTTTCCGCTTCTCTACTTATGCGACCTGGTGGATCCGACAAACGATCGAACGTGCGTTGATGAACCAAACTCGTACGATCCGTCTACCTATTCATGTCGTGAAAGAGCTGAACATTTATCTGCGTACTGCGCGTGAACTTTCTCAGAAGCTCGATCACGAACCTACCGCAGAAGAAATTGCTGCTCAGTTAGATATTCCAGTCGAAGACGTAAGTAAAATGCTACGCCTTAACGAGCGTATTAGCTCTGTCGACACACCAATCGGTGGTGACGGTGAAAAAGCGCTGTTGGATATTATTCCCGACGCAAACAACTCCGATCCAGAAGTCTCGACTCAAGATGACGATATCAAATCATCGCTGATTCATTGGTTAGAAGAGTTGAATCCAAAACAGAAAGAAGTACTTGCACGACGTTTTGGTCTTTTAGGTTATGAGCCTTCGACGCTTGAAGAAGTTGGTCGAGAGATTGGTTTGACACGTGAGCGTGTACGTCAAATCCAAGTAGAAGGTTTACGTCGTCTTCGTGAGGTTTTAATCAAGCAAGGTTTGAACATGGAAAACTTATTTAACGTCGAAGATGATTAAATAATCCGTACTTCAGTAGATATGCAAAAGGCTATGGTTATCCATAGCCTTTTTTCTTTTGTGCTCGCTTAAGTGAATCGATTTAAAGCATCTTCTTCAAACGATACAACTCTTCAAGTGCTTGGCGTGGAGTCAAATCATCAGGATCAATACCAGATAAGGCTTGTTCGATCTCGCTAGGTTCTGGAATTAGACTCAATTGGTTAGCCACATCTACTGCACTTGGACGTGGTGCGTCACTGTTTTGCCCTAGTTGCTCTAGCTGAGATAGTTTGTTACGCGCATTTTTGATGACCGTTTTTGGTACGCCGGCTAAGCCCGCAACAGCTAGGCCGTAAGACTTACTTGCCGCACCTTCTTGAACTGCGTGCATAAAGGCAATGCTGTCACCATGTTCTACGGCATCCAAGTGAACGTTCGCTAAGTTTGGCAGTTGGTTTGGCAACTCTGTCAATTCGAAGTAGTGAGTTGCAAATAGTGTCATCGCACCAATTTGTGTTGCGAGCCATTCCGCACTTGCCCAAGCTAAAGATAGGCCATCGTAAGTACTGGTACCGCGACCGATTTCATCCATTAGCACTAAACTGTTTTTAGTTGCATTGTGCAGAATATTAGCGGTTTCCGTCATTTCTACCATGAAGGTCGAACGACCAGATGCAAGATCATCTGACGCTCCAATACGAGTAAATATACGATCTAAAGAACCAATTTGTGCAGATTCTGCAGGTACATAAGAGCCGATATGTGCCATCAATGCAATCAGCGCAGTTTGACGCATGTAAGTGGATTTACCACCCATGTTTGGACCGGTGATGATTAACATTTTACGTGCTGAGTTAAGCTCTATTGGGTTCGCGATGAACGGTTCTGTTGTTACTTGCTCTACGACTGGGTGACGACCCGCTTGAATGTGAATGCCAGCGTCTTTCACAAGCGTTGGTCGGCAGTAATCCAACGAATCTGCACGCTCTGCTAGGTTTTGTAGTACATCGAGTTGAGACAGAGCAGAAGCTAAATTCTGCAGCTTCTCCAGATTTGGCATCAACAGATCAAACAGTTCTTCCCACAGCTGCTTTTCAAGTGCCAGCGCTTTCGATTTCGAATTAAGTACTTTGTCTTCGTGCTCTTTGAGCTCTGGGATGATATAGCGTTCGGCATTTTTGAGTGTTTGGCGACGCACATAGTGCGGTGGAACCAAATGGCTCTGGCCACGGCTCACTTGAATAAAGAAGCCATGTACGTTGTTGTAGCCGACTTTAAGCGTATCGATGCCGTGTCGTTCACGCTCATCTCGCTCAAGCTGCTCAAGGTATTCTGTTGCACCGTCTGCTAATTTGCGCCATTCATCGAGCTCGGCATTATAGCCTTCTGCGATCACACCACCATCACGAATAACAACTGGCGGATTTTCTTTAATTGCACGCTCTAACAGATCACATACTTCGTCAATCGGAGCTGCGTATTGCGCCAGTTTTGCTAGGTATGGATGGGTCAAAGAAGCGGTTACAGATTCTAGCTCTGGTAGCTGCTGCATGGCATTGCGAAGTCTAGCCATATCGCGAGGGCGAGCAGAGCGCAGTGCAAGGCGTGCTAAGATACGTTCAATATCACCAATTTGTTTTAACGTTGGTTGAAGATCGGCAAACAGCGCTTGTTCTTTAATCTCACCAATCGCATCAAGACGATTGTTTAACGTTTCAATGCAACGCATAGGCTGATGTAACCAACGCTTCAGCATTCGGCTGCCCATCGGCGTCGCACAATGGTCGAGTACCGCAGCGAGTGTGTTATCGGTTCCACCTGCTAGATTTTGAGTAATTTCCAGGTTGCGTCGGGTAGCGGCATCAAGGATGACGGATTGGTCCTGATGATCAAACGTTAAAGAGCGAATATGAGGCAAAGCAGTGCGTTGCGTATCTTTCACATACTGGATCAAACAACCAGCAGCACATAACCCTAAGGACGCATGTTCTACGCCAAAACCAACCAGATCTTTAGTACCAAACTGTTGATTGAGTTGTTGCTTAGCCGTATCAAGCTCAAACTCCCATACTGGGCGACGACGGTTACCGTTGCGGCTTGCCATTAAATGTACAGGTTCAAAATCTTCTGGGAATAGTAGCTCACGTGGTGCGGTACGCTGAAGCTCGGCTGTCATCGCTTCTTCGGTTTCTGGTTCTGTCAGTTGGAAGCGACCAGAAGTGACATCCAGCGTCGCATAACCGAACTTACCGTTGTGATGGTAAATGGCTGCGATTAAGTTATCGACACGCTCAGAAAGCAGTGCTTCATCCGTCACAGTACCTGGTGTCACGATACGTACAACTTTACGTTCTACCGGACCTTTGCTGGTGGCTGGATCGCCAATTTGTTCGCAGATTGCGACTGATTCACCAAGCTGAACAAGTTTTGCTAGATAGCCTTCTACTGCGTGAAATGGCACTCCCGCCATAGGAATAGGCTCTCCAGCTGACGAACCGCGCTTAGTTAGCGAAATATCAAGCAGTTGGGACGCTCGCTTTGCATCATCGTAAAAGAGTTCGTAGAAATCGCCCATGCGGTAGAACAGCAAAATCTCAGGGTTCTCAGCTTTTAGCTTGAGGTATTGCTGCATCATCGGAGTGTGTTTTTGTTCAGCTTTCACAGGTAAGTTCTTTTGTTTATTTCCGTAGCGGCTTAGGATACGTGAATCCCTATCAAGTAAAAAGAGACAAAGGGCATTTTGGCTATGGAAAAAACAACAAAATTGAGCGCAGATTTAGGCGCATTATTGGCAAAGCATGGTCATGTTTTAACGACGGCAGAATCGTGCACGGGTGGCGGTGTTGCGACCGCTATTACTGATATTGCAGGCAGCTCAGGTTGGTTAGATAGAGCTTTTGTCACTTACAGCAACGAAGCCAAAATGGAAATGCTGGGTGTGAGAGTGGAAACCTTAGAGGAACATGGTGCCGTGAGTGAGCCTGTTGTGCTTGAAATGGTGCAAGGTGCGCTTCAACACTCGAATGCCACTATTGGGGTTTCCATCAGTGGTGTTGCTGGACCGGGGGGAGGCACTGATGAAAAGCCGGTTGGAACCGTCTGCTTTGCTTTTGCGGATAAGCACGACTGGCTCTTTGTTGAGACCATGCATTTTTCTGGTGACAGGGCGGAAGTTCGTCAACAAGCGGTGATGCATGCATTGACTCGATTGCATCAACATTTAATTTAGAATTTCTTACACCGTCTTAGCCCAGAATTGATAAGGGCTAGAGCAAATCCTTAGAAGCAGTGAACTAAATTTTTTCTATACAGGTATAGACACTGTATGAATCAACAGTATAATAACTTTCATTGCTGAGCAGGTTAGCTGCTTAAGAAAAATGAATTACTATTCGTCGCCCAAAGAAGATGAATAAATCGGAGAAAGTAATGGACGAGAACAAACAGAAAGCGCTCGCCGCTGCGCTAGGTCAAATTGAAAAGCAATTCGGTAAAGGCTCTATCATGCGCCTTGGTGATAACCGCGCAATGGACGTAGAAACGATTTCAACAGGCTCTCTTTCTCTTGATATCGCTTTGGGTGCTGGTGGCCTGCCAATGGGGCGTATCGTAGAAGTCTACGGTCCAGAATCTTCAGGTAAAACAACACTAACGCTTGAGCTTATCGCTGCTGCGCAACGTGAAGGTAAAACTTGTGCGTTTATTGATGCAGAGCACGCTTTGGACCCTGTCTACGCGAAGAAACTTGGTGTTGATATCGATGCGCTCTTGGTTTCTCAGCCAGACACTGGTGAGCAAGCACTGGAGATTTGTGATGCACTAGCTCGCTCTGGCGCTATCGACGTAATGGTTGTTGACTCAGTTGCGGCGCTAACACCAAAAGCAGAAATTGAAGGCGAAATGGGCGACAGCCACATGGGTCTTCAGGCTCGTATGCTTTCTCAAGCGATGCGTAAGCTAACTGGTAACCTAAAACAGTCTAACTGTATGTGTATCTTCATCAACCAAATCCGTATGAAGATTGGTGTGATGTTCGGTAACCCAGAAACGACCACGGGTGGTAACGCACTTAAATTCTACGCTTCTGTTCGTCTTGATATTCGTCGTACTGGCGCAATCAAAGAAGGTGACGAAGTCGTTGGTAACGAAACGCGCATCAAAGTGGTTAAGAACAAGATTGCTGCACCGTTTAAAGAAGCCAATACGCAAATCATGTACGGTCAAGGCTTTAACCGCGAAGGTGAGCTGGTAGATCTAGGCGTGAAGCACAAGCTGGTTGAAAAGGCTGGTGCTTGGTACAGCTATCAAGGCGATAAGATTGGTCAAGGTAAAGCGAACGCGTGCAACTACCTACGTGAGCATCCTGAAGTGGCTAAAACCATCGATACTAAATTGCGTGAAATGTTGTTAGCGCCAGCCCTTGCGGAAGCTCCTGAAGCAGGCGAGGCGCCTGAGCAAGCTGAAGAGTTTTAATCCCTTCACAGATTAAAAAGTGATAAAGCCCTGCAATGCGGGGCTTTGTTGTATCTATTGACATCAAAAATCGAATCATCACAAAGGCCATTGAGAGTCTGTACAGCAAAAATACCTTTAGGATCACCATGTACCAAAAGCGCCAGACACCAACATTATCGAGCAAAGAGGCGGCTATCCAACTGCTTAGCCGTCGCGATCATGGTCAGTATGAGCTGTACCAAAAACTGTCGATGAAAGGCTATGAAGCATCAGACATCGAAATCGCGATTAATTTTTGCTTAGACCATAACTATTTAGATGATTTACGTTATGCGAAGAGCCAAATTCGGCAGCATGTATACAAAGGACATGGAGAGCGTCGAATTCGCCAAGAGTTAAACCAGAAACGTGTTGCGGAATCGGTGATTGAGCAAGCCATGGCTGAAGAACCGCAAGACTGGTTTGAACTTGCTAAGCAGGCGGCAGAAAAGAAATTCAAAGGCGTCAAAGCCAAGGACCAAAAAGAATACGCAAAACAAGTCCGTTTTCTACAATACCGAGGCTACAGTTTCGACCAAATTAGCTATGCGCTTGCCTTTGAAGACCAAGATTAGCGTTGATCCAATTGCGCTGATTTTTGTTTTGCTTCAAATTTTTTCTTCTGCTCCCTCTTTTCCTCAAGAAAACTAGTCTCAGCTGTTTGCATGATCTACAATACGGCAAAATTCTAACTCGACTATTTTCAGGAAGAGCTGCATGTACATGAGCACTGACGAGGTTCGTAACGCGTTCCTCAAGTTCTTTGAAAGCAAAGGACACCAAATCGTAGAAAGTTCATCGTTAGTTCCACATAACGACCCAACCCTGCTGTTCACAAACGCAGGTATGAACCAATTTAAAGATTGTTTCTTAGGCTTGGAAAAACGAGCCTATACTCGAGCGACTACGGCTCAACGTTGTGTACGTGCTGGTGGTAAACACAACGACCTGGAAAATGTTGGCTTTACCGCTCGTCACCACACATTCTTTGAAATGCTAGGCAACTTCAGCTTTGGCGACTATTTCAAAGAAGATGCGATTTCATTTGCTTGGGAATTCCTAACCGAAGTTCTTAAACTGCCTGCGGATCGTCTATTGGTAACCGTTTACGAAACCGACGACGAAGCATTCGACATCTGGAACAAAAAAGTTGGCGTGCCTGCTGATCGTATCGTGCGCATTGGTGACAAAGAAGGTGGCAAGCCTTACGAGTCTGATAACTTCTGGCAAATGGGCGACACTGGTCCTTGTGGTCCATGTACTGAAATCTTCTACGATCACGGTGAACACATCTGGGGTGGTCGTCCTGGCACGCCTGAAGAAGATGGTGACCGTTTCATCGAGATCTGGAACAACGTATTCATGCAGTTCAACCGTCACGCAGACGGCACTATGGAACCGCTACCAAAACCATCGGTAGATACTGGTATGGGTATCGAGCGTATCTCTGCAATCATGCAAGGCGTTCACTCAAACTACGAAATCGATGTATTCCAAACTCTTATCAAAGCAGCGGCTGAAGTCATTGGTTATGAAGATCTATCGAACCAATCGCTACGCGTTATTGCTGACCACATCCGTTCATGTTCATTCTTGATTGTTGATGGTGTGATGCCTTCAAACGAAGGTCGTGGTTACGTACTACGTCGTATCATTCGTCGTGCCGTACGTCATGGTAACAAGCTAGGTGCACAAGGTGCATTCTTCTATAAGCTTGTTGGCGTATTAGCAGAAGTAATGGGTACAGCAGGCGAAGAGCTGAAGCGTCAACAAGCAGTGGTTGAAAAAGTGCTGCGTATCGAAGAAGAAAACTTCGGTCGTACACTTGAGCGCGGTATGGTAATTCTTAACGAAGCATTAGATAACCTAGATGGCAAAGTGCTAGACGGCGAAACGGTATTCAAGCTTTACGATACTTACGGCTTCCCAGCAGACCTCACTAACGACGTTGCACGTGAGCGTGAGTTCGCGATCGACGAAGAGGGTTTCGAAAAAGCGATGGAAGAGCAGCGTCAACGTGCGCGTGAAGCTGGTCAATTCGGTACAGATTATAACGCAGCAATCAAAGTTGATACGCAAACAGAATTCTGTGGTTACACAGGTACTAAAGGTTCTAGTTCAGTCGCTGCGATGTTTGTTGAAGGCAACGAAGTAGATTCACTATCTGCAGGCGATAAAGCCATCATCGTGCTTGGTGAAACGCCATTCTACGCAGAGTCAGGCGGTCAGTGTGGTGACGCGGGTGAAATCCGTACTGAGTCTGGTGTATTCCGCGTTGAAGACACTCAAAAACTCGGTAACGCAATCGCACACCACGGTGTAATGGCAGAAGGCGTGCTAGCGAAAGGTGACGAAGTGGCAACTATCGTTGACGCAGAGCGTCGCGCAGCTATCTCTCTTAACCACTCAGCGACGCACTTGCTACACGCAGCACTACGCCAAGTTCTTGGTGAGCACGTAACGCAGAAAGGCTCACTAGTGAAAGCTGACAGCCTACGTTTCGACTTCTCACACCTAGAGGCAGTAACTGCAGCAGAACTGAAAGAAGTTGAGCGTCTAGTAAACGCACAAATTCGTCGTAACCACACGATTGAAACCAACGTGATGGATATTGAGTCTGCTAAGAAGAAAGGCGCAATGGCATTGTTTGGTGAGAAGTACGATGACGAAGTTCGCGTGCTATCTATGGGCGATTTCTCTACTGAGCTTTGTGGTGGTATTCACGCATCAAGCACGGGTGATATTGGTCTATTCAAAATCACATCAGAAAGCGGTATTGCAGCCGGTATTCGTCGTATTGAAGCGGTAACAGGCGAGGCGGCATTAGACGCTATTGAAGCTCAAAACGCGAAGTACGAAGAGAAACTGGCAGAGTCTGCACAGAAAGCAAAAGCACTAGAAAAAGAAGTGCAGAAGCTAAAAGATAAGATGGCAGCCGCAGAAAGCGCTAACATCATGGGCAAAGCGGTTGAAGTAAATGGCACAAAAGTTCTAGTTGCGGCCCTTGAAGGTGCTGATAGCAAGAACCTACGTACCATGGTTGATGACATCAAGAATCAAATGGGTTCTGGTGTTGTACTGCTTGCAAACGTAACGGGTGACAAGGTTGGCTTGATTGCTGGTGTGACTAAGGATCTCACTGGTAAAGTAAAAGCAGGTGATCTGGTTAAAATGGTTGCAGAGCAAGTCGGTGGTAAGGGCGGTGGTCGTCCAGACATGGCTCAAGCCGGTGGTACTGATGTTTCAGCACTACCAGAGGCAATCAAAACAGTTCAGCCTTGGCTAGAAGAGCGTTTATAAGCTCTTAACTAATAAAATTACGCTCAATCAAGTTTCTTTGATTGAGCGTAATTTTTTTTAGCAACCAAGTGGTTTAATTGACCAAAAGTTAACCGAGTCATTTAAGCTACTTGGTTTTTGTTGTAACTACTGCTTATATAATTTTTTTCAAAGGAAATATTTAAGATGTAAGCAGTTCTAAAGAGACTTCGGTCTTGGGAAGGTGAAGACTGGTGAAAAAGCCCCTTATCGTGCAAAAGTTTGGCGGAACCTCTGTGGGTTCAATTGAAAGAATCCACCAAGTCGCTGAACACATCATTAAGGCGAAAAATGATGGCAATCAAGTTGTTGTTGTCGTGTCTGCAATGTCAGGCGAAACAAACAGACTGATGGATCTCGCTAAACAGATAGATAGCGTACCTACAGCTCGAGAACTTGATGTTTTGCTCTCTGCTGGTGAGCAAGTGTCAATGGCACTGTTAGCCATGACTTTGAATAAAATGGGTCATGCTGCGCGCTCGCTTACCGGAGCACAGGCGAATATTGTGACGGATAATCAACACAATGACGCAACGATTAAACACATTGATACCACGACAATTATGGGATTGCTTGAGCAAGACCAAATCGTGATTGTTGCGGGATTTCAAGGTGTGAATGAGAACGGGGATATCACCACATTAGGTCGAGGTGGCTCAGATACGAGCGCAGTGGCACTGGCGGGCGCATTGCGCGCTGACGAGTGTCAAATCTTTACCGACGTTGATGGTATTTATACTTGTGACCCACGTGTAGTGAAAAATGCGCGCAAATTGGCGGTTATCGATTTTCCTTCAATGGAAGCGATGGCAAGCCGAGGCGCAAAAGTATTACATTTACCTTCAGTGCAATTTGCATGGAAGAATAATGTGCCACTACGCGTGCTTTCGACATTTGATGTTAATGAAGGCAGTTTGGTAAAGGGGGAGTCAGGCAATCAAGCCGTCTCTGGTATAGCCATTCAACGTGACCTTGCCATTATCGAAGTCGATAAAGAACATTTATCTAGTGCTACAAAACAATGTCAGATGTTGGGTATAGACATTTGGAATGTGATCGAGGAAGCAGAACGGGCAGGTATCATGATAAAACAAGATGCATGTGCCAAGTTCGATCTGGTGTTCAGCGACAAAATCCGTAATAGTGAAGTGGTAAGCCTGTTGACCGCAGTGGGGCTTGAGGCCAATGGAATGGTAGAGCACGCATGCGATTTGTTGGCAAAGCGAGATATTGAGATCAATTTCAGCGCAACGAATGCACTCACTATGATGCTAGTTTTAGCACCCGAATGTGTGGATACAGCAGCAAACATTCTGCATGATGCTTACATTACGTCTAGTGAAGCATTAAACATTCAACAAAAACATGCCTTTTTAGGCTAATTTTCGCTAACAAGGTAGTTTACGAAAATATAACTTTTGTTGGATAATAGCTTTGTAGCAAGAAAATTTAGAGATTACTCAAGGAGCAAAGAATGCTAATTTTGACTCGCCGCGTAGGCGAAACACTGATGATTGGTGATGAAGTGACTGTAACTGTACTAGGTGTGAAAGGTAACCAAGTACGTATCGGCGTTAACGCTCCGAAAGAGGTTTCAGTTCACCGTGAAGAAATCTACATGCGCATTCAAGCTGAAAAAGGCAATGGCAACGTTGCTTCAGGTAACTACTAAGTCGCTCCTGTTTACAGAGCTTAGTTTGAATGAAAAAGGCTAACCGGAGGGTTGGCCTTTTTAGTCTTTAATGTTTTTGAAGATTTGCGGAAACCATTGTGTTGAGTGTGGCCGTGAATCCGTCAATATTGTTGAATCGAACACCAGGAAGTTGTTTGAAAATAAATGTCTTTTTTTCAGAGAAGACTCTCTTTTTTTCATCATAATAGAGTGGTAAAGTTCGTTTAATAGTCACTTTGATTAAATCAGCAACGGTTAAGTCAGTTTCGTGGATTTTTTCAAAGAAAGTGTTTGACATATTTTCGGTAAAACGTAATATGTGCCTCCGCAAGACGGTGAGGTGGCCGAGAGGCTGAAGGCGCTCCCCTGCTAAGGGAGTATACGGTTTATCCCGTATCGAGGGTTCGAATCCCTCCCTCACCGCCATTCTTGCAACGTTGAGAAATCAACAAAAAAGTGCGTCCTTAGCTCAGCTGGATAGAGTACCTGGCTACGAACCAGGCGGTCGGAGGTTCGAATCCTCCAGGACGCGCCATATCTCTTTTGAGATATAACAATGAAAACGGTGAGGTGGCCGAGAGGCTGAAGGCGCTCCCCTGCTAAGGGAGTATACGGTTTATCCCGTATCGAGGGTTCGAATCCCTCCTTCACCGCCATTCATTGACTGGCCCGATGGCCTTTTTTTTGTTTCGTAAGAAATGAATGTGATTTGCTTCACAACTTCCTAGCAAGAAGATCTGCGCGTCCTTAGCTCAGCTGGATAGAGTACCTGGCTACGAACCAGGCGGTCGGAGGTTCGAATCCTCCAGGACGCGCCACTATTTAATAATTCGTTTGATAAACGGGTTATACAAAGTAAAATAAGATTATTGCGCGTCCTTAGCTCAGCTGGATAGAGTACCTGGCTACGAACCAGGCGGTCGGAGGTTCGAATCCTCCAGGACGCGCCACTTATTGAAGGGTATTGCCCTGATATTGATGAAAGTCGATATCGAAAACTGCGCGTCCTTAGCTCAGCTGGATAGAGTACCTGGCTACGAACCAGGCGGTCGGAGGTTCGAATCCTCCAGGACGCGCCACTTATTAAAGGGTATTGCCCTGATATTGATGAAAGTTGATATCGAAAACTGCGCGTCCTTAGCTCAGCTGGATAGAGTACCTGGCTACGAACCAGGCGGTCGGAGGTTCGAATCCTCCAGGACGCGCCATTTACTGAAAAAGCCTCGCAATTGCGAGGCTTTTTTGTATCTGGACATCAGGAACGATAGCCTAGAGTTGTTAGAGGCGAGGTCCTTCTTTTCCAAAAGCGAATATGTGCTTATCTAAGCAATTTGGAATAAAGTTTCTGCTGTAGTTTGTGAATCCATCCTTACTATCTCTCCTGTATATTGATTTCCGTTTCTTTCACTTCAATTGTTTAAATGTAACTTCTTTGTTTTTTATTTGTTTATTAATTGTTATTAAATGACATCCTTTTGTTTTTATTGGCTTTTATGTGTAAATCTCGATTTGGTTTTGAAATCCAAATCGCAGTTTTTATTTATGTCCTCCTTTACTCTGTTCGTAAGGAGATAGCAGATTCGCAGTAATTATTTTGTCATGAACTGTGATCTGGGTAGTGAATAAATAATCATTTATCAGGATTATTACAAACCTTCCTTAAACAAAATTGACAAAATTTAACCAATCGAGATAATCCATTGGTCGGGATTTGACGCTATTAAAGTCCTGCACGTTGTCAGGATGACAAAGAAAGGAAGCAACATGACTAATATAGGAAGCCTGCTAGTAGATGCGGCCACTCTGATGCTAACGGGGATGGCGGTCGTATTTATTTTCCTCACTATTCTTGTTTATCTCGTTCGGCTAATGTCGAAATTGGTACCAGAAGAAGTACCAGAGCCGATCGCAGCACCAAAAACAAATACTAATATTCAATCAACCTCTTCAGCTGTTAGTCCACAAGTAGTGGCGGCGATCTCGGCTGCGATTCATAAACATCGCGCCTCATTCGCGAAGTAGCCGAACCAGGATTAAAAAGGAGTTTAAGAGCATGTCTAAACCACTAGCTATTACAGATGTGGTCCTTCGTGATGCCCATCAATCACTATTTGCTACGCGTATGCGTATTGAGGATATGCTGCCTATCGCAGCTGAGTTGGATAAGGTTGGTTACTGGTCTCTAGAGACTTGGGGTGGCGCAACGTTTGATTCTTGTATTCGATTCTTAGGGGAAGATCCTTGGGAGCGTTTACGTGAGTTGAAAAAAGCGATGCCTAATACGCCAATGCAAATGCTACTGCGTGGTCAAAACCTTTTAGGATACCGCCATTATGCCGACGACGTAGTAGAGAAGTTCGTTGAACGCGCACATGCTAACGGTATGGACGTATTCCGTATCTTTGATGCAATGAATGACGTGCGAAACTTCCAGAAGGCTGTTAAAGCAACGGTCGATGTTGGCGCACATGCTCAAGGTACGCTGTCTTACACAACAAGCCCTGTGCATAACGCAGACACTTGGGTTGACTTGGCAAAACGCCTAGAGGATTTAGGTTGTCATTCACTGTGTATTAAAGATATGTCTGGCTTACTCAAGCCTTATGAAGCGGAAGAGCTTATCACGCGTATCAAAGCGTCTTGTGATGTGCCATTAGCACTTCATTGTCACGCGACGACAGGCTTGTCTACTGCGACAGCGGTAAAAGCAGTTGAAGCTGGTATTGATATTCTCGATACAGCGATTTCTTCAATGAGTTGTACCTATGGTCACACACCGACGGAAACGGTAGTCGCGATGCTAGAAGGAACCGAGCGAGATACGAATTTGAAGCTCGAGCAACTAGAACCTATCGCCGCGTATTTCCGTGAAGTACGTAAGAAGTACGCAAAGTGGGAAGGTCAGTTGAAAGGTGTAGACTCTCGCATCCTGATTGCTCAAGTGCCTGGCGGCATGCTGACTAACATGGAAGGCCAGTTGAAAGAACAGGGCGCGGCGGATCGCATTGATGAAGTCTTAGAAGAGATCCCTCGTGTTCGCGAAGATCTTGGTTTCATTCCATTGGTGACTCCAACTTCGCAGATCGTCGGAACGCAAGCGGTGATTAACGTTCTTACTGGCGAACGCTATAAGAGCATTACTAAGGAAACCGCTGGTCTATTGAAAGGCGAATACGGTCAAGCGCCAGCCGAGTTAAATGCAGAGCTGCAAGCTAAAGTACTTGATGGCAAAGAGCCTATTACGTGTCGTCCTGCCGATTTGCTTGAGCCTGAAATGGAGACGCTTACTGTTGATCTAATGGAGAAAGCGAAATCAGAAGGTATTAAGCTAGCAAGTGAACGTGTTGATGATGTACTTACTTATGCGCTTTTCCCTCAAGTTGGTCTTAAGTTCCTTAAGAATCGTGAAAACCCAGAAGCATTTGAACCTGCACCAACGCTAGAAGCCGCGAAGCCTGCCGTACCTGCGGCGCAACCAGCAACTGGTGGAGTAGAAACTTATAGCGTACGTGTTGACGGACAGGTGTATGAGGTGGAAGTTGGTCCTCAAGGCGAGCTAACCTCTGTCGCTCCTTCTGCGGCGCCTGCAAAATCGACGGCACCTAGCGCACCTTCTAGCGCTTCTGCTGAAGCGGTGCCTGCTCCTCTTGCCGGTAACATCTTTAAAGTGAATGTTCAGCCTGGTGCTGAAGTGGCTGAAGGCGATGTACTACTGATTCTTGAAGCAATGAAGATGGAAACAGAAGTGCGTGCGGCGCGTGGTGGTGTGGTTCAAGAGTTGAACGTTAAAGAAGGCGATGCTGTCACAGTAGGTGCGCCTCTGTTGAGCCTGGCGTAAGGGAGTATCATGGACGGATTGTTAACCCTTTGGGCAGAAACAGGGATCGCTAACTTCGAGTTCGGCCAAATCTGTATGATGCTGGTTGGTTGTACCTTGCTGTTTTTGGCAATCAAAAAAGGCTTTGAGCCTTTACTGTTATTGCCGATTGGTTTTGGTGCTATCTTGGCGAATATTCCAAATGCTGGCTTTACTGAGCCTGGCGGATTGCTCTACTACGTTTACTACATTGGGATTGAATCGGGTGTGTTCCCGTTGTTGATCTTCATGGGTGTGGGTGCGATGACCGACTTTGGTGCTTTGATCGCAAACCCAAAAACCTTGTGGCTAGGTGCGGCAGCTCAGTTTGGTATTTTTGCGACACTGTTTGGCGCTATTTTGCTCAACTATGTACCTGGCATGGAGTTCTCCATGGCGGATGCATCGTCTATCGCTATCATCGGTGGTGCGGATGGCCCAACGGCGATTTTCTTAGCAAGTAAGTTATCACCAGATTTGCTTGGTGCGATTGCTGTAGCCGCGTATAGCTACATGGCTTTAGTGCCAATCATTCAGCCGCCAATCATGAAGGCGCTAACCACTAAGGAAGAACGTGAGATTCAAATGGCGCAACTGCGTCACGTGGGTAAATGGGAAAAGGTATTGTTCCCGATGGCAGTATTACTCATGACGATTCTTTTCCTACCTTCAGCAACGCCTCTTGTCGGTATGTTCTGTCTTGGTAACTTAATGCGTGAAGCGGGTGTGGTCGATCGTCTATCGAAAACCGCACAAAATGAGCTGATCAACATCGTGACGATCTTCTTGGGCTTAGGGGTTGGCTCGAAGCTGCAAGCGGATCAATTCCTGAACTTAGAAACATTAGGCATTCTAGGTCTTGGTGCGGTTGCGTTTAGTATTGGTACGGGTGCTGGTGTGCTAATGGCTAAGTTGCTTAACAAGTTCTCGAAAGAAGACATCAACCCACTTATCGGTGCGGCTGGCGTTTCTGCGGTACCAATGGCCGCGCGTGTGGTGAACAAAGTCGGCTTACAAGCTAACCCGCAAAACTTCTTGTTGATGCATGCGATGGGACCAAACGTTGCAGGTGTATTGGGATCAGCGGTTGCCGCTGGTATCTTGCTAGCACTTGTCGGCTAGTCATTACCGAAAATGGAATGATCAACCAATTTACAAAATCACGATTAACTTCGGTTAACAAAATGGTTTATAGTCAAAGGGATGCTTTCGCATCCCTTTTTGTTTTCTTGCAGGGAATGGTTTATGGAACACAAACAGATCGTTATCACTGAATTTGGTGATGCCAACGTACTCGCGATTCAACATGCTTCTACACCATCACCACAGCCTGGTGAAGTCTTAGTAAAAGTCGCTTTTTCAGGCGTAAATCCTATTGATGTTAAAACTCGAGCCGGACTCGGTTGGGCAGCTGCGCAGAACAAGGATAATTTACCTTGGGTACCAGGTTACGACATCTCAGGAAAAGTCGTGTCCTGTGGAGACGGGGCGTCGCGTTTTAATGATGGTGATGAGGTGGCTGGATTTATCGGTTTCCCAGTCCGAGGCGGTGGGTACAGTCAGTACATATGTGTTCCAGAAGCTGAGTTAAGTCATGTTCCCAGTTCAGTTACTTTAGAGGCTGCAGCAGCATTACCGTTGGCTGGCCAAACTGCGGCACAAGCACTCAGCAAAGCCAATGTGACAGAAAACGATCGCGTACTTATCCTCGCTGGAGCCGGTGGCGTTGGACACCTAGCGGTACAAATCGCGGTCGCGACTAAAGCGGAAGTCTTTACAACCTGCAGTGAACGAAATTTAGACTACCTGGCTACCCTTGGCGCTCACGCAGTGAACTATCAATTTGCACCAGTGTCAGAACGTGTTGAAGACGTTGATGTTTTGATTGATTTAGTAGGTGGAGATGCCGCGTTAGATGCGCTTAAATGCCTGAAAGACGGTGCGAGAGTCATCACCGTTCCAACCATAACAGCTGAGCTGATTTGTGAAAAAGCCAAACTCCTAGGCTTTGAGGCTAGTGGCATGTTGGTTGAACCAGATCCTGCGCAGTTAGATACCTTGTTGTACATGGTTGGCGTTGGTTTACTGAAGACTGAAATTCAACAGGTTTATCCGATGAGCGATGTGATTGCTGCTCACCAGCAAGTTGAATCAGGAAGAACCAGAGGCAAGGTGTTGCTTGATATGACATGCTAGAAGCATTTAATACGAGCTTTGAAAGTTTAGCGCTTTGGTTTTCAGATTCAGCATTATGGGTGCTTTTCATGACCGGTTTTCTCAGTGCCACTTTGTTACCTGGTGGTTCTGAGGCGGGCTTAGTTGCCACTCTCTCATTAAATCAATATTCCGTTTCGTTAATTATTATGGTCGCCACTATCGGCAATACGCTTGGTGGCTTAACAAATTATTGGCTTGGCTTGTGGATTCCCAACAAAGCGCAAGAAGAAAAGCACGGTCATACCGCATTAAACTGGCTGTCTAAGTATGGCTATTGGGGATTGTTTTTTAGCTGGTTACCCATAATTGGAGACCCGCTGTGTTTAGCCGCAGGGTGGCTGAGAATGAAGTTTCTGCCTTGCGTGATTTTAATATTTTTAGGAAAGGCTGCCAGGTATAGCTTACTTGCGGCTATCTATCTCGGATTATTTTAAGGAAAGTACATGAAGATGTTTTGGGTTGGCGCGTGTTCACTTTTGGTGATCACGGGTTGTGCATCAAATACGCCTGTTTCATCACTGCCGAAAGGGGTAACTTTCGTTGAGTCATCGAAAGCTGAAGAAGGCAAAGTTAAGATTCCATACCAAAAGTATAAACTCGATAATGGTTTAACGGTGATCTTAGCTCCTGAAGATTCTGACCCATTGGTCCATGTGGATGTGACTTACCATGTTGGTTCGGCTCGTGAAGAAGTGGGTAAGTCTGGTTTTGCGCATTTCTTTGAGCACATGATGTTCCAAGGTTCAGAGAACGTTGGTGACCAAGAGCACTTCAGAATCATCACAGAGGCTGGCGGTACGTTAAATGGTACGACAAACCGTGATCGTACTAACTACTTTGAAACTGTCCCGGCTAACCAGCTAGAGAAAATGCTGTGGTTAGAGTCTGACCGTATGGGCTTTTTGCTGGATGCGGTTTCTCAACGCAAATTTGAAATTCAGCGTTCTACTGTAAAAAATGAGCGAGCTCAGCGTTACGATAATCGTCCTTATGGCTTAATTTGGGAGCGCATGTCTGAAGCGCTATATCCTGAAGGTCATCCGTATTCGTGGCAAACTATTGGTTATGTTGAAGATCTTGATCGTGTTGATGTGAACGATCTCAAAGCGTTTTTCTTACGTTGGTATGGCCCAAACAATGCGACTATCACTATCGGTGGGGACTTAGACGTTGAACAAACTCTTGAGTGGGTAAATAAGTACTTCGGTTCGATTCCTCGTGGGCCAGAGGTTGAAAATGCGCCGAAACAACCTGCAAAACTGCAAGAAGACAAATACATCACGCTAGAAGATCGCATTCAACAACCGATGGTGATGATCGCGTGGCCAACAACTTACAACGGCGAAGAAAGCCAAGCGTCTCTCGATACGCTATCTGAAGTGCTAGGTGGCGGTACAAACAGCGTGCTCTACCAAGACTTAGTCAAGACTCAAAAAGCCGTCGATGCGGGCTCATTCCATGACTGTGCAGAACTGGCGTGTAACTTTTACGTTTATGCAATGGGTGATTCAGGGGACAAAGGCGATCTATCAAAACTGTACGACGAGCTTTTACAGTCACTCAATCAGTTTGCAGAAAAAGGCGTGACAGAAGATCGCCTTGAACAATTGAAGGGTAAGGCGGAAGCGGATGCTATCTTTGCATTAGAAAGTGTTAAAGGCAAAGTAACGCAGTTGGCATCCAACGAGACATTCTTCGGCGATCCAGACCGTCTTGAGCAACAGCTTGAGCAGATCCGCGCAGTCACGCCTGCATCGGTAGAAAAAGCGTATACGGATTTTATCCAAGGTAAGAACAAAGTGACCCTAAGCGTGGTACCAAAAGGAAAAACTGACCTTGTCGTAAAACCAGCGACCTTTGTGACGCCAAAGCGTACGCTACCAGAATACGAGAAGATCACTGATGATCAATTGGCGTATCGTCGTGCGACCGATAACTTCGATCGCTCTGTGCAACCGCCTGTAGGGGAGCCAGTGAAAGCGACGATGCCTGAGTTGTACGAGCTTCATTTCAATAATGGCTCGGAATTGCTTGGTGCGGTTAGCGATGAAACACCAACGGTCATGATGCAGTTTAGTTTACCTGCGGGAACACGTTTTGTTGAAAAGGGCAAAGAAGGTCTTGCCCAATTGACCGCCGCGATGTTGCAAGAAGGCACAACGAAACGTAGTGTCGAAGAGATTCAAGCTGAGCTCGATAAACTAGGTAGTGTCATCTCCGTGAATGCAACGGGCTACACAACAAACATCAGCGTTTCTGCTTTAGAAAAGAACTTAGAGCCGACGTTGAAAATTGTCGAAGAGATGTTGCTGTCTCCTGCATTTAAGCAAGCAGACTTCGAGCGTGTGAAGATGCAAGCGCTAGAAGGTCTTGTGTATGAGCATCAAAACCCAAGTTGGATGGCATCACAAGCGACTCGCCAGGTGCTCTATGGGGATTCTGTCTTTGCTCGACCAAAAGACGGCACGCAAGCAGGTGTCAGTGCACTAACGTTGGATGATGTCCGTGAATTCTACTCGAAGCATTACACGCCACAAAGTGCGCAAATCGTCGTTGTTGGTGACATTGATCAACAGGAAATTGAACAGCAACTGACGTTCTGGAAAAACTGGCAGGATGAAGCTGCGCCATTGTATGCACCGCAAAGCATCGCTGCATTAGGTGAGCAAAAGATCCATCTTGTTGATAAACCAGGTGCACCACAAAGTGTGGTCATGATGGTTCGTCAAGGTATGCCTTACGATGCAACGGGCGATTTTTACCTAAGCCAACTGGCAAACTTCAACTTAGCTGGAAACTTCAATAGCCGCATTAACCAAAACCTACGTGAAGACAAGGGTTACACATACGGCGCTTACGGCTACTTCTCTGGAAATCCAGAAACTGGCTCGGTTGTTTTCACCGCGCAAGTACGAGCGGATGCAACGGTTGCTTCTATCATTGAGATGGAAAATGAGCTAAATGAATACTCGCAGTCAGGAATTACTGATGAAGAGATGAAATTTATGCGTCAAGCGGTCGGTCAAAAAGATGCACTGAAATATGAAACGCCAACACAAAAAGCGGAACTCATCAGTGATATTCTTAAGTACAACCTCGATCAAGATTACTTGCAGCAAAGAAACGCTATCGTAGAAAAAGTCGATAAGCAGACTTTGAATGCATTGGCTCAAAAGTGGTTTGATCCAAATGACTATCAAATTATCGTCGTTGGTGATGCTAAATCACTGCGTCCTCAATTAGAAAAGTTGGGGAAAGACGTAGAAGAGCTTGAAATCATTCGATAGAGTACACATTTAATAGCGGAGAAACGTTTCTCCGCTATTCATCTAGATAAGCGACTTTTCGTGGGTTATTTATCTAGATGCATTAAATATCAATAACTTAGCTTACGCTTGTCCTTTGTGATAAGTGTCCTGCTCCCAATATAAGCGAACCTCATTTTGACTGATTTTGCTGCGCGACTAAAAAAAGTTGCATCAAACCCCGAAGTATTTAAGCAGTTTGGACGCGGTGTTGAGCGAGAAACTTTGCGCTATCGTCAGGATGGACATCTAGCAACAACACCTCATCCAGAGGGGTTAGGCTCAGCGTTCACAAACCAATGGATCACGACTGATTTTTCTGAATCATTGTTAGAGTTCATTACTCCTGTGTCACATGAAATTCCAGAACTGATGGCACAACTGAAAGATATCCATCACTTCACGCAGACAAAAATGGGTGAAGAAAAGATGTGGCCTCTTTCTATGCCATGTTATGTTGGCTCGGAAGAGGATATTCAGCTTGCTCAGTACGGCTCTTCGAATGCAGCAAAAATGAAAACCCTGTACCGAGAAGGCCTAAAACGCCGCTATGGCAGCCTGATGCAAATCATTTCAGGTGTGCATTTTAACTTCTCGTTCCCTGAGACATTTTGGGATGCGCTATACGGCGAGCAAGATGAACAAGCCCGCCAAGATGCGAAGTCTGATGCCTACTTTGCGCTGATCCGTAACTATTACCGTTTTGGTTGGATGATTCCGTATTTCTTCGGTGCATCGCCAGCGTTATGCGGCTCTTTTATTCAAGGTCGTGAAACCGATCTGCCATTCGAGAAAATTGGCGGCACTTTGTATTTGCCGAAATCGACGTCTTTGCGTTTGAGCGATCTGGGCTACACCAATAGTGCGCAAAGTGTACTGAAAATTGGCTTTAACAGCATTGATCAGTATCTGGATGGTTTGAGCGATGCGATTCGTCACCCATCAGAAGAGTTTGCGAAAATAGGCGTCAAAGTGGACGGTGAATACCGCCAGCTTAATTCCAATATTTTACAAATTGAGAACGAGCTATACGCTCCAATTCGCCCGAAACGCGTGTCGAAAAGTGGTGAGAAGCCTTCAGATGCGTTACGACGCGGTGGGGTTGAGTACATTGAAGTTCGCTCTCTAGACGTTAACCCATTCAGCGCAGTGGGGTTGGATGAAGAGCAAGTACGATTCCTTGATCTCTTCCTGACTTGGGCGGCCTTGTCAGACTCGGATCCAATGGACAACTGTGAATTAGAGTGTTGGCGCGACAACTGGAACAAAGTCATTGTTTCTGGTCGTGAAAAAGGGCTAATGCTTCAAATTGGTTGCCAAGGTGAACGTCTATCTCTGCAAGATTGGGCGCATCGAGTGTTTGTCGAGCTGCGTCAGATAGCACAGCAAATGGATATGGCTGCTGGTGGCAGTGCATACCAAGATGTGTGTAATAAACTCGAGACATGGATTGATAACCCAGAACTAACGATTTCAGGTCAACTATTAGAGCTGACGAAAGAGCTTGGTGGGTTAGGTAAAGTCGGCTGTGCGCTTGGCATGAAGTACCGCGAGGAAAATCTAGCTCACGGTTATCAGTACTACTCGCAAGATACGATGGAAACGGAAGTGGCGTCGTCAGTAGAAAAGCAAAAGCAAGCGGAACAAAGTGACACGCTATCTTTTGATGATTTTTTGGAAGATTACTTTGCTTATCTGAAGCAGTAGTGAATAGGTAAAGGTTGGGTGGGATTGAACATTAAACCGTTAGTAGTATCGGTACTCGGAAGCATGTTACTTACAGGTTGTGCCACGGCACCGCCAAAGCAGCAGAATAATTTATGTGAGATATTTCGAGAGAAATCCGGCTGGTATGATGATGCCAAAGATATGGAAGAAAAGTGGGGAACTCCCATTCATGTCGCTATGGCTATTATTAAACAAGAAAGCAGCTTTCGGCACGATGCGAAACCACCCAAAGACTATTTATTGGGATTTATCCCTTGGGGACGAGTCAGCAGTGCGTATGGTTACGCTCAAGCTCAAGATCCTGCTTGGGAAGATTTCCAAGATGCGACGGGTCAGGGCGGTTCTCGTACCAACTTTGATGATTCAATGATGTTTGTCGGTTGGTATACTCACGAAACGAGGCGCCAACTAGGGATTTCGTTATGGGACCCATACAGTCAATATCTGGCTTATCATGAAGGTCGAGGTGGGTACAAGCGAGGTACTTATAAGCGAAAGCCTAGTTTGATCAAAGTCGCTCGACGTGTTGAACAAACTGCAAAAACTTATGGCTGGCAGCTGAAGCAATGTCGTCAGGAATTGGAAGACAACAGCAGCTGGTTCTTTTAACCCACAGCCTGTTTATGTGCTGAAGGGATGAATGACATTTATCCAGTACCGAGAGGTATTGGAGTTACAATCAGGAGAGATGTAATGCCTTTACTCGATAGTTTTACCGTGGACCACACTCGCATGAATGCACCGGCAGTGCGAGTGGCGAAGACCATGCAGACCCCAAAAGGGGACACGATTACTGTCTTCGATTTACGCTTTACCGCGCCAAACAAAGACATCCTTTCTGAAAAAGGTATTCATACACTAGAGCACCTTTATGCAGGCTTTATGCGCAATCACCTAAACAGCGATTCTGTTGAGATCATCGATATTTCGCCTATGGGTTGCCGCACGGGCTTTTACATGAGCCTGATTGGCACTCCATCAGAGCAGCAAGTAGCGGATGCTTGGATTGCGGCCATGGAAGACGTACTAAAGGTAGAAAGCCAGAACAAGATCCCTGAACTCAACGAATACCAATGTGGCACGGCAGCGATGCACTCTTTAGAAGAAGCACAACAGATCGCAAAGAGCATTTTGGATGCTGGTGTATCGGTGAACAAAAATGATGAACTTGCTTTGCCTGAATCGATGCTAAAAGAGCTGCGCATCGACTAGTTGCTAAAAACTTATCAAGAAGCATATTTATCCAGAACTAAAAAGAGCCTGACATGATCAGGCTCTTTTCTTTTTATTTCTTATCGTGAGTTTTTCTCATCGTGATTTGTAGATAGGTGGCTATTTTTTCTTTTTAGGATAAACACGAACGAGCTTGATGCGGTTTTCTTCAATCTCAACAAGCTCCATTGGATGACCAGCCACTCTCACGCTTAAATGGCTCTCTGGGATATCTTCCAGGTGCTCCAAAATAAGACCGTTTAACGTTCTTGGGCCATCCGTTGGTAAGTCCCATTTCAGGCCTTTGTTGATATCTCGGATATTGGTGCTGCCTTCAATGAGGAAGCTTCCGTCACCTTGAGGACTGATTTCATCAGAAAGGCTTGGAGAAATCGAGGTCGTGAATTCGCCAATGATTTCTTCCAGAATATCTTCCAATGTCACCAAGCCAATAATGTCGCCATACTCATCAACAATCAGACCAATACGCTGTTTGTTGCGTTGAAACTTTAACATTTGCACGTTCAGTGGCGTACCTTCTGGGATGTAATAGACTTCATCCGCGGCACGTAATAGCGTCTCTTTATTGAACTCGTTTTTTTCCAGCATCAGGCGGTAAGCTTCACGCAGGCGCAGCATGCCAACCACTTCATCAATTTGGTCACGATAAAAAACAATGCGTCCATGTGGTGAGTGGGTAAGCTGACGAACGATGGATTTCCAGTCATCATTAATATCGATACCGGTAATCTCATTGCGTGGCACCATGATGTCGTTCACAGTGACGTGCTCAAGATCCAAAATAGACACCAACATGTCTTGGTGTCGGCGAGGGATCAATCCGCCAGCTTCGTTTACTACGGTACGCAGCTCATCGGAACTAAGATGGTCTTCTACTGAGTGATCGGCTTTTACGCCAAGTAAACGAATAAAGCCATTCGTAATAAAGTTAACGAGCATCACCAAAGGCGATAGTAACTTCATCAATATGGTCAGTAGGATACTGCTCGCGTAAGACACGCGTTCAGGGTACAGCGCTGCAATTGTTTTTGGGGTAACTTCAGCAAAAACCAATACAACCATAGTCAGTGCACCGGTTGCGATAGCGACACCTAAATCACCATACAAACGCATACCAATAATGGTCGCGATGGCGGACGCGAGAATATTAACGAGGTTGTTGCCGATAAGAATAAGACCAATCAAACGATCTGGACGGTCTAATAGCCTTTCGACTCGCTTAGCGCCTTTATGCCCATTTTTGGCTAAGTGCTTTAAGCGATAACGGTTCAGAGACATCATCCCTGTTTCTGAGCCGGAAAAGTAACCTGATATGACGATAAGACACGCGAGTAGCGCAAACAAGATACCCGTAGAGATGTCGTCCAAAACGTTGCTGTTCCTTGTAAGTATTGGGTTATATAACGGTTGAGTAAGTCCGTTAAGTCAAAGGGTTAAGGCGTACTGTATTTTATCTAGCCTAAAATATAAAGGATAGGAGCCCTAGAGCTCCTTAATTCAAGATGATTTCTTTCACAAAGCGACTGCCAAAATACGCCAGAGTTAACAGCGTTGCCCCTGCGACAGCGAACCAAGTAACTTTTCTACCACGCCAACCTTTTTGATAATGACCCCAAAGCAGTATTGAGTACACAATCCAAGCGATGAAAGAAAGAATGCCTTTATGCGCTTTACCTTGAGCAAACATATCCTGCACAAAGACAAAGCCAGTAATGAGCGTGCCAGTTAATAATAAGTTACCGATCAAAATGATTTTGAATAGCTGACGCTCTACCATTAATAAAGGCGGCAGGTTTGGGTTAATCGCCAAAGATTTTTTTGTTTTCAGTTTGTGATCCAACCAAGCCAGCTGAAGTGCGTAGAGTGCACCGATAGTTAAAGTTGCGTATGAGAACAGCGCAAAAGAAATGTGAATGAGTAGCTTAGGGTCATTCTCTAGGTGCTTGATAAACGTGCTTGGCAAAAATGTGGCAGCAGATAAATTGATGGCAGCAAAGCTATAAACGACAGGCAATAAAAACCACAACCGATTTTTCAACATAGCAAGGCTCATGACCAGAGAAATAATAAAACTGATCAAAGAGGCTACGTTTAGAATACTAAGGTTTTGACCTGAACCATCAAAAATCAGATCACTCAAAATCCACGCATGAAAAACAAGCGCACAGGCAGCACTAGCAAACACTGTTTTTGCTTTGATTCCTGACTGCTGTGAGAGTCCGGGTATGATGGTCGCTATCGCCAAAACATAAAGTATGGCGGCCGCGATGGCTATTAAGCTATCCATGAATCCTAAATATTATTGTGCACAATGAGGAAATTATACCTTGCATTACACTTTGGGGCTACGTTATATCCGACATCAATCGTGAGAGATGAGATATTGAAATTAATAAGTTACCGCACCATATAGAAATAGAGACAAGAATAGAGCAGCGGTACGGGTATGACTCAGACCTTGGCTAATGTATACTCACACTAATTAATCGCCATTTTAGCGAAGAGACAAAGATGTTTGAGAATTTAACGGATCGATTATCCAAAACGCTGAAAAATATCAGTGGCAAAGGTCGTCTGACCGAAGACAACATTAAAGAGACCCTACGTGAAGTACGAATGGCCTTACTTGAAGCTGACGTTGCGCTTCCGGTTGTTCGTGAATTTGTTAACCGCGTTAAAGAAAAAGCGGTAGGTGTAGAAGTTTCTAAATCTCTGACTCCTGGTCAGGAATTTATCAAGATCGTTCAAACAGAACTTGAAGCCGTAATGGGTGAGTCGAATGAGGCGCTAAACCTTGCCGCTCAACCACCTGCTGTGCTTCTTATGGCAGGTCTACAAGGTGCGGGTAAAACCACATCGGTAGGTAAGCTATCTAAGCTTTTAAAAGAACGTGACAAGAAGAAAGTCTTGGTTGTGTCTGCCGACGTTTACCGCCCTGCGGCAATCAAGCAGCTTGAAACGCTGGCATCAGACATCGGTGTTGACTTCTTCCCATCATCACCAGACCAGAAGCCTATTGATATCGCCAATGCAGCGATTGACCATGCGAAGAAAAAATTCTACGACGTATTGATTGTCGATACCGCAGGTCGCTTGGCGATTGATGAAGAGATGATGGGGGAGATCAAAGATCTTCACGCAGCTATCAACCCAGTAGAAACGCTATTTGTTGTTGACGCTATGACGGGTCAAGACGCAGCAAATACAGCAAAAGCCTTTGGCGATGCGCTACCTCTTACCGGTGTAGTTCTAACTAAAGTTGATGGTGATGCTCGTGGTGGTGCGGCACTGTCAGTACGCCATGTAACGGGCAAACCAATCAAATTCTTGGGTGTCGGTGAAAAAACTGACGCGCTAGAACCGTTCCACCCTGATCGTGTTGCATCGCGTATTCTAGGTATGGGTGACGTACTGTCACTGATTGAAGACCTACAACGCAATGTTGACCAAGAAAAAGCAGAGAAACTAGCGAAGAAGTTCAAAGAGAAGAAAGGTTTCGACCTTGAAGATTTCCGTGAACAGCTAGGCCAGATGCAAAACATGGGCGGCATGATGGGCATGATGGATAAGCTTCCTGGCATGTCTCAGCTACCAGACAATGTGAAAGACAAAGTCGATGACAAGATGTTCAAGCAGATGGAAGCGATCATCAGCTCCATGACAATGAAAGAACGTCAACGCCCAGAGATTATCAAAGGCTCACGCAAGAAACGTATTGCGGCTGGTTCTGGTGTGCAGGTTCAAGACGTAAACCGCTTACTAAAACAGTTCACCCAAATGCAGAAGATGATGAAAAAGATGCAAAAAGGTGGCATGAAAGGCATGATGCGCAACATGCAAGGCATGATGGGCGGCATGGGTGGAGGCGGTGGCTTCAACCCATTTGGTCGTTAATTAATCGATCACGCATAGATTCAGGGTGTTAGGTACGTCACAAACTTTAAATTCAATTTATGTTGGTGAAAAAGTAACTAAACTCCTTGCATTGCTCCGGGAGAAGAGTAAAATTCCGGAGCTTTATTTTGGCACGAGACCCCAAACTATTTAATTTCTTGAATGGTTTTTGGGGTTAATTTTATTTTTGAGAAAGCAAAGAGGACGACATGGTAACCATTCGTTTGGCACGTCACGGCGCTAAAAAGCGTCCATTTTATCAAATCGTAGTAGCGGACAGCCGCAACGCTGCAACTGGCCGTTTCATCGAGAAAGTTGGTTTCTTCAACCCAACTGCTAAAGGTCAAGAAGAAGGTCTACGTCTAGACCTAGACCGCGTTAACCACTGGGTTGGTCAAGGCGCGTCTGTATCTGACCGCGTTGCTAAGCTAGTTAAAGACGCTCAAAAAGCGGCTTAATTTTTTACTTGAAAAGTAGAAACTAGTTTATGTCGATGAAAGGTAAAGAAACAATGAGCAACGAAAAGATTGTTGTAGGCAAGTTTGGTGCTACTTACGGCATTCGAGGTTGGCTTAAGGTTTTTTCCTACACAGACAATGCTGAAAGCATTTTCGATTACAGCCCTTGGTATATTAACCAAAAGGGCAAGTGGGTTGAGTACAAAGTAGAAAGCTGGAAGCGCCATAACAAAGGTATGGTGGCTAAGCTGGAAGGCATGGATGTTCGTGAAGACGCGCATCTAATGACGAACTTTGAAATTGCTATTGACCCTGCGGTACTGCCTGAATTGTCAGAAGATGAGTTCTACTGGCGCGAATTGTTTGGGATGCAAGTTGTAACCACTAAAGGTTACGATCTAGGTGTCGTTACTGACATGCTAGAAACTGGCTCAAACGATGTTCTGGTTGTTAAAGCAAATCTTAAAGATGCTTTCGGGCAGAAGGAACGATTAATCCCGTTCCTTGAAGAGCAAGTGATCATTAATGTTGATCGCGAAGCTCAACGGATCGAAGTTGACTGGGATCCTGGATTCTAATCTCCAAAATTACAGAGCGAGATAAACATGTGGGTTGGCGTTATTAGCCTTTTTCCAGAAATGTTCCGTTCTGTTACTGATTTTGGAGTAACAGGTCAAGCGGTTAAAAAAGGTCTTTTGTCGATTGAGACTTGGAATCCTAGAGATTTCACTCACGACAAACATCGCACAGTCGATGACCGACCTTACGGTGGTGGCCCTGGTATGTTAATGATGGTTCAGCCTTTGCGCGATGCCATTCATACCGCGAAAGCAGCCTCACCGGGCAAGACGAAAGTCATCTACCTTTCTCCTCAAGGTCGCAAGCTCGACCAGAAAGGAGTAGAAGAACTGGCAACAAATGAGAACTTGCTTCTGATTTGTGGTCGTTACGAAGGGATAGATGAGCGCATCATTCAATCTGAAGTCGACGAAGAATGGTCGATTGGTGATTTTGTGATGACGGGTGGTGAGATACCAGCCATGACGTTAATCGACTCTGTCTCTCGGTTTGTTCCGGGTGTACTAGGGGATTTCGCGTCAGCAGAAGAAGACTCTTTTGCAAATGGCTTGTTAGATTGCCCTCACTATACGCGTCCAGAAGTATTGGATGACAAAGAAGTACCAGCGGTACTGATGTCAGGCAATCACAAGGACATTCGTCAATGGCGACTAAAACAGTCGCTGGGCCGAACTTGGCTTAGAAGACCAGAGCTCCTGGAAAACCTAGCTCTGACTGACGAACAGGAACAATTACTTGCTGAGTTCATTAGTGAACATAACGCAAAGTAACCTAATTTATTTAGTATCAGTTTATTCTAGGAATTTAAAAAATGAGTAACATCATCAAAGCTCTTGAAGAAGAGCAAATGAAATCAGACCTACCTAAATTTGCACCAGGTGACACTGTTGTAGTTCAAGTTAAGGTAAAAGAAGGTGACCGTGAGCGTCTACAGGCTTTCGAAGGCGTTGTAATCGCAATCCGTAACCGTGGTCTACACTCTGCTTTCACTGTACGTAAAATCTCTAACGGTGAAGGTGTTGAGCGTACGTTCCAAACACACTCTCCAATCGTTGATAGCATCGAAGTTAAACGCCGTGGTGCAGTACGTCGTGCCAAGTTGTACTACCTACGTGAGCGTTCTGGTAAGTCTGCTCGTATCAAAGAGAAACTTGCTAAGAAGTAATGCTATAACTAGCGTTCTCATCTTAAACGGAGTCCTTTTAGGGCTCCGTTTTTTTATTTGTGTAATTAGCTTGCTCGTTTCTTTTCACCCGACCTGTACTGTCGATGCTCATGCACTGGCATACTCTCCACGCTTCCGCCTTGCTCGAATAAAAATAGCTTTGCTAGAAGTCAGAGTTGAAAAGAGGGGAATGAATACCGATTGCAGACCGCAATGGTTAAAATTCATCATTCTGGATAGCGACGAAGTAGCGGGATTCAGAATCTACTAGTCGAGAGCACTAGTGTTTAAGTTGTTAGCTTCATCCTTGCTGTGAGTAGATTTCTGATGTCGCTATGGCTCCTCGGAATGACGGGAAATGATGGTCAAAGATTACAGGGCACCGTGGTTAAATTCGTCATTCTGGACAGCGACGAAGGAGCGTGATTCAGAATCTACTAGCCGAGAATGCAAGTGTTTAAGTTGTTAGCTGCCCCCTTGCTGTGAATAGAGTCGTGATGTTGCGATAGTTCTTCGGAATGATGGGAGTACAGATGGTGGAGTTAAATTGTCCTTTCTGTATGTTGTAAGCCAAGTGCTCCGTATTCCATTGCCACTTCACTAGAGCCTAAAACCTAGGAGCCTAGGATATTCCCTTACCCTAGGCCTCAATTTAATACTGGTCTTCAGACCAGCCATCACTGTCGGACATATCGGGGGCGCCTGGGATGGTGTTTTCTTCATCTGCCCATTCACCAAAATCAATCATTTGGCATTGTTTACTGCAGAAAGGGCGATGAGGACTTTGTTCTCCCCATTCTACGTCGGCGCCACATTGTGGGCATTGAACGATGGTAATTTTAGACATAGTTGAGCGTCCCATTACTAATTGGTGTTAAAGGGTAGTATACCTAAATGAATTCAAGATGGCTTATTCAACGCGCTATTGCTGCTACGAAATTTTATCCAATATAAGCGCAATAAAGCGTTGAATTTTAGATTGTGGGGGTGAGGCTTAGTGTCGCCTTAACTGCACACAGCAAGTTCAAACTCAATATCTTGTGTGCACGCTTGACCGTTTTCAAACGACATAAACTTTATCGCAAAGCGGTTTTTATGGCCAGAAATCATAGGATAAACGCCATATTCCATTGGGATGTGGAGCCTTAGAATATTGGCTTCATCAGCGTCACTTTGGAAGAAACCCGCACGACCGATTTGAGCTTTGAAATGTCCGGTCTCTCTGGTGAGTTTCAACCATAGCGAAAGCGCATCAGATAAGGGCTTTAAGCTTACTTGCCACTGCTGTGCATCATGCTTTTTACGTTCAATGGGTAGGTGAAGCCAGTAATGTAACGCTGGCAAATCAAAACAGCATGAACCACCCGGTAGATTAAAGCGTTGGCGGATAGAGCTTAAGAAGCGATCTTCTTTTAGCGCTTGACCAAAACGCTCTGCACCCATCAGTTGGCTATGAACGACATCTATCTCTTGTAGTAGGGTATTTAATGCGTCTTGATCGACGCCATCAACATTTAGCCAATGGCGGTACGACAATCGTTGTTTCTCTAAATCTTTGGCCAGTTCACTTTTTAGCTGGATCTGTTCGAAGATTTCAACCATATCGAATAACGCACGGAAAAACAGTTGGTACTGGTGATTTTCGCTAAACCCAGAGGCCAAGTGAGCCTGACGCAGCAGAGACTCCACTCTTAGATAAATACGAGTTTTCTCATTTAACGGATGTTCAAATTTGTGCGTGGTCATCGACATAAGCCTTTGTGAGTTTCGTTCCTATTTTCGCAGATTTTTCTTACACATGGCTAGGTACTTTTCGTGCAAATCTGTGATTTGAAGCAAAAGATCTGGGTCACTTGGATTATTCTTAACCACATCGTCTGCAAGCGCGAGTCTTTGCTCTCTTGATGCTTGAGAGGCAAGGATAGCGCGAGCTTGTTCTTCACTCACATTGTCTCGTTTCATCGTGCGAGATATCTGTGTATTCGGTTCTACATCAACGACAAGAACTCGATCACACAAACTGTCTAGCTTGTTTTCTACGAGCAACGGCACCACAAGTAACGCATACTCTGAGGTGACTTGCTGCAAATCTTCGATCATCTTTTCACGAATTATCGGGTGCAACAGTGCGTTGAGCCATGCTTTTTCATCTGAGTTTGAAAAGATTTTCTCTCTCAGCTTTGCGCGATCTAAAGTTTGGTCTTCACGAACGATATCGTGACCAAAATGTTCAATAATCGCGTTTAGGCCGGGAGTGCCTGGCTCGACAACTTCTCTTGCTACAATGTCTGCATCGACGATATCGATTTTAAATTGTTGTTTGAACAGATTCGCGACGGTTGTTTTACCGCTAGCGATACCACCTGTTAAACCAATAACCAAAGCCATTTACACTCCTAGAACTGAAGTAAAGTACCAGTTTAAAATCTGGTCGCCCCAAATTAAGCTTATCCAACCAGCAATTGCTAAGTAAGGACCGAAAGGAAAAGCTTTTTCAATTCCCTGTTTTTGCAAGCGTAGTTGAATGATGCCAAATACGATGCCAACCACAGAAGAAAGTAGAATGATCATCGGCAGTGACTGCCAGCCCAGCCAAGCCCCTAGTGCTGCGAGTAGTTTAAAATCACCATATCCCATTCCTTCTTTACCGGTAAGTAACTTAAAGCCCCAGTAAACGGACCAGAGACATAGGTAACCAGCAATAGCACCAATGACAGAATCTTGTAGAGTAACAGGACTTATTTCGACTAATGCTAAGGCAATGCCAGCCCAAGTTAATGGTAATGTTAATTGGTCAGGTAACAACATAGTATCGAGATCGATAAATGTTGCGGCGATTAAGATAAAAGTGAAAAAGAGTAGGGCAACGGTAAAGTAACTAAAACCAAAGTGGTAAGCGACAAAGCCTGAGCAGAACGCAGTGAGCAGTTCAATCAGTGGATAGCGTGCGCTAATGGCTGTCTGACAGTTGTGGCATTTGCCTTTTAAAAGCAGCCAGCTAATCACAGGGATGTTGTCTCGAATACGTATCGGCGTTGCGCACTTCTGACAGGAGGAGCGTGGGACGCTCAAGGTCAGCACTTCTTTAGGAGGTTCTATTTTGTATTCAGGAAATGACTCGGCACATTCGCGTCGCCATTCTAGTTCCATGATTTTAGGTAGTCGATAAATAACCACATTGAGGAAGCTACCCACGATCAGACCGAAGATGGTGGCAAACACAACGAATAGCCAAGGGTAGTACTGGAATACTTCCATATTTGTCTCTTGAGCGATGAGTGAAATCAGCAAGATGCTGTTTTAAAGGAGTTAACAGCTCATTCTAGCCCAATACACTCATTAAGTTAAAGATTGGCAAGTACATTGCTGTCACTAATCCGCCAACAACGATGCCTAAAAAAACGATAATTAGCGGCTCTAGAATTTTACTAAGGTTGTCGACGGTGTTATCGACTTCAAACTCGTAGATCGTTGCAACTTTATTGAGCATATCGTCAAGTCGACCAGACTCTTCACCGATCATAACCATTTGTAACACTAATTCAGGGAACACGTTACAGTTACGCATGGCAACATACATTGGCATACCTGCGGCGGTATCACGGTAAACTTCTTCTATGGCGAGTTGATAGTGCAAGTTTCCTGATGTTTTTGATGTAGTTTTTAAACTGGTTAGAATTGGAATACCCGCTGTAAAGCTTGTGGCGAGTGTTCGACTAAATTTGGCGATAGCGGCTTTTGATAATACAGGGCCCAGAACAGGAAATTTAAGCACAGAGCGGTTGAGCATTAAGCGAAAAGAATCTGAACGCTTAGAGAGGATTCTCGCCGAGATGAATAAACTAATGGAGCCTAGTGCGATAAACGGACTCCAGTTTTGTGTCCAGGCGGAAAGATCTAATACTTGCCTGGTAAACCACGGTAAGTCAGCACCAAAACCAACAAACATTTTTTCAAACTCGGGAATGACTTTGGTGAGCATGATAAACGACACGCCTAACGCTACGAGCACTACCATCGCTGGGTAGATCAGTGCTTTGATCACTTTCGCACGGAGTTGTTCATTTTTTTCTCGGTAGGTGGCTAAGCGCTCGAACACTTCTGCTAAGTTACCGGATTGCTCACCTGTGGCGATAAGATCGGTATAGAGTGGGTCAAAGTGTTCACTTGCAGTGCGCATGGCTTTTGACATGGGCGTCCCCGCTTCAACGGCGCGTGTCACGCTCATCAAAATGGATTTCATCTCTGCTTTTTTGTGATTCTCTGATACCAATTTTAAAGCCTGAACCAAGGGCACACCGGTTATCAACATCGTCGAAATTTGGCGGGTAAACACCGTGATGTCTCTGCCTTTCACGCGATGGCTGAGTTTAGTGAGAAACGAGATACTGCTTTTCTTTAACTTCTTGATCTTGATGTGCTGTGCGTCTAGACGCTCGCGTACTTCAATTTCCGTCATCGCGAGGGTTTGTCCAGATGTCTTTTTGCCTGAACTGTTGATGCCTTTCCAGCGGAAGTTTTTAAGTTGTGGTGTAGTGCTTTTCATAGAGGTGATTGCTGATTAAAGGATTAAAAATAAAGTACGCGCTGTAGTTCACTAAAACTTGTGATCCCTTGTTTGAGTTTTTCTATGCCCGACATTTGTAACGTGCTCATACCATTTGCGATGGCGAGTTTTTCTAGTTCATGTACCGAGGCGCCTTTAATAAGCGCTTCGGAAAGAAATTCATCAAAGCGCATTACTTCATAAATCCCCGTTCGGCCGGAATAACCATGGGTACACTCATTGCATCCATCGGGATTGGCTTTAAAAATGTTGTCGCTTTCTTGAATTCCGAGATGTTGTAGCTGAACGGTAAGCTCTTGTGATTGTTTGCAGTGCGAGCACAGTTTACGGGCCAAGCGCTGGGCAATAATCAAACTAAGAGAGGAGGCCAAGTTAAAGCTTTCTACGCCCATGTTTGATAAACGAATCACCGTTTCAGCCGCAGAATTGGTATGTAAGGTTGAAAGTACTAAGTGACCGGTTTGCGATGCTTTTATGGCTATTTCCGCAGTGTCTAAGTCACGAATCTCACCGACCATTACTACATCGGGGTCTTGACGTAAGAAAGAGCGCAGGGCTTCGGCAAAACCAAAACCAATCTTAGGCTGAACTTGAACTTGGTTAATGCCCGATAAGTTAATTTCTACTGGGTCTTCTGCCGTGGAAATGTTGATTTCTGGTTTATTGAGAATACTCAGCCCAGTGTACAGAGAAACGGTTTTCCCGCTCCCAGTTGGGCCTGTCATTAGAATCATGCCTTGTGGGCGACGCAGCGCATCCAAGTACAATTGTTTTTGTTGTTCGCTATAACCAAGCTTGTCGATATCCAGTGACGCAGAGCTGCTGTCGAGCAGTCGTAATACAATTTTCTCTCCGAATAGAGTAGGTAGCGTGGATACACGCATATCAATTGCGGTGTCTTGATTCAACTTGAGCTTAATACGCCCGTCTTGCGGTAAACGTCGCTCTGCAATATCAAGCTTAGAGAGGATTTTGATACGAGCGGATAAGCGGCGACTTAAGTGGCTTGGTGGCTGCTGTGTTTCAATTAAGATGCCATCACAGCGTAGGCGAACGCGGTACATCTTTTCATAAGGCTCAAAGTGGATATCGGATGCGCCTTTGCGCACAGCGTCCAGCAGAATTTGGTTTATGTAACGGCTGACGGGCGACTCGTCTTGGCTCAAGTCTTCAATGTTGTCGATTTCATCTGCGCCCACGTCAACCAGACTGGCTAACTCTTCTTGGTTGATCTCTTTTAATCCAGACTTTTCTTGCCCAAGTGCTCGGCCATATAAGCGCCGAATCGCAGCGGTCAGCTCGCGAAAATCAGCGAGAACAAGCTCTACTTGCAACCCTGTCGCAAAACGAAAGTCATCTTCCGCTTGTAAGTTAGTTGGGTCTGCAACCGCGAGTGTTAATGTGGAAGATGTGCGATTGAGTGGCAAGGCATTATGTCGAGTGATCAGATCGCGCAAGCCAAGCTTTTGGCACAGCGACGAGTACTCATACTGACTGAGTGATGTGCAGGAAAGTCCAAAGATAGAGCTAAGGTGCTCAGTCAGCTCATGTGATTGGAAAAAGCCACAACTGAGCAAAGCCTCCGGCATCGAAATGCCAGAAGCTTTAGCTTGCTCAAGTAACGATTCTTCTTGGGAAAAAGACAGTATTCCCGCTTGACGAAGAACCGTTGAGAGGTTGGTTAGCATTACTAGTTAGTTGGGCAGAAATCTGCGTGGTTACCACCAGTAGAATTACATGTTACTCCCCATACCACTCCACTGTTACTTAAAGTTGGTGTTAAACGCACTTCAAAACCGGCTGGTAATCCACCTTTGCCATCAGTAGCATCAATAGTTGCGCTGATAAATGTGTCCGTATCAACTGTTCCTAGTGTTGTTTGCAATACAGAAGAGCTTATAGCAAACTTATCGTCACCAGTTGCCTTATCAAAAGTTTGTCCGTTAGGAACCCCACCAGTACCGTCCGTACAGTCCGTTTCAGAACTTAATAGACAGACACCCACGGCGGTTTTAAATGCATTCGACGCGTGTAACATCTCACTCGCGTGAGCTCGCTTTGTATAATTTTGGTATGCAGGAATTGCAAAAGCAGCCAAAACACCAATAATCGCCACCACAATCATCAATTCGATCAGAGTAAAACCCTGTTGTTTTTTCTGTTTACTGTTTTTCATTTTTAACCCTTTCCTAAAAATTAATAATGCTCTTGCATTAGCGAAAGATTATGGAGAGTTAAGGTGGGTTGAAAATGGGGAAGAGATGGGCTCTCGAGTGAGATAAAACTCTTTGGTAGAAAGTTGCATATTGCATGCAGAGTTTTGCGAGTAGTACTATTTTTTTAATGGATAAAAAGAAAGGGCCTATTGGCCCTTTTTAATGATGAATTACTCACAACTCACTGAGTTAGTTGAAGTAATTTAGATTGTGTTGCTTTTATTATTTGAAGCGCATCGAAAGATCCATCGCTTTTAGATGCTTAGTCAACGCGCCTATCGAAATGTAATCGACACCGGTTTCTGCGTATTCTGCGATGGTCTCTAGCGTAATGTTGCCGGAGTTTTCTAAAGCGGCACGACCTGCGTTAATCGCTACGGCTTCACGCATCATTTCTTTTGTGAAGTTATCTAGCATGATGATGTCGGCACCAGCGTTTATCGCTTGTTTCAACTCTTCTAAGCTTTCCGTTTCTACTTCTACCGGTTTGCCTGGGTTGAGCTCTTTCGCTTTTTGGATGGCTTGAGTGATGCCACCACAAGCAATAATGTGGTTTTCTTTAATAAGGTAAGCATCGAACACGCCGATGCGATGGTTAAAGCCACCACCGCATGTCACGGCGTATTTTAGTGCGCTACGCAGACCAGGAATGGTTTTGCGAGTGTCTAGTAGACGACACTCAGTATGCGCGATTTTTTCAGCGTACTCTGCGGTAACTGTTGCGCAGCCAGACAGCGTTTGGATGAAGTTCATTGCGTTACGCTCACCAGTTAACAAGTCACGAGCAGGGCCTGTCAGCGTACAAAGGGTTTGGTTAGGTTCGACTTTATCGCCGTCCTTTACGTGCCATTCAATGCTGACCTTACCACCGAGCTGTTTAAAAACTTCATCAGCCCATGCTTGACCACAGAACACCCCATGCTCACGAGTAATAATCGTTGCGGTATTAACCGCCTCGGCAGGGATCAAAGATGCAGTAATGTCGTTATCTGCGTCGACACTGCCACCTAGATCTTCTTTTAAGGTATCAGCGACAGAGCGAGTGATCTCTAAAGGGAGTTGTTGTTTAAGGTATTCTAGGCGTTCTTGAATGTTGTGTGTGTTCTTCATCGCAAATCTTGTCTTGAAAGGGAGATGGCAACGGATGATACTCTCCGGTGTCAATAATTTCAGCAGTTAATTTGCAAAGAAGAGAGGTTGATATGCGCCCAATTATCGAGAATGGCTGGCTGACACAGGCAAAGCATGTTCCGTCACCATTTTTTGATGCCCGCTCTGATATAAACGATATCTCTCTGCTGGTGGTACACAACATCAGTTTGCCTCCTGGGCAGTTTGGTGGACCATATATAGAGGACTTCTTCACTGGCAAGCTAGACTCAAATGCACATCCATTTTTTGAAGTTATTCACAAAATGGGCGTTTCTGCACATTGCTTGATTAAGAGAAACGGCGAGGTCGTTCAATTTGTTTCTTTTCTCGATAGAGCATGGCATGCCGGTCAATCCAGTTTCGCGGGCAGGGAGCGTTGTAATGACTATTCCATTGGTATCGAGCTTGAAGGGACAGAATTTACTGCCTACACAGAAGCGCAATATCAATCACTTGCAGAGATCACTGAGGTAATTATGCAGTCTTATCCCCACATCACCCTGCCACGAATTACCGGTCATCAATATATTGCGCCCTTGAGAAAAAGCGATCCTGGTCTAAGCTTTGATTGGGTGAAATATAGACAGCTTATACAGCGTTGATTTGTAGCGAAAGTGTAAATTCAAAAAAGCGAAATAAATAAGGCATACGATCAGGTATGCCTTTTTTTGATACCAGAAATATTAATGATTGTTAAAAGTTAACTACATTTTTACGCTCGTATACGCCATTTTGGTGAAGAAATAGACTGATAATTTTGTCATTTTCTGTATTTCTTTTCCAAAATTGCTAGCACGTCGACTTCCCATTTGTATGCTTTATGTAATTGGTCATACCAATTCTATTGCTGTTTTAACAGTCGATTGTTATCAGAGTGTTGGAAGTAAGCTCGTTCTATGATTTAGGTCAATTTTCGGCTGGACAGTGGCGTTTTAATTATGTTAATTTCTGCACCAACTTAAAATTGGTATTACCAATTACCTGCAAGAGTAGAAGAACAATAAATTATGGCTTATCAAAGGATTCGTCAGCCAAAACTCTCTGATGTTATCGAACAAGAGTTAGAAAGGTTGATAGTGGAAGGAACATTGTCTCCGGGGCAACAACTGCCTCCAGAGCGTGAACTGGCAAGACAGTTCGATGTGTCTCGTCCTTCAGTCCGAGAAGCCATTCAACGCTTAGAAGCGAAGCGTTTGTTAACTCGTCGCCAAGGTGGCGGAACATTCGTAAGTGAGAATATCTGGAAGAGCTTTTCAGATCCCTTGTTGAATTTGTTGTCTAGTCATTCTGAAACCCAGCTTGATGTGCTTGAGTCTCGTCATGCAATGGAAGGAATTTCAGCTTACTTTGCAGCTTTACGTGGTACCGAAGAAGATTTTGCGCGTATTCAAGGTTGCCTTGAGCGCATTAGCCAAGAGCAAGCAAACAACGATATCGAAGCTGAATCTGCGGAAGTGATGCAATTTTTGATCGCTTTGACAGAAGCCGCGCACAACGTGGTTTTGTTGCACATTGTTCGAAGCTTAGCACCTTTGCTTGAGCAAAATATTCTACAAAATTTTAAATTACTACGTCGCCGCCCAGAAGCGGTCGAGAAAGTCAGTAAACACCGAGCCAATATCGTGGATGCGATTGTTTCTGGTCAGCCTGAAAAGGCGCGAGAAATGTCCCACTCGCACTTGGCTTACATCGAAGAAACATTGTTGGATTTGACTCGAGAAGAGTCTCGACGAGAGCGTTCTCTACGTCGAATTCAGCAGGGTAATGACTCGTAAGAGCGTTACTTAAATAAGTAGATCCAACCAACAGAAGGATAGATCGCCATGTCTGATATGAAGCATGACGTAGATGCACTGGAAACTCAAGAATGGCTACAAGCGCTTGAGTCAGTTGTACGTGAAGAAGGTCTAGAGCGTGCTCAATTCCTATTAGAGCAAGTTCTAGATAAAGCACGTCTAGACGGTGTTGATATGCCAACAGGTATCACAACTAACTACATCAACACGATTCCTGCAGACCAAGAACCAGCATACCCAGGTGACACAACACTTGAGCGTCGTATTCGCTCAATTATTCGTTGGAACGCTATCATGATCGTTCTACGTGCATCTAAGAAAGACCTAGAGCTAGGCGGCCACATGGCGTCTTTCCAGTCTTCTGCTGCGTTCTACGAGACATGTTTCAACCACTTCTTCCGTGCGCCAAACGAGAAGGACGGTGGCGACCTAGTTTACTACCAAGGTCACATTTCACCAGGTATCTACTCACGTGCATTCGTTGAAGGTCGTCTAACTGAAGAGCAGCTAGACAACTTCCGTCAAGAAGTAGACGGCAAAGGTATTCCTTCATACCCGCACCCTAAACTGATGCCTGAATTCTGGCAGTTCCCGACAGTATCGATGGGCCTAGGTCCAATCGCTTCTATCTACCAAGCTCGTTTCCTTAAGTACCTAGAAGGCCGTGGTCTTAAAGATACTTCAGAGCAGCGCGTTTACGCGTTCCTAGGTGACGGTGAGATGGATGAGCCAGAATCACGTGGTGCTATCTCTTTCGCTGCGCGTGAGAAACTAGACAACCTATGCTTCCTAATCAACTGTAACCTACAGCGCCTAGATGGCCCTGTAATGGGTAACGGTAAGATCATTCAAGAACTTGAAGGTCTGTTCAAAGGTGCTGGTTGGAACGTAGTGAAGGTAATCTGGGGTAACAACTGGGATTCACTACTAGCTAAAGATACTTCTGGTAAGCTTCTACAGCTTATGAACGAAACGATCGATGGCGACTACCAAACATTCAAATCAAAAGATGGCGCGTACGTACGTGAGCACTTCTTTGGTAAGTACCCTGAGACAGCGGCACTTGTTGCTGACATGACTGATGACGAAATCTTCGCACTTAAGCGTGGTGGTCACGAGTCTTCTAAGCTATACGCGGCATACAAAAACGCGGCAGAAACTAAAGGTCGTCCAACAGTAATCCTAGCTAAGACTGTTAAAGGTTACGGCATGGGTGAAGCGGCTGAAGGTAAGAACATCGCGCACCAAGTTAAGAAGATGGACATGACTCACGTACTACACCTACGTGATCGTCTAGGTCTTCAAGACATCCTAACTGACGAAGCTGTGAAAGAACTTCCGTACCTGAAACTTGAAGAAGGTTCAAAAGAGTACGAATACCTACACGCTCGTCGTAAAGCGCTACACGGCTACACACCACAGCGTCTACCAAAATTCACTCAAGAATTCATCGTTCCTGAGCTAGAAGAATTCAAGCCACTACTAGAAGAACAGAAGCGTGATATCTCTTCTACTATGGCATTCGTACGTGCACTAAACGTTCTACTTAAGAACAAGAACATTGGTAAGAACATCGTTCCTATCATTGCTGACGAAGCGCGTACATTCGGTATGGAAGGTCTGTTCCGTCAAATCGGTATCTACAACCCGCACGGCCAAACTTACACACCAGAAGACCGTGGCGTTGTTTCTTACTACAAAGAAGCGACTTCAGGTCAGGTTCTACAAGAAGGTATCAACGAGCTAGGCGCTATGTCTTCATGGGTTGCTGCTGCGACTTCGTACTCGACAAACGATCTACCAATGATCCCGTTCTACATCTACTACTCAATGTTCGGCTTCCAACGTGTTGGCGACATGGCGTGGATGGCTGGTGACCAACAAGCACGTGGTTTCCTACTAGGTGCAACTGCGGGTCGTACAACGTTGAACGGTGAAGGTCTACAGCACGAAGACGGCCACTCGCACATTTTGGCGGGTACGGTTCCTAACTGTATTTCTTACGACCCAACATTCGCGTACGAAGTAGCAGTAATCATGCAAGACGGTATCCGTCGCATGTACGGTCCAGAACAAGAAAACGTGTTCTACTACCTAACGCTAATGAACGAAAACTACGCAATGCCAGCAATGCCAGAAGGCGCTGAAGAAGGCATCCGTAAAGGTATCTACAAGCTAGAAACTTACACGGGCGACAAAGCGAAAGTTCAGCTAATGAGCTCTGGTACTATCATGAATGAAGTACGTAAAGCAGCTCAAATCCTAAGCGAAGATTACGGTGTTGCTTCTGATGTTTACTCGGTAACGTCATTCAACGAACTAACTCGCGATGGCCAAGATGCAGAGCGTTTCAACATGCTTCACCCAGAAGCGGAAGCGAAAGTACCTTACATCCAAACAGTAATGGGTACTGAGCCTGCTATCGCAGCAACTGACTACATGAAGAACTACGCAGAGCAGGTTCGTGCATACATTCCTGCTGAATCTTTCAAAGTTCTTGGTACTGATGGCTTTGGTCGTTCAGACAGCCGTGAAAACCTACGTCGTCACTTCGAAGTGAACGCAGGTTACGTAGTAGTAGCAGCGCTAACTGAACTAGCGAAACGTGGCGAAGTTGAGAAATCTGTAGTTGCAGAAGCAATTAAGAAATTCGACATCGACACAGAGAAAACAAACCCGCTATACGCTTAATTAAGAAGGTAGATAAGAAATGGCAATCGAAATTAATGTACCAGACATCGGTGCGGATGAGGTTGAAGTTACTGAGATTCTTGTAAGCGTTGGCGACAAGGTTGAAGAAGAGCAGTCTCTGATCACAGTTGAAGGCGATAAAGCTTCTATGGAAGTTCCTGCTTCTCAAGCGGGTATCGTTAAAGAAATCAAAGTTGCAGAAGGCGACAAGGTTTCTACTGGTTCTCTAATCATGATTTTCGAAGCCGAGGGTGCAGCTGACGCTGCACCTGCTCCTGCGGCAGAAGCAGCTCCAGCAGCAGCTCCAGCTCCAGCAGCAGCGGCAGAACTAAAAGAAGTTCACGTACCAGACATCGGTGGTGATGAAGTTGAAGTTACTGAAATCATGGTTGCCGTTGGCGACAGCATCGAAGAAGAGCAATCTCTTCTAACTGTTGAAGGCGACAAAGCTTCTATGGAAGTTCCAGCGCCATTCGCAGGTACGCTAAAAGAGATCAAAGTTGCAGCTGGCGATAAAGTATCGACTGGCTCACTTATCATGGTATTCGAAACAGCAGGTTCAGGCGCTCCAGCAGCACCAGCGGCAGCTGAAACTCCTGCGGCAGCAGCTCCAGCAGCGTCTGCGGCAAAAGAAGTGAACGTTCCAGATATCGGCGGCGACGAAGTTGAAGTTACTGAGATCATGGTTGCCGTTGGCGACACAGTAGAAGAAGAGCAATCTCTAATCACTGTTGAAGGTGACAAAGCTTCTATGGAAGTTCCTGCACCATTCGCTGGTACAGTGAAAGAAATCAAGATTGCAGCTGGCGACAAAGTGTCTACTGGCTCACTAATCATGGTATTCGAAGTGGCGGGCGCAGCTCCAGCTCCTGCAGCGGCTCCAGCTCAAGCAGCAGCACCTGCAGCTCCAGCTCCTAAAGCAGAAGCTCCAGCGGCAGCAGCTCCAGCAGCGACTGGCGACTTCAAAGAGAACGACGAGTATGCTCACGCGTCTCCAGTTGTTCGTCGTCTAGCGCGTGAATTTGGCGTTAACCTTTCTAAGGTTAAAGGTTCTGGTCGTAAGAGCCGTATCCTAAAAGAAGACGTTCAAGCTTACGTGAAAGATGCGCTTAAGCGTCTTGAGTCTGGCGCAGGTGCAGCAGCATCTGGCAAAGGTGACGGCGCGGCTCTTGGTCTACTACCATGGCCAAAAGTGGACTTCAGCAAGTTTGGTGAGACAGAAGTTCAACCGCTATCTCGCATTAAGAAGATCTCTGGTGCAAACCTACACCGTAACTGGGTAATGATCCCGCACGTTACACAGTGGGATAACGCAGACATCACGGCTCTTGAAGCATTCCGTAAAGAGCAAAACGCGATTGAAGCGAAGAAAGACACTGGCATGAAGATCACTCCACTTGTGTTCATCATGAAAGCGGTAGCTAAAGCGCTTGAAGCGTTCCCAGCGTTCAACTCTTCTCTATCAGAAGACGGTGAGAGCCTAATTCTGAAGAAATACGTGAATGTTGGTATCGCGGTAGATACACCAAACGGTCTTGTTGTTCCGGTATTTAAAGACGTGAACAAGAAAGGCATCTACGAGCTATCTGAAGAGCTAATGGCTGTTTCTAAGAAAGCACGTGCAGGTAAGCTAACTGCTGCTGACATGCAAGGTGGCTGTTTCACTATCTCTAGCCTAGGCGGTATCGGCGGTACGGCGTTTACTCCAATCGTAAACGCGCCAGAAGTTGGTATCCTAGGTGTGTCTAAGTCAGAAATGAAACCGGTATGGAACGGTAAAGAGTTCGAACCGCGTCTACAACTTCCACTATCTCTATCATACGACCACCGTGTGATCGATGGTGCTGAAGGTGCGCGCTTCATCACTTACCTAAACTCATGTCTATCTGACATTCGTCGTCTAGTTCTGTAATAGAAATTAGATGAATGAGAGGCGGCAACTTAGCCGCCTCTGCTAATCATAATTACCGACAATTTGGTTATCAGCCTTGCTTCGTTCAGGGTTTTCACAATCGAATTGTTGTCTAGCTCACAGGCTAAATTGATTTACTTTTCACACCATTAACATCTCTGTAAACTGTTAGCGGTCTGAAAATAACTGTTTAAAACAAATCTCTCTTAAACATAAAAAATCGATACCCACTCAGCCTGTTAGGGATAATGACTACAAGAGGTCAAAATGAGCAAAGAAATTAAAGCCCAAGTTGTTGTACTTGGTTCTGGTCCTGCTGGTTACTCCGCTGCATTCCGTTGTGCGGACTTAGGTCTTGAAACTGTACTAGTTGAACGTTACAGCACGCTTGGCGGTGTATGTCTGAACGTGGGTTGTATCCCATCTAAAGCACTGCTTCACGTTTCTAAAGTAATTGAAGAAGCGAAAGCGATGGCTGACCACGGCGTTGTGTTCGGTGAGCCTCAAACAGACATCAGCAAAATCCGCATCTGGAAAGAAAAAGTTGTTAACCAACTAACTGGCGGCCTAAGCGGCATGGCTAAGATGCGTAACGTTACAGTAGTTAACGGTTACGGTAAGTTCACTGGCCCTAACTCTATCCTTGTAGAAGGCGAAGGTGAGCCAACAGTTGTTAACTTTGACAACGCAATCGTTGCGGCTGGTTCTCGTCCAATCAAACTGCCATTTATCCCGCATGAAGACCCACGTATTTGGGACTCTACTGACGCTCTTGAACTAAAAGAAGTGCCAGAAAAACTGCTTATCATGGGTGGTGGTATCATCGGTCTAGAAATGGGTACGGTTTACCACTCTCTAGGTTCTAAAGTTGAAGTTGTTGAAATGTTTGACCAGGTAATTCCTGCAGCAGACAAAGATATCGTGAAAGTATTTACTAAGCGTATCAAAGACAAGTTCAAGCTAATGCTAGAAACGAAAGTAACAGCAGTTGAAGCAAAAGAAGACGGTATCTACGTTTCAATGGAAGGCAAGAAAGCGCCAGCTGAAGCTGAGCGTTACGATGCGGTTCTAGTTGCTATCGGTCGTGTACCAAATGGTAAGCTAATCGACGGTGAAAAAGCGGGTCTAGAAATTGACGAGCGTGGCTTCATCAACGTTGATAAGCAAATGCGTACTAACGTTCCTCACATCTTCGCGATCGGTGATATCGTTGGTCAACCAATGCTTGCTCACAAAGGTGTGCATGAAGGTCACGTAGCTGCTGAAGTTATCTCTGGTAAGAAGCACTACTTCGACCCTAAAGTTATCCCTTCAATTGCGTACACTGAGCCAGAAGTAGCTTGGGTTGGTAAGACTGAAAAAGAAGCGAAAGAAGAAGGCATCAAGTACGAAGTGGCGACATTCCCATGGGCAGCATCAGGTCGTGCAATCGCATCTGACTGTGCAGACGGTATGACTAAGCTAATCTTCGACAAAGAAACTCACCGCGTAATCGGTGGTGCTATCGTTGGTACTAACGGTGGTGAACTACTTGGTGAAATCGGCCTTGCAATTGAGATGGGCTGTGATGCAGAAGATATCGCTCTGACTATCCACGCTCACCCAACTCTACATGAGTCTGTAGGTCTAGCTGCTGAAGTATTTGAAGGTTCAATCACTGACCTGCCAAACAAAAAAGCAGTTAAGAAGAAGTAAGCTTTTTCTGACTGAATGATAGAAACCGCTGCATTGCAGCGGTTTTTTTATGTTTGTTAGGTAGGAATATAAACGTGTGCTCGGCTGACAGCAGACAATAAAAAGCCCACCAAACGGTGGGCTGACATATATTGCGAGTTAAGCTTTAGTGTTCACGGTTGTAAATGCAGAGCATGTCTAAGTATGAACTAACAAGGTGCTTAAGTTCCGCTTCACTTTTTGCTCGGTTCGCTTGGACAAACAGTGAGTAACAAATACCGTGGAACAAGTTTGCCAAGTGTTCTGAATCGTGCTGGTCACACACTTCGCCACGTTCAATTGCTTTAATGAACATGTTTTGTACCAGTAACTGGTTAGTACGGTTAGTTGAAACAAACAATGGCCATACTTCATCACGTGTTGAAGCACTCCACTCGAACCAAACTTTTAGCCAGTGACAGTCTTGACTGACAAGCTCAATCATCGCGTTAGTGATATTGGCGATGTTTTCACGCGCGTGTAAGTCTAAGTCAATGTTATCCGATAGGAAGTTCGAGAACTGACGTACGACGTGGTTGAGTACTTCATCCACCAAGTCTTCACGAGTCGGGAAGTAGTTAAAAACGGTCGCCACAGAAACTTGAGCAATTTCTGCGATATCTGCGTGACCACCACGACCGATGCCGCGGCGCGCAAACACTTCCAATGCGATTTCCATTAACTGTTGCTTACGTTTGATCGGGGAAAGCCTAGTTCTAGGTCTCTTTGCAATTGAGTCCATATCCATTTTCCTTGCCATTTGAGTTGATATTGGGGGTAACCCCCTAATTGATTATTTTAATAGTTGCTTAAAGCAGTGATGAGTGTAATGGTGCATATCAACAAGGTCAACATCTGTAGAACAATTTATATACAGTAATGTCATTATTATTGATAAAATTAGCTATGAACTTTATAAAACTAAGACCTTCTTCCAAGATTTTTTGGCAACAGGATGTGACTTTCAACCCAATGAACGTGGTGATACACTACACGCCGTAAGATTAGGTGATCGTTTGCGTGCGACTTACCTCAACCCACAAATTAGATTGAGCACAGTATGAAACATACAATAGAAGTCATGATTTCTGAGCAAGAAGTTCAGGAACGAGTTCGTGAATTAGGCAAACAAATTACAGAGCGTTATCAAGGTAGTGAAGATCTTGTGTTGGTAGGCTTATTGCGTGGCTCATTTGTATTTATGGCAGACTTGGCACGTGCTATCGAACTGACTCACCAAGTTGATTTTATGACAGCGTCAAGCTACGGCAACACAATGGAAAGTTCACGTGACGTTCGTATCTTGAAAGATTTGGATGATGACATCAAAGGCAAAGACATTTTGCTTGTTGAAGACATCATTGATACTGGTAACACACTAAATAAAATCCGTGAGATCTTATCGCTGCGTGAGCCGAAGTCTATCGCGATTTGTACGCTCCTAGATAAACCATCTCGTCGTGAAGTGAATGTTCCTGTGGATTGGATTGGTTTTGAAATCCCAGATGAGTTTGTCGTTGGTGTGGGTATTGATTACGCGCAGAAATACCGCCACTTACCATACATCGGTAAAGTTGTACCTCAAGAATAATCATTGAGAGCAGCATTAAAAATATAAAAAACGCCCATCTCAGATGGGCGTTTTTTGTTCAACTCTTAGATGTAGCTTAGCGACAAAGCAGCTTGTTGTCTGTATTTAGAATCGTCGAAAGGGCTTTCTGATAAGACGCTTCTACGGTTTCCTTAGAGTTAGAACGAATGCCTAAGTACTCTAAACGACCATCTTCAATGCCGTATACCACGCCATGAATTTCAACATCTTGCCCACGCTCCCAAGCGTTTTGCAGGATGGTTGAGTTACCCAAGTTGTACACTTGCTCTGCAACATTAAGCTCACCTAGTTTATCCGCTCGATCTTGCTGCGGCATTTGATCTAGGTAAGTGCGGTGTTTGAAATAGATATCTCTTATATGTAACAGCCAATTATTAATAAGACCTAGCTTAGGGTTATCAATGGCAGCGTTTACGCCACCACAGCCATAGTGTCCACAGACAATGATGTGCTTAACCTTAAGAACGTCTACGGCGTATTGAACGACGGACAGACAGTTGAGATCAGTATGGATGACTTGGTTTGCAACATTCCGATGAACGAATAGTTCACCCGAGTATAGTCCGGTTAGTCGCTCGGCAGGGACACGGCTATCAGAACAGCCAATCCAAAGAAAATCGGGCTTTTGACCCTCTGCGAGTTTTGCGAAGTATTCAGGTCGATCAGATTTGATCTCTTGAGACCATTTTGAATTATTTTCAAATAACTGTTTAATTTCCGGCATCTTGCAAACTACTTCCCTTAAAAGACAAAAGCGCTGCCGCTTATATGAACATGCAAGCGATCAGTGTTGTAACTATACACAATGTTACAATTTCGATCTCGTTAAATATTCGTCAGACAGGACTCATCTGACTAGTTTTCATCAATAAAAACGTAAAATTAGGCCTAATTATTTGTGGTGTGAATTTAGCCTTAATCTATTTATGGTTTAAATTTTCGCCTGGCTCGTTAAAGTAATGACATTTTACTTTTTAAAATTGAATGCAGGGAAATCAGCAGTGTTCGGTAGTCGTTTTGAAGATATTAATTTCAAAGGGGATGTATTTGGCGGGGTAACCACAGCGATTATCTCTCTTCCTTTGGCGTTAGCGTTCGGTGTTGCATCCGGTGCAGGGGCAGAAGCAGGCCTCTGGGGCGCAATAATGGTCGGTCTGTTTGCTTCGTTGTTTGGTGGTTCTAATACGTTAATATCAGAACCAACAGGGCCAATGACGGTAATCATGACCGCTGTATTAACCAGTATGATGGCGAAGTATCCAGAAACGGGCATGGCCATGACCTTCACGGTTGTTATGATGGCTGGCGCGTTCCAAATCCTATTAGGGACGTTAAAACTGGGTAAATACGTTACCTTGATGCCATATAGCGTGATTTCGGGCTTTATGTCAGGGATTGGCGTGATTCTTATCATTTTGCAGCTATCACCTTTGATGGGGCATGCTGCTCCTTCTGGAGGAGTGCTCGGAACATTATCTGCTTTGCCGGACACCATTTCTAACCTTAAGTTCAGTGAACTGTTTTTAGGTCTACTGACTTTGGGGATTCTCTTTTTCTTCCCTAAGCAATATCGAAAATACGTACCAGCGCAACTCGTGGCGTTGGTTGCGGTGACTTTGTTGTCTGTGATGTTCTTCGATACGGAAGACATTCGTCGTATCGGTGAAATCCCGGCAGGATTGCCTTCTCTCGTTGCACCTCATATTGATCCAGATATGTTTGTTGAGATGGTTATTGATGCGCTGGTGCTCGGCACCTTAGGTTGTATCGATACTTTGTTGACGGCGGTTATCGGTGACTCCTTGACTCGTAAAGAGCACGACTCAGACAAAGAACTGCGAGGCCAAGGTCTTGCCAACATGATCTCAGGCTTGTTCGGTGCACTACCTGGCGCGGGCGCAACGATGGGCACTGTGACTAACATTCAAGTTGGGGCTCGTTCGCCATTGTCCGGTGTGATTCGTGCACTTATGCTTGCATTGGTCGTATTGGTTGCTGGTGGATTAACGGAGCCGATCCCAATGGCTGTGTTGGCTGGCATTGCAGTATATGTCGGCTTTAACATTTTGGATTGGAGTTTTATTCAACGAGCACACAAGGTTAGCTTTTCCGGAATGGCGGTAATGTATGGCGTTATGTTGCTCACAGTGTTTGTTGATCTTATCATTGCCGTGGGCTTGGGCGTCTTTATTTCCAACATTATTATCATTGAGCGTCTGAGCCGAGAACAGGCGAGGCAAGTGAAAGCGATCAGTGACGCGGATGAAGACGATGTGCCGCTAACTGACAGCGAGCGTGGCTTGCTTGATCGCGCCAATGGCAAAGTACTGTTCTTTTATCTTTCGGGTCCAATGATCTTCAGTGTTTCTAAGGCAATTTCACGCCAGCACTCCAGTATTTCGGATTATGATGTGATGATTCTCGATCTTACCGATGTACCTATGATTGATGTTACTGTCGGTTTAGCGTTAGAAAACGCGATTAAAGATGCGCTCGATGCTAATTGTGCCGTGTATTTGTTGTGTCCAAATGAGCGCACGCGAGAACAGCTAGAAAAGTTCCACGTTATTGATCTTGTCCCGAATGACAATATGTACCAATTCCGTTATGAAGCATTAAATGCGGCGGTAGCTCATGTCGAGGCGGACCAGTATCAGCGTATAACGGCGTAATCACTCTGATCGTTAAAAACGCAACAGCGCTCTGTTGCGTTTTTTATTCCCTAACTTTTCCTTACTTGTAGATAACCTTTACGTTGATAGGGACTATATTTCCAATATTATCGAAAGGTTTAATTGTAATCATCGTTATTCAACGATAAACTGATGGACCTCCAGTACAATACCCAAGGCGATTTCGTAGTAAACCGCTGATAAACATCGAGTCGGTATTAGTAATCACAAACAAACGGCAATCACGACCTTATGTACGCATTAGAAATTGAACAGTTGCGCAAGACGTATGCAGGTGGCTTTGAGGCGTTAAAAGGTATTAGTCTCCAAGTGAAAAAGGGTGACTTCTACGCGCTTCTAGGTCCCAATGGTGCAGGAAAATCGACCACGATCGGCATCATCTCTTCCTTAGTGAACAAAACTTCTGGGACGACGAAAGTTTTCGGTTATGACATTGATACCGACCTTGAGTTGGCCAAACAGAATTTAGGCTTGGTGCCACAAGAGTTCAACTTCAATCAGTTTGAAACTGTTGAACAAATCGTGATGCAGCAAGCGGGCTATTACGGTGTGTCTAAAGTATTAGCCAAAGAACGAGCTGAAAAGTACCTGAAAAAACTCGATTTATGGGAAAAACGTAAAGAGCGTGCCCGTAATTTATCTGGCGGGATGAAGCGCCGTTTGATGATCGCCCGAGCTTTGATGCACGAGCCGCAGTTGCTCATTTTGGATGAGCCAACGGCTGGGGTGGACATTGAACTACGCCGCTCAATGTGGGAATTTCTGAAAGAGATCAACCAAGAGCAAGGGATTACGATTATTTTGACGACGCACTACCTAGAAGAAGCGGAGATGCTGTGTCGAAATATCGGCATTATTAACCGAGGTGAGTTGATCGAAAACACCACCATGAAGGCGTTGCTAGGTAAGTTAAGCGTCGAGACATTTATCCTAGACATTGAATCTGAAGGCGAGGTGCCTGAGCTTGAAGGCGTCAATCGACAAAGTATTGTTGATGGCTCTTTAGAGATAGAGCTAGATAAAAGCCAAGGATTGAATTCAGTGTTCAGTCAGTTAACAGAGCATGGTATTAAAGTTCTTTCAATGCGTAACAAAGCCAACCGACTGGAAGAGTTGTTTGTCAGCATTGTAAGAGAAGGGAGTAAGTAAATGTACGGTTTATATTGGACGGCATTTCGTAGCTTGCTGAGCAAAGAGATCACCCGTTTTACGCGTATTTGGGTGCAAACTTTAGTTCCGCCTGCAATCACAATGACACTGTATTTCATCATTTTCGGTAATCTTATTGGCTCTCGAATCGGTGAGATGAGCGGCTTTAGCTACATGGAGTACATAGTTCCAGGTTTGATCATGATGTCGGTGATCACCAATTCATACTCGAATGTGGCGTCTTCGTTCTTTAGTGCAAAACTACAGAAGAACATTGAAGAGCTGCTGGTGGCACCAGTGCCAAATTACGTGATCATTGCTGGATACGTAATGGGCGGTGTGACTCGAGGTTTGTTAGTAGGCGCTATTGTTACCTGTGTGTCTCTATTGTTTGTGGATCTGCAAGTTGAACACTGGGGCATTATTGTTGCGACCGTCTTCATGACATCCGTTGTATTTGCTCTAGGCGGGTTGATCAATGCGGTCTATGCAAAAACGTTTGATGATATTTCGATCATTCCTACATTTGTGTTGACCCCGTTAACCTACTTGGGTGGTGTTTTTTATTCCATCAGCTTACTGCCTGAATTTTGGCAAGGTGTCTCTAAGATTAACCCAATCGTCTACATGGTGAATGCGTTCCGTTATGGTTTTTTAGGCGTATCGGATGTGGGTATTGTCACCTCATTCAGTGTGCTTGCGGTGTTTGTGATAGCGCTGTATGCCGTTGCTCATTACTTAGTAACGAAAGGTATTGGGCTAAGAAGCTAAGACTCTCCCACACAACAAAGAGCAGCGAATCATGCTGCTCTTTGGCATGCATAACAATACATACCCATACAATTTTTCAGTTTTTATCATGATAGGTTTCAATCATTTGTAATAAATGAGTAATCCTATGAATATTGTCCCGCCGCCGCCTTTCTCCTATCAGTTACTTAAGCCCAAATATTGGTCTGTATGGCTGGCATTTGGATCTTTAGCGATTCTTGTTAATGTACTGCCATACATAGTATTGCGAATCTTAGGTAGAAGCATCGGCTGTGTTGCGATGCATGTAATGAAGCGTCGACACAAGATCGCTCTGCGTAATCTCCAGCTGTGTTTCCCTGATTTTACGGATTGGCAATGTAAGGACGTAGTACGAAAAAACTTTCAATATACGGGAATGGCGATCATCGAAACGGGGATCGCCTGGTTTTGGCCAGATTGGCGGATACGTCGGATAACCTCTATTGTTGGGAAAGATCGTTTACTCGCTGAGGAAAAGAATGGGCGTGGTGTGTTGGTGGTGTGCAGTCACCATTTAAACTTGGAGATAACCGCTCGTATTTTTAGCCAGTTTGCCAAAGGTTATGGCGTTTATCGCCCAAATTCGAATCCTGCTTATGAGTTTATTCAACATCGAGGTCGAACTCGTTTGGGGCATCAAATGATTGATCGAAAAGACGTGAAATCAATGCTCAAAGTACTGAAAAATGGTCATCGACTGTGGTATTTGCCCGACCATGATTATGGCGTCAGCCATTCTGTTTTTGCGCCGTTCTTTGCTGTTGAACAAGCCGCGAGTATCGTGGGCTCTAGTGTGCTTATAGACGCAACAAAGTGTGCGGTCATATCTGGCGTCACAGTGAGCAAGAATCACCATTACACGTTGTATATTGGAAAAGATATCAGTGAGCGTTTCGAGAGGCGTAATGCGATTAAAGCGGCAAGTATCTTGAATCAAGAACTCGAGAAAATGATAAAACGTGATATTCCAGCGTGGATGTGGCTGCACAAGCGCTTTAAAACACGTCCTGAAGGATTAGATTGCGTCTATACGTAGAAAATAAAAAAGGTCGACTAAGAGTCGACCTTTTTACGTCTTGATGGCTCAGAGCTTACTCTGCGCTCTCTGAGTTTGTATTACTAGACTCTGCTTCTTCCTTCGCTTCGACAACCATATCTACCGTTTGGTTATCGATAAGACGCGCTTTGCCTAAGAACGCAGACATCAGAATGACGGCTTGTGTCGTTTCTGGCGTGATCACTTGTAAAGTACGAGCATCACGAATGAAGATCTCATCAGGGTGCAAACCTGCAGCTCGAAGTTGGTCGCTCGCATCTTCGATGATCGATGCGTAGTCATCACGGCCACCGCGAATGGCACTGCTGATCCAACGCATTGTACGAGCAAGCACTGGCGCACGTTGACGTTCGTCCAGCGTAAGCAAGCCATTGCGTGAGCTCATTGCTAAACCGTCCATTTCACGTACGGTCGGTACACCAATGATTTCAATGTCCATCGCAAGATCGACAACCATCTTGCGGATAACAGCAAGTTGTTGAAAATCTTTCTCACCAAAACAGGCCACATCTGGCTGAACGATGTTAAATAGCTTGTTTACGATGGTTGTGACGCCACGGAAATGACCAGGGCGTGAAGCCCCTTCTAAAATAGTCGATAGACCCGGAACATCAACAAACGTTTGTTTATCAAGCCCTTCAGGATAGATAACTTCTGGTGTCGGCGTAAATACCACATCGACCCCTTCAGAGGTTAACTTGCTTAAGTCTTCCTCTAGCGTACGCGGGTAATTATTTAAATCGTCTGCACGATCAAACTGCATCGGATTAACAAAGATGCTTACGACAACGATATCAGCGTGTTCGCGTGCTTTACGCACTAAAGTTAAGTGACCTTCGTGAAGGTTGCCCATGGTTGGGACAAACGCAATTTTACGACCTTCACGTTTAAAGGCTTTAAGGTGTTCACGAACTGCTGAGATTTCCGCAAAAGTTTGCATGCATTTATCCTCTAGGCAATGGTATGAGCGTCGTCTGGGAATACACCGTTGGCTACATCTTCAATGTATTTAGCAACGGCTTTGCGCATATCACCTGTTTCAGCAAGAAAGTTTTTGGAGAATTTCGGCATGTAGTTGGCAGAGATACCGAACATATCATGCATCACGAGTATTTGACCATCTGTCACGTTACCAGCCCCAATACCGATAACAGGGACGTCGAGCACTTGCGTAATACGCTCAGCAAGCTCAGCAGGCACGCACTCTAGTAAGACGATTTGAGCGCCTGCTTCTTGCAGTGCTAAGGCATCTTTCACCATGCGGTCCGCTTTTTCTTGATCGCGACCTTGGACTTTGTAACCACCAAAAATATTCACGGCTTGAGGAGTTAAACCAAGGTGAGCACAAACTGGAACCGAGCGTTCAGTGAGCATTTTTACAGTGTCGACTAGCCAGTCACCACCTTCAATTTTCACCATATTGGCACCCGCACGCATCAGTGTAGCCGCATTTTCGCAAGCTTGCTCTGGCGTGGTGTAGCTCATGAATGGCATGTCAGCCATCAACAAACAATTTGGGCTACCTGCGCGTACGCAACGAGTATGGTAAGCGATATCATCGACCGTTACTGGTAGAGTATCGTTGTGACCTTGCAAAACCATACCTAGAGAATCACCAACAAGAAGTACTGGCATTTCTTGGCTTTCAAACAGTTGGGCAAAGCTCGCATCATAAGCGGTTGAAGTAGCAAATTTACGACCTTCTTGCTTCCACTTGATCAGGTCGTTGATGGTCATTTTTTTCATGGTTTTATCCTTACTAGGAGTTGGCTATGACTGCCAGATACTGAGGCCGTTTCTATCTACTTGTTCCAGTAGTTCAGAGACCTCGGTCCCATCGGGGAGTTGTAAACTTGGTGCAATTTCCGCAAGAGGGTAGAGTACGAATTCACGCTCTTTCATTCCATAATGAGGAACGATCAGCCTCTCGGAATTAATCACCTCATTGCCATAAAGAACAATGTCGAGGTCCAAGGTTCTTGGTCCCCAACGTTCGTCTTTACGGACACGCCCTTGTTCTTGCTCAATGGCTTGTGTGCAATCGAGCAGCTCAAGAGGCGTCAAACTGGTGTTAATTGACACAACCGCATTGATGTAATCCGGTTGGTTTTGTGGTCCCATTGGCGTGCTGCTGTATAGCGAAGAAGCCTGAACAAATTCTGATTCAGGCAGCGTTTTTAACGCTTCAATCGCTTGCTTCGCTTGGCTGACAGGATCAGCCAAGTTACTGCCTACCGCAATGTACGCTGTGATCATGACTTAGGCTTACTCTTTTTCTTGCGATAGGTTTTACGGCGGCGCTGACCACTCTTCGGTGATTGACCGTCTAGGTCGGCAGCCATTGCTTGACGCATTTCTCGGCCTGCATTTTGGAAAGTTTCCCACCACTTGGCAAGCTTCTGAGTGTCACCACCTTCAATTTCACCGCGCATTTCAAGAAAATCAAAGCCAGCTCTAAATTTATTGAGCTCCATCAGGCGGAATGCACGTTTACCGTTACGTCGAGGAAGGCGCAGCTGCAGCTGCCAAATCTCGCGAATGGTTGCTGTGTGGCGTCTTGGAATGGCAATTGTACGAACTTGTTCATCAAGAATGATGTTACTCGCTTCCATAATAGCGTCGTAATGGCCTAGGTTGCGCTCTTCCATCAGTTCATCGGCTTTCGCACACAGTGGGTACCACAGCATTGCAGCAAACATAAATGCTGGATTGATGCGTTTCCCATCTTCGATGCGCATGTCGGTAGAATCTAGGACAAGATCCAACATTTGCTCAGTGTGAGAGGAGTAATCTTCTGTAAAGTGCGCTGCAATCGTCGGGAAGAGCTGTTGGAATAGGTTGTACTCACGCAGTAGGTGGTAGGTTTCTAAGCCGTGACCGGATTGCAATAACTTGAGTGACTCTTCAAAAAGACGCGCTGACGGAATGTCACCGAGCAACGGTGCCATGTGTTCGATTGGCGCCGCGGTGTCTTCTTCAATATCAAAGTCCAGTTTTACCGCGAAGCGAACTGCACGCAACATACGTACTGGATCTTCACGGTAGCGTGTTTCTGGATCGCCAATCAGTCGAATGAGGCGATCTTCTAAATCCTCAATACCACGTGCGTAGTCGTGAATCGAGTAATCCGCGATGTTGTAGTACATCGAGTTAATCGTGAAATCACGGCGCTCAGCATCTTCATCGATGGTGCCGTAGACATTGTCCCGCAGCAGCATTCCTTCTTTCGATTGCTGAGAGATGCTCTTATTCTTTTGCTCTTGGTGGTGACCGCGGAATGTCGCTACTTCAATGATATCTCGGCCAAACATAATGTGAGCCAAGCGGAAGCGGCGACCAATCAAACGGCAGTTACGAAATAGCTGTTTGATCTGTTCCGGCGTTGCGTTGGTCGCAATGTCAAAATCTTTTGGTTTCTGTCCAAGCAGTAAGTCTCGAACCCCGCCACCCACAAGAAAAGCATCGAAACCAGCACCATTTAGGCGGTACAGTACCTTCAGTGCATTATCACTGATCTGCTTACGCGAAATGTTGTGCTCTTCACGAGTTATTACATTGAGAGCGAGCTCTGGAATAGTGGCAGGTTCGCTTGGTGTATAGTCGTTTGTATTCATGTGCATCTGGCAATAACTGGGTTTAGTCCAATCTTGCTTTGGTTAGTTTTTGCGCCTCTAGGGCCTAATTTGCGGCTAATGATAGCCTACACAATGCCATTTGAGAATCACGCTGTGATCTCGATCTCTGTTGGAAGCTGTTCCAAGCGCCAGTTTTCGCAGCCCCAACGAAGAATCTCTTCTATGTTGGCCGCTTTTATGGCTTCAGGTATCTCGAAGCCCAAAAATGTCATGGCGCGTAATAGAGTAGGCTTTGGTGTTTCTATATCAATAGCCGTCGCGTGATTTTGTTTCGACAGTTTATTGCCGTTGTTGTCCATCGCCAATGGTAAATGCAAGTAGCTGACTTCAGGCTGCCCAAGTATCTGGTACAGACTGATTTGACGCCCTGTTGGCTCGATTAAGTCTGCACCACGCACGATTTCTGTGACGCCTTGGTTGATGTCGTCCAATACTACCGCAAGATTATAAGCAAATAATCCATCTCGACGTTTAATAATGAAATCTTCATTAACGAGTTGCTCTGGAATCTTAATTGTTCCACGCTTCTGATCGAAGAAATGAGCGACAGGCTTGGTCATTTTTAGGCGAATCGCGCCGTCTTTCAAGTTTTTATCGCGGCAAGTGCCAGGATAAAACCCGCCATGCTCTTTAATTTGCTTTCGAGTACATTGGCAATAATAGGCCTCACCATTTTCGAGCCATGTATTTATTTGAGCTTGGTAAAGGTCATGACGTTCACTCTGGTATACCACCTCTCCATCCCAATGCAGCTGATAGGCTTTGAGCGCATCTAGGATAAGTTGCGCCGCACCTGGCATTTCTCTTGGTGGGTCCAAGTCCTCAATACGTACTAACCAGGTTCCGTTGTGTGCTTTCGCTTGAAAATAGCTGCCAAGAGCGGCAATCAGTGAACCAAAATGTAAAGGACCAGAAGGAGATGGGGCGAATCGACCTACATAGCGTGTCATGCGTGTATCTCGAATTTAGTAAACAAATGGGATGCAAAGGTAGTCAAAACAAAAAGGGAGCCTGAGCTCCCTTCAATAATCATAATGCTTGGTTGATTAACCTTGCATTTGCTTCTCTTTGATTTCTGCAAGTGTTTTACAGTCAATACATAGGTCAGCGGTTGGACGTGCTTCAAGACGGCGAACGCCAATCTCTACGCCACAAGACTCACAGAAGCCAAAATCGTCTTCTTTGATTTTATCCAAAGTCTTTTCAATCTTCTTGATCAAACGGCGTTCGCGGTCGCGGTTACGCAGTTCTAGGCTGAACTCTTCCTCTTGAGAGGCGCGGTCAACTGGATCTGGGAAGTTTGCTGCTTCGTCCTGCATGTGGTGAACGGTACGATCCACTTCAGCTCTCAGCTGGTCGCGCCAAGCTGTTAAGATTTTCGTAAAGTGTTCAACCTGCTCTGGTGACATGTACTCTTCACCAGGTTTTTCCTGATATGGCTCCACGCCGGCAATGGCTAGGATGCCTATCGTTTTCTTCTTTGATTCTGGCATACAGCATCTCCTACTTACACCTAGTCAACTGCTACGCAGTCAATTTAAGGCGGGTATCTATAGCAAAAAGAGGCGGTGCAAGCAAATACTGAATCGCAAAGTTATCGTCAATGTGAAGACGACATCATTTTTTCTCTTAATTGATAAAATCAATAGCGGAAATCAGCTTCATTCCAGTATCGCTCAGTTCAGCTTTGTAGCAGAGAACTTCCACTCCAGCGTCTTGTGCTTGTTTGAGTAATAGTGAATATTTCGCGTCTATATGGTGCGCCGCGGATACTTTTTCAATACCTGAATGTAAAACAGTGAATAAAAGTATGGCTCTACTTCCATTTTGTGCCATTTCTGTGAGCTCTCTCAGGTGCTTTTGTCCCCGAGTCGTGACCGCATCTGGGAAGTATCCTTGTCCAATAGAGTCGGTCTCATCAAGAAGAGTGACGCTTTTCACTTCTATATAGCACTTTGGCTTGTTGTCTGCGCTGAGCAAGATATCAATTCGGCTATTTTCATTACCGTATTTCACCTCAGTTTGAAGTGTGTCATAACCACAAAGCTCTGAAATGACATTATTTTCAATAGCCTCAACGGCTAATTGGTTGGCGCGCGCGGTATTGATACAAATACGGTGGCCTTGTTCGGTTTCACTCAACTCCCAACTATTGGGGTATTTTCGTTTCGGGTTGTCGGAAGTGGAAAACCAAACTTTGTTTCCGGGTGTCGCACAACCTGTCATAGCGCCAGTGTTTGCGCAGTGGATAGTACGAATTTCACCGGTATCGAGTTCGATATCGGCAAGAAAGCGTTTATAGCGTTTGAGTAGAGTGGCGGACTCTAAAGCGGGTGTGAAATGCATTTGCTTATTTAGACAAAAATTTTTTTATGTACAATGTTGCCACCATTACACCATAAGGTATTTCCTTTGTCACAATTGCCGATTGAAGCCGTGATGCCTGAGTTGCTGACGGCGGTCAAAAATCAACATCAAGTGATCTTAAAAGCGGCGCCTGGTGCCGGTAAGTCGACCTACTTCCCTTTACAGCTCCTCTTAAACCATTCGGTTGTTGGAAAAATCATCATGCTCGAACCAAGACGACTCGCGGCGCGTAACATTGCCCGTTATCTTGCTGAGCAATTGGGAGAGCAAGTAGGGCAACGCGTGGGTTATCGAGTTCGTGGCGAGGCAAAGGTAAGTTCTGCAACGCAGCTGGAGATCGTAACCGAAGGGATCATGACTCGGATGATCCAAACTGACCCTGAACTGGATGGTGTTGAACTGCTGATCTTTGATGAGTTTCATGAACGCAGCATTCATGCCGATACCGCTTTGGCATTCAGTTTAGAAGTTCAAGAGGCATTGCGAGACGATCTCAAGCTGGTGGTAATGTCGGCAACGCTTGATCAACAAGCCTTACAGTCGTTGTTGCCGGAAGCCAGTTACATTGAATCAGAAGGACGCAGTTTCGACGTAGACATGCGTTACCAACCGTTAGGTGTGAATGATCATTTACCTAGGAGTATGGCAAAAACAATAGAAAGTCTTATGAACAAAGAGTCCGGCTCTTTGTTGGCTTTCCTACCGGGCGTTGGGGCCATTAAACAAGTCGAAGAACGTTTATCTCATTTGGCGGATGATATTGAAGTGTGTCCGCTTTATGGGCAACAGAGCTTTACTGAGCAACAAAAAGCCATCACGCCGGCAGAACACGGCAAGCGTAAAGTCGTACTCGCGACCAACATTGCAGAAACTTCACTGACGATTGAAGGCATTCGCCTTGTGGTTGATTCTGGGTTAGAGCGTATTGCCCGGTTTGATTTGAAAAACGGTTTAACACGCTTAGAGCAAACACGCATTGCACAGTCTTCAGCGATTCAGCGTGCAGGACGAGCGGGACGAATAGAAGAGGGCATTTGCGTTCGCCTCTATTCTGAAAGTCAGTTCAAGCAGCAACCTCTGGTTCCCCAGCCCGAAATTTTGCATTCCGATTTGGCTAGTTTAGTTATGGAGCTCGCATTTTGGGGAGCGAGTGATATCAACGATCTCAAGTGGCTTGATGTTCCCGCTAATGCGTCATTGGAACAAGCGAAGCAGCTATTGGTGTCATTGGGACTACTGACGGAAAAAGGGCAATTAACGTCCGAAGGAAAACAGGCGCATGAACTAGGCGTTGAGCCTCGTGCGGCTGCGATGCTAATTAAAGCGCAATCTTACAGTGATAAGATGTTAAATGCTGCTTTGGCGGCGGTCGCACTGATTGAAGAGCCAGAAAGAAACGTCACCAATATCGCTCATAGTTTGCATCGTTGGCTTGTTGGTACTCATCCAAAAAAGTCGATGTTGTTCAAGCGTGCTCAATCTCTGGCGTACAAATTAGATACGGTATTTGACCTGAAAGGCGTGGATGAAGAGGCATTACCGCTGGTGTTAAGTTTGGCATTTCCAGATCGCATTGCGCAGCAGCGCACAAATCAATTTGGGCGATTTACTTTGGCTAATGGTCATGGTGCAGAATGTCGTCAGGAAGACATGCTAGGTGGCTGTGAGTATTTGGTTGCCGTTGACTTAATGCGTTCTCATTCTAACTCCAGTCAAATTCATTCGGCATGTGAATTGGATGTCAATATATTGCGAGCGACCTTTGAAGCGCTATTTTCGTCTGAAGAAGTTGTAGACTGGGATGAAAAAAGAGGGCGTCTAATGGCTGAGAGACAAACAAAACTCGGTCAGCTGGTGGTTGAACGCGAGCCGTTGCCAAGCCCTGGCAAAGAAAAAATGACACAAGCTTTACTCACGTATGTCCGCCGCCAGGGCTTACAGAGTCTAAACTGGACACCGGCAGCGGAGAGCTTGTTGGCTCGGATTCGTTGTGCGGTGGAATGGTTACCCGAGCAATCATGGCCAATGTTTGATGAAGCCAGTTTGTTGGATTCATTAGAAGAGTGGTTAGAGCCGTACATGACGTCCGTCAGTTCGGTTAACGATTTGAGCAAGATAAACTTGGTCGAAGCGCTGAACGCTCGATTAGGTTGGCCACTCAATCAACAGCTGGATGAATGGTTACCAGAGCATTACCAACTGCCGACAGGTTCAAAGAAGCGTATCCGTTACCAGTATGGCCATGAGCCGAAACTATCGGTGCGTATGCAAGAGGTATTTGGTGAGAGTGGCTCTCCTACGGTAGCACTTGGTCGTAAGCGTTTGGTGCTTGAACTGCTTTCGCCGGCACAACGTCCGCTGCAAGTGACGTCTGACTTGGCGGCTTTCTGGAACGGAAGCTATAAAGACGTTCAAAAAGAGATGAAAGGGCGCTACCCAAAACACGTTTGGCCAGATGACCCTGCCAATCATGTAGCAACTACGAAAACAAAAAGACAATTGAATAATGACTAACAGCAAGAAGCCTAGCGCGAAAAAAGCGCCAGCGAAGAAAAGTACAACCAATAAAGGAACGACAAAACAGACTCGACGCACACCGAGTAAAAAGCCGGCTAACGAGAAACGTTCGTGGCTGAAAGTTTTGTGGTCATTTAGCTGGAAAGCCGGTGTTGCGCTTGCCGCTGTTTTGCTGTTTGTGGGTATTTATTTAGATAGTGTTGTGAAAGAGCGCTTTGAAGGCCAGCTGTTTGAACTGCCAACGGTGGTTTATGCTCGCATCTTGAACTTAAATCCGGGTGAAAATATCACCATTCAAGAACTTCGTAACGAGCTGGATGTACTGAATTACCGTAAGGTAAGTCAGCCTCGCTACCCTGGTGAGTACTCTTCTTCTTCCACTCGGATTGAATTGATTCGCCGTCCATTCGAATTTGCCGATGGTCCTGAACCGGATCGTCACGTGATGCTCCATTTTTCAGATTCTGGCTTACAGCGTATTCAGTCTTTAGAGTCCCGAGGCGATCTTGGTTACTTACGCTTAGAACCGAAGATGTTGGGGATGCTGGAGAAAGATCAAGATGAGCAGCGTCTGTTCTTGCGTCGTGATCAGTTCCCAGAAATTTTAGTTGATGCACTGCTTGCGACCGAAGACCGGGATTTTTATCAACACGATGGGGTGTCTCCACTCGCGATTGCACGAGCAATGGTTGCAAACATTAAAGCGGGTCGTACTGTTCAAGGTGGTAGTACGCTAACTCAGCAGTTGGCGAAAAACCTGTTTTTGACCCGTGATAAAACGCTGTGGCGCAAAGTTAGAGAAGCGTATATCGCGTTAATTTTGGATTACCGTTACAGCAAAGATCGTATTTTGGAAGCCTACCTTAACGAAGTGTACTTGGGGCAAAGCGGTGGTGAAGCGATCCACGGGTTTGGCTTGGCATCGCGTTATTACTTTGGACAACCGATCCAAGAGCTGCGAATCGATCAGTTGGCAATGTTAGTTGGGATGGTAAAAGGACCATCTTACTACAATCCAATTCGTTACCCTGAGCGCACGAAAGAGCGCCGCGATCTTGTATTACGTTTGTTGATGCAGCAAAACATGCTGACATCTGAGCAGTATGAGCAAGCCGTCAGTCGTTCGCTTGATACGCAGAGCAAACCACGTATTGCGAGCCGTCAGCCCGCTTATTTCCAACAATTGAGCATTGAATTGAAAGAAAAAGTGGGGGAGCGATTTAAAGCGGAAACCGGGCTGCGCGTGTTTACGTCTCTGGATCCGGTATCGCAAAGCAAAATGGAGCAAGCCATCGCGAAAAAGATCCCGGAGCTAGCTAAACGAGGCGGTAAAGAATTAGAAGCCGCTGCAGTCGCGGTTGATCGTCATAGTGGTGAAATCCGTGCCATGGTTGGCGGTAAACGTGTTGGTTATGAAGGTTTTAACCGCGCGCTCAATGCCAGTCGTCCAATTGGTTCTCTAGTTAAACCAGCGATTTACTTGACGGCTTTAGAACAACCGGAAAAATATAACCTAGGCACGACGCTGCACGACACGCCGCTAAGCCTGAAAAGCAGTAAAGGTAATGTATGGACACCGCGTAACTACGACCGAAAATACCGTGGTGATGTGCCACTCTACATTGCTTTAGCGAAGTCACTCAACGTGCCAACTGTGCGCTTAGGCATGGCGCTTGGTATCCCAGAAGTATCCAATACTTTAGAACGTTTGGGCGTCAACAAAGACGAAATCCGCCCAGTGCCTTCGATGTTTTTGGGCTCGTTTTCTTTGACGCCGTTTGAAGTCGCGCAGATGTATCAGACACTGACGAACTCAGGCAAACGTGCGAAACTGACCGCTCTGCGTTCAGTGATGGATATGGAAGGTAATGTGCTTTATCAATCCTTGCCTCGTTCATCAAGAGCCGTGGATGAGCAAGCAGCATGGCTAACGACCTACGCGATGAAACAGGGGGTTGCTCAAGGTACAGGCCGCTTCTTACAAAGCCAGTTTGGTTGGGCTGCACTGGCAGGAAAAACGGGTACCAGTAACGATAACCGCGATAGCTGGTTTGTCGGTGTTGATGGCCGTGAAGTGACGACAATTTGGCTAGGCCGCGACGATAACAAACCGGTTCATCTAACGGGATCGAGCGGTGCATTACGAGTGTACGCAGAGTATTTGAAGCAACGCATTCCTGAGCGTTTAGAGCTTCCATGGCCAAGAGAGATCACCACGTTAGGATTTAAGCCGACATCAGATGGTGGTTTAGAAATGAACTGTCGTAGTGATTATAAACTGCCAGTTTGGGATAAAACGGGTCAAATAAAGCAGCAGTGTGAGAAGAAATCAAACTGGCTTAACAGCTTATTTGATTGGTAGCATCGCCAAATCAACAACATTAGCTTGTCTCTCTGGTCAATTCTTAGTACATATTAGGGCGTGTTAGTACGGTGCTGCTAGCACGCCCTACTTGATAAGAAATTCAACAAAGGAAGAAGTGAATGTTCAAAAAGCTGTTATCAAGCCCGTCGACTCGCCATTTCGCGCTTTGGGTTAGTGCCTTTTTGATCACCACTCCTTCAGTTTCCCTCGCAAACTCTCTAGCAAAAACGGATGACGTGGAGCCTCGTCCAAAGGTGGCAGTTGTGCTCGCTGGTGGCGGAGCAAAAGGCGCTGCGCATATCGGCGTCCTTAAAGCGTTAGAAGAGATGCAGATCCCGGTCGATATTGTAACGGGCACTAGTATGGGCGCTTATGTTGGTGGTCTCTATGCCACGGGGATGAGCGCTGATGAAATTGAAAGTTTTATCTACACCGTGGATTGGAGCAGTGGCTATCGAGATCGTGTCGACCGCAGTCAACGCCGAGTTCGTGATAAAGAGTATGAAGACCGCTATCAAACTAACACTGACCTCGGCTTAAGATTTGGTGAGGTGCGTGCCCCAACTGGTGTGGTGCAAGGCCAGAACATGTTGCGCGTATTGCGTGAGACTACGGGGAACTTAGGGCGATTCGATTCTTTTGATGATCTTGCCATTCCTTACCGCTCTGTGGCGACAGATATTCTTGCGCTAGAGGAAGTGGTTCTTGGCAATGGCTACCTTGTGGACGCCATGATGGCCAGTATGTCTGTACCAGGAGCGCTTCCTCCCTATAAGCTCAATGGCCATATGCTTGTCGATGGTGGCGTCGTTAATAACATGCCTGTCGATGTGGCTCGCGCCATGGGGGCAGATGTTGTTATTGCTGTCGATATTAGCACCGACTACAAAACCGAAGATGAATTTACCGGGCTGTTTACTGTCGCGGACCAACTCTCTAACTATCTCGTTCGTCGTAGTACACAACAGCAAGTGGACGAGCTTGAACCTCAAGATATTTATATCCGTCCCAATGTGGGCACCATGGAAACCGTCGAGTTCGACAAAATGCCTTGGGCTTTTCAAGCGGGTTACGATATTACCAAGCAGTTAAAAGACAAGCTGAAAGGGTTGCGCTTGTCCAACGCGGACTATCAAAAATACATCGATCGCAAACAAGAAGTTCGTAAAACTTTGATTTATGGCGATCAGCGTGTGGTTGATGACATTGTGATTGTAAATAACACGCACTACAGCGATGTGCTATTGACGAATCGTATTGAACTAGAAACCGGACGTCGTATTTCAACGGCCGAAATTGAGAAAGCCGTTGAAAACCTCTACGCGTTAGATCGGTTCGAGCTCATCACTTATCACTTTGAAGAGGTGGATGGTGAGACATTGTTGGTTTTTGATGTTAACGAGAAGTCGTGGGGGCCTAATTATCTCAACTTCCGATTTTTTCTTGAAGATGACTTCGATACAGATAGCCAGTACGGCATAGGAATATCGACCAACTTTACCAATTTAAACTCTCATGGCGCGGAGTTGGCGTTCAACGTAGAAATGGGCACGGATAAGCTGATTGAAGCTGAGTTGTATTCCCCTGTTTTATCTAGCCAAGAACTTTTTGTATCGGGGCGAATTTCCTATGGTAGTGAGAGCCGAAACTTACCTTTAACAGAGCCTCAAGCACCAGATTTAGAGTCAGTAAATGACTTTTTTCCGGTCACTTACGATGATTTTACAACAGAGTTAGCGATAGGTATCCAACCCACATTGTGGCAAGAACTTCGATTTGGCGCTCGCTACTCAACCGGAGATATTGAGCTTTCTACTTTGGCTTCTGCTGGTAAATTGGATTTTGAACGTCGTGGCCTGTTTGCCAACTATCGCCTAGATACACTTGATGATTTCGCATTTCCGACTCGTGGACTTTTAGTCGATCTCGAATATTTAGTGTCTCATGATCAAAGTCCTCAAGGCGTTAGCCTTTTAGAGACTGACAAAATTATTGAAGATACCGTGTATGAAATCTCTGCACGATTTAAAGGTGCAGTGAGTCATCAGCGTCATACTTTAGTCGGACATGCTGAATATAGTTTTGTAGAGAGTAAAAACTCATCTTTACCGCTTGATCCCAGAGAGTTGGGCGGCTTTTTAAGCCTATCGGGAATCCCAAGAAATAGCCTGATCGGACAGAACTTATTTTTCAGCAGTTTGGTGTACCGATATAAGTGGTTTGATAATGATTTCGGACTGTTTGAAGCTCCAGTCTACCTGGGCGCATCGGTCGAATATGGGGGTGTTTGGTCTGATAATGATCTGAAACTAAACGAAGCGCCGCTTTACAATGCAGGCTCCATCTTCTTCGGTGTTGACTCACCAATAGGACCAATAATGTTGGCATACGGTCGTACCGAGCAAGATTTGGATGCTGTGTATTTGATCGTAGGAACATCGTTTAATTAATCGGGTATGAGAAAGCAAAAACTTGGCATATTTGGTCAAAATTAGCAGAACTTTAGTCGTAAGTTGCTATGTTGGTCAAAATGATAAGATTTTAATTTAAGGTTAAATTTGCTATTATTTTGCCCACAGTTTGGCCTCTACGGCGCTGTTTCTCAATCATAATTGAATGAAAACAAGGGCAATGGAGAGCCAAGTTTCCAAGGATGTTCACTCCTTTACTTTAACAATAGTAATAATAGAGGAGGAACCGCAATGAGAGGAAAAAGTCGTGCTTGAAGCCTACCGTAAACACGTCGAAGAGCGTGCTGCTGAAGGAGTTGTTCCTAAACCGCTAGACGCAGAACAAGTTGCTGGACTTGTAGAACTTCTGAAAAATCCCCCACAAGGTGAAGAAGAAGTCATTCTTGACCTACTTGAAAACCGTATCCCTCCAGGTGTTGATGAAGCTGCTTATGTAAAAGCGGGTTTCCTAACGGCAGTAGCAAAAGGTGAAGTTAAATCACCATTAGTGAGTCGTGAAAAAGCGGCTGAACTGCTAGGCACTATGCAAGGTGGTTACAACATCGAACCGCTAGTTGAGCTATTGGATGATGAAGCACTGGCAGAGATTGCTGTAGAAGCACTGTCTCATACACTTCTGATGTTTGATGCTTTCTATGATGTAGAAGAGAAAGCAAAAGCAGGCAATGCGCATGCACAGAAAGTACTTCAGTCATGGGCTGATGCTGAGTGGTTCCTTTCTAAGCCTAAGCTTGAAGAAAAAGTCACTCTAACTGTATTTAAAGTAACAGGTGAAACGAACACGGATGACCTTTCACCTGCACCTGATGCTTGGTCTCGTCCTGATATCCCAGTGCACGCACTTGCGATGCTGAAGAACGAGCGTGAAGGCATCAATCCTGATCAACCGGGCAATATTGGTCCGATCAAGCAAATTGAAGAATTGAAAGAAAAAGGTCACCAATTGGTTTACGTTGGTGATGTTGTTGGTACTGGTTCTTCACGTAAATCTGCAACCAACTCAGTACTTTGGTTCATGGGAGATGATATCCCTTACGTTCCAAACAAACGTGCTGGTGGTTACGTGCTTGGTGGTAAAATTGCACCTATCTTCTTCAACACAATGGAAGATGCGGGCGCACTACCAATCGAAGTCGACGTGACTAAGCTCAACATGGGCGATGTTATCGATGTTTACCCATATGAAGGTAAAGTTTGTAATCACGAAACAGGTGAAGTTTTAGCTGAGTTCTCGCTGAAAACGGAAGTACTGATTGATGAAGTTCGTGCTGGCGGTCGTATCCCATTGATCATCGGTCGTGGTTTGACAGACAAAGCGCGTCAATCGCTAGGTCTTGAGCCTTCGGATGTATTCCGTAAACCTGGTGAAATTGCAGATTCTGGCAAGGGTTACACGCTTGCACAGAAAATGGTTGGTAAAGCGTGTGGCGTAGAAGGCATTCGCCCTGGTACCTACTGTGAGCCGAAGATGACGACAGTAGGCTCGCAAGATACTACCGGCCCTATGACTCGTGATGAACTTAAAGACTTGGCGTGTTTGGGCTTCTCTGCTGACCTTGTCATGCAGTCTTTCTGTCACACCTCTGCGTACCCAAAACCAGTAGACGTAAACACGCACCACACACTTCCGGACTTTATCATGAACCGCGGTGGCGTATCTCTTCGCCCGGGTGACGGTATTATCCACTCATGGCTAAACCGTATGCTACTGCCGGATACAGTCGGTACGGGTGGTGACTCACATACTCGTTTCCCGCTAGGTATTTCATTCCCAGCCGGCTCGGGCTTGGTTGCCTTTGCAGCTGCGACAGGCGTTATGCCACTAGATATGCCTGAGTCAATCTTGGTTCGCTTTAAAGGTGAAATGCAACCGGGTATCACACTGCGTGACCTTGTTCATGCCATCCCTTACTACGCGATTCAGCAAGGTCTACTAACAGTAGAGAAAGCGGGCAAGATCAACGAATTCTCTGGTCGTATCCTTGAGATTGAAGGCCTAGAAACGCTAACTGTTGAGCAAGCATTTGAGCTGTCTGATGCATCTGCAGAGCGTTCGGCGGCAGGTTGTACTGTGAAACTGTCGCAAGAGTCGATCGAAGAGTACCTAAACTCTAACATCGTAATGCTGAAGTGGATGATCTCTGAAGGTTACGGTGACCGCCGTACTATCGAACGACGTATTACAGCGATGGAAGAGTGGCTGGCAAATCCTGAGCTGATGCAAGCGGATAAAGATGCTGAATACGCACATGTGATTGAAATCGATATGGCTGAAATCAACGAGCCAGTACTATGTGCACCGAATGATCCGGATGACGCTCGCTTGTTGTCTGAAGTACAAGGCACAGCGATTGATGAAGTGTTCATCGGTTCTTGTATGACGAACATCGGTCACTTCCGCGCTGCCGGTAAGCTGCTAGATAAGTTCAACGGACAGCTTGCAACTCGTTTATGGATCGCTCCGCCAACGAAGATGGACAAGGATCAGCTAACGGAAGAGGGTTATTACGGTATCTTTGGCCGTGCTGGGGTTCGAATTGAAACACCAGGATGTTCACTATGTATGGGTAACCAAGCGCGTGTTGCAGACAAATCAACAGTGATGTCGACCTCAACGCGTAACTTCCCGAACCGTCTAGGTACTGGTGCGAATGTTTACCTGTCGTCTGCGGAACTAGCTGCCGTAGGTGCAATCCTTGGTAAGATTCCAACCAAAGAAGAGTACTTGGAGTATGCGAAGCAAATTGATGCAACCGCTACAGATACTTACCGCTACTTGAACTTCCATAAAATGGATCAGTACACCAAGAAAGCGGATGAAGTGATCTTCCAAGAGCCTGCATAAGCTTAACTGCACAATTAAAAAGCACCTCAAACGAGGTGCTTTTTTTATGGGTGCAATTCGCTATACTCCGCACCAAATTGATACGAAAAGGCAATCTCGATGGAATTTGAATTCATCCGTAACACTTTAATGGGCGAGTACTACGTAAAATGCAGCATGGGGCATGAGATTGTTGGGCGCTGGCTGCAAGAAGAAATTGGCAAAGATCCTATGAAGATTGCTCAGGTTGAAAAGCTAATTGAGCAGTCATTTTCAGCGCCTTCTCAAGAGCATAACCTAACAGGTACAGAAATTAGCTTGATGATTCAGGGCGATGAAGTCCTAGTGCAAGAAAACGCATTGGCCCATGACCATGATGTTGAGATGGAAAGTGAATTCGATTTCTACAATGCAGAAAGTACAGCAAGCTGTGGAATAGAGGACTTCATGATTCTTATCGAGCGATGGAAAGACTTTTTGAACATTTAGTGCACAGTTTTGGGTAACTTTCCTTCTGTTGCTTTAAATTTGTGAAAAGGGCGCACCGATATGGTGCGCCCTTTTTGTTTATAGATATGTAAATTGACGTTAGTTTTTATTATTCAATGACTTAAAAACTTGGCACGTAGATTGGATTATTAGAAGTGTTTCAGGATGAAAGCTTCGGAGAGAATTGAATGAAAATAATCAATGCCATTATTAAGCCGTTTAAATTAGACGATGTGCGAGAAGCATTGGCTAACGTCGGTATCGAAGGGATGACAGTATCAGAAGTTAAAGGGTTTGGTCGTCAAAAAGGCCACACGGAACTGTATCGCGGCGCTGAGTATCAGGTCGATTTCCTACCAAAAGTGAAAATTGAAATCGCTACTCACGCGGATAATGTTGAGCGAGTGGTTGAAGCGATTACAAAAGCTGCGCAAACAGGAAAGATTGGTGACGGTAAAATTTTTGTCTACGACCTGAACCAAGCGGTGCGTATCCGAACGGGCGAAATGGACGCAGAAGCACTTTAAGAATTCAAGGGATTGGAGAAACTTATTATGGAATTAACAACAACAGTAACCGAGTTACGTTACGCACTTGACACCTTTTTCTTCCTCATTTCCGGTGCGTTGGTAATGTGGATGGCAGCTGGTTTTGCGATGCTAGAGGCTGGTCTTGTGCGCTCTAAGAACACAACAGAAATTCTTACGAAGAACATCTGTTTGTACGCAATTGCATGTACGATGTTTCTGATCGTTGGTTACAACATCATGTATGTCGACAACGGAGAAGGAGGCTGGTTACCTTCATTTGGTGCGTTGATTGGTACCCAAGGAGAAGGGGCTGATCACTCTCTAGAATCTGACTTCTTCTTCCAAGTCGTCTTCGTTGCAACGGCAATGTCCGTCGTTTCTGGTGCGGTGGCTGAACGTATGAAGCTTTGGTCTTTCTTGGTTTTCTCTGCAATTTTGACCGCATTTATCTACCCAATGGAAGGTTATTGGACATGGGGCGGTGGCTTCCTAGCAGAAGCTGGATTTAGCGACTTTGCAGGTTCAGGTATCGTACATATGGCTGGTGCTTCTGCAGCTCTTGCTGGTGTATTGCTTCTTGGTGCTCGCAAAGGTAAATATGGCAAAAACGGTGAAATCTACCCGATTCCAGGTTCAAACATGCCTTTGGCAACACTAGGTACTTTCATCCTTTGGTTTGGTTGGTTTGGGTTTAACGGTGGTTCTCAGTTGATGGTTTCAGACTTTGAGAACGCAACAGCGGTAGGTCAGATCTTCTTAAACACCAACGCAGCTGCTGCTGCAGGTGCTATTGCGGCGCTATTTGTATGTAAAACAACTTGGGGCAAAGCGGACTTAACGATGATTCTCAATGGTGCGCTAGCTGGCTTGGTTGCCATCACTGCAGATCCTCTATCACCATCGCCATTATATGCGGTTGCTATCGGTGCAGTATCTGGTGCGCTAGTCGTATTCAGCATCATTGGCCTAGATAAACTGAAAATTGATGACCCAGTCGGTGCGATTTCAGTGCACGGTGTTTGTGGCTTCTTTGGTTTGATGGTCGTACCACTAAGTAACGGCGATGCTACATTCGGTGCACAGCTTTTAGGTGCTGTCGTTATCTTTGCTTGGGTATTTGGTGCTAGCCTAGTGGTGTGGGCTATCTTGAAAGCAACCGTTGGAATTCGCGTCACGGAAGATGAAGAAATGGAAGGTATGGACATGCATGATTGTGGCGTCGGTGCGTACCCAGAATTTGTCACTGTGAAGTAATCAATAGCCTGTAATAAATAGTTACACTCTCAACATATAAAAACCTGCTCCGATGAGCAGGTTTTTTAATATTTGTCATTGTCTTCTTATTGAACATACATATAATAACGCAACTGATAAACGTTATCATTAGCATGGTAAAGGATTAAACAATGAAAAAACTGCTAACTCTTTCAGCATTAACTTGCGCAACCTTAGCTCCAACAGCAATGGCTGCTGAAGAAGTGAACGTCTACTCTTACCGTCAACCTTTCCTAGTTGAACCTATGTTCAACGAGTTCACTAAAGAAACTGGCATCAAAGTAAACGTAAAATTTGCTAAAAAAGGCTTAGCAGAAAAGCTAGCTCAAGAAGGCGAGTACAGCCCAGCTGACGTTATCCTTACGACAGACATCAGTCGTCTAGCTGAACTGACAAACAAAGGTTTAGTTCAGAAAGTAGATAGCAAAATCATTGAAGAAAACGTACCAGCTCAATACCAAGATAAAGAGAATGAGTGGTTTGCTCTAACTCTACGCTCACGTAGTGTTTACTCTTCACGTGATCGCGTAGGTAAACTAGGCGCAGATTTCAACTATGCAGATCTGGCTAAGCCAGAGTTCAAAGGTAAAATTTGTACTCGTAGCGGTAAGCACCCGTACAACGTTTCTCTAGTTTCAGCAATGATTGCTCACAATGGCGAAGCAGAAACCAAAGAGTGGTTGGAAGGCGTGAAAGCAAACCTTGCTCGCAAACCACAAGGCAACGATCGTGCACAAGTTAAAGCGATCAAAGAAGGTCTATGTGATGTTTCTCTAGGTAACAGCTACTACCTAGGTAAAATGGTTAATGACAAAGAGCAAAAAGCTTGGGCAGATGCAGTTTACATCAACTTCCCTAACCAAGAGACTACAGGCACTCACGTAAACATCTCTGGTATGGCGATGGCGAAGTACTCTCCAAACAAAGACAATGCTGTGAAGCTAATGGAATTCCTAACGGGTGACAAAGCGCAGCAGATGTACGCAGAAGTTAACTACGAGTACCCTGTTAAAGAAGGCGTGAAGCGTTCTGAACTTGTGGAATCTTGGGGTGACTTTAAAGCAGACAAGCTTTCTCTAGACGATATTGCAGCCAACCACGAAGCGGCAATTAAGCTATTAGACGAAGTGAAATTTGACCTTTAATTCCTTGTGGGGGTATAACAGTACCCCCATTTGATTAAAGGATATGAGATGTATTTGCAACAGCATTTGTATTTCATACAGCCTTGCAGTAATTAGGCGATGAAAGATAAACACTCTTTATGGAAAACCAGTAGTGGGGTAATAACTCTGTTACTGGTTTTGCCGATCTTAGCGATCTTCTACACCGCAATTGGTGAAACGGATGATTTGTTTGCCCATTTAATGGCGACAGTCATGCCGACTTATATTTTTAACACGGTTGCGCTCACTATTGGCGTAATGGTGTTGTCCTTAATTCTTGGTATACCAAGCGCTTGGATAATGGCCATGTGTAAACTGCCGACCGAAAAATGGTTGCAGTGGGCATTGGTGCTACCTCTTGCGATGCCAGGTTATATCATTGGTTATATTTTTACTGATTGGTTTGATTTTGCAGGACCGATTCAGATCTTTTTGCGTGATGTAACCGGATGGGGACCTGGCGAGTATTGGTTCCCTGATATTCGCACCTTGCCTGGCGCGACCTTTGTGTTGGCTTTAGTGCTGTACCCTTATGTGTATTTGCTGTGTCGAGCTGCATTTATGGAGCAAAATGTCTCTTTGTTGCAAAGCGCGCGTTTGCTCAAATGCTCTCCATGGGAAAGCTTTTGGCGCATCTCGATGCCGTTAGTAAGACCTTCTATCGCAGTGGGGTTATCATTGGTCGCAATGGAGACTATCGGTGACTTTGGTACTGTAAGTTACTTCGCTGTGAATACGTTAACCACAGCGGTCTACGATACTTGGTTGGGGTACTCTAATCTTAATGCTGCAGCCAAGATTTCTGCCATGATGCTCGTCATTGTAGTACTGCTTCTCAGTGCCGAACGCTACAGTCGTCGTAAACAAAAGCTTTTTCAAAGCCAATTTAACAGTCACGAAGATTTTCGTTATGAGTTGACGGGCTGGAAAAAGTGGACCGCGCTGGTTTGGTGTTGGGGCTTGGTTTCGGTCGCGTTTATTTTGCCATTACTACAGCTGATTGATTATGCGATAACTTACTTTGCGCAGAGTTGGACCCCCGAGTTTCGTGAATACGCATGGAATAGTTTGGTCGTGTCGGTTATTGCCGCCATTATTGGTGTTGCTGTCGCACTGATCGTTAACTTTACCCATCGCGTCAATGGCAAGCGCGAAAGCTTGGCATTTATGCGTCTTTCTTCGATGGGGTATGCAGTGCCAGGAACCGTATTAGCGATTGGTGTGATGGTCGCAGTACTGTTTATGGATCACCGCGTCAACGACCTTGCTAAAGCCATGGAATGGGGAAGACCGGGACTTATTTTTTCTGGCTCCATGTTCGCCCTGGTTTTTGCCATGGTTGTGCGCTTTTCAGCGGTGGCGATTGGTAGTATCGAAAGTAATTTAAATAAAATTTCGCCTTCGTTAGATATGGCGTCTCGCACCATGGGTTGTAAGCCTAATGCCATGCTGTGGCGTGTGCACTTTCCGCTGGTTAAACGTGGTGCACTGATTGCGGCTCTGTTAGTGTTTATCGAGTCGATGAAAGAGCTCAATGCGGCTCTATTACTTCGTCCATTTAACTTTGAAACACTAGCCACATACGTTTATAACTTCGCCTCGGATGAGCATTTAGAATTGGCCGCTTTGCCTGCGGTTCTGTTGGTTCTTGTTGGGTTGATCCCGCTTGTTGTTGTTAACCGTTCACTGGAGAAAAATCACTGATGAGCTGCGCATTATCAATTAAAAACCTAACTTGCCAATATGATGATCAAACCGTACTCGAATCATTATCTCTTGAGGTAGAACAAGGGCAAATTGTCTGTTTACTAGGTGCAAGTGGTTGCGGAAAAACAACACTATTAAAAGCCGTTGCAGGGCTATTGCCATTAACGTCAGGCGAAATGAGCTTAAATTGCGTCACGATTGATGATGGGGAGAACTGGTTGCCACCAGAACAGCGTAATATCGGGATGATTTTCCAAGATTATGCGCTTTTTCCTCACCTGACGGTGGAGCAAAATATTGCCTTTGGCTTAAAGCATTACTCGACAAAAGAGAAAAATGGCAAAGTTCAAGAGATGCTCGAGCTCGTGCATTTGCAAGGCTATGGCGATCGTTATCCACATCAGTTGTCTGGTGGACAGCAGCAGCGTGTTGCGATTGCTCGCTCATTAGCTTACAGCCCAGACTTATTGTTGCTAGATGAGCCGTTCTCTAATATTGATACGCAAGTTCGCCATGAGCTGATAAGTGAGATCCGTAAGATTTTTAAGGCGCAAGGCGTGACTGCCATTTTTGTTACGCATAGCCGTGAAGAGGCTTTTGCCTTCGCTGATAAAATGGCAGTGATGAACAATGGTGTTATCGAGCAATATGGCACGGCATCTGAGCTTTACTACCAGCCTTCAAGTAAGTTTGTTGCGGATTTCTTAGGTGGTGGTAGCTATCTGGCCGCTAAACGAGTTTCGGATTCAGAATATGAAACCCACTTGGGTGTGGTTGAAGCCACAGCCCAACAAGAGATCCCAGTGCAGTCTGAATGCTCTTTGTTGCTAAGGCCGCAACATGTACAAATTCAATCCGATGAAGAGAGCTCAGTAACGGTGCTGGAGCAGCACTTTATGGGTGACCATTGCCGTTACGTGATTGATGCGAATGGCGACCGTTTGTTGGCTACAGCATCGCAGGCATTAAATATTGGTGAGTCTGTTGCAGTGAAAATTGAAACGCAGGGCGTGCTGGCATTCGCATAATTACTATTCTCTTATGTCTTCCTACACAATAAAAAAGCCCGGCAGTGATGCCGGGCAAGTATTCTTCCCCTTAGCGACAGCTTGAATTACATGACAAGCTTATCCGAAGTGCTCGGGCACAAGGTCAGTTATAAAGATAAGAAGTCTTTAAACTGTTGAAGAACACGTTCCGCAGTGTCCTTATCGTGCATTTCTGCAAAAATACGTAGTAACGGCTCAGTACCAGAGAAGCGTGCGATGATCCAACCGCCGTTCTTGAAGTAGACTTTCGCACCATCTTCATAGCTGACTTTTTCGATTTCAAACTCAAACTCAGGCAACTGCTTTTCAATATAAATTTTGTTGAACAGTACCTCTTTTTGCGCCGGTTTGAACTTGCAATCACCTTCTGCCATGTACGCGTAGCCGTACTTGCCATAGATTTCATCCAGTAGCTCAGAAAGTTTCTTGCCTGTTACTGAAATCATTTCCACCAATAGGCTTGATGCGAATACGCCGTCTTTACCTTTGATGTGGCCGCGAATGGTTAGGCCGCCAGAGCTTTCCCCACCAATCAGTGAGTCATCCGCTTCCATTTGAGAACTGATGTGCTTAAAGCCTACTGGTACCTCAAAGCATTTTTCACCATGGTCTTCAGCAATTTTATCGAGAAGATGAGTCGTCGCGATGTTACGTACCACGGAACCTGTCCAACCTTTGTACTCCAATAAGTAATAATAAAGTAGAATCAGGACTTCATTCGGATGAATGAAGTTACCTTTTTCGTCAATAATACCAAGACGGTCCGCATCGCCATCGGTACCGATGCCAATATCGTAACCTTGCTCTTTTACTAGGTGCATCAAACGGTAGAGTGTTGCAGCACTTGGCGAAGGCATTAACCCACCGAAGTCTGGGTTTTTTCCATCGTTAATCACATCTACGTCACAGCGGCCATTGATTAATACGGTTTGCAGCGCATTTTTTGCAACACCGAACATCGGGTCAATCAAAACGCGTAGGTTGGCTTTTTTGATCGACTCGATATCAATAAAGTTAATGATCGAATCTACGAATTCGTTCATCGGGTTGATAATTTGAATCAGCTTATCTTCAACCGCTTGTTCAAAATCGACACTTTTTACATCTTGTGCAGTGAGCGTATCGATTTGTGATTCGATTTTTTGGGTGATGATTTCATCTGCATCACGACCGCCTTCAATGAAGACTTTAATGCCGTTGTAATCGGCCGGGTTGTGCGATGCCGTAATACATGCAGAGTAAGCGCAGCCCATTTCCTTCGCTTTAAACATTACGATAGGCGTTGGAACAAACTTATCGATAAAGCTAACGACGATGCCGTTTGCTGCTAAAACTTCGGCAAACCAACGGCCAGCTTTGTCAGACAGAAAACGTCGGTCATAGCCAATGACAAAGCCGCGATCAGCAACAGATTCGTTATTCGTAATGTTTGCAACTGCTTGAGCAACCAAACGAACATTATCTTTAGTGAATTCTTCACCGATGAATGCGCGCCAACCGCCTGTACCAAATTTGATCATGATTCGAACCTCAATAAGGGCGGCAATACACCGCGCCTTAAAATTTTGCTAGCGAGCCCAATGCACAAGCTAAAGAGCAAAAGTGCATTGGGGCATTTTTAAGCGATTAACCTAGTGTTACGATCACTTCGTTTACTGAACCTTCCGCTTGAACTGGTACAGAGGCACCATTTACTGCTTTACCGTTCACAGTAATCGACTTCACGCCTTTGCTGACTGAGTCTGGGTTAACGACTTTGATGTTGTAAGTTGCACCTAGCCATTGGCGAGTCACTTCGAAGCCCGGCCAGTCCGTTGGGATACATGGATCGATAGTCAGACCATCGAAGCCGGTACGCACACCAAGGATAAAGTTGGTAACAGCGAAGTAAGCCCAGCCAGATGTACCTGTTAACCATGGGTGGTTTGCACGACCGTGGTCTTGGTGGTCACGACCCATAATGAACTGAACGTATGAGTATGGTTCTGCAATACGTTTTTCGATGATGTCGTTCTGATTGTATGGGTTTAGTGCATCGTAGAATTTCATTGCACGGTCACCGCGCCCCAATTTTGCTTCAGCAACCCAAGCCCATGGGTTTGGATGCGAGAAGATTGCACCGTTCTCTTTTACGCCTTGGTAAACGCGAGTTACGAAGCCGATATCATCATTCGGTGTTGCAAAAGATGGTGAGTTTAGGTGAAGGCCGTACTCAGAGAAGAGGTTCTCGTCGACCGCGTCCATCGCTTTTTCGCCGTGCTCTTGAGAAACCGCGCCAGACAGAACCGCTAGCGTGTTTGACTCAAGGTGTACACGACCTTCTTTTTGCTGCGCAGTACCGATCTTGTCGCCATTTTTCGTTAGACCACGGATATACCAGCCGCCTTCTTCGTCCCAAAGGTGTGTTTCACACGCTTCACGCACGTTTGCCGCCATCTCGGTGTACTTCTCAACGTCAGCGTCTTTGCCTAGGTATTTTGCAAGGTCGATGAACTCTTGTAGCGCCCAGAAGTGTAGGAAAGACACCATTGAAGATTCACCGCCACCTAGGTTTAGACAGTCGTTCCAGTCGGCACGCAGACCTTTACAGATGCCCGTTTGACCCACGTATTCAGCAGAGAAGTCTAGCGCAGCTTTCATGTGGTCATACACGGTTGCATCACCACCATCCGCGTAAGGAATCACTTCGTCGAAGAAGCTGTGCTCACCGGTTTCCATCACGTATTTACAGATGGTTGGTACTAGCCATAGGTGATCATCAGAGCAAGTGTCTTCAATACCGTGGATCTTGTCTTCATCAGATGGAGTAGGAACAACTGTTGGAGACTTAGATGGTTTAACATCTGCTTTTTCAGGATCGAACCAATCAGGATCGAATAGGTGTAGGCCGTAACCCGCTTTTACTTGACCACGCAGTAGATCAACGATGCGCTTACGAGTCATTTTCGGGTTCGCGTGAGGAACGGATATTGCGTCTTGCGCCGTATCGCGGTAACCAAGGCCAGTACGCCCGCCGACCTCAATGAACGAAGCAAAGCGAGACCAAACCACACATGTTTCTGCTTGGTATAGCGTCCAAGCATTGATCATGGTGTCTAGGCCTTCGTTTGGCGATTTCACTTGGAACTTGCCACAACGCTCATCCCAGTGTGCTTTGATGCCAGCAAATGCATTATCGACTTCTGCAAGGTCTTGGTACTTAGCACGCAGACGTTCACCGTTACCTTTACCGATACCCAGAATGTAAGCAAAGCGAACTTCTTCACCTGGTTGGATAGTAAATTGCTTGTGCAGAGAGCCACAGTGGTTGTAACACGTTTGTGCGGTGTTAAAACACTTACCTTGTTCTACTGCTAGTGGGTTTGCTTCGTCGCGGTATAGACCTAGGAAGCTATCACGTTGACCGTCGTATGAATCTGGATCAAACGTCGACGCTAGGTAGTAGAAGCCTTCGAAATCGTTAGTGTTGTAGTACAGGTCGTATTCAATCACGCCTTCGTTGTATGACGTACCAGCAGAGTAGAGAGACATCTGGTGGTTTTGGTTATCAGATTGAATGTGGCTGAACGAGAACTCAACAAATGAGAATGCGCTGATCGTACGCGGTTTGTCAGAGGTATTCTTGATGACCACATCCCAAATTTCTGCATCTTCGCCTTTTGGTACAAAGAGTGTTTTGGTTGCACTAATGCCGCTGTATTCGCACTTGAATTTAGAGTACGACAAACCATGACGAACTTCGTAGTTCGCTTCGTCTAGGCTTTTGGCAACTGGTTGCCAAGAGATTGACCAGTAATCACCCGTCTCATCATCACGTAGGTAAACGTAGTGTCCTGGGCGATCGAATGTCGCATTTGGACGGAACTTAGTAACACGGTTGTATTCTGGAGAGTTGTAGAACGAATAGCCACCTGCGTTATGCGAGATAACGGTACAGAATTTTTCTGTACCTAGGTAGTTGGTCCAAGGAGCAGGTACATCAGGGCGAGTAATGACGTATTCACGATTCTCGTTATCGAAATAGCCGTATTTCATTTGTGTCTTTCCTTTTTACAAAGCTGCATCTGCAGCCAAAATTTAAAAACTCTTCAAGCGTGATGTTTCGACATCAGTTTTGTATTACTTCCACGGTTTACGGTAATTCACTCCCTGCAAATCAAGCAGAGGTAGGTGTCCTTTCAAACGTGATAAATAGTCGGTCCAGTCTCGGTGTTGTTTGTCTGTCCAACATGCTTCTGCCATTGCGGTTAAGCGCGGGAAGACCATGTAGTCCATACGAGACTGGTTGTTGATGATTTCGCACCACAATGCTGTTTGAATGCCCCAAATGCGTTTACGTATTGGATCGTCGGCTGGCACTTCAGCGAGTGGTTCATAGTTGTAAGCTTTTTCTAGCGGCAACGGGTTCGCCCAATCCACGCCCGGTTCTTCTGGTGCGTAGTCTTGGGTCATATCTAGGTAGGTGGTTTGTGCCGGTTGTAGCACCACATCGAAACCTTGGCGCGCGCAGTTCAACGCCGCTTCTTCGCTTAACCACGAATAGATCACCGTATCTTTGCTGACTTTGTCGCCATGCTGTGCTTCTTCCCAGCCCAGCATGCGCTTGCCAAGTTTGCGAAGTTTGTCTTCGGCATGACGCAAGAAGTGCCCTTGCAACTCTTTGTAGTCGCTGTAACCTTGTTGCTCCATTAGGGCTTGGCACGCAGGGCTTTTTGACCATACGCCGTTAGGTACTTCATCCGCACCGATATGAACATAAGGGGCAGGGAACAACGCGGAGACTTCTTCCAACACTTTGTCGATAAACTCATAGCTCCCCGGCAGAGCTGGGTTAATGACGTTGTCGTTGTAATGCTGAATGCTGCGGTATTCGGTGGTGTCTTCTGCTTCTACCAATAGGTGTGGTAACGACTTGATGGCAGCTCGGCAGTGGCCTGGTACATCGATTTCAGGGATTACAGTGATGCCTCGTTTCGAAGCAAAGGCAACCACGTCTTTGATGTCTTCTTGAGTGTAAAAACCGCCGTAACGCTCAGCAAGGTGCGTGTACTGTGGCTCATTGGTTTCATCCAACCCACGCCATGCGCCAATATCGGTTAGTTGAGGCAATGATTTGATCTCAATTCGCCAACCTTCATCATCGGTAAGGTGCCAATGGAATGTATTGAACTTGTAGTGAGCCAACTGGTTGATCAAACGTTTGACTTGCTCAACGGAGTGAAAATGGCGTGCACAATCTAGCATCATACCGCGGTAACGAAAACGTGGTCGGTCTTTGATTGAACAGCAAACCACTTCCATTGAGGCTGGTTGATCGCCAACTTTGATCAGTTGCAATAACGTTGCACAAGCATGGGTAAAACCAGACGAAGAGCCAGCTTCAATTTTGATCGACTCTTCTGCTACCTTCAGCTTGTAAGCGCCTTCATCCAAGGTTGGGTTGCCTTTGAAGATGATCTGACTGCCATTGTCTGACGCGAACTCAAATTGATGAATGCGCTTAAGCTCTTCAAGTAACCACTCTTTAGCTGCATTGGCTAGGTTTGAATAAACCGCAACGCCAGCTTGATGATTAAAGCTAAAGCAGTGATCGCTGACTTCTATATGGTTTGGTTTTGGCAATAAAGGCTGTGCATGCGTCAAGCTGGAAGGGATCTCATTACGTTCACGGTACGGTGAAGCCAATACGATCGGCGTGACATCGACTTGAGCTCGCTGAAGGTTGCCGTTGACTTCAAAGTTGACCAAGGCTTCATTGAATCCATCAGAATAGTAACGGAATGGGTTCGAACCAATACTGAACTCGCAGTAAAAATGATGGTTAGCTGCCAGCACCAACCCTTCTGGTTTGAGGGTGCAGTAGCTGCCAATTTGCTTGAGCTGACCATTCGAAATACTATCCGGCAGAATGTAGCGATCAAAAGCAAAAATCAGGCTCCAATTGTGGAGATCTTGATCGCTCAAGTTATGGAAAGTCAGTCCAAAACGGCAGTTTTGCTTTTGCTCTGATAGGACGACGAGATCAACACGATATTCCATATCTACTCCTACGCCGCATTGAGCGAGTAAAGGTTATGTTCAGGCTTCCCTGCAAACATAATTGCGCCTTCAATCGCGTCAAACTGTGGTTCAACAACCCATTGCTGAACGGGTGGCGAAAGCCAACGTAAAATACGTTCAGCAATGCTGCCCATTAAACAAATACGCGTTGCGCCGCGCTTGTTTAATGCCACGAGAAACATTTCTATATCAGCTGCAGTTTGCTTCAGCATCTCAATTGCCAGTGCATCACCTTGTTCTGCATGTTGGAAAATTGCAGGAGAAAACTGCCCATAATCACGAGGAAGCGCTTGTTTAGACCAAGCCACCACGTTATCAACGTCATTTTCGAAATGCGCCATGACGTGTTGTGCTAGAGGCGTTTTCTCTCTGATGCCATCTTCTGCTAACAAAACTTGTTGAACTAGGTGAAGCCCCATCACTGCGCCGCCACCTTGATCCGAAATAGGGAATTCACGACCACCGACAACGTGCTGCTCCAATCCTTTAAGATAGATGCCACAAGAGCCCGTTCCTGCGATCATGATTGCGCCATCTTCGCCATTGTGTGCACCAACGCACGCGCCGTAAGCATCAGTATTAAGAGTCATACTGGCAAACGGATGAGGAAGAGACATGAAGGCTTGCCAAGATGCTTTGTGCTCAGCACCTGCAAGGGCTAAGCCGACATGCATCGATGCAAAATCTTGTTGTGTCAGGCCGCCTTGCTCGGCAGCTGAAGTGATGGATTCAAGAATCGAAGCCATTGCAATTTCAGCGCCTAGCATGATGTTGGCGCTTCCGCTTTTGGCCTCGCCAAGAAAATTACCTTGTGAATCTTTAATCCTGGCTCGACATGACGTGCCGCCACCATCGATACCAACAAAATACATCCCCATGATTATTGTTCCTTAATATTTTTAGAGGTTGCCAACTGAGAAATATGCTGAGCTTGACTCATTATCGCGAGTAAGTACCAAGCGCCATGCGGGATCCATTGTTCACCCCAGCGCCAGTTTTGTAACATGTCGTCTTTTTGTGCTGGTGGGTTAAATGCGATGTCTTCCTCGTCTTCAAAGCCGCCAGTGATTCCGTTGCACACACCGCCTTTAGCGTTGAAGAAACCATATTGAGGAAGGTAATCAGGGTTGTTACGACCATGACCATCAAGCATGCACATGTCATATGGGTTTAAGCCTACAATCCAGTTCAATGCATCTTGAGCAAATACGGAAAGTTGTTGCTGTATTTCTTGCGACGCTATATGCGGTTGAGCAAGATACGCCATGGTCGCGAGTGAGCCCAATCGAGCATTCTCGCCTTGCCACCAATAGCCGGATTCATTGTTGTGTGCGACAAAAAATGCATCGCGTTTTGACTCATTTACGCCTTTAACATACTGGCGAGGGTAACCGAATGGGTTGGTCACTTTATTCGATATTTTGATCTCAAACTCACACGCTCGGTTAACGATGCGTTTTACAGATTCTGTCTGTACGGAGTCGTCTTCAATTGATAGATATTCGCACAAGGCAATAACGGGTAGGCCAGCTTCAGCTGCGTGAAAGTATGGACGACTGCCGTCTTGGTTTGCTGACCAAAAGTGTTGAATCTGCTCGTCGCTCATTTGGCGGACAACTAAGCGTTGTGCCCACAAACGGCTCTCTTCCAAGTAGCGAGTTTCTTTGGTGGCTTTAAACAGTTCTACACTGGCTAGTAGCGCACAGTATTCGTCGATAATGTTTTCTTCATTATCATTGAGGTACTGCGTATTGTGCTCTTTTAAGTGCCAGTAACCATTTTCAGCAGCGTTGCGGTATTTCTGTTGATCGTATTCGCCGTGAACACCTAAACGCGACGCCGCGGCCAGCGCTGCGATGGCGACACCGCCACCTTGTCGAAAGCCTGCTTGGTAGTCATCAAATTTGTGACCAAGTTGCGTTTCGTAGGCACAGATTTCTCGTTGCGCAGTATCTTTGCTCCACTTATCAAAGACCGTCATGTAGAAGAAGCCTTTTTCGTTTTGCATACGAACAAGGAAGTCTGCACCGAACAGGGCTTCTTCAATAAGACGTGTACGTGTGAAGGCTGCAATGTCTTCGCTTCCTTCAAGCAATGAAAGCCCTTTTAGGATGTTCCAAACCACCATTGGGGTTTGTTGAGGGTTCAAATAATTAGCGTATGAAAGATGACTTAAATATTTGCTAACGTCTCCAGATGCGTCGTACCAGCCTCCGTGTACATCAACCGTTTGGTTGGCGTTGAGCACTGGAACTTGTCGATCTTGTTGATCGAAAATTCCACCACAACGTTGTGATTTGAAGTAGTGGATCACATCCGACAAAGTTTGATCCAACAGAATATGTTCGCCAATGGTGAAAGAGGAAGAGCGCGTATCTTCCACTTGCAGGAAATAGTCGCCTGAATCTGTGAAAGATGAAAAGTCGATGAGGTAGAAATAGCCCTGATGCCAGTTCGCCACTTTACCTTGTTCTTCAACCGCAAAAGTTGCCACGGTTTGCTCGCTAGTGGCACAAATCAATTGAGCAGTGTAAGAAGACAAGTGTGGTTGTTCGGTCTGGACAATGGCTTTCTTTGGGCCCAGATGTTCATAACCAATGTGGTTAGTCAGTAGCAGCATTCAATGTCTCCGGGAAACGATAAAACAGGAATGGGTCAGGCTGAACCTGACCCTCGTTATAATTAATCTTCAAATAAGTAACAGCGAACAAAGTGGTTCTCAGAAAGCTGAGTGACGCCTGGTAGTCGTTCGCGACATTTATCGGTTGCGTGTACGCAGCGTCCTGCAAATGGGCAGCCGACTGAATCCGGTGTCCAAAGTGGGATTTCCCCTTTGTTGCCTTTCAGCTTCTCGTGAATAGACTTCGATGGATCAGGCACAGCAGATACCAACAGTTGCGTATATGGGTGTTGAGGATCGTGAATGATTTCCTCAGTATCCCCCCATTCAACCATGTGACCTACGTACATAACCGCGAGATCTTCAGCAATGTAACGCGCCGTTGCGATGTCGTGAGTGATGTAAAGCAGAGACATTTGCTTCTCGAACTTCATCTCTTCCATCAGGTTCAAAACACCAGCACGAATTGACACGTCCAGCATTGATGTTGGCTCATCTGCCAATACCACTTCTGCACCTACAGCGATGTTACGAGCTAGGTTTACACGTTGACGTTGACCGCCAGATAGCTGGTGCGGGAACTTTTGCGCGGTTTCTTTTGGCGGAATCAGACCAACTTGTTCTAGTAGGTCATACACACGTTCTTCCAGTTCCTTTTTGTTGCCTGGTGCAATCTTTTTATGGATCAGCAACGGGCGAGCAATGTGGTGAAAGATATTGTGTGTAGGGTTTAGTGAGCCAAATGGGTCCTGCCATACCATTTGTACGCCTTCACGGTATGTCATCAAGTCATGTCGAGAGGTAATATCTTGGATATCACGACCTCTGTATTCGATCACACCCTCTGTAGGGGCGTACATTTTAGCTATCATTTTAGCGGTAGTAGATTTACCAGAGCCTGATTCACCTACTACTGACAAACCGCGGCTCTTGTACATCTTGAATGATACGTCGTTGATCGCGCGCATTTTTGACTGCTTTATTGAGTTACTATTTAAAGGGAAGTCCTTAACGACATGTTTACCCTCAATCAGCAGTTCGCCGAGTTGTTTGCTCATAATTCTCTCCAGTGTAATTTTGTTCTTAGCTAGCGTTATTTTTTGTTGTTAAACCTTAGCTTGAGCAATCGTGTCGCCGTATAAGTGGCAATTTGAAAAACGACCAGGTTCAATTTGACGCAGCTGAGTTGGTACTCGTGTACAAGCTTCGTGGACGCGGTCGCAGCGAGCTTGGAAGCGGCAGCCTTGAGGAATCTCTAATAGGTTCAAAGGGTTGCCTGGAATACCAGTTAATTTGGTTTTAGGACCAGTTAGTGGAGGGAAAGAGCTACCCAAACCTTTGGTGTAAGGGTGGTAAGGACTTTCCAGAATTTGCTTAGAAGGGGCGACTTCAATCAACTCACCAGAGTACATAATGCCGATTCGATCCGAGAACTCGACCATGAGTGACAAGTCGTGGGTAATGAAAAGGATCGAGAAGCCGAACTCTTCTTTCAGTGCATAGATTTTTTGTAAGATCTCACGCTGAACCACAACATCGAGTGCCGTCGTTGGCTCATCCATGATGATCATCTTTGGATTGAGAGCCAGAGCAATCGCAATGACTAAGCGCTGGCGCATACCACCAGAAAATTGGTGTGGGTAGTCATTCAAGCGGCTTGGGTGAATATCAACGATTTCCAACAATCCTTCGGCGCGCTTTTTCGCTTGTTCACGTGTCATGTTGGTATGGCGCATGATGACATCGCAAAACTGCTCTTCCATCGTAAGCACCGGATTTAATGCGTTCATAGCACTTTGGAACACCATCGACATCTCGCTCCAGCGGAATGATTGCATACGTTCATCGCTGTACTTGATGATGTCTTCTCCGTTGAAGATGACCTCACCACCAGTGATGAATGCTGGCGGCTTATGAAGACGCATGAGCGAGAAAGCAACTGTGGATTTACCACAGCCAGATTCACCAGCCAGGCCAAAGACTTCACCTGGCGCAATGTCAAAACTAACGTTGTTACAGGCGCGGACATCGCCCGCATCTGTGATGTAATCTACGCATAGGTTACGGATAGAAATTAGTGGTGCAGTCATGATTATTTATCTCCGCTCCATAGTGCATTTTGTGGTGCCATTTCAGGCGCGCGCTCTTTCTTGTCTTTCTCTGCCAGTTTCTTCCAGCGTTTCATGCCTTTGTGAGAACGAAGCTGTGGGTTAGCAATTTCATCAACGGCAAAGTTAAGTAGAGCAAGACCAGTCACCAAAAGAGTTAAGGCGATACAAGGTGCTAATACTTCCCACCATGCGCCAATCAACATTGCTGATGAGGTTTGCACGTTGTAGAGCATGATGCCCCAACTGATGGTGTTGGCATCGCCCAGGCCCAAGAACGAGATTACAGCCTCAGTATTGATAGCGAGCATTACTGAGCCGATGAAGCTTGCACCGACAATCGGGATTAGGTTTGGTAAAATTTCAACGAAGATGATGCGGAATGAAGACTCGCCCAATACTTCAGCGGCTTTCACAAACTCTTTCTCGCGCAGAGCCATGGTTTGAGAACGGACAACACGTGCGCCCCACGCCCAAGAGGTACCAGCGATAATCAAGGCAATGGTGAGTGGACCTGCTTCGCCAATAAAGGCTGCCAGTACAAAGAGTAATGGGTATTGAGGGATTACCAGCATGATGTTCATCGCTGCACTCAATATGTCATCCACTTTGCCGCCGAAGTAACCTGCCGAGATACCAATGACCGTTGCTAGGAAACATACGATGATGCCAGCACCAAAGCCGACACCTAGCGATACGCGAGCACCGTAAGCCACTTGTGACCAAATATCACGACCCATACGTGAAGTTCCTAGAACGTGATCAGCCTTTTTCGACATAATCAGCGTACGACGATCATCTGCTAGATTTTTAGCCACCCAGCCATCAGGATTATTTTGCGCTTGTTTTACGACAAAGCTTGGGTATTCGTGTGGATTACCGGTTCGCTTGTCTGGCGCATGTTTCGTAAGTAAAGGAGCTGCGATCGCAACGAATACGAATACGGTAACAATACCAAGACCGATTCGAGCGAATGAGTTGCCTAAAATAAGTTTGAATAGTTCTTTCATGATTATTTGCCTCCCGTACGTAGGCGAGGGTCTAGAATCATGTACAGCATGTCAGCCATTAAGTTGAAGCACAGCATGAACATTGTCATGATAATTAACTGACCTTGAAGTACTTGGTAGTCACGAGCGTGAATTGCGTTAAGTAGCACGGTGCCTAAACCTGGGTAGTTGAAAATCATCTCGATGATCAATTGGCCACCAATGGCCATACCCAAAGACATAGATAGCGCGGTTACACTTGGAAGTAGCGCGTTACGTGCGGCGTAATTGAAGACGACACGGTTCTCGCTAAGCCCTTTGCCTTTCGCCATCGTGATGTAGTCTTCGGCAAGAAGGTTGATCATGTTATTACGCATATTGACGAGGAAGCCGCCGATCTGAACGATGGTTGCACAGAATAGAGGGAGTACTGCGTGGTAACCCACGTTTTTGATGAACTCCCAGCTTGACCAATCAGGGATAGTACCTGGCGTGTAAGCATAGCCAGATGGGAACCATTTTAGGCCAATCGCAAAGGTAAACAGCGCTAACATTGCGATAACCATCTGTGGGATAGCTTGAATGATCAATGTACCAGGTGTTACGAATGCATCGTATTTACTACCACGCTTCCATGCGGCAAAAATACCGAGTACAGAAGCGATTGAGAAAGAAAGTACAACCGCAGTACCAGCTAGGAAGAGAGACCAGCCAAATGCACTACCTAGTAAAGAGTTAACTGAAAGAGGGTAGAACTGGATTGATGTACCTAGCTCCCAACTTAGAATGTTTTTAATGTACGAAAAGTACTGAATGTAAATCGGCCCATCAACGAAACCGAGCAGTTCTTTCATTGCTGCGATTCGTTCTGGCGTTACCTGTACAGAAGCGTTAGCAAACATCATGGTAACTGGGTCACCAGGCATTGCTCGCGGAATAATAAAGTTTAACGTCGCTGCAACTAAGAGCGCGACAAGATAGAACGACAAACGTCTTAAAAAATAACCCATAACTCACACCTTACTCACCCAGATTTTTTCCCTGTTTCTGGTTTCAGGTCGCTCCTAGCGAAATTTAGAGCGAAAAATCCCCTGACGACGAGCGCCACATATTGGTTTCGTTAACAAGGGATTTTTATAGGCGGCACACGGGATGTATGCCGCTTGAAATGAACTTCTACTTATTTAACTGGTTTTAGGTCCAGCACGTGAAGTAGGCGCTCTGGGATACCTGCCCAAATGTTTGGACGGCCCTTAGGATTTTCTTCGTTCCACCAACCAGTGAAGCGAGTTGTGTTGTATTGATACATGTACGCGCCTGATAGCACAGGAATGGTTACTTGGTCCTGAGCAATGATCTTCTGGATACCATGAGCGATTTCTAGCTGTTCTTGCTTATCAGCGGTTTTGTAGAAGCTGTTAAGAAGACCGTCTAACTTATCGTTCTTGTAGAAGTGCATTGCAAAGCGAGGCATACCGTCACCAGACTGTAGCTTCGAGTTGTAGCCGCTGTCCCAGTACAAGTGTGGATCCGCACCGTGGAAGTAGTTGGTGTAAGCAACGTCGTATGTACCTTCTAGCATTGCTTGGTTGTATACCGAGAAATCTGGAGTACGAGCACGTGCTTTAATGCCTACTTCTGCTAGTTGCTCAACAGCTAGTTGTACAGTGTTGTTAAAGTCAGTCCAACCGTTTGGCGATTGAATGAGAAGCTCGAAAGACTTGCCAGATGGTGTATCTACAAAGCCATCTTTGTTTACATCTTTGAAGCCTGCTTTAGCAAGAAGCTTTTTCGCACCTTCGGCGTTGTATGTGTTGTAACCTTTGTACTTGTTGTGCGTCTCTTCGTCAGACCAAGCTTCGAATGCGTAGCCTAGACCCGAAGCGAAGTCATTTACTGTACCGCCACCGTAGAATGCAATGTCGATAATCGTTTGACGGTCTAGCGCCATAGAGAACGCACGACGGAAGTCAACGTTAGTAAGTGCTTCGTTTTTCGCCGCGTCTGGGTTTTTGAAGTTCACTACAAACGCTTGAGTACCCGCTGGTGGGTACCAGTAGTGGTGATTCGGACTTGCAGCAGCGTAAGTGCGGTCGATGTCTGGTACGAATGAAGATGTCCAGTCCATTTCGCCGTTAACGATTTTGCCCAAGAATTGGTCGTTGTTCGCGATTTGTGGCACTCGTAGACAGTCTACATCTAGGTTATCAGCATCCCAGTAATTCGGGTTCTCACACTGAATGTATAGTTGCGGTGTAAAAGTGTCGATTTCGGTAAATGGACCACTACCTACTGGATTTTCGTTTGTGAATGTTGCTGGATCTTTCACTTTGCTCCATACGTGCTTAGGTACAACTGGTACTTTCGCAATTTCGTAAGGAACGTTTGAGTTTGCTTCGCTTAGACGGAATTTAACTTTGTAGTCGTTAACTTTCTCTACGCCAGTTACCCAAGAGTTGATACCAGATTGGTCTAGCTCTGGCTTCTCTTTAACTAGGTTGAAAGAATAAACTACGTCATCAGCGGTAAACGCTTTGCCGTCAGACCATTTTACGCCCTTACGAATATCGAAGGTCACGCTCATTAGGTCATCAGCCATGGTGAAGTTTTCTGCTAGACGAAATACTGGCGTGTTACCGTGCATTTCGTTAAAAACAACGAGCGGCTCGTAAATAAAGTCGGTTGTTGTGTGCAGGTTAGTTGCACCCAAGAAAGGGTTAAAGTTACGAACGAAAGTTGTAAACTCTTTAGGGTGGATAGTCAGTTCACTGCGTTCAGCCGCAGTAGCTACCGATGCAAAACCTGTAGTAGCCGTTGCAATAATTGCTGTTGCTAGTGCTGTTTTTTTAATATTGGCAAGCATAGCTGTTCCTTACTATTTGCTTTCATTTCACTAAATGGAATTGAATGTCATCAATTGATAAACACTCTCCAAGACCTACCTCTTGTTTATGCATTACTCATTACAACATTGAGTTTCGCCAAGAGTGGCCTGTAGGCCTTAGGCAGGAGTAAGAAAACACCTTATCCAGAAAATAATCAAACTCGATTCTCGTTAAAAACGTTAAAATATCGTCACTCTCCGTTATAAACGTTATTTTGGCTAATTTTGACTAGAGATAGACCAAAAAATAAACGTTGATATGCGTCGCAGTTTATATCCTTGTTAATAGTAAGTGTTAGTGGTTGCTAACCTGTAATCTTTTTAAAATAAAAGCCTTATGATTCCCTTCCTGGTTCGGAGATCTCGCTCACATGCAGAAAATGTGTTAATTAATTAGCTAAAAATTAATCTGCCGTTCTGTTGTGATTGAGTTCGCAATCTCTGTCAATTGTTGGTTAAAAACCGTTTGTTATCTGAAAAATAGTCTCTTTTATCGACAGTTTTCTCTCATTTATTGCTCTTTTTTTATTATGAAAATGAAGTGTTTTATTCGCTCGACTCAACCTAGTTTGGGTAGGTTATATCGATAGAAGCGTATGTTTGGAATGCCTACCATGGACAACTTTGTCCAGAGGCTTATTCGGCATCTTAATGTGGTAACGGTAGAGAGTCGCTGTATTGTTCGTCTTTAGAGAAAGAGAAGGCTTGGATAATAAAAAGCCCAGCGTATGCGCTGGGCTAGTTTTTTTGATAGGTATTAGCTGGTCAACAGTCGCTGTAGTTTATCTCGTTGAGCTTCGATGTACGCACGCTCAGGACTCTGTTCTTTACAGTGTTCAAGGATGAATTCTATCGAGCTCAATACCGTTCTCCAACGTGGCGTTTTCGGCAGCGTTTCTATACGCATGTATTTATCCAAAGTGCGTGTTTGCAGAGTGCTACGGTCAAGATAAACGCGCCATAAGCCACTTTGTTCGGCAAATGCGAATTTACTTTCACCAGTGACTGACTCCCAATACTCTAAGGCATGTGTCATTGCGTCGACCAGAATTTCTCGCATTAGCTCTTGTTTGTCTTTTTTGTTACCAAGCGCTTTGTCTGCAAGGCGTGTAAACTCTCCACCGAGTTCTTTCAGCTTCTGCAGCTGGTCTTTATCGCCATCAAAAGCATAACTTGAAAGCACCTCTACTGCGGTTTCTAGGTTGTGTATGCGAGCGGCATTGGCTCCTCCGCCAACATTAAAGATATACATGACATCTAAGCCTGAGCCTTCAGGTAGTTTAAGAATGTCTGCTTCGATGTTTTGACGAATATCTTCAATATAGATATCAATCTTGCCACAGTAATGAGGTTGTTTGACGGTCAGATATTTAGGTGCAATCAACTCATCGGCAGATGAACGTTTTAATTGTTCTAAGTTACGCTTGAATAGCTTGCAAGCAGCTTCATTAGCAAACCGGATACGTTTATCTTCACGCAAACAGATAATCGCTTCAGGAGCCGATTCCAGTTGTTCCAACAATCGCCCTTGAGTTTCTAATAAGCTTGCCTCTACAGCCGCTCGTTGGCGAAGTTCAGATTCAAGTATCTTATTCTCCATGTGGCGCATTTCAGCTTGGCTTGCCGTTAAGTGCGCTTGGATGCGCGCAGCTAGCTCTTGTTTATTGAATGGCTTAGATAAATAGTCGTTGGCTCCTGCTTCAAAGCCTCGTACACGATCTTCTGTTTGACTAAGCGCGGTGAGCATAATGATAGGTAGCTCGGCATGGTCATAAGTTTCACGTAATTCACTACAGACTTGATAGCCGCTCATGCCTGGCATCATGATATCCAATAATAGGAGTTCCGGTTTTTCCTGCTCAACGAGTGCTAATGTTTCTGGTCCATCAGAGACGGTACGTACGCGATAGCCCTCTAAACGTAAGAAGCTCTCAAGCACACGCAGGTTTACTGGCTCATCGTCAGCGACATACAGTAACGGGCCGTCTGGATTCTCTGGCAGTGATAAGTCTTCATTGTTCTCTACATCGATTTCAGGAATCTGGAAGTGTCCGTGCGCTGCAAGGGTTTGAGTTGTTTGGATCTCTTCTTCACTGGCAAGTGGTAACGTGAAACTGAAGGTGGTGCCGACCATAGGCTGGCTGCTGACGTATAACGAGCCCCCCATCAACTCAATCAATTGACGGCTAATCGAAAGCCCGAGCCCCGCACCTTGACGATAGCGACTTGCGTCTTGTCCTGCTTGGATAAGTGGTTCGAAAATATGTTCAAGATGTTCTGCGGGAATACCTTGCCCAGTATCCACAACTTGCACACGAACATGATCATCAACCACATTGGCGGAGATAACGATTTTACCTTCTGAGGTGTACTTAATCGCATTACCGATCAGGTTATATAACACTTGTTCAAGGCGTTGAGGATCGGCAGACACCGCTTTCAAATCCGCTGGTACTTGGTTGATGATACGGATGGTTTTATTTCCGAGTAAATGGCTGGAAAGCTCTAGTACCAGTCGCGTTGCACTGGCTAAACTCACCGCTGACTTCTGGATATCCATGCTTCCGTAACGCATTTTATGATAATCCAATAAGTCATCAACAAGGTTTGCGAGACGTTGCCCACTTTTAATGATGATATCAAGCTGATATTTTTGGCTAGCAGGAATAGCACCGTTAGCGCCGGACGCTAAAGTCTCAGCGATTCCGACCATGCCGTGCAATGGTGTGCGGAGTTCATGAGAAGTGGTGGCTAAGAACTCATCTTTAAGTTTGTCGGCCAATTGCAGTTCATCATTTTGTTTTTGAATGATCTGTATGTTGCTCTCGAGCTCTTCATTTTGCTTCTTAATGGTTTGAATTTTCTCTCGAATAGAGCGTTGCATTCGTTCAAAACTCAGCGCAAGACGGCCTATTTCATCTTTGCGAACCGTATTAAAGGTGGTGTCATCAAGATCTCCGGCAGACACTTTTTCGGCAGCCCAAGTTAACTTCAGCAACGGAGAAGTAATAAAGTTTGATAAATAATGGGAAGCGATTACCACTAGAATGATGGCGATCAGCATGGCGATAACAAACAGTTTTTCTAGTTGATGAATACGAGCGAAAGCTTCGTTTTCTGGTAATTGCACGACGAGTGCCCAAATAACACCACGCGTTTCAATCGGTGCATAAGCAGCGATGATCTCTTCACCTAAACCGTTCGTGTAAGTGCCGACGCCAAATGCACCAGAGAGTGCTTTATCGATCACTTCTAAGCTGTTCTTAATGTCATCTTGCTTGGTGTTAATTGTGCGAGGTTGGTGATCATTTCCAACCAGTAAGGTGTTAATGGATGACTCTCGGTTGGCGTCTGCGGCTAACTTCGTGATGCCATTATTTGGTAAGCGGAACATAGCATAGCTGTGTAGGTAGCCTTGCTGAACAATTGGAGCACCTAACCAAGCGACTTGTTTACCACCTTCCAGTTCGAAATCAGACACAATCACAGGGGTGTAGTCTTCATTCACCTTACGGCGTTCAGTGACGTCATCAGCTAGACGCTTGAAGGTTTTGCCAAGTGCTGAGTCTTTGTAGGGGCCTGATAATAAGTTTGTTCCGTAGTTATCGTCTTTGTTGATCGAGTAGGTGACATTACCGTTGATATCGACCAGCAAAATATCATTAAAATCAGAGCGCTTGAGGAGCTCCAAGTAGGCCCAGTGGTAACGTTTATGTAAGAGTCGGTAACGTTCACTTCCGACATAGTTGGAAGACTCGGGTAACGTTGACGTTTTGATTTGATCTCCGCTGCCTTCAATGTAGCGCTGTTGGGCATTTTTACGAGATTCTTCAATGTCATTGCCTAAACGACTAAAAGCATTGACGAGACCGTAGAATCGACCACCACTGGCGTAAGCCAGTTCAGAGCGCACAAAGCCCATGACTTCGGTTTCCCGTGCCTCAAAGTAGTCGATAATTTGCTGTTGTTTTGTATCTCGAACAGACAACAAGTGTGAGGTGCTTTGTTCTTGCAGATCTTTACTGTGGGACTGTAGGAAAAAGATCGCAGTAATGGTAAGAGGTGTGATACTGAGCACCAGAAATGCGGTCATCAGTGTACTCTGAAGGCGCTTAAATTTCTGTTTTTTGTAGAATTTAAACATGGATAAGATTACAACTCATAAAGGGCAGTTCTAAAATGTACTTCGCTGCCGAGGTTCTCGTTAAAAACGGATAAGAAGTTCAACTAGATAGAATTAACAAAATTAACGAGTTTTTTTTCTTTGACAAGAAAGTTAGTTGTAAAGCGTGCAGGGTGACGCAGTTTTTCTTATGAGTGTTGAGTTTTTGAGAAAAAATCGCGCAGGTTTGTACCTGCGCGAGGGAAGATTATGACTTTTTCGCGTAGTAGATAGAAAACTTATTGGTCTTATTTAGCGTCTCGCAATTATTAAACGCTCGCTCAATAATTGGTGGATATTTTAAGAAGCTATTCGCGACAATGATCATTTCACCATGGTTATCGAGATACTTTGGAGCCTGACCCAAGAGTGTTTCTGCTGCGTTGTAGTTCGTATCTAAACCACTGTGGAAAGGTGGGTTACTGATGATAAAACGATAATCGTCGGCAGTGTCTGAGTAAATATCAGAGGCGAATACATGGCCGGTTAATCCATTGGCTTTTAGTGTGGCTTGACTCGATGTGATGGCATACGCGTTAATGTCACACATCTCAATCGCAATTTCTGGATTGGCTTTTGCCATGAAAGCACCTAACACCCCAGCACCACATCCAAAGTCGAGGACTTTACCTGATAGAGTAGGTAAGGTTTCGAGTAATAGGCGGCTACCTAAATCGAATTCGCCATGACTGAATACTCCAGGCAAACTCTTAACAGTCAGTGATTGCTCACCAAGTGTGACCGTATAGGTTTTAAACCAGTCTGCTTGATTGAACGGCTTTGGTTCATTGAGGCAAGTGCCCCAGTAAAATGAACAACGACGAGCGGAATCGTATTTATTGACCGGGCCATACTCTTTGAACATCTTCTCGATGCTTTTAACACCTGAGCGGTTTTCGCCAACCACTACAATTTCAGTGTTCACGCCTAGTTTCGCCATCAACATCGCCAGAAGGTATTCGGCTTCGGCTTTGGCTTTAGGCCAGTACAAAAGCACCATGTCTGCTTGTGTCTCAGTATTAAACTCAGAACCAAAATGGCTTTTAACCTTGTTATGAGTGCGAATTTGACGGTAGAAGCTGTAGTTTGAAGTGAAGACTTCCACAGATTCACAGTGTTTGGTCAGTTCAAGTGGAAAGAGATCTTCGACTTCACCTGCAACTAAAACATGTTTTCCGTTGAAGTACTCGAGCTGACGCTGAGCTATTTGGCTAGGAGCGATATAAGCAGACATAAATTGGGTTCATCAGAAATAATTGGGGCAGATTTTCGCACAATCTGCCCCAAGCTTGAAGTGATTAAGCTGTGACTAGCTGTTGTCTTGCTGGTTGAGGAAGTCTTTGAATTCTTCTTCGTAGATATTAAACAGTACCATTGTCACGGCAAAAATCAGTGGACCGTAAATCAGGCCGATCAATCCAAATAGATGCAGACCACCCAGTAACGAGAAGAAAATCATTAGGGTATTCATGCCTGCGCTGCCTTGCATTAGCAGCGGACGCAATAGGTTATCAATAGAACCAACGACGACCACACTCCACACCGTCAAGAAGATAGCCCAAGTCATATCGCCTGTTAAGAACAAGTACGCCGCTGCAGGAATCCAGATTAGTGCGGTTCCGACCACAGGGATGAATGATGCAAAGCCCATCATCGTTCCCCAGAATAACCCCGGGAAACCAGCGAGCCACATACCGATACCGCCAGCCAGACCTTGAGCAATCGCTGTCATGAATGAGCCCATCACGGCTGATTTAGAAACTTGCTCTATCTCTGTCAATATGCGGTCTTCTTGGCTACGTGAGAGTGGCAGAATATGACGAATCGCAGAGATAATTTTGTCGTGGTCACGAAGCAGAAAAAACAGCACAAACAGCATCAGGAAGAAGTTCATTAGGAAGTTGGTGGCGTCTCCTAAAATTTTGGCGCTGATAGCAACTAGGTTAGAGCCAAACGATGTGGCAAATTGACCAATTTTTTCCGCAATGGCTTTTGGCTCGATTTTATCGAAAGGTAAGTACTCATTAACTATAGCTAAACCTTTGATAACGAAAGGATGTTGGAATATATCTTGGATGCCGCCATTAGTGACCCAGTTGTACGTATTTTGTGAAAAAACAGAGCCTTGTTGAACAATGGCTGCAAATACAAATAGCAGTGGGATAACGATAATAAACGTCAAGACGACACATGACAGCAGCGCGGCCATATTGGGGTGCTTGGGAATTTTCCGCTCAAACCATTCGTGTACCGGAAACATGAGCAAAGAAATGATAAAAGCCATCACAATGGAATTGATGTATGGCTCAACCAATAAGTAGCAAGCAAAAGCAGCGGCGAGTAAAGCGACCATTAGCACTCGGTGACTCGACGTTATTTTTACATTATTTGGCATGAGATTAGTCCAACTTACAGGTGACGTTTACGGTTTTCGCCTTCAAAGATGGCGTTGAACCTTTATTACTTTGCACTCTTAACTCTTTCAACCTTATGACAATGCCGAATTAGAGCAGAGCAATATACCTTGTTATAATGACCACAAATCAGTCGGTTATCAATCAAGAGATGAACTATGGGTTGTTGCAACGGTGATAAAAAGTGTCAAACCGAGAAAAAAGCCAAACGAATACCGTGGTTTGGCATTGTTATTGGTGTTTTAGCAGTATTGGTTATATTGAATTGGCAATAAAAAAGGACCGTGATGGTCCTTTTTTAAATTAGTTATCGCAGCTTTTAAGCGATTATTTTACTTCTTCTGCAAGAGTTGCAAAACAGCGGTCAGCCGCTTCTAGCGTGGCATCGATTTCTTTTGAACCGTGAGCAAGGGAAGTAAAGCTCGCTTCGAACGCTGAAGGCGCTAGGTAGACACCGTGTTTGAGCATTAAGTGGAAGAAGCGCTTGAAGCGTTCCACATCGCACTTCGTTACGTCTTCGTAGCAAGTCACTTTTTCTTGGTCAGTGAAGAAGAAGCCGAACATGCCACCGACTTGGTTCACAACCAGAGGAATACCGTGTTTCTCTGCTAGAGACTTAAAGCCATCTGCTAGTTGTTTGGTTTTTGAAGCTAGACGTTTTTCGTTGCCTTCTTCTTTAAGAAGGTTCAAACATGCATAGCCTGCAGCCATTGCGACAGGGTTGCCAGAAAGCGTACCCGCTTGGTAAACCGGACCCGTTGGCGCAACATATTGCATTACTTCTTTACGACCACCGAAAGCACCCACTGGCATACCACCACCGATCACTTTACCCAGTGTCGTTAGGTCTGGCTTGATGTTGTAGTGCGCTTGTGCGCCACCAAGTGCCACACGGAAGCCTGTCATAACTTCATCAAAAATCAGTAGCGCGCCTTCTTGATCACAGATTTCACGTAGACCTTCGTGGAAGCCTTCCACTGGTGGAATACAGTTCATGTTGCCTGCAACTGGCTCAACTATGATACAAGCGATTTCGCCTTTGTTAGCAGCGAATAGCTCGCGTACAGAATCTAGGTCGTTGAATGTTGCAGTTAGTGTGTGCTTAGCAAAGTCTGCAGGAACGCCAGGAGAGCTTGGTTGACCAAGGGTCAATGCGCCAGAGCCCGCTTTGACTAGCAAGCTGTCAGCGTGGCCGTGGTAACAACCTTCAAATTTCATGATCTTGTCGCGACCAGTGAAGCCACGTGCAAGGCGAATCGCGCTCATAGTCGCTTCGGTACCAGAACTTACCATGCGGATTTGCTCCATTGATGGAACAAGTTCAGAAACTAACTCTGCCATCGCGATTTCAAGTTCTGTCGGCGCGCCGAAGCTAAGGCCACGTTGCGCTGCGTCAATGACGGCTTCGCGGATAACCGCGTGGTTGTGGCCAAGAATCATTGGACCCCAAGAGCCAACGTAATCAATGTACGCTTTACCATCGGCATCAAAAATCAGTGGACCGTCTGCTCGTTCGATAAATAGCGGAGAGCCGCCAACGCCGTTGAATGCACGAACTGGTGAATTGACACCGCCAGGGATGGTTTGCTGAGCTTTTTGATACAGCTCTGATGATTTGGTCATGGGGTTATCCTCTTTTGATTGCTCGGACCAAGTGGAGCGCATTGTACCTAGCTATAATCAAGTTAGAAACGTTTTGCTTAATTTATGTGTTGTTTCGCAGTGTAATCTTATATATCCGCATCTGTTATAAAGAATCGGCGGTGAATACTTGAACGAGTTTGTCAGGTATTGGATAATCGTCTCAATTAGCACAAATTTGACGTCTTGCTTCAGGCTTGACGCATTACACGAGTGAGAGAGGTCTTCGTGAGCGAAGTAAACGTACCATTATCTTTTTCTGACGCAGCAGCATCTCGCGTTAAAGCATTGATTGCTGAAGAAGAAAACCCAGCATTGAAACTGCGCGTATACATTACTGGTGGCGGCTGTAGCGGCTTCCAATACGGCTTTACTTTTGATGAAAATGTAAACGAAGGCGATACGACAATCGTAAACAGTGGTGTAACACTGGTTGTAGACCCTATGAGTCTGCAATATCTCGTTGGCGGCATTGTTGACTACACAGAAGGGTTAGAAGGAGCGCGCTTCTTTGTAAACAACCCAAATGCAACGACAACATGTGGTTGTGGTGCATCGTTCAGTGTGTAATTAACACTAATCAGGCAGCCAGTGGCTGCCTGAACTTTACGTAGAAGGATGTCACGTAAAGTCGCTCTCGCAGAATATGCAGAGAAATAATAAAAAGGACTTTATATGTCTGGATCGTCTTTCGGACGTCGCATTGTCGAGCGCCCGTGGCTAGTATCTCTTATCCTCATATTGCTTCTTGTTGCATGGCTGGCAATCGGTCAACTGAAAGCACAAGATGATAATCTCAATTCTTCATCCTCTTCAACGAACACCACGCCACTTGCAAAGGTGATGTTTGATACTTTTATTGCTGAACCCACAAGTAAAACCATCGAACTGTATGGACGGACTGCCCCCAATCGTCAAGCGCGCCTTGGCGCTGAAGTCGCCGGTAAAATAGTCAGCCTCAATATAGAAAAAGGTCAAACAGTCAAGCAGGGGCAAGTGATCGCAAGCATCGACAAGCGCGATCTTGGTATTCAGCTCAAGCGGGCTCAGGCGATGCTGTTGGTTAAAGAGAAAGAGTTTAATGCAGCTCAGTCGCTAAAAAGTCGCGGACTACAGGGCGAAGTTGCGTTTGCGACAGCACAAGCGGCATTGGTGGATGCTCGAGCGAATTTGAGCAACGTGCAAACGGCATTAAGAAATACCGAGGTGAAAGCACCATTCGATGGCATTGTTGATCACCACTTTGTTGAGTTAGGAGACTTTGTAGGGATTGGCGATCCTATTGCGACGGTCATTGATTTGGATACTTTGGTGATTGAAGCCGATGTCAGTGAGCGGCACATACAATACCTTAAGGAAGGTCTACAAGCCGATGTAAGAACCATTAACCAACAGCATTATCAAGGTCGGGTACGCTACATTGGGCGTGTTTCTTCTGCTTCTACTAACACCTTTCCAATTGAAATCGAAATTGATAACCAAGACGCAAGAATTCCGGCCGGTATGAGCGCTGAAGTACAGCTGCCGTTGAGTGAAGTGTTGGCGGTAAAGATTACGGCTGCAATGCTAGCACTCGATGAAGAAGGTAATTTAGGTGTTAAAACACTGCGTAATGAGCATGTTGAATTTGTTCCGATTCAGCTCGTTAAGGCCGAAGATGATGGCGTTTGGCTCTCTGGGTTAGGAGAACGAGCCGATATTATCGTGCTGGGGCAAGGGTTTGTACGCGATGGCGATCAGGTGCTGGCCAACAAAGTTGATGACGTAGTTGTTGAAGCGGCTAGTGAGCAGTAAGGAGCACTTATGTACACTCTGATTGATGCTGCGTTATCCCGCGCTCGCACCATGCTGACATTACTGGTGATGATCTTAATTGCCGGTGTCATTACTTACGTCACAATCCCCAAGGAATCGAGCCCTGATATTACCATTCCTATTATCTACGTTTCTGTTGGGCATCAAGGCATTTCTCCCGTCGATGCCGAGCGTTTATTAGTTCGCCCAATAGAGCAAGAGTTGCGCTCTATTGAAGGCGTAAAAGAGATGACCTCTGTGGCATCAGAAGGTCATGCTTCGGTGACGCTGGAATTTAGTGTTGGAGTGGATCTTGATAAAGCGATGGCAGATGTCCGAGACGCCGTTGACCTTGCGAAGCCAAAATTACCAGAGGACAGTGATGAGCCAACGGTAAATGAAGTCACGTTTGCATCTGAAGAGCCTGTTTTGACTGTTGTTCTATATGGCACCGTACCAGAGCGGACCATTGTACAGATTGCCAGAACGCTACGTGATCGTTTGGAGAGTTTCCGTCAGGTTCTTGAGGTTGAAATCGCAGGGGATCGCGAAGACATCGTGGAAATAGTTGTCGATCCGCTATTGATGGAAAGCTACGGTCTCGATCAAGCGGATATTTATAATTTAATCGCCTTGAATAACCGAGTGGTTGCAGCGGGATTTGTCGATACTGGGTATGGACGCTTTTCGGTAAAAGTCCCATCGGTGTTTGATTCACTGAAAGATGTGCTTGAACTGCCAATCAAAGTGAATGGCAAAGAGGTGATCACCTTTGGCGATGTGGCGACAGTACGACGTGCATTTCGCGACCCTGAAAGTTTTGCTCGTTTAGATGGTGAATCTGCCATCGTTTTGGACGTAAAAAAACGGGCAGGGGAAAACATCATTGAAACGGTCGAGCTGGTAAAAGAAGTACTGGCTCAGGGACAACAGCGAGCCGAGTGGCCCGACAATTTGCAAGTCAAATACACTTGGGATCAATCCGACGATGTCAAATTGATGCTCAGTGATCTACAAAACAATATCTTATCCGCAATTATCCTCGTAGTGATCGTCATTATTGCTATATTGGGGGTTAGGACCGCGCTTCTCGTGGGGATTTCTATTCCGGGATCGTTCTTGACTGGGTTGTTGGTGTTATCGGTATTTGGGCTTACGGTCAATATCGTCGTACTGTTTGCCTTAATTATGGCGGTGGGCATGTTGGTGGATGGTGCCATTGTGGTGACAGAGTTTGCTGACAGGCGCATGCAAGAAGGTACGCCACGTAAAGAAGCCTATCGAGATGCAGCAAAGCGGATGGCATGGCCAATTACCGCATCCACTGCAACCACATTGGCTGCGTTTGCTCCGTTACTTTTCTGGCCAGACATCACAGGTGAGTTCATGAAGTACTTACCACTTACTTTAATTGCTACCTTGGCCGCTTCGCTGATGATGGCGTTGCTGTTCGTTCCTGTCATTGGTGGGATCATTGGCAAGCCTCAAGTAGTCAATCAGAAAGCTCAGCGAGAAATGGTTGAGCTGCATAACGGCAACTTTGAAAAAGCGACAGGCATTACCAAGCTTTATTACCAGACTCTGTCGGTAGCGATTCGTCATCCATGGAAAGTCTTATTCAGCGCGATACTGCTAGCGGCAGGTGTCGGCTTCACTTACAACAAAGCTGGCTTGGGTGCAGAGTTTTTCCCTGAAGTGGACCCTGCCTTTTTTACCGTTAAAGTTCGTTCTTATGGTGACCTGTCTATTCACGAAAAAGATGTTGTTATGCGCGAAATCGAGAAGGTGATGCTCGGTCATGACGAGTTTGAAAGTGTCTACACGCGCACGGGGTCGAGCGATAATGGGGACGAGATTGGCCAGATTCAAATAACGCCTGTGGATTGGCAGTATCGACGCAAAGTGAAAACCATTATTGAGGAACTAAAAAAGACGACAGATCGCTTTTATGGTGTTGAACTTGAGTATAAATTCCCGGACGCAGGACCGCCTGTCGAGCATGATCTCGTGATTGAAGTGTCATCACGAAACTTGAGTGTTAGTGCGTTAGATGAAGCGGCCAAACAAGTACGACATTGGGCTGATGGTAATCCTGCACTGACCAACTTGAGTGATACCACTAATAAGGAAGGGATTGATTGGCAAATTGATATCCAGCGAGATGACGCTTCTCGCTTTGCAGCGGATGCTACCTTAGTCGGGAATACCGTCCAGTTTGTTACGAACGGTTTGAAAATAGGCGATTATTTGCCCGATGATGCGGATGAAGAAGTCGATATTTTGGTGCGCTATCCGCAAGATAAGCGCGACATAGGTCGATTTGATCAACTGAGAGTGAAAACGGCAGCTGGTCTGGTGCCAATCACGAACTTTGCTCAAATTAAGCCAGATCATAAGCAAGATACCATTCGTCGTGTAGACGGCCATCGAGTTATCAATATCAAAGCAGACATGGTGGAAGGTTACAATTTGGCGCTTGAGCTACCGAAGATTGCCGCTGGAATGGAACAGCTCGACTTACCGGAAGGCATTGAATATAAGATTCGGGGTCAAAATGAAGAGCAGGAAAACTCATCAGCATTCTTACAAAATGCTTTTATTGTCGCGCTTGGTGTGATGGCTCTGATTTTAATTACGCAGTTTAATAGCTTTTATCAAGCTTTCTTAATCCTCAGTGCTGTGTTGTTTTCTACCGTTGGGGTCTTTGCTGGATTGCTTATTTTCCAAAAGCCATTTGGCATCATCATGTCGGGAATAGGGGTGATTGCGCTTGCAGGTATTGTTGTGAATAACAACATCGTATTAATCGATACTTACAATCAGATGCGTAAACGTGGCTTAGAGAAATCTGAGGCGATTTTGCGTACAGGTGTGCAGCGTTTAAGACCCGTTTTACTCACGACGGTGACCACCATACTAGGCTTATTGCCAATGGTGCTAGAAATGAACATCGACTTAGTTAACCAAAAAGTGGAATTTGGCGCGCCAAGCACTCAATGGTGGTCTCAACTTGCGACGGCTGTCGCGGGTGGATTGGCGTTTGCGACTTTGCTAACACTGGTTCTGACACCATGCTTGCTCATGCTCGGGAGAGAGCATCACTCCGAAAAGTAAGCTTCATCGTGATGATATTAAAGAAACAAAAAGGGCAGCTGAGCTGCCCTTTTCAATGCATCAATTTACTTCATTGCTAACAGTTTGCTGTAGCGCTCAAGCTTGTCCATGCTAATTTTTGCGTTTGCCATGAAAGTTTGTCTCGCTTTGCCTGTTAGGGATTTAGACTGTGGCAAATTCACCGTACGCGGGTTTTTGTGGACACCATTCACAAGGAACTCATAGTGCAAGTGAGGGCCTGTTACACGACCTGTTCCGCCAAGCGTACCAATGGTTTGACCTTGTTTAACGCGTTGACCCGCTCGTACCGTACGTTTGGTTAAGTGCAGGTACTTGGTAATGTAAGTATTGCTATGTTTAATGAAAACGTAGTTACCATTAAATTTGTTGTAAGACGATTTTTGAACGACACCATCGCCTGCCGCCCAAATCGGGGTGCCGACTGGTGCCGCATAGTCCGTGCCTCTATGAGGGCGAACGCGCCCCGTCACTGGATGTAAGCGGCGTGGGTTGAAGTTAGACGAAACTCGACGGAAATCCAACGGCGCGCGCAAGAACGCTTTTTTCATTGCTCGTCCATTTTCGTCGTAATACTTGCCACTTTTCTGATCCAGTATTGCGGTGAAGGTATCGCCTTGGTTTTTAAATATCGCAGCAATGATTTTTCCGCGTCCAATCACTTCACCTTCTACCACTTCCTCTTGGTAAAGCACTCGGAAGCTGTCGTTTTTACGAATATCTAAAGCAAAGTCGATATCCCAGCCAAATATGCCGGCCAGTTCCATGATTTGGTTTCCATTTAATCCTGAAGAGATTCCCGCATTCCAAAAGTTTGATTTGATGGTGGCTTCAGCGTAGTTGTACTGGAAGTCGACTTCTTTTTTATCGACTTCTGAGACGTATTTGCCGTCTTTTAACGTGATACGAAAAGTTTCGAATGCGCTTAATGTTCTTCTTAACTGTACTAAGTCGTTGTTTTCATCAAAACCGAATTGCAATCGATCGCCTGGTCGAAGTCGGGTTAATTGCTTTTCCACTTCTTTGTCTGATGAGACAAGCTCATGCAATAGGCGGGCAGAAAGCCCCACGCGACTAAACAAGATGGCGGCACTCTCACCATTTTTCACTTTGTACGTTTCCCAACGCAGTACAGCGGAGGACGCTGGAGACGAACTGTTTAGTGCACTGAGTTCTAGGGAAACTGGCACAGGATAATGTTGACCAACTTTTAATCGGCTCTGCTGCGGGTCTAGGTCTTGCGGATCAGGTAAAAAGAAGAGCGCGAAGATAATCAGCGCACTAAAAAAACCGATCAATACTTTGTGCAAGAGTGGAAGTCGGACAAAAATCGAATGCATGAGGTACTTGATTGCTAAATTAAACGGAAAAATTGACAACTACCTAGTCTAACGTGTTTCAAAATGCATCGCTATTCAAGTAATATGTTCAGCTATTATATTTTTGCCAAATCTGTGGGAGTGAACAAGAATGGCGAGCATTGAAGCTGCACTAGCCGAGATTAAGCGCGGTGTTGAAGAGCTGATTCCAGAAGAAGAGCTTATCGCAAAACTAAAAGAAGACCGTCCTCTACGTATTAAATTGGGTGCGGATCCTACGGCTCCAGATATTCACCTAGGTCATACGGTTATTTTCAATAAGCTTCGCTTGTTCCAAGAGCTAGGTCATGAGGTGACGTTCCTAATTGGTGACTTCACTGCAATGGTTGGTGACCCAACAGGTAAAAACACAACACGTCCACCGCTAAGCCGCGAAGACGTATTGCGTAATGCAGAAACTTACAAAGAGCAGGTATTCAAAATTTTAGACCCTGCAAAAACTAAGATTCAGTTCAACTCTGAGTGGTTATCTGAGCTTGGTGCAGAAGGTATGATTCGTCTTGCTGCAAACCAAACCGTTGCTCGTATGCTAGAACGTGATGACTTTAAAAAGCGTTACGCGGGTGGTCAGCCAATTGCTATTCATGAGTTCATGTACCCACTTCTACAAGGTTGGGACTCAGTAGCAATGGAAACTGACGTTGAGCTTGGTGGTACTGACCAGAAGTTCAACCTGCTAATGGGTCGTGAACTGCAAAAGTCTCACGGTCAAAAACCACAGGTTGTACTGATGATGCCTCTTCTAGTGGGCCTTGATGGCGAGAAGAAGATGTCTAAGTCAGCAAACAACTACATCGGTATCAGCGAAGCGCCAAGCGAAATGTTTGGTAAAATCATGTCTATTTCTGATGACCTAATGTGGAGCTACTATGAGCTGCTATCTTTCCGTCCTCTGGAAGAGATTGCTCAATTCAAAGCTGATGTAGAAGCGGGCAAAAACCCTCGTGACATCAAAGTATTGCTAGCAAAAGAAATTATTGCTCGTTTCCACAGTGAAGCTGATGCAGATGCGGCAGAGCAAGAATTCGTAAACCGTTTTGCGAAGAACCAAATTCCTGATGAAATGCCAGAATTTGATTTTGATGCAGGTCGCCCAGTGAGCAATCTGTTGAAAGAAGCTGGCTTATGCCCATCATCGTCAGATGCGATGCGTATGGTTAAGCAGGGCGCTGTGAAGATAGACGGTGAAAAAATTGCGGACAGCAAATTTGCTCCAGCAGCGGGTACTTACGTGTTCCAAGTAGGCAAACGTAAATTTGCACGTATTACTATTCAGTAATCAATAATCGCTGCAAATGAAAGCGCCTGATGGGCGCTTTTTTTGTATAAAAATTTAGCGAAAAAGGCAAAGTAAAACTTCCAAACATGTTTAACTTTGCTACTATACTCTCGCTGCCAATAATGGCAGCGTTATCGGAGATTTACATGAACAATACCGACCATCCTCCCAGTCGTTGGGTGAGTAAGAGCAAGGGAGCGAAATAACCCGCTTCGGTATTGGCGATCTCCGCCTTACCTAAGTGGTGAGGCATCTTTTCTAATTTTCTTCTCGTTATTTCCTTCATACATTCTGAATAGACAGTGCATCCGCATTGGTTTTCTCTGTGCATCTTAATTGTTGTGTGACTTTAAGTATGCAAGATTGACTTTGCGTGCCTTGTCGATGGTCGTTACCAATGCCAATCGGGAGATTCGCCATGACGGTAATGAACAACACTTTTATTGAAACAACACCAAACTTTTCTGAAGTAGAAATTGGTGCAGCTCGCAATGCATTTTTGCAGTATGAGCAAGAGCAACAAATCCATTTGCTTACGATCATGCCGATTGATGAGGCGGTAGGTATTTTGCAGCATTGCTCTGTCGGTTATGTGAATAGTCTTATTGCTCAACTTGAGCAAGCAGGCCATGACAAACGCGCACGTCATTATGCTCACCAATTGGGTTTGCATATGTCTGAAGTTGATACACCTGATGGTTATTTATCGACTAGTGTTTTGGGGCACGTGAAGCAGCGTATTGGGTGGATCATTGCACTGGCCCTTTTAGGGATTGTGTCGGGTTTGATCATTGCTCAGTATGAAGACACCCTTAGCCAGCTCGTTTTGCTTGCGGTGTACATGCCTGTGATCGCTGCGGCTGGTGGTAATACAGGAACACAAGCTGCAACTTTGGTGATTCGTGCTCTTGCAACTGGAGAGCTAAAAAAACGCCAATGGTTAGAAGTTTTGTGGAAAGAGAGCCGCGTTGCTCTATTTATTGCGTTAGCTATCGCTATCGTGATGATTGGACGCATTATGTTATTTAGTGCCGGTCAATCAACAGGGGGCTTTGAACTTACCGATATCGCATTGGCAATAGCGGTTGCGTTATTCATCCAAGTAACAATTTCTACAACATTAGGTGGACTGCTACCAATTATTGCACGAGCTTGCAAGATGGACCCAGCGGTATTGGTGAGTCCAGTTCTTGCGTCTATCGTCGATATTTCAGGAATGTGGATTTACTTTAACGTGGTGAACTATTTCTTAGGTATTGCCTGACTAAAGTTCACAATATCATTGTAAAAAAGCTGCTCAAAATGTGTGATTGGGGCGATGACAGGCGTGTTATCGTCCCTTTTTTCTGGGAAGTAGTCTGAAACAAACTGAACAAAAATGGTGTTAGGTTGACCATTTTTATCCAAGCCATATCCAGCCATATTGTAAGTCCCGTAGAGAGAGCCACTTTTCGCGATCAGCTGTCCTTTAATTGGCAGTTTTCGCATACTTTGTCGGTACTTTAATGTGCCGGATTCACCTGATTTCGGCATGATAGCGATCAGTTTAAGCTCGTCTTCGTGCTTCCAAATATAACGAAGAATTTCCGCCATTTTGGTGGCGGAGATACGATTGTTTCGTGAAAGTCCTGAGCCGTCTTCTAGGCGCGCATTACGAATATCAATACCAGTATTGGCGAAAATGATCTGCTTGATCGCCTCTGTACCGTTGGCAAAGCTACCTGACTGAACAAAAAACTTAGCGCCAAGTGTTTTGGTTAATGTATCTGCAATCAAGTTATCAGAGTTTTTAAGCATCTCTTCCAGAATGTCTGGTAATGCTTCTGATTGATGCATGGCGATTAGCTTGCGCTGTTTTTCCGGAGCCGAGCCGATCCTAATCTTTCCTGACAACTCAATATTGAGCTGCTTAAGCAAAGCTGCCAATCTATGGCTGGTATAAAGTTCGGGATCTTGAACGGCAAATTTAAGTGGCAATGGTTTCTCCCTCTCAACTAAGCATCCAGTTAGTTTGTAGTTGTTATCAGGGTTTGCGACTAAGCCTAAATCGCAATGACGACTTTTCTTAATGGTTTTAGAAACGGTCTCGACAGTACTTGTTACACGAATAGGTTGATGCTCAGGTACGTAGACTCGAGTCCCACCGTCTTTTTGCGTATAGATAGAAGCCTGCACACAGTTGTTATTGAGTGTGATGGTCGATGCCGGAGCGCTGTAGCAAACTCCCAAGATATCCCACGGCCAGCCTACTGCACGGTTGTAACCAGTGAATGCGCTGTTATCGAGCCATAAGTCACCGTCAATACGTTTTAAACCATTTTTCTTGGCTAGGGTAAGAAGTGATTTTAAATCGTTGGTTTGGAGCGTTGGATCGCCGACAAAGTAAATCACTGCGTCTGAGCCCGACGCTTCTAGCTTGGTTCGAAAGCGGAAGTTATCACCCAGCTCTAACTTCGCCGCTAATGCTGTGACGATTTTTAATGTACTGGCTGGTGGGAATAATTGTTCGGTAGGATGAACACCGTCAAGTTCAGCATTCTCACTGAGTTTTTCCGCGACTAAACTGATGCGAGAGCCTTCCGGCAACACTTCTTGATGAGGGTACGCTTGTGAAAAAGCAGAAAGTAATGAAGAGAATATGAGCAAGGGCCAACGTAAACGCATAATGATACTTTCTAAGGTGAGTTATGTGATTGAGTATACGCAAGTCCTTTCAATATGCTAGGTAACTAAAGAAATGCTTTATATGTCATCAGGAATGAGACATGAGAGAAAGGCGCGCGGCTTAAAATGGAGTATAAAAAATGCCCGCTTGAAGCGGGCATTCGATATTCTAGTCAAAGACCGGAATTAGAAGTCGTAACGTAGACCTAGAGCTAGCTCGTCTTCAGCATCGATCTTGTTCGCAACTGTCTTACCGCTAGTTGAGCCGAACTTATCGCCAGCGTCAATTAGGTTGAAGTTGTAAGAAACGTAACCGCGGAAGTTAGGTTTGAAGTAGTAAGAAGCATCAACAGCGAAGTTGTTTGCAGAAGTTTCGTTGTTAGTTTCTGCATTGTTGTACGTTGTTGTGAATACTGTTTGACCTAGCGTGTAAGCACCCGCTAGCTCGTAACCAGTGTAATCAACAGTGTTGTTGAATGTGTCAGTCATTTTTTCGCCATCTGTGAAGATACCAGCGAAGTAAAGATCAGACATTGTGTAAGATGCAGCTAGCATGTACTCGTTTGCATCGTATTGGTCTGCGTAACCAGCACCAAGCTCAAGACCAGTGTCCGCTACAGCGTAGATAGCTGATAGAGAGTAGCCGTCTTGTTTGTTATCAGAGTATTCACCGTTTTGTTCTACACGGTCAGCGAAGCGGTAGCTTGCTTTAACACTTAGGTTTTCGAATTGACCTTTGTAAGCCATCATGTTGTCTGTACGGTCTGCTACAGCTAGTTTGTCTGCTGCAGAGTTACCGTGGTAAGCCATGATATCTGTGAAGTCAGTGATAACGCCTAGTGCACCTTCAGTTTTACCGTATGCGAACTCACCGTAAGCACCGCCAAGACCAGCGTAAGCAAGACGAGTTTCTAGATCGCTCTTGTCGTCGCCGTCTACAGTACCGTTTTGAGCAGTCTCAAATTCACCTTCCCAGAAACCAACACCGTATAGGTTGTCATTGATCTCTTGTTTACCAAGGAAGTTTAGACGGATGCGAGATTTGTCTTGAGCGTCGCCATCTTTCATAGATAGACGTGCTTCAGCACGGCCGCCCATTTCTAGAGAAGTGCCGTCTTGGTTGTAAAGTTCAGCTGCGTTTACGCCAGTTGCCATAGCTGCTGCAGATACAGAAAGAGCAATTAGAGTCTTTTTCATCTTATTTGTCCTAGTTAGCTGTCCATAATCATTGTTGTATGGGGGAGAGGTAATCTCTCACAAGTTGTTGGTCTATAATCGGCCAATGAGCGGTATAATTCGCCCTTGTAAGCCTTTGATCTAACAACTCGCTGGACATGTTTTACTGCTAAAGTTTCCGTATGAGTTAGTAAAATGATATAAATCGTATCGATGAACACTGTTCGATTGTTCTGGTTTTTGATTTAACTTTTTGTTTTAAATGGCATTTTGTGGCTATAACATTCGTCTGACATTGATTAGTTTTTATCTTTTTTGATGTTTTTGGTGTAATGAACAGTGTTGTTTTTCAACAAATTGCGACAGTGATGCACTCTAGAATCGTTCTAAAAGTGACTTATATCATTATGCCGAAAGTGCATAGTCTTACAGCCTTTCGAATTAAGATGATTTCGTCCGGGAGTTTGTTTACACTAAATGAAATACATCTTTAAGCGCACTACCCAGCCCTATGGCAGGGTGGGCTTTTTTTTGTCCAAAGACCCATTTGGGCTTGAGGTTATAAAATGGAAAAAGTTCCAATGACACTACGTGGCGAGCAAAAGCTACGTGCAGAACTCGATCGTCTACTTAAACTACGTCCTCAAATTTCAGAGGCAATCGCTGAAGCTCGTGAGTTAGGTGATTTAAAAGAGAACGCAGAATATCACGCCGCTCGAGAAGAGCAGGGTATCTGTGAAGCACAAATCCGTGACATTGAATACAAACTGTCAGTTGCTCAAGTTATTGATGTAACGAAGATGGAGAACACGGGTAAAGTTATTTTTGGTTCAACCGTAACCTTGATTGACATCGACACCGAAGAAGAAAAAACATACCAAATTGTTGGTGATGACGAAGCAGACATTAAAGCTGGCCGTATTTCAGTAAGCTCACCAATTGCTCGTGGCTTGATCGGTAAGATGGAAGGCGATGAGGTTGCTATTCAAACTCCGGGTGGCGCGAAAGACTTCGAAATCGACCGAGTAGAGTACATCTAAGTCGTTGAGAGTAGTCTGTTACTCCAATAAAACGCAAAAAGGTCGCCAATGGCGACCTTTTTTCTTCAGCAACGTAAGTAGAATTACTTACGAGGGATTTCGATTTTACGCTCTTCAGACTGGCGGTACAGCACAAGCACTTTACCAATAGTCTGAACTTTTTCTGCGCCCGTCTCACGTACGATAGCGTCGATGATTAGCTGTTTTGTTTCACGATCTTCTGAAGCAACTTTTACTTTGATTAGTTCGTGATGGTTAAGAGCGATTTCAATTTCTGCTAGCACGGCTTCTGTAAGTCCATTTGCGCCCATTAGCACGACAGGTTTTAAACTGTGAGCTAGGCCTTTAAGGTGCTGCTTTTGTTTGGTGCTTAGGTTCATTACGCGGCCAATTTTCTTTAAAATAAGGGTTGAAAAAAGCTATTTTAACGCCATCTATTGCTGAAGACTATAATTTATTGAGTAATAGGTAGCGCCTATTAAAACAATAGCTCCAATTTGCGCCTTGTTGGGATTAAAATGAGTAAACAAAAACATTCGGCTAGTTCTGGTCGTTGGTTGAAAGAACACTTTGATGATAAATACGCGAATGAGGCTCGTAAAAAAGGCTATCGCTCACGTGCTTATTTCAAGATCGATGAGATTCAAACGAAAGATAAATTGTTAAAGCCTGGGATGACAGTCGTCGATTTGGGTGCGGCACCGGGCGGGTGGTCTCAATATGCTGCTAAGATAGTAGGAGACAGTGGTCAGATCATTGCGTGTGATTTGCTTCCTATGGACCCGATTGCAGGTGTCAGCTTTTTACAAGGCGACTTTCGCGATGATGCAGTATTGGAAGCTTTGCTAGAAAGAATCCAACCTTCAATGGTAGACGTAGTAATGTCTGACATGGCACCTAATATTGCGGGAAATAACTCTGTTGACCAACCTCGTGCTATGTATTTAGTTGAATTGGCTTTAGATATGTGTCGACAAGTTCTAGCGCCTAATGGTAGCTTTGTCGTAAAGGTTTTCCAGGGGGAAGGCTTCGATCAGTATGTGAAAGAAGTCCGAGACATGTTTAAAGCCGTAAAAATTAGAAAACCAGACTCATCGCGAGCTCGCTCTCGAGAAGTCTTTGTTGTAGCCACTGGTTACAAAGGTTAACCATTTTGCTCTCTTGAGAGCGTGTTAACACTATAGCTACAGTGAATGAACTGTAGTACCCTACCTTTAATTACAATTAGTTATCGAGAGGCTTACACCTTGAGTGACATGGCAAAAAATTTAATTCTGTGGCTTGTTATCGCCGTCGTATTGATGTCGGTATTCCAGAGCTTTGGCCCTGGAGAAAGCAATGGCAGAACCGTGGATTACACCACGTTTGTACAGGAAGTTGGCCAAGGCCAGATTCAAGAAGCAACTTTTAAAGACGGTGAAATTAGCTTTGTTCGTCGTGGCGGCGGTGCCAAAATGGTCACTTACATGCCAGTGTATGACCAAAAGCTTCTAGATGACCTAATTAACCAAAACGTGAAAGTTCAGGGCACGCCTCCAGAAGAGCAAAGCTTGCTTGGTACTATTTTCATTTCTTGGTTCCCAATGATCTTACTGATTGGTGTATGGATTTTCTTCATGCGTCAAATGCAAGGCGGCGGCGGTAAAGGCGCCATGTCTTTTGGTAAGAGCAAAGCTCGAATGATGAGCGAAGAACAAATCAAGACAACTTTTGCTGACGTCGCTGGTTGTGACGAAGCAAAAGAAGACGTGAAAGAGCTGGTGGACTACTTGCGTGATCCAAGCCGCTTCCAAAAACTGGGCGGTAAGATTCCTACTGGTGTGTTAATGGTTGGTCCTCCTGGTACTGGTAAAACGCTTCTAGCGAAAGCCATTGCTGGTGAAGCAAAAGTACCGTTTTTTACCATCTCGGGTTCAGATTTCGTAGAAATGTTTGTGGGTGTCGGTGCATCTCGTGTACGTGACATGTTCGAACAAGCTAAGAAAGCAGCGCCTTGTATTATCTTCATCGATGAAATCGATGCGGTAGGTCGTCAGCGTGGTGCTGGTGTTGGTGGTGGTCACGATGAACGTGAGCAAACACTAAACCAAATGCTAGTAGAGATGGATGGTTTCGAAGGTAACGAAGGTATCATCGTAATCGCTGCAACTAACCGTCCAGACGTTCTTGACCCAGCGTTGCTACGTCCTGGTCGTTTTGACCGCCAAGTGGTGGTTGGATTGCCAGATGTACGTGGTCGTGAGCAGATTCTAAAAGTACACATGCGTAAAGTCCCTCTAGCAGGTGACGTAGAGCCTTCTCTAATCGCTCGTGGTACACCAGGCTTCTCTGGTGCTGATTTAGCAAACCTAGTCAACGAAGCGGCGCTATTTGCTGCGCGCGGTAACAAGCGTAACGTTTCTATGGTTGAATTCGAATTAGCGAAAGACAAAATCATGATGGGTGCCGAGCGCCGTTCAATGGTTATGTCTGAAGAGACAAAAGAGTCAACGGCTTATCACGAAGCGGGTCACGCAATTGTTGGTCGTTTAGTACCTGAGCACGATCCAGTGTACAAGGTGTCGATCATTCCACGCGGTCGCGCGTTGGGTGTGACTATGTACCTACCAGAGCAAGACCGTGTCAGCATGTCTCGCCAGCATCTAGAGTCTATGATCTCTAGCTTGTACGGTGGTCGTCTAGCGGAAGAGCTTATCTACGGTGCTGATAAAGTCTCAACAGGCGCGTCAAACGATATTGAACGTGCAACTGATATTGCTCGTAAGATGGTTACTCAATGGGGTTTCTCTGAAAAGCTTGGTCCTCTACTGTATGCAGAAGATGAAGGTGAGGTGTTCCTTGGTCGTAGCGTGACTCAGACTAAGCATGTATCTGATGATACGGCGAAGCTGATTGATGATGAAGTTCGTCAAATCATTGACCGCAACTATGACCGTGCGAAGAAGATTCTTCAAGAAAACATGGATATCATGCATGCGATGAAAGATGCGCTGATGAAGTATGAAACCATTGATGCTCGTCAAATTGATGATTTAATGGAGCGCAAAGCTGAAATTCGTGAGCCTGCGGGTTGGAGTGATAACTCAACTAGCAAACCTGAAGACAGCGAGAAGCCTCAAGAAAAGCCAGAAGTTAAAGAAGAAGCAACGGACGCTGCGAAAGATGCAGAAAAGTCTAGCTCTCCAGAAGCGACTTCTAGCGAAGCGCCTGAAAAGAAAGACTCTGAATAAAGAGTGTTGATAATAATAAACCCCGAGTTATCTCGGGGTTTTTGTGTTTATGATGATGATTACAGCAAATAACAAATCTTTAGATCTTTCCCGTCCACATGTTATGGCCATTCTAAATGTGACTCCGGATTCCTTTTCGGATGGTGGTAAATACAACTCGATTGAACTCGCCCTTGCTCAAGTTGATAAAATGATAAAGGCTGGTGTAAGCATTGTTGATGTTGGTGGGGAGTCGACAAGGCCTGGCGCGCCAGATGTGTCTTTAGAAGAAGAACTTCGACGTGTTGTCCCAGTAATCAAGGCCATTCGTGAAAAGTACGATGTGTGGATTTCGGTCGATACCAGTAAAGCGGAAGTTATGCGTCAAGCTATTGATGCTGGTGCAGATTTGATCAATGACATTCGATCTTTGCAAGAACCTGGTGCTCTCGAAGTCGCAGCAGAAGCAAAGCTTCCAATTTGTCTGATGCATATGAAAGGTCAACCTAGAACCATGCAAGTTGCACCTCATTATGATGATGTGATGAGCGACGTATCTGCCTTTCTAGAAGAACGTATCGCGGCATGTGAAGCGGCAGGGATTGATAAATCTCAACTGATTCTCGATCCTGGATTTGGCTTTGGCAAAACGATAGAACACAATTATCATATGCTCGCTCATCTTGAAAAGTTTCATGAATTCGGCCTGCCAATTTTGGCTGGCATGTCTCGTAAATCAATGATTTTTAAATTGTTGGATAAGCCTGCGGCTGAATGTACAAATGCGAGTGTCGTTTGCGCTACGATTGCAGCAATGAAAGGCGCGCAGATCATTCGTGTGCATGACTTTGAAGAGACAATCGAATCAATGAAAGTTGTTGAGATGACGAAAAACAATATTTAAAAATAATAAAGGAAAGTTTATGTCGAATAAAAGACGTTACTTTGGTACTGACGGTGTGCGCGGTAAAGTAGGACAATACCCAATCACTCCGGACTTCGTACTTAAGCTTGGCTGGGCTGCTGGTCGTGTACTAGCAAAACAAGGCACAAAGAAAGTTATTATAGGTAAAGATACGCGTATCTCCGGTTATATGCTTGAATCTGCATTAGAAGCAGGCCTTGCTGCAGCGGGACTTAAAGCAACATTTACTGGTCCAATGCCAACCCCAGCAGTGGCATATTTAACTCAAACTTTCCGCGCAGAGGCGGGGATTGTGATTTCTGCATCGCATAACCCATATTACGACAACGGCATTAAATTCTTTTCTTCTGAAGGTACTAAGTTACCTGACGATATCGAGTTGGCGATTGAAGCTGAGCTGGATAAAGACATTGAATGTGTTGAGTCTGCAGAACTTGGTAAAGCCACTCGTCTAAATGACGCTGCAGGCCGTTACATCGAATTCTGTAAGAGTACTTTCCCATCTGAATTGAGTCTTGCAAACTTTAAAATCGTGGTAGATTGTGCGCACGGTGCAACGTACCACATTGCTCCAAATGTCTTCAAAGAGCTTGGCGCAGAAGTTATTGCAATGGGCGTAGAGCCTAACGGCATCAACATTAATGAAGAAGTGGGCGCAACAGATGTTCGTGCGCTTCAAAAGCGTGTCGTTGAAGAGCAAGCGCACCTTGGTTTAGCATTTGATGGTGATGGTGACCGTATCATTATGGTCGACCACCTTGGCAACAAAGTCGATGGCGACCAAATTGCTTACATTATTGCTCGTGATGCTCTTCGTCGTGGCGAGCTAAAGGGTGGTGTGGTTGGTACGTTGATGACTAACTTGGGCATGGAAAATGGCTTAAAGCAGCTAGGCATTCCATTCGTACGTGCCGCTGTTGGTGACCGTTATGTCATGGAACAACTGCTAGAAAAAGGCTGGAAAATTGGTGCTGAAAACTCAGGCCATGTGATCTTATTAGATAAAGTCACCACGGGCGATGCGATTGTTGCAGCACTGCAAGTACTTGCTTCTGTAGTTGGCAGTGATATGTCTTTGCATGAGCTATCGCAAGGCATGACGTTGTATCCTCAGGTTCTAGAAAATGTCCGCTTTGCAGGGGAAAGTAATCCTCTTGAAGCTCAAGCAGTACTAAACGCCGTTGCCGAAGTAGAAGCGACGCTGGGTGATAAAGGACGTGTATTGCTGCGTAAATCTGGCACAGAGCCTTTGATTCGCGTTATGGTGGAAGGTGAGGATGGCGAGCTAGTTCAAAGCTCTGCATTGAAAATTGCCGAAGCTGTAAAAGCAAGTTGTTAATCATTGCGTTAAAGTGTGCGGTGAATGAAAAGGGCATCTTTTGCCCTTTTTTTGAGCGCTTAGCGCATTGGCATTGATTTTTTACTAATTTTCCCTTGTCAGCGTTACCGGCTTTCGCTAGTATTGCTCCGCCTCCCGTTAGGAGGTCGCTAGCCTTGTTCAATTATGATTTATTCTCTTGAACGGCGCTGGCTCAACAATTTGGAACATAGGTGGAAAAAATGTTTTCAGTTCTACTTGTGATTTACCTGTTGGCAGCGCTTGGTGTGATTGGCCTTGTGTTGATTCAACAAGGTAAAGGCGCAGATATGGGAGCCTCGTTCGGTGCTGGTGCTTCAAACACAGTGTTTGGTGCTGGCGGCTCAGGTAATTTCTTAACCCGAACAACTGCTATTTTAGCAACCGTATTCTTTATCGTTAGCTTGTTGCTTGGTCGTATGTCTACGCACCAGACTGAATCACAATGGGTAGACCCAACATTAGGTCAACCAGTTGTTGAACAAGTTAAGGATGCAGCGAGTGAAGTTCCAGCCCCTGCGGGTGATGAAATTCCTCAATAAGCTGTAAGGTTTTGATGCCGAGATGGTGAAATTGGTAGACACGCTAGCATGAGGTGCTAGTGCCTTAGGTGTGAGGGTTCGAGTCCCTCTCTCGGCACCATGTATTTACAAACTTGTAAATCACTTGTTTGCGAGTATAATGCTCAGCAAGTCGGACGCGGGGTGGAGCAGCTTGGTAGCTCGTCGGGCTCATAACCCGAAGGTCGTCGGTTCAAATCCGGCCCCCGCAACCAATCTCTTTCTTTAAGAAGAAATCGTAGATTGGCAAGTTTGCGTAGTGCTAACCACACTACGAGTTAAGAGAAGCATTTGTTGGCTATTCTTAACGTATCAGGGTCCAGCAGCATAAAACCCCGACTATCGGGGTTTTTTGTTATCTGAGCTTTTTGAAATAGCTCAGAGACTGCTTGGTTTTTTGATTGGGCTCTGAGCCCTTTTTTTGTTTCTGGAGTGGTTAAATGACTGGTTTAGAAAGACAACTTACTGAAATGCTTGAAGCACCAGTAGAGGCATCAGGCTATGAGTTGGTTGGATTAGAATTCATTCGTGCAGGCGCGCACTCAACGTTACGCATCTACATTGACCATGAAAATGGTATTAACGTGGACGACTGTGCAGAAGTTAGCCACCAAGTTAGTGCGGTTTTAGACGTTGAAGATCCAATTTCTGTTGCTTACAGCCTAGAAGTGTCTTCTCCAGGTTTAGAAAGACCACTTTTTAAAGCAGCACATTACGAGCAATTTATTGGTCACGAGGTCAGCATCGTATTGAAAATGGCTGTAGCAAACCGTCGTAAGTGGAAAGGTATTATCCACGGCGTTGATGGCGAAACAGTGACAATTACTGTAGACGGTCAGCAAGAAGAGTTTGCTCTAAGTAACATTTCCAAAGCTAACCTGATCCCTAAATTTTAGTTCCCTAAAAAAGTTTAAGCTTAGAGGCTAAATACAATGAGTAAAGAAATTTTAGCGGTAGCAGAAGCGGTATCGAACGAAAAAGCGGTACCTCGTGAGCGTATCTTTGAGGCTCTTGAGATTGCTCTAGCAACTTCTACAAAGAAAAAATACGAAATCGAAATCGACGTACGTGTTGCCATTGACCGTAAAACTGGTGAGTTTGTGACTTACCGTCGTTGGTTAGTTGTTGATGATGTTGAGAACCCTACAAAAGAGATCTCACTAGAAGCAGCACAGTACGAAGATGACTCAATCGAGCTTGGCGACTACGTAGAAGACGAAATCGAATCAGTAACGTTTGACCGTATTACGACTCAAACGGCTAAGCAAGTTATCGTACAAAAAGTTCGTGAAGCTGAACGTGCACAAATCGTTGAGCAGTTCATCGACAATGAAGGTGATCTAATCACTGGCGTTGTGAAAAAAGTAAACCGCGACACAATCGTACTTGACCTTGGTAACAACGCTGAAGCGGTAATCCTACGTGATGACCAACTTCCTCGTGAAAACTTCCGTCCAGGCGACCGCGTTCGTGGTCTTCTTTACAAAGTCGCGCCAGAAGCACGTGGTTTCCAACTGTTCATCACTCGTTCTAAGCCTGAAATGCTGGCAGAACTATTCCGTGTTGAAGTGCCTGAAATCGCTGAAGATATTATCGAGTTGAAAGGCGCGGCACGTGATCCTGGTTCTCGTGCTAAGATCGCTGTCAAAACAAATGACAAACGTATCGACCCTGTAGGTGCGTGTGTTGGTATGCGTGGTGCACGTGTACAAGCTGTTTCTGGCGAACTTGGTGGTGAGCGTATCGATATTGTGCTTTGGGATGATAACCCAGCTCAATTCGTTATCAACGCAATGGCGCCAGCTGATGTTGCTTCTATCATCGTTGATGAGGATGCACACTCAATGGACATCGCAGTTGAAGCTGACAACCTAGCGCAAGCTATCGGTCGTAACGGTCAAAACGTGCGTCTAGCATCTCAGCTAACAGGTTGGGAACTGAATGTTATGACAGTTGCTGATCTTCAGAAGAAACACGCTGAAGAATCACAAGCATCTATTGAAAACTTCATGAAGTACCTAGATATTGAAGAAGACTTCGCTCAACTTCTTGTTGAAGAGGGTTTCTCAACGCTAGAAGAAATCGCATACGTGCCAGTTAACGAGCTACTAGAAATCGATGGTTTGAATGAAGAACTAATCGAAGAGCTTCGTGGACGTGCAAAAGATGCACTAACGACGATCGCACTAGCACAAGAAGAGTCTTTTGAAGGTCTAGAACCAGCTGAAGATCTGCTTGCACTTGAAGGTCTTGAGCGTGAGATGGCATTTAAATTGGCAGCGAAAGGTGTAGCGACACTGGAAGATCTTGCTGACCAAGGTATTGACGATTTAGAAGGTATCGAAGGCCTGACCGAAGAACGTGCAGGTGGGCTAATTATGGCCGCACGTAACATCTGTTGGTTCGGCGAAGAAGCATAATTTTCGGCAAGGAGGAAGCGGCATGACACAATTAACAGTTAAAGCACTGAGTGATGAGATTGGTACGCCAGTCGACCGCTTGATTGAACAACTTGCTGACGCTGGCATTAAAAAGGCGAGCTCTGACAATGTTACTGATGAAGAGAAGCAGAAGCTTCTCTCTCATTTAAAGAAAGAACACGGTGATAAATCAGGTGATTCAGAGCCGACTCGCCTTACGCTTCAGCGTAAAACTCGTAGTACACTTAGTGTGAACGCGGGTGGTGGCAAGAGTAAGAATGTTCAGGTTGAGGTGCGCAAAAAACGTACATACGTGAAGCGCAGCACAATTGAAGATGAAGCGAAACGTGAAGCTGAAGAAGCAGCACAACGTGAAGCAGAAGAAGCAGCAAAACGTGCAGCAGAAGAAGCTGCAAAACGTGAAGCTGAAGAAGCTGCAAAACGTGAAGCTGAAGAAGCTGCAAAACGTGAAGCGGAAGAAAAAGCGAAACGTGAAGCTGAAGAAAAAGCGAAGCGAGACGTAGATACGAATGCACAACGTAATGCTGAAGAAAAAGCAAAGCGTGATGCTGAAGAGAAAATTAAGCAAGAAGCAGCGCGAAAAGAGGCCGACGAGCTTAAACGTCGTCAGGAAGAAGAAGCTAAGCGTAAGGCTGAAGAGGAAAGTCAGCGCAAGCTTGAAGAAGCTCGCGAATTGGCTGAAAAGAATAAAGAGCGTTGGTCTGCTGCAGAAGAGAAAAAGGGTGATATGGAAGATACAGATTACCATGTAACGACTTCACAATACGCACGTGAAGCCGAAGATGAAGCAGATCGCAAAGTAGAGAGCGGTCGTCGTAAGAAGAAAAAAGCTTCAGGTAAAGACGACCAAGCTCGCGGTGGCCGTAACAACCAACGTGGCGGTAGAGGTCGTAAAGGCAAACTTGCTAAACCGACTTCAATGCAGCATGGCTTTGATAAGTCAGCAACGGTTGCTAAGCAAGACGTTGTAATTGGCGAAACGATCGTTCTATCAGAACTTGCTAACAAGATGTCGGTTAAAGCGACAGAAGTTATCAAAGTAATGATGAAGATGGGCGCTATGGCGACTATCAACCAAGTGATCGACCAAGAAACAGCACAACTTGTTGCTGAAGAAATGGGCCATAAAGTAGTTCTTCGTAAAGAGAACGAACTGGAAGAAGCGGTACTATCTGACCGTGACACTAACGCGGAAGCAGTTCCACGTGCTCCAGTTGTTACTATCATGGGTCACGTTGACCACGGTAAAACGTCAACACTTGACTACATCCGTCGCACACACGTTGCTTCTGGCGAAGCGGGTGGTATTACTCAGCACATTGGTGCGTACCACGTTGAAACAGACAACGGCATGATCACGTTCCTTGATACTCCTGGACACGCAGCGTTTACTGCAATGCGTGCTCGTGGTGCTCAAGCGACAGATATCGTTGTTCTTGTAGTTGCAGCAGACGATGGCGTAATGCCACAAACAGTAGAAGCGATTCAGCACGCGAAAGCGGCAGGCGTTCCTCTAATTGTTGCTGTGAACAAGATCGATAAAGAAGACGCGAACCCAGATAACGTTAAGAACGAGCTTGCTCAATACGACGTTATTCCTGAAGAGTGGGGCGGTGAGAACATGTTCGTTCACATCTCTGCTAAACAGGGTACAAACATCGATGGTCTTCTAGAAGCAATCCTTCTTCAGTCTGAAGTTCTTGAACTTACAGCTGTAGCTGAAGGCATGGCATCTGGTGTTGTTGTTGAATCTCGCCTAGATAAAGGTCGTGGTCCAGTTGCAACAGTACTTGTTCAATCAGGTACACTAAACAAAGGCGACATCGTTCTTTGTGGTCAAGAATACGGCCGTGTTCGTGCAATGCGTGATGAGCTAGGTAAAGAAATTACTTCGGCTGGCCCATCTATCCCTGTAGAGATCCTAGGTCTTTCAGGTGTACCATCTTCAGGTGATGAAGCAACAGTAGTTCGTGACGAGCGTAAAGCGCGTGAAGTAGCTAACTACCGTGCTGGTAAGTTCCGTGAAGTGAAACTTGCTCGTCAGCAGAAATCTAAACTAGAGAACATGTTCTCTAACATGACTGCTGGTGAAGTTGCTGAACTTAACGTTGTACTTAAAGCAGACGTTCAAGGTTCTGTAGAAGCAATCGCAGACTCACTAGTTAAGCTATCTACTGACGAAGTTAAAGTGAACATCGTTGGTTCTGGTGTTGGTGGTATTACGGAAACTGACGTAGTACTAGCGGAAGCTTCAAACGCAATCATCCTTGGCTTTAACGTTCGTGCAGATGCTTCTGCTCGCCGTGCTGTAGAAGCCGCAGCTGTTGACTTACGTTACTACTCAATCATTTACCAATTGATTGACGAAGTTAAACAAGCAATGGGTGGTATGCTTGCTCCAGAATTCAAGCAAGAGATCATTGGTCTTGCTGAAGTTCGTGACGTGTTTAAGTCACCGAAACTGGGCGCTATCGCTGGTTGTATGGTTACAGAAGGTGTGATCAAGCGTAACAACCCAATCCGTGTACTACGTGATAACGTTGTTATTTACGAAGGTGAACTAGAGTCGCTACGTCGTTTCAAAGATGACGTTCAAGAAGTTAAGAATGGCTACGAATGTGGTATCGGCGTTAAGAACTACAATGATGTTCGCGTTGGTGACCAAATCGAAGTCTTCGAAATCGTTGAAATTAAACGTACTCTAGACTAATTGACTAAAATTACTAATATTGTCTTTGAAAGATAAGTAGTAATTGGTTGTTGAATACACCATGGGGGGCTGGCTTTGACCAACCCCCCATTCTTTCTATATAAGAGTAAAGATATGTCAAAAGAATTTAGCCGAACGCAGCGCGTTGCACAGCAGCTGCAAAAAGAACTAGCGATGATCCTTCAACGTGAAGTTCGTGACTCTCGCCTTGGCATGGTGACGATCTCAGACGTAGAAGTCTCTCGTGACCTAGCTTACGCAAAAGTATTTGTGACCTTCCTATGTGTGGGCGAGCAAACACCAGAATCATGTCTAGCTGCACTACGCGAGCACGAAGTGCACATTCGCATGATGTTAGGTAAGCGCATTCGCCTACGTCTAACGCCAGAAATCCGCTTCCATTATGACAATACGCTTGTTGAAGGTATGCGTATGTCTAACCTAGTGTCTGAAGTGGTAAGCTCAGACAAGAAAAAGCAAAAAGATTCTGGTCGTGAGGACGAAGAATAATGGCTCGTCGTCGTAAAGGTCGTCCAATTAATGGCGTTATACTGTTGGATAAACCAACAGGTATCTCTTCCAATGATGCACTGCAAAAAGTAAAGCGAATCTACTTTGCTGAGAAAGCAGGCCACACTGGTGCCTTGGACCCATTAGCGACAGGCATGCTGCCAATTTGCTTGGGTGAGGCGACGAAGTTTTCTCAGTTTCTTCTAGATTCTGATAAACGCTACCGTGTGATCGCAAAGCTTGGTGAACGTACCAACACGTCTGACTCGGATGGTGAAGTCGTAGAGACACGTCCAATCGATGTTACGTTAGACAAGCTAGAAGCGTGCATTGAGAAGTTCCGTGGCGAATCTGATCAAGTACCTTCCATGTTTTCAGCGTTGAAATATCAAGGGAAACCCTTGTATGAATACGCTCGCAAAGGCATCGAAGTTCCGCGTGAATCTCGTAAGATCACGGTATACGAGATTGTTCTTCACCGTTTTGAAGGCGATGAAGTCGAGATGGAAGTTCATTGCTCAAAAGGCACCTACATTCGTACCATCGTGGATGACCTAGGCGAAATGTTAGGTTGTGGTGCGCACGTAACTATGCTTCGACGCACTGGTGTTGCGAAATACCCTTACGAGAAGATGGTGACACTTGAGCAACTGAATGAGTTACTAGAGCAAGCACACCGTGAAGAACGCGCTCCTCGAGAACTACTGGACCCATTGCTGTTACCAATGGATACAGCGGTAGAAGACTTACCAGAAGTCAACTTAGTGCCTGAACTGGCGGATATGGTTCAGCATGGGCAACCTGTTCAAGTATTTGGTGCGCCTACCGAAGGCTCACTTCGCCTTACCATGGGTGAAGAGCGTTTGTTTATTGGCGTTGGCGAAATGAACGAAGATGGCAAAATCGCTCCTAAGCGATTGGTCGTGTTCCGAGATGACGTCGCATCTAAGTAAATGATTGAAAATACCGACCTGAGTGTCGGTATTTTTATATTGCACGAGATAGGAAATTTCCCTATAATCCGCGCTTCGCGTAGCGGCTGAATCAGAGATTGGCTGCTACAACTTTAAACCTACTCTTATTAGGAGAGAATTATGTCTCTGAATGCAGAAACTAAAGCAGCAATCGTTGCAGAATACGCACAAGGCGAAGGCGACACTGGTTCACCAGAAGTTCAAGTAGCTCTACTTACAGCTTCTATCAACCACCTACAAGGTCACTTCAAAGCGCACAAAGGCGATCACCACAGCCGTCGTGGTCTTCTACGCATGGTTTCTCGTCGTCGTAAGCTTCTAGATTACCTAAAAGGTAAAAACCTAGCTCGCTACCAAGACCTAATCAAACGTCTAGGCCTACGTCGCTAATCAGCGACTGCATAGCAGTTTGTCTAAAAAGGGGCTTTATGCCCCTTTTTTGTTGCCTAAATTTAGCCAAATTAGACTTATGCCGTTATAATACTGGCGGCTAAACCTTGTAAGAGGTTTTCTCAAAAGCTCATAGCATTACAGTCAACCACGTCGACCAAAAGGTCGCGACTATTCAAAAGGAATTTCCGAGTTTCTTTTTACTAGTCGCGATTCGTAATGCCTTGAGTGTCAATTAACACATCTAAGATTTCTTTAAGCACTAAAGGAAGATTAGAAACAAGGAATAACAATGTTCGAAAAACCAGTTGTTAAAACGTTCCAGTACGGTAACCACACAGTTACTTTAGAAACTGGCGTTATTGCACGTCAAGCTACAGCAGCAGTTATGGTCACAATGGATGATACGTCTGTATTCGTATCTGTTGTAGGTAAAAAAGAAGCCGTTGCAGGTCAAGACTTCTTCCCACTAACGGTTAACTACCAAGAGCGTACTTACGCTGCGGGTAAAATCCCAGGCGGCTTCTTCAAGCGTGAAGGTCGTCCTTCTGAAGGCGAAACGCTAACAGCTCGTCTAATCGACCGTCCAATCCGTCCGCTATTCCCAGACGCGTTTAAAAACGAAGTTCAGGTTATCGCGACAGTAATGTCTGTAAACCCAGATGTTCAGCCAGATATCGTTACAATGATCGGTACTTCTGCTGCTCTTGCTATCTCTGGCATTCCATTCAACGGCCCTATCGGTGCGGCGCGTGTTGGTCATATCGATGGTCAGCTTGTACTTAACCCTAGCCAAACTGAACTAGAAACTTCTAAGCTTGATCTTGTTGTTGCTGGTACAGAATCAGCCGTACTGATGGTTGAATCAGAAGCGGACAACCTAACTGAAGAAGAAATGCTAGCAGCGGTTGTTTACGGTCATGATCAACAACAAGTTGCTATCAAAGCTATCAACGAATTCAAAGCAGAAGTGGCAACTCCTGCTTGGGATTGGGTAGCTCCTGAAGAAAACACAGCGCTTAAAGATAAGATTGCTGAGCTAGCAGAAGCGAAGCTTGTTGAGGCTTACAAAATCACTGAGAAGATGGCTCGTTACGACCGTATCAATGAGATCGCTGCGGAAGTAAATGAAGTTCTTCTAGCTGAAGATCCTGAAGCGGATACAAAAGAAATTCACACTATCTTCCATGATCTAGAGAAAACAGTCGTACGTCGTAGCATCATCGCGGGTAACCCTCGTATTGATGGCCGTGAAAAAGACATGGTTCGTGCACTAGATGTACGCACTGGTGTTCTTCCTCGCACACACGGTAGCGCACTATTCACTCGTGGTGAAACTCAGGCTATCGTGACGGCAACTCTAGGTACTCAGCGTGATGCTCAAATCATTGATGAGCTAACAGGCGAGCGTAAAGATCACTTCCTACTGCACTACAACTTCCCTCCATACTGTGTAGGTGAGACTGGTTTTGTAGGTTCTCCTAAGCGTCGTGAAATCGGCCACGGTAAACTGGCTAAACGTGGTATCGCAGCAGTAATGCCATCAGTAGATGAGTTCCCATACACAGTACGTGTTGTATCGGAAATCACTGAATCTAACGGTTCATCTTCAATGGCTTCTGTATGTGGTACGTCTCTTGCGCTTATGGACGCAGGTGTGCCAATCAAGTCTTCTGTTGCGGGTATCGCAATGGGCCTTGTTAAAGAAGGCGACGACTTCGTTGTTCTTTCTGACATCCTTGGTGACGAAGACCATCTAGGTGATATGGACTTTAAAGTAGCAGGTACTAACACTGGTATCACTGCTCTTCAAATGGACATCAAGATCGAAGGCATCACTAAAGAAATCATGCAAATTGCGCTTAACCAAGCTCAAGGCGCACGTAAGCACATCCTATCTGTAATGGATGAAGCAATCTCTGGTGCCCGTGAAGACATCTCTGAATTTGCTCCTCGTATTCACACGATGAAGATCAGCGCAGAGAAGATCAAAGACGTTATCGGTAAAGGTGGTGCAGTTATCCGTGCTCTAACTGAAGAGACTGGTACAACTATCGAAATCGAAGACGACGGTACTATCAAGATTGCTGCAACTGAAGGCACTGCTGCGAAAGAAGCTATCCGCCGTATCGAAGAGATCACTGCTGAAGTTGAAGTTGGCCGTATCTACACGGGTAAAGTTGCACGTCTAGCTGACTTCGGTGCATTCGTAACGGTTCTTCCAGGCAAAGATGGTCTTGTACACATTTCTCAAATCGCAGAAAAACGTGTTGAGAAAGTGTCTGACTACCTAGCTGAAGGCCAAGAAGTTCAAGTTAAAGTTCTTGAAATCGACCGCCAAGGCCGTGTACGTCTAAGCATGAAAGAAGCGGTAGAAAAGCCAGCTGAAGAAGCTGCTGCTGAAGCACCAGCTGCGAAAGACGAGTAAGACAAAATGAGACTTTCAGCCTTTTATTAGATTAAGGGCCTGAAAGCATGTTATAAAAGGGGAGCATTTTCGCTCCCCTTTTTTTGGTTTATTTCGACGCATTAACCTCAAACGAGGTTATCGCCTATATTGCATTAAGAGAAATAAATTTTGAGCGGTCCAAACAGGAGTATCAATTAGTGAAATGGTTTCAAACCGCAAGTTTATGTGTTGCTATCGCGCTGACCGGTTGTGCAAATACTTCTCAGCAATCAGCACAAAAGTGGCTATATCCACCGATGGCGGTGCCACTTCAGCCTAGCGTTCAACAAGAAGTACAAATCGCGCGTTTATCGCAGTTGCTACAACGTCCTGATCTCAGTGATGAAGTACGCGCTAAAATGCATTATGAGCGCGGTAGCTACTACGATAGCGTTGGTTTGCGTGATCTTGCCCGTTTGGACTTTAACCAGTCTTTGCAGTTGAATCCTGCTCAACCGGATATCTTCAATCTTTTGGGGGTGTATTTCACCCAAGTAGGGGAGTTTGACGCGGCTTATGAAGCGTTTGATTCGACCATAGAGTTGGCTCCGGATAATACCTATGCTGAGCGCAACCGTGCGATTGCACTATATTATGGTGGCCGAATCGATCTCGCTTTAGAAGATATGACCAAGCACTATCAAGAAATGCCAACGGATCCTTTTCGTTCATTATGGCTGTACATCATCGAAGCTGAGCAAAATCCAGAGCAAGCAAAAGCCAATCTTCAACAGCGTTATTTACGAGATCGTAGTGAAGAGTGGGGATGGGTTCTTGTTGCCATCATGCTGCGAGACGTCTCGGACGAAGACGCGCTTAAAGCCATTATGGATGGAACGAGAGAGAACTATCGCCTAGCTGAACGATTAACGGAAACGTATTTCTACCTTGGAAAGCGTAATCAGCTTGAAGGTGACATCGCAAGTGCCATCTCACTTTATAAGCTCGCGATTTCGTTCAACGTTTATGATTATGTTGAGCACCGGTATTCCTTCTTGGAACTGGCACAAATCTACGATCAATTACAGCAAGATAGATTAGCCAAGCTAAAGGCCGCTAAGAAGCAGGAAATGGAATGATTTAGAGCCGCTCGATGAGAGCGGCTTTTTTTATGATTGAACTTGATTAGTGACTCATTTAAAATAGTTAGCCTTGCTAACTAAGTGGTGGTGGCTTTTATGGCACTAGAAGAAAGCTTGATTGATTTAGAGCGTTTTTGCGCAAAAGCTTGGCGTGTTTATGCCAAAGAAGATCCGTTATCACATCTAAGCTTTAATGAGTTCGATTATTTACGTGTGATTCAGGTTTACCCTGAGGGTGTACGAATAACCGATCTTGCAGAAGAGTTGCAAGTGACTAAGCCTTCCGCATCGACAATGGTTGTTCGTTTGGAAAAAAAGGGTTTAGTGAAACGCATCGCATGTAATGAGGATGCCCGTGCTAAGCGTGTATTGCTGACAGAAGAAGTCGCAGAAAAAATGTCTTTGGAGCAGGTGGTTTACAAAGATATCTCTGAACAAATGATGCAACAATTAAATCAGCAAGAAGCTGAGCAGTTACAAGCTTTACTGAATAAGGCATTGAGCAATAAGTCATTTTAAATTAAACCAAAGGCCTCCGCTGTACGCATTAGCCTTTGGTGTTTCATTTTTCTTTTATTTAATTTAACCATTTAGTTAGTCTTGCTAATTAAATGGTTAGCTTTGCTAACTACTGGTGGCAGTCATGCAAAACTCAATTTATAGACAGTTTTGGAAATATACGATTCCAACCGTCGCAGCAATGCTCGTGAACGGTTTATATCAAATAGTTGATGGCATTTTTATTGGCCGTTATGTTGGTGCTGACGGATTAGCAGGGATCAATGTTGCGTGGCCGGTCATCGGTTCTATCCTCGGTATAGGGATGATGATTGGGGTGGGGACTGGTGCGCTAACGTCGATTAAGCAAGGAGAAAACGATCATGAGGGCGCGAAGCGTATTTTAACGACCGGATTGGGGTTGTTAGCGATATTGATGCCGGTCGTTGCTACCATATTGTTCTATTTTGCCGATGAATTTATTCGCTGGCAGGGGGCGGAAGGGCGAGTGTTTGAACTCGCGCTGCAATATCTGCATATTCTGATTGTCGCGTGCGTATTTACGCTAGGCTCTATCGCGGTTCCATTTCTTTTACGCAATGACGACAGCCCGAACTTAGCAACGATGCTGATGGTCATCGGTGCTGTCATTAATATTGTATTAGACTACGTATTTATTGCTTGGTTGGGGTGGGAGTTAACCGGAGCGGCCATTGCTACAGCGCTGGCACAATTGGTGGTAACCGTGCTTGGTATCGGTTACTTCTTTACTTCAAAAGCGACCTTACGCCTTCGAATCAGTGACTTTAAGGTTCAAGTCGATGTTGCACCAAAGATTATAATGATCGGTACATCTAGCTTCTTTATGTACGCGTACGGTTCTGTGATGGTGGCAATGCACAACGCATTATTTGCTCAGTACGGAAGTGCAATGTTAATAGGGGCGTATGCCATTTTGGGATATATCGTGACGGTTTACTATCTGATTGCAGAGGGAATCGCGAACGGTATGCAACCTCTAGTGAGTTTCAATCACGGGGCGCGCAACCAGGCGAACGTCAGAAAATTACTGCAAGTCGCAATGGGGACATCTGTGCTTGGTGGTGTAGCGTTTGTGGGTTTGATGAACCTTTTCCCGTACGAGTTGGTCTCGGTGTTTAACAATGCTGATCAACAGTTGATTGATAGCACGGTGATCGGGATTCGTTTACACATGTTTGCGTTGTTCCTAGATGGCTTTTTAGTCGTGGCGGCTGCGTACTACCAATCGGTAAACAAAGGCAGCAAAGCCATGTTTGTGACACTAGGCAACATGTTGGTTCAACTGCCGTTTTTGTTCGTTATGCCGAAACTGTTTGGCGTGACAGGCATTTGGCTGGCTTTCCCACTGTCCAATATTGCGCTGAGTTTAGTCGTGGTCAGTATGTTGTGGCGGGACGTGAAAAAGCTGCTAAACGAAACTTCGGCTGAGCCAACAGTGCAAGCCTGTTAACAATGGCTGATAGAGAAAAGCGAGGTTGGGCCTCGCTTTTCTTTTTTGGGGAGCTAAATGTTTTTTACTTCTAAGCCAGCTAGCTGATGCCAATAGCCATTGCATTGGCGGCTTTCAAGTTTTTCAGGGTTGTCGCCGTGCTCGTTTGAGCGAAAATGCTCTAACTCAGAAAGTGTACTCACACCGAGAGGGCTTAAGCGGACCACATCAACCAGCCCTTGCATGCTTGGTAAGTCATTTCTCAGGTTATAACAATACCCTGATTGCGTTTGAATGCCGTTAAGGTTAAAGACTTCTTGCCCTTCTTGGCTGCTGACCTGGATACCCGTAGGATATTTGATACAGCAGGTTTCGCAATCGTCTTTAGCTCGGTTTTCAGCTCGGGCTGTGAAACAGCGAGCGGAATACGCTAAAGGCAAATAACCGTGGCTAAATACCTCAACTTCAAACTTGTTACGAATACCAAGCTCGTCACACTGAACTAAAGTATCGTTTAACCATTCGCGAGAGAGCTCGACAGGCATGCACCAACGCATCATACCTTGCTTCAAAAATAAGTTGAGCGTGTGTGCGTTATAAGTATTGATTGCAGGACCAACGACGAAAGGCACTTTATGCTCTGATGCTAATTGAACCGCCGATACGTCATTAGCCTCAATGGCGAAGTCACCGTTATTGATGTACTTCTTCATGATGTTTACTTCACTCGGTGCTTCCAGTAGCGCCATCGTAGAGATAACGACTTGCTTGCCAGAGGCAGATAAGTCTTTGGCGATTTCCAACCAGTGGGCTGGTTTCATTTCTCTGCGTTTAGAGCAAACCGATTCACCCAGGTAAATAATGTCTGCAGAGCTTTGTTTTGCTTGTTGGTAGAAGGCTTCTACATCTTGTTTTGGCCAAAAATAGAGTAGTGGGCCAAGTGCGTATTTCATTGAGTTATCCATCTTAACCTCTACTGCCATTTACGGTGGTAAGCACCTAGGGTGGTTTGCGTTCCTTCTGACACATTTGCGAGCGTCGCATCCCATGCGGCTTCAACTTGGTAAGCTTCTGGGTTGGCTTGGTAGCGATCGATCGCGGCTCGCCATGTTCGAGTGACTTGCTCTACGTAAGCTGGGCTGCGTTGGCGCCCTTCAATTTTTACAGACGCGACATTAGCGGCAAACAGTTCTGGCAGCATCGAAAGGGTGTTCAAACTGGTTGGCTCTTCCAGAGCATGATAGCGTTTTTTCTCACCATCAATTTCTGTTTCAAAACGACCTTTACAAAGTGTAGGGTAGCCCGCGTTTTCTCCTGCGCAGTAGCGGTCAATTAGGATATTGTTTAGACGAGACTCAAGACCTTGATCAGTTTCTTGCCAACGAACGTATTTGGCAGGAGAACAGGCACCCACAGTGTTTGGGGACTCACCCGTCATGTATGATGACAAATAACAACGGCCTTCGGACATAATACAAAGGCTACCAAAAGCAAAGACTTCTAGCTCGACATCGCTAGTGATGTTGCGCGAAAGCTGTTTGACCTGATGAATCGATAAGACGCGAGGCAGCACCACACGTTTTACGTTGAAGTTCTGTTTATAAAAATCAATGGCTGCGATGTTGGTCGCTGATGCTTGCACTGAAAGATGTAGTTCCAGATCGGGATATTTGCGAGCTGCATACTCCAGAACTGCAATGTCTGCAACAATCAGCGCGTCCACACCCAATGCCGCTGCATTGTCTACCGCGTTCGTCCAGCGCTCAAAGCCATTGGGATGAGCGAAGGTATTCAACGCGACATGAATTTTTTTGTCGCGGTCGTGAACGTATTGCACCGCTTTTTCTAACTTTTTGCCGTTAAAGTTGAGGCCAGCAAAGTGACGGGCGTTGGTATCATCTTTGAAGCCAATGTAGACGGCATCGGCACCGCAATCAATCGCAGTTTTTAACGCAGGCAGGTTACCCGCGGGACACAAGAGTTCCATATGCTCACAATCATTGAGAATAAAAAGGTGTCCGCATTTTATGAAGAATTATGAATAGCGAAATTGACCTAAGTTAGGTTTAGCTCAATAAAGTCGATATTTACCCCTTGAGAGTAAGGGTATCGAGTCGGGGTTAGTTCTTGTGACGACGATTCTGTACAAACAGCTCTTCAATTTCATGTTTTGGCTGTGGGCGATAAAAATGGAATCCTTGAATCGCATTACATTGAAGGTTAGAGAGCAAAGTAGCTTGCTGGTGGGTTTCCACCCCCTCGGCAACCACCGTCAAGTCGAGTGACTTACCCAGATTAATGATGTTTTCAATCACAGTGACCTGTTTGGGTAGCGTGTCGATATCGTTAATAAACGCACGGTCGATTTTCAGCTCGTCGATAGGGAAGCGCGCTAAGTAGGAAAGGGAAGAGTAACCGGTACCAAAGTCATCGATAGAGAGAGCGAAGCCCAGTTTCTTAATCGCATTCAGCATTTGCAGTGTATGTTCGCTATCACTCATCACGGCACTTTCGGTTAGCTCGAAGGTAATACAGCTTGGATCAAGCTCGGTAGTGCGAAGCAACTTTTCCATAAAGTCGATCAGCTGTGGATTACCAAATTGCTCGGGAGAGAGGTTGATAGCGACACGACCTGGCAGTATGCCTTGTTGTTTCCAACGTTTTACCGTATTGAAAACATCACGCATCACGACGCGTCCAAGGTGTTCGATTAACCCTGCACGCTCGGCGACAGGAATGAATGAACCTGGGCTAATGTAACCTTCGACAGGGTGTTTCCAACGAACGAGCGCTTCGGCACCGTTAATGCTGAAGTCACGCGCGTTAACCTTTGGTTGATACCACACTTCTAAACCGTTCTGCTGCAATGCTTTTTGCAGTTCGATTTCAAGCCACAAACGCATGCGCGCTTCTTTGTTCATCTGGTCGTTAAATTTGATCAGGCGATTTCGGCCACGATCTTTGGCTTCATACATCGCCGTATCAGCATTTTGTAGCAGGATTCTCGCATCTTGCCCGTCTTCAGGGTAACGAACGCTACCAATTGAGCACGCAAGGCGTTTGCTGAAGTGGTGTAAATCGAAAGGTTGGTTGATCAACGAGATAATGCGATCTGACAAAATTTCAGCCATGCGGGTATTTTCTGGTTCTGGCAGAATGACGCCAAACTCATCGCCACCCAAATGGCCAATAATCGCTTGGTTTGGGAGTAATCGTTTAAGACGGGCCGATACCTCTTGAATCACTTTATCGCCAATGTGGTGACCAAGTGAATCATTAATGTTTTTGAAGTTATCGATATCCAAATAGAACACAAGAAGCGGCGTTTGCTTTTTGATCAGCTGTTCCAAACGTTTGGTAAAACCAAAGCGGTTGTAGAGTTTGGTGAGCGAATCAATATGTATGTCTTCATTCGATGCAGAAGACAAATTCTTGGGTGTATCGTCAGCGTCTTGGATCAAGATGATTTGAGACTCGCTACCTAATATCGCCGTGGAATCAGCGTGTAACTGAACTTTTCGTTCAAAGCCACATCTCGCGCTGGTTAAGCAAACAAAAGGCTTGTCAGAAATTAATGTACTCAAACGATGACTAAACACTTTCTTGCTGTTTTCATCGATGAATAAACGGCTGAGCTCTTCGCCTAACAACTCATGGGGAGAGTTCAGTCCCAGAAGACGTGCTGATGCAGGGTTGGCAGAGATGATAATGTCATCTTCGATAAGCAGCAGACCGTCAGGCAGTAGTTGTGTCAATTTCGCAAACTTACTTTCGGACTCTTCTAAGGAGCGTACGAGGATCTGCTTTTCTGAAGTATCCACAGCGTGAAAAACGACAAAGCGAATTTCGTTACCTTCAAAAACCGGTGACAGACTAAAGTACAGGCTGGTTTCAAGGTCGGTTTCATCGAGGGTGATTTCGGCTTCGACATGCGTTCCTTTGAATGCACGCTGATAGTAGGGCGCCAGCTTTTTATAAAACTGCTCGCCCAGTACCTGGCAATCGTTTAAGCCGATGATTTCCTCATGACTTAAACCTGCGATATCGCAGTAACGGTCACTTACCATTCGATAATTGTGTTTTTTATCAAGAATGGCAAAGAAGAAAGGGCTATTTGAGGTTAGCGTGGCAAACCAATGTTTTAATTGCTGGGAAGGCATTAGGGTATTACCGATCTCCAATGAGCCAGATTATTCGTCCGTGTATAAAAAGCGACACCCTGATAAGCCTGCGGCGGTCTACTATCAAGTCCAGTATCGCTTGCCATTAAAGGGCTCGCGGTTTTAACTTTACAGTCGACAATCACATGGATACGCTCAGATAACTATAACTTTGAAAATACGGTTGTAAAAGTGTTTATCCACCTGTTCGCATCAATAATACACGTAACTTCAAAAAAAGAAGCGTTAGTGAACAATAATCCACCAATCTAAAATAAGCACTTTATTGATACATAACAGTAATCTCATTGCCACGATTGCTTAATATAGGCAACCTAATGACAAAGTAACGGATAATGAACGTGTTAAACAAGATTCGCAGTCAACTAGTAAAGAACGCAGCCAACATTTTGCGTTCTCCAGTCCAGTTATTACCACAGCCAATTCAGCAAAAAGCATTGCTGGAAGGGCTAAAAATGGTGTTTAAAGAAGCCTTGGAAGATGGTGACTTTGAGTTCCTTGAAGACAAGTGGTTAAAAGTTGCGATTAAAGACTTGAACTTAGCATGGTACATCAGCTATCAAGACGAAAAATTAGTGGTAGCTGAAAAACTAGTTCAGGAAGATGTGAGTTTTAGTGGTAATCTAAACGACCTAGTACTGATTGCTGGTCGTAAAGAAGACCCTGACACACTGTTCTTCCAACGTCGCCTTTCAATTGAAGGCGATACTGAGCTTGGCTTAGAAGTGAAAAACTTAATGGACAGTGTCGACTTAGAGCAGTTACCGAAAGCAATGCAAGTCGCTTTGAATCAATTGGCTGATTTTGTTCAGAAAGGGGTTCAAGCGCCAGCACAACCAACCGGAGTAGCGAATGCTTATTCGAACTGAAGCCCCTGCGGACATTCTTACCATTGACCGCTTATTGAAACACGCCTTCCCGACGGAAGCTGAAGCTAAGCTTGTGATGCGTTTGCGCGAAAACAGCAAATTCACACTTTCCTTAGTCGCGTGTACAGATGAGGGAGAGGTGATAGGCCATGCTTTATTTAGCCCAGTGACCTTAAATGGTGAAGATTTGTCGTGGCAAGGGCTGGCGCCATTGGCTGTTCATGAAGATTACCGTCGCCAAGGCATCGCTGCAGAGTTGATCAAAGAAGGTTTTGATTCACTGCGTGATTTTGGCTATCCAGTGTGTGTGGTGTTGGGCGATCCTGATTATTACGCGCGCCAGGGCTTTCAATCATGCGACGAGATGGGATTCGAATGCGCTTGGGATGTTCCTAAAGGTGCATTTCGTATCGCAGAGTTGGTCGAAGGTCAATGTGCCGGACGCTCCGGACGCATAGATTACGCGCCAGAGTTCTCTGAACTGTAAATGAAAGAAGCCCACTAACTCAGTGGGCTTCTTTCTTAGTTCATTGAAAACTGAGATAGGGAGATTAGGATGACTGGTCACTTTTCTTCTTACCCCAAACCTCTATTTTTGCTTTCTTACTTAGCCCTAAAACATTGAGTTTTCTGCTGCCCCAACTACTGTAAGTCATTTCAATCTGTTTTAGCTTCGCTTCTTTTGAGCCAGGAAGGCTCCATGCACGAGTCGATAATCCGCTTGTTAGCACACCCATAGAGGTTAGCTTTTTCTCACTACCGTCCGTCATCAAGACTTTTAAGTCGTTAATGTCTACCGTGCCCTGCACACATTTCAGTTTAATTTTACTGAAGCTGCGATTTCGAAATAGGCTATTTGGTGTCACGGTATCCGTTTCTGTTTGGAATTTGACGGTTTTCGTTGCAATCAGCTCCCACTCATCGCTGCTATTAGCAAAAACACTCATGCTGGTGGCGGCTACCAGTGCGCAAAGCAGCAGTGTAGGTAAGAATTTCATAATGTACCTCATATGTTATACCTACGGTATGGCCATTGTCATAGGCAGAACAGTTCAATCATTCCAATGTATTGAGGTGTTCCTTGAAGTCCTTTAGGTATAATCACGATTATTTGTTAGGATTGCCCTCGTTCAAATAGGTGACGGAAAATGTCAATTAACGAGAAACAGTATTTACACGAAATGGGCATCAGCACATGGGAGCTGGTACACCCAGATAGATTGGCAGGTTACCAATCGCCAAAAATCGATTTGCAAAGTTCTTGCAAACTCCTGTTGATCTCTCCGGTATGTCCAGAGAATGAGACGGCGGTTTTGTTTGAAAACATCCTAAAGAGTATGAAGTTAACGCTTGACCAAGCGTTACATATTGAGCCAGAGCGATTTCCATTACTTGGCCAGCACGAGCTTGAGTGGGTTTGGTTTGCTGGGTGTGAAGCCGAAGTATTGCCTGACACTAAACCGCTGACATCGCCATTGTTGCAAGATGTGGATGGGAATACCCAACAAAAACGTGCACTTTGGCAACAGATTTGTTCTTACAACAATTCGAGCAAATAAGCATTAATCCCCGTTTTACTGCAATTGGTATTGCACATGAACCCCTAGGTAAATAATGACAACTAAAATCTTACCAATGTGCGCTGAGCACTTAGATCAAGTTTGGCAAATTGAGCAGCAAGCACACTCGCATCCGTGGGCAGAGTCTTTGGTACGTGATTTATCCAGCCGTGGAGCATGTCATCATGTGATGCTCGATGGCGAGATGGTGATTGGCTACTTCTATGCGCAGAATATTGTCGGTGAAGTTACGTTGCTGAATATTGCTATCGCGCCGCATCTTCAGGGTAAAGGCTATGGTCAAAAACTGTTGGATGCGTTCTTAGAACATTGTGAGCAATCAAAAGCGGAGAGTGCTTGGCTTGAGGTGCGAGAGAGTAATAAGCCTGCTATTTATATTTATGAACAAGCTGGATTCAATGAAGTTGATCGACGTCATAACTATTACCCTGCGAAAACTGGCACGGGAAAAGAAGATGCGATCATCATGAGTTATCTCTTCTTTCACTAACGTTAACGCATCCCATAAGGCAAGTTGCACCTAAAGCGATCAGTTGCCCCTGAGGCAATAATAAGCGAGAATACCGCGCAATATTGAATCTAAAAAGCGTGTTTGCTTTTCGAGCAAGCATTCAGACATCAAAGAAGACCAGTTTCATGTCAAATACACCTTTTCTAAGCGAAGTGTCTAAACGTAGAACGTTCGCTATTATTTCTCACCCGGATGCGGGTAAAACCACCATTACTGAAAAAGTCCTTTTATTCGGAAACGCGATTCAAAAAGCAGGTACGGTTAAAGGTCGTGGTAATGCACAGCACGCAAAATCAGACTGGATGGAAATGGAAAAGGAACGTGGTATCTCGGTAACCACGTCTGTGATGCAGTTCCCTTACAATGATTGCCTGGTAAACCTACTTGATACTCCTGGACACGAAGACTTCTCGGAAGATACATATCGTACTCTAACGGCAGTCGATTCGTGTTTGATGGTTATCGATGCAGCGAAAGGTGTCGAGGATCGTACTCGTAAGCTGATGGAAGTAACCCGTCTACGCGATACGCCAATCGTGACCTTCATGAACAAACTTGACCGTGACGTTCGTGATCCAATGGAAGTATTGGACGAAGTAGAAAACGAATTGGGCATGATGTGTGCGCCTATAACGTGGCCAATCGGCTGTGGTAAAGAGTTTAAAGGTGTGTACCACATTCACCGTGATGAAACGATTTTATACGAATCTGGTCACGGTCATGAGATTCAAGAAGTTCGAATCATCAAAGGTCTAGATAACCCAGAGCTTGATGAAAAAGTCGGTGCAGGCCTTGCGGAAAGTGTTCGAGAAGAGCTTGAGCTTGTTATGGGTGCTTGCCCTGAGTTTGATTTGGAAATGTTCTTAACAGGTGACCTGACGCCAGTTTACTTCGGTACCGCATTAGGTAACTTCGGTGTAGACCACATGCTAGACGGTCTAACAGAGTGGGCACCAGCACCGAAAACGCGTCAAGCGGTTGAGCGTGAAGTTGAAGCGACAGAAGAGAAGTTCTCTGGTTTCGTATTCAAAATCCAAGCAAACATGGACCCGAAACACCGTGACCGTATCGCATTCATGCGTATTGTATCGGGTACTTACACGCAGGGTATGAAGATGAACCACGTTCGTCTTGGCAAGCAGGTGAGTATCTCTGATGCAGTAACCTTTATGGCTGGTGACCGTTCACGTGCAGAACACGCTTACGCGGGTGACATCATTGGTCTGCATAACCACGGTACTATCCAGATTGGTGATACCTTTACTCAAGGTGAGTCATTGAAGTTCTCTGGTATTCCGAACTTTGCCCCGGAACTATTCCGTCGTATTCGCCTGAAAGATCCACTAAAGCAGAAACAGCTACTAAAAGGCTTGGTGCAACTATCAGAAGAAGGTGCGGTACAGGTATTCCGTCCACTACAAAACAACGACCTGATCGTTGGTGCCGTTGGTGTACTTCAGTTCGATGTTGTTGTGGCTCGTTTGAAGTCTGAATATAACGTTGAAGCGATTTATGAAGGCATTAACGTTGCAACTGCGCGTTGGGTTGAGTGTGATGATGCGAAGAAACTGGATGAGTTCCAACGTAAGAACCAAGCAAACTTAGCATTGGATGGTGGTGATAACCTAACGTATATTGCACCAACAATGGTTAACTTAAACTTGGCGAAAGAGCGTTTCCCTGATATTGATTTCCGTGCGACGCGTGAGCACTAATCAAAAAGCGGTTTGGGTAAGCTTTAACGCAAACTAGATTTTAAAACGCCCTTGGCTATAAACTTAGCCAAGGGCGTTTTTCATAAGGATGAGATATGAACTGGTTTAAACGAGGATTGAAGCGTTACGACGACTGGTGCAAGGAGATGGGGCTAACCCCCGATCAAAAACGCAGCTGCGTTCCGTATCGAAAAGATCCTGCCCATCAAAATGAAGAGAACAGTGAAGCTCTGCTATTTTCTGATTCTCAGTTTGTCGGTACAGATAAAAAGTCTCAAGATGAAGCTCTTTGATACCCATTGTCACTTTGACTTTGATGTATTCCAAGGTGACTTTGCACATCAACTTGAGCTAGCTCAAACGCAAGGCGTGACAAGAATTCTGATTCCGTCAGTGGGACCTCAAAACTGGGCTCGTATTCAAACCTTGGCAGATCAACATGCCAATTTGTATTACGCCCTTGGGTTTCATCCGTATTTTCTTGAAGATAACGTCGAGCAGCACTTTGCTGAATTGGAACATTATCTAAAACAAAATGCTCCCCAGTGCGTGGCAATAGGAGAGTGTGGGCTAGATTTTGCCATTGATGTTGACCCACAGTTGCAAGAAAAGACACTTGAAGTTCAATTTGAACTGGCTAGACGCTTCGAACTCCCAGTTATTTTACATAGCCGAAAAGCGCACAATCGCCTTATTCAAATGGTTAAAGCGGCGAAGATCCCTCGGGGCGGTGTGCTACATGCTTTCTCTGGGAGTTATCAGCAAGCAATGGAGTGGGTCAAATTAGGTTTTTTTATCGGAGTAGGAGGAACCATCACCTACCCAAGAGCGAAGAAAACGCGCGACGCAATTCAAAAATTACCACTCAAACATCTCGTGATCGAAACAGATGCACCGGATATGCCTATACTTGGATATCAAGGGGAGTCGAATCACCCAGCCAAACTCATTCACGTCTTTAATGAGCTCGTAGAGTTGCATAACGGCTCAAAGCAATCGATTGCCTCTCAGTTATGGAAAAATAGCAATTTTGCTTTCTCGATATGTGAATAAAATCTAAAGATGTGGTTTGAAATAGAAAACGTTTTCCTGCTTATTGTGAATTAACTCACAAAGCTGGCTGAATCAATCATGAATCTTATAGGAAAGTGTGAGGCTGGCATTACTTTAATTGATTCTGCATGAGTATAATTGCTCCCGCTTTATAGCTCCATTTTGTAACACGCCAATAAATAACTTATAAGGAAGTCATAAACTATGAGCCTGTTTATGAGCCTAATCGGTATGGTAGTGCTTCTTGCGATTGCAGTGGCATTTTCTAATAACCGAAAAGCTATCAATCTAAGAACTGTGGGTGGCGCATTCGCTATCCAATTCGCATTAGGTGCATTTGTTCTGTATGTACCTTGGGGCCGTGATCTACTAAACGGTTTCTCTTCAGGTGTTTCTAACGTTATCAACTACGGTAACGATGGTTCATCATTCCTGTTCGGTGGTCTTGTTTCTGACAAGATGTTCGAAGTATTCGGCGGCGGCGGTTTCATCTTCGCATTCCGTGTTCTTCCTACACTGATCTTCTTCTCTGCACTGATTTCAGTTCTTTACTACATTGGCGTTATGCAATGGGTTATCAAGATTCTTGGTGGCGCACTACAAAAAGCGCTGGGCACTTCACGTGCGGAATCAATGTCAGCAGCAGCAAACATTTTCGTAGGTCAAACAGAAGCACCTCTAGTTGTTCGTCCATTCGTTCCAAAAATGACTCAATCAGAGCTATTCGCGGTAATGTGTGGTGGTCTAGCTTCTGTTGCTGGTGGTGTACTAGCGGGCTACGCTTCAATGGGTGTTCCACTAGAGTACCTAGTAGCAGCATCATTTATGGCGGCACCAGGTGGTCTACTATTCGCTAAAATCCTTCACCCAGAGACTGACCAGCCTCACGAAAGTATCGAAGAAGCGATGGACGGCGGCGACGACAAACCAGTAAACGTAATCGACGCAGCAGCGGGCGGTGCGGCTTCTGGTCTACAACTTGCGCTTAACGTAGGTGCAATGCTAATCGCATTCGTTGGTCTAATCGCGCTGATCAACGGTATGCTAGGTGGCATCGGTGGTTGGTTCGGCATGCCAGAACTAACGCTAGAGCTAATCCTAGGTTACGCATTCTCTCCACTAGCATTCCTAATCGGTGTTCCATGGGCTGAAGCAGTAACTGCTGGTTCATTCATCGGTCAGAAAATCGTAGTGAACGAATTCGTTGCTTACTTGAACTTCACACCATACCTAGGTGAAAACGCTCAAGTAATCGCGGCAACTGGTGAAGTAATGTCTGAGAAGACAACAGCTATCATCTCATTCGCACTATGTGGTTTCGCGAACCTTTCTTCTATCGCGATTCTACTTGGTGGTCTAGGTAGCCTTGCACCAAACCGTCGTAGTGACATCGCTCGCATGGGTGTTAAAGCTGTTCTTGCAGGTACGTTGTCTAACCTTATGGCAGCGACAATTGCAGGCTTCTGCTTAAGCCTTGCAGCACTATAATTAGAATCGGTTCTTAATATATAGACGCCGTTTTACATCATGCCCTGTAGCAAGAGATTGCTGCGGGGCATTTTTCGTTTTTCGGGCTCTAAAATCTCACCGGGTGCCGGACTCAGTCTAGGAGTTACGCAGCCGATGGAATAGGGGCTAGGAAATTTTGAGATACAAACCGTTTGCGCTCTATTTGGTGCTACAGTTTTGCGGTGAAACTCTATAATGTATTAATCACAGGATAGTGGTTAAGGTTGATACTTAATCACGTAATGAATATTACATAATCGATGGGCAAATGACTTGCCCAGCAATATCAGATCTAATAGGCGTTTTGCTGTGTGATGTGATATTAAAGACACCGCAATCATAGATTGTTGTGCCATAGGCCAAACTGGTACTGTGCGGTGACAAGGATAGCAATTGGCATATGAAATTTTCGCTGTATATGCCGAGTCTTCAGGGAACCAAGTCCGTTCATTAATAGACTGTTTAGCCATTTACTCACATTGTCTCGACTTGTTGATTATAGTTAGAGACGTGATGTAAGGCTGAGTAGTGAATTTTTTGAATATTGATCGGAGATAGAAATGAGCGATTTAAAAGCAGCAGCGCTACGTGCACTTAAACTTATGGACCTAACTACGTTGAATGACGATGACACTGATGCAAAAGTGATCTCATTATGTCATGACGCGAAAACAGCAGTAGGCAACACAGCTGCAATTTGTATTTACCCTCGCTTTATTCCTATTGCTAAGAAGACACTTCGTGAGCAAGGTACGCCAGAGGTTCGCATTGCAACAGTAACGAACTTCCCACACGGTAACGACGACATCGAAATCGCTGTTGCTGAAACAAAAGCGGCGGTTGCTTACGGTGCAGACGAAGTTGACGTTGTTTTCCCATACCGCGCGCTAATGGCGGGTGATGAGAAAGTAGGCTTCGAACTAGTTAAGCAATGTAAAGAGGCTTGTGGTGATATTCTTCTTAAAGTCATCATCGAAACGGGTGAACTAAAAGAAGAAGCACTAATCAAGAAAGCATCTCAAATCTGTATTGAAGCAGGTGCTGACTTCATTAAAACTTCAACTGGTAAAGTGCCAGTAAACGCAACACCAGAATACGCACGCATGATGCTTGAAGTTATTCGCGACATGGGTGTTGCAGAAACTGTTGGTTTCAAACCAGCAGGTGGTGTGCGCACTGCTGAAGACGCAGCTGCATACCTAGCAATGGCTGACGAAATCCTAGGTGACAACTGGGTTGATGCTCGTCACTACCGTTTCGGTGCGTCTAGCCTGCTAACTAACCTACTAAATACATTAGAAGTGACAGACGAAACTGCTGATCCAGCAGCGTACTAATCCCAATAATATGTCTGAACGGTAGCACCTAAACGGGTGCTACCAAACCTCTTCTATCCTACTTAACCATGGCTCACTGAGAGCATGGGAGGCACTAATGTATTTACCACAAGAAATCATTCGTAAAAAACGTGACGGTGAAGTACTTACCGCAGACGAAATCAACTTCTTTATTCAAGGCGTAGCAAATAACACCGTATCTGAAGGTCAGATCGCGGCGTTTGCTATGACGATTTTCTTCAATGAAATGACCATGGATGAGCGCATCGCCTTAACGTGTGCAATGCGTGATTCGGGCATGGTTATCGACTGGAGCCACATGAACTTTGGTGGCCCAATTGTCGACAAACACTCTACCGGCGGTGTGGGTGACGTAACGTCTTTGATGCTTGGCCCTATGGTGGCAGCATGCGGCGGATTCGTACCAATGATCTCTGGCCGTGGTCTTGGCCACACAGGTGGTACGCTAGATAAGCTTGAGTCTATTCCAGGCTACAACATCACACCAAGCAACGATGTGTTTGGGCAAGTAACTAAAGATGCAGGCGTGGCGATCATCGGTCAAACTGGTGACCTTGCTCCAGCGGATAAGCGTGTTTACGCGACTCGTGATATTACCGCAACCGTAGACAACATTTCTCTGATCACGGCTTCCATTCTTTCTAAGAAATTGGCGGCGGGTCTGGAGTCGCTAGTGATGGACGTTAAAGTCGGCTCTGGTGCATTCATGCCAACTTACGAAGCGTCTGAAGAGCTAGCGAAATCAATCGTAGCAGTAGCAAACGGTGCGGGTACTAAGACCACTGCAATCCTGACAGACATGAACCAAGTATTGGCCTCTTCGGCAGGTAATGCGGTGGAAGTTCGTGAAGCGGTTCGTTTCCTAACTGGTGAATACCGTAATCCACGCCTACTTGAAGTCACCATGGCTTCTTGTGCAGAAATGCTGGTACTTGGCAAACTGGCTGAGAACACAGAAGACGCACGCGCAAAACTGATGGAAGTGCTGGATAACGGCAAAGCGGCTGAGTGCTTCGGCAAGATGGTTGCTGGTCTTGGCGGCCCAGCAGACTTCGTAGAAAACTACGATAACTACCTAGAAAAAGCGGAAATCATCAAGCCAGTTTACGCGACGGAAACGGGCATTGTTTCAGCCATGGACACGCGTGCGATTGGCATGGCTGTCGTTGCTATGGGTGGTGGTCGCCGTGTTGCTACTGATGAAATCGACTATGCCGTAGGTTTCGACGAGTTCATCCGCTTGGGCGAAGTTGCAGATAGCGATAAACCTCTTGCCGTTATCCACGCTCGCAGCGAAGAGCAGTGGGAAGAAGCGGCAAAAGCACTGCGCAGTGCAATCAAAGTAGGTGGTGAGTACACACCAACTCCAGAGGTTTACCGCCAAATTCGTGCAGAAGATATTTAATAGAACAAGTAATTACACAAGGCCTACTCAACCATAATAAAAAGCCGAGTGGGCCTAAGGAACGAGCAATGAAAAGAGCATTTATTTTAGTACTAGACTCATTCGGTATTGGTGCAACCGCTGACGCTGAGAAATTTGGTGATGTAGGTTCAGACACACTAGGCCACATCGCAGAACAATGCGAAAAAGGCTTAGCAGATAACGACCAACGTCAAGGCGCACTTCGCCTTCCAAACCTATCTAAGTTAGGTTTGGCAATGGCACATAAAGAGTCAACAGGTCGCTTCGCACCTGGCCTAGACGCAGATGCCGAAATCATTGGTGCGTACGGTCACGCAGCAGAGCTTTCTTCTGGTAAAGATACGCCGTCTGGTCACTGGGAAATCGCAGGTGTTCCTGTTCTGTTTGACTGGGGTTACTTCACAGACAAATCAAACAGCTTCCCTAAAGAGCTGACGGATCGCATCCTTGAGCGCGCGGGTCTTGACGGTTTCCTAGGTAACTGCCACGCATCTGGTACTCAAGTTCTTGATGACTTGGGTGAAGAGCATATGAAGACTGGGCAGCCAATCTTCTACACCTCTGCGGACTCTGTATTCCAAATAGCCTGTCACGAAGAGACATTCGGTCTAGACCGTTTACTAGAGCTTTGCCAAATTGCGCGTGAAGAACTAGAAGATTACAACATCGGCCGTGTAATCGCGCGCCCATTCATTGGCCCGGGTAAAGGTCAATTTGAGCGTACGGGTAACCGTCGTGACCTATCTGTAGAGCCACCATCAGCGACTATCTTACAAAAGTTAGTTGATGAGAAGGGCGGTCAGGTTCATTCCATCGGTAAGATTTCAGATATTTATGCTGGTTGTGGGATCACTAAGAAAACCAAAGCAACAGGCATTCCAGCACTATTTGAAGCAACGAAAGAAGCGATCAAAGAAGCGGGTGATAACACCATCGTATTCACTAACTTCGTCGACTTCGATTCAGCTTACGGTCACCGTCGTGATGTGGCGGGTTACGCTGCAGCGCTTGAGTACTTTGATGGTCGCATCAATGAAGTGCTAGAACTGATGGGTGAAGATGACGTGCTTATCCTAACAGCAGACCACGGCTGTGATCCAACATGGCCAGGTACTGACCATACTCGTGAGCACATCCCAGTATTGGTTTACGGTCAAAAAGTGCCAGCAGGCTCTCTTGGCTGCCGCGAAACATTCGCAGACATTGGCCAAACATTGGCGAGCTACTTCGGTACTTCTCCAATGGATTACGGTAAGAATTTCCTATAATTAGGATATTGAAAACTAGGAGCTGAATGCTCCTAGTTTTATGTTTGCAGTATGCAAGTACTGCTTGTCGGAAATGAGAATACTCTGGCTTATATCGCCTTAAGCGCGGAGCGCTAGAGAAAGGTTAAGGAAAAGAAAATGGCAACTCCACATATCAATGCTGAAATGGGTGCATTCGCAGACGTCGTACTGATGCCGGGTGACCCGCTACGTGCAAAATACATCGCAGAAACCTTCCTTGAAGACGTTGTGCAAGTGTGTGATGTGCGTAATATGTTCGGTTACACAGGCACATACAAAGGCCGTAAGATCTCGGTAATGGGCCACGGTATGGGTATCCCATCATGCTCGATTTACGCAACGGAGCTAATTAAAGACTTCGGCGTGAAGAAAATCATCCGTGTTGGTAGCTGTGGCGCAGTAAACGAAGACATCAAAGTGCGTGATGTTGTGATCGGTATGGGCGCGTGTACGGATTCTAAAGTGAACCGTATCCGTTTTAAAGGTCATGACTTTGCAGCAATCGCAGACTACAAAATGGTTCGCGCGGCAGAAGACGCAGCAAAAGCACGTGGCATTGATGTGAAAGTCGGTAATCTATTTTCAGCGGAGCTTTTCTACACGCCAGATCCAGAAATGTTCGACGTAATGGACAAGTACGGCATTGTTGGTGTTGAAATGGAAGCGGCGGGTATCTACGGCGTAGCGGCAGAATACGGTGCAAAAGCTCTGACAATCTGTACGGTTTCAGATCACATCAAAACGGGTGAGCAAACAACTTCTGATGAGCGTCAAACAACATTCAACGACATGATGCTAATCGCACTAGATTCAGTATTGCTAGGCGACGAAGAATAAGCGACAAAGAGTCATCTTAGTTTCTTGACATTAAGAACTAAAAGAACAGCCCGCACAATGCGGGCTGTTTTTGTATTAGATGTTGATTACCGACTGACTATTTGGTTAGCAGTAGGTTTTGCGCTTTTTTACGGCGGATAGGCTGTCTACGTAAAATCATAATGAATAACATGCCGCACACAAAACTCATTAGCACCATCATGTACATGTAGCGATCACTCTTACGATAGTGGTGGTCAGAAATCGCGGTTACACGACCTGTCTCAAAGGTAACGCGAACAAAACCGATGAGTGCTTCATCGGCAAATACTGGTTCAACCAACTGCTGGCGGCCAATGGAAGCTGTTGCCAAGGGCGTGTCTAAGCCTAAAACTTCGCGTACCGATAGCGCATCTTCACTAGACGCTAAACGTACGCCTTGTGCATCATATATTGTCGCATCAAACACCAAACGGTCTTGTGCTAGCTGGTTTGTCAGCTTAAGTAAGCGTTCTTGATCTTTGGTCAAAATCATTTCACTGGCAGAAAGAGACGCCTGTGAAATCAAAACTTTGGTGAGTGTCTCAAGCTGCTGTGCTTGAATTTTCTCGTTGCCCTTACTGATCACAACACTGTTTTTGATCGTGATAAACAACATCACACACAGTAGGATTAGTGCCAGAATTCTTAGGGCATTCCTTACTGAGAACAAGGATTCACTCATGCTCTTTACTCATCCATTTAAAATAAAACAAAGACTTGCCTTTTTAGTTTGTTGAGGTAACGTTTTAGCAAAGTCATAAGGGATTATATACATGGACGCGTCAAAAAGCTTGCCTATCAGAAAACATACGACACTTTTAAAACGATTACCCGAGACTCGATTTGCCTCCCAACTAGATAAAGCAAAAGCAAACTGGATAGTGTTTGCAGAATACCTTTCGCCACGTCATTTTGAAGACATTGATTTCTTCACAGGGGTCTACAACCCCGTGTTAGAAACGTGGAAAGTTGGCCAATATGAAGTCGCCTTGATGGCAGGAGAGTTGACCCCTCAACACGAAACGATCTTACAAAGCCTCAACTTGGATTACGCCTCGCTTAATGAAGTTCCAGATCTCTCAACCCAAGGTTTGATTGTATTTGACATGGACTCAACGGCAATCCAGATAGAGTGTATTGATGAAATCGCAAAATTGGCCGGAGTCGGGGATGAGGTGGCAGAAGTTACTGAACGTGCGATGCAAGGAGAACTGGATTTTGAGCAAAGTTTGCGTCAACGCGTAGGCAAGCTCAAAGGTGCTGATGAATCAATTCTTGAACAAGTTCGTTCCCAATTGCCATTTATGCCGGACTTTGAAGCGTTAATCGCAACGTTAAAAGCACTAGGCTGGAAAACAGCGATTGCTTCCGGTGGTTTTACTTACTTCTCGGACTACATCAAAGATAAAGTCGATTTAGATTTTGCTCGCTCTAATCAGTTGGAAATCATTAATGGTAAGCTCACGGGGAACGTACTTGGCGATGTGGTTACCGCGCAGATGAAGTCAGATATCCTGGTGGAGTTGGCGGATGAATACGAAATTGAGCAGCACAACACGGTTGCTGTCGGTGATGGCGCTAACGATCTTGTGATGATGTCGGTGGCGGGCTTAGGTATCGCGTACCACGCAAAACCTAAAGTGGAAGCTCAAGCGCAATCTGCGATTCGCTTTGCAGGCTTAGGCGGTGTGCTCTGTATTTTATCTGGTGCACTGGTGAAGCAGCAAAAGGTCAGCTGGAAAGCAAAACCTTAATTTATCCATTCAAAAACACCGCCTTTCTGGCGGTGTTTTTCGTTGACTTAGTATGGCTCTAAATTTACTCGGTTAACTCCAACCTAATTACAACTTCTTCCGTAATGTCTTCAAACTCACTGTAACCGACCAAAGCGGTCAGCTCCTTTTCTAATTTGCTCGCTTGATGTACACCAAATTGGGTTAAGTCACTTAAATCTTGTTGCAGCAACGATGTCATCGGATCGAAAATTGGGGCTGTAGATAAGCGAATCACGTAGAAGTCCCCCATCATTCGCGCTTTCTTTATAAATTGAATCCGTTCTTTTACGCTGTTGAACTCTTGATGAAGCTTAGACTCAATGCCTGTAATTTTATTGCCGACTTTGGCTGCGCTAATGTAGATATCCTGATGCCTTGCTTGAGCTCCCTCTACACGCTTTATCGGCTCTGCGATTAATGTGCTTGTTCGACCTTTAAAGATAGGTTCAAGTGACAACAATTGATCGTGCCCAAGGCGTGCAAAAAGCTCAATGTGCTTAGGTAGCGGCAAATTCACCCCAATAACGGGGGTTTTGATTGAAGACGACGCTGTTTTACTGATAAAAATGGGTGTGCTCAGAGTTCGAGAGAGCAACATGCTGTGCAGTCTTTCAAGTAACGCATTACTCGGTAGCATCTCTTTCTGCGGGATCAACTTATCTTGATTGTGCTCGATAATGCTGTTGAAAAAGGCGATCACTTTAATGGTGTGGCTGCTTTCATCAATAACTAACTGTACGCTACAGCCATCTGGGCTAACACGAATTACCCGGTATGGCACCGACGTTAAAGGCAGCTTTTTGTCGTAGAGTTGTAACTCTCGGAAGTTGACTTGAACCTCTTGCCCAGAGCGCAACATGGTAGGTTCGTCCAGTTTAATGCCGAGCCCTCGCTTTGAAATATCGACGGTGCTGCCGCTCGCTGTGACGGGCCCAGAACGTAGTTCTATTGGGGTCTTAAATCGGTAACGTGGCTCTTTACGACGAGACTTGGCATCAAAATAAATGCCTTTCGGGTTGCCTATAACTCTTCTCGGATGGCGAAATGCATTTAACGTATTTGCGGGTAAGCGCGGCTTTTCAGTGAGCAGATAATCCTGCCCTGATTTTTCGTCAGCAATTTCTTGCAAGATGCCAATGTGAGTCAATGATTGGGACGTTTCAGCTAACTCCGGAGAGAAAGCGGCTAAGTCTTCCTGTTCTTGCTCTGACAGTTCAAATATCGAAATTCTAAACGCGCGCCAACTTTCACGTTTAGCACCTAAATGCCAAAATAGCTGGCGTTGTTCACGAGTGGCCTCAGGACGAAGCATCGAATAGAAATAGGTTCGGTTTTCGTGCTCGTGAGTAAATGAATAAAGGACATTGGTGGTGCCTTTAACGCCAGGTTTAATGAGTGACGCGACTCGCTTCTCATTAAATAAGGACCCAAACATTTGCTGGTTCCTTTCATCATGCCAGTACTGCCAAAGCTTTTGATTGTTTGGCGTCAACATAGCGAGTTTCAGCTCACTGCCATCAAAGAATAGAGGTAAGCTGCTGGTGTGCTTAAGTGCGATGTGCTCATAACCACGAGTTCGAGCTCGAATGATCTTATCTTGATTATCGTGACGAGCTCTTTTAGCTGCGCTGTTGAGCGCTTCATCGATCACTCGAGTAACGACATTGGTTTCAGTTAAACGTATGGTTCTGAGGTATCGAACTGAGTCATTCTCGTAACAGTCATCAACCGCAAGTATGCGGTACGCCAGCGGTTTCTCTATACCGGCAACCTGAGATTTGCTGGCAAACTCAGTAAACGTGACCTGAATAATCTCCCCAAGGTTATATTTAAACGCACTTGGGACTTTGAACTTTGCGCCAGAGCAGGATAAGTCAATGCTTAACCCATGCAGAAGTTGCCCTTTAGATCGGCAAATCTCGACTTGAGATTGGACTTTCAAGCGCTTTTCTTGGCGCTTTAAGTCATAGCCGAGGTGAACGGGCTCCGCTAAGAAAGGGCTTTTAGGATCCGTTAACGATTGCGTTTTTTGTTGAGTCAGACGTTTGCTCATTACGCGAAAGTTATTCCGTGTGTTGACCAAAGCTTCCCACATTCCCTCAGTGTAGCCGCCAAACTTTTTGATGTTTTTATGGTAAGCGTTGAAAGCAACGTCATCTAACCAATGTGGAATACCATCCAAAATATACTCGCGACATTCACCTTGGACGCGACCGCGCAGATCGATGCTTTTTTTGCACGGAGCCATCAAGCGGTTAAGTTCCATTTTCACTAAGATTTTGGCCGAAGGCGGCTCTTCCTCGGTCAATTGGCCAAGGACAAAGTCAAAGTCATCCGAACCGTAAACGGGAATGAGTCGTTCTGCGATCGAGAGAATTTCAGATTGCTGCATTATTTCTGTTAGAGTATGTCGTTACTTTAAATTGTATCGGCTAAGCGAAGTAAAACTTAAGTATATCAATAGTTCATTTCAGTTAAGGTCTGACTTGGCTGTGCTTAGTCACATTTGTAGAAAAAATCGAGGCATCATGGCGAAAGCAAAACGAGCGTATGTTTGTAATGATTGTGGCGCGGATTTTCCCCGTTGGCAGGGGCAGTGTAACGCATGTGGTTCGTGGAATACGATAACAGAAGTCCGTATCGCTGCATCGCCAACGGTTGCTCGTAATGAACGTTTATCCGGCTACGCGGGTTCCGCAACAGAAGCAACAGTTCAAACGTTATCTGAAATTGATCTGCAGGAAGTGCCACGCTTCACCAGTGGGTTTAAAGAGCTTGACCGCGTATTAGGTGGGGGCGTTGTACCCGGCGCCGCTATTTTGATTGGTGGTAACCCTGGCGCTGGTAAATCCACCTTGTTGCTGCAAACCATGTGTAGTTTGTCTGCGCAAATGCCAACGCTCTACGTAACAGGTGAAGAATCGTTGCAGCAGGTAGCAATGCGTGCTTCTCGACTAGGGTTGCCGAAAGAGCACTTAAAAATGCTATCGGAAACGAACGTCGACAAAATTTGCCAAATCGCCGAAAAAGAGCAACCTCGTATTATGGTGATTGACTCGATTCAGGTAATGCACGTTTCAGATGTTCAATCGTCACCGGGCAGTGTTGCTCAAGTACGTGAATCTGCGACTGCTCTGACACGATACGCAAAACAGAATAACGTCGCGGTATTTATTGTTGGTCACGTAACAAAAGATGGTACCCTTGCGGGCCCTAAAGTTCTTGAGCACATTATAGACTGTTCAGTGCTGCTTGATGGTGGTACTGATAGCCGCTTTCGCACATTGCGTAGTCATAAAAACCGCTTTGGCGCTGTGAATGAGCTCGGTGTTTTTGCAATGACAGGCCAAGGGTTGAAAGAAGTGAGTAACCCATCCGCGATTTTCCTTTCTCGTGGTGAAGAAGAAACATCAGGTTCTTCTGTTATGGTGGTTTGGGAAGGTACGCGTCCTCTATTAGTAGAGATTCAAGCGTTGGTGGATTACTCCCAATTGGCAAACCCTCGCCGTGTTGCGGTCGGTTTGGAGCAGAACCGTTTATCACTTTTGCTCGCTGTGTTGCATAAGCATGGTGGCTTACAAATGGCAGACCAAGATGTCTTTGTTAATGTGGTTGGCGGTGTTAAGGTGACGGAGACGAGTGCCGATCTTGCGTTAGTTATGGCGCTTTTATCGAGTTTTCGTGACCGTCCACTACCTAAAGATGTGGTTATTTTTGGGGAGGTCGGGCTTGCAGGCGAAATCCGTCCTGTGCCAAGTGGGCAAGAACGTTTGAATGAAGCGTTCAAACATGGTTTCAAGAAAGCCATTGTGCCTGCAGCCAACATGCCGAAAGGCGGCATTCCTGGCATGCAAATTCACGGCGTTAAGAAATTGTCGGAAGCTATAGAGGCTTTTGACGAGCTGTAATGCTCATAAGAATGGTATTTGTGTAATCACAAACTGTTCTATCCGTCCTCAATAAAATGCGAATAAAGTACATAAATTGCTGTGTTTGACTATGCTTTGGGGACGGAAATTTCACGTTAAAATTTTTTTTCTTCCATCCGCACGCAAGGGTATCAGTATTGACAGAATGTGATATACTCTGCGCGCACTTTATACCTTATTAACAGAGTAAGACAATGACTGATTTATCAAAATACAGAAACATTGGTATTTTTGCTCACGTAGACGCGGGTAAAACTACCTCTACAGAGCGTATCCTAAAGCTAACTGGTAAGATCCATAAGATCGGTGATACACACGACGGTTCAACTACAACTGACTTCATGGAGCAGGAAGCTGAACGTGGTATCACAATCCAGTCTGCAGCAACAACTTGTTTCTGGAACGATCACCGTCTAAACATCATCGATACTCCTGGACACGTTGACTTCACTATCGAAGTTTACCGTTCTCTAAAAGTACTTGACGGTGGTATCGGTGTATTCTGTGGTTCTGGTGGTGTTGAGCCTCAGTCAGAAACTAACTGGCGTTACGCTGACGAATCACACGTATCACGTCTGATCTTCGTTAACAAACTAGACCGTATGGGCGCAGATTTCTACAAAGTTGTAGATCAAGTACAAAACGTACTAGGTGCTACACCTCTAGTTATGACTCTACCTATCGGTATCGAAGAAGATTTCGTAGGTGTTGTAGACGTACTAAGCCAACAAGCTTACGTATGGGATGAGTCTGGCCAGCCAGAGAACTACGAAGTTCAAGATATTCCAGCAGACATGGTAGAAAAAGCTGCTGAATACCGTGAAATGCTAATCGAAACTGCTCTAGAGCAAGACGAAGATCTAATGATGGCTTACCTAGAAGAAGGCGAAGAGCCATCTCTAGAAGACATCAAACGTTGTATCCGTAAAGGTACTCGTGATCTAGCATTCTTCCCAACTTACTGTGGTTCAGCGTACAAGAACAAAGGTATCCAACTTATTCTTGACGCGGTAATTGATTACCTACCATCTCCAACAGAAGTTGATCCACAGCCTCTAACTGATTCAGAGACTGGTGAGCCAACTGGTGAAGTTGCGACTGTATCTGCAGACGAGCCACTACGTGCGCTTGCATTTAAGATCATGGACGACCGTTTTGGTGCTCTAACCTTTATCCGCATCTACTCTGGTAAGATGAAGAAAGGTGACACAGTACTTAACTCTGCAACTGGTAAAACAGAGCGTATCGGCCGTATGGTTGAGATGCACGCAGACGAGCGTAACGAGATCGATTCAGCACAAGCTGGTGACATCATCGCTGTAGTTGGTATGAAGAACGTTCAAACTGGTCACACTCTATGTGATCCTAAGCACGAATGTACTCTTGAGCCAATGATCTTCCCAGATCCAGTAATCTCTATCGCAGTTAAGCCTAAAGATAAAGGCGGTTCTGAGAAGATGGGTATCGCGATCGGTAAAATGGTTGCAGAAGATCCATCATTCCAAGTTGAGACTGATGAAGATTCAGGCGAAACTATCCTGAAAGGTATGGGTGAACTTCACCTAGACATCAAGGTAGATATCCTTAAGCGTACTTACGGCGTTGAGCTAGAAGTTGGTGCTCCACAGGTTGCTTACCGTGAAACTATCACTCAAGCAATCGAAGACAGCTACACGCACAAGAAACAGTCTGGTGGTTCTGGTCAGTTCGGTAAGATCGATTACCGCATCAAACCAGGTGAGCCAAACTCTGGCTTCACGTTCAAATCAACAGTTGTTGGTGGTAACGTACCTAAAGAATTCTGGCCTGCAGTTGAGAAAGGCTTTGCGTCAATGATGGAGCACGGTGTTCTAGCTGGCTTCCCAACTCTAGACGTTGAAGTTGAACTATTCGACGGTGGTTTCCACGCAGTTGACTCTTCAGCTATCGCTTACGAAATCGCTGCTAAAGGCGCATTCCGTCAGTCTATGCCTAAAGCTGGCGCGCAACTTCTTGAACCAATCATGAAAGTTGACGTGTTCACTCCAGAAGATCACGTTGGTGACGTAATCGGTGACCTTAACCGTCGTCGTGGTATGATCAAAGACCAACAAGCTGCGTCTACTGGCGTACGTATCAAGGGTGATGTACCTCTATCAGAAATGTTTGGTTACATCGGTACTCTACGTACAATGACTTCTGGTCGTGGTCAGTTCTCTATGGAGTTCTCACACTACGCACCATGTCCAGCAAACGTTGCTGAGCAAGTAATTGCTGACGTTAAAGAGCGTAACGCTAAGAAGTAATTCTTAAGTTAACTCTATAACTTGAAAGCCCCGCCTAGTGCGGGGCTTTTTGTATCTAACCGCTTACACACAGCGCGTTTTTGTTTCGCTGATATACGCCTTTGGTGTTGTTTACCGATTATTCTGAAGCTGAGCCAGTATTACTAACATTGAGGTCGATGGTTTTAAAATCCGGTATCACTGACTTTTCAAATGTTTCTATTTCTTCTCTCAACCATTGTGCAAACAATTGGGCTTTAGGTCGCTTTAAGTAGCCTTTTGGAGCGCACAGGTAATACGCAAATTTGGGTTTAATGGCTATATCACCAATTCGGACCAGTTTGCCTGAACGAAAATATTGATGAGCTAAACTGTGTTTGACGAGCGCTACGCCTTGTAGTGATAACGCCGCTTCTAACACTAAGTGTGAGCCACTGTATTTTAAAGCAGGCTTTGCCGCTGAATGACCAAGTCTCGCTAACCACATGTTCCAGTCCAGATCTGGCCAAACGTCTTCGATGAGCTCTGCTTTGCTTAAATCTTCAATGCGATAGATGCCGTGCTCTTTCTGATAAACCGGATGACAGGCAGGATAAAAAGCTTCATCCATTAGCCATTGTGATTCTAAATTTGGGTATTTTCCTAAACCGTAACGGACAAACAAATCGATCTGACTATCTTGAAAAGACACCAAATCATTGGTTGGTTCTAATAGTAAGGTGATATCAGGGTGACGCTGACGAAAAGCCGTAATTTTCGGGACTAACCAATGGTGAGCGAAAGAGGGGAGTGTTGATATCGAAAGGTGGTTAGGATTAGGATCTTGATTAACCAATCTAACCCCTTGCTGCAAATGAGCAAACCCTCTTTCAGCCTGAGTAAACAGCAGCCCTCCCTCAGGTGTGAGCACGATTTTTCTGTGCTGACGAACAAATAAGTCCGTTCCTAAAAACTCTTCAAGATGACGAATTTGCTGACTGATGGCAGCTGGCGTAACAAACAATTCTTTTGCCGCTGTTTTAAAGCTACCTTCCTTTGCTGCAACGAAGAAGTAATACAAGCCCTGTAAGGGAGGCATTCGATCTTTCACATTAGTTTTCCTTAACTCAATGGCAGATTCTATCGTTTGAGGATATCAGCGTAGTCGCTGATTATTAAGTGGTCAACATTGTTATAGGAGTTGGTTACATGGAAAACATGACACACACTTGTGAGCGCACTTTACCAGCTGACCATCAGACCGGATTACAGTTAATTTATTCTAAACTTGCTAGTTGGAGAAGAAACTACAAGACACGTCGTCACTTGAGAGAGTTACCAGAACATCTTTGGGACGATATAGGATTAGATGAAAAGGAGATTAATAGTGAAGTGAGGAAGCCTTTTTGGAGAGAGTAGTTTATGAGTCTGATTCAAGCTCAGAATTAAACTGCACTCCCCAATGATATTGAGGAGTGCAGACAAGGCTATAAGTCTTCTTCCCACACAACCAATTCACCTTTCGGCCAGTTGTGACCAATTTCATGATACTTTTGCTCAAGCACATGACGTTTAATTTTGAGTGTTGGCGTCAATACGCCATTTTCAATGCTCCAAGGCTCTTTAATCATTAATACGCCTTTGATTTGCTCATGAGAGACGAGTTCTTGATTCATTTTTGCAATGACTTTGCGGGTGGTTCGTGCGTACCGCTCCCGATCAAAGTTAGGAAAATCATGTGGAACAACCAAAAGAATCGGGGCTGGTAGCCCTAAACCGATGAGGCACATCATCTCTACGCGACTGTATTCGAAAAGTTTTTTCTCGATAGGAACTGGAGAGACAAACTTACCTTTGGCGGTTTTAAAGTTATCTTTTTTACGGCCTTGAATGGTTAGGTAACCATCTGAGTCGATAGAGCCGATATCGCCTGTGTGTAGCCAGCCCTCTGAATCAAAAGACTCTTGGGTGGCAATGTCATTTTTGTAGTAGCCAGAAAATAGCCCTTTGCCACGCACCATGATTTCATCATCGTCAGCGATTTTTAACTCAATACCTGGTCCAGCATTACCGACACTACCAATTTTGTCAGCTCTAAATGGGTAGTTGAGCGTGCTATAAGCAAATGATTCTGTCATGCCCCAAGCTTCAGTAATATTGAGTCCTACAGAGTGGTACCATTCCAGCAGTGCTGGTGATACCGGGGCAGAGCCACAGCCTAATACTCGAGCTTGATCCAACCCCAATCCTTCTGCGAGCTTTTTCTTGATCAGAGAGTTGACGAATGGGATTTTCAATAGAATGTTGAGCTTCTTCTGTGGAAGTTTGTCTTGAATACGTTGTTGGAATAGCGTCCATAATCGCGGGACTGAGATAAACAGAGTCGGGCGGTGCATTTTTACATCTTCGATAAAGGTATCCAATGATTCTGGAAATGCTGTTGGTACACCACCCATGATAGATGAGCCAAAAATGTAGACGCGCTCTGTAATATGAGCCAAAGGTAAGTAAGAAAATAGACGATCATTTTCTTGAATACCGATATGGTTTATCAGTTGTTGTACTGACCAGTTAAACGCTCCGTAGGTCAGCATTGCACCTTTCGGTAATCCTGACGTACCTGAGGTATACACCAAAGACATTAGCTTATCGTCGTAGTGCTGTGGACGCTCTTCACTTGGCATTGCATCGGCAATGAGTGCTTGGTATTCATACTGACATTTTGGTGCAGTATCGTAGGGGAGCGAGATACTAATGAGCTCCGGCATTGCATCAATGACTTGCTGGGTTGCTTTAGGATCATCGAGTTTTCCGCCAATGAGCGCTTTACTTTCACTATGAGTCACACAGTATTCGATGGTGTCCGCGCCGGCGGTAGGAAAGATTGGCACACTGACATAATCGCCAAGCATCATCGCAAGATCGCAAATAAACCACTCTGCACAGTTTTTAGATACTAATGCTACTTTGTCACCAGGTTGTACTCCAAGGTTGCGTAGTGCACTGACGAGTTTTAAGGCTTGATCGGCAACATCAGCGAACGTGTATTCAACAAATTGTCGGTTAATAATTTGTTTTAGATAGACCTCATTTGGACGCTCTTGAGCCCATTTGAGAATCATTTCATTTGGTGGTGGGAGAGCGCAACCAGCAGCGCTGTTTAGATTCGGCTGATTCATTTTTAGTGACTCCATGTCTTCTCGTTGTATTTATAATTGTTAACGCATTGTTAACTTTAGCATGTTAAATAACGACACGGGAATGCATTTTGATGAAATATGTGGGGAGGATAGCGTTAGTTACCCCTAAAGTCGGTACTAATAGCGCCTAAAACTGTTGCCGATAATTCGCTGGGGACAGGCCTGTTTTTTTCTTAAAAATTCGAGAAAAGTAAGAGACATCTCGGTATCCACATTGATAAGCAATATAGGCAATTTTCATGGATTCATTTTCAACGAGCATTTTCTTTGCTAATGAAATGCGTTTCGCAGTGACATAATCACGAAAGCACATACCAACTTTGCGATGAAATACTTTGGAAAAGTAGTTCGGTGAGTAGTGACAAAGCGCAGCAGCTTCCTCTTCTCTTAGGTCTTTATGGACGTTATTGGCGATGTAATGAACCACGTCAGAAAAATTCGACTTTCCGCTTCGAGAAAAGAGTTTATCGACCGAAATTTGTTCTTCGTCGACCTTGCTGTGCAAAAAGTATTTCAATTTTATCTGTGATAGCCAAATCGGGAGGGTGATTTCATTCAACGTATAATATTCCGCACAAATATGCTTTGGCGGTAAGTGAGGCTCGATATCGGTTGGATGTATAACGATCAGTTTTTTGTCGAGATTTTCACAGAGCGTGATGACGCCTTTCAGGTGCTCTCGATGATCGCAAGTCATGTAGTAGAAGAAATAGCTGTGTTCTTTATCGCTAAGCACAGAGATATCGTTGCTACAGTCCATAATCTCAAAGCTCTTATCAAACTCACAGCGAAGTGATTCCGGCAGCGAGCAAAGAGTCTCTCCAATCCAATAAGCTTTGGTCAGTCTATCCATATGAATCCCGCTCAGTACGTACTACACCAACGTTAGTATGTATTGAGGTCAGTCGAGCCTCATTCCTTGAGCTTCAGACCTCACCCTTTCGTTTATTAAGCTTAGGCTTATATAGTCATACTGCAAGTGTGAAAGGTGTCACATAGTTGGTGATGATGTGTCTCGTTATTGATACATTTTGATTCTGAAGCGCAGGTAGGCAAGAAAGTACCAACCTTTGGCAAAAAAGTCCTAACCCCCCTAATTCTCGGTGACTAATGTTTAAGCATGATTCAGGTGCACATGAGACCTGTATCATTAATAGCGAGATACGTTAAAGGGGATAATCTTATGGATAACTTTCGCAATCTAATCAAGGACTTCATGGAAGATGAAGAGGGGCTAACACTTTTAGAGTACATTCTAGGTGCGGCGTTAATTGTTACAGCGTTCTTGACTTCAGGCTTCTGGACGACTTTGTCTAACAAGTTTACTTCAGTAGCTGGTCGTATCAGCAGCTCGTAATGGTTAGCGAGTTAGTTATTTGGTCATTGCTTATTGCGATTGGAGTATCAGACGCTCAGAAACACAGAATACCAAACAAAGCGGTGCTTATGCTTTTGGTTGCTGTTACTGCAAACGTAATTTACAACCCAGCAACAAGTGGCTTGGATCATTTATATGGTGGGTTGGTTGCGTTTGCAGTGTGTTTCGCGCTGTATCTGTTCAAAGTAATGGCTGGAGGAGACGTTAAGTTGCTCGCCGTCATAGGGGCATGGCTGGGTCTGAGTAACCTTGGGGAAGCGTCTACTGGAATAATACTTGCTGGAGGCATCGTGGGCATTTTTTATCTAATGTTACACGTGTCATCGACTAGTGTTGCTCTATCACACCAGATAAAAGGGTATTGCTTAGAAAAAGTAACACCAGGCTTTAGGTCTAATAAGCCGTTAGTCATTCCTTTCGCGCCGATAATCGTAATTGGATTAGCTTATTTCTCCTACACCCATTAAATAATAATAAAAAATGGCATGCAGCATCAGTTGACTAGGCAACTTCAAGAGGGGAAGTGTGATGGGCTCTGTGTATTGGGAAAAACTCGTGCCACAAATAAATCCACCAAAGGTGCCTTCGTCTGTCGAGGGACTTGGCGTGCCGTCTTCAGTTGTTGAAAACCTAGTGTTGAAACATCTGTCTGCCTATCCCAAATGTGACTTAATCGAATTAACGCAACGGCTTTGTATTGTTTCGAATATTGTCGAGCTTGCTTTGGCGCAGTTAAGAAAGCGAAGTTGGGTAGAAGTTTATCAGCCAGCATCAGACAAGTTGAGTACATCGTATTCCAACGTACGCTACAGTTTAACTGAGCTTGGGCTTGCAGAAGCAGACATTGCGTATAGAAAAGATCCGTATATCGGTCCTGTTCCCGTCTCTTTGGAAGAATATTGGACGGTTGTTGAGGGACAAGATCTTCGCAAGCATCCTATTAATCGCAATGATGTTGAGCGAGCGCTGTCTGACGTGTTTGGTTCGGATCATTTGATACCCGTTTTAGGGCCGGCCATTAACTCGGGTCGTGCTTTGTTGCTGTATGGTCATGCGGGTACCGGTAAAAGTTACGTCGCATCAAGAGTGCTCAATGCAATGAACACTTCGGTATTCATTCCTTATGCCGTATATGCCGATGGCAACATCATCAAAGTGTTCTCAGAGCATCATCACCGTCGTTTAGACAACTCCCATTCTCAGGTTTTCGTTAAGTTGGAAACGCATTACGACAAACGCTGGGTTCTTTGTGAAAGACCAAACATTCAAGTGGGCGGTGAGCTGACATTGGATATGCTTGAGGTAAACCACAGCGAGCATAATCGTGTATGGATTGCGCCACTGCAAATGATGGCTAACAACGGAATCTTGGTGATTGATGACCTTGGTCGTCAGTCAATGCCAGTTGATGCCCTGCTAAATAGATGGATCGTTCCAATGGAATACTTATTTGACCACTTGGCTTTGCCAAATGGTCAACAAGTCACGGTGCCGTTTATGCTCACTCTGGCATTCTCCTCCAACTTTGCACCAAGCAAAATTGCAGACCCCGCTTTTTTACGTCGTTTGGGTTACAAGATCGAGTTTACACCGCTTGGTTTGACAGATTATCAAGCGCTTTGGGTTTCGCTTGCTAAAGATTACCAAATGACGCTTGTGCCTGAGTTTTTCGATACGTTAAGTCAGTTACATCGCGACAATGATGTCGCCAACTACCCTTGTTTACCAAAAGACTTACTCGGTATTAGCCGCGATATTTTGGTGTTCGAAGGGAAAGAGAAGGTCGTCTCATCAGACATTTTAACCCGTGCCTGGGGACTGTACTTCACAGTGGATGAATAGGGAGATCTAAATTATGAGTCGGACTCAAGTCATCATGTTGCTGTTGCTCTCCATTGTTTTCGGCCTTGCCGCCGTGTTGATCGCTAAACAATGGATGGATGGCAGAAACCAACCAACTGTCGAGTTAGAAGAGGTCGAAAGACACCCAGTTTTAGTTGCCGCCATGGAACTAGAGCCAGGGACCATTCTATCTGAGAAACATTTGTCTACTAAGCTCATGGAAGTGGATTGGATAGACGATGAAACGCTAAAAGTACAAGAACAGGCATTGGGAAGAATTGTTGCCAATACCATTTATGCGGGCGAGCTGGTTAACTCGAATCGTCTTGCATTGCCCGGTGAGGGCGCGACACTTGCTGCTTTAATCCCTGAAAACAAACGAGCAATCACCATTCGTGTTAATGACGTTATCGGTGTGGCTGGGTTCTTGTTACCGGGCAATAAGGTCGATGTATTGAATACCGTGAGTTATGGACAAGGTAAAAACGCCACAACAAAAACGGTGCTTAAAAACATCAACGTTCTTGCGGTCGACCAAACAGCCAAAACCAATGATAACAAACCCGTTATTGTGCGTGCGGTGACTTTAGAAGTAACACCGAAAGAGGCAGAAAAGCTCTTATCGGCGAACAGCAAAGGCGACATTCAACTTGCTCTACGCAACCCTCATGAAGTGGATAAACCTGTTGTAGCAAGAAAATACACGCCACGACCTAGTGTGACCATTATTAAGGGATCTCAGGCATCCAGTGTCCGAGTCAGCAATTAGGTGAATTATGAAAACAATAATATTACTCGTTAGCCAGTTACTTTTTGTCAGCTTGTCTGTTAACGCAGCCACGGTGCAGTCAGGAAAAGTCGTGACCGTTGCGCATCACCAATCAACCCAATTGATGATATCCGGCCAAGCGAAGAAAGTGACGTTAGGGGATCCAGAAGTCTTGGATATTTTAGTGCTCAGATCGAACGAGCTGTTTCTTATTGGTAAGAAGTTAGGTACCACGAATGTGTCGGTGTGGGATCGCCGAGGCCGGTTAATTGAGCAGTTTAACGTGGAAGTCACGCATGATCTAAACACGCTTAAGTCGAAGCTTTATCAGTTCTTGCCGGATGAAAATATCGAAGTGCACAGTGCGCAAGAAAAAGTGGTACTTAGAGGCTTGGTCAGCAGTCAGCAAAACATGGACACTGCGGTCAAAATTGCTGAAACCTTCGCTTTGGGTGAAGCGGCAGATGAAGAAGATGACAGCTCTAAAGATGATGACAGCATGGTGATCAATCTACTTTCTATTGGCGGGGCTCAACAGGTGACGCTAGAAGTGACCGTTGCTGAAGTGCAGCGCACACTGGTAAGACGTTTTGACTCAAACTTCCACTTTTTCCAAAGAAGTGGAGACTTTACCTGGGGTGGTACGACTGCTGGTGGTGGTATTGATGGCATTGGACCGATTTTGAACGTCCCAACAGTCGAAGATTTCGGTTTTCTAGGGTCGTTTATCGATAGCAATACCTTGTTTACCTTCGCGCTTGATGTGGCGAAACAAAATGGCGTGGCGAAAGTGTTGGCAGAGCCTAGCCTTACCGCATTAAGTGGTACGCAAGCCGAGTTTGTCGCTGGTGGTGAATTCCCAATTCCAGTACCAAATGAAGATGGTATTACCATCGATTATAAAGAGTACGGTGTTCAACTCGACTTCGTTCCGTTTATTTTGAGTGATAAGAGAATCAACCTCAAATTGAACGTCAATGTGAGTGAAATATCCAACTCAGGTGTGCTGACGTTTAATCCAAACGAAGTGAATGCCACGTTCTTTATTCCGCCAATCACTAAACGAAGTGCTGGCACCACGATTGAGCTGGCTGATGGCCAAACCATTGGTATTGCAGGCTTATTGAGTGAAAACGCACGTAATGTCGCGGATGGCATACCTGGAGCGAGTGATTTACCTGTTTTGGGACGCTTGTTCAAGAGTGAAGAGTTTACCTCAGGGGAAACAGAACTTGTCATTCTGGTCACCCCTCGATTAGCAACCCCAATCGACCGACGTCGAATCACACTGCCAACGGATGGCTTTGTGGCTCCGAACGATGTGGAGTTCTATTTGCTTGGTAAAGGTGCTGAGTTGGATTTCGATAGATACCAGCTAAACGACATCAGCGAAGAAGATACTAACAACAACTTTATTCAATACGGTTCGTCAGAAGGTGGCTCTGAGGGCAAGTTTGGGCACAGTCTATAAGTGGGAGAGCAAGATGAAAAGCATAATGATAATGACCATTTGTTTCACATCATTCGGCTTGTTTGGCTGTGCGAATGACCCCGAGCTTGGTATCTCGGTTAGCCAGTTGCGCGCTGAACAAACTCTTAATCCAGAAGCGTGGTATGAGAATTTGGGTTATTTACCGGAAGGTAGTGGTGAGCGTACACAAGTTAGCTTAGAGGTATATAACAACAACGGGGTAGCCAAAGATGAGTAAGTGATATGTTCACTTAGGAGGGGCTATGCGAAGGAATATGCATATAGCACCAAGGCGAACCCAGAAAGGGATTACCTTAGTGTTGATAAGCTTGGTTTTGTTGATTCTGCTAGGCGTTGCGGCGTTTGGTATTGATTTAAACCACCAAGTTCTTAATAAAACACGTTTACAGAATGCGGTCGATACTGCGGCCCTTGCAGGTGCTGTCGTTGCCGATAAGACAGAGGATGTGAATCAGGCTGAAACCGCAGTGAGAACAACGCTTAGTGGAATATCAACCGAGCCTGGAAATTCTGAGCTGACGTTTAGTGACAGTAATACAGCAGTGACATTCTCGCATGATATGCAGACGTTTGTAAGTGCAGCAAGTTTTACCCCGCCATTGGGGGAGTACGATATTTATGTCCGCGTAGCGGTCACCGATATTAGCCTAACGCAGTATTTGAGTGGTTTGTTTGGGATTGATAAAGAGGTCTCTGCGAGTGCGGTTGCAGGGCGGAGTGCGGCTATTGCATATACGTGTAATTTAACGCCAATCGCCATGTGTGGTGATCCTGCTGGTGATGTGAGTGATGCATGGGGGTATCGTCCGCCGGGTTACGACCCTAATGTAGATATGGATCCTTCTCTAGTGCATGAGCTGAAAGTCGGGGATCAGAATAACACCGATATGGGGCCCGGGAACTTTCAGTTACTCGATTTTGGGCAAGGAACGGGTAATAGTGGTGCAGCCTTAGTTCGTGATGCATTGTCTGGTGCTTACAACGGTTGCGCCTCAATTGGCGATACCGTTACGACTAAACCAGGTAATAGTGCAGGTCCAGTTGCACAGGGACTGAATGTGAGGCTCAACGACTTTTCGGGACCGATTAAAAATGACGGAACGGTTTTACCAGACAAATACGTGAGAGAGCCCGATGTTTTGGCTGAGACCGATGCGGAGTACGCAGGCGATCTGTATTACGCCAACTATCGTCAGGAGCTAAGCTCTTGTGAAAGCGGAGGAGCTTGTGATGGCAGTAGTTATACAGGTGATGGTGGTCTGAACGGACGCCGGATTTTACGTATCCCTATCGTAGATTGTACGGCTTCTACTGGTAAGTCTGATTTTGATGTTTTGGGCTTTGGTTGCTTCTTTTTACTACAAAAAGTCAGTAACTCAGGTCAATCATCAGTATTTGGGCAATTTCTTTATGATTGTTTAATTAATAACGGTTCGACTGGCACGGATCCGACAGATAAAGGCTTCTACCGTATCCAGCTATACAAAGATCCGTTTAGCGGGGCCTCTTGATATGTTGTATTCAAATAGAAAGCATCAAAGGCCAAATATTTGCAGTCAACAAGGGCTGGCAATCATAGAGTTTATTCTCGCCTTGCCAGTGCTATTGATGCTCACCGTTTTAGTGATCGATGTGAGCCGAGCTTTTATTCAGTATACCGAGGTCAATAAAGCGCTGCAGAATGGGGCAAGGTATGCGGTCGTTGATACGTACGGCACGTTGAACTTTGAGTCAATTGCTGACGAAACCAGTATCAAGAATGTCGTTGTGTATGGAAGCCCAATTGCCTCTACTACACCTGTGATAGACCATATCAGTGTGGACGATATTGTCATTACCCAACCAACGAGTACCAATAAGGTGGTCACTCTATCGGCGACTTACAATTACGTGCCGATATTCTCGACTTTACCTTTTTCGAGCACTTCTTTGCAATTTAGCATTGGGGCGACCACGTCTATGAGGACAGGCCCATGAAACGATTGATAACGAAACAAAAAGGAGTGACTCAGCTTGAGTTCTCGGTAATCGCTTTGGCCGTTATATTAGTCCTGTTTTTGATCATCGAGTTTGCGATCTATTTCTTTTCGGTGCAAATGGTCAATGAGGTAACACGAAGAGCTGCGAGGCTTGCTACCGTGTGCTATATCGCTGATAGGGATGACATTCCTAACTTACCAGCTGTATCAGATCTCTATCCATCAGGCTTTTCTGCGAGTAATTTACAGATAGATTATCTTGATGAAGCTGGTGCAAGTGTTGATGTATCAGGCTTTCTTTCTACCCCTCCAGCGTCTAATGACGTATTAAATGCGCAGTTTTCTCAAATTAAATATGTTCGAGCAAGAGCGGTAAATTATACTTTTCAGTTTTTTGTTTTAGCTGCTTTAATTAATGCAGTAGGGAGTACTCCAGCTTTTGAAACTATATTGCCTGCAGAGAGTTTAGGAATACTTAGACCCGAAGGGACCAATGTCATTACGGATTGCTAATGGAGTAGCTTTATGTTGAAACCAGTTAAAATAAATGAAGAAACATATAAAAGTTTAAAAACTAACTTGATTGTTTGGATAGTTTATTCTACGTCAAACTTTAAAATTCATATTGCTGATGAATTATCCGAATGTGTCAATCTAAATATTGATTGGATAGAGCTAGAGTCTTTTAATTTGGACTTTGTGAAAAATAAGCAAATTCCCGATCTTATTTATATTGAAACCGGTGAAAGTTGGGCGCAGAAAGTGGCTCATGTGTACTCTAGTGACAGTAGCTTACAGCATAATCACACCGCTTTGATTGTATTTGGTGATGAAAACGATACTGCATCTCTCAAAATGGCGTTGAGGCTTGGCGCAACAGACTATTTGTCGCGTTCTGTTGATCTTGGTGAGCTTTATCCGCTATTAAAATCGACCGCGGATGAAAAGATTGCCAATAAACAAATGGGCGATTTAACTTTATTTATCAATACAAAAGGTGGTTCGGGTGCAACAACACTGGCGATCAACACCGCGATAGAACTGTCAAGTTACGCGAAGAGTAAAGTATTGCTCATTGACTTAGATATGCAGTTTAGTGATGCGGCCGATTATTTAAACTGTAAGCCAAAATACAATATTAATGATGTGATTGATTCTGTTAATGATTTGGATGAGTTATCACTAGAAGGTCTCGTATATCAACATCCTTCAGGTTTGAATTATTTATGTTTTAACCAAAATGATACCAAGGATAATCATAAACACGCAGTTCAAGTCAGTAAGTTATTACCTATTCTGAGACAGTTTTACTCACATATTATTGTGGATTTGTCTCATGGTGTTGAGCATGTTTATCAACAAATTGTTTCTCCGGCTACGCATATCTTTTTAATTATGCAGCAGAATGTTACTTCGGTTAAGCATGCTGTCAGCTATATACGTTCTTTAGAATTAGACTATGGTTTAAGTAGTCATCAGGTTGAACTGATTGTTAATCGTTTTGAAAAGAAATCAACAATATCTTTGAAAGACATTGAAAATGCAGTTAGTGGACATGCGATACATTTAGTACCTAATAATTTTGCTATTGCTATCGAGAGCGCTAATTTGGGTAACCCAATTGTTCAATCTAAGAAAAATAGTGCGCTGAAAGCTTCTTTGGCTGAAATATCGCACTTATTAGAAAGTCCGACCAAAGAGAATCAAAGTTGGATCAAAAAACTATTTTCTTAGTAAGGGGGAGTTATGTTTTTCAAACGGAAAGGCGTCGGGAGTTCTTTCAATTCCGTAGATGAAACAAAAGAATCCAAAGTTGTGAATGTCGAGTTGGCAAAATCTGACGAAGATACGTCAGATGAGCAAAGGGCTTTATCGCCTGTTGAAGCCAAGATGAAAGCGATCGAGGAGCAGAAAAAACAGCTAGAACAAGATCTCTCGATCAAACACTACTATCACAAAAAGCTACTGGATACCTTGGATCTCGGGCTTCTATCGCACTTGCAAGAAGATCGTGCGAAAGAGGAGTTACGCGAAGCGGTCGTTCAGCTCATTGCTGAAGATCAAACACACCCGTTGAGCTCTGAAGCTCGCAATCGTGTGATACATCAAATTGAAGATGAAGTGTTTGGTCTAGGGCCGCTGGAACCGCTGCTTGAAGACCCAACGATTTCAGATATCTTGGTCAATGGTCCGAAAAATATCTTTGTCGAACGTTTTGGTAAGCTCGAGAAAACGCCACATACCTTCTTAGATGAGCGCCATCTGCGCAACATCATTGATCGCATTGTTAGCCAGGTTGGACGAAGAATCGATGAAGCATCACCAATGGTGGATGCTCGACTCAAAGACGGTTCGCGTTTCAATGCGATTATTCCTCCTCTTGCCATTGATGGCCCTTCCGTTTCTATTCGACGTTTTGCGGTTGAACGTTTGAATATGGATAACCTATTAGAGCTTGGTTCGTTATCTCCAGAGATGGCGAAGTTTCTCAATGCTGCGGTTGTGGGGGAAATGAATATCCTGATTTCTGGTGGTACAGGCTCTGGTAAAACAACCACGCTGAATATTTTGTCGGGCTTCATTCCAAGTGATCAACGTATTGTGACCATTGAGGATTCGGCAGAGTTACAACTCCAACAGCCACATATTATCCGCTTAGAAACACGTCCTTCTAATATCGAGGGTAAAGGTGAAATATCTCAGCGCGATTTAGTGAAAAACTCGCTACGTATGCGTCCTGACCGGATAGTTGTTGGTGAGGTTCGTGGCTCAGAAGCGGTGGATATGTTATCGGCAATGAACACGGGTCATGATGGGTCGCTGGCCACCATTCACGCTAACACACCAAGGGATGCGTTGAGCCGTATTGAGAATATGTTCTCGATGGCGGGTTGGAATGTGTCGACCAAAAACTTGAGAGCGCAGATTGCCTCCGCCATCAATATTGTCGTGCAAATGGATCGCCAAGAAGACGGTAAACGCCGCATGGTCAGCGTACAAGAAATCAATGGCATGGAAGGCGACGTTATCACCATGTCGGAGATCTTCACCTTCCAAAGGAGAGGGGTCGATCAAGAAGGTAATGTGTTAGGTGATTACATGGCAACAGGAATTGTACCAAGCTGTCATGACCAATTAGTAAAACGAGGCTTAGACGTACCATTTGAAATATTCAATGAAAAAGCCCGTTAGGAGATTGCTATGGATAGTCAATTCCCCCTTTTTCTTGTGCTGCTTTTTTTGTCCGTATTCTTTATTAGCCAGGCATTAATTCTGCCTTCTGCGGGTAAAAAGGTTAAGCATAAGCAGTTAATTAAGCGGATACACGAAAGTCATAAACACATCGATCAAGAGAGTATTTCCCTACTAAGGGAAAACTCGCTCAAAAACCTTTCTCCATTAGAGCGATGGCTTGTGAGGTTCAGCCTATTCGATAACTTTAAGAAGAAGTTGGAATTGGCTGGGATACACATGGGGTTCAGTCGGTTTATTTTTCTCACCTTCCTCGGTGGGGTTGCGGTTGGGCTATTTCTGTTCTTATTCGGGCAAGTTTGGTACCTCTGTGCCGGTGTTGCTGTCGCTTGTTGGGTGTCGGTTTACTTCTACCTACAGAAAAGAATTGCAGATCGTTTAATGAAGTTCGAAGAGCAACTACCAGAGGCGCTCGATATCATTAAACGAGTCCTACAGGCCGGTCAGCCAATTACACAAGCGTTTGGGGAAGTAGGCAGAGAGGTCAGTGCGCCGCTTGGCCCTGAGTTCATGAATACCTTTAACTTGCTCAACTATGGTTATGACCTCCGCTTGGCGATTATGCAAATGTCGGAAAGAACCCCTACGGTATCCATGCTTGCTTTCTCGAGTGCGGTGTTACTGCAAAAAGAAACGGGTGGTAACTTAGTCGAAAACATTGAAAAGCTCTCTCATATCCTACGTGCTCGTTTCAAACTCGCTCGAAAAATCAAAACCATTTCTGCGGAATCTCGAATGTCGGCATGGGTATTAGTATTAGCGCCTTTTGGGTTGTACGTCATCATTTCACTCGTTCGGCCTGAGTATATTGAGCTGCTTCATACGCACCCAATGGGGATCAAAATGGTGATTGGTGGGATGGTGGCCTTATTTATCGGCACGCTGTGGATTCGTAAAATCGTCAATATTGAGGTGTAGCTATGGAAAGCATTCAAGGATGGTTAAACGGTTTTGCTGTCGGCCAAGAGACGTTACTCATGGGGTTGATCCTCATCACCACCGTGTTAGTGGTGATGACGCTGGGCTCGATAATTATCGGGGTCAACTCGCCAATTAAAAGAAAGTTAGCCGAACTGTCTGGTGATAAAAAGGAAGTCTCTCACCACAACAAAAAAATGGCTGACACATTGGAGTCGTTAGCGCCTTTAACTTCGCCAACCAGTGAAAAAGAGCGCCAAACGACACGCAATAAACTGATGCATGCTGGGTTTCATGAAAGCAATGCATTGTCGATGTTTTATGCCATTAAATCGGTCACAACAATACTAGGTGTGATGGTGGCGGCACTGGTGTATTTCTCTATTCCGGAATCTAAATATCTGTACACCTACATGGCGTTATCCGTATTTATTGGGCTTCTGATTCCTGATTTTATTTTGCGCCGAATGGTCAACAAGCGTCAGCAAGCGATTCGTGCAGGTGTGCCCGACATGCTCGATTTGCTGGTGGTTTGTACCGAGTCAGGGCTTGGCTTTAATGCGGCTTTGCGCCGCGTTGCAGACGAGTTGGTTATCTCTCACCCAGAGCTTGCCGATGAAATCGACACGGTGTGCAACAAAATTAAAGCGGGTAAACCAATGCCTGAAGCCTTAAGAGAGCTAGTATTAAGGACAGGGTTAGAAGAATTGATGGGGCTGGTGAGCATGCTTAGCCACGCCTCTCGAATAGGTGGGAGCTTAGTCAACTCCTTGCGTGAGTATACCGAAGACTATAGGGATAAGCGTCAACAAGCAGCAGAAGAAATTGCTGCAAAAATCCCAGTCAAAATGATGTTTCCAATGGTGCTGTTTATTTGGCCATGTTTTTTCATCGTGGCTATTGGACCTGCGTTAATTTCATTGGCTGAGGCATTTTCTAATTAAAAAGCAAAATAGGGATCGTTATGTGGATTAAGAAATACGTCATCATCTCGTTGTTGGTGCTTACCGCATGTTCAACAACTGAACAGTCATCAGACTTCGATTCAACGCTGTACTCAGGTAAGCCCGTTGAGTCACTCACCAATGATGAACCTCCAAAAACAGAGGAGGAGGCAATCTCTCGAGGGGATATTGCATTAAGCAATAAAAATGTCGACTTAGCGTTGTATGAATACATTCGCTCGCTCTCTTTCCCGAATGCGGTCCATAAAGACAAAACCTTATACACCGTGGGGCGTATCCATTTGGCAAGAGAGAATTCAGAACTTGCGGATAAATCATTTCGAGCATCTTTAGCAGAGAACCCTGATCACATTGGTTCCCTCACAGAACTTGGCACTCTGTATACGAAACGTGGCGAAAAGGACGTCGGGAAGAGTTACTACATCCGCGCTTTGAATGCTGACCAAATTCGTATGGATGGCGATCCTATTATCACCAAAGACAACATTACAGCTGAGAGCGTTGCAACGTATCGCTATGATGATAAATCACCGGTTTCTGCTTACTCTGGTCTAGGTGTACTTTACGACATTCGTGGCGACCACGATATTGCGCAGGCATTAATTCGAAAAGCGTTGGATATTGATTCAAGAAACGTCAATGCTTTAGTCAGCCTAGGCTATTCCTACTACATGGAAAAAGCTTATTCAAAAGCGGCGCACTTTACTCAAGCTGCGCTGAGCATTAAGCCGGGGGATGAAAAGGGAATCAATAACTTGGGGCTCATTGCACTGGCAAAAGATCAACCACGACAAGCGCTGAGTATTTTTAGTCGACACATGACAGAGCCGGAAGCACTCAACAATGTTGGTTACTTCTTGATCCTTCAAGGCAAACCAGGTGAGGCGATTCCTTATCTACAACAGGCTATTGATAAGAACCCTGCCTACTATGAACTGGCAAATAAAAACTTAGAGCGAGCATTAGCAATGGTCAGAGAGCGAGGAGATACCTCTACCGCGCTTCTCCAATAAATTCGAAGACTCTTTTAAAAGAAAGCCACTCTGTAAGATGGAGTGGCTTTTTCATTTTGGGGACTTTTTCATTTATGGAGAGTAGTCCGTTGCAAAGGTGTTTGTTCAACTAGCCGTTCATTCTCTTCTTTCAGGGTAAGAAGCATAGCGCCGCAAAGCCCAACCAACTATCTTCCATAACATCACCGTTAAGAGTGTTGCTAGGTAACCATCAATCGCATAATGCCAGGCTAAATGTACCGAACCGATTTGAATGATGACGACGAAAGCGTAAGCAAAGTAGCCGATGGTTTTGTTGAGTCTATAAATTGATAGCGCCATCAAAACAGCAATGGAAACGTGCAAACTCGGCATTGCCGAAATGCCAGAGCCAATACCATTGGCATTCGCGATGTACTCATCCCAAAGATATTGCTGTGTAGGCAATGCCCATAATTGCCCAGCGTCCACATTGGTAAGATATTGGCTTTGGGCTTCGAGCGTTTTCATCAGAGGAGCAAACTGTTCATCTCCAGTGATAAGCTCCACGTAGCAAGGACCTGCTGAAGAGAGTAACGTGGCGAAGAAGACACCAAGAATCATCCAAGACAATGCGAACGTGAGTAAAAATTGTTGCCTTACCAACGGGTATTTTTTGTAGATAAGGAAAAAGATGAGTATCCCCCACATACAAAAAAACCATGCGTTGTAGGCAACGTTTAGCGCCAGTGAGGACCAAGCATTGGAGAATAATGCATGGGTCAATTCCCAAGGTGCAACGCCGAAGTGCAACAGCGTATCAATATTCGCAAAGGTTAGATCCCATTTAAAAGGATTGATGATTGGAATAAGCGATTTCAAAAACGTGTGGTTAGAGAAAATCAGGTTAAGTGCCATCATCGAAACAAACACTGATACAGGGCGGTGCAGTGGAAAAATAAGATGTTTCAGTTTTCGTATGAAGCGCTTTGCTGGCTGTTTTTCTTTGCGCAGTATGAGATAGAAATAATAATAGATACACCAGCTTAAACCTGTGACATACAAAGCTTGCATGAGCGTTTCAAGGTAAGTGGTAAAAGAGTAATCAATAGGGAAATCGAGATATAAAGAACAAAGATAAATGACAGCAGTCGAGATAAAGCAATAGGTGTAGAAAATCTTATCGATCAATAACTCGTTCTTCATAGACTGGAGCCAAGTCGCTGCTTTTTGCTGCCAACTTACGTTGATCTGGTAATTGTTGTCTTGTTCCATCGACGATCCGTCATCTCTATCCTTCCAATGTCATTAAGCTTAGTTGAGAAAACGGGCACTTGTATTTAAGTGCCCGCTAAGAGTTTGTCGTTTAAGATTTTTACATCATGTCCGTGACAAGGCCTGCTGCCACAAAAAACACGATCATCCATAGCACCGATAGGTTGACCTTTTTGTGTAGATAGAAACCCGCAATCACTAACGCCATGTCGATGGGAGCAACAACTGCGCTGCTAAATACTGGCTGGTAAAGTGCCGCGAGTAGCAACCCTACTACCGAGGCATTTACACCGTTGATGGCGCCGGAGACCAGCGGTTTGCCTGCCAGTGCTTGCCAGTTTTTAAGAACGCCAAGCAGTAAAAGAAAACCTGGGAGGAATACGCCAAGCGTTGCGATCAGCGCGCCTAAAATTGGCGTATCCGAAAGCTCATAGCCGATAAAAGTCGCAAAGGTGAACATTGGCCCCGGCACAGCTTGTGCAGCGGCGTAGCCTGTTAAAAATGCATCTTGGCTAAGTTGGTCACCAACAATGTTTTGCAGAAGCGGCAGCACCACATGGCCGCCACCAAACACTAAGCTACCAGCTTGGAAAAAATCACTAAACAGCCCAAGCAAAGGCAACGTATGAGCTACTAACGGCAAGCCGAGTAAAAGCACCGCAAATAGAGCCAATGGCACGATAGACGGTTTAAACGGCTCGGCTGAGGGCGCGGAGTCTTTCTTCAGATATCGCATACCGACAAAACCTGCTACGAGCAACACGAACATTTGCGTCATGATGCTTGGTGCCACCAGCAACGCAATCGCAGTCGCGACGCACAAAACCGTGGTCAGTTTACTTTGGCAGAAGTTTTTGTACATGCCCCAAGTCGCATCCGCCACGACGACGACTGCGAGCAGTTTTAGGCCGTGAACGATGTTTTGGAACACTGCGGTGTCGGTGATTTGGCTGCTCACCATTGCCAGCGCCAACATGATGATCACCGAAGGAAGCGTGAATCCGACAAATGCTGCGCATGCGCCACCTAAACCGCCGCGTTTATAACCTAAAGCAAAGCCGACTTGGCTTGAGCCGGGTCCCGGCAAAAACTGACTGAGTGCGACGATTTGTGCGTACTCGCTGTCATCAAGCCATTTCAGTTTCTCAACAAAGGTTTGGCGAAAATAACCAATATGAGCCGCAGGGCCGCCGAAGCTGAACCAACCCAGCCAGAAAAAAGTTTTGAATATGGTGAACATGTCGAGCCCGTTTGTCTAAAAAGCATTGTTGCTAATTTATCGAATGCTCTAAAATGACTCAAATTGATGATTTTAATTTCATCTATGAATGAAACGGGATGAGGATGTTGGAGTGAAAGAGGACATTCAGTGGCGCAACATTGACTTGAACTTATTGGTGACGTTTTCCTACTTGTATCGCCATCGAAGCGTTAGCGTCGCGGCAGAGAAAAGTTACGTTAGCCAGTCGGCGATGAGCCATAGTTTGTCTCGTTTAAGGTTGTTGTTTGATGACCCGCTTTTTGAGCGAAAAGGGCACAAGATGGAGCCCACCGAGCACGCTCACCACATCGCGCCAACTGTGCATCACTTGTTGGATTCTATCGCCAAAGACTTGCTCACTAAGTCTGCCTTCCAACCTGAAAATTACGCGGGTGTATGTCGCATCGGGTTAACGGATTATGCCGAGTTTATTTTTGCTCCTCGGCTTTATGACGAAATACGCCAGCGCGCACCAGAGGCGCAGATCAGTTTTATTAACGTCAATCGTAGCAACTACGTGGCATTAACTGAGCACGAAAAGCTCGATGTCATGATTGGCAGCATGCCGGTGTTGGATGACAACTTTGAGAGCTTGTACTTGTACACGGAAAAACATGTGTGTATGTGTGATAAACAGGTGTTGAAAGGGGAAACACAGCTGTCTCTGGAAGCGTTCGCGAACATAGAGCAAGCTCTGGTAAGTCCCGATGGGAGCTTAAAGACACAAGTAGACCAAAAGCTCGCAGAACATGGCTTGAGCCGTAAAGTCACCGTGGCGTCGCGCAACTTTCTCACCATTCGGCATTTATTGAAAAAGCGCGATCTCATTGCCATCGTGCCAGAAAAAATGGCGTTGGCGGAGGGCTTTTCGGACGATCTCATTACTGTTAAGCCGCCGATCGCCGTTGCGGATTTTGATATTTCCATGCTGTGGCATTCCAGCCGAAACAATGAAGACAAAGGCATCTGGCTACGTGAGTTGGTTTCTTCGACCATCACCTCTCACATATAAAAAAGGGCACCAAAGGGTGCCCAGAATGTTTGTCATTGAAAGTCTGTGTTATACCGCTTGCGAAGCTGGCGCGGCTTCTTTTATACGCTCTTCCTGATTCAATGATTTTTCGTATTGGCTGTACTTCCACCAAGCAAAGCCAAGGAAAATCACGATACCGCCAACGTTGTAGAAAATGATGGTCATGATGTCGGCCCCTGTAGGGAAGGTCGATGCTAAGAAACCAACCGTAAAGATAGCGATCAGTACCGATACGGTAGCGATGCCCATTTTGCGTGAGCCCATTTTGAAATCACGCTCTACGTGATCCAGTTTCAAGCGCAGATTCAGGTACGCCAACATGATGAACAATGGTGGGAGCATGGATGCCGCTGCGGTCATGTTGATCACGGTGTTCATCAGATCTTGAGCGGTGTTAGAACCTAATGTTGGGATGATCATCAGTGGGATAACGATAAGGAACTGATACCAAGCTGCGCGAGCTGGTACGCCGTTTTCGTTCAGCTCTACGGTTTTCTTACCAAAAATGCCTTCTGGAATCTCAGAGAAGAAGATTTTCACTGGCGTTGCTGTCCACATCAGTAGAGAGCCAAACATAGCGGTGAAGGATACCAAGCCTACAAAGCGGTTCATCAATACTTCTGGCAAACTAAAGTACGCAGCCAAACCTTCAAATACTTGTACCGAGCCACCCGTGTATTTTAGGGTTTCGCTAGGAACAAACACGTTAATCAACACAGACGCGACTGAGTAAAGTACACCGATAAAGATACCTGCGATGATGATGACTTTAACGAACGATTTCGAGCCGCCTTTCACATCGTTTACGTAAACCGCGACCGATTCCGCACCGCCTGCCGCCATAAAGATCCATGTAGTAATGCCTAAAAATGCCCAGCTGAAATCAGGGATCATCGCTTCTACAGTAATTGGGTCAGCTGGTTCTACGCCGCCGATCAACGCAGCGCCGGCCAGTAAAATATACGACATTGTCAGTAGCAGCATGAGGGAGGAGGTCACCGACGTAATTGGCCCCAACATTTTCGCGCCGTTTGTCGATACGTAGGTCGCAAACGCAAACAAAATCATACTGAGCACGGTAGTGGTGAATGGCGTCAGAATGTATTCATAGCCCAAGAACGCGTAAGACGCATAAGCGATAACGCGCGGTAGCAAGGACGTGAAAAAGAATAGGTTAACGAACCAGTAAGTGTAGGCAGAGATAAACGCCCAGCGACCGCCGAGTGAGCTTTTTACCCATGCGTAGACCCCCGCTTCAGAATCTTTATTCAGAGATACGAATTCTGCGATGATCAAACAGAAAGGGATGAAATAAAAAATGGTCGCCAGAAAGAACATTGGCGCAGAAGCTAGACCGATCTCGATATTGTTATTGATTACGTTATTAAAGCTAAATACTGCGGCAAAGGTGAGGGACAACAACCCGAATTTGCCTATCGTATTACGTTTGGATTCAGACATGTTCTATCTCCGGTGAATCACGTTGGAATTGTAGGGAGGAAGGGCTTGTAATGCTGTGACCACAGCCCTTCTCTTGTTTTATTTATTTAGGAAGTAGCCATCTTCGATGGTCACTTTGAGCACCACTTTTCTTACGCGGTTGTCTCCATGGAAGCGGTACGCTTCACTGTTTTCAAAAATCGCCACTTGGCCTTCGCAAAGCTCACGTGTTTCACCCTGACCAGAAAAAAATTCGCGGTCGGTTTCATCACGATAAGCTTGTTCTAGTGTCAACGCGGTTTTATCCGCGAACTCAACGGTTTCTCGGCCTTCGAGGTAGTAATGCACATCGAAGTAACGACGGTTACCGATGAACATTTCGGTTTGTTTCGCGATGCCATCTTCAACCATGTAAACCAGTGAATCGCCAATCGAGTGCATCACGCCATCTTTGATGTTGCCGATGTTGCCAATGGCTTCCACACAGCGGTTCCATTTACGACCGTTGCGATATACCTGTTTGAATTGCTCTAAGCTGTCTAACACGATCATGAGTTACGCCTCGTTGACTGATTGAGTATTGGTTTGAGTGAAAAACGCGTTGTCGAAATCATGGTTTGCCATCACGTGTGCGTTGCAATCGCCTGCTTGCAGTGGCATCAGCGTCAAACCGTAACGGAACTCGTCCATGTACACGCGGTAAGAGTCGAGCACTTCGCTGCCCCATGAGTTCGAGCCTAACCCCATCACTTGATGGTCAAGGTTAAGGGTGATGTAGCCACTCTTTTCTAGCTCGATCGTATGTTGCGCTTCATGCAGATTTTGGTTGGTGTAGAACCACGCGCTGAAGTTGATTTCTTGTTGAGGTTTCACCAATAACCCTGTGCCATGACGGTTGGTGAGTGAGGCCCAGCGCACGTGTTGGCGGTTGCCATTGTTTTGCGGGAACGGGTAGTTCTCGAACATGTCCTCGACGGTGCTGTGGTAAACATCAATGAGGTTGGCTTGGCAACTGTCTTGGTAGTTTTCTTCTGGGCCACGACCGTAGTAACTCACTTGATCAAAGCTGCCGTTGATGCCCAAATCCAAGCCGATGACCGGAATCACGTGAGGGTAGTCGCCGTAGCGTTCGCCACTCAGTTCCACGTTCAAATGGCCTTGAGCATTGATTTGATAGCGATAGGTACAACGCATGCCAAAATCAAAGACCGGCGGCGCAATGATGCTGGTGGTCGTAATCAAGACGGAATCATTGGTTGCTTCCACAGCAAGTGTGCGGAAGTGCTCCTGCATGATTTGCAGATGCGCTGGATGCCACAAACCTTCATACTCTTGTTTGTGGTTATCAATCATCGGTTTGAAGAAGTTCAGTCTAGGCTCTGATTGAATGATCTCTTCGCCATTTACGCGCCAAGAAGTCAGCTTGCCGTTTACTTTCGAGAAAGTAAGCGCGAAGTTATGACCTGTGATCACGTGCTCTAGGCGGCTTTCTTCAAGCGCCAAGGGTTGAATATTGTGGTTGACCAGCGCAGGCAACGTCGCGGTGTTTTCTTTCAGTTGGAACTGATACACCGCAATTTCATGGTTGGCTTCGCTGTAAAGCGTGCGACTGTCTTTGCGTACGGTGAAGTTAACAAAGGCTTCGCGCTCATCCAATTCTGGCAAGTCGATGGTCACTTCACGTTCGCTGTTGGCGACCAAAGCTTCGACTTTGAATTGCACGCTACGCAGGGTTTCACCTTCGGCACGCACGTCAGCAATAATGGTGTAATCATCGAGGCTGGTGAACCACAATTTGTTCTCAACGATAAAGCGGTCATGGCAACCTTCAACGGCGCGGATTTTCACCGGTGCAATGACTTGTTTGTATTCTTTGAGACCTGGGCCTGGGGTTTGATCTGGGTAAATCAGACCATCCATGCAGAAGTTGTAGTTGTTTGGGTAGTCGCCGTAATCGCCGCCATATTTGTAGAACTCTTGGCCGTGTTCATCGCGCGCTAGAATGCCGTGATCACACCATTCCCAAACGTAGTGACCTTGAATGTGGTCGTGCGCATAGAACACATTTTGATATTCGGTTAAACCACCCGGTCCGTTACCCATCGCGTGGGCGTATTCGCAGATGATGCGTGGCTTCTCGTGTGGGTGCTCGCCAAAGTAATTCATCAGTTGTGCGCGCGAGTACATAGTGGAAATCACATCCACCACTTCAGCATCGCGGTCTTCTTCGTAGTGAACCAAACGGGTGTCATCAAGGGCTTTGGTTGCGGCGTACATGGCGCGGATGTTACAGCCATAACCCGATTCGTTACCGAGTGACCACATGATGATCGAAGGGTGGTTCTTTTGCGCATGAACATGACGCACTGCGCGATCGACAAACACCGCTTCCCAAGCAGGATCATTGGTGATACGGCTCAGGTCGCCAACGTTGGCAAAGCCGTGGGTTTCCACATCGGTTTCTGCCATCACAAACAGGCCGTAAATATCACACAACTCGTAGAAGCGTGGGTCGTTCGGGTAGTGTGCGGTGCGAACTGAGTTGATGTTGTGTTGCTTCATCAAAATCAGATCTTTTTCCACTCGGTCCATGCCCACTGCGCGACCTTTTAGGTGGTCGTTGTCATGACGGTTGACACCATGCAGCATCACGTATTGATTGTTGATGTAAAACAGGCCATCACGCACCTTGATATCACGGAAACCCACGCGTTGTGGGATCACTTCCACTACGTTGCCTTGGTGATCTTTTAAGGTGATGAACAAGTGGTAAAGGTAAGGGTTTTCAGCCGTCCAATGCGTTGGATTCACCATATCAATCGCAAAGCTTGTTGAGTGGTGGTTTTGGATAGTCATTGAATCGCATTGACCACTGGCTACGACAGTGCCTTTGTCATGCAGCGCGTATTCCAGCGTATAGCCTGACGCGATAGCGGTGGAAAGGTTTTCTAATTCGACTTGAGCACTGAGCGTCGCACTTTGGTAATCGTCGGCGAAATCGGTGCGAATGGTGAGATCTTGGACGTGAATCTGCTCTTTGCCCATAAGATAAACATCGCGGAAGATCCCCGCCGTCCACCACATGTCTTGGTCTTCAATGTAAGTGGAATCGGCCCACTGCATCACTCGTACAGAGAGTAAGTTTTCGCCTTGTTGGACGAACTTGGAAATGTCGAATTCCGCTGTGAGTCGGCTGCCTTTACTAAAGCCGACGTACTCGCCGTTTACGTACACTTCAAAGTAGGTTTCCACGCCGTCGAACTTGATGATGGTTTGTTGGTTATCCCACTGTGGACCAAGTGTAAATGTGCGTTGATAAGCGCCCGTTGGGTTGTCGGTTGGCACAAACGGGACATCGATCGGGAATGGGAAGCCTTCATCGGTGTATTGCAGATCGCCGTGGCCTTCCATTTGCCACATGTTTGGGACGGTAATGCGTCCCCAGTCGTTCATTGTTTGTGAGTAAAACTCATCAGGTACCAACATTGGGTTGGTGAAATAACGGAATGTCCATTGGCCGCTGAGCAACATAAAGCGGCGACTCCGTTCACGTTGAAAGGTTTGTGCGCTCTGAACAGAGTCGTAGGAGAAAAAGTACGCACGTGGTGCCATACGATTCTCGTGTAAGTGTTGGAAGTTTTCCCAATTGTTCACGTTTTGATCTCCCCTCGGCTTGGTGCGCTTATGTTGGAGTGCGGATTGGTTTCATCGCGGCTCAACATCAGTGCAAAAACAACGGCCGATGTATTGTGAAAAATGCTTATGAATAATCTGAGAAAGATATTAGTAAAAGTTTTACTAAAATAAATTAGTGAAAACGTTTTACTTTAACTTGGTCACGTTTTAAATGACCAATGTTGAGCAAGATGTGATCAGCGTAAAGGAATGCGTTCTAGATTGTTTTGGAAAGTAAAAACAGTAAAAATTCGGTAGAAAATAAAAGAAGAAATAAAAAAGCACTGAAAATTCAGTGCCTTATTTGAGCAGTTTTGAGGGTGTTTTTATCGAGTTGTGCCGCGTAGCTTGAGCTTGCTTGGAACGTGCACTTGAAGGGGCAGTGCGCGTCCGTCACGGTATTTTTCTACTAACAAGTTCACGCCTTGAATACCCATCATTTCAGAATGAATACGAACGGTAGATAGAGGTGGGAAGGTAAAGCGCGCGGTAGGGATGTCGTTCACGCTGATCAGCGCAATATCATCAGGAATGTTTAAACCAAACTCATGCACTGCTCGTAACACACCAATCGCAATGGAGTCCGAAGCAATGAACATCGCTTTTGGGAAATCGCCTTTGGCCAGCATCTCTTTCGCTAAGTCATAACCGGACAAGCTAGAGAAATCGCCACGATAAATGTCGTCTTCAGAAACCACACCTTTTAGACTGCCGTAGTCCACAAACGCATTTTCACGAATGTCTGCGGTGTTGGGCTCGTCTTGTCCACCAATAAAGCCGATGCGCTCGTAGCCTTGTTGTACAAAGAAATCAACCACTTGCTTGCTGATTCTTACAAGGTCGATATCAACGCAATCGTAAGGGCTAGTTGGATCTGAAAAGTCGATGTAACAGATGCTATCGGCTAAGCGTTTAGGTAACTTATTGACCACCTTTTGGTCGACTTTCCCGACTAAAAGGACACCCGTAATCTTTTGCGTTTCAACATCAATTTCGCTGTTGTAGCAATTGGTTAGCGTAATGCCGAGTTTGTCGCACTGAGTTTCAATCCCATGACGAATCGACAAGTAGTACGGGTCGTTCACTTCTGCTTCTTGTTTGTAATTGTACAAGGCCAAAAAGTGATGTTTTTGCTTGGCTTCTTTGGTGGCTTTCTTCGAGCTGCTGGTGCGGTACTCCAGCTTTTCTGCGATTTCTAAAATGCGGCGTTTGGTTTCTTCTTTAACGCTCAACGTCGGATCGTCATTCAAAACTCGCGATACGGTTGCAAGTGAGACGCCCGCTTCAGTGGCGATATCTTTTAGTGTTGCCATGTACATTTCCCGTTGGCATTGCTCACAGTCCAAGTGAGAACTCAATAATCTGGCTATTGTAAACAGCTACTTAGGGATGCACAAACTTTTAGTAAAATCGTGAGATCCACGAAAGAGAGCGGTATCTGCTCGACTCATCTTCACAGCTCATCATCTTCTTGGTTTAATTTAACTAAAGTTAGCATCTAAAATAAAGCTTTTGTGTAATTTTGTGGAAACGTTTACACAATTTGAATTCGATCACGGATCTGGATCGAGATTGGTTGCTAGACTTTTAGCCAGTTAAGAAATGGGCGTTCCGATTCGATGCAATGGCGATTGGCTTTTAGCGCATCAGAGTGAGGTATGAACAGAAAGCAGCAAACGTGGAGAAGCAAAAAGTGAAAGTTCTTGTCACAGGCGGTATGGGATACATCGGTAGTCACACTTGCGTTCAGATGATTGAAGCGGGAATGGAACCTATCATCGTTGATAACTTGTGTAACGCCAAACTGGAAGTGTTAAACCGTATTGAAGCGCTGACTGGCAAACCGCCTGCTTTCCACCAAGGTGACATCCGTGACGAAGCCTTTTTGGATACGGTATTCGCGCAGCACGACATCCAAGCCGTGATCCACTTTGCTGGCCTCAAAGCGGTTGGCGAATCGGTGGCAAAACCACTTGAGTACTACGACAACAACGTCAATGGCTCATTGGTGTTGGCGCGCAGCATGCGTAAAGCGGGCGTGAAAAGCATCGTATTCAGTTCATCGGCAACGGTTTACGGTGACCCTGAAATAGTGCCGATTACGGAAGATTCACCAACAGGCGCAACCACCAACCCATACGGACGCAGCAAATATATGGTGGAGCAGTGCTTAAGCGATCTGTTCCATGCTGAAAACGACTGGAGCATCACCTTACTGCGTTACTTCAACCCAGTTGGCGCGCACCCATCGGGCTGCATGGGGGAAGACCCACAAGGCATTCCCAATAACCTGATGCCATTTATCGCTCAAGTCGCTGTTGGTCGCCGAGAAAAACTCGCGGTATTTGGTAACGACTATCCAACCCCTGACGGCACTGGCGTGCGTGATTACATCCATGTGATGGATTTGGCCGACGGCCACATCGCCGCATTGAAATCGGTGGGTGAGAAATCGGGTTTGCACATTTACAACTTAGGTACAGGTAAAGGCTCGAGCGTACTTGAGATGGTGGATGCGTTCGCGGCCGCTTGCGGTAAACCTGTGCCTTACGAGTTATGCCCGCGTCGTCCTGGGGATATTGCTGAATGTTGGGCAAGCACGGAAAAAGCTGAGCGTGAGCTAGGCTGGAAAGCAACACGCACGGTAGCTGAAATGACCGCTGATACGTGGAACTGGCAGTCAAACAACCCTAATGGCTATTCCCCGGAGTAATTACAGTCGCCGCGTTGCCATCTGCGCTTCTCACGGTTTTGGGAAGCTGAGTTTGAAGAATTTTAAAGAGTTGAGTAAGTAACATGTCGAATGTCGAATTTAACCCAGTGGATCATCCACACCGCCGTTACAACCCTCTGACTGGGCAATGGATTTTGGTTTCACCTCACCGTGCAAAACGCCCTTGGAGCGGCGCAGATGAAAAGCCCGCATTGGATGAGCTACCAAGCTATGACGGTAAATGTTTCCTTTGTCCAACCAACGAACGTATCTCTGGCGATGTTAATCCAGACTACCAAGGCACCTATGTGTTCAATAACGATTTTGCTGCGCTGATGGTGGATTCACCAGATGCACCGGAGTCAAACAACCCGCTATTCAAAACGCAAGGCGTGCGTGGTTTGAGCCGAGTGATTTGCTTCTCGCCAGATCACAGCAAAACCTTACCAGAGCTGCCAGTGGATAAAATTCGTGGCGTGATTGATACATGGAATGAGCAAATTGAAGAGCTCGGCAAAGAGTACGTTTGGGTTCAGGCGTTCGAAAACAAAGGCGAAACCATGGGCTGTTCTCAGCCTCATCCGCACGGTCAAATCTGGGCGAACAGCTTCTTACCAAATGAAATCGAGCGCAAAGAGCACAACCTAAAAGCCTACTACCAAGAACATGGCAGCAACTTGCTGGTGGATTACGTGCAAGCGGAACTCAAAGACGGTTCACGCATTGTGGTGGAAACCGAACACTGGCTGGCGGTGGTGCCTTACTGGGCTGCTTGGCCGTTCGAAACCATGTTGTTGCCGAAAATGCACATTCGTCGCATGAGCGAACTCAGCGATGAGCAACGAGACGATTTAGCGCTAGCGATTAAGAAGCTGACCAGCCGTTACGACAATTTATTCCAATGCTCTTTCCCTTACTCGATGGGCTGGCACTACGCGCCGTTTTTTGACCAAGGCACAGACATCGACCATTGGCAGCTTCATGCGCTTTTTTATCCGCCACTACTGCGTAGTGCCACGGTTCGTAAGTTCATGGTGGGCTACGAAATGCTGGCAGAAAGCCAACGTGACCTCACCGCAGAGCAAGCGGCGCAGCGTCTGCGTGATGTAAGTGATGTCCACTACAAAGAATGCTAAGTCTTTAAATTGGACTGATTACGAATAACGGGATGGCGCGACTTTACAGATAGAAAGTTAGGCTCAACGCGCTATCCCACACAAATTACTATTTTAAGAGAACGTCCCTATGTCTGAACTTATCCAAAATGTGAAAGCGTCATTTGAGCAAGTGTTGGGCTACGCACCTAGCCATATTATCCAAGCGCCTGGTCGTGTGAACTTGATTGGTGAGCACACCGATTACAACGATGGTTTTGTCCTACCGTGTGCCATTAACTACCAAACGGTCGTGGCGGCGGCAAAGCGTGAAGACAATATCGTGCGTGTGGTGTCGGTCGATTACGGTAACGTAGTTGACGAATTCGATATCACGCAAGCCATTACCTTCCAGCAAGACAAAATGTGGGCGAACTACATTCGCGGCGTGGTGAAGTGTCTTCTGGCGCGCGGCTACCAGTTTACTGGGGCGGATATTTCAGTCAGCGGCAACGTACCTCAAGGCGCGGGTTTGAGCTCATCGGCGGCATTGGAAGTGGTGATCGGTCAAACGTTTAAAGTGCTGTTTAACCTTGAAATCAGCCAAGCCGAAATTGCTTTAAACGGTCAGCAAGCCGAGAACGAATTCGTCGGTTGCAACTGCGGCATCATGGATCAAATGATTTCAGCGGAAGGGCGTGAAAATCATGCGATGCTATTAGATTGCCGTAGCCTTGAAACTGAAGCGGTCTCTATGCCAGAAGAGATGGCCGTCATGATCATCAACTCGAATAAAAAACGTGGTTTGGTCGACAGTGAATACAACACTCGTCGTCAACAATGTGAAGAAGCGGCACGCATTTTCGGTGTGAAAGCTTTGCGTGATGTGACGATTGAGCAGTTCAACGAGAAAGTCGCTGAGCTGGATGAAATGGTGGCCAAGCGTGCTCGTCACGTCATCACAGAAAATGATCGTACTGTGGAAGCGGCGCAAGCGCTACGAGCACACGACATGAAGCGCATGGGTGAGCTGATGGCCGAGTCTCATGCCTCGATGCGCGATGATTTCGAAATCACGGTAAAAGAAATCGATACGCTGGTGGAGATAGCCAAAGAGGTGATTGGCGATCAAGGCGGCGTGCGCATGACTGGCGGTGGCTTTGGTGGTTGCATCGTGGCACTTGTACCGCCAGCACTGGTTGATGATGTGAAAGCGGCAGTTGAAGTGAAGTACCAAGCAGCTACGGGCTTAAAAGAGTCGATTTATGTTTGCCAAGCCAAAAATGGTGCGGGTTTGGTTGAAGTGCTGTAAGGAATGATGATGAAAGCCTATTTTCAACAACTAGAACAAGCGATGGCGCAAACGCCGTCGTTTGATGGCCAAACTGTGAATCTGATTCATTTGACCAACGCGAATGGTATGACAGCGTCGTTTATGGATATCGGTGCGACGTGGTTGAGTTGCACATTACCGGTAAATGGTGAAAACCGTGAAGTGTTGTTGCGCTCACCAAATATGGCTGAACACATGAAGCAAGACGCTTACTTCGGTTCCATTGTTGGCCGCTTTGCTAACCGAATTGCGAAAGGGCAGTTTGAGATCGACGGAGAGAAGTATCAACTTGGTATCAATAACGGTGAAAACTCACTGCACGGTGGCCTAGAAGGGTTTGATAAACGCCGCTGGAAGGTTGAAGAGCAAAATGATCAACAGGTCACTTTTTCACTTCGCTCCCCGGACGGTGACCAAGGCTATCCGGGAAATCTCGATGTGAAGGTGACGTACACGCTCACTGACGAGAATGAACTAGCTATCGCCTATGATGCTACGACCGACAAAACATCACCAGTGAATTTAACCAATCACGCCTACTTTAACTTGGCTGGTGAGGCGAGCCGCGCGAAAAGTTTGGATCATACTTTACAGCTCAATGCTGGGCATTACTTGCCAACGGATGCGGGGTTAATTCCTACCGGTGAACAAAAAACAGTTTCGGGTACCAGTTTCGACTTCACCGAGCCAAAATCGATTGGCCAAGAATTTCTTGCTGAGCAAGATCAGAAAACTGCTGGTGGCTACGATCACGCCTTTGTATTCATGCCTGAAGTGACCGATGGCGTATCTGTCGCTGCGGTTTTAATTGCACCAAAAGAAGATGTGGTGATGAAGGTGAAAACCACCAAGCCTGCCATCCAGTTTTATTCAGGTAATTTCTTAGCCGGTACGCCAGGTGCAAGTAAAACTTACGAACGCTATGACGGCCTTGCGTTGGAAACGCAGTACTTTCCAGACGGGCCAAACAAACCAGAATGGGGACTCAACAATGGGGTGTTGAGCTCTGGGGATTGCTATCAGCATCAAACTACTTATCAGTTTGAATTTTAGATAGCACTTCTGCCCTTTGAACTTGCAGCGGCAGCGATGCTGCAACTCCAACGACTTTGGGTGTTATGGTGGGCTACATACCCACCTTTTTTGTTTTTATCGAAGAGGTTCGAACGATGAGCTCACCCTCTACTTTGCGTTTGTTAGAAAGCAACGGTTGCCCTTCAATCAGTGCCATCAACGATTCGATTGCGAGTTTACCCATGTCTGAGTAGGGCAGTTCAACCGACGTTAATGCTGGAAAGCTTTCAGAGGCGATTTGCTGATTATCGTAACCGACAACGGCAACATCCTGAGGAATCTTCAACCCCAATTCCGCTATCGCTTGGTAGCACCCCATTGCCATATAGTCGCTGCCACAGAAAATCGCTTCCGGCGGCTGCTCCATATTCAGTAGAGACAGTGTTTGCTGGTGCGCTTCTTTTAGCGACCAGTTTGCATCGACTAAATACTCTGAGTTAGGAATGATGTCTGCATCAATGAGAGCCTGACGATAACCATCGGCACGTTGCTTACTGGCTAGCATCCAACTTTCACCAGACAGCATGGCAATGCGACGATAACCTTGCGCTGTGAGGTGTGAAACTGCTTTGTAAGCTCCAATCATATCGGCCGGCAAAATACTTGGCGTTTCGGTGTGTTCTTCGTTGGTGCAGTTCAGCAGCACAGTCGGTAAGGAAGTTGTGACGCGTTGCTGCTCCAACTCTCGCGTCATACTGGATGCGTAAACCAAGCCTGCGTAATCACCGCCGTTGATCTCCGACTCAATCTTGCTTGCCAACACTTCATCATGGCTGTAATTGAACGTCACCAAAATGTAGTCGTTTGACCACGCTTCTTCTCTCGCTGCATTTATGGCATCGATAAATGGGTCATAACTGGTTAAGCCGTTGATCACCAATGCGATCTTTTTAGGGCGTCCCAAAGCATGGGCAACCTTTTTGTTTTTGTAGCCAAGTGATTCTGCGGTTTCGAGCACTTTACGTTTGGTCGCTTCCGCGATTTTTACGGAAGTTGAGCCATTCAATACCAGCGATACGGTCGACTGAGAGACGCCAGCCGCCGCCGCAATGTCACTCATGGTGATTTTTTTAGCCATTCTGCTCTTTTACGTAATTTCGTTAGCTAAAGATATTAGCTAAAGATTAAGTTCGGATCATCCTTTAAAGATAAAGATCACAAAAGTAAGTCAGAGCAACTTAAAAGCTGTGATTTTCACCACGTTTATTCTTTGAGCACCTAGTCATTAAATTATTAATTAATATATTAGCTAATATTATTAGTTAATAATTTAGTTTTAAGGTGAGTAAGATGAAAAGATGGTCGGAAGAGAAAGCGTGGCAATGGCAAAAAGAGCATGGCTGGCTACGTGGCTTTAACTATTTACCGCGCACAGCGGTTAACTGGAATGAGATGTGGCAAGCGGAATCTTTTGCACCTGAGGTGATGGAACAAGAGTTAGCTTGGGCGCATGATGTGGGTTACAACACTTTACGTACCAACTTACCATTTATAGTTTGGCAAGCGGATCGCGATGGTTTACATGCGCGAATTGAGCGCTTTCTGGATATTTGCGAACGCAATCAAATCAAAGTGATGCTCACGCCGATGGATGACTGCGGTTTTTCGGGCGACCATCCTTATCTTGGTGAACAAAAAGCGCCAGTACCGGATTTGCACAACAGCCAAGCAGCAGCAAGTCCTGGTCGCAATCTGGTGATGGACAAATCTATGTGGGGTGAGGTCGAAGCGTATATTCGCGACATCATCTCTACCTACAAAAATGACCCTCGAATCGTTATTTGGGATCTCTATAACGAGCCAACCAACCGTATGATTTTCACCACTACGGGTGAGATCGCTTACGACGAAGAAATGGAAACCTTTAGTCATGAGCTGATGGAACAAGCGTTTGAGTGGGCACGTGAAGAAAACCCAACTCAGCCTCTTACCGTCGGCGCTTGGCATGCGCCAAGCATTCTTGACCGAAGCCTGCCGATTTATGAACACCCAACCGATCGCAAAGCGATGGAGCTATCGGACATCATTACTTTCCACGCTTACTTACCACTCGATCTGTTCCATAAAGCCGTTGAAATTGTAGAAAGCTACAACCGACCAATGATGTGTACTGAGTGGCTTGCTCGTCATGCGCAATCGTACATGCACGAACAGCTTCCGGTCTTTAAACAGAAAAACATTGGCTGCTACCAGTGGGGATTAGTGAAAGGAAAAACACAAACGCATCTGCCTTGGCCAGAGATAAAACGTAGCGATGCAAACTATGCGAGTCAATGGTTCCACGATCTGCTTGATGAGCAAGGACAGCCGTATGACGCAAGCGAAGTGCAATTGATCAAAACACTCGCAGAAGTGGATTAATTGCCTGTGAGCCGACTCTGAGAAATGGGTCGGTTTCTTTTTTACAATAAAATCAATTGAGACGTGAACAATGACTACTCTACAAAACAAACTCACTAATAAGGAGCTGATGTCTTACTTCGGCTATGGGGTAGGCCAGTGCTTTAGCTTTGGTCTAGTCGGCTCTTTTATTCTTTATTTCTATACCGATATTTTGGGCATTTCTCCAATTGCGGCGAGTACGATTTTTTTGATTGCTCGTGTGTGGGATGCGGTGAACGATCCGCTCATTGCCGGATACATGGACACGTTAGATTCTCGCTTTGGTAAATTCCGCCCTTACATGCTGTTTACGCCGGTTCTGATTGTTCTGGTCACGGTGGCCGCTTTCTATAACATCGATGCTGATACATCGACAAAAGTGATGTATGCCGGTATCACTTACATTCTTTGGGGTACGCTTTACACCATTTCTGATGTGCCGTTTTGGTCTATGTCTTCTGTTATGACGGATGAACCACAAGAGCGAGCAAAAGCGGCAACTTGTGCCATGTTAGGGGTGAATGCGGGTATTGGTGCGACTTTGGTTGTGTTCCCGAAACTGAGCGCTTACTTCGCTGATGGCCGCGCAGATCAGGGTTACTTACCAGCTGTGATTGTGTTGATGATTGCGGGTTTGTTCTTCATGCTGAACGGTTTTTACAACACCAAAGAACGTATCTCGACGAAGAGCTGCGAAAAAGTCACGCTAAAACAAACCTTTCAAGCCGTTCGTAGAAACAAGCCGTTATTTTTTATTCTGGCAGCGTTTTTCATGAATGTGTTTTTCAATCTAGTGAATGGCCTGTACATTTTCTTCTTCACATACAACATGGGGGACGCAGGGTTAGTCTCTCTGATTGGTACCATCACTTTGGTAAGTGCGATTGCGTGTTTGGCTACGCCTGTGCTGACAAAGCGTTTCAAAAAACGTGACATCTTTATTGCGCTGTGTGTTTTAGAGATCATCGCTCGCATTGGGTTCTATTTTACTGGCTATGATAATCCAACGGTCGTGATGGCGTGGTTAGCGGTGATTACTGGCATCTTTATGATGACCAACCCTCTTATCTCGGCCATGATTGCAGACACAGTAGAGTACTCGTACTACCACAGTGGCAAACGTACCGCGGCGATCACGTTCTCAGGACAAACCTTTACAGGCAAACTTTCTGTTGCGGTAGCGGGCGGCTTAACGGGGGTAATCTTGACGATGATTGGCTATGTACCAAATGCGGCGCAAACGGAAACCGCGCTCAATGGCATGTTCTTCTGTATTGCGTTGCTACCCGCATTGGGAGCTCTAGTGCGCATCTTCATTATGTCTCGCTACACATTTACCGAAGACCAACATGCGATTTTACGAGAAAAATTACAGCGTGGTGAGTTTGCGCAAGGCGTTGACGTTAAGTCTGTAAAACCGCACGAAGCCTTGAGCTAGAATCCATATCGTCTCGACAAGTGCTCAAATAAAAAGCCCGCTCAATAACCTGAGCGGGTTTTTCGTTTTCAAATTACAGATTATCCACCATCAACAACGCTCGACAGAATTTCTTCGTACTAACGTTGGGCTAAAAATAATGGTTTCATCTTCAACTTTTTCGTCACGAGACAGCGCCAAAGCCAAACGGGCGGCGCGTTCTGCCATCATCTCGATTGGGTAGCGAATAGTAGTCAAGCTAGGGTGAACAAAGCGGGCGATCAAGCCATCATCGAACCCGACCATAGAAACCTTACTTGGTACGTCAATGCCATTTTGATCTAACGCTGCGAGTGCGCCAGCGGCCATGTAGTCGTTGTAGGCCACCACTCCAGTAATCTCCAAAGATTTGGTTAACAGGTTGGTCATCGCAACTTCGCCACCATCACTGTTGGGCTCACCGTATTCGATGTAGCTTTTGGAGAGCTCAATACCATGTTCTTTCAATGCGGCTTGGTAACCTTGCAATCGCTCATCGGTATCTTCGATATCGTGGGATGAGGCAATACAAGCGATTTTGCGATGCCCGTGACGAATTAAATATTCTGTCGCGAGGAATGCTCCTTTGCGGTTATCAAGGGAAATACAACGTTCGGCCAGTTCTGGGATATGACGATTGATAAGCACCATACCTTTCACTTCTTGGGCATAGCCAATTAGCTCCTCATCAGATAAGCCTTTCGAGTGGATGACTATTGCATCGCAACGGCTGTTGATCAGCAATTCTAGGGCTTGACGCTCATCTTCTGGATTATGGTAACCGTTGCCAATCAAGATATGTTTGCCATTTTCGCGCGCGACATTATCGACGGATTTGACCAGCGTGCCGAAGAAAGGATCGGACACATCACTCACCAACACACCCATGGTATTTGTGCTTTGACTCACCAGTGCGCGAGCTGCGGCATTGGGTCTGTAACCCAATTTGCTCATTGCTTTGGTGACCGACTCTACCGATGATTGACTGGCTTTTGGGGACTTGTTGATCACGCGAGAAACCGTTGCGACCGAAACACCGGCTTCTTTCGCGACATCCTTGATCGTTGCCATATAGAACCTTTAGTGGCTAAAAATTTTGACTGGAAGTATTAAACACCCATTGTGTAATAAGTGCAATTTGATAGGGAATTTGCTTTCGGAAATGAGATCTTTACCACTTGTATTTATTAAGCTTACTGATAGTGTAAACGTTATCTTTTTAGTAAAACTTTACTGAGGTTTTAATTATGGAAACTATTGCTTACTCTGATTTTGCCAAACTGGAAATTCGTACCGGAAAAATCATTGAAGTGGCTCGTCATCAAAATGCAGACAAGCTGTACATTGTGCAAATTGATATTGGTGAAAAAACACTGCAAACCGTAACCAGCTTAGTACCTTATTACACCGAGGAAGAGTTGATGGGCAAACAAGTGGTCGTGTTGTGTAATCTTGCCAAAGCCAAAATGCGCGGCGAAACCTCCGAATGTATGTTGTTGTGCGCAGAAACGGATGATGAGTCCGAAAGTGTGTTGCTTACGCCAGAAAGAGCGATGCCGACTGGGGTGAGAATTGTTTAGAGTTTAATCAAGCAAACGTTTTATTGTTCGTGTTTATGTTTTGTGTCTCATAAATAAATCAATAGGAATATATTCAACTCTATTTATAATCTCCGTGCTTTTAAAAACTGTTTAACAGTATGAAAAACATAGGAAATTATAATAAAAAAAGTATTGCCATTATTGGCTTTAGGTGCAGTGGTTGCTTCAGCGTCAGTTCAAGCAAAAGGTAACTGGTATGTTGGCGCAGATATTCTTAACTCTGATCTTGAAGTTGAAGGTCACTCTTACAGCTCTTCAGCTACAGGTTTGGGTATTGCGGTAGGTAAAGAGCTGCAATATTCAGAAAACTTCAAATTGGCTTTAGAAGGTGAGTACATTTACTACGGTAGCTTCGAAGAAAAAGCATCGGGCGCGGGTAATTGGTTAGAAGCTACTGTTGAAGGTTATTCATTCAACCTTAATGCTAAACCTAAGTACCAATTCTCTGGCACTGGTTTTTATGTTGGTGCTGTTGTTGGTCTAGGTGTAACTGGGGTTGATTTAGAGGCAAAATCAAACCTTTCTGGTTTCACTGGTAAGACTGATGGTAGCGATGCTGGCTTTAACTATGGTGCTGAAGTGGGTTATGAATTTGCTTCAGGTCTGGTTGTTTCTGGTGGCTACCGTGCTTCTACAGTAACCATCGATGTTGAAGGTGGTGGCGATCTTGAATTTGATTTTGACAGCCTGTACGTTGGCGTTGATTACAAGTTTTAAGCTCGCATAAGCAAAACATAGATACTAAAAAGGAGCCGTTAGGCTCCTTTTTTGATTAGATTGTCAATCAACTCGTAATGATGCTTTTGCACGCCTGCAAGGTTGCCATATTTAGGTTGGTGGCGGTCATTTTCTCTTGCGTGTTGCCAGCCAATGGTGTGACGCACAAAATGCTCTGCAAACGCATGAGATACTTCTAAGCAACCTGCTAGCACGGTATCGACATAGCTTTGCATGATTGGGCTTTTTACGCACGGTGGTAATGGCTCGTCTTTTACGTAAACCCAGATGCTATGTTCTTGGTTAAAGTTCGCGTCCGATTCGATTTGATCTGGCTGAATTTGAATACGATGATAACCACGCTCACGGCGATCGAATTCTGCGAGAGCTTCTTCATTCACTTCGAGTAAAACGCCGTTGACCTGCCCATCGCCTTGGTTCACAACCAGAGGAGACAGAGTATAGCTGTCATCAATCTTTCCCCAGTAGCGCACCAGTCCATGAGCAATGACGGGAATGGCTTCTCCCGTTTGTCCGGTTAACTTACGTGACGCAGAATTAATCAAACTGCCATAGCCAAATATGTACATCTTCGTTGCATCCCTTAACTCATTTTTTGTGTCTTGGACTGTTTATACCTAACCAGCCCATGAAGCACAAACTTTACCCCTTAAGTATAATCTTATTTTTTAACATGTATTTTCTATGCATGTTTATGATAGCATCAACATCGTAGTTGAGTTAACCAGCATCGAGAGACGCTTGAGGGCAAGATAATGCTGAATATCACCGATAAAAAAGTGGAAGAAAAAATCCCTGCATGGCTGCGACTAGGCTTTCGGCCGTTTTTTCTGTTTGGGTCGATTTACGCCATTGTTGCGATCGCGTTGTGGGTGTGGATATTCCAGAGCGGACAGCCAAACGCATTAGCTGTACCGGCATTATGGTGGCACGTACATGAAATGTTGTTCGGCTTTTCGATGGCGATTGTGGTTGGTTTTGTACTGACCGCGGTACAAAACTGGACTGGCATTAATGGCACCAAGCATTACACGCTTTTGGTCTTATTTGGCTTATGGCTCGCGCCCCGAATATTGCTTTGGACGTCAGCGCCGTTATGGTTAACCAGCAGCATTGAAGCGGTATTTTTGTTGTTTGTTGCCTATGAGGTAGGCATTCGTGTTTATCGAGCCAAAGGTTGGCGTAATCTGTTTTTTGTACCGCTGTTTCTTTTGGCCATTTTTGCGAACTTTGCAAGCTACGCAACAATAAAAGGCATGCCGCCGTTTAGCTCTTCTGCTGTATGGCAGGCGATGTTGTGGTGGTTTACGCTGTTATTGTCGGTCATGGGCGGACGTGTGATTCCATTCTTTACTGCGCGTCGATTTAATTTCGAAAAAGCGCAACCACTGGCTTGGTTAGAATGGTTCGCGAACTTGCCGTTGGTAATGCTATTTGTGCTGAGCTTTTTCCCTGTGACGTTTGCAGAATTAGGCAATCCGTTGATGCTGTTTGCAGGAGTTGCTCAGCTGGTGCGTTTTGTTCGCTGGAAACCTTGGTTAACCCTGAGCGAGCCTTTAGTGTGGTCGCTGCATGCTGCGTATTTGTGTTTGCCACTAAGCTTAATTTTGCGAGGCACTTGGGGAGATGCATTTGCCAGCCATAACCTGATTCACCTGTTTGCGATAGGTGCATTAGGCGGCTTGATTTTGGCGATGATCGCGCGCGTGACGATGGGGCACACTGGTCGCATGATCTACAAAGGTCCGAACATGAGCCTTGCGTTTGCGGCGATTACCGCGGCAGCTTTGGTTCGCAGTTTTGCCGTGATATTTGATCCTGCCAATATGATGCTGTGGATTGATATCAGTGGCGGATTGTGGATTGTCGCATTTGGCCTGTTTGTGTGGCGCTTTGGCGTGATGCTTATTACACCTCGCGTTGATGGTCATCCCGGATAGGGCTCTAATGTGAGTAGAGAAAGAGGAGCCGCGCGCTCCTCTTTTGATTTTTGTTCTTTATAGGATTAGTGCTTATTCGTCTTCGTCGTCCGTTTTATTCGTAAACCCCAAACGTTTGAATAGCCACCACTCTAGAGCAAAGATGACAATTAAAGCGATACAGAACCAGGTGAACGCCATGGCAGATTCCACGCCTGGCATACCGCCAATGTTGATGCCAAGCAAACCTGTAAGGAAGCTGGTTGGCAAGAAAATAGTCGCCACCAAGGTAAATAGATAACTGTTTTTATTAGTTTTCTCGTCACGATGATGTTTGATTTCTTCTTGAAAGAGTGCGACTTCTCCAAGATAAAACTCAAGTGTTTCATTTATGCGCGTAATATTATTGTGGGCGAAGCGATATTGATGGGGCCTTAAAGCCACCAACTCGGACTCTGATTCAACGAGATCACGAATAGCATATTGCTGAGGGCGAATAAAACGTTTGATGGAGATAAGCGCTTTTTGAGTCGCCATATGCTTGTACGTCGATTCATCATTCACATCAAACTGGTTTAACGTCTCTTCAATCGTATCGAGGTAAACGTCTATTTTGCTATTCAATCCTTCAATAACCTGATGAAGTAAACCAGCAAGGCTTTTCGGACCTTTATGTTCCGCCAATGCTTGACGAATTTCCATGATGGCACGCGATGGGATCTTACGTGTTGAAATCAGTGCCCCTTGAAAATAGAGAATTCGAATACTGAGCATGTCTTCTGGTGAAGCATCGCCATTCATATTGACGCCTCGTAAAATCAACATGAAGTTCTCGTCATCCAAAGGGTGGAAAGACGGTCGGCTCTCGTCGGCTAACAGGTGATCAACAGTGGCACGTGGTACTTGGTTTTGCTCTAGCCAGCCACGAATATCGGGATGCAGCCGTTCACAATGGTACCAATGTTTGGCTTGAATCTGCTCCGCCGTTGTGGATTGCTGAGTTGCTTCTGGGGTTGAAAAATCCCAATGTTCAATCATAAAACCCATTTTCTTTTCCTTGTCTGAGCCTTTCCCCAAATAACTCGGAAAGAGCCTGTTCTTCCACTGCATTTTTCCGGGAAGTGCATCAGTGATAACGTTCTGAACCCAGCGCCATGAAGTTATTCAGGGATAATTATTTAAATGAGTATGATTGCATTTAACGCTAAATGTCTATGAATAGTTGCTCTTATTTGTAATCAAGTGAAGCAAGCCAAAGTGTGGTGTAAAAACAGCAAAATAAAAAAGCCTGCAGCGAGGCAGGCTTTCTAGTGGGGAGGGGAGGAGCAGCTAGCCAACTTGAGAAAGATTAACCACTTTCTGCTGTAGCTTTTCTTTTAAATAGTCCGATAAAGCCAGCTTTTCTTCGTCGTTCATGTACAGACCAAGCTTGGTACGACGCCACAAAATGTCTTCATCGGTCATTGCCATTTCATGGTTCATTAAGTAGTCGATCTCACGTTGGTAAACACCGCCAGCTTGCGATGAGAACGCGTGTCCAAGGTCAGCTTCGCTTGCTGTGCCTTCCATTAAGTTCCACGTTTGGGTACCAAATTGTGTCACGTAACGAAGAATCAATGCTTCTGGCGCCCAAGCGTATTTAGCATGAATTTGTTTAGCTAATTGTTCACGACTACAGCTGAAGTTACCACCAGGTAGGGTTTGATTTGCCGTCCAGTCGCTTCCCATCTCTGGTAGGAAAGGAGCCAGCTTTTTCATTGCCGCTTCACCCAGCTTACGGTAGGTCGTCAGCTTACCACCAAAGACAGAAAGCAGAGGTGCATGGTCGTATTCCGCATCGAGTTCTAGCGTGTAGTCTCGTGTGATCGCTTGCGGAGAGTCAGATTCATCGTCACATAAAGGACGAACACCGCTGTATGTCCAAACCACATCTTCGCGAGTCAGCTGGTGGACAAAGTGTTGGTTTACGATGTCGATGAGGTAATCGACTTCGTCATCTGAGATTGCCACTTCGCGTGGGTCACCTTTGTATTCCACATCTGTTGTACCAATGATTGAGAACTTATCTAAGTAAGGAATCATAAATACGATGCGGTTGTCTTTGTTTTGAAGAATGTAGGCTTGCGGTTCGTTGTGGATACGAGGAACAACGATGTGCGAGCCTTTGATTAAGCGAATGTTACGAGGAGAGGCTTGCTCTAATCCATCATCAAAGAACTGTTTTACCCAAGGGCCAGCTGCGTTTACTAGTGCTTTTGCTTTGCGTTCGAAACGTTGGTCTGTCATCACGTCATGAATTGTGACATGCCAGATACCACCTTCACGGTGTGCTTTTTCTACGCGGCAGTAGTTACGTACTTCTGCATGGTTTTCACGAGCAGCCAGAACGTTAAGTAATACTAAACGCGCGTCATCAACCCAACAGTCAGAGTATTCGAAACCGGTTTTCATTTCTGGTTTTAGCAAGCCCGATTTCGCTAAGTTGACGGTTTTGCTGCCTGGCAGAGTCGTACGTTTACCCAAGTTATCGTAAAGGAACAGACCACAGCGAATCATCCAAGCTGGGCGTAGGAATGGGCGATGAGGCAAACGGAAACGCATTGGTAGGGCAACGTGAGGCGCTTTGCGAAGAATAACTTCACGTTCTGCGAGCGCTTCCGAAACCAAACGAAACTCGTAGTGTTCAAGGTAGCGTAAACCGCCGTGGATCAGTTTAGAACTTGCCGAAGAAGTAGCGGACGCGAAGTCACTTGCTTCGTATAAGCCAACACTCAAACCGCGGCCAGCTGCGTCTGCCGCAATACCAGCCCCGTTAATGCCGCCACCAATTACGATCAAGTCTAAGGTAGTGGATGAGCTAGTAGTGGAAGCATTTTTTTGTATACTCATAAATTTGACCTCTTGGTGAGCGAACGAGCATTTTAGAACATAATCTAATCCTAGCTTAGGTTTCGTTTTTGATCATCTATTATTTTCGTTTGTGAGCGTTTTGTGTGATTTAGGCACAAAAAAAACCTCTGCCTAATTAAGACAGAGGTCATTTGAGAGGCAAATTAATGATTGAAACTACTCGTTTTCGAAGTTTGTCTCGTTCGCTTCAACGACTTCAAGTGGAATTGAAGCTTCTTTTAAAATCGACAAGATTTCTTCTGGTGGCTGCTTGTTGGTAAAGATCATGTTGAGCTGAGCGATATTGCCTAGCTTCACCATGGCATTGCGCCCGAACTTGGTATGGTCGACGGCAAGAAATACACTGCGGCTGTTGTCGATGATCGCTTGTTTGACTCTTACTTCGTGATAATCAAAATCCAGCAGTGAACCATCAAAGTCGATACCACTGATGCCAAGAATGCCAAAGTCGAGACGGAACTGTTTAACGAAGTCGAGAGTGGCTTCTCCAACAATGCCGCCATCGCGACTTCGAACTTCACCGCCAGCTAAGATGACTTTGATCTCTGGGTTGGGGAAGAGAATGGTTGCCACGTTGATATTGTTGGTAACCACGCGTAGCTGTTTATGGTTTTTATTGAGCGCTCGCGCAACCGCTTCTGGTGTGGTGCCGATATCAATAAATAGAGTCGCGCCATCAGGAATGTGCTTGACCACCTCGTCTGCAATGACATCTTTTTCATTGAAGTTGAGCGCTTTACGCGTGTTGTAAGATGTGTTTTCAGAACTGAGAGGGATGGTTGCACCACCGTGATAACGACGAATTTTGTTGTCGTCGGCGAGTTCATTGAGATCGCGTCGGATGGTTTGTGGGCTGACATTGAATCTTTCTACCAACTCATCCGTGCTGACATAGCCTTGTTTTTTCACCAACTCAACAATCTGTTGGTGTCGAGGTATTTGCTTCACTTACCACTCCCTTGTGCATTGGTAACGGCCAATGCTTCAAATTCGAAGCTCTATTGTGCTCGAATTTGCGCGTTGTGAGAAGTAAGCGAGTTCAGGAATCAGGGGCAAAGCGCAAAAAAGAGCGCACAAATGGCGCTCTTTTTTCGTATGGAGGTGAGATTAATCTTCTTCGTCGTGAAGCTCAGACCAGGTTTGCGCACATTTCACTGCGCGTTTCCAACCCTTGTAACGACGATTGCGCTTTTCTTCATCATCGTGCGGCTCAAACGTGCGATCAAGCACCGCTTTATTCTGCAACTCGTCAATGCTGTCCCAGTAACCCACGGCAAGACCTGCAAGGTAGGCTGCACCAAGAGCGGTAACCTCTGTTACTTGAGGGCGGTGTACTTCTGTATTCAATACATCGGATTGGAACTGCATTAGGAAGTTGTTCGCTACCGCACCGCCATCGACGCGAAGATTCGCAAGTTTAATACCTGAGTCGGCTTGCATCGCATCCAGTACGTCACGAGTTTGGTAAGCGATGCCTTCCAAAGTCGCACGGATAATGTGGTTTGAGTTCACGCCGCGAGTAAGGCCGACAATCGTGCCACGTGCGTAGGCATCCCAGTATGGTGCGCCTAAACCAGTAAAGGCAGGCACGACATAAACGCCGTTTGAGGTATCCACTTTGGTTGCGAAGTATTCAGAGTCTTCTGCACCGTTTAGGATTTTTAATTCATCGCGTAGCCATTGGATAGAAGCACCACCCATGAATACGGCACCTTCAAGTGCATAAGCAGGCTCGCCTTTAGGACCACAAGCCAAAGTTGTCAGTAGGCCGTGCGTCGAAGTGACTTTTTCTTGGCCCGTATTCATTAGCAAGAAACAACCCGTGCCGTAAGTGTTTTTCGCCTGACCCGCTTCAACACACATTTGGCCGTAAAGCGCAGCTTGTTGGTCACCAGCAATACCAGAAATAGGAATACGAGTACCGCCTTTACCACCAATGTTGGTCTTACCGTAAACTTCCGATGAACGTTTTACTTCTGGCATCATAGATGCTGGGATACCAAGCTCATCTAACATTTTCTGATCCCAACATAGATCGTTGATGTTAAATAGCATTGTACGCGATGCGTTAGTGTAGTCGGTCACGTGAACGCGGCCTTGAGTCATCTTCCAAACTAACCAAGTATCGACGGTACCGAACAACAGCTTGCCTGCTTCTGCGTCTTCGCGCGCGCCTTCAACGTTGTCCAGAATCCATTTCACTTTGGTACCTGAGAAGTAAGGGTCAAGCACCAAACCTGTGTTGTCACGTACGTAGTTTTCTAGACCACGCGCTTTTAAATCTTCACAGATGTCAGCAGTACGGCGACATTGCCATACGATCGCATTGTAAACGGGTTTGCCTGTTTCTTTATTCCAGACGATGGTGGTTTCACGCTGGTTAGTAATACCGATAGCCGCCAATTGGTCGCTACGGATGCCAGACTTAGCTAGAGCTTCTACCAACGTAGAGCTTTGTGTTGCCCAGATTTCCATTGGGTCATGTTCTACCCAACCTGCCTCTGGATAAATCTGAGTAAATTCGCGCTGTGCGACGCTTACGATGTTCGCGTCATGATCAAGAATTACTGCGCGAGAGCTTGTCGTACCTTGGTCTAGGGCAACAATGTATTTTTGCTCAGTCATGGTAAGAATCCTTTTGTTTCGTTATTTATATTTTAGTAAATGTTCGAGTTGCGTCAGTTTTAAGCTCTAGCTTCTTCTGTTTCTTCTTCCGTCTCACATTGGTTTGGAATTGTACAGCCGTGGCCTTGTTGTGGAAGGTAAGCCGCAATCGCTTTTGGATACAACCAACCACCAAAACACGCACCTGCAATCGGAGCAAGTAAAGGCACGATAAAGTAAGGAATGTCTTTAGCACCTGTCAGAGCGTAATCCCAGCCTGCGAAGTAAGCGAACAGTTTCGGTCCAAAGTCGCGCGCAGGGTTCATCGCGAAGCCAGTTAGTGGACCAAGAGAACCACCGATCACGGCAATCAAAATACCGATTAACAGCGGGTTCATTGCACCTCGTGCAGCGCCGTTATTTTCATCGCCCAAAGCCAAAATCGCAAACATCAGCACGGCAGTGATAACGAATTCCACAGCAAAAGCGCCAAAGAAAGAGAGGGAAGCATGTGGATAGGTTGAGAAGATACCAGCGGTTGCTAGTGCATCTTGGCTACTGCGGACGAAGTTATGTGCGATTTCGTAGTCGGTGAAAAGGTTGCTGTATAAGCTGTAAACCAACGCAGCAGAGCAGAATGCGCCAAGCATTTGGGCGATGATGTATGGCACCACTTTCGCCTTATCAAAACCATGGAACATAGCGAGTGCGATGGTTACCGCTGGGTTGATGTGCGCGCCTGAAACGCCGGCAGTACAGTAAATAGCGATGGCGACACCTAGGCCCCATACAATACTGATTTCCCATTGTCCAAATGATGCGCCTGTTAGAACTAAGGCTGCGACACAGCCTACGCCGAAGAAGATAAGTAGTCCTGTACCGATAAACTCGGCCAAACATTCTCCGAGCAGAGAGGGGTGTTTGTTCGTTGTCATGTTAAAAGTCCTTTGATCATTTTTGCCTGTCTAGCACGATACTATTGTGCACATATAAACGTTTGCGAAAACAAACGCGCGTTAAAAATGAGCGTTTGAGCATAAAATTGTTAATCAAAGTCTTCGTTTTTGTTAAATGGCGCATCTTTTAATCGAAAAAGAAAACAACGAAAAGAATTTCTTTACTACGAAGTGTGTTTTGGAAGCGCTCAAATTACCGATGTGAAAAAGAATGCACAACTGGTAAGAGGAGTTTTGTGAAGCTGCTACGTGCTTGGGGATTTATTACTCAGATTTTGCGTAGTAATTAACCCTAAAGAGGTAAGGTGAGGTCAAGTACATCAAGGACTAGCGGTGATATAAGAAAATGCGTTGCTATGTTTATATCTCGAGAGGAACTTGTTATCCAAATTAGTGTTAATTATGAAAATGGAGAGGAAAATAAACGCGGTTTATGTCTTGTGTTCGTGAATCACTGTCTAGGTTTGAGTTCAGATAACATTAGTTTTGTTATTTCGTTTGATACTAAGCGCGAACATTTTTCATCTTTTTAGTTATTTAGTGGTGTCGCGTAACAAGGATGGATGTGAAACACCCTTTTTACGGTTAATTTGTGTTCTTATTCGAGCCTTTTTTTCATTGGTTTCGAATTGGAATGCTCAAATGAGAGGTTGAAACATCAGTTTCATATTAACTAATTATGAGTAAAGTTGAACGATGGTCTAATTAATGCGCTCTAATTTACTGTATTTACTTATATTTAATTCATGTGCAACATTTGTCACAGAAATAAAATCCTAACTCAATACAATTCATGAACTTTCGAACGAAGATTTTTTTGTTTCGTTCGCTCCTTTTGTGTTTTTTACCATCGCATACAAAATAATGAGGTTCCTATGTTTGGAATATTCAAACCTAAGGCGCACATTGATCGTCTGTCCCCAGGCAGTATCGATAGCACCTACTCTCGCCTCCGTTGGCAACTCTTTATCGGTATATTTGTTGGCTACGCCGGTTACTATTTGGTTCGTAAAAACTTCAGTTTGGCGATGCCTTATCTTATCGAGCAAGGCTTTAGCCGCGGTGACTTAGGTGTCGCGCTGGCAGCTGTTTCCATTGCATATGGTCTCTCTAAATTTCTAATGGGCAGCGTATCTGACCGTTCCAACCCTCGCTACTTCCTAAGTGGCGGCCTGTTGATGTCTGCATTAGTGATGTTTTGCTTTGGCTTTATGCCATGGGCGACTGGCAGCGTCACTGCGATGTTCATTTTGCTTTTCTTGAACGGTTGGTTCCAAGGCATGGGGTGGCCCGCATGTGGACGAACCATGGTGCACTGGTGGTCACGTAAAGAGCGTGGTGAGATCGTTTCGGTTTGGAACGTGGCACACAACGTGGGTGGCGGTTTGATTGGTCCACTATTCATTCTTGGCCTGTGGGCATTTAACGATGATTGGCGCACTGCATTTTATGTTCCTGCATTTTTCGCCACGTTGGTTGCTGTGTTTGTTTGGATGACGGTTCGCGATACGCCTCAATCTTGTGGTTTGCCACCGATCGAAGAGTATAAAGACGATTATCCTGATGACTATGACAAGTCGCACGAACAAGAAATGACAGCCAAGGAAATCTTCTTTAAGTATGTATTCAACAACAAGCTGCTTTGGTCGATTGCAATTGCAAACGCATTTGTTTACCTAATTCGCTACGGCGTACTGGACTGGGCACCTGTTTACCTAAAAGAAGCGAAGGATTTCTCGGTAGATAAATCGTCATGGGCTTACTTCTTATACGAATGGGCCGGCATTCCAGGCACATTATTGTGTGGTTGGATTTCAGACAAATTGTTCAAAGGTCGTCGTGCACCTGCTGGCATCTTATTTATGGTGCTAGTGACCGTTGCAGTGATGGTTTACTGGTTTAACCCTGCTGGTAACCCAATGGTGGACATGATGGCACTGATTGCAATTGGCTTCCTAATCTATGGTCCGGTTATGCTGATTGGCTTGTACGCACTTGAACTCGCTCCGAAGAAAGCCGCTGGTACTGCTGCTGGTCTTACTGGTTTATTTGGATACTTAGGTGGGGCAGTTGCCGCAAACGCGATTCTGGGCTACACGGTAGACCACTTTGGCTGGGATGGTGGCTTTATCATCTTAGTGGGTTCTTGTATTACTTCTATTGTGTGTTTGATGTACGCCTTCTTAGGTGAGCGTGCGCACCACGAGCAAAAAGAGCGCGAAAAGGAAGCGCTAGCGTAATATTTATTTAAAGAGGCAGTGGAATACTGCCTCTTCGCTTTATCAAGGAAATAACAATGAAAACAAAGTCAGTATGTCTTACTTTTTTAGCACTTAGCCTCTCCGCTGGTGCGATTGCGAAACCGCTTGTAATTGCACACCGTGGCGCATCGGGTTACTTGCCTGAGCACACGCTAGAGGCAAAAGCGCTTGCTTACGCAATGAAACCTGACTACATAGAGCAAGATGTAGTAATGACGAAAGACGACCAGTTGGTCGTGTTGCATGACCATTATCTCGATCGTGTAACGGATGTTGCGGAGCGTTTTCCTGATCGTGCACGTAAAGACGGTCGCTACTACGCAATTGATTTCACACTGGCGGAAATCAAATCCTTGCGAGTAACTGAAGGCTTTAATATCGATGACAAAGGTAATAAGGTCGCTGGTTATCCGACACGATTCCCAATGTGGAAATCGGATTTTACCGTGCCGACGTTTGCTGAAGAGATTGAGCTGATCCAAGGACTTAACAAGACGTTGGGTTACGACATCGGTATTTACCCAGAAATTAAAGCGCCTTGGTTCCATCGTCATGAAGGTAAGGACATCTCTAAAGCGGTACTTAAAGTATTAAAGCATTACGGTTACGGCTCGCAAGACGACAAAGTCTACCTGCAGTGTTTCGATGCGAATGAACTTCAACGCATCAACAGTGAGCTCATGCCTGCAATGGACATGGACTTAAAGCTCGTTCAGCTTATGGCTTACACGGACTGGAACGAAACTATGGTGTACAAAGGCGATACAGCAACACCATACAGTTATGACTGGATGTTCGAAGCCGACGGCATGAAGAAAGTGGCGAGTTACGCCGAAGGTATTGGACCTTGGAAGCCGATGCTGGTGGATGATAAGTCAACCAAAGACAACATCATCATTAAGCCGTTGATGAAGGCTGCAAAAGACGCTGGCTTGCAAGTGCATCCATACACGTTCCGTGCCGATCCAGGACGCATTCCAGCGTACACTGACAGCTTTGAAGGCATGATGGATGTGTACTACAACCAAGTGAAAGTGGATGGTTTGTTTACTGATTTCCCAGATAAAGCAGTCAGCTTTTTAAATCAGTAATCACGCATTTTGCTGTAAGCTAAAAAATCCCCCAACAGTTTCCTGCTGGGGGATTTTTCTTAACTATTTATTAGTTGTTTTTATGCAATTCGCTGTTCAGTTCAACTGCGCTCTTGTTTGCAAGACACTCGATTTGACCTGTTACAGAGTTACGACGGAACAGTAGGTCAGAAACACCAGCAAGATCGCGAGCCTTAACCACTTCGACTTCTTGACCTTCAGAATCTAGCATGAGTACTTTAGAGCCAGCGGTTACGTACAGACCTGATTCGATAGTACAACGGTCACCCATTGGGAACCCAAGACCTGCGTTTGCGCCTAGTAGAGAGTTTTCACCGATGGAAACCACCACTTTACCGCCGCCAGATAGTGTACCCATGATAGATGCACCGCCACCGATGTCTGAACCGTTACCAACAACCACACCCGCAGAGATACGGCCTTCAACCATGCTCACGCCAGTAGTACCCGCGTTGAAGTTGATGAAGCCTTCGTGCATAACAGTTGTGCCTTCGCCAACGTGTGCGCCAAGACGTACGCGAGAAGTGTCTGCGATACGAACACCAGTTGGTACCACGTAGTCCACCATTTTAGGGAACTTGTCTACGCAATCTACGCTTAGCGTACGGCCAGCTAGGCGAGCTTCGATTTGACGCTCAGCCAGCTCAGGTAGGTCGATTGGGCCTTCGTTAGTCCATGCGATGTTGTGTAGTAGACCGAAGATGCCATCCAGTACTGTGCCGTGTGGCTTAACTAGACGGTTAGAGATAAGTTGAAGTTTTAGGAAGCCTTCAGCAACAGATTGTGGCTGTTCATCCGTAGCTAGAATAACCAGTACAAGCGGCTGTGCTGATTCTGCTGCTTTGGTTGCGAAAGATGCGTTTGCTGCATCGCCGTTTGCTTCGAAAGCCGCCGCAAGTTCTGCGCTTTGTGCAGCAGAGATCTCGATAGCTTGGTTGCCTTGTTCGTAACCTGCTACTGCTGCTAGTGCGTTAACAAGTGCGTCGCTTGGGTTAAGAACTGGGTTTGGAAAAAACGCTTCAATGATTTTGCCATCGCGGTTTTTAGTCGCTGTACCAAAGGCTAGAGAAAAGAAAGCCATAGTTGATCTCCATGTGTTGAGTCTTGTGTCTCGTCTGTTCACTGACAAGAAATAATTAAGTTGTCAGTCATCATAATGAGAGTGCTAGGGAGTTTAAAGAGGGGAAATGGAGAAAGTCCGTAGATGGATACCTTTTGTCTTTTGGGAGATATGTCTGTCTGATGAGAAATGTGGTTGTGAGGTGGTCAATTAGCGGGTGTTTGTTGAAATGAAAGAAGGCGATTTGTCGTATCTGTGCTCGAAAGAAAGGGCGATCTTTCCATGATGATGTGTGCCTTCAGATACAAAAAACGCCACATGATGCGGCGTTTCTTTAACAAATGAGAGGCTTATGCAGCGTCTTCTTGCTTGTCTTCTTCTACAGATTCAAGCTTTTTTGCTTTCTTTGGTGCCGGTTTGCGTTTTGCACCCAGTGCGTAAAGCACTTCTTCTTTGTTTTGAGCGAGGTACATCGCAAGATCTTCTTGCTTACCTTCGTCTTCTAGAAGTTCACTTTTACCTAGCAGCGTGAATAGTTCGTCTGCCATGTCTAGCATTTTATCGTATGCGTCAGCTTCCGCTTTAGAGGTAAAAGTCATTTTCTCTTCTCCATTGCGTTCTACCACGTACTTGACGATTACAGCCATGGTTGGTCCCCTAACTTGGTGTATTGATACTGGCTTTTTATACAGTTTTTGACCAGTTAAGTCTAGCGACAAGCCTAAGAATGAGAGACACGTACAACTAACTGACCAGCATTTAAACTATCTCCGTTTTACTTGGAGGGCGTATTCTCTAGATAAAGGTTATTTGGTCGTTCCCAATCTTGGCAAAATTCGATAAACGTTCTGAGTAGTGGGCTTTGGTATTTCTCTTTGTGAACCAGTAGCCAGAAGCGACGTTTCATATCTAAAGGCATGTCGAGCAGTTGCACGCGACCGTCACGAATAGCAGGTTCAGCAGACAAACGTGACAAGCAACCTAAGCCTAGCCCAGCAGATACTGAGTTGATCAACGCTTCGGTGGTATTGAGCTGAAAAGCTTCATGCCAATGTTCCAAGCGCGGCGCGACAACGCGCATAAAAAATTCGCGTGAACCAGACCCCGCCTCTCGTAATATCCATTCGCTGTTTTCTAGCTCGGTTAAGTTTACTGGCCCTTTGTTCGCGGCTGGGTAATCGGGCGCGCAAATCACGCACATTTCATCTTCGCTAAACTGGGTGGACTGCAATTCAGGGTGAAGTGTTTTGCCCTCAATGAGGGCTATATCTAACTCGTAATCGGTCAGCATGTCGCAGATTTGTGCGGAGTTAGAAATGAACAGACTTTGAGAACGATGGTTCGTTTGCTGACGAAATTCGCTAAGCAAATAGGGCGCGACTTGGTTGCCAATGGTGTCGCTGGCACCAATGCGAAGTTGGCCCGATAGCGCTTGGTCACCATCGAAAATGCTCTCGATGTCTTTGGCTCGGTTGAGTAATTCATCCGCCAGTGGCAGCAGTTTTTGACCTTCTTGGTTCAAAATTAGTCGGTTATTAACACGATCAAACAAGTGATGGCCGATCTGCTTTTCTAATTCTGAGAGTGCCATGCTCACTGCCGCTTTCGATAAAAAGAGACTATCAGAAGCTGCTGTGAGCGTTTTGTGCTGCGTGATCGTCGTAAACACTTTCAGTTGTTTAAGAGAAATGTGACTTGCCATACCCCACCGTTAAATAATTTTGAACGTTTGTTTTAAATAATTAGATATATCAGAACGAAGTGCAAGCGTATTATACGCTCCATCAAGAGTGAGTCTGGTTGAGGTCATCATGATTCAAAGAACAAAAGCAAAAGTAATGGGAGCCCCAACTCCAATGGCGGGTTTGGCTCTTGGTATTGCAAGCTTGGGCTGGAGTTGGGAGAACTTCGCCGAATTACATGGCTACGGACAGTGGATTAGTGCGGGTATTGCGAGCGTATTGTTGGCTATATTGGCAACCAAGTTTTTGCTACATAACCATCTATTGAGAGAAGATCTTGCTCATCCGGTTGTGGGTAGCGTGGTTCCGACATTTGCGATGGGCACTATGGTGGTATCGAACTCTCTCGGCCATTTTTACCCATTGGCTGGTGATGTGCTTTGGCTGATTGCGGTGGTTCTGCACATCGTGTTCTTGGTGAGCTTTGTTTACCATCGCGCCAAAGATTTTGAATTGCACCACATGGTTCCTAGTTGGTTTGTACCGCCGGTGGGTATCATCGTTGCGGATGTGTCTTTCTCTGGCAACCCGATGTTAGCGCCAGTGGCACAAGGTGCATTAATGTTTGGTATGGTGGCGTACGCGATCATGTTGCCGATGATGATTTACCGTTTCATGTTTACCCATGAAATTCCGGATGCAGCGAAACCAACAATGGCAATCATGGCAGCGCCAGCAAGTCTATCATTGGCAGGGTACTTAACGGTCACTGCGACACCATCACCAGTGATCATCGCTATGCTATTTGGTATCGCGGTATTGATGACAGCCATCATTTACCTCGCATTCTTTAAATTGCTTAGACTGCCATTTAGCCCAGGCTATGCGGCGTTCACTTTCCCGATGGTGATCGGTGCGACGGCGCTGTTTAAAATGGCGAATTGGATGGAGTTGCAAGGATTGGCTGCGCACTATGTTCAACAAGTGCGAGGCTTAGCTGGTCTTGAGTTGATTGTGGCAACATTTGTTGTCTCTTATGTGGCTTTACAATACATCAACAACTTATTGATTCAGCCACGCTTGATGCACGCTCATCACGCTTAAATAGCAGATAGGGAAAAGCCTCTTGGTCTTACAGCCAAGAGGCTTTTTTATCTCAATAGCCGTCGATGTTGGACGCTAGCCTTTTTTGTAAAATCGCGACATCTCATCCAGAGAATGACGAATGATATCGACAGGAACTTTTTGTTCTTTCTCTACTTTTAACTGGCTATTCAGTTGCTGAGAGTGCCCGCCAGGATTGACCACAAGCATCAGTTCTTTGCCGACCAATGCATAGTTGTAGTAGCTGCCAGCAATATACCAATCGCGAGGGGCAGAGCTATCAAACAAGTTATGACCAACGCTGTATGAACTCGTTGTGCCTTGAACGTCAAACAGCGTATTCATCATGGTTGGCACGACGTCAAAATGGGTCGTGCGGTAATCAACTTGCTCTGGCTGACGATTTGGCATGTACACGTAAAGAGGCACATGTACTTGAACGTCACTGTAGTTACCCGTGTGGCCCCAATAGTTCATCTTATGGTCATTAAACTCTTCACCATGATCAGATGAAATCACCACAATGGTGTTGTCTAAGTCGACGTTTTTCAGCACATCGCCAATCAAGCTGTCGATGTAGTACAACGAGTTCTTGTATCGATTGTGGTAAAGCGAAGCGTCAAAGTCGTTGTTGAGCAAAATGTGGTCAACGCGTTCCCAGTATGGTTTGAATTTCGCAAATTCAGGTTCAGGAAACACCGTGCCGTGGGCGGCATCGTAGAACAGAAACCCAAAGTACGGTTTGTCGCTGTCTTGCTTTTGGAATTCGATGAACTTGTCTGTGATCTGCTGATCGCGCTCGACTGCTGTTTCCCCTGTTTGTTTCAAGGTCAAGTCCGACACTTTTTTGAATACTGTGCGAGAAAGTGGCGGGCTGGTGAGCGGTGCCGAGCCAAAAATGCCCATGCGGTAGCCTTCTGCTTGCAGCGTATCCATAAAAACAGGAGAGCGTTGGCTTGCGTAAAAGCTTTCCCAGTAGGTTGCGGGCAAGCTGTAAAACAGGCTGAAAATACCCGCTTGAGTTGAGTTGCCGCCGCTCATATGTTGTGTGAAATTCACTGTCTTTTCAGCGAACTTAATGACATTTGGCATGACTTCCGGCGTCGCATCACTGTAGCGCCACGCATCAACCAAGATAAACAAAACATTGGGCTGCTTCTCTTTGCTTTGCACTTGAATGGGCGCAAGCGGATAGTTGAGTGAGCTACGTTCAATGTTGGTTAACTCTACGCGGTTCTTCGATGCAATGTTCTCATCCACTAGGTCGTGTTTGTAAATAAATTTACGGGCCGTCAGCGGGTAGTAAAGTGGCCAGTTATTCGAAAACTGACTGACTTTATCGTCGTAAAGCGCATTTTTGTACGCATGAATCATCTGTGTACTGAGCAATACAACAAACCAGACGCCGATCAAAACGAACTTAGCTCGGCTTTGTGCCAGTTTATTACTTACCCAAACGGTACAGGCGAGCCCGATCACCAGAACGGCAACTTCACTGACGAAGATAAGCCAACTCATCCAAGAAATATCGAAGACATCACCGCCACCTTCGAAAAACATACGGATTAATAGGGCGTTGATGTGAAGTTTGTATTGCTGAAAAACGAGGATATCGACTTTAAACATGACCAATAGACAGATCGCGATAGCGATCACGATGCCTTTGAATGCTCGATTCGGTAGAAAAGAGAGCAATAAACTCAACAACATAAATGGAAGAGCGATCAAGCCCAGCCAGCCATATTGAGTCGAAACTAAATAGTAACCTTGCAACAAGGTTAGTGGTTCGTTCTGATTGTTAGACAACACAAAAGGATAACAAGCGATCGACAGATACACTGCAAAGCAAGCAAAAAAAGCAATCAGCCAAGCGCTGTTGGAAGACAGTTTGCGAAACATACTTTTTGTTTGTTTATAAATTATGGGTAGTGGGAGTATAAAACAGTGTTTTTTATTATGGAATGGTTGCGACGAATGTCACATTTTGTATGGGAGTGTCAGACTTGATTGACATGTGAAAATTAAGAAGATTCATACTCTATTTGAGTGATATATAACCTTTTGTTTTTTCCGAACGCGAGATCACTGCGGGTTTAAATGGGGCTGTGCTAAGCTAGCTAACAGTTTCAATCGGCGCTCGGTATTCCCAATTTGTTTACTGTTTATCATTCCAACCAAGTTGACGTTCTCAAATCACTCCTTGTCGAACTGATTCGAATCAGTCCGCTGGAAAACCCGTTCGAAAAAGAACAAATTCTGGTTCAAAGTCCGGGCATGTCCCAGTGGCTAAAAATGGAATTGGCCAAAGAGTTTGGTGTTGCCGCGAACATTGATTTTCCGCTTCCTGCTACCTTCATTTGGGAAATGTTTACGCAGGTGTTGCCAGACGTGCCAAAACGCAGTGCGTTTAACAAAGAAGCGATGACGTGGAAGTTGATGCATCTGCTGCCGGGGCTTCTCAACCAAGACGTGTTTTCGCCGTTAGCGCAGTACCTCAAAGATGACAGTGATCACTCTAAGCTGTATCAGCTGGCTGAGAAAATTGCCGATATTTTCGATGGTTACTTGGTGTATCGTCCGGAGTGGATCGCAAGTTGGGAAGCTGGGCATAGTGTGCCAGAGCTGGAAGATGAGCATCCGTGGCAGCCGATCTTATGGCAAGCGTTGTATGATCACACTGTGTCATTAGGACAGTCTCCATATCACCGTGCCAACCTTTATGAGCACTTTATCGACACGTTAGAGAGTTTTAACGGCAATTTTGACCATTTACCCAAGCGTTTGTTTGTTTTTGGCATTTCTTCGTTGCCGCCTCGCTATATGGATGCGCTAAAAGCAATTGGTGAACACATCGACGTGCATCTGATGTTCACCAACCCGTGTCGTTATTACTGGGGTGAAGTTCGAGATCGCAAATATCTGGCTCGTTTGGCGGCGAAACATCGTCAGCACGTTGTGTGGCATGACGATCACTCGGAAGTGCAAGGTGAAACTGAGCAACTGAAAGGATCACTGGAAGATAATGTGATCGATGAGCTGCACACCGATGTGGTCGGAAACAGTCTGTTGGCGTCCATGGGTAAACTCGGGCGTGACAATATGTATCTGTTGTCTCAGCTGGAGTCTCATGAAATTGAAGCGTTTGTTGATGTTGAGCGCGACAGTCTGCTCCATCAATTGCAAGCGGATATTCTCAATCTTGAAGAACATCAAGATGACCAACAGATTGAAAACAGTCATCACAAACAAGTGGTTCGCTTGGGTGATAAATCACTCAGCCTGCACGCTTGCCACAGCCCGATGCGTGAAGTGGAAGTGCTGCATGATCAACTATTGGCGATGTTCGATGCTGACCCAACGTTAAAACCGCGCGATATTATCGTGATGGTCGCGGACATCAACGCTTACAGCCCTGCGATTCAGGCGGTCTTTGGTAACGCACCGGGTGAGCGTTTTATTCCCTATTCGATTTCTGACCGAACCGCCGATCAAGAGAGCCCAATTCTGGCCGCATTTATGCAGTTGGTGAACTTACCCAATACGCGCTGTTTGGCATCAGAACTACTCGAACTTCTGGAAACTCCGGCGATATTAAAGCGTTTTGAACTCAGCGAAGATGATTTCTTACAAGCCAAACAATGGGTTGAAGAATCGGGAATTCGCTGGGGGTTGGATGCCAATACCGGACGCGAATTTGAACTGCCGGAAACCCGTCAAAACACATGGCAATTTGGTATTCAACGCATGTTGCTTGGCTACGCGATGCCAGAATCCGCAGGTTTGTTTGAAACCGAGCAAGGCAGTTTGTCTCCGTACAACGAAGTGCAAGGCATGGGCGCAGAGCTTGCGGGCAAGTTGGCACACTTTATCCAACAAATTAGCACTTATCGCAGCAAACTTTCTCATGTTCAGACTATTGATGGTTGGCGAGAGACTTTAGTTTTACTGCTGGATGACTTCTTCTCAGTTGAGTTAGAAGGCGAAATGGCGCTCAAATCCATTCGCGATACGCTCAGCCAACTCAAAGAGCAATTAGCTGATGCCGCATTTGATGATGCGTTATCGCCGTCGATCATCAGCCAATACCTTCAAAACAAATTATCTGGCACACGAGTCAGCCAGCGCTTCCTGGCTGGTCAAGTGAACTTTTGTACTCTGATGCCGATGCGCTCTATTCCGTTTAGAACCGTTTGTCTACTGGGGATGAATGACGGCGTGTACCCACGCTCCATGCCGCCGGAAGGCTTTGACTTGATGACCGGAAGAACCAAACCGGGCGATCGTTCGCGCCGAGATGATGACCGTTACCTATTCCTCGAAGCGATGTTGTCTGCACAGCAAACGCTCTACATCAGTTATGTTGGCCGTTCAATCCAAGACAACACCGAGCGAGTGCCTTCGGTTCTGGTTTCTGAGCTGATGGAATACTGCCACCAAAACTATTGTTTAAGTGGTGATGAATCGTTGCCCGTTGATGAGTCTGGCGACAACTTATTAAATGCGTTGGTGAATACCCACGCCATGGTGCCGTTTAGCCCAAGTGCGTTCCAAGGCACGCACGCCAGCTACGCGAAAGAGTGGATTCCAGCGGCATTAACTCAAAGTAGTCAATCGCAAGGCTATGTTCGTCGTGATTTTAATCGGGCATTAGACGACTATCTGTTAGGAGCGACGTTCCCACTTGAGCTCGACTTAGTCGAGTTGCAACGTTTCTGGCGCTTACCTGTGCAGTATTTTTTCAATCGTCGTTTAAAAGTAATCTTTGAACCGCCACTGCCGGTGATGGAAGACGACGAACCCTTTGTTTTAGGTGGTTTGGAAAGCTATCAAATGCGTGATGAGCTGCTAGAAACCTTGCTTGAAACGACATTGATACAGCCAGAGAAAAAAGCAGAAGTGCTTAAACACTTTATGAGTCAACAGCGCGCTCAAGGCAAACTTCCGGTGGGAGCGTTTGGTGATATCGAATTTGAAACCAACCGAGTTCAGGCGGAAGAGCTAGTGGATAAACTGGCGTTTTTATCTGGTGCGCCTCAAGACGATTTGGAAATCGACCTGACGTTTGATTCCTTGTTTGAGCGAAATGAAGGCGAAGAGAAAAACGTTCGCCTAACAGGTTGGCTAACCCAGTGTTACCAATCTGGGTTGATTCGCTATCGAAGCGGTAAGATTCGAGCGCAGGATTACCTTGCAGCGTGGATCGATCACCTTGCCATGTCGGCGTCGGGTCATGCCAAGAAAACTCATCTGATTGGCTACGATCGTAAAGAAGGCGCGCTGCATTTGATCTACCCAGAAATTGCCGATGCGCAGTATGCCAAACAGCTACTGACTGAATTAGTTCGCTTGTTCTTCGAGGGTATGACTAAGCCTTTGCCTTATTTCCCGAAAACGGCGTTGGCTTGTGTTGAAGCGGGCTTTAGCCGCGGTCAGTGGGTCGATGACGAAGAGAAATCTTTGAAGAAAATGGCTGACGCATTCAATGATGGCTTCATGAGCCCGGGCGAAGGCAATAACGCGTACATCTCTCGAATTTGGCCTGCTTGGAATGATGAGTTGGCCTCAGAGGTTCGCTTGCTGACAGCATTAGTTCTGCAAGGTGCGCGCTTAGCGGTTCAAGACGCCGATGACGTAAAAGCGTAATAAAGATAGTTGGATAAAGATAAGGAAGAGTAGGGTGGCCGCCAGAAAATCATTATTTTTTGTAGGGCGTTCGCTGTACGGCCACAAGGTCAGAGGGACCATGATACTTTTGTTTAATTCATTTGAGTTGTGCCGCCAAAAGGGTTTGGCTTATCTCGTGGGGCGCATACTAACGGTACGTCTTATGGATAACCGTGAGAAAGATCTCACAAAGCTCTAAATTATCCAACTTGTTAAACATATTAATAGAATTTTTAACTATAGATCACATTTATTAGGTGATACGTCCTAGTAAATAATCCGGAGAGATTCAGCGTTATGGATCAAATGTCAGGTGCAGAGTGTCCTCTACATACGTTAGACCGCACAGAGCAACCTCAACCAACGCCACTAGAACCGATGACGTTTCCTCTGCATGGTGCGAGGTTAATCGAGGCATCAGCAGGTACAGGTAAAACCTTCACTATTGCAGGTTTATATCTGCGCCTTTTGCTTGGTCATGGTAGTGCGGAAACTCGACATCGCGTACCGCTTACGGTCGACCAAATTCTGGTCGTAACCTTTACCGAAGCGGCAACTGCGGAATTGCGCGATCGTATCAGGGCAAGAATACACGATGCGCGAATCGCGTTTGCGCGTGGACAGAGTTCCGATCCGGTGATCCAACCTTTGCTTAATGAGTTTGACGATCACAAGCAAGCCGCAGAAATTTTATTGCAGGCAGAACGTCAGATGGACGAGGCGGCGGTCTACACCATTCACGGTTTTTGCCAACGCATGCTAACGCAAAATGCGTTTGAATCTGGCAGTCGATTTAATAACGAGTTTGTGACCGATGAAAGCCACCTAAAAGCGCAAGTTGTAGCCGATTACTGGCGTCGCAATTTCTACCCGTTGCCATTTACCTTGGCTGGGGAAATTCGCCAGCTATGGAGCTCTCCATCTGCGTTGTTGTCTGACATCAGCAATTACTTAACCGGCGCGCCGTTAAGCCTTTCTGTTCCTGCAATGAAAGGCAGTTTGGCTGATCTTCATACTGAAAATTTGAAAAAAATTGATGAGTTAAAAGCACAGTGGCGAGAAAGCCAAGATGACTTCTTAACGCTGATTTCAGATTCAGATATTAACAAACGCAGCTACACCAAAAAGTCTCTGCCGACGTGGTTGGAGGCGGTGAATGCTTGGGCGGCAACGGAAACCACTGGTTACGATTATCCAGACAAGTTGGAGAAATTCGCGCAAAACGTCTTGTTGGAAAAAACACCGAAAGGCAGTGCGCCGCAGCATGCGGTATTTGAAGCCATTGAAACATTTCTTGCCAACCCAATCAGCTTAAAAGCGCCACTGCTTGCTCATGCGATTGAACATTGTCGTGTGATGCTGGCTAACGCGAAAAATCAAAAACAGTGGCTCTCTTTCGATGATTTGCTGACGCAACTTTCTGCTTCTATCGATACGGATGAAAGCGAGATTTTAGCTGCGCGTATTCGTACTTTGTATCCTGTCGCAATGATTGACGAGTTCCAAGATACCGACCCGCTTCAATACAGTATTTTCAGCCGTATTTATCTGAATAATCCGGAATGTGGTTTGTTTATGATCGGTGACCCGAAGCAGGCGATTTATGGCTTTCGTGGCGCAGACATTTTCACTTATATCAAAGCACGTAACCAAGTAAGTGCCCACTACACGTTAGGAACCAACTGGCGTTCTAGTGCCGATATGGTGCAGGCGGTAAACCAAGTGTTTGCCTTGCCTGATAGTCCATTTATCTATGACTCGGACATCCCGTTCTTACCCGTAAAGTACAGTCCCAATGCCGAAAAACGCATTTGGACTATGGGTGGCCAAAAGCAACCCGCGCTGACTTATTGGTTGCAAGAAGCGGACGATAAACCGCTACCCAAAGGCGAGTATTTGACTCGAATGGCGGAGGCGACCGCAAGCCAAATCCAAACCATTTTGACGCAGGCTCTACAGGGGCAAGCGTGTCTGGTGAATGGCGAAAAACAGAAAGCGGTTCAAGCGGGCGATATTGCGGTGTTGGTTCGAACAGGTAGCGAAGGTCGAATGATCAAACAAGCGCTAGCAGACCAAGGTATTGCCAGCGTGTACCTGTCTAACCGAGACAGTGTGTTTACCAGTTCAGTGGCGCAGGATTTACAGCGTCTGCTGCAAGCGGTGCTGACTCCAGAAAATGACCGTGCGCTGCGTGCAAGTCTTGCTTCTGAGCTGTTTGCCCTCGACGCAGCAAGTTTGGATGCACTTAATAACGATGAAATTGTGTGGGAAAACGCCGTAAACGAATTCAAAGAATATCGCAAACTTTGGGTTCAACGTGGTGTGCTGCCGATGTTGCGCGCGGTGATCAGTAAACGCCATATTGCTGAGCGATTACTAGAAGAAGGCGCGAGTTCACAGGGTGAAAATGGTGAGCGAGTGCTTACCGATTTAATGCACATCGGTGAACTGCTGCAACAAGCCAGTAATGAACTGGATAGCGACCACGGTCTGCTGCGTTGGCTCGCTCAGTCTATCAGTGATGCGGAAAACGGTTTGGGTGGCAGTGATGACCAAATCCAACGTTTAGAATCGGAACGTAACTTAGTGCAGATCGTAACTATTCACAAATCAAAAGGCTTGGAGTATGACCTCGTATTTCTGCCGTTTGTGTTCAACTATCGAGAAGCCAGTGAAGCCAAATATTACGATGCAGCCAATGACCGCACGGTACTGGATATCACCGGCAACGATGCGTCTATGAAGCAAGCGGATAAAGAGCGTTTGGCGGAAGACTTACGCTTGATATACGTGGCACTAACGCGTGCTGTGTATGCGTGTTTTATTGGAGCCTCGCCTTTGCGTAATGGTCGTTCGACCAAAGAGCCAACTGGCGTACACCGCAGTGCGATTGGCTATTTGATTCAGAATGGTCAAGAAGGTGGCATTAACGATTTGCACCAAGGTTTAACAAAGCAACAAGACGAGCTTGATTGTGTCGTTGTGGCCGATCCGCCGCAGAAACTCGAAGAGAAGTACATAGCGCCACAAGAAGAAATACACGATCTTAGCGCGAAAGAGCTGCAAAATCCTATCGACAGAAACTGGCGCATCACCAGTTATTCTGGTTTGGTCAAACAGGGCTCTCATCACGCTGAGCATGATGCCACGATTGAGATTACGGGTTTTGATATCGACTCATCTGAAGAGCAAGACGAAGCGGATTTGGTGGAGCCAGAGCGTTCTATTTTTACCTTCCCTCGTGGTGCGCGTCCGGGTACGTTCCTGCACAGCCTGTTTGAGGAAATTGAATTTACTCAGCCAGCCACGACGGAAGAGAATACACAAATCATCCTTGGCTTGATGGAAAGCGAACAGCTCGATGAAGAGTGGTTGCCCATTTTACAGCAATTGATTGATACCGTACTCGCTACGCCCTTGGATGGTAAATCTTTGCTGCTGAATCAAAAAGCACCGTCGCAACGTTTGGTGGAGATGGAATTTTTGTTGCCGATTGAAGTTTTGTCTGCACCGGCGTTAAACCGAGTCATTCAACGTCACGATCCGTTGTCGGCGAAAGCGGGGGATTTAGGTTTCCAAACCGTGCAAGGCATGCTCAAAGGTTTTATCGACTTGGTGTTTGAACATCAAGGTAAATACTACGTGCTTGACTGGAAATCGAATCATCTTGGCGACGATGTGATGCACTACCATGGTGAAGCTCTGAAATCGGCGATGGCAGATCACCGCTACGATTTGCAGTATCAGATTTATGCGTTAGCACTGCATCGTTTCCTACGCAGCCGATTGGCGAATTATCAATATGATCATCACTTCGGTGGCGTGTATTACTTGTTCTTGCGCGGCATGGATGGGCAGAGTGACCACGGCATTTTTGCCGCGAAACCAACCTTAGAGTTCTTACAAGAGATGGATCGTTTGATTGATGGTCAAGCACTTGAAACACGCTCAACTCAAGCCGGGCAGATGGAGCTACTTTAATGACGACAAATCACAATCTTCATTCTGACCAAGATAGCCTATTGGTAGTGCTAGAACGCTTGGCGCACAAAGGTGCTATTCGTCAGCTCGACTATCAATTTGCCTGTTTTATTGATTCTCAAACGCATGATGAACAGTCGGATAGCCAAGCACTGGCGTTTATCGCTGGTGTTGTCAGTAGTGAGCTTGGCAAAGGACATATCTGTCTGTCTCTGTTCGATGCACAAGGGCAATCTACGGATTTAGCCAGTAAGCTAGGGCTGTTTGGTGAGTCGGCATTGGCGCTCAACACACAGTTGCAAGGCATAGACTGGATTGAAGTATTAAAAAATTCCACCGTGGTTGGCGCGCAAGGAGAAGCCTTGCCGCTGATGTTCGATGGTGAGCGTCTGTATCTGCACCGCTATTGGCATTATGAAATGACACTGGCGGAAAAGCTCAATCAGTTGGGCGCTGTAGTGAACTTGCAGTCGCAAGAGTTAGCGCGATTATCGGACTTGCTCAACCATCTGTTTGCACGCCAATACCATTTTCTGTTTAACGCGTTAGGCAAAGCAGTAGAAGCGGGAAGCAGCAACCAAGTGTTGCGTCAGCAATTGGTGTGTGACCACCTTGATGTGGTCGCAAGCGAATCGTTGGATTGGCACGCCATTGATTCCGTGCTTAGCAATGCGCGCAAGGTTCAAGATTTGCAAATACTGGATGAACTCGTACCACTCTCGGCTTGCGTGAACTGGCAAAAAGTCGCGGCGGCAGTTGCGTTAACCCGTCGATTTGCTGTGATTTCTGGTGGTCCAGGCACGGGTAAAACGACGACAGTAACCAAATTGCTTGCCGCTTTGATTGAACAGGCGACGCACGAGAAAAACCCAACCATCAAGCTGGTGGCCCCGACGGGGAAAGCGGCGGCGCGATTAACCGAGTCCATTGGTAAAGCGGTGCAAGAGCTGCCAGTTTCTCCGGAGCTAAAAGCCAAAATTCCGACTGAATCAAGCACCTTACATCGGTTGCTGGGCGCGATTCCTAATAGCGCAGAATTCCGTCACAACAAGCAAAATCCACTTCATTTGGATATTTTAGTTATCGACGAAGCGTCGATGGTCGATTTGCCAATGATGTACAAAGTGGTCGATGCCTTACCGAAACATGCGCGGCTGATTTTGCTAGGTGATAAAGACCAACTTGCTTCAGTTGAAGCTGGGGCTGTGTTGGGTGATATCTGTTCGTTCCATGCATTGGGCTATGGCAAAGAGCAGGCATCAGCCATCGCAAAACTGACGGGTTTCGATACTTTAGCCCATACGGGTAACAGTGCATCTAGCATTGCCGATAGTTTATGTATGCTGCAAAAGAGCTACCGATTTGATGCTCGCTCAGGCATTGGTCAGTTGGCAAAAGCGGTTAACTCAGGTTCTGCTGCGAGCGTAGATAATGTCTGGGCGAAAGATTTTTCTGACATCGAACATTTCGCGCTAAGTAGCCAACATTACAACCAAATGATGCAGACGTTGGTGCAGGAATACGGTCGTTACCTCAAACGCATTGGACAACAGGAAACCGATCCTAAAACCGGAGAGCCAGAGTCGCTAACGCACAAAGCCAAAGCGGTGTTAGATACCTTCAACCAATGCCGACTGCTGTGCGCGATCCGTGAAGGTGACTTTGGTGTTGCTGGGCTAAACCAGCGCATCGAGAAAGCGCTCGCGGCGCGCAAGTTAATTCAGGTTCAGGATGAAATTTGGTATCACGGCAGACCTGTCATGGTTACGCGTAATGATCATGGTCTAGGTTTGTATAACGGTGATATCGGTATTTGCATGCTCGATGACAGTGAAGATGAACCGCGTTTGAAAGTCTTTTTCGAGTTACCTGACGGCAGTGTGAAATCGGTCTTGCCAAGCCGAGTGCCTGAACATGAAACGGCTTACGCCATGACCATCCATAAATCGCAAGGCAGTGAATTTGATTACACCCTGATGATTTTGCCACCAGACTTTAGCCCGATATTAACTCGTGAGTTGATTTACACAGGCATTACCCGCGCGAAAAAGCGTTTAGCTCTTTACGCCGAACTCAACGTTCTGAAGCGAGGTATTAAGGTGAAAACGACTCGCGCGAGTGGGTTAGTACAGCGGCTTACTAACTGATTATGGACTTAGTTTACAGTCAGTTTTACCTTTGTTACATGTCAAACTTGGTGATGAGTTGTGTTTTAACAATTATCTTTCTGAAAGAAAAGTCATTTCAATTGATGTTTTTGAATCTGAAACGTTAACATTATGCGCAATTGTGAGCATAAGGATTTGAATGGAATGAATACAACTTATTTTAACAGCGTTAATAGGTATAGCTACATATATAGTGTTAAGCCTGGTGATACTCTTACGAGAATTATATGGAAGTTTTATCATTTTAAGTTTGGAACAGATGGCTATAATTTTGCTGTTGCTCAAATAAAAAAAGACAACCCAAAAATTTCAGACCCTAATTCGATTAAATCTGGTCAATCTATTTACTTGAGAAAGTTGAACGTTTCAAACACCAAGCAATCTGAGTTTTCTTCTAAAATTGCCATTTCAGATCATGATCAAGCGCAATTTGAATCAACGATGAAATCTATGTCGCAAAACGAAAAGGAAGCATTTTGGGCTCTTTCTTGGCTTGATGACAATTGGGGGCCTGCGAGCGCAGGTATCGGTGCTACTTTTGCGTCCATGGGGGCTTTATTAGGAGATAGTGAAAAAGGAAATGTCGCAGAGCTAAAAAAGCTTGATGGTTTATATAGAGATTATAAATCAGGAAAGTTTTCGAAAGGGCAGTATGATTACCGCAGGAAAAAACTATTAGAGAATGTAGCAAAAAACCTTGGACCAACTGAGAAGCTTCTCTTTAATGGTAAGAAAGCTCGAGAGGCTATGAGGATATCTCGAAACGGCGGGGTTATGACTACCGCGGCGCTTCAGAAGAATACTGATAGGTTAGCAAAGTTATCAAAAGTAGCAGCTAAAGGTGGCACTGTATTGACTGCAGTTAATATTGGTATTGCCTGCGATCAGATAGCTAGAGCAGACTCTAAGGCAAAGAAAAACGAAATATTGGTGGAAACTGCAGCAAGTACAGTTGTAGGTACTATGTCTGGTATTGCAATATCATTATTTGTTGTTGCTACACCCGTTGGTTGGGTGGGAGCTCTGGTATTGGGAGTTGCTTCATCTGTCGGAAGTTATTATTCAGGAAAACAAGCTGCAGCGGTATATAAAGAGCACTATTCTCACTTAGACGTAGTTAAATCGACAGGTGTAGGTAATATATGCAGTTATTAGATTGGTCCTTTCTAACCTTCTTTATCGCCGGAGGAGTCGCGTTTTTATGGTTCGTTATTATCGGAGCAATTTTTATATTTTTTATACCGCCAAAGGTGAAGCGGTTTGCTTTTAATCCGAAACATTATTCAGAAGTAGAGTTAGCCTTAGTCTCGGGTTTTCACTTTGGTGCTTTAGTACATGGTGTAGGCTTAGTTGCGGCGGTCGCTTTACCAACTTTAGCGAGGAGAAGGGGCTTTGCTGATATTCATCAAGTTTGCTCCGGTCTATTCATCGGAATTTGCCGTATTTATATAAGCGTTTTATTGCTTCTAGCTATGATCACTTTAGGCTCAATGGTGGTTTGGATGTCTATTACTTGAGAGCTGGAATAGAAGGTCGGTGAAGTTTGCAGTTATTAGAAGTTTCTTTTATTACATTTTTTGTTGCAGGTGCTTTGTTAGTTTTTTGGTACCTGATAGTAGGTATTTTGCTTATTGTTATCACGCCGCAAAAAGTAAAGCGCTATGCGTACACTAGTGAGCATTATACAGATATTGAGCTTGCTTTAGTTTCTGGATGTCACTTTGGGGCCTTAATACATGGATTAGCCCTTGTTGCCGCAGTTGCATTTCCTAAGTTGGCCAAAAAAAGAAAGCTAACAGATATTCGTAGAGTTTGCCCAAAGTGGTTCATAAGTATTGGGGTAGTGTACTGGACTATTTTAATCTTTATTGTAGTCACTATTTTTGCATCTTTGTTGGCTATGATTTTGTTTTGAATTGATTACGTACGTAAAAGAAGACCGAGCTTATGGCTCGGTCTTCTTTTACGCATGTTTTGCAAACGCATTGGTAAAAGACACGCTGCGTATTTTGTATTGCTGTTGATAAGCAAGAATAAAATCTCGGATAGCGTCATTTACGGGGAAAACACAGTGGACGTCTAGGCCTTCTAAAAACTGATTGTCAGCCATATCCCAGAAGCTTTGAAGCGAATTACAAATGATTGTTCTCATAACAGTGCTCGTCTCGGCTTATTTAAAGTCAGATTAACAACTGTCCTTGGTACGCAATACGGAGCTAACTAGTTTTTCAATTGCCCAGTATTTTAGGGTGAAGGCTACATTACATCACCTAGATCCATTCGTGTTGGTTAAAAACCAATCACTATCGAGCAGAGTATAGCCAACCAAATGTATATTTAAAAGATAAAATTGGAACGAAAATTAAGCAATGGTTTGCGCATTTCTAAGTTGGTGTTTACATGATGACTCGCTAGCTCGAAGCAGGATTTATGTGAGGCCTTACTCCAAAACAAACTTGATGTGCAGGATTGAGCGTCAATGAGCAGAATCCCGCACCTTGAGGTGTTGGTATAGCAGAACGTTAAATTTTGCTTCGTGATTTAAGGTTAAGCTACAAATCTAGCGCTAAGATTTTTGACTTACGCTGGAAGTTATATAGCCCTTGTTTGGCTCCGGGCAAATAGTCGACACTGACTTCGTAAAAACCTTGCTCTCTGAACCAATGCAGACTGTGTGTCGTGAGGACAAAGATTTGATCAATGGTCTCGGATTTAGAACGATGTTTCATGTAGTTGAGCAGTAACAAACCTCGGTTCCCATCACGATAGTCAGGGTGAATCGCTACGCAAGCCATCTCTGCTTTGCGCTCTTCTGGGTATGGATAAAGGGCAGCACAGCCAATAATCAAGCCGTCTTTCTCGATGATGGTAAATTTTCCAATCTCTTGCTCTAGCTGCTCTCGAGAGCGACGAACGAGTACGCCTTGTTCTTCTAGAGGACGAATGAGGTCTAAGATACCGCCAATATCATCAATATTAGCTTGCCTCACTTGTTCAGCGCTCGCCATAACAACTTGGGTTCCGATGCCGTCGAAAGAGAACAACTCCTGAATTAGGGCTCCATCTACTTTATAACTGATCAAGTGGCTACGAGGTACTCCGGCACGGCAAGCGGCAATAGACCCTTTAAGAAAGCGCAGTGTCCCAGTGTTGTAATCTAGGTCAGGAGACGTATTTTCAGAGAGCGTTTTGATGACATGCTCCGCCTCAATTGGCAGCAACTCGGCGACAGCATTACCGTTGTCATCAATGACACCTTGTTCTGAACAGAAACCAATCAGTTTGTCTGCGCCTAATTTGATCGCCAGTTGTGTCGCGACTTCTTCAGAAAGTAAGTTAAAACACTCGCCAGTCACAGAGCTCGCAATGGGGCCAAGTAGCACAATAGAGCCTTGATCAAGAGTGCGGTTGATAGCATCGGTGTCAATGCGGCGAATACGTCCACTATGGCAATAATCCACCCCGTCATCAACGCCGAGTGGCTGAGCAATGATGTAGTTTCCGCTTACGACATTGAGCTGGGTGCCTGCCATCGGAGTGTTGTTGAGGCTCATTGATAGGCGCGCAGTAATCGCAAGTTGAAGTTGTCCGGCAGCTTGCATAACAACAGATAAAGCCGATTCATCCGTAATGCGGATATTTTTGTGGTAAGGCGTAGTGAGGTCTTGTTTTTCTAGCAGCTGATTAATTTGAGGACGTGCACCATACACCACCACGACTTTGATTCCGAGGCTGTGCATGAGTGCGATATCATTAATAATATTGCCAAAATTTTTGTGTGCGACGGCTTCTCCGCCCAGCATGATCACCATGGTTTTTCCGCGGTGAGCATTGACATAAGGTGTTGATTGACGGAATCCTTTTACGAGAGCAGTACTACGAATTTTCACTACAGCCATTCCTTTGTTTAATTATGTCAAAATAATGCCTTTTTATTCACTTGGTGGCAAGGTGAAATTTTGGAATAAAGCACAAACATATTGAGGTAGGTTCTTGGTCCCGTTGAAGGGGAGAGTTACAATGAGCGCGTCTTTTCTCAATACGTGAACCTCATGTCTTCTGCTGTTAATAAGAATGCTGCGATCACTGCTTCAAATCTGTCAAAAACGTCATCTAAATCAATGCTTCGTAAGTGGCTAGAGCGTTCTCTCATGCTTATAGCGATAGTTGGAACCGTTGTCGTGTGCATGCTGTATAGTGATTTGATTACTCGAACCATTAATCCGCCCATTCCTAAATCGACAATTTATGGTCGCTGGGTTGAGCAAGATGTTGCGCCTTATGCTCGTGAAGAATTTGTGTTGAGTGAGCGCGGTGTTACCGTAAATGGTTCTACAGTGGCGACCAGTTTTGAATTCGATGGGGATTCGTTTTCGTATCGAGTGGGTTCAAATGAGCGGCACTTCAATTTTGTGGGTAAGCAGCATGCAGAAATGAAGCTGGATGCCAATGCGCATTATCTACCTGTATTCCGTCTAGAGGGGCGTGCAAGGATTGCGGTAAGATAGTCGTTTTTATCATTGTCTGTTAAGCAGAGATCTCTTGCGTCTGTGAGTCACATGGATGATCACAATTTCATCTCTCAATCAGTAAATCTTACTTTCAAACATAATCCGGACAATTCCGTAATTCTTCCGCTGCTATCATGTTGCATTAACTGAATGAATTCACAACGAGTAAACGGATTGGCTTAGCGTTGAAACATTTTGTCGTTGCTTTTCAATTGCACCGTATGCATTTGTTTGCCATCCTTTTGCTATTCTCTTTTACGGAAAAGACACGTGTTAAAAAAACTCCTTCCTATTATCTCTTTGAGCCTACTCTTTGGCTGTGCTCAACAAAATGATCGTGCTCAGCAATATCTTGATGGTGAGTTTCCTCAGATCCTCAATCAAGTGGATGTGGTTGAGTCTAACAAACCACGCGATTTTACTGAATTTAACAAGCAAGCAGAGCAAGTGGTGATAAAGTCACCATCCATGGCGAAGATGTACCAACCGCTATATCAACGATTAAGTGAGTGGGCGCAACAGAGCGGAGATACCAGTGCGTTGAGTGCGTTTGGCATTCAAGCCGCGCAATTGGGTGGTGGTGATAAAAAAGGTAATGTGCTGTTTACCGGATACTTTTCTCCCGTGATGGAACTGCGTCATACACCAAACGACATTTTTAAGTACCCAGTTTATGGCAAGCCAAAATGCTCATCAGATTGTCCGACTCGCGCGGAGATCTATAATGGAGCACTAGATGGACAAGGTTTGGTGCTAGGTTACGCGCCTAATCGTATCGACCCATTTATGATGGAAGTGCAGGGCAGTGGCTATGTGCATTTTGAAGATGATGATACGTTGGAGTACTTTGCGTACGCGGGTAAAAACAATAAAGCTTATGTCAGTATTGGCCGCATTTTGATTGAACGTGGTGAAGTGCCGCGTGAAAAAATGTCTCTCAAAGCGATTAAAGAGTGGGTGATGGACAACGATGATGCAACAGTACGCGAGTTGTTGGAGCAAAATCCTTCTTACGTTTTCTTTGCGCCAAAAGCAGAAGCGCCAGTAACAGGCTCGGCTGGTATTCCGTTGTTGCCAATGGCCGCTGTCGCGGGTGACCGTTCTATCTTACCAATGGGTACGCCAATCTTGGCGGAAGTGCCACTGTTGAATGCTGATGGTACGTGGAGTGGTGCGCATCAACTGCGAATGCTGATCGTTTTAGACACTGGTGGTGCGGTAAAACAGAACCATTTGGATCTGTATCATGGCATTGGTGCGAGAGCAGGAACGGAAGCAGGGCACTACAAGCATTTTGGTCGAGTGTGGAAACTTGGGTTAGAAAACTCACCAACTCAAGCGCCTTGGGCTTTACCGCCAGAAAAGCTACAATAGCGACCCAAGAGAGAGGAACACTCTCTTATCTAGACATTTCATCAAAGAGTGCGTATAAATCGCACTCTTTGTTTTTCTATCGATCATCTGGACTTCAATATGCGTGAACTCGATACCCCAGCATCTGACAGCTACAATCAACGCTTTGGCGGCACTCGTCGTCTTTATGGTAACAGCGAAGTGGACATTCTTCGCGCTGCACACGTTTGTGTGATTGGTATTGGTGGCGTAGGTTCATGGGCGGTGGAAGCGCTGGCTCGTACTGGGATCGGTGAGTTGACTCTGATTGATATGGACGATGTTTGTGTCACGAACATTAACCGCCAAATTCATGCGATGACGGGCACCGTTGGCCAAAGCAAAATTGAAGTGATGGCCGAGCGTGTCAAATTGATCAACCCAGAGTGCAAAGTCAATCTGATTGATGATTTCATCACGCCAGACAATCAACATGAGTACTTAAGCAAAGAGTTTGATTACGTGTTGGATGCCATTGACAGCGTAAAAGCGAAAGCGTCTTTGTTGGCGTATTGCCGCAGCAACAAGATCAAAGTGATCACCACGGGTGGTGCTGGTGGTCAGGTTGACCCAACGCAGATCATGGTCGCTGATTTAACGAAAACGATCCAAGATCCTCTAGCGAAGAAAATCAAAGACACCTTGCGTCGTCATCATAACTTCCCTAAGAATCCGGCTCGTAAGTTTGGTATTGATTGCGTGTTTTCAACCGAGCAGCTGAAGTACCCTCAAGCAGACGGTTCAGTGTGTGGTGTGAAGTCGACAGCGGAAGGTCCAAAACGTATGGATTGCGCTAGCGGTTTTGGTGCGGCGACTGTCGTAACTGCAACGTTTGGCTTTGTCGCGGTATCGCGAATCGTTGAGAAGTTGATTTCAAAATATAAGAAGTAAACTAGAAGAAGAGCGCATCATGACAGATTTTCCCGTTTCTCCATTTGGTACAGATATCACCAGCGAAGACATTGTAGCGACTATGCAGCAATTTAAAGGCTGGGAAGATCGTTACCGTCAGGTTATTCAGTGGGGTAAAAAGCTGCCACAAATGCCAGAAGAGCTGAAATCAGAACAAGTTACCGTTTCGGGTTGTGAAAGCTTGGTGTGGTTAGTGAGCCAAGAGCAAGATGGCGTTTGGCATTTTTGTGCGGACTCCGATGCGCGTATCGTCCGTGGATTGATTGCCTTGGTGATGGCGGCTTATGACGGAAAAACGGCCGATCAAATTCAAGCATTTGATATTGATGCTTATTTTGATCAACTGGGGCTTGTCTCCCATTTAAGCCCGTCACGTGGTAATGGCTTGAAAGCTATTGTAGAGCAGATTAAGCAAACCGCCGTGTAACGAGTCATTTTCCCAATTCTTAAAAAACGCCGAATAGCCTAGCTGTTTGGCGTTTTTTGTATCTGAGTTGAGATATTTTTTGTATGTGGATAAAAAGTATGCAAATGGTCGACTATTTTAGCGTTAATTAACCATTCTATTGATCCTGGTTCATTATATTGCCCACTTGGTTTTTATAAACTCAATTGTATTTAAAATTTGTCTATATTAGATAATAGACATATGCCCCATTCACTCCTATTCCCCAATGTGGAAACACACTTGGAAGCGATTGGGTTACTTAGATACAAATGCTAGGAACCTCCCTATATGCAATTCACCTTGGAACATGCGCAAGACGTATTATCCGGAATGCCAGACCCCACTTTTATTCTGAGTGAAGATGGTATCTATATTGATGTTTTTGGAGGAACAGACAAAAAAGCCTATCACGATGGAAGTAATTTGATAGGTGAGACGCTGCACAGCGTACTTGAGAAAGATAAAGCTGACTGGTTTATCGAACAGATAAATCGGTCACTGAAACAAGACAGTATTGTGACGATCGAGTACAAGATGTGCGCCGACAGCATTCAGGGAATAGATGCTAACAGTGGGCCAAGAGGCGACCTATACTACGAAGGCAAGATCTGCCCACTCGCTATAAAATACCGAGGTCGTCGCGTTGTCCTTATTCTTACACGTAACATCTCCAATCGCCACCGAGTTGAAACTCTTCTTCGCCATCAAAGCCAAATTGATGCTCTTACCAACATCTACAATCGACGTGTCTTTTTCGAAAAGCTCACAGAAGAAGTTATTAAATCCCAAGCTCCGGATTATCACTCCGCGTTGTTATTATTTGATTTGGATTTTTTTAAAGTCATCAATGATAAACGTGGTCATGATGCGGGGGATTATGTCTTAGAGACGTTAGCTGATTTGGTTTCTCACTTACTCGTCAAAGACGAAATTTTTGCAAGAGTCGGAGGGGAGGAGTTTGCGATTATTTTGCCAGAAACTTCTCTGTCGGCGGCGAAAGAGGTAGGAGAGGAAGTACGTTCCCATATTCAAAATTGTCAGTTCGAATTTGAAAAGATTGAAATTCCGGTCACGGTGAGTGTAGGCGTGGTGGAAATAGGCAGAAATGAAACCACCAAACGTTTGTATGCGCATGCAGATAAAGCGCTTTATGCTGCGAAAAGAAATGGCAGAAATTGCGTGGCGACTCTGGATAGGCAGATGGAGTAACCTTGTTGGTTACTCCAAATCAAACCGTTGGCGTTATAGCATGTCGACGGCTTTTTCTACGGCGGCGATGAGTCTATCCACATCTTCAGCCGTGTTATAAATACCAAAAGAAACGCGTACCGTGCCTTTAACGTTTAGCGCATCCATCAATGGGTGAGCGCAGTGGTGTCCTGCTCGTACCGCAATGCCTTGTTGATCGAGCAGCGTCGCAATATCTTGGTGATGAACGCCGTCCATGACGAACGTCAGTACAGAGGCATTCGGTTGATAGCCTAGAATATGGATGTCATCCAACGCGCTTAGTGCTTGGTAGGCCTTATCCTGAAGCGCATGGAGATGATCCTCTACTTCGTGATGGTCAAAACCTTGGTACCACTCAATGGCTTTCGCTAGAGCAATCGCGCCCGCAACGTTTGGTGTGCCCGCTTCAAATTTACCAGGAAGTGCAGAAAACGTCGTTTTCTCGAACGAAACGCGTTCAACCATTTTACCACCGCCGTGCCATGGTGGCATGGCTTCCAAAAGTTCAAGCTTGCCGTATAAAACGCCAATACCTGCTGGCGCATAAAGTTTGTGACCTGAGAAAACGTAAAAATCGATATCTGATACCGATAAATCAAGCTGCTCATGGACGATGCCTTGCGCGCCATCAATCACAACAACCGCGCCAACGCTGTGCGCTAGTTCAGTGATTTTTTCGATAGGTTGGCGTGTGCCCGTGACGTTGGTGATTTGCGCACAAGCAACAATTTTACAGCGGTCAGACAGAAGCGCCTCAAATGCACTGATGTCGAACTGGCAATCTGATGTCATTGGAACTTTTATGACTTTGGCGCCCGTTTGCTCTGCCACGATTTGCCAAGGCACGATGTTAGCGTGGTGCTCCATCTCGCTAATCAAGATCTCATCACCCGGTTGTAACGTGCTGCGGGCGTAAGTCTGAGCAATTAAGTTCAGTGCTTCGGTTGCGCCCCGTGTCCAAATGATCTCTTTAGAGCTGTTTGCACCAATAAAGTTTGCCACTCGTTCTCGTGCCGCTTCAAATTGGCTGGTGGCATTAGCCGTTAAACTATGACTACCACGGTGAACATTGGCATTTTGCGCACTGTAGTAATGACTGATGACATCAATCACACATTGCGGTTTTTGCGTTGTCGCTGCGCTATCTAGATACACTAAGGGCGTATCGTTGACGGATTGATTTAGAGCGGGAAATTGCTCACGTACAGCATTTACGTCAAACATTATTCTTCACCAAGCTTATGGTAATGCAGAGTAGGCAGAGGGATCATTGGTTCAGCAACTGACCATGCGTGTTTTTTACCTGAGAGTTGAATGATTACTTCCATTGCGAACTCTAAAGCAGTGCCCGGACCTTGACTGGTGATCAGGTTGTGGTTGATATCAAAGGTCACGCGTTTGCTGCGCCACTTCTCTTCCGGGATATGTGACTGAAAGCTCGGGTGACAGGTCATCAGTGATTGTGGGAAAAGATCATGGTGTTGCAATACCAACGCCGGTGCTGCGCAGATAGCAGCGACCAACTTTCCCTCGTAGATGTGCTGCTTAAGGATTTCTATCATCACCGTGCTATCACGAAAAATTTCTGCACCACCAACACCACCAGAAAGTGCTATGGCGTCAAACTCATCATCAGCGATATCGACCAGCTTACAATCGGCTGTTAATGTGACTCCGCGAGAAGCTTTCATCGTCAATGAGCCATCAAAAGCAGCACTCGCTACCGTAACGTCATAACCCGCGCGAACCATCATGTCGATAACGGTGACGGCTTCCATTTCTTCGGTGCCCGGAGCGATTGGCACTAAGATTTTCTTACTCATTGTTCTGTCCAGCTTTGTTCTATTTGTTTGATGCGTTGGTAAAGTTTTAAATTCTCAGGCGTATTGATGCGATGTTTCTCGGCAGCCTTCAACAAGTATCCGGTTATAAAATCAATTTCCGTTCGACGCTGATGGAATACGTCTTGTCTCATTGAAGAATAGTTCTCAGCTGTGGCGTTCACCACTTGCATTACCGTATCGAAAAGAGAGCGATACTCGATAGCAATACCTTCTTTACTCATTACTTCAACCAGTTCTTGAGTGATGCTTTCGAGTTGTATCTTAAACTCGGGCTGCGCAAGCTCACCATTCTTACACTGGTGAATCGCAGTCAGTGGGTTAATCGCGCAGTTAATTGCTAACTTAGTCCATAACGCAGATTGGATGTGTGGATTCCAAATGGCCTCTGGAAGGGCATGATGCATAACATCTTGCAGAAAAGCGCACTGCATTCCTTTGTCATTATAACCACCCACTTGCGTTGTTCCGTGACCGGTATGCAGTACGTGTTGGTTATCTGGTTTGTATGCACCGTGCGTCGTTGTGGCGAGCACTATCGGATTGTTTGGCAGAGCCTTCTCCACGCCAGAGGCGGTACCCATACCATTGTGCATCAGCATGATAATCGTGTCAGCGTTGATATGAGGCAGTAAAGGCTGAATGGCGTCTTCCACTTGCCAAACTTTTACCGTGATCAAAATGAGATCCGCTTGATTTACGGAGGAAATATCTTGATTACTGAATACGATTGCGGGTGTGTCATCCAACTGAAGTGATTGTTGGCTTTCAGAGCTTCTTCCCCACAATGAAACATTGTGCCCGGCAAGCTTAAATTTTGTTGCCCAGAGTGAGCCCACCGCACCTGGACCGAGGATAAGGATATTCACCAAACGCTCTCATTAAAAAGGTTTGCTGCAAGGATAATGAGGGAAAAAAGGAAAGCAAATAAAAATGGCGCCAAGAGGCGCCATTTTTGGGGAACTTATCGGTTCTATTAGAACTTGTAAGTTACAGCTACGTAGTGACCGAAGCCAGTTGTTTTACCTGCCCAACCGCCATCTTTAAGACCGTATACGTCTTTGTAACCTTTTAGGCCGTAACCTACAGCGAAGCGGTCAGAGTGCCAGTAGATACCGTTAAACATTGCACCACCGTTGGATGTCTGCAGCTGTTTGATATCATCTTTCATACCAAACTGGTAATCGATGTAACCTTGGTAAGAAATGAATGAGCCGTTCTCGAAGAAGTAGAATGGCTTAAACCAGTTTGTCGAGATTTGGAAGCCGTTCCAATCTTTCATGTTTGAGTCGTATGTACCATAAAGGTTTAGGCCAATTTTGCCGAACCAAGGAACCATTACATCAGAACCAAGACCGATTTTCTGTGTGTTTACAGTGTCGCTTTCAATACAGATAGAGCCATCATCACTACAGTTAGTAGCACCGCCGCCGCCCCATTCCATAAGAGACGCTACGTAAAGCTCTTGAACTGGGCCGAAAGACAAGTCTTTACCAGTTACAGCATCTAGAGACATACGTGGAGCGAATTTCATAAAGATCTTCTCTGCGCCAGCTTTGTCGCTACCTGGATCAGAAGTTAGGTTGAATACATCAACGTAGCCGTAAAGGTCGAAGATACCAGAGCGGCCGCCGAATTCCATTTCTAGGTAGTCGTGTGAAGACTCACCTGGAAGTTCGTCAAATGCACCCATTAGGTTAAATTGCATCCACTTGTAATCGTTTTTGTGGATATCGCCGTCAGAGTAATCTGCCGCCATAACTGGAGCTGAAGTAGCCGCTAGAAGGCTAAGAGCTAAAAGTGATTTACGCATAAGGGGACTCTCTATGTTTGTAATGATTCAGAACACGCAATCTGTGCTGCGCTTTCCAATTGGCGGGAATAATAGCGATAAAAATCCCAAATGAAAGTGATAAAGGGTGCAAAATTGAACGTTTTTGGTGAGTTGCGTCACGAAATTATCTTTATTTACGGAACTTTTTGTTTGTTGCATTTGATTGCAATAAATATGTGATTTGGATCGTTTGCGTAAGCTATTTTATGACTTTTTAAGCCAGTCGATTAACCAACATAAATCGTTAGTGATCGGAGTGATAAGGGATTCGTATGTATCGGTGAATCAAAGAGGACGTTTGAATGAAAGAAGTCATGTTATTCCCACTCACTTCAGTTGTACTCCCTGAAGGTAAAATGAATCTGCGCATTTTTGAGCCACGATATAAGCGAATGGTAAAGGAATGCAGCCTACAAAATGTGGGTTTTGGAGTTTGCCTAGTAGGTAGTGAAGGTGACCCTAAAGACGTGGGAAATGTTTCATCTATCGGAACTTTGGTCAGGATCGTTGATTTTGAAACACTCAGTGATGGTCTTCTTGGTATTACAGTCGCTGGTGAGAAACGCTTTGTTGTCAAACGAGTTCGTGCAGATGCGGACGGCTTACGCCATGCAGAGGTCGAATGGTTAGACAATTGGCAACATCCAGACAACTCACCAGATTTCTTCTATTTAAGTCAGCAGTTATCCCATGTTTATGAAGAGTTTCCTCAACTTGGAAACCTCTACCAGCATCGTTTTTACGATGACTCAGCTTGGGTGACCCAGCGCTGGCTTGAATTACTTCCTTTAGACTGCAATCTGTTCGAACAGCTCGTTGGCGCAGAGAACTGCATTCCTGCGTTGCAATTTCTGACAGAAGCCATAGAAGCCCCGACTAACAAAGAGGCAAGGATATGAAAGGATTTAGCAGAGCTGCGCTAACTATGGTGGCGGCATTAGGACTGGCGGCGTGTGGCTCCGACAGCGACACCATTGAGTATTCCAATTTGCAAGCAGTACATGCGTCTTCTGATGCGCCGCTTGCAAATGTGTGGATAAACGATAAATCATCATTGACAGGTGTTGATTATGGTATGGGTTCTGGTTACATGAAGTTACGTGAGGGTATGAACTCAATTCAAGTTGATGTTCAACTTCCAGGCGATGAAACCGCGACTGTAATACCTAAAACAGAATTAGATCTCGATTCAGACCTCAATTACAACGTGTTCGTTGTTGGTGATGCCGATGGTTCGCCAAACCCAGTAGAACCTTTAGTTGTGACTCGCAGCGCCGATTCAATGGCTGATGCCAATAGTTTAGATGTTCAAGTTGTTCATGCAGCGTCTGGCGTTCCTGCCGTTGATCTCTACGTCACCGAGCCCGGGGCTGATCTTGCTAGCGCGACACCGCTTATGAATCTTGCATACAAAGCATCTACAGACGTATTGAACATCCCCGCTGGTGAGTACCAAGTTCGACTTGCTGTTGGGGATAGCGTTGCTTTTGACTCGGGCACAGTATCTCTTGCTGCTAATTCAAACTTGACGATTGCCGCTATCAGTACCGGAGATTCAAATAGCACGTCACCGGTTAAGCTGTTGGTATTGGATGGTTCAGGATCTTCTATAATCGAGGATATGGGCAGCCAAGCTGAAGTAAGAGTTGGACATCTTGTTGATGGAGCGCCAATCGTCGATGTCAACGTTAACGGGGCGGCCTTCGGTCCTCTTGCCGACTTAGCGTTCAAAGAGATTCGTGGTTATTTGGATCTCGATGCTGGCGCTTACGATATTGACGTTTACGTGGATGGCACAACAACCAATCCTATTATCGATGTTGACGGATTAATGGTTGCGGGCGGAATGGATTACAGTGTTTACGCAGTCGGTGTTGTTAGCCCAGCGATTGATATCGAACCTCTAGTTGTTAAAGACATGAGACGTGCAGTGGCAACTAGCGCGACGCTGAATGTGACACATGCGGCGGCGAATCCCGTAGCGGAAATGGTGGATATTTATCTCACTACAAGTGCTGGAATAGATGGAAGTGATCCAACTATTGCTAATTTTGCGTACAAAGATAGCGTTCAGGGATTATATGTCGCTGAAGGTACCTATTATGTAACCGTGACAGTGGCAGGCGATCCAAGTACGGTTGCTATTGATTCAGCACCAGTCAATGTGATGAATGGTGTTGTGTATCAAGTGGTTGCCATTGATGATGGGAACAACGGTGGCTTCAACTTGTTGGTTGATGACGTTACCGATTAGGACGAATGGGAGGAGATGACTCCTCCCTAAAATTAAGGCCGATTATGATGAGTGATAGCCCAAAAAAACTGGGGCGCAGTGATTGGAACGATTACATGGACAAAGTGAAAGCTCGAGATAAAGACGCGTTCGCTTTTGTATTCCGTTTTTACGCACCCAAGCTGAAGCAATTCGCTTACAAACATGTTGGTAATGAGCAAGTTGCTATGGAGATGGTGCAAGAGACCATGGCGACAGTTTGGCAGAAAGCGCACCTCTATGATGGGGAAAAGAGCGCGTTATCGACTTGGATATACACCATAATCCGAAACCTATGCTTTGATCTGTTGAGAAAGCAGAAAGGTAAGGAGTTACACATTCATTCTGATGACATTTGGCCGTCAGAATATTATCCACCAGATCTTGTTGATCACTATTCACCAGAGCAAGACATGTTGAAAGAACAGGTGGTTAAATTTTTAGATATTTTACCGAAAAATCAGAGAGACGTTTTACAAGCGGTGTATCTTGAAGAGCTACCTCATCAGCAGGTCGCTGAATTATTTGATATACCCCTCGGTACCGTAAAATCCAGGCTGAGGCTTGCAGTAGAAAAGCTAAGGCATTCAATGCATACGGAGCAACTATGAACAAACACCCAGATAACAGCTTGTTAGAAGCATACGCTTCGGGAAGCATTGATGCAGTTTCTGGTCTTGTGGTCGCAACCCATTTAGAAACATGCACCAAGTGCCGAGCTTATGTGAACCATGTCGAAGCCAGCCAAGCGAATATCGTGAGCGACATCCCCTCTGAATATGTCCCTGAATTCGACGATATGTTCAATGATATTATCAATGCGGAGCCAGCGACAGATAGCATCGTTATCCGAGATCCTGCCGCAGTGAATGTTGCAGGAAAGAGCTTTGAGCTTCCCAAAACCTTAGCGCGTTTCTCTGACCTTGTAGGGTCATGGAGAAGTTACGGAGGCAAGGTTTTCAGTGCTCAGATTGATCTAGGGGAAGATGCTCGTGTTAGCTTAATGTACATCGGAGAAGATGTGCAAATTCCTCAACATACGCACAAAGGCTTAGAATCTACATTGATCCTACATGGTGGGTTTAGTGACGAGGATGGCCAATATGAAGAGGGCGATTTGATGATTAGAGACGCGTCAGTGAAGCACAGCCCTTACACCAAGGCCGGAGAAGATTGCTTGTGTTTAACTGTACTGACTGAGCCGATGATCTTTACTCAAGGTGTGGCACGTATATTTAATATGTTTGGCAAAGGGCTATACCCATAGACCTCTTATCTCATATCTCGCAAAACAAAAACCACCGAATTCGGTGGTTTTTTGATGCGCTTCTTAGTGCTTGTGACGTGCTTTTTCTAATAAAGCATCAAAGTAATGTCGTAGCGAGTACAACATAATCAAGCTTGGCACGACCATAACAGCGGTAAGCACAAAGAACGTGCTCCAGTCATTGAGGTAGTCAACCAGTTCTCCACTGAAAGAAGCAAGAGTCGTTCGTCCGAAGTTCCCCAAAGAGGCAAGCAACGCATACTGAGTTGCCGAGAATGCTTGTCCGGTTAGAATCGTCAAAAATGAAACAAAAGCGACGGTTGAGAAAGCAGTTGTAAAGTTATCGACAATAATGGTTGCTAAATACAGGTGCTCATTTGGGCCTACCGATGCAATCCAAGCAAACATCAAGTTGCTGGCAGACATAGCAATACCGCCGATCATTAATCCACGTACAATACCAAACCTGACGTTGAACATGCTTCCGACAAAGGTAAAGAAGATAGTGGCTCCCCATCCGATCAGTTTGGAGTAATAACCAATTTGTTCGTTACTAAAACCAATATCTTTATAGAACGCGATCGACATCCTGCCCAAAAACGCTTCGCCAATTTTGAATAGGAAAACGAACAGCAAAAGAGTAATCGCGACACGGACGCCATTGCGATTAAAGAAGTCAAGGAAAGGTTCTACAACAGTCACAGTAAACCAAGCCACGACTTTTGAACCAACCACTTCTTTGTGGCGTTGTTCAGCGGCAGACTGAAGTTGTTCGCGTTGAGTCTTCGGTTCACCGACTAAAATCGTAAAGACCATTAGAATGCCGACTATCACCGCCATCCCGTAATACACGCCATTCCAACCGACGCTATCAGCATTAACAAACGCTAAATAACCCGGTAGTGAATAACCTGTCCACCAGCCAATGACCGCCATTGCAGAAGCTTGTGGCAGCTTAGATTCTTCTGATTTTGGGAAAGTATCAATACGAAAAGCATCTATCGCGATGTCTTGTGTGGCTGATGCTGTTGCAATACACAAGGCGAGTAGAGACGCAAACACCAAGTTCTCTGCTGGATTCACGCCCGCAATAAATACCGTCGCGACGAGTACTATACTTTGACAGAAGAAAATCCAGCTACGCCTTTGTCCAAGTAGTCGATAGAGCACTGGTAGCTTCACCCGGTCTACGAGTGGCGCCCAGAGAAAGTTAATTGCATAAACCGCAAAGACACTACCAAAGTAGCCTATTGCGGATAGGGTCAAACCAGCGTCTTTTAGCCAGCCAGACATATTTGAACCGATAAGTACCCACGGAAAGCCGCTAGAGCAGCCCAACATGAAAACCCACATGAGTCGTTTATCGAGGTAACTTTTTACCGTTTCCAACCAAGTGATGGAAGGTAATGAAGACATAAATCAATCCAATAAAATGAAGCCGTTGAAAGAGAAAGCCCTTCGATTATTCAAAGGGCTTATCGTTTTGGCTATTTAAGTAGTGTTGCTTTAGTGATGACGATTTGAGTCTCGGGAACATCACGCATACCGCGAGTCGTCGTAGTTGGCTGTTTTGCCATTTTTTGGATAATGTCGAATCCTTCCGTGACCTCGCCAAATACCGCATAACCCGGTGGACGAGCGCCGTAGTTTAGAAAATCATTGTCGACTAAATTGATAAAAAACTGACGAGTAGCAGAGTCAGGCGCGTTGGTGCGTGCCATTGCAATCGTCGCACGGTCGTTATTTAAACCGTTATTACCCTCGTTTTTGATTGGAGCGTAAGTCTTCACCATTTGCATATCTTGGTTAAAGCCACCACCTTGCGCCATAAAGCCTGGAATAACGCGGTGAAAAATAGTGCCTTCATAGCTACCGTCTTCTACATATTTCAGGAAGTTCGCTACCGTAATCGGCGCTTTATCTTCATTCAGTTCGACAGTAAATGAACCTAACGTTGTTTCAAACGCCACTTTTGGTCCAGCCCAAACGCTGCAGCTGAGTAGCGCGAGAGAAAGAATTGCCTTGCGTAACATTAGAAACGCTCCTGCATGTATTGACGAAGCTCAGGATCATTGGCAATTTCTTTAAGTGTTAATGTCACTACATCATTCAGTGTTTGCTCAATGTCGGCATCAGACGCACTCAATGTGCCAGAACGCTTCGCAGTGCCTGTGTAAGTTTTGACCAGTTTACCTTCTGGTGTTTCTGCGGTGATTTCAAGCACGACTTTCGCATCCATCTCATTTTCCATCACCGAATGTTTTACGTTAACTAATGCTTCTTGAACGTTTAATTCAATTGCATTGTTGCTGTTTAGATCGGCATGGAAGCCTTGAGATGAAAACTGCTTCTCTAATGCTTCTTCTAACGCAATACGTAAATTCTGTTTAGCATGAAGAGGAAGAATGTTCGAACGGCCGTTATCCACCAACGCCACGTACTGCGCTGCACGTACATCTTTGCTGGTCAAACTGTAAGTCTTGCCTTGAACAATTGGATTGGTGCTCAGTGTGCTTTCTGGCATCAAATTCAGCTGAGGCTGTTGAGGCGCTGAACACGCAGCAAGCAACGCAACCGAAGCCGCAAGTACCAATTTTCTCATTTTATTATTCCTTTTAACTATTTTGCTAAAGCTTATTTTGCGCTTAATTTAGCAGGATTTTTTGTGGCCTGTAAAATCACAAACTTATTGTTGGAAGCGATAAGTTTCACATTCTTATCGCCAAACAGCCGTTTTAGTTTTGCGTCGTAACCAAGATGACGATTTCCAATCACCAGTAACTTACCACCTTCACTTAATACTTGCTTTGCATCACAGAACATTTGCCAAGCAATATGATCGGTGATGGCCTGCTGTTGATGAAAGGGTGGGTTACACATAATCATAGAGCAGCTGTTGTGTTTAAAACCGTCCAAACAATTGTTTGCAACACACTGTATGTCTCTATTTTCACCAAGGTTATCTAGCAGGTTCTGCTTCGCGGACTCAAGCGCCATAAAGCTTTCATCAACACATGTTAATCGAGCATTCGGATTCAGCTGACCAAACTTCACAGACAGAACGCCATTACCGCAACCGAGATCGATAACATTATCTATCAATGGGTCTTGAGGTAGGTGCTGCAGCATAAAACGCGCACCTAAATCTAAGCTTTCTCCTGAATAGACATTTGGCATGTTCTTGAGTTCGATATCTTCGCCATCAACGCGCCAAGTCGTGAAAGGACTTACTTCAATTGTTGGTTCAACCGTTGCTTGAGCAAATACCAATCGGTGCTTTTTCCAGGCCAGAGATGTTTTTGTCTCACCCAAATATTTTTCAAACAGTTTTAGCGTTGAAGTATGAATGTCTTTCGCTTTATTAACTGCAATGACGGGGCAGGATGCAGGCAATGCTTTTCTTAACTGACTGAGTATCCAAACGAGGTGACGGTTACTTTTTGGCAGTTGCAGCAATACGAGTTCAGTATTGGAAGGTACGGGGTCCATCGTGGTTGCAAACGCTACCTTATTGCACTGGTTTTGCTCAAGGTTCTGCTGCACACCTTTATGAGAAATGAATGAATCACTCATTAGCGTTACATGGTGCTTTTCTGAAAACCAGCAGGAGAGGGCACCAAAGCTGTCATTAATCACGAGGATGTTTTGATTGTTTGGCAAAGCAAGTTCTTCAACATGATTAATAAGATACTCATCACCGGCATCCCACGCTTGTAGAGTTTCATTGCTGCGTTTTGGGAAACGATGAAGTGTTAAGCTTCGCTCGTGAAGATTCAGTTCGGTTTTCATAGCTAAATGTAAGTTGATTTAGAAATTAAGTGTTATTGTCGCAAATGATGACGTGTCGAGATACAAAAAGCTGTCAAATTTTACGTGTTCAGTGGTGGTCGCTCTCTAGGCATGTTCATGGCGTCAAGCGCTTTGAAATCAGTTGAACGTAAAATGCATCAATAATGAGAGTGATGTTTGAGTGATACACGTCTGCTTTACTTAGGTATATACTTATGGAATTCGCATCAATGAGGAACGAATATGATCCAAGAAATCATAGAGAAGAAACTACACAGTGAGCTGCAACCAAGCTATCTCAAAGTGATTAATGAGAGCTACATGCATAATGTGCCACCAGGCTCGGAGAGTCACTTCAAAGTGATTGTTGTGAGTGATTCGTTCGCGGGACAGCGTTTGATTGGACGCCATCGCCAAGTTCATCAAATTTTGTCAGATGAGTTAGATAACCACATTCATGCACTAGCTATTCATACATACACTGATGAAGAGTGGAAGCGTGAACAAGATGGCGCTCCTGATAGCCCTATGTGTATGGGTGGCGGTCACTAAAGACGCAAAATATAAAGGTGCAGAGAAAAGGTGGCTAAGGCCATCTTTTTTCGTTTTACATTCTTTAGGGGCATTGATGTGGCACAAATTCTGGTTAAAAAATGTGTTAACAGTGTTTCAACAAATGAATGGAAATTGCAGGATATTTCAGGCGATGAATATGACTTTTCCATAAGATATGTATGGAATATGGCATTTGTGCGATCGGTCAAAGTTATGACTATTCTTTGACCTTTTAGACCTGATTCTACCGAAATAACCCCTCTATTCTAATGATTGGTCATGGCATCAAGTTCCTAAAAAATGCTAGACTACGGCACCTGATAAATCTCGCGTATTCCTTGTGACGAGATTTTTAATAGGATGTTGCGATTTTGATGTTTAAAACAACATCAAAACCGGACACTGATGTCGTGTCTAAAAGTTACGCAATCAAAAGAATCTTTTTCCCGATAAAAGTAGTGCAAGTGCGTATGATTACAATAAAGAAGGGCTTGGATCTTCCTATCGCAGGAACTCCATCCCAGGTGATTAATGATGGTAAGACCATCAAAAAAGTCGCCTTGCTTGGCGAAGAGTACGTTGGCATGCGTCCTACAATGCATGTCCGCGTTGGTGATGAAGTGAAAAAAGCGCAAGTTCTTTTTGAAGATAAAAAGAACCCTGGCGTGAAATTTACTGCACCAGCAGCCGGTAAAGTGATCGAAGTTAACCGTGGCGCTAAACGTGTCCTTCAATCTGTAGTGATTGAAGTGGCAGGTGAAGAGCAGGTGACATTTGATAAGTTCGAAGCCGCTCAACTTTCAGGTCTAGATCGTGAAGTGATCAAGACTCAGTTGGTTGACTCTGGCCTATGGACCGCTTTACGTACTCGTCCGTTTAGCAAGGTTCCTGCAATCGAGTCTTCTACTAAGGCTATTTTCGTAACTGCAATGGATACTAATCCATTAGCAGCTAAGCCTGAGTTGATCATTAATGAGCAACAAGAAGCATTCATTGCTGGTCTAGACATTCTTTCAGCCCTGACAGAAGGCAAGGTTTACGTATGTAAATCTGGCACTAGTTTGCCACGCTCTTCACAGTCTAACGTAGAAGAACACGTCTTCGATGGCCCTCACCCAGCAGGTCTTGCTGGCACCCACATGCATTTCCTATACCCAGTGAATGCAGAAAATGTGGCATGGAGTATCAACTACCAAGACGTTATCGCGTTCGGTAAGCTGTTCCTAACTGGTGAGCTATACACAGATCGTGTTGTGTCTCTAGCTGGTCCAGTTGTGAATAACCCTCGTCTAGTTCGTACCGTAATCGGTGCAAGCTTGGATGACCTAACAGATAACGAGCTGATGCCTGGCGAAGTTCGTGTGATTTCTGGTTCTGTACTGACAGGTACACATGCAACTGGTCCACACGCATACCTTGGCCGTTACCATCAACAGGTTTCTGTATTACGTGAAGGCCGTGAAAAAGAACTATTTGGCTGGGCAATGCCTGGTAAGAATAAGTTCTCGGTAACTCGCTCTTTCCTTGGTCACGTATTCAAAGGTCAGTTGTTCAATATGACAACGACGACCAATGGTAGTGATCGTTCAATGGTTCCAATTGGCAACTACGAACGCGTAATGCCTCTAGATATGGAGCCTACTCTGCTGCTTCGTGATCTATGTGCAGGTGATACAGACAGTGCTCAAGCACTGGGTGCGCTTGAACTGGATGAAGAAGATCTAGCATTGTGTACCTTTGTATGTCCAGGTAAGTACGAGTACGGTACGTTACTTCGTGAATGCCTAGATACTATCGAGAAGGAAGGGTAATTTTCATGGCTCTTAAAAAGTTTCTTGAAGACATCGAGCATCATTTTGAGCCTGGTGGTAAACACGAAAAATGGTTTGCCCTGTACGAAGCTGTAGCAACAGTTTTTTACACGCCAGGTATCGTAACAAATAAAAGCTCGCACGTTCGTGATAGCGTTGACCTAAAACGTATCATGATCATGGTTTGGTTCGCGGTATTCCCAGCAATGTTCTGGGGTATGTACAACGCGGGTGGCCAAGCTATCGCTGCACTTACTCACATGCACGCTGGTGCTGACTTAGCGTCTGTAGTTGCGGGTAACTGGCACTACTGGCTAACGGAAATGCTAGGCGGAACGATTTCTGCTGATGCGGGCGTTGGCAGTAAGATGCTACTAGGTGCGACCTACTTCCTACCTATCTACGCAACAGTATTCCTTGTTGGTGGTTTCTGGGAAGTGCTTTTCTGTATGGTGCGTAAGCACGAAGTAAACGAAGGCTTCTTTGTTACTTCTATCTTGTTCGCACTTATCGTTCCACCAACGCTACCTCTATGGCAAGCGGCACTAGGTATCACATTTGGTGTTGTTGTTGCGAAAGAGATCTTCGGTGGTACAGGTCGTAACTTCCTTAACCCTGCACTTGCAGGTCGTGCATTCCTATTCTTCGCTTACCCAGCGCAAATCTCGGGTGACGTAGTATGGACTGCAGCTGACGGCTTCTCTGGTGCAACTGCTCTTAGCCAATGGGCTCAAGGTGGTAACGGTGCTCTAGTTAACACTGTAACTGGTTCTCCTATCACTTGGATGGACGCTTTCATCGGTAACATCCCTGGCTCTATTGGTGAAGTATCGACTCTAGCTCTAATGATCGGTGCAGCGATGATCGTTTACATGCGAATCGCTTCATGGCGCATCATTGCGGGCGTAATGATCGGTATGATTGCAGTATCGACTCTGTTTAACGTGATCGGTTCTGACACTAACCCAATGTTCAACATGCCATGGCACTGGCACCTAGTTCTAGGTGGTTTTGCATTCGGTATGTTCTTCATGGCAACGGACCCAGTATCAGCGTCATTTACTAACAAAGGTAAATGGTGGTACGGCATCCTGATTGGTGCAATGTGTGTGATGATCCGTGTAGTTAACCCGGCGTACCCAGAAGGTATGATGCTGGCGATTCTATTCGCGAACCTATTCGCACCTCTGTTCGACCATGTAGTGATTGAGAAGAACATCAAGCGGAGACTAGCACGCTATGGCAAGTAATAACGACAGCATTAAAAAGACGCTGGGTGTTGTTATCGGGTTGAGCCTTGTTTGTTCAATCATCGTATCAACAGCAGCAGTAGGTCTGCGTGATAAGCAAAAAGCTAACGCTGTCCTAGATAAGCAATCAAAGATCGTTGAAGTTGCAGGCATTGACGCGAACGGTAAGAAAGTACCAGAGCTATTTGCTGAGTACATCGAACCTCGTCTGGTAGACCTTGAAACAGGTAACTTTACTGAGGGTAATGCATCTACGTACGATCAGCGTGAAGCATCAAAAGATGCAGAACGTTCAATCGCATTGACACCAGAAGAAGACGTCGCTGATATCCGTCGTCGTGCGAATACAGCAGTGGTGTACTTAGTAAAAGACCAAGATGAAGTCCAAAAAGTTATCTTGCCTATGCACGGTAAAGGACTATGGTCGATGATGTATGCCTTTGTAGCCGTTGAAACTGATGGTAACACTGTGTCTGCTATTACTTACTACGAGCAAGGTGAAACTCCTGGACTTGGTGGTGAAGTAGAGAACCCTTCATGGCGCGATCAATTCATTGGCAAGAAATTGTACAATGAAGATCATCAGCCAGCGATTAAGGTCGTGAAAGGCGGCGCACCGCAAGGTTCTGAGCACGGTGTTGATGGCCTATCAGGAGCAACGCTCACTAGTAATGGTGTTCAACACACATTTGACTTCTGGTTAGGTGACAAGGGCTTTGGTCCTTTCCTAGCAAAAGTTCGTGACGGAGAACTTAACTAATGTCTAGTGCACAAAACGTTAAAAAGAGCATTCTAGCGCCAGTATTGGATAACAACCCAATCGCGCTACAAGTTCTTGGTGTATGTTCTGCTCTTGCAGTAACAACTAAACTAGAAACAGCTTTTGTAATGACGCTAGCGGTAACATTTGTAACTGCGTTGTCTAACTTCTCTGTTTCATTGATCCGTAACCACATTCCTAACAGTGTGCGTATCATCGTTCAGATGGCAATTATCGCATCGCTAGTAATCGTGGTAGACCAGGTGCTAAAAGCTTACCTATACGATATCTCTAAACAGCTATCTGTATTCGTTGGTCTGATTATCACTAACTGTATCGTAATGGGTCGTGCTGAAGCATTCGCAATGAAGTCTGCGCCAGTACCATCTCTTATTGACGGTATTGGTAACGGTCTAGGTTACGGTTTCGTTCTTATCACTGTAGGTTTCTTCCGTGAGCTATTTGGCTCAGGCAAACTATTTGGCCTAGAAGTTCTACCTCTAGTGAGCAACGGTGGTTGGTACCAGCCTAACGGCCTAATGCTACTAGCACCATCAGCATTCTTCCTAATCGGCTTCCTTATCTGGGTAATCCGTATTCTGAAACCAGAACAAGTAGAAGCGAAGGAGTAAGGACGTCATGGAACATTACATTAGTCTGTTAGTTAAATCGATTTTCATCGAAAACATGGCTCTGTCTTTCTTCCTAGGTATGTGTACTTTCCTTGCCGTATCGAAGAAGGTTAAGACCTCTTTCGGCCTAGGTGTTGCAGTTGTGGTAGTACTGACTATCGCTGTTCCTGTGAACAACCTAGTATACAACCTAGTTCTGAGAGAGAACGCGTTAGTTGAGGGCGTGGACCTTAGCTTCCTAAACTTCATCACCTTTATCGGTGTAATTGCAGCACTTGTACAGATTCTAGAGATGGTTCTAGACCGTTTCTTCCCACCTTTGTACAACGCGCTAGGCATCTTCCTACCGCTGATCACAGTAAACTGTGCAATCTTCGGTGGTGTATCTTTCATGGTACAACGTGACTACAACTTTGCTGAATCTATCGTTTACGGTTTCGGCTCTGGTGTGGGCTGGATGCTGGCAATCGTTGCTCTTGCAGGTATCCGTGAGAAGATGAAGTACTCTGACGTACCTCCAGGTCTACGTGGTCTTGGTATCACATTTATCACTGTAGGTCTTATGGCGTTAGGCTTTATGTCTTTCTCTGGTGTTCAACTGTAAGTCGGGTAAACCGCAACAATTAAGGAATAGTCAATGGACATTATTCTTGGTGTAGTGATGTTTACTCTGATCGTACTTGCACTAGTACTAGTGATTCTTTTCGCTAAGTCTAAGCTTGTACCAACAGGTGACATTACAATTTCTGTGAACGATGACCCTTCTCTGGCGATCGTTACACAACCAGGTGGTAAGCTACTGAGTGCTCTAGCCGGTGCTGGCGTATTCGTATCTTCTGCTTGTGGTGGCGGTGGCTCATGTGGTCAGTGTCGCGTAAAAGTTAAATCAGGTGGTGGCGACATCCTACCAACCGAGCTTGACCATATTACTAAAGGTGAAGCTCGTGAAGGTGAGCGTCTAGCGTGTCAGGTTGCAATGAAAACTGACATGGACATCGAGCTTCCTGAAGAAATCTTTGGCGTTAAGAAGTGGGAATGTACCGTTATCTCTAACGATAACAAAGCGACATTCATCAAAGAGCTTAAGCTACAAATTCCAGATGGCGAATCAGTACCTTTCCGTGCTGGTGGTTACATCCAGATTGAAGCACCTGCTCACCACGTGAAATACGCAGACTACGATATTCCTGAGGAATACCGTGAAGACTGGGAGAAGTTCAACCTTTTCCGTTACGAGTCTAAAGTTAACGAAGAGACAATCCGTGCATACTCAATGGCTAACTACCCAGAAGAGCACGGTATCATCATGCTTAACGTTCGTATCGCAACTCCGCCGCCGAACAACCCAGACGTACCACCAGGTATCATGTCTTCGTACATCTGGTCTCTAAAAGAAGGCGACAAGTGTACTATTTCTGGTCCATTTGGTGAGTTCTTTGCGAAAGATACAGATGCAGAAATGGTATTCGTTGGTGGTGGTGCTGGTATGGCTCCGATGCGCTCACACATCTTCGACCAACTTAAGCGTCTACACTCTAAGCGTAAGATGTCTTTCTGGTACGGCGCACGTTCTAAGCGTGAAATGTTCTACGTAGAAGACTTCGATATGCTACAAGCTGAGAATGACAACTTCGTATGGCACTGTGCACTGTCTGATCCACTTCCAGAAGATAACTGGGATGGTTACACTGGCTTTATTCACAACGTTCTTTACGAGAACTACCTACGTGATCACGAAGCGCCAGAAGACTGTGAATACTACATGTGTGGTCCACCTATGATGAATGCGGCTGTTATCGGCATGCTAAAAGATCTAGGTGTAGAGGATGAAAACATCCTACTAGATGACTTCGGTGGTTAATCCCTTCAAGTGATTGAATCTATGGCTAGCTCTCTAAGAGCTAGCCATTATTTTTTGTAGAAGTAAAAATAATATTCAACAGTTGATATAGGTAATTGGATTTAAGTAATCGGTCCCATTCCCCATATCAATTCAACAACATTGGGAGTTAACAAGTGAAAACGTGGCTTGTTGCATTCGCTTCTCTATTGATTTTGGCTGGCTGTGAGCAGCCAGCAGATCAAATTCATCTAAGTGGCCCTACCATGGGGACTTCTTATAACATCAAATATATCGAGCAAGATGGTATTCCTACGCCAAAAGCGATGCAGACGGAAATTGATCGCTTACTGGAAGAGGTTAATGACCAAATGTCGACTTACCGTGATGATTCAGAATTAAGTCGCTTTAACCAGCATCAAACGAGTGAGCCATTTACTGTATCGACACAAACAGCAACCGTAGTCAAAGAAGCGATTCGTCTCAACGGTCTTACTTTAGGCGCATTGGATGTGACAGTCGGTCCTTTAGTTAACCTTTGGGGCTTTGGCCCAGAAGCTCGCCCTGATGTCGTTCCTACAGATGAAGAGCTAGCGGCACGCAAAGCCAATACTGGCATTCATCATCTATCTGTTGATGGCAATAAATTGTCCAAAGATATTCCTAACTTGTATGTCGATTTATCAACTATTGCTAAAGGTTGGGGGGTTGACGTGGTTGCTGACTACCTTCAATCTGAAGGGGTTCATAACTTCATGGTAGAAGTGGGCGGCGAAATGCGTCTCAAAGGCGTGAATCGTGAAGGCGTGCCGTGGCGCATTGCGATTGAAAAGCCGACTATTGATGAGCGCTCAATTCAAGAAATTATTGAGCCAGGGGACATGGCAATTGCAACAAGTGGTGACTATCGTAATTACTTTGAGAGTAATGGTGTGAGATACTCTCATATTATTAATCCAAGAACAGGCAAACCTATTCATCATAAAGTGGTGTCTGTAACGGTATTAGATAAATCGTCGATGACTGCTGATGGTCTTGCAACTGGTCTTATGGTGCTAGGTGAAGACAAAGGCATGGCAATTGCGAACGAAAATAATATTCCTGTTTTCATGATTGTGAAGACGGAAAATGGTTTTAAAGAACTGGCTTCGGAAGCATACAAGCCGTTCATGAAGAAATAACAACAGAAGTGAGCATGTTCTTATGAGTACATTTCTAATTACGTTTGCAGTTTTTGTTGCGGTAATCGCAGCGATGGCTGTTGGCTACATCTTCCAGAAGAAAGTAGTGAAGGGTAGCTGTGGCGGTCTTGGTGCAGTAGGTATTGAGAAGGTATGTAACTGTCCAGAACCATGTGACGCGCGTAAGAAACGTGAAGCACGTGAAGCGGCGCGAGCTGAGAAATTGGCTGCATGGGAAAAAGATCGAATTGCTTAAGTATCGATCGTCCAAAGAGTAATACAAAATAACCCAGCTAAAGCTGGGTTTTTTTATATTTCTCGCTCTACTTCTCTGAGAGTTTATACTTTGCTTGCTACGTTTAATCTAGGATGACCGGAGGCTTAAGTCGGTGCAGACTTCACAGCCACGTCATTTCCCTTTAATCACCGTACTTAACTGTTATTTGGTTATATACTCAAACTAAAGCGCGTTAACTTAGGAGGAAATATGGAAATGCATCAACACGGTATGGCTGAATTGTTTCAACAATTAGGCCTCGGCAGCTCTCCTCAAGAGATAAAGGACTTTATTAACGAACATCGACACAAAAGAGCTTCAGCCCCTTTGCATGAAGCCAGCTTTTGGACAAGTTCGCAGGCCACATTTCTCAAACAAGCCATTGAAGAAGACGCAGACTGGGCAGAGTTGGTCGATCAGCTTGATGTGATGTTACGAGATTAAAGCACGTTTACAAACTCTCATTTCTATCAAGGCAGATTTAATTTATACTGTGTTTTTGAACAGTGTTTAATGGCTATGTCAGACCGAATCAGAAAAATCATTCACGTCGATATGGATTGTTTTTAAACTTGAGGGTATTAACTTAAGAAAAAATTTGTAAGTATTTTTATTGCTTGCTACCTTTTACTTAAAGGTAGCAATGCAATGGAAAAAATGTATGCAAAGAATAAATGATAAAACCTATAACAAGCACTGGATTTATCTTGATGATAACGATGTGCCACTTCTGTTGCCTTGCCTTTATAATCGTTACACCACCTTGAATGGGCTTTCTGTTGTCCATGAGAAAGTAAAGAACCCTGATACCGAACAATATGACTTCCAATTCAAGGAGGTTGAAATTGGTGAAGATGCTCAATATGTCAGGGGTGAGAAATTGGGCGTTTTCCTTGAGTGGTTAGAAGATTACGCCAAAGGATCAGCTCACCCCCTACTTATACTCGATAACCATACTACTCTTCCTGCTGAATATATGAATACATTCATTAATGACCATCTAATTCAGACGATGGAAGCTAGTGAAGTTGTAGTTAATCGAGCGGTGATGTCACTAAGTAGTTATTACAACTGGCTCTCTTACTTTTTTGATGCACCATATAAGAAAATCTTTATTTATTCAGAAAATAGAGAAATTGTTCGTTCAAATAACAAGTCGAAACTCATTATAAAGTACCTCCTTCCAGCGACAAGAGAACTGCTTTATAGAAATTGCAGCACCTTATTAAGTGAAATTACACTCCGAAATGGTGGGGAACTTGGCTGTCGAACTCGTGAAAACCAAGGATTTTACTTGAAGGACTTTAGGGCTGATGGTTCTACTCAAAAAGGCTTATTGAGTCTTTTTAAAGATATGGCGGATAACCCTGATAAAGAGGAATTTGAGTATCATCTAGCTTCTTTTCATGCAAAATATGGCTCAAAGAGAAAGCTTTATATTAAGCGCAATCACCTTGCATTAATGAAGAGATATTATAATTTGGAGCGACCAAAAACTGAGTGTAATCAGCTTTTGGTATCAAATTCAGTCAATGCTAGTCGAGGTAAAGTTGTATCTGAGCGATTTGGAAGCGATGTTTTTGCCGATGTATTAAAGAAAGTTCGCAAATTAATGCAAGAGAATCCAGAAGCTTACTCAGGCTACCAAGAGTTGGATAAAACGCTGAGTTACCACCACTTAAGACACTCATTTGGCACTGATATTTTTTATGAAGGTTGCCAAAAAGCAAAGAAATCATACGAATCGATTACCACGGAATCTGCGGTGTATATTGAAACCGCAAGACGCTTAGGACACAAAGTAGATAGCAAGTATTCAAACCAAACCACCAAAGTGTACATTCATGCTTGTGGTCAGAGAGAGCAGTTACTAAAGGAGGTGGTTCATGGATAATTTAGCGGAATTTTCAAGCGCTGAGATAGAAAAGGCGCTATCCAGTGAATTTAAGAAAAAGCAACCTATTACATCACTAGAGTTGCCTTTCTCTGTTCGGTCTATATCTATCCCTAGGACTGCACAGAATGCTGCTTATACTCTATCCATGACCGACACCAAGGACTCCGATAAGACAATCATCTACAAGGCAATGATTGCGGCTTATAACTACACCTTTTTTGATAAAAGCGCTGCGCTTTCTGCAAAAAATCTATTTTCGTCGGCAGCCAAACCATTCATTTCATGGCTTAATGCCCACAAAATTGAAAATCGCTACGAAATACTAAAGCTTTACGAAACCGACCGTATGGATGAGTTAGAGAATCATGGTGGGGATAGTCCATTAAACAGATTAAAGCCTGTGTTGGGTTATGCCATTGAGTCTGAATCATTAGGGAAAGAGTTAAGTAGTGATGAGTATGCGTATCTTATTGAACTGCGTGAAACAAAACCCACCCCTAACCTGAATAAAACCCAAAAATCCATAGCCAGTTATTTCGGTGCGGTAGATTGGTTGAGAAGAGACGATATTGGTATTGGAAGTGAGCTTTACTCTGCTCTCGCTTCCCCAAAGCTGGCGGTGAATTCATTAAGCCTAACCGCAGCCACTATTATTCTTGAATTGAAAACCTATAAAGATGAACTGCATACGCTGATTAAGAGTATGGAGCCTCAGCTAAGTCCTTGGTTAGTTATTGAGTCAAAGGGCATTAGGAATGAGAAGTGTAAAGCAGTCGGTAATCTCATTTATTTGATGTTGTCTGCTTACCATAAGCAAGATAATCCATCGAATACCCTTAAAGCAGCGCTAGAAGCGTTGATTCTTTCTAATTCAAGGAGTTTAGCTGCCTACAGCATCATTTCTTCTGCATTAAAGAGTCAGGATGAGTGCGATAGCCTTTTTCTGAATAAAGAGCGTGACAAAACGAAAGTTAATGTGGTGTTCACTCACTACCATTGTACCACATTATTAAATGGTACTCTTTTCTCTATCGAGTGGATTAAGGGTGTGTTAAAGGGTGATTCATCAAAAGCACTGACTGATGTCGAAGGGCTGATGTTTGCTTGGTTAATGGCAAGCTTAACAGTACAACCAACTGACATACCTAAACTAAGGCACTCTGATTTTAGATTGATGAAAGTTGGCGGGAGAGTCACCAATATTGAGTGTGAGTATTTTAAAGGTCGGGCCAAAGTGTTTCATACAACCCGCTCTTTATCCGCTCGAACACCAGAAGGTAAGGCGCTTTTAATACTACTAGAGCAGCAAGATGAAGGCTTGCCTTTCTTTACTAAGCAAGAGTTGGTGATGAGTAACCAAATTCGCTCATTTTTTGGTGCTTTTAATGCGCTACTTCAAACAAGCGATTTGTCTGAAAAAATTAAAGTTGCACACGAAAAACAGCAGCTACCCAATTTAATGCCTCAAGCAATGTGCGCCCTGATTTCTCACGGTATCCATCCTGAAAATGTGGTTAATAAGTACCCTAAAAGAATAGCGACAGAAGAGAGGCGTAAATTAGTCGTTCAATCGCCATCGCCTTGTCAGAGATACATTTTTGGTCTTCAGGCTATTAAAAATAGTGCGGTTCATGCATTTAGTGACCCATACACATTGCATTACCTGATCAATCGAAACTCTCACTCAAACCAAACCGAGAAAGTCAGCTACTTAACCGAAGAGAATGAAGAGTGGATGAATAGCTCTGGTCGAATCACTCGTGAGGTGATGCTGGATTTAATTCAGAATGTTTTTAACTTGAATTTTGACCAAGACAATGAAGAACAAGACAATGAAGAACAAGTCGCCGCATTTAACAGTGAATTCATGGCAGTCACAGATTCGATTGCCTACAAACATGAGGAAATGAATGCGAGGCTTAGAGTCGTCACAGGGCAAGAAAAGGGACGTGTTAATGAGGTGGGCGTGATGGCGTTGAGTAACCAAAAAGAAAATGAAGCGTTATCGCCAATCTATGTTTCAGATAGCCCTATCACGGTTTTAAAAATGCACAATTACCTCCATGAATTCAAAAAGAATTATAAGAAGCTCCTTTCTCATAATCCTGAACACTTGTTTAAAACCGTGATACCGACAGTGGAATGGCTAGAAGATACCCTACCTAAGTTGAGCAAAGCGTCACAACGTAAAGGTCGGGAGCAGTTTGACTTAATGATAAAAAATGGCGTGGTAATGAGCGTCTTTCATTCAATGTAAGGGGGAGCCATGGCGCTAACCGTATTAAAAAGTCCAATTGATAGTTTTTGGCATGAGCAGAATTTAAAGCTGACCGCTAACCCCTATTTCATGAGTGAGCAAGGTGATGTTTATTCTGATATTTGGCGCTTTAGAGATAAAAGAGATGGCAGCGTCAGACCATTGGATTTTTCATGGTTTGATTTGCCTGTGTTTAACCATGAAGCCATAGCGACTTACTTAAAGGATGGGTATGACTTCCCTTTAAATGCGAAGGAATATGCAAAGGTAGTTTGTCTGAGTGTTATCAGCCCTACGAGTGTTGTAAACGCTCTTTTTGCTTATCAAATGATGTTGCACCTTTTTGCTTTCTTTAAAGAAAGCAGTGCCGCAAGTCTTGCTGTATCGTTATTGGAGTCTTTTTGGACCTCGTTCATGGGAAGAACGGTTAACCAGTATGGATTTGTAAACCGTATATCAACGCCTGCTTACAGAGGGGCAATTGAGTCAGTTCGGTTTCATACAATAAGAAACAAACTCAAAGCGCTTGGTGTGGTTGGTGTTATTGACCCCTCTCTAACAAAAAAGAAAATTGAAAAGAGTTTAGATGACGTCTGCCAATCACAATACAGCACCACACTTGCTGAGTTTAAAAAAGGCGGTAGCTTTAACTTTCTTGGGCTTGAGTTGGGGCAGTATTACGTTGACTATCTTAATCAGGTTTATCAAAGCGACTTTCTGTATGCCTCCGTATGTCGATTGGTATTTGAGAGTATCGACACGAAATATGGGATGAAGAGTTTAGGTAGTGGTTCAGCTAATCCCCTTCGAGAAGTCATGCTTACAGCAATATTGGAGAATGTAGAGTACAAGCCTGCTGCCCACAGGAAGGGGATTAATTTTAATGCGCTTGCAGTGGAAGTGAAAGGTGCGCTTTTTGAGGAATACTCGAAGCGATTTGAGTTGGTAACGTCTTTAAAAGACCAATCCATTGAAGCGTTAGTCATTGAGTTAGGCTTATCCGCTCGAAGTGATGCAGTGGAATTAATCCGAGTATTGATGCTGCAAAAGTACTTAGGTTTGGAGGGGCATAAGACATCGCATGAGGTATGGCAAGGCTACTTGCTTTCCTTAGACAAAACCTTTTTAGAGGCGGAATCGTTAAGCCAATTATCCGCAGATGATGTGTACGAAAAAATGCTAACCATTGTCTCTAAACAAAGACTGGGGAGAGAGTCGTTTCTTGCTGATATTGGCGCTTGGGCAAATAAACAACTGTCTAATCACGAGGTTAAAACGTATCGAAACTTTAAGGGAGCTTTAGATACTCCGCTTTATGCGATGACTAACCTTATTGTGGCCTGGACAGGCTACCGACAATCTGAATTTGGTTTTCCATTGAGTGCGATACAGTCTGAGCCGAATTTGGATATTCTCGACAATGCTCACGTTCCATTTCGCTTCAAGCTTAATTGGTTTGTCCCTAAAACGGGCGGCTCGACCAAAATTAATCGAGAAATCACCTCTCAGTGCTATCAAGTTGCTGCGCAATTAAATGCGGTGTTTGGGCATGAAGGGGATGAGCCGTGCCTGTATCCTTACGAAGGAAATGCCACTAAAAAAGAAAATATCAATCAATCTGGAAAATACATTCAGCATAGAGTGAAAGCGAACTGGGAAGGCTTTGTCAGAGCGTACCAGCCTTTTAATGATGTGATTAAGCTCGATGCCTTAAATAGTAAGCACACTACGCAATTGACGATTGATGAGCAAAAAGAATTAGAATTGCTGTCAGCCAAATACAGTATTGGCAGTGCTCGTTATAAGAACTTGCTTTCTTGCGCTCAAAAGGTGAAAAAAGATTGGTTGCGACTGTCCTGCACAACGTTTAACTCCAATTATGCACTGAAAGTCTCTCTTATTTTATTTTCTAACGGTGAGGCTCTTGAAAATACAAAGCATCAAGAAGTCATCGAAACTTATCTTTCCGATGAAACGAAAGCACTGCTAACCAGTGGCACCGTGGATTTAAATGATACGAAAACCATGTTGGATATTAGCTCTGAGTTATTAGACGGTGTGCGCTATCCTTCTCCTCACGCTTTTCGTCATATATGGGCTGAGTCAGTTCTCACACGCTATCAGGGTGATGTGGGGGCGGTCATACGCCACCAGTTTGCTCACCTAGATAATTCGTTCTTCATGGCGTATCTAAGGGATAAAGATGCTAGAGGGATAATGCAATCAGCGAAGCAACGTTACCTAAACTCATTGGTCGAGTTGCTGATTATAGAGTCAGAGCAGGTTGGTGAAAAATACGTAGGCGGCCTGGCACAGTTCGTGAAAAAAGCGACATCATTAACGCAAGTGACAGATGATAATGGAATGCTTGCGCTAAGAGAGGCGGTAAGTGGTCGTATCATTGATGTTCAGGTGAATCCTTTCGCGACTTGCATTCCTCGTGATGGTGCGGACTGTAGAGCAAAATGTTGGAAAATGGGGTCGTTAAACCCACAAGATGCCAAGCCTGAGTTTTGCTTGAACTGTACCAATGCACTCATCACTGAGGGCAACATCAAAGGGATATGGCAAGTGATTCAACCAATGGTGAAAGAGGCGTTCCAGGAGCACGCTTTGGGTTTCTTGTTAGAGGCTCACCTACCAACACTCAAATCAAGTTGGAAGCGCATTAGAGAGCTTAGAAATGAAAAGAATGCTGACAGTGTTGACAAGATTTTAGCTGCAATTAGCAAAGCAATGAATGCGATAGAAAGTAAGGTTAAGGAAGAGGAAGCACTCTATGCATAATGATGTTGATTTAGATGAACTTATGTCGGATGAGTTTCTGGACTCGTTAGATGATACCTCTACCGAATCAGTTCCGAATGAACAACCAGCATGGCTTATTGATGATCCAGAGCATACAACCCATAAAGCTTACCATGCCATTCTTGATTTGAAGAAGGAAGCTGAAGAAGCGATTTCAAGCTTTGGCGAGGTAGTAACAAATAAGACTAAGAAGTTCTACCAAATTAAAAAGTCTAACGTCGCCAAAGTCGTTGGTCGGTCAGCACAAAGTATTTTTAATGCGTCCTCATTCAGTAAAGACATTGAAGCCTTCTTTGATGATGTTAATCAAGAACTCTTAGAGATGCATGAGCTTGAGCAAAAGAAGCAATTAAGTAGAAAGAAAACGGGAATCAGAGTTAAGAAAAAAGAAGTCATTGTTCAAAGTCACCAATCTTTAGAAAAGAAGTACAATGAACTCAAAAGCCGCAGCACTAAAGAAACATTGGATTTAGCCTCAGCTAGCCTACCTATCGACTTAAAGAGAAAGCTAGGGCTTATATAAAACGTCCAAAAAGCTATCCGTTTAGTGATACTAAAGGTAATCCTGTAAATGCTAATTCAGGAAAAGCGCTAAAACGTTTGTGCCCCAAAATAAGCTGGAATAAATACTCTACAAAATTTGGTGCTTGCGTTTTACCCTACGAAAAGTTATCCGATAGAATGTAACCCAACACTATTGAGCCTTCATTGTGTTTGTTTAATCTGTCAAACTTCCTATTTAATTGGTTAAATCGTCAGGTTATCTTGTTGAGGATAATAAATTACTGAAAATATTGTTATTATCCTTCTTATTCATCAGTAAAACGACTTCTATGAGATATGAATCCGCTCCTGTAACCCCTGTAGAAAGGCCAAAAACCACTAGAGAAAGAGCCGCTCACCAACGCCGAGAGCGTCAGGAAGAGCTGAGATATACCGCGAGCGATGAAAAACGATGGGCTGAAAATAGAGAGCGCGTTCTTGCTGAACGAAAACCTGCTCAACAAGCGTATGACCTTACGAAAGAAGAATGGAATAAGGACTTACAGGATCAAGCGAAAGAATACCAGTGGGACACCTCACAGCAAGAGAACGTCAGTATTGCCGTACTAACAGTTGAAGAAGCCAACGAGTATTTAGATTTGCTCATCAAAGACACACACGGTCAGCTTTCTACAGGTAAGGACTACACTGGCGTTGGCGTAGGACTCAAAGGGGCTTATGAAGTCGCTAAAGAGCTTGGTGGATGGGGAGCAACCGCCAAAGCCGTCAATATCAATGGTGTAATGAATATTGTGGTTGAGAACTACAAGCCTCGATATTTAGATCTCGGTATCCGTTGGCAACAAGCAACGCCTAAAATGCTTAAGATTGGTCACGCATTGAATACTGTCCAAGGTAATGTCCGTTTTTTGAGAGGCAACATCTATTTAGAGTTTGTGTTTAGTAGTGCGGTTAATGCGGTTGATTACATGCTGCACGATGAGAAGACGCTAAGCGAAGTCGTAGGCCAACTTACGGCGGATGTTGCTAAAGGTGTAGTTGCTGGCGTGGCCGCTCAGGGAGTGCTTTTGGTTGCTCGTGCTGGTGCTGGGATTTTGTTTGGGTTTTCTTTACCTGCCGCAGTTGGGTTAGGTTTGTTTGTTTATTCAGCATTTAAGATCGGTGGATATGTATCGGAATTAGATAATAAGTACAAATTCACTAAGCCAATGAAAGAAACTGTAGAGGCATTAATTGACTGATCATGTTAGATTTTTTAAAGAAACTTACATTTTTAATATTTTTTACAGGATTTGCGTTATGGTGCGGGTTGGGAGCTTATAATTTAATTCATACTGTAGAAAATGTAGGAATTAACCCCGTAATCAGAGTATCGGGATACCTTAACAATACGTCGTCATTTGTATTGTTTGGTTTTTTTCTTCCTTCTATCCCAATGGCATTACTCAACATTGCCAATGGCATTCAACTACCAAAGTTAACTCTGAGATTAATGCTATTCGGAGCATTAATCTTTGCTTTAATCGGACACTATTTCGATACCTCGTTAAGAAAAGGTATAGAAACGTCAAACTACATCGAATGTACATCTAAGCGAGAACTTACATTGAAGCACTCAAGCCGTATTTATGTTCTTCCACCTGCAAAGTGCGATGATTTAACTTAAAGACTTTTTACTGCGAACCCAGCCAATACTTTTTCTGGTGCGATGTTATTCATCGCATCAGGACTTCATAAGTAAACTTACCATACCTGTAGTTATTGATAGTTTGCTAATCTAACAAAGTCACTAGCAAGCTTTTGTCCAGAAACGTCACATTGGGCACTTTCTAACGCAAAAGTGCCCCAAAATGTAACTCGAAAAAACAACAGCGTATTGATACTCATTTATGTATTAAAAAGGCTAATAATGATTAAAGAGTTAATAGCTACCCTTTAAGGAAGTGATTTAAAAATCAGCCATTTAAGTACCTACTTCTAACTACGCGTATAATCCGTTCAAGCCGGGCATATTCAAAAATTGGGATGGCTGACCTTGCCTGTTCTCACCATTTCCGTTAAGCCTTCGAGTGCTATACGCTAATATACACGCTTGTTTAGCCCGAGTTATACCAACATAATGCAAATTCAAGTCTTGCTCCCAGTCAGGGAAAATGTACTCATTGAAATCTCCTGTGTATTGTCTGAATGGAAACACCCATTCATATAAATCCAAATGAAATACAATTTCAAACTCAAGTCCTTTTGACTTGTGTAAAGTCATCACCTGAACTTCGTTTTCATTAGGCTTATACTGCTTTAGATGGTTTGGGTTTTCCAAAACACTTTGTAGCGCCAAATGTTCAACGTCTTTCCCAGTGTGACCAAAAAGCATTCTACAGGTATGATGTAGCGCTGACTCTAACTCATCGTGGGTCACGCTTCTAACTCGCTTTATAGAGTTAATAACTTCAGCCCTAGAAACCAAAGTTAAGCTATTCGCTTTTGCTTCAAATTCAGAAACATCGCTAACTAAGAAATCTAGATTGAAACGATACTTCAAAAGATCTTGATACAGTTTGGTGATCTTTGAGTTCACAGATGACAGAGAGTCATCTGTGTACACCCTGAAAGGAATGGTTAAATGCTCAATCAAGCCTTCTAGACCAGAATTTCTTCTTACCAAAACAGCAACTTCAGAAAGTTCGACCCCAAAAGATTGTGCAGTCTGGGGAATATAATCATTTAACTGTTGCGCTAAATCCGTTTGGATCCCGTTGAATTGACGCTGAAACACTCGGATTTGATTGGTAGGTAACAGTGTCGCGTTTTGATCAAATAACCTATTTGCGTAGTTCGTAATAGAAGGATGACACCTGTGATTTACATCAATTCTGAGGTGCTGAAATGTATCTGTTTTTTCGATCAATTCATTGATGTATTTAGAGTCACTTCCTCTCCATTCATATATAGATTGATTTACGTCTCCTACCGCGATTGCTTTCAACCCCAGGCCTAACATGTTAAGAAACAATTTGTGTTGTGGTTCAGATGAGTCTTGATATTCGTCAATGTAAATAGATGTGTATTTCGAGCGAATGTATCGTCTACATGCCTCTGAGTTTTGCAATATCATATTTGCAATCACACCTATGGCTTCCAACAAAACAAAGCCTTCGCTGTAATGTCGTTGAAACTCAAGTTCTAGAACATGATAGTCTGTTGTACGTAAGACAACCTTTGGTTCGGAAAGATCTGGCAAACTCTGTTTGTACGCAGCATCTAAATCTTTGTATGATATGCATTCGACTTCGAGGTCAGTTTTCTCAAAAATTCTGTTCGCGAATGGAAAGATTATTTCACTCAAGCAGAAATGATCAATAGTGCCAAAAAAGCTAGATTTAGTATTAAATGCACCCGCTTTACAACGCTTACGCAGTTCCTTGCTTGCTTTCACAGTAAACGTTATGCCAATGACGCCTTGAAATTCGTTCAATCCATCTATTTCATTGCGTATTTTCTCTACAATTACAGTTGTTTTTCCGCTTCCTGGACATGCTGTAATTACCATGTTGCCGTCAGCTGAAATGGCATCAGCTTGCTCTTTGGTTGGGCTAAATGAATTGTTCATATCACCCTCTATAACTTAGCTTTTTTTACACAATCAAATAGCGGGCGGGCGAGCTCACCCTCAGCTATTTGTTTCAAGCTGTCTTTAGAAGAGACTAAGAACTCTCGCATTCTTATAGCTTTTTTCTCTGCTAGGTAGGATATCGCTTCAGCCAGTTCTTCTTTACCTGTGTATGCTAGTAACTCATTTGGTAATTCATAGGATAGGTCAGTTTCCAAATCAACTTTGGCTAAGTATGCTCCGCGAGGGTTTATATGCTTAGAAATAGTGGCCCAAGTATCATCTTCCACCAAAGAAACAGATGTCGTTGTTATGTCTCGATGCTCAAGCTTCTTAAAACCAGTTAAGCTCAAGCAGCGATTTATGCCTGCTAAGTTCCTTTTTTCTTCTTTTTTCTCTGTGATTTTGAATACGTCATTGTCTGTTCTGATTACCCAAGGAACTTCTAATGCTTTTAAGACATTCACATATACTTCAAATTGAACACCATCAACAGACAGAATCGAAATGTTGTAGTAATCCAAGTTGATATTCAATGACTTAGCTAACTCAGTGTAGAACAGCTTTTCAGATGGACCTTCCACCAATAAGACTGCCTTTGCGAAGAATGCTTCGGCAGGAAGGATACTCATTCGGTAACCGAGACTATCCCAAGATTCACTAATACAATCAGAGCAGCCATTGCTAGCGGCATAACTAGAGTTACCACGTTTAATGATGTTAATGATTGAATCCGGCGTGTACTGTTCAGTAATTTGAGGAGAGTGTGAAGTAAGAATCGTCTGGCCTTGCAACTCATTAATCAAATAGTTTGCAAGCTTTCTCTGTTGATGAGGGTGCAAGTGTGCCTCTGGCTCCTCAATGCAATATATAACCACCTCATGGTCTGGGTCGAACTCTCTTTGGCTCTTAGCTTTCCATAGAGCTAAAAGAATCTGGTTATTTCGGCCATCACCCCCCAAAAGCATTTTCGAACCATTAGTTGAGGCGTTCAACTTCAAACCATCGATAAACTGCTGTACTTGTATAGAGCCAGAATCTAGATGAACCTCATAGTCATGATAGGTATGAGCAAGTTTCTTCAACTCACTATTTACTAGACTTGTAGAATCTTTCACATAGTTTAGTTTTCTTACTCTATCATTAACGATATTTAAGCTTCTTCCTATCTTTGATAGCTGTTTCAAGTCCGCTTCACGCTCAGCTCCTGCTATTTCATTTTGGGAGATTTTTAGTAGGTGTTTCTTTTCTGTCTCAATGAACTTATGTAAGTTGCGTTGCGCATTAACGTATCTTAAGTTTATGTACTTCAGATAATATCTGCCTGTAACTTCTTCTAATTCTGATTCACTTTCGCCGACGAATATCTTGTAATCTAGACTTTTCCGGAATCCGACAATCTTGAAAACGGTTTTTGCGTCATCACTAACATGACCTTTTAAAATTGAAAGAACAGCGTCTTCTTTCACTTCATCGAAACGTATAGAGATACTAAAATCATCAGCTTGTGTACCGTCATCGCGAATATGGAAGTCAGTCTCCGACGGCTCTATGTCTCGCTCTGAAAATGATTTGTCTAAAAGAAGTCTGATACCATGAACTAGATTTGTTTTACCTACATCATTCGCTCCAATAATCAGTGTACTTGCGGAAAAATTGACTACCGCGTCAGAGAAATTTCGATAGTTCACAACATGGACTTGTTCTATTTTCATCTAGCGACTTAACCTCACATCTATCAACAGTGATAATATACATTCTGTTTAATAATGGAATGCTACTAGTTTTCAGAGCGATAAACGGGGAGGCAAGCCACATAACTTGCAATGTGTCAGAGCTTTACCCTCTTCTGTGGCAGTTCGCGCCAAACGTCGGCTGTAGTGGGCGAGTTAATTTGACCACTTGATTGGACGTTTGCAATAACTAGAGTTATTCGTACATTACTAAATTAGCAAAGTCCCTGGCACGTTTCTGTCCAAAAGTGAGTTTCGGTCTTTTTTGTCCATCGACAATAACAAAGTTTAAATCGCGTGCCCTATTAGTTTGAGTTAAGATTCACCAAGCCTATCCCCTATCTCAAAATGCGCCGCCACTACCGGAGCGGCCATGACACCGATTGAACTACTCGAAGACGTGAAAGCGAGATTCCCTATCTTGCTGCACGACGACGAAAAGGCGCTGTTAAGCCTACTGCGTAAAGCGCTGGCCAAGTACCAAGAGGTTGCCGGGTTTACCACTAAAACCCGCATCCAACAAAGCGACTTAGCCGATAGCAATCAGTTTGAATTACCGTCCGACTTTGCTGCAAGGCTGGTGGTCAAAGATGACCGTGGCCGTTATGTGCGTAGCGAGGTTTGGGGCAACGTTCTTGAACTGAAATTAACGGGCGCAGAAACATTCCCACTGACATTGATGTACATGCAAAACGTACTCAATGAGCCGTTTGATTCGTTCCAACTTCCAACGCCGTGCATTAGCTTGCTTGGCGACTATCTGGAATTGCTGATCACTATCCCGAACGCAGAGCGTCAACGCCGTATTGCCATAGCTGGCAAGTTGGATGTGACCGATATTGCTGCCGAACCTGACTTAGCCGCACGTAAAGCCGAGATCGAAAACTCAATGCGCGCGAACCGTGCCATTGTTCCACCAGTATCGTTGCTCTAAGCGAGGCGGCCATGAATCCATACATGCAGCTCGCCAAACGCGCGACCAATAACTTTATGAATAAGCCGTGGCTGCAAGGCTGGCAATGGGCGGTAGAAATCGACTCGCCGGACGCGCCAACGGACTTTGATATTTACGTAAAGGATATTGATTTTGGTGCTGGCTCTATCGATGCGGATTCATTCCAAGTCGGTTCTGGCTCGATTGCGCTGCCTACATACAGCAGCGTTGGCGAAATCACGCTAACGGTTCGTGATGACCAAAACCTGACTGTTTCTAAATGGTTTGAAAGCCGAATCAAGAAAGTCAGAAATCAAGACGGCACACTCAACATCCCCAAAGAGTACGTGTTCAAAATCAACATATTCACGCTCAATGAGGACGGGAAAAAGTCACTCTATAAGAGCTATCAAGTCTTTCCTACCAAGATTGGCAACGTGATGTTTTCACGCGAAAACGGCAACCAGATCCAGTCATTCCCGCTCATTCTCCAAAAATTTATGTCTGTAGGTAACAAGGTACTGTAATGCACATTCCATCATTTCCACTACCAAGTAACATTTCAGAAGTGATTGAGTTTCGAGTCCCAACCGTGGAAGACGCTCTATTGTTCTGCGACCTCAACGAGTACCAAGAGGAAGCCAACACAACTCGCTATCTGAACCACATGCAAGACACCAGTAAGCGCCCTATGAGTGATAGCGGCCTATGGACTGGTGAAGATCGCCGCGCAGCATTGTGGTGGATTTTTATGTCCACCAGCGAGCTAGGCACTATTCCCTTTAGCTATGAGTGCGAGCACTGCAAAAAAACTCACTATCTCGATCTCAATATGGGCGAGCTAATGGAATCGGCCAAAGCTCTCAATGGATTGCCAAAACAAGAGATCACCTTAAGCGTGAAAGGCAAGTCATACCTAGCGAACGTGAAACCACTAACCGGTTACGAAGCGGAGCAACTTGAGAACATTCGCAATGAGCGCGACCAGTACGAACCGGACAGCGCTGAATGGAAGCAGCAAGCGAATCACATGGCGCTCACTGAGCTGGCCTACTGCCTAACGTTCGAAGATCAACCCAAAGACCAAGACGATGCCCTAGTGTGGAAAATCGACCTATTGAAATCGATGTACCTCAACACGGAATTTCGTGTGGCCTTTGCCAAGGTTGAAAAGTGCCTACGCAATGCGCGTCACGGATTGCTCACCAAGTACGACGAGGGGCGTTACTACCTAGTCGCCACCATTCCGCAGTGCCAGAAAGTTATCGAGCAAGGAGGTGAAGCAACTCGAACGTTGCTCTTACCCTTTCGGCATAACGACTTCATTACAACGTTTTGATTACGTTGGTTGGAACGTACTGATTGAGAACTTAACGATCTACGGTGGCCAGCCTATCGATGCGGTATTCAAAACACCTCAAACGATGGCCATAAGCCTAGATAAAGCGCTCCAAGACAAGGTGAAAAATGGACAGAAACCAACAAGAGGTTGATCTTTCACTGGTTGTTGATGCAGTGAAGCGAGCCAGTGACAAAGAGCTGACCGTGCTATCTGAGATTAGTCGCAAACTCGATGGCAAGACTCTACCAACGAGCCAACAAAAGGCCGTCCTTGCAGTGGATACAAAGGGCATCGAAAAGGCGGTAACTAAGAGCGTTTCCAATGCCTCTCTTAATGTCTCTACCATTCCGAGCGTTAATCCACAAAAAGGATTAAAACAACAATCAAGCGGCACACCTAAACCAAGTGCAACCAAGACCAAGCGTACAGGTGAAATTGAGTTGTCATTTGCGCCTAGTCAGTCAGCAGAAACACAAGCCAAGCCGGACGCCAAAGCGATCGAGCAAAGCAGCTCTGTAAGTGGCGTAAAGTCGATTGCTGACACGCTGAAAAGCGAGGACGCGCGCGAGCCAGTAAAACAAGCGCCTGTTGTCGTGAATGTAGAAGCGCCAGAATCCAATTCTGAACATTTGGATACCTCAATCCTTGATGATGTGCCAGAGAAGTTAGAAAAGGCTGTCTCTGACGCACTGGCAGAGTTTGAGGGCTATTGGGAAGACGCTAACGGCAAGCTTCGACGCTCCGATGGTCGCTATGCGAGTAAGCAAGAGCAATCGGCTTACAAGAACGCACAGCAAACCGCATTAGAGCGCCAAATTGAAAAGCAAACCGACACGGAAAAGGAAAGCCAGAACGTTTTTGCCAAGGTGGCCACCAGCCTTAAGCAACTGGCCATCAATAACGTGAAAGAGTTCCTACAGGAAGAAAACGACGCGACCGATGCGGCTGGCGCTGCGGCTGGTGGTTCGTTCTTCTACTCCGCTAAAGAGCTTTATCACTTGGGGCAAGACGCTAAAGAAGCATTGGATGATGTGACTGAAAAAGCCACCTCAACCAAGGACAAGCTAAAAGAATCGAAACTAGGTCGACTCTTTACCCGAGGCAAGCAAGCGCCAGAGGCAGACAGTCAGGCCGTAACAGCCATAGGGACAGTGAGCCATGAACAACTATCAGCGACAAAAGATTCGTTCGAGACGAACCAATCAACTCAAGTTGCGCCTAGTGATCGACCTAGCCGTGATGATGCTAGGGGTAACGTGCCTGTCAATCTTGTTGGGAGTGATTCTAGCCGGATAAGCACAGCTAGTGAGATCAAAAGCACCAAAGAACAGAGCTACCGAGCAAACATGCTTGAAGTGCTCCATGAATCGAGTGCTGATCGTGAACGCCAATTCGATGATGTACTAGATAAGCTCGATGATCTGATTTCGGCAACCAAAGCAGTGGCGAACGATGGCCAAGGTGGCCTATTAGACCTAGCTGGCGATATGTTTGAACGCCGCCGTGCTGGTGGACGTGCTGGCCGTAAAGCGGGTGGCAAACGTGGCCGAATCAAATCGGTAATGTCAGGCATTGGCAGCAAAGCCTCAAACGTGGCCAACAAGGGCGTATCGATGGCGGGTGCCGCCTTTAAAGGTATGTCTAAAATCGGCTCTGTTGCTGGCAAGGCGATCCCTTTCCTTGCTCCGGCCTTAATGGCCTACGATGCGTTTAGCGGATTCACTGACCAAGACAAACAAAAAGAGACGTTCAATCTCAAAGATGGCCAAGAAGCGACAACTGGCCAGAAAAGCTCAATGGCATTGGCAAACGCGCTCGATTTGGGTGGCCTAGTCAGTGGCGGTGCTGGTTTGCTTGGTTCGGCGCTTGGGGCGTTCGGTTTTGATGGCGCTAAGGAAGCGTTGACCTTTGATTCTGGCGATATGGCCAAAGGCATTTACAAGCTATTTGGCGGTGAGATTGAGGACGACAAAGAGGCTAAGGATTCTAAGGCTGAGAAAGCTCAACCGGAGAAAGAAGAACACCTTAAGAACGCCGAAGCCTACCACACGGCTAAAACATCCAATGATAGCCAAGCCATGCGCGAACTTGATGCGAAAAACTCAATTCAAGTGACCTCTCAAGAGGCATCGCAAAAGGCCAGCGAGCAAGGGATTAGCTACAAAGAAGCTTACTTAGCTGTAGAAAGAGAAAAACGTATTAGCCAGGACAAACGTGTGCAAGTGGCTAATGAAACAGGCATGGATATGTCCGGCATGGTCGAGCATCCCGAGCTTGGCCAAGTTTACTCGCCAGATAAGAAAGCTGAACAAGTGGCCGCCGTCGATGCGGAGATCAAACGCCGTAAAGAGGCTGAGGCCGTAGCCGCACTAACCAAGGCTGCAAACAACACGCAAACCAACAGCGTGACCACAGCCAGCCATGAATCATCCATCAATACCGAGCTAAGTAACCAGAAAACGGACACTCAATCCGTGGTGAAAGTGGACACCGAAAACACCTCGAATAAGACGGTTGCGACTCAATCATCCATTCAACGCAATGAGCGAGTTAGCGAGCTGCAAGCACAGGCAGCAATGAAAGACCTCAAAGAGAGCGGCAAGCCTCAAACCGTGGAACTTAGCAAACATTCACTGGATGCCATTGGGCGCGCGGTTAGCGGCAGTGATAACAACAAACCGACCACTATCTTTGCAGCGCCTAGCGGCAGCTCAAGCAAAGACAAGCCAGCGTCAGCCACTAAGGCTAGCGGCTCTATTCCTCTCAACTTTGATGACCGTTCGTTACAGCGTCAAAGCGCTGATATGGAGTAATAGATGAGCCAAGAAATTGATTACTTACTACGGGTCGATATTGACGGTGTAAAGGTTGCCGATGAGAAACACGCGAACGTTGCGCGCGTCTCTGAATGGCTCGATACACCTCAAGGCCAAGTTTGGGGCGCTCCAAAATGGGGCAACAGATTAGGGGCATACAAGCATGAACCAATAAACGAAACCACAGCAGCAGCTATCGAAAACTCAATCCTATTAACCCTCCCAATTGACGTGAAAGACGCGGTGGTTCAAGGCATTGCCGTAGAGCCAAGCGTGAACGGTATCGATGCCTACAAATTGACGATCGTTGTGAACGGTCAAACGTTGGAGAGAGGTATTACGTTTTGAGCAAGTTAGAAGAAGTCAAAAAGACCTTTAACGAGGCGATTGCTGGTTCAAGCTGGTGGTCGCGTCATATTGGTTCGCAGTTCGTTGACTACCTTTGCTTATTTGTGGCCAAGATTGTTGAACGCATGGCAGCAATCAGTAGCCGTGCATTGCAAGAATCCTACCTAACGCTAGCCACTAAACGCACCTCCATTTTGGCGGGTGCTGAAACTGAGGGCTATGTAGGGCGAAAAGCAGCGCCATCGAAAGGCCGTGCGCTAGTGACCAATACCGGAACAAAGCGCGTTACCTTGCCGAAATACAGCCAATGCGTGGCTGACAATCAATTGCGCTATACGCTAATGGAAGCCATTGATCTTATGCCGCAAGAAAGCGCCGCAGTAGAGGTGCAACAGTTCGAAGTGTCCAAGATGACCTACACGGTCGATGAAGGAAAAAACTGGTTGGCCGTGGCGTTCCCTCAAGAGCTGACTAAGCGTATTCATAACATCATCGTGCGCGTGAACGGAGAAGAATGGACGCACGTCTTTAAGTTTCGTAATACGGACGGCAAATCCAAAGCCTACATGGAGTATTACAAGCCAACCGACCAGCTAGGCGTTCGTTTTGGTAACAACAATAACGGTCGCGCGCCAGCGACAGGTGATGTAATTGAGTTTGAGCTATGGCTGACTAATGGTGTGACTACCCTACTCGATGCGCAGCCTTTAGAGCTTATCGATATGGGGATTCAAAGCGCCTATAAAGACCAACTCTCAATCAAAACGTCCACCAGCATCATCGGCGGTGCAGAGCCGGAAGACATTGAATCAATCCGAAACAACGCCCTTTACTCGCCAATCTATGACGAGCAGATAGCGTGGGACTCGGATTACATGACCTTTGTTAAGCGCAATATTTCGGGTGTTACTTGGTTGTCGATTTGGGGTGAAGCGGAGCAGGAAAAACTCACAGGAACGCCGGACGTTCGCAACATCAATACGATCTTTATTTGTGCTTACTCTGCCGATAAAACCGACGAGATTTTGAATCAGGAAGTCCAAGTTCTATTCGCTGGCCGAGAGGGCTATAACGAGCGCTATAAGCTGGTGGAGCGTAAGGACGTGCCATTTACCGTGACGGTCAAAGGTAAGCTTTACCCAAGTTCAAATCCAGAATGGGCGACAAAGGTACTGGCCGATGCGTTAGATGAGAAATTTGGCAAACAGACAAGTCGCAATGAGCGCATTACCAAAAACCAAATTTGGGATGTCATCCAAGAGCTCAACGTGACTTTGGGCATTAAAGAGTTTGAGGTCGAAGTTATTGGGATTCTTGACCGCATCCCGATTGATACTTACCACTATTTAGATGTGAATGCGTCAACCATTCAACTGAACTTCGATTACTCATAGAAGTTTTCGCACGGAGCAAGAAAGACACGGATGTTTTCGCATGCGAGAACTTTAAGAAACATCATCCCGTATAGTTTTCGCATGCGAAAACTTTTACACCAACAAGGCGAAAAACATGGCATTTGGAGACTTCAGAAAATGGCTATCTGGCCAGCTAACCAAGGCGCGTCAAAAGGAAACCGCTTGGGTAGATTTAGCAAGCGCGATCGCAGAGTCAATTGAAACTCACGTAGAGTCATACATTGAAAAGCTTAAAGCGCGTTCTTCACTGTACGAAATGGACAAAGAATCGCTGCTAGAAGACATTAAAGAGCTGCGAAAAATCTTCCCACTAGGCGAAGTGGCCGATGAGGACTTGCCACACGTTGTGATGCAGCGTAAGGACGAAATTCACTTTAAAAAGACCATTTATCCACTTATCTCAACGCTCGCGCGTGAATTTAAAGGGTTACGTGTTAAGTGGGAACGAATCTACGCGCCAGTAGACCAAGAGCGATTTCCATACGGCACGTTCTTAGTTCCCGAGTCAGAGTTGGAGCTGCAAAACGGACTAAATCCGAGCGACTTTTTCCTGACCAGTCGCGGTGCTATTCGCATCCCTTTGAACGATATTGCAGGTGAGGACGGCATTACCGAGGAAGCCATTCGAGCATTCGAAGCGAAGATTAAGCGAGTGGTGCATCCTCTTATCCCATTACGAATTGTTTTAGATGGCCAATTGTATTCTATTGAATTTGAAGTCATGGATATGGTGGAAATACCTAACTATTCTGACCATGTTACGGTTGGAAAACAGACCACGACCGATATAGAATCAACACCGAGCTATAAACAGGATTTCGTTCAGACTGGAACGACGACACAGGAAGAACGCCCTGTTAGCCCTATGTATGGTACACCTAGAATGGATGCGATCCCCTTAGATGCGATCTCCATTGATAGACGGTACTATTAACCCTATTCCTATTCCCCGTCCCATTAAAGCGCCACGACTTATACGAGGTCGTAAAGGTGCTTACACAAAAAGTAGTCCTATCGCAGTGTGAACTGCTTAACCGTTATTACGACGAACGCGCCTTGTCGTCGTTGCCTACCAATGGTACTGAGCCTTATTTCCAATTTGGCGATCTTGAATGGGGTTTTGACCTTATCCAAGAAATTGAGGGCAAGCCTAGCTGCATGCCTATCCCACTGGATAAGACAACCGTTGAAAACGTGTTTTACCGTTCTAAGGCGAACTACGCCTATGTGAACGGCAATATCGTCATCACGGCAAACTTGCCAGCGGGTACGCTAGCAGAAGATGAACAATACCAGTTCTCTTGCGTCGGCGTGAAAGATGCGAGCGGCGGTCTAATTCTAGTGGCTGTCACTCAACCAGTTTGGATCTACTCTGACCGTGGTCTATCGATAGAAATCGTGATTAACACGGCTCGCACGGATAGCGCTCAATTGGCGCAGGTAGGTGCCTAATGAGTCGCCCAAACTTCGAAGAAACGATCATCATCCCGCCACTGCTAACGGACTGGCAAGCGCTACCGCTTATCACCGATACGCAGTACCTAGAACCACTGGCCAGTAACAGCCTAAACCGTAAGTTTTACGGCATCGTTCGCGCTGGTATTTTCCGTGGTTTTGAATGTGCTCCGGCTGGTGGAATGAAACTGCGTGTGAGCAGTGGTGAACAATTTGGCGTGGCGTTAGTTGAGCGCGACGACTATGTGTTAACCGTTCGACAACAACACGATGTTGATGTGGAGATTCCGGCTGGTGCCACTTCTTATGTGGTGCTCGAAGCGTTCTATAAGTTTGGCGTAAAGACAAAACAAGTCGATTTAGCGTCAGACATTGAAGCGTCCGAAATTAAGGTGCTTCCGCAGGAAGCGGTTGAAGAACATCATTTGATATTGTGTCGCGCTACCGTGCCAGATGGCGTTACCCAACTCAAAAGTGAACACCTTAACTTTGATGATCGTGAACAAGGCGGTTATGACCTACAAGGTCACGTTTCACATCCCGATCCACATAAGCAATATGCGATGCGCGCCGAAGCCAATGCGCACTACGCAGACCGTGAAAACCCGCACCATGTAACCAAAGCGCAAGTTGGCCTTAGCTTGGTAAACAACTGGGACGCAACCAGTCAGATAAACGTAGATAACGATCAGCTTTATGCCACTGCGAGAGCCATCAAGTTGGTTCACGACAAAGCTGCTGCTGCATACAACAAGTCGGTTGAACATTGGCCGTACATTGCGTCTGGTGGCGAAACAAAAATCGCATTGCCTTACGAAGTGCCGGAAGTAGATTCATTGTCTATCCAAGGTATCGTGCAGACCAAAGACAGTGCTTGGCAATTCTTGAAAGACACTAATGAGGTTGAAGTAGCCGAACCACTTGAAACGGGTGATGAAGTGGTGATTACTCTAGGTGTCCCATCACTAAGCTCAAGCTCTATCATTGCCGAGCTTCAAGAGCATATCGATAACCTTGAAGCCATCATAAACAGCGGTATCGCTGGCGCGCCTATGGAAGTATTCCATAGCCACTTCGCTAGTACGTCGAATACTTTCACTGTTCCACCAGTCTTTGAAGAACGCGCGATTAAGCTGGTGTTCCTACAGGGTGTGCAGCAATCAAGAGATATTGCTTACACCATCTCACCGGACGGTGATGTTATCCAGTTTGTTGACGAAATTGCAGCAGGAACGGAGATCACCTTGGTCGGCTAATCAGTTTTCAAATTCCCCTAGCCCTATTCCCCATAAATGCCCTTTTTACTAACAACGAAATTGGATTTTTTATGGCTACACAAAACAAATTAACTCGCATCAACCGTCTTGTTTCTGATCTTTCAGCGCAAGACGTTGGTGCATTACCAGCGGGCGCTCGCGCAACAGACTCATCAAAACTAGAGGGGAAAACCAAGGCACAAGTTGTCAGTGAAGCGCGCTCCAATCTTGTCCCAACTTCTCGCACTATCAATAACAAACCACTAACGGGCGATGTGACTCTGACTCACTCAGATGTGGGCGCAGCGCCAGCAAGCCACACGCACGACTACATCCCTAACAACAAGAAAGGCGTTGCAGAGGGTGTGGCTACACTAGATAGCACTGGTAAGATCCCACAAGGCCAATTGCCAGCTATCGCTATCAAAGAAACGTTCCCTGTTAAGTCAGAAGCGGAAATGCTTGCTCTTACAGCGCAAGAGGGTGATATGGCAATCCGTTCGGATCTGCGTAAATCGTTCGTTCTTATGCGCCAACCAGCGAGCACACTAGCGAACTGGCAAGAACTATTAACACCGACTGACGCCGTTTCATCGGTTAATGGTCAGCGCGGTAACGTAGTGCTTGAGGCTACAGACGTTGGCGCTGAACCAGCGTTTAGCAAAAACACAGCATTTAACAAAAACTTCGGCACTAGCGCTGGCACTGTTATGCAGGGTAACGACTCTCGCGTTGTGAATGCAGTGCCAAAGACTCGCACCATCAACGGTCACGCGCTAAGCGCAAACGTCGAGCTAACCGCAGAAGACGTGGGCGCACTAGACGCTGGCGCAACTGCCGTTAACGCAGCGAAGCTTGAGAACACCACTAAATCGCAAATCATTTCACAAGCGCGTAGCGGTCTAGCAGCTAGCGGCGCGTCATACACCAAAGCGGAATCTGACGGTAAGTATGCCACCAAGGATAGTCTAGGCGCTTCAATCAAAGACGCGATCCGAACGGTAGATATTACTGTCGAATCTGCATCAACTACGGTGGCTCTGCCAGCAGGTACAGTGTCAGCAATCCTTGTTCTAAGCGTGTGCGGTGTAATGCAGAACGCAGGTGTATGGAGTCTATCTGGCAACACAATTACGTTTGGTGAGCAGTTACAAGCTGGTGACATTGTGACTGTTATCGGCTTCAAGTAAGCCATGACCTTTCCTACTTCCCCATTAACGATGTGCTCCGGCGCTTTGTCGGAGTTGCTAGTCAATGAATTGAGAAAGGCATATTTCTGAATGGCATTAAAAAAATTGACTCAAGTTGGTGGTAGTCCAGCTCGAAAATTGCGTGAAGAAATCACGACAAAAGTGGATGAGCACGCTAGCAATAAAACGAACCCGCACGGAGTCACAAAGGCACAAGTAGGCTTAGGTAACGTACCAAACTATCCGGCCACCAGCTCGGTATCAGACACGTCCAACAGTAAACTTGCGACCGCTGGTGCTGTTAAACAAGCATACGACAAAGGCGTTGAGGGTTTAAATCGCGGTAACGCAGCTTATGACCGCGCAGAGCAAGCAGAGACAAACGCGAACAAGCACACCGACGAACGTATCAGCACTTTGATTGGTGGTGCACCAGCAGAAGCGCTCGATACAATCAAAGAGCTTGGTGACGCGCTCATGGATCAAGAAGATGCGGTAGCAGCGATTACAACCAACATTGCTCAACACAAATCAGACAACTCGAACCCACACAAGGTTACGAAAGCTCAAGTTGGTCTATCAAACGTGCCTAACTACGCATTCACAGCAGCGGTTGATGATGCTAGCGATGTGAAATTTGCGGCGGCAGGTGCCGTTAAGAAGGCGTATGACCTTGCAGCTTCAAAGATGACTCAAGCGCAAGCCGATGGTCGCTACCTAAAACAGTCTGGTGGCACACTGACTGGTGGCCTACTCATTGATGAGGGCAGTTCCAATGTTTCTCAATTGCACATAGGTCATGCAGGTAAGCGCTTTCATGTTGAAACGAAAACCGATGGCACCTTTGAGGTTGTAGAGAGTGACGTTTCAAGTCGATTAAAGATCCGCAAAGGTGGTGAATCAACACTATACGGCTCCCTAAACGCTACAGAGTCGGTATCTTCGAATCGTAGTGTTGAAGTGCAAGGCACTCGCGCTGGTAATAACGTTCCATCGAGCGAGCAAGTTAAGCTGGACGGGTACGGGTTGATTGGTAATCGTCGGGCGGTTTACTTAACGAACGGTTCTAATTCGTCGGATGCTTACGTTCAAATCGCGGTGGGTGGTGCTCATAATGGAGGGGACGCCAAGTTAGAGCTGACTCGATCAAAGCTTAGTTCCAGTGTCCCTATCGAAGTACAAGGGAATAAAGTCGTTACAGAGGCGTTTAACCGTACAGAGGTTGTGCGCAACTCTTTAGGTAGTGACAACTCTTGGTGTTTGGTTGCCAATGTAACGATGCCTCAATCAAGCTCTACTGCGGTTATTGAGTTCTTTGGTGGTGCTGGCTTTAACACTGACTTGCACTATCAGTCGTCACGACATCAAATGATACTGAGAGCCAGTAACGGAAACCCTAAAGGTCTAAATGGTCAGGTTATTACAGACCATCCTAGCGGCTTACCATTTAGTGAGTTTGGTTGGGTAAATACTAGCGGTGACAATTACGCCATCTATGTAAAAACACGTAGTGCCTACAGTACGAACATTCTTATTCGATACATGTGTAGTCACACCATAACGCCATACGTTAGCAACAAAGGTGCAACTCAACCAGCGGGGCTGGTTAAAGGTTTAATGGTGACTAACTACACGTCTTACAATAAGCCTTTAGATGGTGTCGATATAGAGGCAGCTAAGGGTATCAAGCTGACTTATAGCGGTAAGCAAACTTGGATTGGTTCTCGTAATTCATCTTGGTGCCACATGGAGACAGAGGCCACCAGCGGCTTTTACTCTTACTCCTCGTTCACCTTTGCTAAAGGGATTGATGTAATGCTCAATCAGAGCATTTCATTAGGTGGGCGAGCTGCATTTCGTAATACAGACGGCAACTGGCTTCGCATCAATGATTTAGGAAAGTTTACTTCTGGTGTCTATTTCGGTAGCTCATTGGTTCGCACTGAGGGTGAAATAACAGTTGGTGCATGGAGTGGTTCGACTGATGCCGTTCGTATGGATAATAGTTTTATGGATTCATCATGGGCGACGAATGGCCGTGCGGGATTCAGTATCAACTGTAAAGATAGTTCAAGTGCGCATTGGGCGTTAGCCTCTTACTATGATGGCACCAATATCCGTTCTGGTATTCAGATCCTATCTAACTCAGAGGGTCGGATGCGCTTCTACACTAACCGCCGCAGTAAGTATGTAGACATTAAGGACGGCAATGTATATGCAGGTTCGCCTCAGAGCTCGGCTGGCAACTCTCTCGCACGTAAAGACTACGTTGATAGTAAACTAGCGGGTGTTTCATCACGCGCTGGAGAGGTTGCCTTGGGCTGTAATGCGGGGCTAAGAGAGGGCAACCTTACGATAGATGGCATTACATGGGAGTTCAAGAATTGGATCGGATGTTTCCTCGATCCGTTTGATTTGATTAACTACAACGCTCCGGTTGCTGGTTTTGATGTTCGTGTTGAGGGGTATTACGAAATTGAATGGACTGCGATACGACGCCGCAATGCTTCAAACTCATCGGCTGTGTACTCTGCAATCGCCAAAAGCAATAAAATTATAGCGGAGGCTCAAAGTGATTCCAACGACTTCGATGCCGTGCCAACGACTTGTCGATGGGTAGGAAAATTATACTACGGTGAGCTTATTCAATTCTTAGACAGAGGTGCATCCACGCCTATTCGGGGTTCGCATTTCTCGATCCGCTACATCAAACCATAACCATCAACCAAAGGGACACGATGCTGTCCCTTTTTTGCAAAAGTTTTCGCATGCGAGAACTTTAAAACATGACATCCCCTAAAATTTTCGCATGCGAAAACATGGGCGCATATTGATGCGAAAACCAATATTTATATAATCTTCCTCGTCAAATATCGATTCGACTCGACTATCCTCGTTGGAAGTTTTGTATGCGTTGCCGCGCAACAAAACGCTTGGATTAGCCTCTCACCAGCCTTTTGGGTGAGAGCCTTCTTTTTTATATAGGCTCTTGAAATCTAACTTTTTTCCGCAAAACAGCCCTATTTAATACCCATTCAAAAGTAAGTAACGCCCGTCTATTGAGCAAAAGCCACCATTCCGAATAAACTCGCTAGGTAATATATAAAAGGGGGATTTAATGCCAGTGTCAGTTGTTGGTGAGAGCTTTGCGATTAGCGTACTGGCTCTATCTGTCCTCAGTGGTGTTGGGTCATATCTCCAAGGCATACGCGAGCAACGTCTAGCTGGTGGATTCCTTGATTTTTTAACCGAGCTAACGCTGGCGTTGGTGGTCGGTTTGATAGTCGCTTACTTGTGTGAAAGCGAGGGTGTGGAGGCTGGTTATACCAGCGCGCTTGTCCTCATTGCGTCGAACAACGGAGCAGACTCGATCAACTTTATCCGCAAGCTGGCTAGCCAAATGTTAGCGAGATTTTTTAATACCGGAGGGCAAGGCAAATGATGGAATTTGCAGTAATTGGCCTAGCCATTGCTGACCGATTTTTGCTTAAACGAAACGCAGTAAAAATACTGCATGCAAACCAGATGGACGATCCCGATGTGATTCGATTCGTTCTTGGTTATCAATCTCAGCGAGCCATAACGAGTGGGACTTTAACCTATTCGTTGCGCAGTAAAAAACGACCAAAAGCCGTCATTACTCGCACACGTAAGCTCGACTTTTCACACGCCGGACATAACAGCGAATACCTGACGTTCGATCGCAAGTTACTCGAACTCGAAGCGGGGGAAAAGCTGCATGGCGAGTGGATTCTGGACGTTAAGATTGAGCGCTCCTGTTCCCTAATCAATCCGCTGTACAAAATCTTTCCTACCTGTACGACATATTCAGAGGAATTTGAAATTGCGTAACAACAGTAAGTTTGCACTAGACCAGTCACATAACTATGTGGTGGTCGATTTTGACAACGTGACCGAACGCGGCCTTAAGAGTCTGCTCACTGCGTTAAAACAAGCTGGTGCGACTGTTACAGACGTAGAAGCCTCGAACAAGAGAACGAGACGAGACGGCGAGACAGTTAAACGCGCCAAGTTATTCTTTGATAATGGCCAGTCAATGACGCTGTTTATTGGTGATGAGGGTGATATTTTCCAAATGACACTCAACAGCACTAAACAGCCTATCCCTAGCGTGAAGAACGAGCGCGAGCTTGCGCGTGAAATGGTTCGCCTAATGAAGCGCAACCAAAGCAAGTTTGACAAGCAAGTTGCACGTAAAGCGGCTAAAGCCGTTAAAGACACCTCAGACATTCAACCAGCTACACGTTCTATTGCTAAGCGACTTGAAGAAGCCAAAGCGGCTGAACAAGTCGCTCAGTCCAATTACACCAATGCCCTAGCCGCTCGGGATAGCGTTCGCACTAAGTTGGAAGAAGAACAACGCCGCATAGCAGATCTCGAAACTGCATTAGAGCAAGAGAAGCAAGAAACCAAAGAACTTGAAGCACAATTAGAGGCGGCAAAGTCATGATGTTTACCAGTCAAAATCAAATCAAGATTGTGGATCGCATCGACCATCTGGCCAAGAAACTCACGCCGGAGCAGATTGAAGCGGTGCTGCAAGGTAAAAACGCCGATCAAATCCTAGAGGCATTGTCACTTGAGGATTTGGAGAACACCTACTTGTATCAGTGCAAACCTGTGCCACAAATGATGTTAGAGGCGTTCAAATCGAAAGCCTCAAGGCTTCAATTTCGTGCTCAGCAATTTGGTAAGCACTTGGAACGTAAAACCCCTACTCTATCGGTAGAAGCCGTAGAAGTAGGCAAACCGCGCAAGTCTGGTGCGGTTGCTGTCCAAATGGTGAAAATCCCGTTTTCAGATGGCCAGAGCATTTCTATTGCGTTCCATGCGCCGGATAACGATCCGCTAAAAATCAATCCAGATGACACGTTAATCGCGTTCCGCTTTCTAATGAACTCGCGCGATATTACTCACGTAGTCGCGCCAAAGGGCAATATGGATTTATCCCTTAAGGAAGTGACCAACAAGCTAGCGCAGTTGCTTGAAAACAACAGCGAGAAATTTGTCGCTGCTAAGGCCAAGAAAGACGCTGACAAGAAAGCATTGGAAGAAGCGCAACAAAAGGCACAAGAACTTGATGAACAAGCTGCGCAACTAGGCGAAGAAGCTACCGACTTGGAACAAAAGCTCGATGAGCTGGCCAAGAAAGAGAAGCGCTTAGAAACTCAGATCGCTACGCAGAACGAAATCCAAGAAGAACTACGCAAACAGCTTGCTGCTATCAAGCCAGCAGCAAATACAGCAACGACAAATGTAAACGCTGGTGGTAGTTCGTCTCAAGTGATCGAGCAATGGGACGCTTCATGGACTAAGCAAGAGAAACGCGACTTCATCATTAACCGTGCTTTCAATGGCGATCTTGATGCCTTTGTTAAGCAGCTAAGCCAAGAGTTTAAAGACTCATTAGAGTTTGCAGGTGCAGCAAATCAAAACGTTCCTAGCACTTATTCAGAGTCGTATATCAATGATGTGATTTATGACCTCGATAAAGGTGCTATGACGGTATCAGAGCTTGCCGAGGCTAAAGAATACATCCGTGATTCAATTGAAAACGATTTTCCTCAGTTGTCAGACGAAGAACGGGAACGAAAAGCGAATATCGAGCGCAAAGAATGGCTATTGGCTCTTATTGGTCGCAAGACCATTGCTAAGGGCTGGAAGATGGATAAAGGCGAAGATAGCGAGCCGTTTGTCTACTTCGAATCGCCTGACGCGAACGACGATGATAGCTTTGGCCAGTACATGATCCACGCGCGCGATAACCAAACCTTGGCTGTCACTTACGGCGAGGGTTCACCGCTTGCTGGTGGCGACGATCTACAAGGTTGGGAAGCTGCTAAATCACTTATTCTGGCTGACTACGATCGCGAATCTAAGTTGCTTCAAGATACCGATGACAGCAACGAAGAACCGCAACCAATTGAGAACGACGAGCCAAACGCGAACGACCAAGACAAAGACGAAACCACGGATAACCTATTCTGGTATGGCCTACGTCTACGTCCTTATGGCTTGGGTACGACGCCGCCACAACATCAAGTGGTTAAGTACCTCGATCCAGAATCGGCCAAAGAGCAATTCGCTGACGCTGGTAATGGCATTCGCCACGGTGCGATCGCTTATGACCAAAAACTGCCACCAGAATTAGTAAGTAACTTTGACCTAGAGCCGCTATTTGGCATGGTTGAGGGCGACCTAGAAGAAGCGGAGCGCATCGCAACCGAAGCGCTAGACCAATGGGTTGAGGACAAAGGCGTTGATGAAATTCCTCAGTCTACGCTCGATACCCTAAAACAAGTGGGCTTCAAAGCAGCGTTCGCTAAGCAGTTACGCCAGCAACCAGAAATGAAGAACCGCAAGGAAAATCCAAACGCGTACAAGCTATGGAGCGCATCGATTGACCTTGTGACGCCGGACATGATTCAAGAGATTGCCGAAGACCTAATGCTGGTTCAAAGCGATGCTGAATTACAGCGCCAAGCAGAACACACGCAAGGCCGCATGCGCTTCCAAGAAGCAGCTCTATCCCAACTTAAGGATATGCAGTCAGTAAACCCAAGCGATCGCAAACGTCTTGTTATGCTAGCTGACCTAACGCTAGGTACTGGTAAAACACTAAAACGTGGCGAGAAAGTGGATGACCAAGCTAAGCGTATTTCAGAACAAGCGCACCTAGTGGAATCACTACAAGGTGAAACCCTAGCGTCACTGGAAGCGCAATTTAAGAACCGCAAAGAGATCACTGATTTCCTAACGGCTCATCGCATTCCATTTAACCGCCGTGCGAAACGCGCTGACCTACTGCAAGCTATCTTGAACTACCGTGACGGATTCTTTAGTGCAACGGCGAAAATGTTCGACCTACGCGCGCTACGTGGCGACCTATACGAGAAGTTTGAGAACGGCGAAGCGTTAGCACTGGATGACGTAGAAAAAGCGTTTAGCGCGACTACGGTTTACCATGAGGGAGACGTAGCTTACACCAAGGCAAAAGGTGAAACCGTCATTCCAGCAATGGCAGACCAAGGCGAGGACTACCAAAAAGTTGAGCGCTTCATTAAGGCGATTGATGACGGTATCTACCCTGACCTATCCGAACTAAGTTCAGATGAGCTCTTTGCTCAGCACTATGCAATGGCAAGTGTTACCAACCAAGACATCCTGGCAATTCATGGTTTTAGATACTTGGATAACGATGAGCAGATCGACAATGAACAGATGGCGCGCGCTATCCATAACTCAGTCATGCCATTGTGGTACACAAAAGCTATCGAAGCGGAATACGAAAGCCGTGGCTTCCCTAGCCTTGCTGCATTGCCTGACTTGAACCACAAAGGCCAATTCAAGGCGACACGCGAGAAGCGCTACGCACCAGTAGGCACTATTGGCCAAGCTAACTTTAGCGTTATCGATACGTACACAGGCAAGGTGCTAGAAACTGGCCTAGAGGGCGCAGCAGCGCAGCAAAAAGCGACTCAACTAAACGACCAAGCAGTGAAAGAAAGCACTATTGCAATCTTTAACATGCTTAAGGACGGCAAAACGCTTGAGCAAATTGCAGAGACGGAATACAGCGCACCACTAGAGCCTGTCAGTCCGGCCATGTTCACCACAATCAACGGCTTTGAATCATTGTATTCAACGTTAGCCATTAACGGCTCGGGTTCGCTTCACTCGCGCCCAACACTACGCGAGAACGCCGACAAGCTACTGGCTAAGGTGGACGCTGACGGCAAGATTAACGATATTGCGCTAACCGAAGAACAAGAGAACCAAATGGAAAATACATTTGGCTACAGTTTCTTCTCTGCGAAGTCGAACAAGGGTAAAGAGCTACGCTTTATCGCTAACACCAATTCTCGCAGCTACCTAACGGTTGACGGTGCTAACAAACTGCTTGAGCTATTGGGTGCTAAGAACGCCGTAGAATCTGACACAGCAGATGAAGTGAGCAAGGGTGCATCCGAGGAAGAAAAACAACTTCTCGCACTAGACCCAACTCAATATTCATTTGGCTCAATCTATGAGAGCGAGGGCATTCGAGATACGGGTGAAATCGCTAAGCGAATCCGCGCCTTTATCGCTCAGCTTAAGAAAGCTGGCAAGATCAGTAATGACGTTAAAATCTCAGTACGCAAGCCTCGCTACGGCACACTAGACCTAACGCTGACTGACTTGCCAAGAAACGTCATGCTCTACAATCCAGCTTACCTACAGTTCGAGATTGATAACCCTAACTCGCCAGCGCCACACGGTATGAGCCGTTATACCGAAGCAGTAGATCAGCTGATCGAGTTCGTTAACGCTTATGTAGGCCAATACGACTACAACAACAGCGACACGATGACCGATTACCACGATCGCAATTTCTTTGGTGGCCGCCTAACCGTGGACTTTGATTTTGGTAAAGAGCGCAAAGTGGTAGAGCTCGCGTCTCTAACTGAAATGCACCAGCAAGGCGAACAGGCAGAGGATGACGTATTAGACGTTACCTCATTCCGTGAAAGCCTAGATGAAGAAGAAGCGAAAGCGCTTGAGCAGCTAGAAGCCTTTACCAACCTAGAGCTAAAACTTGGTAAGCAGGAAGTGACTTTCCCAACAGGCCGAGTGAAGTCGATTAATGCGAAAGATGAGGACGGACTCACTTACAGCCTAGACGTTCTATTCGACATTCTAGCGACCGACTTAAGCGAAAAAGCGAAAGCTCAACTTGAGACGATTAAGGACTGGCAATCTGCGGATACCTACTACAACGAAAAAGGCGCATTGGTACAACCAAGTGTTGCGGCAGGTATCCACTCAGTAAATGGCTCAGTGCCAGCGAACGTGTACGCTCCGCTAGTCGCCCGTTCATGGTTAAATGAAAGCCACGCTGACATTTATCCGATCGCTAAAGATGGCGAGTACAAGTTCGCGCTATACCAAGGCAACGACTTGATCGGTGAATTTGACGATACAGCGGAAATGGAAGCGCTATTAGTGAAAGCGTTCAATCTAAGTAGTGAGGCGCCTCAATCTGAAACAGAGGGCAATAACGAAGAAATGGAACATGTAGAGAAACTAAAGGAAATCCGAGATTTCACTGGTGAACCTACGCCGGAATTGGTTGATGAGTTCCAAACCGCACTAGAACAGGCTTACGCCCACTTCGAAGCTAACGACCAAATAGCAGAGAACGAAGCGTTGATGGATGCTGCTCTAAGCAACATCACCAGCATGATCCAAGCGCAAATCTAATCACAACCAAGGCCGCCACATCGGCGGCCTAAACCGGAGAGAATCAAGTGTTAAGCTTAAGAGAAAAAATGACGCTCAACCGCGATGCTGCGGGTTTGTTGAAAGAGCTTAAGAGTGGCCAGCTATCGATTGGTGAACGCATCAAAAAGAACCGTGAGCTGGTGGAAATTCTTAATAAACTGACAGGGGCTAACCAAAAGGTTGAGCAGGAACCGGTATCAAGTTCGGATGAGCCAATATCGGTAGAAGAATTTTCCAAGTTAGGCCGCTCCGATAAGATTGAAAAGCTCAATGAAGTGCTACTTCTGCCTAACTGGTACGAATACGAAATGGCGTTTTTCCCTAACTACCAAATGGTTGAAAAGGGGGATAACTACGTTGTTTACAAGGATGGCGAAAACTTCCAGTTTGGCTTCAAAGGGCATATTGCGCGAGGTTTGGACTACTGGAAAAACGATGCGGGCTCAGCCAAGAAAAATGGTGGTTTTGGTAGCTGGTCGCGCGCTGACCGTAGCAAGGCTATCAAGACCATCACTAAGCACATTGAGCAGAATGGGCGCGACAATGGCGAACGTCCAGTTGAACAAAGCGAACTGGTTGCGAGATTCCTTGCAGGGGAGTTTAATACAGCCAAGCCATCGTTGTTTGTTGATGTAATGCGAGACGTTCACTCAGAGGGCTTGGAGCTAGATAGCATCAAGCAAAAAGCGATTGAATGGTTCGAGCACAATCCTGACAAACTGGCCGCTTAAGTTTTCGCATGCGAGAACTTTTTGCATGGAGCGCGAAAGACACGGATGTTTTCGCATGCGAGAACTTTATGAAACACCACCCCGTATAGTTTTCGCATGCGAGAACTTTAAAACATGACATTCTATATACTTTTCGCATGCGAGAACTTTAAAGAATCTCGTTCGATATAGTTTTCGCATGCGAAAACTTTTCAGAGAACTTGAGAAAAAACGATGAATGTTTTCACTAAAATCCGAGCAGACTATTACTACAAGCAATCTTTAAACCTTGCACTAGCAGCCAGCGAACGTCATAACTACGCCAAGGCGCTTTTCGCATTGCTTAAGAGCCTTTAATCCTTTTCCCTGTCCCAAAAGTTTTCGCATGCGAAAACTCGCCACTCCAACCGGAGCGGTCAAATTGAACCAACTCACATCAATTAGCGCCGAAATCAAAGAGGCGAAAAACATCAATGACCTAGCCGAGATTGTTCAACTGTACGCAACAGACAATCCAAAACCCAAGCTAGGTCGCACCAGCTACGTTGTGACAGCAAAAGGCGACGAAGTGGAAACAGGCTTTAAAGTCGTGGAAGCCAGCGACCTTATTCCATCGAACGACTTAGACGGTCGAATCAATCCGAACTTCCCGCAAGAACTGCAACCGCGCGACCGTACTCGCGTATCCTCAAAATTGCAGATCTCAAAGATGGCCAACGATTTGCGTCCACAACAATTAACCGATTCTGGACTATCTAGCCACGGCGCACCGATTGTTGGCTCGGATAATGTGGTGGAGTCGGGGAACGGTCGAACCATCGCTATCATCAAAGCGTATAGAGAGGGCAAGGCTGATAAGTACCGCCAGTTCCTAATCGACAATGCGGAGCGCTTCGACCTATCACCGGAGAAAGTTGAGAGCATGCGCGAGCCAGTGTTGGTTCGAGAACGTGTCACCAAAGTTAACCGTGCTAAGTTTGCCCGAGATTCCAACCTCTCTGACTTGCAACAGATGAGCGCCGCCGAAACGGCTTGGGTTGACGCAGAGCGCATCGATGACCGCATGATTGCCCTTTTCCAACCGAGCGAAACAGGCAACCTTTTGGCCAAGTCTAACCAAGGATTTATAAACAGTTTCTTAACTGAAATTGGGGATAACTCAACCGCCGGACTACTTACCGAAGATGGCCGACCAACCAAGCAACTGATTGAGCGCATGCAAAATGCCGTGTTTGCCAAGGCGTACAAAAACGAGAAGTTGGTGAAGCTGGTAGCCGAGGAAGCCGATCCCGAAATTCGCAACATTTTGAGCGCGCTAAACGGCGCAGCAAGCGCGTTTGTTGAGATGCAATACCTTAGCGGAGAGGTGCATAAAAACACGTCTGGAACGCTGGCAGAAGCCGTGGAAATTAACGCCTCACAACCTGACCTCGCTAAGTCAGCACTTGACTCACTGGTGCAAGCAACCGAGCTAGTAAGACAGGCCAAAGATTCCGGTCAGCACATCGATGAGCTATTAGCTCAGTCCGGTTTGTTTGGCGACAACGATCCCGAGGCCGAAGCGCTGGCGAGATTCATTGCTGCGAACAACCGAAGCGCAAAACGCATGACACTGGCATTTAAGGCAATGGCCGAGGCAATCAATAGTGAGCTGCTTCACCAAGGCCAAGCGCTCGGGGATATGTTTGGCGGCGGCGGTGCATCGCTTATTGATATTCTTGGGCGTGTGAATCAAGAGCTAGAAAACGAGGGGGTACAAACAGGCTTTATGTTCGAGTCTAGTGTGCAACTGGACGAACTTGCAAACGCTTCGAGGCATGCTATAAAATAGTTCTTGGCATATATTGCCTATACAACCTTTATAGACACAAAAACGCCAGATTTAATTGTCAAATCTGGCGTTTTTGCATTTGGGAGTAGGGGATGTTTACTATCAGGCATCGTTATCACTACGGGCTAATCGACATAAACGAAGACGGCGTTGCCGATGGCCATTCAGTCGCAGGGAATGAGATCCCCGCTTTAAGGAAAGATGGCGAGTATATCTACAGGCCATTTAAAGGGGCGCTAGATAATATCTATCTACTGCATGTCCAAAAGGTAAAGCTGGTGAATATCGTCGCTTATTGCGATGACGAACTAGGGCTATTTGGCTGGCAAGACGTGCCGCTCGATCACTATGTGGTTGGTGTCTACCGTGACGGCGGGTATTACGTCCTAACGAAAAACGGGCAGCTAATTAGCCACCCGCTTTAAAAGTTTTCGCATGCGAGAACTTTACACACGATACCCAACTAATTGAGCTTCACCAACTGGCACTTGCTCAAGTTCGCCATCATCAAACAGTACCGTTAGCTTGTCGCTATGCTTACCAGATGCGAACACCAAACCATGACGGTCATTAACCATCACACAAATGCTGGTAGGCTTTTGGTTTGCCGTAGGCTTTTTGCTTACTGGTGTCTTATCGGTCTTTTCTGCTTTCTCTGGTTTGCTAGGTTGAGGTGCAACTTCCACCTTGCTATCTAGCTCGCCAGTGCGCAGTTTTACACAATCTTGGCGTGTTAGCTTCTCGCCGCTTTCCAGCGCTTCACGAACGCGCTCAGAGTTATCGACGGTTGCTTTGCGTAGTTCGTTGATGGACTCTACATCACCAATAATCCCTTTTTGGAATGCTTCCAAAACAAAGTCAGGGGCTTTAAGTACATTTAGGTATTTCGAAATGTAGCCGTCTGATTTGCCAAGGCGCTTAGCCAAGCCACGGTTATCCAGATTGTGCTTTTTCTTTGCTTGGTCAAACGCCTTACCTAATTCGATTGGCGTTAAATCTTCTCGCTGAATGTTTTCGATGAGCTGACCAAAAATATCGCCCTTTTCACGGACAATACATTCAACGTGAGTTAGCTTGTCGCTCAACATAGTGGCGCGCCAACGGCGTTCACCCTCTTGGATTTTGTATCCCTTGCCATCGAACGGGTAAACAACGACAGGTTGAATTTGGCCGTTTTCTTCTAGGCTTTCGCATAACTCAAGTAGTGATTCATCGTTAAATTCTTCACGAACTTGCTCAACTGAATACAAAGAGTCTTTAGGGATAGCCAGCACTTTCGCTGCATCGCGGATTTCTACCGCTGATTCATCCAAGAGATTATCTAGGTCGCTAAGCTTGATTCGATCTCTTAAGCTTTTGGTCATGCTGTCACCTCTACCATGCGCTTGCAAAGTTCCTCACAAACCGCTGTAAAGCCGAATTTATCAGCCGCTTTAGGGTTGGTTTCAATCAGTGCTTTGCCTTGGTTTAGAGCTTCACTTACGCGCGTTGTTTTAATCAGTTTGTTTTCAAAAACTAGGTTGCCGTACTCTTTACGAAGTTCCGCTTCCTGTTCGCGCTGGTCGTTTGTAATGTTGGCTTCGATAAGGTTTAGGACAATGCCTAATACTTCCAAGTCAGGGTTCATTCGACGGATTTGGCGCGAGGTCTTAACCAGCTCATTAACGCCTTTGATCGACATTTTTTGTGCTTGGCTAATGATAAGTAGCTTACTGGCCACAAGTAGCGCTGCATGCTGTAGCGCGTTCGCCGCTGGTGGACAGTCGATAAAGATATAGTCGTAGTCGTCTTTGATAAGGTCGATAGACTCAGCCACGTTTAAGATTTGTGATTGAGTAATGTTACCCATGCGCTTATCGCCGCCAATAACGTGTACGTTTTCGCTGACTTCGAAAGGTTTAGCCTTTACTGGATTTTCAAAAAGGTTGTAAGCGTTGTGTAGGCAGCTCGCAGATGTGTACTCTGGATTCTCGACCATTTCCGGTGCGATTGAGCCGCCTAAGTTGTTTTGTGGGTCAAAGTCCAGGAATAGACATTTGTTGCCTTGGCTAGCGATGCTAATGCCAAAGTTGTAAGTACAAGTTGTTTTACCAACGCCGCCTTTTTGGTTGGCAATCGCCATGATAATGCTCATTAATTAATTTCCTTTGCTGGTGGAATTTGTTTGCTGTTTTGGTTTGCTCAGTGCTACCTCAAGATCCTCGATATAGCACTGAACTACGTAATCAGTTGTACCGCCGCCGTGCATTGCTTTGTAAATAGCAGTGTGGCAAGGGCTTACACCCTTAACGCCATCAATGAGCTGCTTGGCTTTTCTGGTACTTCCTGCCTTTTGGACTAATTGATTTAATCTTTCGCATCGTTCCTTGGATGCCATATCAATGCCTCTCGATTGTTGTCACTGGCAACAGGCACACACTATACGTTGCCAGTAGCAACAGCACAAGAAAAAAAAGTAACAAACAGAACCGATTGCACAAGTTTTCGCATGCGAGAACATTAGATAAATTGTGAGATTGATTCCATGTGTTTTCGCATGCGAAAACTTTTTGACAATTCTATTACTTAACTAGGTTACAAAGAGCAGCGTCAACAGGCATAAGAAGGGAAAAGCACCTAGTTGCATAATTTATTGTTTTTAATAAAAAAATATTGAAAAACCCGTTGAATATGAAAATTATTTCATATAAATTAAATTACAGATAGGCGGCAACAAAACTATTAGGGGTAGGATTGATTGCATCAAAGCTTATCTGTTCAACGTGCAATCCCCGCCATTTGTTCAGTGGCGGGGTTTATTTTTTCTATCTCAAAAGTTTTCGCATGCGAGAACTTTAAAACATCCCATTCCGTATAGTTTTCGCATGCGAGAACTTCTTACCAAATTCCATGCAAAAAAATACCCGCCAAAAATGACGGGCATATGAGAAAAAGTTTTCGCATGCGAAAACTTAACGCATCGATTTGCTGTTAACACTCCACGCTTCGAGATTTACGTCCTCGATAGAATATTCAAATTCTTCATCATCGACGTAGTAGGTATGTAGGTTTGCTTGCCAGTAGCCTTTATCAACTTGCTCTTGCTGGTACGCCCACGCAGCACACAACAAAATCGCAGGGTCTTCGAAATTGAAGTGTTGCTCTGTGATCACTTCTGAATCGCTGCCAAGGTCATAACCATGCTTGGCCATGAGCGATTTAACCGCCCACCAATAAGCGCCATAGTGACGGTACATGAGCGGATTGGCTTTAAGTGTTTTGTAAATGCCATCTACTTGAGCTTGGATAAATGCTTCTTTGCTTTGCGCTGTTTCTAGCGCCTCATCGAGTAAGGGCTGTAGATCTTCAACGGTAGGCAATTTCACTTGGGTAATCATTGTTGTCTCCAAAAAGTTTTCGCATGCGAGAACTTTTCGCATGCGAAAATTTGAGTTAGGCAGCTTCGGCCATTGTGTTATGAATGGTTAATAGCGATTTCGCTAGCAATTCCAAATCCGCTTTCGCAGAGATAAACCACCAGCCGCCATTAAATTCACTGCTTGCGTTTGATGCGAAGTCAGCGCCGTACTCGGCCTTAGCTTCCTTGTCACCAGCGAACATCACTTTAAGCGAACCTTTAAGGCCATTGTTGTCCATCAAACCAATGCGTTCGTATGGCTCTACAACAATCTCTTTTCGGTTGCGACCGCGCTTAGGCTTCCAGCTAATTGGTGAAGTCACCATTTTAACGTCGATGCCAATGCCTGACATTAGTTCGCTAAACTTCTCGATGCTCTCTACGTTAATGGCAGAGATATTATCGATTTTCACTTTCTGCGTTTCGGTCACTTTAACCTCGGCCTTTTCCGGCTTATCCGCATTTAGGTACTTCTCGATAAATTCCTCACGCTGTGCGCTGCGATAAGTGAATAGCGAACCATACGCACCTTTCATGCGATTCAATGACCAGTCATCCGAGAAGATTAGGCCATCACCGGATAGGAACTCACGTTCGCCAATAGCGTGTAGGTCAGCACATACCTTAAGCATGGTTTCTTGTGAGTTTTCGCCGTAAATCGCATCGACCTTTTTCAGTAGGTGAGTATCGGTCGTTGGTTTGTATTGCGTCATCCAGTACGCGATCTGTGATAGACGTTTCGCACGGTCAGGGTCGTTAGCCACCAGCTTAGTGAAGTCAGCGAATAGCTTATCTTCCAGCTCTGTGCGGTATTCGCTAGAGCGTTCGGTCAGAATATCGGTGTAACGAGTGAACTCACGAGCCGATAGGCGGCGAGCTTCGTGTGCGTTGGTGTAACCTGTCCATTTCAAATTGCTTAGATGGTTATCTAGCTCTTTAAGGAAAGTGATAGACGTTTTGTAAGTCGTCTCTGCTTTCAGTAACGCTTCTTGATAAAGCTCAGGGTATTTTTCCTCGAATGCTTTGATCTCAAGTGTCACCAGTCCAACAACTTCCTGTTCGCTCACTTGGTTGCCGTTTTCCATCGCCTGTTTGTCCCAATCGCTACCGATAAAGAAACTTAGAATGTCGTGTTCCAACATCACGCGACCTTTATCTTCCAATTGCTTGGTTACTTGGTCGAGTAGGGCTTTCACGATCGCTTTATCGCTCGCATCTGGATAAATCAGCGTTTGGTCTGGTTCAACATCCAATCCCCACGGCGTAGAGAATGAGCCGTCAGCATTGCGCACCAAACAACGGCGGCTGTTACCGTAGGCTTTCATTTTCTTTTCTGCGACCAGTTCAAAGAACGTCTCACGGTCAAACGTATGAGCGACTTCACTTAGTGGTACACCTTGGAGCGCTTTTGCTTCTAGCGCAGCTCTATCCTGATTCACTGGCGCAATTTCAATGATGCGCTCAACAGGTAGATCGACATAGTTGCGTGACGCTGGTTCGCCGTCCATTTCAGTAATAAAGCCGTCCACCGTGCCAGATTTACGGTCGAAGTTGGTGATCATGATTGTTGCTTTTGAATCGTACTCGGCGCTCCAAGAACGGCTCTTAACTTCGGCTTTGTAGGTGTAGCCATTACGCACAATCACACCGTTGCGAACAATGTATAACTCTGGATGAGTTAGGAAGTCAGGGTAATCCTTTAACACACCGTCATTGATGGCCAGCTCCATTGCTGGTTTCAATTTCTTGATGGTATCGCTCGCTTTGTCGCGGTTTTTGATCGCTGCCTCATAGGTTTTGATTTGGCTTTCTAGCGCAAACAGTCTGCCTTTGGTGCGTTGGTAGTTTTTGTGCTGCCAACTGCCGCGCTTCTCGCCCTCTGCACGTAGGCGATCTTCTTCCACCTCTTTGCGTAGTGGCTCTAACTTCTCGCGTAGTTCGGCCAGCTCGCCCTCAACTGCACTCACATCCAAAGCAAGCATTTGGGTGGCTTTGATGTACTTGCTGACGTTAATACTTGCTAGTCGGCGTTCCTCTAATTTGCGCTTGCGCTCAGCTTGACGCTTAGCCGCTTCGATACGGGCTTTCGCTTCTTCTGGATTTGCTGCCAGCATGATTGCAGTTTCGTCGGCTGCGTCTGCATCGGCGTTCGCAATGTACTTTTCATCACCTTTGAACATTGTCTCAATCCAAGTGGCTTTGCGTTGGATTGTGGCCAAGCGGAAATCATCGAATGAGCCTTTCGACGTGTAGTAGTGAACGTTCACGCTGTTTTGTTTAGAGCCAACACGCGCGCCACGGCCATTACGCTGTGTGATACTCATTGGAGTCCAAGGTAGCGTTAAGTGGTGAATATCGGTTGTGCCATGATGCAGGTTGATGCCGACTTCGCCTTTTTTATTGAGGATCATGAATTTGTATTTCGAGGTGTTGTAAGCATTGGCCATTGCTTCCAAACCCGCTTCCTCATCGTCCTCAGTCGCTTTAGAGCCTTTCTTACCCGCAACGGTATCGCTGTTCAAAATACCGATTTCAGACAGCTTGCAACCAACAAAATCCGCAATGATTCGCGCGACTTTCTTGTGCTGTGTTTTTTCTTCGGTAAAGACAAGCTGCTTACCGCCAGCCAGATAAATCTCGCGCGCGTTCTCAAGGAACTTGGCGTACTTAGGGGAGACAGGGTGCGTAAATTTCAACTTGGCCTTGTCACAAATGTTTGTGAATCGGTCATCAAGTTGCTGGTGGAGCTGAACCACGCAGTGATCGCCCTCGACCTTAACGCTCTTATCAACCTTAACTTGGATTTTGCTTAGCTTAACCGTGCCGTCTGGTGCCACATCCTCAAAAGCGACCGTGACGGTATTTGGTAGCTTAGCGACTGCCGCCTCAACCTCTTTTTTGTTGTCCTTGGCGAATCGGTAGGTAACACGCTCATAGTACAAATCAAGGTCTGTACTTACCTTGTCCATTTTACGGATTAGGCCGAAAACCGTGTCGTTAGGGTATTGCTCTACAATCTCTTGGTTTTCGTCTTTGTCTGGATTACTGATTGCGTCAGCGCGCTGGCGTAGTTCCTCATATAGCGCTTCCTGTTCGCCATTCATTTGGACAACGCTTTGCTGGCTAATCAGGTCAGGAATGTGAACGTTGGCACCAACGGATTTAGCATCCTCGATCGTCATGTAGCGGTTAACGATGTTTCGAAGTGCGTCTAGGTTTTGGAATCCGAGTAGGGCTTCACGCTGTTCAACTTCGCCCGAAATCTTAGTAACCAGCGCTTCGCCAGTCTTACCAAACATGCGGATAAAGTCGTCGCTGTCAAAGATCCCCATCTTGGCAAACGTGTCTGCCGGAATGATGTGGGACAGCATATTGAACATATCAACAGGGCTGTTTACGGTTGGCGTAGCCGTTAGGAAGTAAACGCCTCGACCGTCATTGCGAGCCTTAATGACGTTGTTCTTAAGCTGCATATCGATAGCGCGATCGGCTTGCGCTTGGCTAGGCAAGAATGCCAGATTGTTTCGGTATGAGCCGCCCTTGTACGAGTTGCGGAAATCATGCGCCTCATCGACCATAACCGAATCGAATAGCAAGTACTCAAAGTACGGTAGTTCTTCGTTTTTGGCCGTACCATCGTCAGCATATTTCGCTTCAAAGCGCGCGTTCTTCGCTTGCTCTGTGTGGCTTTCCGCTTCCTTAACTAGCTTGCTTGAACCAGCAATCAAACCAGCATCGCGCATTTCAAGCACGTTGGCCGAAATCGTGTCCGGCTTCAATGGAATGCGGTTGTACACGTCTTTTGTCATTACCACGATGCGAGCGGTTGACTGTGTAAGCTGGTGGAGCTGTTCTGCTACGCGCTTGCCGTTTGTGTCTACGGTCAGTTTGGCGCGCAAGATAGGATCGCCTTTCTTGTCTAACTTCGGTTCGCCCGTTTCATCTAATACCGGTTCCCGAATGATTTTTCCGTCATCGTCTTTGTGAACTTCAAGGCCGATAAATACCTTGTCAGATAGATTGCTTTCACCAAAGAACAGGTCGGACTCATAGAACCAGTTCTCTAACACGGATTTAGGAACAACGATGGCCACACGGTTAGCGCGTTTGGTTTCTAGGTTGTGCTGCACGAGGCCAAGGCCAGTGAGCGTTTTACCCAAGCCAGTACCAAAGGCAATAATGCCGTTACCGTCTGCACTGTGACGGCGAATCGTTGAGTTTTGGTAAGGTAGGAACTCAATCGCACCAGATACGCCATTTAGCGTTAGTGGTGAGTCATCAAACTCCGGCTTAATCCAACCGTTAAACGTATTGTTGTAAACCTGTTCCAAGTATTCTGAATGGTCAGATGATGCAATCCATGTGGAAAACTCATCATCGAGGCGGCGCATTTGTTCACGGATAAGTGATTTATCTTCGTTCTTACTACCGCCACGAACCGCACCATAGTTGATGTACGATTCAATTTGACGCTCAAATCGCTCATCGCTGTTCGCTGCTTTACCTTTCACGCCATTACGAGTTAGGCCATCAATCCATTCGCCATCACGCCAACGGTAGCCAGTAAGGTATTGGCCGGATTCGCTTTGTACGAAATCCTCAAAGCCGTCCTTATCCTCGGTAAAGTCGCCCAAGATAAATTCCGTGTAGCCACGGTCATGCAGGAACTCAAGCATGATGTTTTTAGGAATCCACTTATCGGTAAGCTTCATCTTCACATCGGCAATCGAGATCTTGTTTCGCTTAGATTCGATGGCTTGGATTTGGCGCATGATGTTAGCTTTCACGGTATCGCTGGTGGCCGATACTAATTGTGCGGTCAGCTGATCCATGCGCTTACCGACTAGGCCAGTCGTCGCTTTATGGAATGCCGTCACCGTACCGTCAGGGTTTACCGCTACCTCATCCATGTTCGCTAGGTAATCAAGCAACTGCTCATCGCTCATCGCATCGATACCGCTTGCGGTGTAATACGTGCGAACGTCATGCAGTGTCAGTGTGGTTATGCCTAGTTCACGGTCACATAGATGGAACACGTCACCAATGCGAGACGAACTGTATTGAACGGTCAGCTCACGCTTAAGGTCGCCTTTGAGTAGGTCAGACAGTTTGCCCTTAGAATCGATCGATGAGTGGTAGTAATTCCATGCAGAGACGTACTTCTCGCTTAAGTTGCTTAGCGCTTTCTTCGATACCTTAGAGCCGCCCATTAGTGCGTTCAGCTCTAACACTTCGCCGCTTAACTTCACGCGATATTGTTCGGTCTGGAAGTCCTCCGCGCCCATTGCCATGTTGGCCAAGTTGCTATTGGATGTCGTTCGGCTACCAGCAACCAGCGTTGCAAGTGTTTGAACTTTCATGCCAAGTAGAATGCCTTTGTAAGCGTGTTCTTGGCTTGCTTTTGGCAGCTTGGCAATCTCGCGCATTAGGGCTTTAAAGTCGTCATGACACAAGTAACCGTAATCTTCGAAAAGCTTGAGCGCTTGGCTGGCCGATAGCTTAAGCATCGATTCAGTAGAGTAGGTGATAGAACCGATCTCATCGGTGTTATCTACGCCATAGGTCGCCTTACTGATAACGCCTGTTTTCGCATTGCTTTCAGATAGCTCCCATTCGCCATCGATCATTTCGTACTGCTGGCCATTGCGGAAAATCGTGTCTCCATCGGAGTATTTCGCGCTCACTGGCTCGCTAACCGCTTCATCGAGTAACATCCAATCAATGCGACTGTCAAAGCGGCGCATTAACGACTCTTTAATATCATCGTTAGAACGGTTGCCACGCTTCACGACTTTGCGCGCAAACTTACCTACGCCCTCAACAGTCTGTTCGCCGTTGATGAATTTCTTACCCTCGCGCTCGAACCACTTACCTTTGAGCCAAGTGTCCCAAAGTACGTTAGATTCAATCAGCGTGTCGCGGTCGGCGCTATCAATCAGTGCTTTCGCTTGGTCGCTGTGTTTGCGCCAGATAACAAGGTCAGTTACTACGCCCGTATCAGCGAACGTGCCCGTTGGTAGTCGGTGCGCGCCCAAAAACTCCGCTTTAAGCGCGAGTTGTGTACGCCACTTCTCAAGGTTTTTCGCATCACAAATACGAGTTGGCAGCACTAGGGCAATCAAGCCACCAGCTTTCGCTTTATCGATAGAACGAGAAACGAAATACTGATCAGCGTACTTAATGTCTTTGTACGCTTTGTCTTTCATCGCGCTAGCGTCTCGAACACCATAAGGCGGGTTGCCGATCACTAGGTCAAAGTCGCCAATGCCAGGATTAGTTGCTACCGCTTCGAATGCCGATTGGATTACATGGTCTTCGGGGTGAAGAATTTGGTTGATGGCCGCTGAGGTCTGATCCATTTCTACGGATGTAGTCAGGGTGCCTTTAGGTTTGGTTTCGCTAAATACGCCCACGCCCGAACTTGGTTCAAGTACGCTACCGCCAGTAAAGTCATAGGAACGAACTGCATCCCAAGTCGCGCTCGCCAGCCATTTGGGCGTGTAGTATTCGTTGGTGGAGCCACCGATACCGCCAAAACCTGTGTAGTCGCGCAGAGCTGCTTTATCTTCGGGTGAAACGTTGGAGTAGTCGCCGTTGTACTTGGCGAGAATATCTTTGGCTAGTTGGTTAGCCTTAAGGCGCTGGTGGCCTTTTGGAGTGTCGCTAATATCGACAGCGAGCAAGGCTTCAAACTGGCGTACCAGTTCATCGATTGTTGTCGCCTGTTCAATACTGCGGGTTAAATCAGTGTTCATTGAACGTGCCTTTTATTCTTTGGATAAAAGCCAAAAAAAAAGTCGAGCTTTCGCCCGACTTTTTCCTTTCCTATTCCCCATCCCAAAAAAACGCCACTATCAATATCAATTTAAGTTAATGAATAATCTAAAATATCTAAGTAAGTAGATTTTTAGGGACGAGAGAATTATTCCGAACACGGTTATTATCATCAAGAATAAAAATTAGTGTTTTTGGTGAGTAACCAAGATTCAAAGGCAAGCAATTGAACTTTGACTAAAAAAAATTAACGCATAGAAAATCAATGATTTATTAGCGTATTGGTCACATTGACGCGATGCGCTATCATCCAAGATCATCCCCATCCCTGTAAAAAGCGCCTCAAATTACCGAGGTCGCACATGTCGCAAAACAAGGCATCAATTGGGCTAGCGGCAGCTTTAAAACAAGCGTTCCCTTTCTTTAACGAGAATGACGATAAAGAGAGTGGGATAAGTTTTGAATCTGGCGCTGGATACACGGGATCGCCATTCCACGATCGCGAACACCAATTAGATGAAAGCAACGGCGCTCTGACCAATGACGGTCGAAAAAGCTCAGACCGCTTTTTTCTGCACAAGCTGCCGAAAGATCGCTTCATGCTATATCCGATACTCAAGGAAATGGCCGAGGACAGCACGATTGATGCCGCGCTCAATCTGCACCTTGGTCACGCTCTTTCGGTATCAAACGACAATGGCATGGCTGTGTATCTTCATCCAACCGATGAGAAGTACGCCGAGTACGTAGGCCGTCTTAACCGAGAGCTGCTAACTCCAATCAACGAAAACCTAATGAACTGGACGTATTCAACGCTGGTTTATGGGGTTAACTATGTTCGCCCATACACGAAAGAGGGCGTGGGTATTACTCACTTTGAGGCCAACTACTACACGTTGCCAAACCAAATTCGTGAGTACGAACGTTCGGGCGAGCTAGCGGGATTTACTGCGGAATATCTACAAACCCGAGCGAACGGCGAACAGGTACGCCTTGCCGAGCCTTGGGCGCTTATCCCACTAAAAATGCCAATCTGGCGACCAGATATGGATATACCGCCAGTTAACTACACTGGCCAGCGCTACTCACTTTATGACGATGCGTATTCACGCATGCCAATCGAGACGCAGAACTACGGCACATCCATTCTTCTGACCTGTTTTGAGGCTTGGTCGATGCTTCGCCAGTCCATTGCAGCGCTCGGCGCAAGTCGTGTGAATGCTTCACTTATCGATCGCATGATAGCGGTAAACACTGACGGCTTAGATGCGGCCGGAGCTGCGGAATACATCAACATGGTCGCTGACCAGATGAAGCAAGACCGTCAAGAGGTGGTAGACCGTTCCCGCAAGCTAGGTTTCATTCCAACCGTTATCAACACGCTATTGCCATTTATGGGCGGCGCTAAAGGTGGCTTGCAGATCGATACCTTTACCACTGACCCGAATATCTCCCACATCGAAGACATTATGTTTCACCTTAAACGCTTAGCCGGAACGCTTGGCGTAGACCCATCCATGCTTGGGTTTGGTGATCTTCTTTCTGGTGGACTAGGCGAGGGCGGCTTCTTCCGCACATCGATTCAATCTGCACTACGCGCCAACCAAATCCGCGCAGCCGTGGTGGCGTTCGTTAAGCGCGCTATCGATATTCACACCATCTACCGAGACGGCAAGGTGTGGAACGATAACGATATGCCATTCGAGATCCGCTTTAACTCTCTCAATACCGCTATTGAGCAAGAGAAAGCCGATGCAATGGAATCTCAAGCGAACTACGCAACCATGCTGGCCACCGTGCTTGACCTTATCGAGCAATCCCCAATCGGCAAGTCTCCGAAACTCAAAAACCATCTTTACACGTCCGTTGTTGGCCTCGATTCCGAGCTGGCCAATGAAGTCATTTCCGAGCTCGCGGCTCAAGTGGCCAAGAACGACAAAATGATGGAATCCATTGGCATGACTGACCAAAGCGAAGCGGAACGATTCGTTAGAGACGTAGTTCTCGACCTACTAACCGAAATCCAAAGCCATTAATGGAGAAAAGAAAGTGACAGCAAAAGCACTTAAACAAGTATCCGACCGTTTCAGCCTATTCAATGACGGTCGCAAGCTTAGCGCCAACAAGCGCAATTACATCATCAAAGCCGTGCAAGCGATGATCAACAGCCCACGAACTCAAGAGCTACTACGACTAGGCGAAGCGTATGGTTACTATGGCCATCAATCCCGCCAACGCGCTAATAAGCTCTCAATCGGTGAAACTGAGGTGATCATGATTAATGGTCGTCCGGTTGTGGTAGAAAACGTGCCATCTAACCGCACAGTCTCTATCACCTGTTCAGATGACGGTATTGTTGAACACACTCAAGAGTTTTTAGATACCGATACAGGCCGTATCGCTTTAGGTTTGCACAATAGCCGTGCTGGTGGTTGGAGTTGGGCGACTGGTGGCCAAGATACACGCGAGGCATCGATCACGACTTCATATCACGGTATGGACTACGTGTTGCAGCCGAACTATATCAGCCTAGACCATCCGGCCATGATGATGGAAAGTGCGAACAGCAAGCAAATGATCCTCGAATCGCTACAGGAACAAGGTTTTGATGAGGAATCCGCGCGTAATATCTACGCGAACATGACTCAACAGACCAATGTTGAGCTTGTCGGTGATCTTACTAACCAGCTTATGTACCTAGAAAGCGTGAACGCAGAATTGCGTGAACAGGTAGAGCAAAACGCTAAGGCAACCTCGATGCTGCTTGATGTTGTGGACTCTTTACCTATCTATGTAACCGATGCGCAGCGCAAAGCGATCGCCAACATGGCCACCAAGGAAGATCATCAAGTGGTGCGAGCTATGTTTGAGTCGCTAGGTTCCCGAAAAATGGCAACTTTACCGACAAATAGCTACGTTCCAGTAGAGCAAAAAGTGAGTGTTGCGCCTCAAATTAAACAGCAATTCGTCAACTTCGGATCTTCATCACGAAAATTCCAATAAGTTGATCAATTAAAAAGCGCCACCAGCGATTAGTAATTAAGTACAAAAAACACTCAATCAAATCGAAAATACTGGTGGCCAATTCGGAATTTTATAAATCACTAGGCGCGACAGGACGCAAATAGAGTTTATCTTTCTTGAAGTGCGTTGGTCGCCAGTCCCAACCAGCGATAGATACGCTATCTCGCGCGCCAGCAATATACGACACTGAGCGCAACACATTGACACCCTTATCAAAGTTAATCGCCTTATCGGCCTTTAGAACGAGTCTACCGTCTTTTTGGCTATGCAAACCAAAGGTGCAACCTGAGATTGTTACTAACAAATCCAACGGTAGCGCTGGTGCGTTCTTTTTCGGGAACTGACGGCGATTAAATTGTTGTTTTAATTGGTTAACTTGAGTTTCCAATTGCTGTTCAGCACTTAGTGGGGGAGTAAATTTCATCACAGAGTTATCCACAAAATTCGGCGTGTTCGGAATATTAACACGTCCAAAAGGAGTTTAAATAGATAAAATTTTTGGTAAACTCTAGCGCCAGATGGTAACGCACCTTGTTCGGAATCGCTTTGATACAGGGACTTGTTTGATCAACCATTTACGATCAATAATAGGGGAGTTTTTCTGTAATTAGATCATGGCGATACCGTGATAGAGAGAAAGTGATTCGATTTCGGGCAACAGAAAATAAAAAAGCCCGCTTTGGCGAGCGGGCTTTCTTACTGCAATCGAGCTTTAAGCGGCTAACTTAAAGCGTCACGACAAACGAACTTAAGGAAAGTCATTATGCCGTAATGAATTAGACCGAAGCCTAATCAGGCGAGACATTTAGTTGGCGACTAATGCCTCAAATGGTTAGTAATTAGTTTAACAGTTTAGATTGAGCATCAATCTCAGCGAACGTTAACACAAATTACACCACACTAAAGCAGGTGTAAGTATAACGTTCAAAGAGATCGGTGGCAAATTTTTACGCCTTTTTTTGATCAAATTTTATGCAAAACACACCGCTTTTACTGCATCCTTGCTACTGGAAGTCAGGATTCAGAACCCAAGCCTCCAATATCAAAGCCAATAAACCGTCGGCACAACGTAAACTTGCTTGCCTACTAGAAACTATCTCAAGCCATATTCTTAAGCATGGCCATACCTGCTTTGCATCAACTACTCGATTGGTACAGGTCTACAACGAGAACTGCGATCGCTATGATTGTCGTCGAACCACTTTTGACACTCTCAAAAAACAACTGAAAACAGCAGAAGACTTGAACTTAATTGTCCGAGAACAGAAGCCAAACAATGCAACAGGTCAGAATTTACGTCACATCACTCTATGCGTAGACGCCATCCAAGAAATGTTCGCTGGCGCATACAAATACGCGCTACAAGCTGCACAAAAGCGTTTTAATAGACAAAAACGGCACTCAGGGGGGGCTTCTGTGGAAAAACCTCTTGAGGCCAGTGCTGACAAGGCTTGCGAACAATCAGACAAAAACAAAAATGGCACTATAAATACAAAAGATCTCTCTACAGAGAGTAAAAATAAAATTAATAACGGTGTCCCGTCTGATTCTTGGTTTTTGAAGATCTTCAAACGTGACGCTGACGAAGTAAAACAACTTCAACTAGCAGCTAAGCAAGGCCGCCTATCAGCTAGTGGAGCTCGTCGTGTTATCAAGCTGTACAACAAGCACCAACAGCCTTTAGCGCCTAAGTTCGTGTCATACCTTAAGTTTGTGATTGCTAGCTGGCACAACAAGGCTGCAAGCGCCGTGAAAGCTAGCGTGAACAAGGTTCGTGATACAGCCACCATGTTAGCAGAGTACATGAACACCATTTCCGAGAAAGAGTCTCAAGGCTTAGTTGAATACTATCGTGACGCAGTCGGGCGAGTACAAGTCAGGTATCTGTAATCACTGCTTGATGTGAGTATTTCTATACATGCGTGACCTAAAATGTGTCATAATTACCTAAATCTTGTTATTTATGGATGTGCATTTGCATGAGTGATGAAGAATATTTCTACCCTGCGGTAAGCGATAACCTCCCGAAACATATCAAAAAAGGCCATCAACTGGTCTTTAGTCGTCAAGATCTATCCGCTAGGGAAGCAGATATGTTTGCGTTGATGATTGCACATATGAAACCAAGTGATTGGGAACAGAAAACACCACACTATGAGTTTACTTCACATCAATTATCAGAGTGGTTAGGTGTTGAGTCTAAACATATCGGTAGCAACTTAAGTCCAGTAGCGAACCGCCTAGCTAGTCGAAAAATCGGGATAAAGGTGGAAACCCCGAAAGGTGATATTGAATTCGACTATAGACCTCTTTTTAAACATATCGCTTATAAACACGGCATACTTACGATGGTTCCTAACGATATGCTAAAACCTGAGTATATTGAATATAATCAAGGATTTGCTCTGATTAATACTCGCAATTTCTTTGAGGTAAAGAAGGAGTATTCTAAGCGCTTGTACGAACTGCTTAGTCGCTTCAAAGACAAGGGCTTTGAAATGCATGCGCAAAAGCTTAGTGAACTGAAAGGAATATTTGGGCTTTTGGACGAATCAGGGAAGCTGAAAAAAGATAAAAGTTCCTTCAAAAACAACAGCGTATTTATGAAACGTTGTATCAGGGAAAGCATTAAAGAACTTTCTGAACACCCTCAGATTAGCAAAGAGCTTCTATTTTTAGAAAGCAGCCAAGGTGATAAGGGTTTTGAGGTTGTAAAGAAAGGTAGAACCATTACTGGAATCAAGTTTCTCTTTCGGTGGGTTAAACTAGGTTCAATTGATGAACTAAATCAACACGATGCTCTTAAGACAATTCGACAACTTGAATTGAAAAGGCTTCAAAACCAAGTCAGACTCACCGAGTCTGAACTAGAATCACTTGCCATCGCGTACCGCTATGTGGGTAAAGAAGACCACGCTCTTAAAGTTGAAGCTAGCTTGTCAAAGCGACACTCAGAAAAAGAGCAACAAAAGCATGATGATGGAATGCATGAATTAGAGTCGTTAATGGAAAAGATAGATACCCTTTCAGAACTAACCGATACACACGATTACTGATAGCTAACAAGTTTTAGGTCATGGGCTCGATAGATGACATTTTCTAGGTTGAAATGAGCTATGTGACACATTTTAGGTATATGGGAGGGAATTCGACGTGATCATTGACTCGAAAGTAGAAAAAACCGGACAAGACTCCTATACAACCATCTCACACACCTAAAATATGTCATTTAAGAACAGAAACACCTAAAACCTGTTATCCAATCACCTGATATATGATCACTTTCACCTAGATTATGTAGCACTAAAGCCTGTAAGAAGATCACAAACACCTAATAAATGATCAATTAAACCTAGATCTTGTTACTTAAAGACCTAAAAAAAGATCTTTAAACGAGTTAAAACCAATTGAAATCAATACGTTACGGTTCCTATAGATCTTATAGTTCTATAGTTTCCATAGATTGATATAGTTAAATATAGATCTTTATAGCGTATGTGGATAACTGGAAAATCAAAGATTTACACAGTTTCCCACATACACAACAAGTTTTTGTTGTTTAGATGAGTGAATGATCCTGGCTATAGACAACTGCGTGCTACAACTAATTGTGGTAGGTCAATTTTCAATCTAACTGATAGATGGGCGATGAAAGGTAAATTTGGCAGGCAGAGTCGAATAGCGATCGCATTTGTGTGAGTTCTTGATAAAAACACGAATTGACAGGAAATATTAATTATTGGATAGTTGTAAGTGTGCTCTAGGGGCAACAACATGTACCCCTAGCGCGGTTAATTAACCTATTAGTGCTTGAATAATAGCTGCTACTAGGTTGATAACAGCTATGACAAGCTCAATGAGCTTACTCATATAACCTCCGACGGTTTTGATTGTTGTAGCTATGTAAGTCGTATTAAGTGACTGGTACTCACCTAATGCGCATTACTTGAGGTGAAGCTTTTAGCTGCTTCGAGCTTGGTTGGTGATTACATAATTACCTCCTAGTTAACTAAAGGTTGGGTTCTTCGAATCCAGCCTTTTTTTATATTCTTCACACAATCAAGGTTATTGGGGAACGTTTTGTTCCAAGTCTTGCTGTGCCTAGTATTCCAGACTTTTTGCTAATTTTGCAAACGCCCAAACGAGTTGGTTATCTCTTTCAGGTTTAGGCGCATGAAAACTCCCAAGTCCTTATGTCCCATTGTTATCAGATAATTCCCCTCTCATAAAGGAACGCTTTGAAAAATATTCATTTCTCTACATGAATCGGGATATGAGCAAGATTTTTATCCAATAATTCATGTTCATTTTTCCTTTCTGCTTGATGCCAACCTCAAAAGAAATCAAAAGAAAGTTGCCGCTTCCAGCAGGTGGGTTAGCGCATTCAATGTATTGCTGTTAAGCCATCTTATCCTGTAAAAAATTAAAATGCTTCTCCGTACAAACTAATTGGGCCAAAAGTATAGGTTTAGCTACTATTTTTACAGTGTTTTTTCTTCCAAATAGCCTAAGTGTTGACAGTATTAAACACAACTATTTGACGGTGATAAGACGCTAAACGATCCGGTATCACATAAGGCGTTTATTTTTCACTATACCGCTATTTTAAATGGAATGCGTGCTAACAGAACCTTACGGACGAGGTTTCTTGATGAATCAGTTCAAACTATCTTTCGCGATTGATGCTTTCTAATTTCTATTTTGCTTTTATAAAGCGACAGTGTTGTTGTTTAATTTGGTTGGTTTTTGTTTGTTTTTGTTGCTGGTGGATGTTTTAGTGGGTTTCCGAACGATAAGCGCTTGCTCTATGAGTAGGCGCTTTTTTTGTGCCTTAAATTCTTGAGTGTTCGGATTAAGTATTGAGATAAAAAAAGCTTCGAGTTTCCCCGAAGCTTTCCATTACTCTTATCCCGATAGCTAAACGTATCCGTCTATGCGAGGTGGATTTTATCATCATCCACTTTGAAAAGAGAAGTGTTTATCTTGCTAAGTAGCTTATCTACAGGGATTTTCCACTTTTTACACAAGTCATATAGGTTGTTCTGACCGCTCTTAATTGCATTGGCCAAAGCGAAGTCTAAGACGCTGTTCGAGGTGTTGGTCATGTACTCTTTAACGTCTGCTTGGATTTGGTCGTGAACTTTTTTGCTGTTGTTCTCTGACATTTGCTGATTCCTCATATGAGTCTATTTGCCTGTTTGCTGAGACAAAAATACATCGTTTCGGTTTTTGTATCAATACTTTTTGCATTGTTTTTTAAGTGGGCTTATACTCCGTATAAAATTGATGTGTTCGGAATGAATGGTGAGTGAGGAAATTTCTGAAATTAAGCGATCTCAACTGGAACAACGGCAAAGAGAGCGAGACAAAAGCTCACCATCAATCCTGGATACATTCGAGGGCATAGAGCTTACGGACGAACGCGAAGCTCTGGCGAACCGGTTACAAGATGCCGATGTGACATTGGACGACAAACCGGATCGCTGCCCGACTTGCAATGGCACAGGTTACACCAAGTCGTTATTTAGCAAGTGGGAGTGCTGTAGCTGTTTTGGGACGGGTTACGACCTTTCCGATCCGGTTGCCGTTATCAAGTGGCAAAAGCTCTGCCTCGATTGGTCAAAGAATCGGTTACATGAATATCGCGTTGCCTTGATTAAGGCGACCACAACCGAGGAAGAACGACTAGCAAGTGAAGTGGAGAGCTTCTATGAAAATGCGAGACGCAAAGACTAAACAGGCCGCTCGAATCCAATCGCTTGAGTATCGACAGCAACGTGCAGCGCGAATCAAGCGAGCGAGACGGCATGCAGATTTAACCATACTCGAAATGAGCAGGTTAATCGGGTTATCACCAGACACTTATCGAAAAATCGAGAATGGCGAAGTGAACCCAAGGGTGCAAAACCTAGAACTGATAGCGGTCTACACAAGTACAGACGTGGGTTATTTGTTCTTTGGTGATGCGATTTCTAACAGAGACGAAGCGGTAAAGAGAGATACCGGAGAATAACGAATGGCTTCAAGAGGCATTAACAAGGTCATTCTGGTTGGTAACTTGGGGTCAGATCCCGAAATCCGATACCTACCAAATGGCGGCGCAGTAGCGAATATCACGGTCGCTACATCCGAAACTTGGCGCGATAAAGCGTCAGGCGAGAACCGAGAAAAAACCGAGTGGCATCGAGTGGTGTTGTTCGGCAAGTTGGCCGAAGTGTCGGGGGAGTTCCTACGCAAAGGGTCACAAGTTTACATCGAGGGTCAATTGCAGACTCGCAAATGGAAAGACCAGCAAGGCCAAGACCGTTACAGCACAGAGGTAGTAGTTCAAGGCTTTAATGGCGTGATGCAAATGCTTGGCAATAACCGAGCTGGTGGCCAGCAGCAACAAGGCGGTTGGGGTCAACCTCAACAACCACAGCATTCACCACAGCAACAGGGTGGTTGGGATCAATCTCAACAGCAATACGGCGAGCCACCAATGGACTTTGACGATGAAATACCGTTCCAGAACGAGTTCCGTCATTACAAGATGCTGAGTTACGTGGCGGCTTAAACGATGAGTAAACAAAATTTAGCGTTAGCAACTCAAGACGACTTACTGATTGTACTGCGTCGATTGACATACTCCCCTAGCTAATTCGCTAGGGGATTCTTAGTTCAACACGCTTTCACTAGATAGCCTCTTTTGAGGCTATCCCCGATCCAGTCGCTCCCTAAGCTAACCCCGCCAGTCCAGCGGTTTTTATATTCTTCGCTGCGTTAATATCACGATCATGGTGCGTATTGCATTCTGGACAAGTCCAGTTTCGGATATTAAGCGGCATTGATTCGTGTACGAACCCACAACAGCTACAACGCTTTGAACTAGGGAAGAAGCGTTCTATCTCAACGATAGTTCGTCCAGCCCATTCTGCTTTGTATTTGAGTTGGCGAACGAACTCGCCCCAACTCGCATCAGCGATGTGTTTTGCTAGTTTTGGATTGCGGAGCATGTTCTTCACTTGTAGCGATTCAACACAAACAACTTGGTTTTCGTTTATCAGTTTGCGAGACAACTTGTGTAAGTTATCTAATCGACTATCAGCAATTTTCGCGTGTAGACGGGCTACTTTCTGGCGCACCTTAGCGCGATTATTACTGCCTTTCTTTTTCTTGGCGAGTTGACGCTGTAGGTATGCCAGTTTGTTTTGGTAGTGTTTGAAGTGGCGAGGATTATCGACTTTCTCACCGCTATCTGTGATGAACAGGTTATTTAAACCCAAATCAATACCAACCGTTTTAGCGGTTACAGGCATTGGTTTAGGCTCAAAACGGCATAGCATAGACACAAAGTATCGGCCTGCGGTGTCTTTTGAGATTGTGACTGTGGTTGGTTCGCTAGGTAGTTCACGACTCCAATGGATATTAAGTGGCTGCTTGGACTTGGCAATAAATAGCTGTCCATCGCGGAACTTAAATGCAGATTTAGTGAACTCAGCAGACTGTTTGTGACGTTTCTTTTTTTCGACAGGGTATTTTGCTCGACCCTCAAAGAAGTTCTTAAAAGCAGCTTGCTGGTGACGTAGTGATTGTTGCAAAGGCACACAAGAAACATCATTAAGCCAGCTTAACTCCGGATCTTTCTTAAGCTCGGTTAATCGGCTTGATGCTGCGCTGTAGTTCACCTTAATTTTGTCATTACGATAAGCGTCAGTTCTCCAACGTAGGATTCTATTGTAAACAGTTCGCACACAACCGAACGTTCTTGCTAGAAGTTCAGCTTGCTCATCAGTTGGATAAAACCGTTGTTTGATTGCGATCTCTTTCATGTCTTACAAACGCTTTTGACTTAACTCATTGAGTTAGCCCCGCAATAAACGGGGCTTTCTCTCCCGATTTAATTTGTCTGGAAGTCCATTTTTTCTAGGGCAAGTTCAAACCCCGAGCAAAACAGATATTGAGCGTCCAGAATTGAATCAACGCGAAGATCACCACCACAAAGCAGCCAATCTTGAAAATGCTGTTCTGGTGAGTCGTTCCAATCGACAGGTTGTAAGGCGTTGTAGATCTGACAAAGAAGCTCTACAGGCGCGTTTAGATCTTGGGAGAGGTAATCTTGCGCAGCTTGAAGTGCGGCGCGCATGTTGATTGTAGAAGTACCAATCATGATTTTTGTCCTAGTAAGTTGATGTTTAACTCACCAAAACCGAGGCTAACCAGTGGTGGTGAGCTGATTCGGGATTAGCCTTACCGCCTACTAGGAAACGGCGCACCGAAGTGCTCCCAAACCAGCCCACCATAATTAGGATGTGCAGATTTTACGCAATAAAAAACCAGCAAGATGGGATGCTGGCGACTTGCGCCTAGTAAGTTTCGAGAGGCTAATCTCGAAACTGGATTTTGCCAGTGCCCAAATAGATTAACTCCGAAAAAATAGGTTTTGCAAGTCGTTTTTTAACTATAATTTTTTATATGTAATTTGGCAAGTATGAAAACGTTGATTTTAATGCTGTGTTCGGAATTTATAGTTAGCAAGCTTTGTCGTATAATCCCCTCGTAACCACAATAGAATTAACCACAAAGGGCAGCGTTCCTCCCCTCCCTCTTTCGGGAGGGGTATCCACGCTGAAACATTTAGATGACGTTAGGCCGCCTTGCCAAGCAGCGTGAGGCGGCAAAAAAGAGGTACAAAGTGGCTAACGTTAACGACTCCAATATCATTTCCCGCCTGTTATCTATTCCTGAGTGTTATCAGCTCGATTTCTTTGTTCGCAGTGCGCCAGCTATCCAAGACGACTCAACCTATTGGGACGTACTTGGAACGCTATGGAAAGCGCAAGGCTCGCACCAACATCAATGTGTGTGGTCGTCCCTGTTTACGTGCCCGAGACGCAACAAGCACAAGGTGATGAAATCGTCAGAGCGCAAGGCGTTCGCCAAGCTACCCAAGGTGATCACGGCCTACCGAGCTATCAATGACGAATCCGAAATCGAAACCGCACTTTGTTGGACGCTATCTGAGGACATTGCTAAGCGTGTTTTCTCGCAAGGTGACCGCCGCAAAGTGGTAGCTAAGCAATTCACCAAGGACGAGGTATTTGCCTACTTTAACCGCCGTAAGGAACAAGAGATTTTAGTAACACAAGGGCTTATCTAGTTATGGCCAAGGCACCACGATTCGATCACTCTTTCCTCGCAAACCAAGTCGCTAAGCGCAAGAAGTGGAAAAGCAAAGGCGTGAAAGCTGGCCACGGCGGCGACTTCAATATCGATGCAGCACTTAACGAGATTAACCGTTCTGTTAATCACATCATCAATCCGGTATCGATAAACGTCCCAAATACTGCGCTGGTGGACAAGTCAGAGCTACCAGCCTGGCTCATTCGTATTCTTGAGAAAGACATTGACGTTGCGCGCGCTGCAACACAGAAGAAAGTGGAACTGGATTCACCACACAAAACGCGCCTTGCACAAGGGATTAAGCGCCCGAAAGAGTTTAACGACACGAAACTGGCCGAACACTGGTTACAGGTGCGTTTGTTCTACACGTTAGAGACGCAGTACAAGGACATTTACCCGCTGGTTTTCTCAATCCCTAATGGTGGCTACCGAACACCTAAAGCGGCTTCGATGATGAGCTATGAGGGACAAAAGAAAGGTGTGCCAGATATATTTTTTCCTATCCCGAGAGGGGTGTATCACGGGTTCTTTTTGGAGGTAAAAACGGAAAAAGGTCGCCCAAGTAAGGAACAACAGGAAAAGATAAAAATGTTCCAAAATCTAGGGTATTACGTGGTTGTGGCTAAGGGGTTTGGTGAGTGCATTTGTCAAATTAATAGCTATCTCCAATTGCCAACATTTGATAACAAAACTAGACTAGCCGCATAAGTATATAAAAAGGGCTTAGTTATCTCATGTTAGCGAGTGAATATCACAGCATTGGCCAAAAGCCAGTTGATTTAGACGTGTTAGAAGCAACAAAGGTAGTCCGTAACTTCCTATGCGATTACCTTTACTATGACAAGTTGTTGCTAAGCTATGCTCCCGCAGGGGAATTTGGTAGCGCTCAAGCGTATCGCTGGCTTACTGGTGGTCATATTTGTGACTACGATGCTACTGGCGACACAATTGCACCAAGAGAGAAGATCAACTATCGAGTCATTAGAATGCTATTCGATGCTGGTCTAATCAAAGTAAAAACCAACATCCGAACGCCACATACTCGCTGCGTTATCTTTGAATGGGTTCGAGACATTAAGAAATATCGTCGTGAAATCCTCCGTACTAAAATCTTTGGCGAGAATGTTTACCTCACTAGCGCAATGATTGATGCTACAGCGGCACAATATGGTCTGACCGTGACGTTTGTCGGTGCGAGAGGGGTCTTTGAGATATTGGATGGTAATGGCAACTCAATCCCGAACGGCCAAGCCAAGAACACCTACATATTCATGAACAGTGTTGGTGAGCCAGTAGGCCGACTACGTGATATGTCCTATTGGGAATGGGAACAATACTTATACGACACAGCGACACGCGCCAAGCTGCGCAAAACGCCTCTCAAAGTTCGTGATGGCATGCGCAGCCACTTTTCGGAGTTCAAACGAGCTTAATCAAATCCTTGATCATCTTTCCACAAATGCCGCCTATATGGGCGGTATTTTTTTGTATTAAAAACAGAAATCGTGTTCGGAATATTTACGGCGTGTTCGGAATGGTTATAATCGTCTCATGGCAGGACGTAAAACCAAGAAGAACGCCTTAACCCCTCAGCAGCGCTGGAATCGTCATCTTGCCAAGATGGCTAGGTTTGACATTAAACGTCAATACTATCGCGCCAGCGCGACACAACGAGAGCAAATTAGGCGACTCCAAATAGAACTTGGCTGTAGCAGTCGAGAAGAACTGGTTCTTTATGCCATCAATCTTCTAGGCCAACAGCACGGAATTTATCTGAAAGATATTCAAGAGGACTTAGCGTGTCTAAACAAAAAGCCGTAGGTAAGCACGAACTGATCTCAGCAATGAAAAAAGAAACGGGCGCATTACGTGAAGAATGCGAGCTGGTTTTTGATGCCTTTATCGAAGAAATCTCAACTCAAACCATGATTGAGGGCAATGCTGTATTGCTTAGTGGTTTCGGCACGTTCGCACCTCGCCTTAAGAAAGCGCGAGCTGGCCGTAATCCAAAAACGGGAGCACCAGCGATTGTAGCTGCGCGAGACAAGCTGACTTTTAGTGCATCGGATGTATTCCGCGATGAGCTGGCAAACAAGGTAAACGAGATCAAGGGGGCACATTAATGAGCACACGCTTAAACCGAACTGACATTGAAAGAAACATTTCTAAACGCCTTGGCTTAAAGCTTACTGGTGATGATGCAGAGCTGGTGGGCGACTGTCTGGACGCAATGATCAATCACATTCTGGTTGAGATTGCGAAAGGCCGTGAGGTGCAAATTCGAGGCTTTGGCCGTTTCCGTCACATAGAGCGTGAACGCACAACCATTAATCCGGCGACGAAAGAGCGCTTAGGTGTCAAAACCGAGCACAGCGTATTGTTCTCTGCTTACAAGGGCATGGTACGCGTCCATGAATGATAGCAAGGCAATTGGGCTACGTGTCTTTATCGGCTCTGTTCGACTACTGGCCATAACCATTGTGTTAGCGCTGGTGGCTGTTGTCGGTATTGGCACATACAGCTTTTATGGATTGGTGGTCTATCCAAAGATAGAGCGAGTGAAGATTGATTTGGACGCAGAACGCATCGAGCGCATTACGGTAGCGGCCAAGAGTGGGGAGAAGTCAGAGAATGGCGCACCTAGTCAAAAGTAAGACCGTCGAGGGCGCAAAGAACAAATGGGCGACTCGTTGGGATTGTTTCTTTGATGCTCAATTCCTCTTTCGACGTGATACCGGAAAAGAGTTTGTTTTAGATGTGGCCGCCGAGCCACAAACCGCCAAGGTGAACCGCTTCTACGTGGCTCCTGACTGGATTAACGAACAGCCGAGTGGATTCCCAAGCCTTAAGCCAAAACACAAGGCAGCTCAACTCCTAAACCCTGTTTGTGTGGGGTTCGATGGCCTACAAGGCGAATGGGAAGATGGCTGGTGGTGCAATCCTCCGTTCGACCTTAAGTTTGAGTTTCTGGAAAAGGCGCTAGAACAAGCCAGAAAAGGCCGTGACGGCATGATGCTGTTACCACATGAAGAACTCACAACGTGGTGGCTGGACTTGGTAGAGGGCTACGCCACGATGATTTACAAGCCGGATGGTCGTTACCCGTTCTATGAGACAGATGGACACACCAAAAAGCAAGGTGTGAACTTCGGCAGTGCATTAGTGCTCTTTACCGAGAAAGGTCTACAAACACCATCCATGCGCTTTAACCGTAAGGTAGGCAGAACGCACCTTACTGGTATCTATGAGCAAATCGCTAAAGTGGCTTAAGGGAGTGAGCTACTATGAGTGTTCAATATCAGGGTCAATCGATGAGCGTGTACCGTCTCGCTCAGTTAACTGGCTATCCAATGACTTCCCTTTATCGCGCGTATCACAAAGGACTACGAACCGGAGAGGAACTACTGGCCGAGGCTACCAAGCACCTTGTGACCTACCAAGGCAAGGTAATGACCGCAAGACAGCTATGCGCCGCTACCGACACCAGTTACCGCAGAGTGCTAAGACGCCTTAAGGCTGGTGTACCCGCTGAAAAGGCCGTAAAGGACAACGTAGACCGCCGAGGAAAGAACTGCGCATCCAAGTTATCCCCTAGTGAAGTTCTACGCATCTACGAGCTGTTATTCACTAAACAGGTATACCAACACACGCTAGCCGAGGAATATGGCGTTCACCAGTCCACGATTAGCGACATATGGCGACATAAACGTTGGGGATGGCTTACTGCTCCGCTTAGATACCAGTTAGAGGGGAAAGCAAGCAATGAGTAAGACAGGAAAGACAAGAGCCTATGTATTCACGCTTAAGGTGAAGAAAGCGCGCCTAGTGACGGTACTTAGATTCAAACACCAATGGTTAGCCTACATGGCCATTAAGCATCTGAAAAAGCGATTCTGGTTTGCTGACCTACAGTTTAGGCAAATCACGCCTCTTAATGCGCTCTGGTACTTATTTTTGATAAAGATTGGCTACTATGAAACACTCAAGAAAGCCACCAGCAAAAAGCGACAAAATAAATCAAAAGCTTGAGCAATATCAAAAGTCAATTTATAAACTAATATTGTACTGTGTTCGGAATGGGTTTAGTATACTTCCCCATAGGACAGTGACGGATACGACTTCCTATACGGTGCGCTTGTTTAATAAGGTTGTGCAAGCGTTGTAGGGTAAAACCTACAGGCTCCCAAAGAGGGCAAAGGGTTGATCTTCGAAAGAGGGTCAGCCCTTTGTTCTATCTATCCCCTACCAAAGAACGCCTATGAGAGTAGGTATCATGAGAAAAGTCCACGAACTATTCTGGTATCGCAAACACGATCGCATCCTTAAGCGAGAACTGGCCAAGGATAAGCTGTACACCAAAGAGCTGGATAACGCCCTACGCAAGATGATTCACGAGACAAACAATCATCTAAAGCAAACTGAAAGCGAAAAAATACTTGAACTGATAATTCCGAACAGATAAATTTATTCATACGCGAGTTACATGGTTGCCATTGTGACGACCGTGTTTTCCTTTAAAAATCTTAGACAACTGTGCTCAAGCGCCTTTGGTTATTCCATTGGCGCTTTTTTCTTGATTTTTCGAGGTAAGTATCAATATAATTGCCTTGTTTTCGTGTGAAGCGTACAGCTTCGGCGAGTGATTCAAAGAAGGTTTGCAAAAGAGAGTTAAAGAGCTGGTAGAAATACTGGCTCTTTTTTATGTGTCGCGTTTCAACCTATTGAAAAGGCGTTTTGAGTGTCCTATATTTACCTCGCTCGCAAGAAAATGGACGTGGATACTCCAAAATATAGATGGCCAATTGATTGGTTATTGAATTACCTGTTATTGACAACTCCTCAAAATCAAAAGGCCACGGTAAAACGTGGCCTTTTTTTATGTAAAAAACGCCATTTTTAACAAGTCTATTCGGAATGACAAAGGCCGTAAAAAGCCAACTAAAATACATGCTACCGAGAAAATGAATACGCATGTGATTCGCTGGTGGCTCCCCGAAGCGAATAGATTCAAACAGTACCTATCAAATGGGGTAAAAATCGGCACTGGCTGGCGGTTTAACACATCCCCAAGCCAATGCGACACACAACCGCATCCAAATCCACACAGAATCGCACCTAGAATCGTGCTGGTGGCTTTTAGCGCCTCAATGGGTATGAATGTATCCCCTATTGCCAAATGATAGCCATAAGCCGTTACAGCGAGCCATATCGAAAGGATGTGGGTGTAAGTTCGGTGCGGGATTCTGTCAAATTCAAGCCAGTCCGGTGCGCTCGAACCGCTTAAGCAACCAAGAAATGCCAGGATTGAATGCAGTGGTGTTGTGTCTGCCATTAAGGCGAGAGGAACGGGCGCAAAGCACAGTGCGCCCCAAGCGTGTCCAGTTCGGTTCATTCAGCTTCGCATCGAGCGCAATACGCATAGACGATAGCACTCATCGCTATGGTTCGATTGCGGTAGTTGGTGGCCAATTTCTCAAACGTCTTTGCAATTTCGGGATCAATCCAAGGACTGATTTGGCGTGTCCCTACTAGGTCGCCCTCGATTACTTCTGGGTGCTTTTCTGGTAGTTGGTTTGGATCGGTGTTGTTGATGGCCAACTGATACAGCTCGGTCAGGGTAGTCCCGTTCTGTTCGCATTGTTCGCATGCTTTTGCGTGAGCAAGGCGTGAAATTCGCACTTGAAGTAGCGCTAATCTCTTTTCCCGTTGGCGGGTTCTAAACATGGCTTGTCGTGCTTTGGTTTTGGCTTTGTGTCTGAATTTGATGCGCTCGGATGCTTTCAAGGGGGTATTCCTTTTGTCACGTAGCGCGTTGTCTTGGGTATGGGGGAAAGGTGGCTAGTGAGATAACGCAGCCAATTACTATATCGTGCCGCAGAATCAATTGTACATGAGTAGCGTTACTCACTAGCTGGCCATGATTATATGCAGAAAATCGTTACTGTAAATACTATTTAATGTCGCGTTATTAGATTTTGTCTTTAAAGCCATATTGATGATAAAATGATTGTTTTAAATGGCCTCGTTCGTGTTGTTGTTACCTGTTTAAACTCTGTATTATTCCGAATGTAACAAAATGAATGGGGTTTAACCGTGTCCGGCAAGATTGACTATCAGGCTCACCAACAGCAGTTTTGGGAGCAGTTAGAGAAGCAGCCGACTTTGACGCTGGCCGAGTATTGCGAAGCCAACGGATTGAAGTACGGCACCGCTAAGCGATATATAAAACGGCCAGCCAAAACGGGCGGCAAGTTCCAACCGTCCGTTATGCCAAAAATCAAAGCGAAAAAGACCAGTCAGGGCAATGACTGGCATTCCCTTTTGAAAGAATTTCTCGTGCGTGGCGCTCAAAACCCAACGCTCACGATGGCCGCTTTTGCGAAAGATAAAGGGGTGAACGGTGCGACATTGCGCCGCCAGTTTAATTCCATGCGATCGCTGCCCGAGTTTGATCGATTATTTGATCTTTACGATGAGCAATTAGCGAAATTTCAAGAAGCGAAAAACGACAAGAAGAAAAAAAGGGGCGATAAATCAAAGTCCAAAGAAGCGGGGGCAACTGCGCAAGCGCAAAGTGCGCAAGGCGATCGCGCGAAAACAGGGGGTATTGGATCACTGCGCAAGCCGCGATCAGTTGAGGGACTTTCGCAGTATTCCAGTGCTCAAGTGGGTCGCCCTGTTGTGCATGGTGGTTATGCCCGTAGTGCGGGTATTACTGGCGAAATCATGGATATTCTCATGGATACCGATCCGCTTTCGGTTTGCAACGAACTGATTATTGCCCGTTCGCAGTATTACCGAATGAATGAGACGTTAGCTAAACGCCTTAAAGAGATCGATGAAATGGAAGAAAGCGGAGACATTCCGCTCGATGACGAAAACCAGCCAGTAGACATAAACGCCATGCGTGACCGTCTCATCTTTGGCTATGGCACCAGATTGCGTGAACTGGAATTAAGTATTTCCACGATGGCCAAACAAGAGGCCAAGCGCTATATCGATTTGCGTAAACAGGAATACGCTGAATTGATGATGCCACACTTACTGCCAGCGGAAGAAACCAGCCTAGTAATAGAAATGCTTTCTCTGCGCACTAAGAACAACTGGACAGCCTTAGAGACGTGTCAGCAAATCGAGAAGTTAGGCGCACGTCCACCAGCAACGCTATTGCATGAAGCTAAGGTAGAACTAGCGAACCTAGAGCCAGAAGTAGACGACACTGGTATCAGTGAGCAAGAGCTGGATGAACTGTTTGATGACTACACGTTAGAGCAGATTGAGCAGCAAGATAACTGGCTACCTGCGCGCAAAGAAGAAGTAAACCGACGAATCAAAGAAGCCGAAGACCTAGAGAACGGCGTAGAACCTACCCTATCCCCATCCCAAATACAAAACGAAGCCGCTAAAGAGCAAGCCTATGATGACCTCGATAACGAGGGAGTGTCGGGGTTTGACGATGTAGACAGCTTCGAGGTACTTGGTGGCTAGACGAATAAAGAGCGTAACACAAGATCCCCGTTACCCTGCCCTAGTTAAGCGGTATCGCTATGACTGGAAACGCCTCGCTGTTGAGCTAGTCGGTAAGAAGCCGAGCTGGCAGCAGCGCAAAATCATTGATAGTGCTCAGCGTATTGGTGCGCGAACGACTGTCAGCTCTGGCCACGGTACAGGCAAGTCAGACATGACCAGTATCATGATCATTGCTTTCATGCTCTGCTTCCCCAATGCGCGTGTTGTGCTGGTGGCGAACAACGCGAGACAGGTACAAATCGGTGTATGGAAGTACCTAAAATCCAACTGGAACACGCTCTTACAAAAGCATGGTTGGTTGCAGCAATACTTCACCATTACCGAGACAGCCTTTTTTGAAAACTCAGCAAAAGGTATCTGGCAAACCAGTGCTAAATCGTGCCGTATTGGTAACGAGGAAGCGCTAGCGGGTGAACACGCTAAACACTTGTTTGTTATTGTCGATGAGGCGTCAGGCGTCTCTGACAAGGCTTTTGGTGTGTTAGCGGGTGCATTGACCGAGAAAGATAACCGAATGCTGTTATTGAGCCAGCCAACGCGCCCTAGCGGTTATTTCTACGATACGCATCACCGATTAGCCGAGCCTAGTGGTCGATGGCGAGCCATCCGGCTTAACTCCGAGGAATCTCCGTTCGTAACCGTGGAATTTATCCTCGATAAGCGATTGGAGTATGGCGGTCGAGAGGCACCGGAATACCTGATTAAAGTACGTGGGGAGTTCCCAAGTTCCATTGCTGGCATGCTGCTTAGTCGGGATGCACTGGACAAAAGCGCAAGGCTCAACCTCGATATGCCCGATGGTTGGGGTTGGGCTGCGCTGGTGGACGTGGGTAATGGTCGTGACCGCTCGATACTCAATATCTGCAAGGTTTGGGGTCAACGCATGGAGCGCATCGTTAAGAGCGTGAAATTGCTTGAACAACCAAGCACGGTCGATCCGGTTCGGTTCGCTGACATTATCCATGCAGAGTGTAGTGAGGACTTGTACCCAAACATCACGATAGCAGTGGATAGTGACGGTGTAGGTTATGACACGGCGACTTGCTTAGAACGCTACGGACGGCGCGTACAGCGCATTCGTTGGGGTAAGAAGATGCACTCCACCAGCGATAAGCAGCGTTTCTTTAACCAGCGTGCGTATGCCAATGTTATGGCTCGGGATGCGATAAACCAAGGCCGCATGCAGATAGATAAGAACGTCAAGACGGCAGAACAAGGCAGTAAAATACCTTGTGCAATCAACGAGTCAGGCCAATGGGTAATGATGCCAAAACCGATGATGAAAGAGAAAATGAACATCCCATCACCTGACCGTTGGGATACATACTGCTTTTCTCAATTGGTAGATTATGTGCCGCACGAAATGGAAGTAACAGAGAGCATGCTAGAGTCTCGCAGTTCCGTAGAACAATGGGTACTGGAAGCGCTTGAATCGGACGATGCTTAATTCCGTTGGTGCCAACATATAAAAGTAATATGAAAAGGTGGCGATACCGCTAAATATCGCCACCAAATCACCAATCAAAGCGGAACAACAATAATTTAGCTTAAAACCTTAGTTCACTAATCCATCGAACTGCGAACGTGCTTTGCTTTCGTTCTTGCTTCTAAGCTCTTTTCTGGCTTCACGAATAGCGTCAACTTCGCTTTCTATATACATATTAGCGTTAGGGTACAGTACCGACTTAAAAGCATTCGCTTCATCGAATATCGAACGTCCCTCAGTGGTGTTGTTTGTGATTAGCACATCGTGATCTTTACAAGAGCGATGCCTAATTAGAACAAGGCCACCAGCGTTAACGTGAACCTTTTTAGCTACGCGAGAAATGCCGCCATTGTTGCCATCATAGGTATGGATAATAGCGACAATGTCATTGTGTTCTTGACCGCGCTTTCTAAACTCAACGTCTGCATTGTCTTTGAAGTATTTCAATTCATTCAATGCAGTGTTTTTATTGTTAGTGAGCTGTTCTTTCTCATCTTCTGGAAGATCGTAGGAGAGTTTACGGTCGAGGTCGCGTAGGTATGCTTCAAGTCTTTTGGCTAGACGTGCACCAGTGACTTTCTGGCTGCTAGCTGCTTTATTAATTGTGATGTTAACGCGACGGACGTTCTCAATTACGGTCGTCTCTTTAAATGAGTTAGATGAGCTGTTGAAGTATTGAGGTGCGCGCTCTAAAAGCTCTTTATTGGCTGATTTCGCGGCCTCAATATACTCAAGTAAACGAGTGGTCGGATTACCACGTTTTACTACAGCTACGATGCGATCATTGAATAGTCCACTATCTTCCTTGCCATCTATTTGTTCGGAAAAAGTCGCGCGGTGCTTCAAGGCACGTTTTAGGCGCGCATCTGCCGTTTGTTTGTTTGCAAGTAATTGATTAAGTGTTTCTATATCAATAGCTTTTAAATCTTTAATTTCAGTATTTTTTTTATTAATCATGGTGAACGGTTGCTCCAAATCACATTGGAGGATAAAGGTTACACTCCATCCCTGAGCGTATGCGAGTAACGAAAAACCCTACCTTTATCCTTGATGCGTAGCATACCGTTTTTGTGTTCGGAATTAAATAAAAAACGAACAGAAGAACGTTATAAGTGTTGCTTTTTAAGCGGAGAAGTGATCTCGAACGAAGTTTAATACGTCATCACGATTAATGGATGAATTGCATAGTGCGTTCGGATGCGATTGGATAAGATGCATCATGCAAATGTCGGTCGCGTCATCGAGGAACGAGCTGCTAAATACATCTAGGGATAGGTCACATTTATCTAGTATTTCGACTGGAATTAATTGATTCAACGTGCAATGCATATCTATATCTCTTAAGCCAATTGACTGGATAGCCAATACGTATATAGCTCTGATTTGGAAAGAGTTTAGGGGATTCTCGCCAACCGAGCTGATGTTCGCGGAGTATTATGAGACTGTGATCTTTGATTGTCTAGATATGCAAAATAATGCAAACATATCGTTACTAGCAGCTAGGTTTTGAGAACGTGACCTATACCGCATAATAATTGAGGATATGCATGTTTGTTCGTGTCGCGTGACGCCGTAACACCGTCATTACATTGCCACAGACGGGTAATTGTCGTGGCTAGTTTCAAAAAAACCTCTTTTAGTTTCAGTTCTACACAGAACTGAAACTAACTTATACAATGTTTTGTCGCTGCCCATCGACACAAAAAGACATGAAATCCAATAAAAACAATAACTTATCAAATGTCTAAGATTGCTTTCTAATCCTGGCATTTTGTATGAATGAACCTAAATATTCCATAGGAATATTGATAAAAAATGGCTTTTTGCTGGTGGTGTTTTGAGCACTGTTGCGTTATTTGTCAAAAGTTGATGAATCGCCCGCTTTTGGAACTCTTTGTACTTACAATAGAATTATTCCGAACATGGTTGCAAAATATATTCCGGTGGAATATATTATGTTCTGAGCAAACACTGGCATTTTGCCAAAAAAGATCAGCAAAAATGTTTAAAAAAAATGAATTGGTGTCGCTTTCGGATGAATGGGCGAGCAAACGCAGTGCCATCCAAGAGCGTCATCATGACCTTATTCTTATCTCTCTGGATGAGCTAATTAATGAGTGTGGAGGCCAAGAGCAAGCCGCCGCTGTCATTCGCAACTTCTACGGCTTGCCTTGTGTGCAAGGCACGATCAGCAAGGCGCGAAAAGGTGCCAATGCCCTAAAGATTCGCTCTCAGCTTCGCTTTGCTATCAATACCATTAAAGAGCCTCAAAGTGTTCAAGCACAAACCAAGATGATTAACCACTTTGGCCGCCTACCTGTTCACCACGATTTTGTGTGTGTCGATGGGGAGCTCGGCTTGTTCTTGGGCTTTGGCTTGCTATCTCGAACCCTGCAAATTCAGGTGTTCGTTGGTGGTGAGTTTAAGACGGTTAATGCTAATGAAGTGGAGTTGATCTAATGGCTGCTTTCCCTGCGCGTGACTTAGACGAATTGGAAAAAATCATCCGTTTAATGGATGACATAAACCCGCTTATCTCGATGATGATTGAAATGGAGGTGCGTACAGGTTTACGTTATTGCGACATTTCGAAGCTAAAATTCAGCGATGTGATGATAAATGGCGTGATTAGGTCGTCATTTACCATTGTGCAGTCAAAAGGCTTTAAAGGTCGTATGACCCGAGGTAAGAGTGAAAAGGCCGCTAAAGAAGCCGCCCGAATCACCATCCACGTTAACGCCGAACTGGAAGAACTTATTAAGCGTATCTACCTACACAATGGCCATAATGAGTTGATGTTTCAATCCAACCACCACTTGGCCAAAAAGGGCAATGCGATCAGCATCCAGTACATCAACCGAGCGTATAAGCGCATAGCAATGGAGTTGAGGTTGCCATACCAGCTATCAACACACTCGATGCGAAAAATGTACGCCATGCTACTGCTTGAAAAGAAAGCCTCTTTGAAAGTGATTAAGGACGCGCTTGGTCATTCTAGTGTTGCCGTGACTGACCACTACTTAAGAACGTTCCACGATGAAGCGAAAGAGTACACAACAGGCATTTCATTAAAACCAAAGGCAGAATAAAGGGAGGGGAAATTATGTGTAAAGCTCTGATGAACGCGAACTTGCGAGTGAACGAATTTAAGCTTCGACAACAGGAACTTTCCCGAACCCCGATTCCGAATGAACTCAAGCCAAGGTAAGAGAATTAATGAAGCAAGGATTCAGTAAAAAGGCAATCAAGCTAGTGCTTGGTTTCAGCTATGATGACCTAAAGACTATCAATCTGTCGCATTAATTAGGAATATAAAAAACATAGTTACGCTGTAACGTTATTCATTTGGCCAAGAAAGGGCAGCAATGGCCAGTTAAATCCAACCGAAAGGAATCGCATGTTTTGTTTTTTTGAGGGTTATAGAGTGTCAGAGTGTCGTAACGCTTATGCTTATTTCGTATCTAACACAGGCTATCGATTTATCACCAAGAAAAAGACTTGCTACGCCGTTAGTGTACCTAAGCCGGAGGGTGGTTATATTCGTCGTTCTGTCGGGTTTGTTCGCATTGGTGAAAAGAAAGGACTACGCAAGGCAACCAAAATACGCAACCAAATCGGCAAGGAACTATGGGGGCGTTGTTGGGATCGCGTTCGCAAGCAATTCAACTTACTGGCGCGATTGCCGAAAAGTCTCGATCCACGGTTAACTACCATTGATGGTAAGCAATACTATGTGGCGCGGTACACCAAGTACGATGAGAACGACCAGAAGCGCGAGCATTTCATTAAGGTAAGTGTGAGCGCTCATGGGAAATTGGCGGCATGGACTCTTGCTAAGAGAAAGTTACTCAAAGCTCACAGTGATGTGATGGACGTATTGTTACACATTGAAAAGGTCAGCAGCGTACAACTTAAATAGTTTTTCTTTCGCCCATATACATTCCGAACACGACTTGTAACTATTTAATCTATGGTTATAATCTACTCCTAATTTAAAACGTGACGTTTTAAACATACAAAAACGACGAGTTTGCATCATGGCACAGATTACACCGATTAAATTATGTGAGTTCAAACGGCTGGTGGAACATGGCCACCAGCTCAATATCGTTGCTCAACAGCAAGCGAGCGGCGGTTTTTTGGAGGGGGCGCCCGTTTCAGCGAAAAGCCCAACAACTAGATAGTGCTTTTGACTCAAGAAACTACCAATCCGCATCACTTAAAAGTTAATTCAAAAAGGGGAAGAGCTTTGCTTGTATTGACCATAATAGGGAAGAATTTTACTTTAGAGAGGGCGACTTGTTGAAAAGTAAGTAGTTGCTGAACATCAAAGAAGGAAAAGTCGTTCATTTTCAGGAAAAAGCTCTATTCTAATATGGTGCGTAGAGTTTATACGTTGAGGCTGATGCATGACCCACAATTAGAGCCATCCTACCGGCTTCGAAAGCCGCAATAAAAAGCCTCGCACTTGGCGAGGCAAGTTGTCTTTACAGAACACATACTCGACATCAACCGATGCAACTACTTAAGAGTAGCGCTATGTATATACCATTTTGCGTTATGAATAACGGCTTTCCCTGCAGTGGGAGTTTCGTTCTTATCGGTTCATAACTAGCAATCAAAAATACCAGACTTGCACCAAGCAGTTGTGCGATAGTGATAATGTCGAAATTTGTTAGCGCTATTGCCATCACCAGTATGTAGGCATTCAAATAGAACCCATCAAGGTGCTTTTGCTTTCTTGTTAAGAAGAAGTTAACGAACAAAATGATAGTGATAAGAGTCGCACTCGTTAAGTTAAAATCTCCCACTACCTCCTCCTATACCGTGTTTGCTTTCTTCAGTATTGTCACAGTACGAAACGTGGCATGAAGCGCATATGCCTGTTAATGAGCGATTTACAGCCCATGTAGCCGCAGCTGCAACAATGAATCCCACGCCTCCTGGTAATGCTAAAGCCAAGCCAGCAGCTGCCGTCAATCCCCCAACAATGCCACCTCTTACAATGTCACCGCCACATGCTTTATCGCTATCCCATGCGTTGCCAGACCCTGTTGCTGCTCCAGTTCCTATGATTACTCCTGGTCCCACTGCCATTGGGGATGAGCTCGCTAACTGCAAACCTTTTTGTGAAAATTTCTCATTGAACGATCCAATAAAAATTGGAGCTTCGTAGCCGATGGTTTTTACTCGAAATGGCTGCACTGCCTCACCAGAATCAAATGAAATGTTCTGCATCAAGGATTTATACCTTTCTTTTGCTGAGTTTGCAGAACTATCGTCAGCGATCACCAACTTTGTGAATATTCTGTAGAACCGAACGTTCTCTTGTGAAAGGAAATGTACACGGCGAGAGAAGGCTAGTTTAAATTTGCTCTCGCCCTGTACCTTTTTCACCTTCCCCTTTTGTGTGGAAACGTAAATAGGGGATTGAGTTAGGTTAATAACTTGGTCAAATACAGTCCCGGTTACACAATACTCATACCCAGCCGCACTCAAGTTCTTATCGTTCTTCCAGCCGGCATGAGATAAATTACAAAGCTCATTATTAAAAGCGTCTGCTCCGGCGTAACTGTTAAAGCTACACATTGATAAAACGAATAAAATTCCAACGTATTTTTTGTAAGACCCCACCCTAAAGCTCCATATGCTGACAAGATGTCATCATATAAAACCAATTACATAAACAATTCAATTTATATAAAATCAAACTAAAGTTTTAAAAATGAGTGATAATCATTTTCATTTAAATTATTGACTTGAAGATAAAGAACGGTAATGGGAGCCGTCAAGAAAATAAGGGATTCTTGGGGCACTAACTATTTCAAAAATGGTTATGACACACTTATCTCAATGTTGCTTGCACAGCCTTCGTGGCAGATATTAATGTGAATTAAAGTGTCATGAAGATGCTTTTTCCCGCACATCAATTTGTTCTAAGAGCATATCAAAATCTTCTCTGGTAACTATTTTCTCGCTGTTCTCATTCAACACGGTCACCATTTGACCGACGGGCGAATTTAATGCGTCTAGCTTTTCCGAACAAATGGACTAGGCGTACATCGGCGGTAAAGTGACTTGCTTGTATGGCATCGTCACTCCTCCTTTTCTTTCTTAGCCCTCTGAAATACGAACATACGACAAAATCGCTTGGTGAACACACTTGTGAAATTGGCCTCAAAACTCAGTTTTGGACATTTACGTTTTAGAAATATTGCTAAATTAGCAAAGTTTGAATTACTAAAAGTATGGAAAAAGTCTCTTACGAGAGTCTTCAATATCACTGGATCAGAGCAGGTCGTGTCGTCACGCTTTATGAGCAGTATTTGAGTACAAAAACTACAACTCACCCAAGACCTATCAGCACTTTCTTGATAAGTTTCAATCTCTGCAACTCCAAGGCTGCACGCCTATCATTATCCCCGACGCTGGCTTTAGAAATACATGGTTCAGGCAAGTCGCCAACAAATGTTGGTTCTGGCTTGGAGATGTATGTGGTGAAGTATCGATTAAGTGTAATGAGGGCTCTTGACAATGGAATAAAACGTTTTATCCCCAAGCAACAGATAAGTCGCTATTTTTAGGAGGAAACCAACTTGCTAAGCGCTCACCGCTTCAGCACTTTGCTTACTTATACAAAAGTCGCCCCAAAGGCAGAAAAGCCCATCGCCATAGTCGAACCTGCCAAAAACACTCGGCAGGAAAAGTGTTCTATAAAGGAGTGAAAGAACCTTGGCTTCTGGTGACCAACATTCCCATCATGTGCTTAACGGCATTCATATCACCCGTTTGTACGCAAAAATAATGCAAATTGAAGAGTCGTTCCGAGATTTAAAAAGTCCAGCCTACGGGTTGGCGCTACGTCATAACCGGACACGTTGCACCAAACGCATAGATATCTTGTTGCTCATGGCATTGATGACCGAAATCATCATGTGGGGGTAATTTCGAGGGGATCCGCCAGAGCCTTGTTAAGATGTGAGGTACGTAATATTAATGCTACGGCTTATCACTCCAACAACTAAACTCTACGCGAAGGCAAAGCTGTACGCGTTTTAATTCACTCTTAAACGACTTTACATGCGTATTTTTCCAACTGCGAGTACTAAACTTTTTGTACGATCACGTTGGGTTAAATATAAGATTTCTACGGCGTAAAATGGACTTGTTTTTCTTGCAAGGACCAACTCATTTAAGAATGAACCCATAAATCTTTACCCAATAAAGGCACTACAATACTAACTTAGATTCACACCTTCTATATCCAATTGTAATACAACATTCGCATAACGCCGCTTTTTAGGGAGGTGGCAACATTATATTAGTTACCATACTACCGATCATCTCCAAAATATATCAGAAGCATTCATGCACATCGTCTTGTGCACTTAGAGCAATCCAACTATATTACCTCATCACAGTAAAGAGGACATTTATGTGTCGATGCCAAGCCTGTTTCTAAGAATACAAGATCCATCACTTAAAAATGCCATCGCTTCTTGCCAGGAACTGAACAAATTTCGTCTGCATGACATCAATGCCGCAGACCAATGGATTGAAGATTTCCTACAACTCAAACCGGAAGTTGCGATTGTTGAAGCCACCCACTTTACTAGCGCAGATTACCAGCGCCTTTCTAATATCGAAGACATCTACGATATGGACTTGATCATCATTAGCTCTGGTGCTCCAAACGAAAATTTGGATAAGCTGATGAACTTAGGTGCAATTTTTCACTATAGAAAACCCGTCGATATTGCTATTTTGACGGACACCCTAGGCGAAGTCAGCCAGTACTATCAGCAAAAACAAGATCAAGGACGTAAAGTGTCCACTAGCGATCTCGACCAATTTGGCCTTTTGGTGGGTTCCTCATCACCAATGCATCAGCTCTATCGCATGATCCGACGCGTCGCAAAAACAGAAGCTAACGTCCTCATTGTCGGAGAAAGTGGCTCAGGTAAAGAGTTAGTGGCACAGACCATCCATTTAGCCAGCGATCGTAAGCAACAACCCTTTATCGCGATTAACTGTGGTGCGATTAGTCCAGAGTTGGTCGATAGTGAACTGTTTGGCCATGAAAAAGGCGCTTTTACCGGAGCGAATAAAACTCACCAAGGTGTATTTAAACAGGCAGAAGGCGGCACGCTGTTTTTAGATGAAATCACCGAGATGCCTATCGAGCATCAAGTGAAGTTATTGCGGGTGCTAGAAACCGGAGAGTATCGCCCAGTTGGCAGTAATACGGTTCATATCGCTAATACTCGCATCGTTGCTGCTACAAACCGTGATCCTAAAATCGCCATTGAGGAGCAGTTCCTGCGTGAAGATCTGTTTTTCCGGTTATCGCATTTCCCATTAACGATACCGCCACTGCGAGAACGAGGCGGTGATATCGTCGGTCTGGCCAAGCACTTTATTGCGCACCGCAACGCCAATGAGGCAAAAACCAAAACGATTCTTGACTCTGCGATCCAAAAAATCGCTGTACACAATTGGCCAGGTAATGTCCGTGAGCTCAAACACACGATCGAGCGCGCCTTTATTTTGGCTGATGACACTATCAGAGATGAACACCTGATCTTCGACACACCACCATTGGAAACAGGCACCAGCATCGAAGACCTTGTTCCGGCGGGCGTCTCGCTAGAGGAGATCGAGAAAGCTGCCATTATCAATACCCTTGAAGAGAATCAAGGCAATAAAACGGAATCAGCGCAGGAGTTAGGCATTAGCGTGAAAACACTCTATAACAAACTCGAAAAGTATCAAGACGAGTAATTTACTGTGAGCAAATTATGAAACACCTACCATTGTATTGTTATGGTAGGTGTCGAACTAAGACGACACTTCAGCAATTTAAAAGTTTAAAAGGGTCTGTAGAGCGTTTGAGTACTATTTATCAATCGTTAACCCGAAAAAATAGAAATTCCAGTAACGTTGCTCGTAGCCAACAGCAATCATAGGCTTAGTGACTTTTTATTGCCCCTCGAGTGTTGGATGCCACTTAGTCATCGGGGGAATAAGGCTTTCCTATTACCTAGATAAGCAACCTAAAATTAGGCGGCGGTAGGCATTCAAAACCTGGCGATGCAATCAAATAACCTTGAACTAAATCGATATCCAAGGACTGGAGAAATGTCATTTCTTCTAGAGTTTCTACTCCTTCAGCCAATACGGAAACTCCAAGCTGCTGAAACATACTGACGCAGTTTTTAACAATAATTTGACGACTAACAGAAGAGTTAATGTCACGAATTAACCCCATATCAAGCTTAGCAACATTGGGTTGAAGGTCTGCTAATAAACTTAAACCGGAATGACCAGCACCAAAGTCATCAATGGCGGTTAAAAAACCAAGCTTTTGATAGTACTCGACAATATTTTTCAGATGTTGAGTATCATCACATTTAGCTTTGGGCTTTATATCCATCTCTTGAACCATATCCCTTTAAACCTTCACGATTTTAACGCCCTTTTTGGGTAAACTAAGGGTAATATATCAGCCTATGACGTTAACTACGGTACATTGAGATCTCATAATTGGTTTTTAATAAAAATACTTCTCCACTAATTTCGTATAACTTCATTTCAATTCCTTGTATATTAAGCTTTGTGATCAATAACTAAAAATTATAACGACGTATCTGATTAAGCCGGTTGGAAAGTACTTCTGTAGAAGTTAAGTTAGATACCCCCGACTTTGCTACAGTTATTTTCAAACTATGTCAAAGTCTACGCTTCTTGTTTGTATCGCTCTTTTTTACCTTCCCTTACCTCTACCTTAGCCTTAAACCTCAAGGCTAAGGTAGAGGCCTAAAAAATTTATTTAGTGCGGTATTCAGTACTAAGAGGAAGACAGAATCGGCGTGGTCAATGTTCGACTATCCCTTCCTCATCCCCCCTAAAGCTCAGAGAGTTACGGTTGCAAGCCCGCTAGTCACTTATTTTTTAATCATGAAACCGTGGTCACTAATGATAAGACTGCTCAGACCATGGCGACTTGTTTTCGCGTAACCTATTGAAGAAACGAAACCACCCATAAAACCAAACAAGAAAACATAAAAAAAACATATTTGCATATAATTTAATAATCAATTATGTTGATTTACATATAATAATTACAAAGGTCAGTTAAATTTTGACGATAACTTTATTGACTCAACGGGCAAGTACACTCCATTGGTATCATTGGCTTGTACTTTTTTTGTCAGCCGTGCTCACTCTTACCGCTTGGGCGGTAATCTCGAGTCAGGTGGAACAAAAAGCAAAAACTCAATTTGATTTTCAAGCCCATCAGTTGGTCGAACTCGTACAAGAGCGGATGTCGAAATATGAGGAGGCACTGCTCGCAGGAGTGTCCGCCTTACATATGTATCAAGCGCCTGCCTCAAGAGCAGACTGGAAAATTTTTGCTGACCAGTTTGATGTCCCTCGACACTTTCCAGGCATCAACGGTATTGGTGTTATTCACTACGTTCCTGATAACAAAATAAAGCGGTATTTAGAATGGCAAAGAAAGCAACTGTCTGAATATGTGCCGCATCCAGCTCGAACTGCTTCCGAATATTGGCCTATTACCTACATTGAACCAATGCAAAATAACCTAAAGGCCGTGGGACTAGACATGGCACATGAAAACAACCGATACACCGCAGCCAAAAACGCCAGATTAACAAATACAGCCACCATCACTGCTCCAATTACCTTAGTTCAAGACTCAGAAAAGGCGCCGGGGTTTCTGTTTTATGCCCCCTGGTTTTCTGATGAAGTTCCTGAGTACTACGGTGATGCAAAAGATGGTTTCTTAGGTTTAGTTTACGCCCCATTTATTGTAAATAAATTGATGAACGGGACTCTCTCTGGAGACAAACGACTCGTGAACTTCAGTCTCTATGACAATCAAGAATTGCTGTACAGTGATCTTAATGTGTCAAACGTGAGCCATCATTCAGATCCGCACTTTACACAAACTCTAGAGTTGAATATATACGGTAGAGTTTGGACCTTCGTTATTCAAAGTTCGCCATTGTTTGAAGCGCAGCAAAATACCACTCAACCTCTGCTTATTCTTATCTTCGGTATTATCGTGGATGTCTTGTTATTTATACTATTTCTCATGTTGGTTCGTGAAAAAGAGCGAGTCGATGAGTATGCAAAGCATTTAACGAAAGACTTGCAATTGCGCACTGACAAGTTAGAAACGGTCACAAAAGACCTTCAAGCCAGGAATCAAGCATTGCAAGAGGCAAATAGAGAACTTGATCAGTTCGCCTACGTGGCCTCTCATGATCTGAAAGCCCCTTTACGCGGCATTTCCCAACTAGTGACTTGGTTAATCGAGGAGTTATCGGAGTTTTTAACCCCTCAAACAGAACAATATGCATCTTTGCTGAGCAACCGCGTGCATAGGTTGGAAAGACTGTTGGATGATTTGCTCGCCTACTCTCGTGTGGGGCGTAAGCCTGGTCAGCTAACGACATTTAATCTCGAGCAATACTGTGAAGAGACATTAGAACTGATTTCTCCCCAACGTAAGATCTCTTTGGTTTGCCACAACCATATCGGAGAGTTTGAGACATTAACGACACCTCTTGAATTAATACTTCGTAATTTAATCAGCAACGCCGTCAAACATCACCACAAGGAAATAGGAACCATTTATGTCTCAGGAGAGGATATCGGAGACATGTATCAGTTTGTGGTTGAAGATGATGGACCAGGGATCCCAGAACAATTCAGGGAGAGAGTGTTTGAATTGTTCCATACCTTACAACCGAGAGACACTGTTGAGGGAAGTGGTTTAGGTCTTTCTATTATTAAGAAAGTTCTGGATTTATACTCATGCCATTATTCTATTGACTCTAGCTCACTCGGAGGATGTGCTTTTCGTTTCTCATGGCCCAAAAATAACCCCGTACTCGTTAAGGAAGCCTCATGACATCCCCTGAATGTAAACCTGTTAATATTCTCTTAGTTGAAGATGATGATATTGATGCAATGGGCATCGAGCGAGCACTCAACACTTTGAAGTTACTTAACCCTATTTACCGAGCTAGAGATGGAATAGAAGCCTTAGAATGCTTGCGAAATGGGGAAATACCTCCCCCTTGTATTGTGCTTCTCGATTTAAACATGCCTCGAATGAATGGACTTGAATTTCTTGGTGAAGTGAGAAGAGATGATGAGCTCTGCTCTCTAGTGATTTTTGTGCTAACCACCTCGAGAAGAGATGAAGAAATTACGGCAGCGTATAAAAAAAATATAGCAGGTTACATGGTCAAATCTTCGGTGAGCCAGGACTTTAATGAAGTTCTTGCTTTTTTAGATAACTACTGGCGCATCGTAGAATTACCAGTTCAATGACTCATGGCGGCAGCATATGAAAGTATTAATTATTGATGACGATACCATCGATAGACTTGCAATTAAGAAAACATTGCGTAGTACAGATTTGCCTATCTCGATAATAGAAGAAGCGCAAACTGCTCATGAAGGGTTAGACAAAGCCCTTAAACAATCTTTTGATATGATTTTACTGGACTATCAACTGCCACCATCAACGGGGATGGAAGTGCTCATTGCACTCAAATCAAATTCGGATTTTTCCACGTCTATTGTCATGCTCAGCCATAGTAATGACGAAGAGTTGGCTTTGAAATGTATTGAGATGGGTGCTCAAGACTTCGTGATGAAAAATGAAATTTCTTCGATCCGCTTGAGAAGAGCGATTATCATCGCAACAGAGCGCTACTTTTTAGAGCAAAAGGTACTCGAGACTCACACTCAGCTAAAACAACTGGCTGAGACTGACACGTTAACAGGGGTATTTAATCGACACTTTTTTGATGAGCGCTTAAAGAAATTTTTACTCATGGCTTCACGCAGTCAAGCACCTTTAGCGCTCTTGCTCATCGATGTGGATCGTTTTAAAGACATCAATGACCAATATGGACATGTCACGGGAGATCATGTTTTACAGGAAGTAGCACAAAGACTTCAAAGCAACACTCGAGATAGTGATTCTTTATTTCGTATAGGAGGTGACGAGTTTGCAGTGATTGCAACTAACTTAGCGTCTGAAGGGCAGGTTGACTTAATTGTACGACGTATACTCTCTGCGTTTGAAAGTAATTTCAACATTGACCAGCAATGTATTGAAGTTTCTATTAGCATCGGGGTAGCCAGTTATCCTGAGTGTGCTTCAAACTCATTAGAATTGAGAAAGTGTTCGGATATCGCGCTATACAGGGCAAAAGAGAAAGGTCGAAAACAGGCACAGTACTATTCTAAAGCCTTTCATGATACGGTTGATCAACGTTTACGCATTGAAAGTAACCTTAAGCAAGCCATACAAAAAGAGGAATTCGAATTACATTATCAACCTCAATTTGACAAATCAATGCGACTTGTTGGCGCCGAAGCGTTGATTCGTTGGTATCATCCAGATCTGGGCTTCGTCCCACCAGACGTATTTATTCCAATTGCAGAAGAGTCTGGGCTCATTGAGAATATTGGTGAATGGGTGATTGAAACGGCGATTAGGCAAATGTCGATATGGCGAACAGCATGCTTCTTTCCTGAGTCTTTTACGTTAGCAGTGAACCTTTCTCCGAAACAACTATCCGCTCCTCAACTGGTCGAAAGGGTTGCTGCATTTTTGCATTTGTATGGAGTCGGTGCTTCTCACATTGAGTTTGAAATTACTGAAAACTGTTTACTCCCGAAAGGCAACGCTTCGAAAACGTTAAACGAGCTCAGTCGGTTAGGTATTCAAATCGCCATTGATGATTTTGGTACTGGCTATTCATCCTTATCTCATCTCAAATATTTTCCAATCGATATTATCAAAATTGATCGCAGCTTTTTAAAGGATATCGAAGTTCACACTTCTCGGCAGTTGTTTGAAGCCATCTGTGCATTTGCACGCTCACTTAACTATGAGATTATTGCTGAGGGAATAGAAACTCCTGAGCAACACAGAGCTTGTAACTCTATGAATGTGTCAAGAGTTCAAGGATTTAAATACTCCAAACCACTTACCGTAGAGAGCTTTGAAAAGAGGTATTTACTCAAAGTTTGGAGAGAGGGGGTAGGAAAAGAGATCCGCACCGTCAGTTTTGGACACCGAGTTAAGTAAGTTGGACCGCCACCGATCTCCTAGACAAATTTCGCCTATTCTTGGAATTTACCCCCGTAATACCCCCGTAATACAACACGGGGGGTTACCTAGAAGAATGGATAAGTTTTTGTAGGGGAAAAGCCCATGAAAAAGATGTGAACGAGTGAAAGGTCTACCAAATAATGGGGCATAAAAGAGTTAGAGCCTAGCCTGGCTAGACCTTGAGTCGAACAGTGACAGATTGTCATCCAGATTAAACCAAACCTCTATTTCATGCGGTGACTTTGTTTTTGCTCGCTGATTTTGTCGGTAATTTTTAGCTTGAGCATCATACGTCTTAGGCACAGGTTGGACGCCTTACAATATGTATCCAAAAATACTAATCAAAGATTTCAGTAGAGCAATAGAGACTATCAAAACCAAGCATAATCGGAGCAATTTATACTGAGTATCTATTTCAATTAATGTCGTAATATGCATTGATAACCCATTATGCCAACAATATATAATTTCAATAGACCAACAAATTATCGCTAGATATAAGAAAATATCAGAAAATTCATTTCTAATGAGAAAAAGAATGAAAAATATAAATGTAAAAAAAAGTAGTATCTTTCGTACGTTCATATATGTTAGCTATAATTGCCTAACCTAGGCAGTCTAGTTTCTGACTTACAGCACTTGGAGAGTAATCATCAGCATGCTTACCTGCGAATGCTTTCAATGTCTCAAGAGTATCTTGGCCAAAGGTTTTACCGAAGGCTCTCGCAAGCATTATATCAGACATTTTCCCACCAATGAGTGAAGCGGAGTCATCTTGCCATACATCTCCATTTGCCATGTCTTTTGCTAGGTCAGCAACTGTCAAAGCATTTACTAATGGAGCGTAAGATACAGCTTCTGAAATCACTTCTACTCGCTCTTCAGCAATATCAACTTGAGTCTCGGCAATCTCTTCCATATTTTTTCCCATAACCATTGCCCAATTATTAAACCTAAGTCATTAACACTGGCTCGGGTAACGTATCCCAACGAATTTATGTGTAACTAAAAAGAGTCGCCTTAGTGCGACTCTTTTGTTTTATGGCTTTGCTAGCTTTTCATTCGTACTGTCTGACGAGATTTAAGGTCAAGGAGCAAATCACTTCGTGAAGGTAGGCAAATAATTGTTTATCAAAAAAATCAAATAGAAGCCATTTAATACAGAAAACGAAACATCAAACCTTGCGCTTAACTTCCTCTTAAGCCAAGGCAGTTCAAACAAGGAAACTAAAGCGCAACATACCAAAGCTTGTAATGTTGTATCTAAGCGAGTTAATGAAAACATTATTAGGACTATCGCCAAATATAAGAACAACCACGCTCTTTTCTTAAAGTAGTCATTATGACGTAGGCAAATAAACTGTATTACTACAATCAAACAGGCAAGCAAAAATTGTACGTGCATTAGTGCCTACCACTGTCGGTTTCGCAGGTACTTTTGTGACACTGGGAGCAAACTGCTGTCAGCGATTTGTTGACGGCTGCCATTGCAATTGGCGTTACAATGGCTCCCGCGCCAGTTGCGAATATAGTTGCGCCTAATCCAGCGGTCACACCACCAATAAACATCCCTCTCACGATGTCACCACCACATGCTTTGTCTGCATCCCACGCGCCTAATCCACCAGCTCCAGCACCACCTATAATTGCTGGCAAAACGGTTCCCCAAGCTCTTTGATTGTATTTAGAGCCAAAGTCATCAAGAATCCCTCCCATATAAATAGAAGACTCAAATGTTATTTCTTTAACCCTAAATGGCGGCACTTCCTTCCCCTTTACTTGAGGCAAGTTTGAGAGGTTAGATTGATAATTACGTTTGGTTTCTTTCCCATTCCTCTCGCTACCCACTACCAATGCATTGCTCGTGCGATAGAACGCTCCATCAGTCTCAGTTAACAGAAATACCGTCGATGAAATTCCAAATGATTCAAAGATACTCTGCCCTTCTATCTTAAAGACCTTTCCTTTATTTGGGCCTAAAACAGATACGTAAATTGGCGTTTGCATAAGGTTTACCACTTTCTGATACGCGGTTCCTACAACACAATATTCATAACCTCTTGCGACATGGTTTTTACGATCTTTCCAGCCTAATGGAGCTACATTACATAATGGCCCATTAGGTTCAAAAAACTGTTTTCCTGCTTGGGTAGTACCTGCGAACAATATTAAAAACAAAACAACACAAATTTGCTTTAACACTTACTTTTCCTTTTATAGATATGTATTAAATCATTGATTGCAATTGCAAATGAGTATTGTTATCAATTAATGATGGATATGCAACAGCACAAACTTAATTAATTGAAATTCATGTTAATGGTCACACAATAATTCACTTGACAGATATGTCGCGGGAAATCAGTGTTTAACCAATTGATACACCAGTTAAACCGCAAGATAATTGGCGCACCTTTGACGAATGGAGGCGAGTTTAAGTGACGACGACTGTAAATCTAGATAGCCAATTGGTCGCTTCGGCTCAGGCTAATGCAGCTAACCGCAGTGTGGCAGAACAAATCGAGCATTGGGCGAATATAGGGAAGGTGATGGAAGAAAACCAAGATTTGCCTTATGAGTTTGTACGCGAGTCGCTGGTGGCGCGAGACGAAGTGAAGAACGGTGATGTGACCGTCTATCATCGTAAAACCAACAAACCATATAAATACTAAAAAGAGTCGCCTTGGTGCGACTCTTTTGTTTTGTGGGGTTGTTAATGTTTCTTTCGCGCTGTCAGACGCGATTTTAGCGCTTTTGAGGTCATAGTGCGCCCATTGTTCACGTCACTATGAGATATCACCACCAGCGCAAGCAGAGCTCGGTTTTCTTGGAGTTTTTGGTCTGTTTTCATCGTCATTATTGAATCATCGTCATTATTGAATCTGTAACGGTACATTAAGGAACGTAGCCAGCTCTTGCGCCATTTGCTCATCAACAAGGTCATGCCAATAGGTAAATCCATTGAACGTCATCGAGAAACGAAACAGCTCAGTAAAGTGGTCTGTTACCTCAAATTCTACGTTCACATCCTGCGGCGCGGTAACTGTGCCAGCTCCGTATAGATTCAGCAGCCATGTTCCTGTTAATGGGTTAGGCTTCACCAGTAGTGCCTTATGGCCACCAGCAAAGAACAGAGTAATGCGCTCGATGCCTGATTCCTTGGCCTCTCTATCTTCTTGGGCTGCCCGTTGTCTTTCTTGGGCTAGGTTGAACTTGTCCATGACTTTTTCTAGGCGGTCAGGTGTCATGCTGGTTAGCTTGTCGAGTACCTTGTCCAAATCAATCTTGTCGTTCACGTTGTTTTCCTTGCTGGTGGCGTTGTTTGAGCTACACATTAACAGCAATTGGCGGGTAAAAGTAGTTGTTGAATCAGGGTTATAGGTGTAATAATAGCAAATATCGGAGAGTCACTACCGTTAAGTGTGAAGTTAAAAAATAACACCGCCTCGATGGGCGGTGTTTTGCTATTTGGCTTATAGTGCGTTTGAGGTCATTTCTAATAATTCTTTATACCTCTCATTGAATTTGGTGGCCGTAAATTGACTACCTAGAATCTCAAATGGTTTTTCTGATTTAAATATGTTTAGTAGGTATTCTTTGCCCGCTTTTGTTTTGGGTGCGTAAACCGCTACCCGCGCACTAGGGCATGACTTAATCATGTTTACCAGTCTGCCGTTAATCTCCAATTTCATGTCCACATCGTCGAAATCAAAACAATCCTCGGCGCGACCAAAAGCCAAGTCATGCTCGCCTACATTAGCTGTTATGTTTAAGTCTGCCGATGCAGCTATGATCATTGCATTCTTGCGCTCCCAAGTAAGTGGGTTTATATCTGCTGCATTGGCTAACGTAGGAAATAACATAGCCAACGATAAGAGTAATTTGGTTTTCTTCATTGTTTACCTTGTCACTGATTAGTTATTGATATGACCACCAGCATAGTGCCACTGGTGGCGCTTGGATTTTAAAGTAGAGCGACCGACACTTCGCTATTTCTTGCTCTCTTGACCGCCTTGGCCATTTCTTCCTTAGTTGTCGCGTAGCTGTCATAGAACTGGTCAAATTCCACGGTGTTAGGGTCGAAAGGGTTTTCCATACCGCAGCCAGATTGCGCCACCATGCGCCCTAGTTCCTCGGCTGTGTCGTACTCAAACACATAGCCTTTGTACTCGATCATGTATTTGCATTTCTTCCACCAGCGAGCCATTTTCAACTCCTAGATATTTACCCAAATTACAGCGCCTACCTTGTGCTCATAAGGAATTGGTTCAATGCGCTGTACGTTCTCCAAAACCCAAGGGCAACGCCATTTAGCCAGCTCAGGCATAGCGTCATAATCGACCTTATGTTTATCAAAGTTGGCCATCAATTCTGCATGCGATAGAGGCTCTAAAGAGTCGGTTAAGTTCGCTAGGCCAACGATTAAACCAGTGCCCTGTTCAATTAGGGCAATGGTGCCTCGGATTTTGGTTTTGGTAGAGCGCATTTCCCAAACCTTTAAGCCAGCGAGGATAAGATGAATCCACGGCTTTCTTATGATCAATGCGCGTGTAACTTCAATGCCGTTGATTAACATGATTGGTCTTTGAAGCTTTCCGTTAGTATTGGTACTTGATTTTGTTGATTGCTCTGAATAGCAGATTAAGCGGATTGTAAGACGCTTTGCCTCGCCTCACGTTCGCTATGCTTGTTGCGTTGCTACGTCTTATGGCTACGCCAATATTGCTGACAAACCCAAACAGGCCGGATAACTTAGGCGTACCCATCCAGCGGTCTACAGGTAAAACCATGCCCGTTTTGTTGAGCATCGATAGCAATACGTTGGCTCGACGCGGAGTTATGCCATAGCAGCGAATTGGAAACGCCTTTCGCAATGGAATATCGCTAAACAGTGTTGGTCTATCTGGATGCAGCTTGAACTCGTAGTCGGTAAAGGAAACGAGGCCGCAATTGTTGATTTGGTTGCGCACTTCGTCGCTTAGTAATATCGATGCGTCACGAACGAAATCAGCGCTATCCTCGATGATGATCCCCGCTTCACCAGATTTGGCAATGCGTTCCCAAGCCATAGCGTGTGTTTTGAATGCGCCGAACTCGCCAAGCATTAACGCTTTCTTTCTATAGCGCAGCGATTTACGGGCGTATTTCGCTTCTAGTTCCTTTAAGGCTTCCGTGCCTAGTGATTCCACAAATTCAAAGTTAACGTCCTTAAGTAACTGTTTCATGAACTTAACTCTTTCCTTGTTCATGGTCGTTAGTACGTAAATTTTTATTTGCTTATTCACGGTGATGCTCTCTTACAGGTAGTTCTCTCTCAGTGCTAAGGTTGTTTTTTCGGTATTGGTGTACGTGTTGCTCTCTGCATCAAAGGCGATTGCGCCAGCGTCCACCAGCTCATTAAGCTCTTTCTCTGTAGCGGGTTCGTCTAGGTCGAGTAATGTTGGGTGCCAGCCATCGTCACGTTTAGCCATCTTTGAACCGTTATCGATAAACACCAACCATTCCGCTTGTCGGCTGGTGGTGTTGAAATGCTTCGCTAGCGACTCGATACGGGTTTTGTAATAGAAGTCGGCCTTAAGGGTTGATGTGTTGCGAATAAGCGCGCCAACCGTTGCAGGATCGCTTTGAGTTGGCGTTGAGTAGCGCATGTATATGTTTTCTCGGGTTTGATTCAAGATTTGCTCATTAAGCTCTACACCGCCCTCCGCTGCGATTCTTCGGATTAGCCCGTCTAAGTCGCCATCTGGTGCGTCAATTTGAATAGCAATCCAGCTAATTTCCTCGGCTTGTGTTGCGTTGTGCTTATCAGGTTCGCACTGAATTGCCAGGCTACCGTTGATCTTAGCTTTAGGGTCAAACTCGATAATGTCATATGGTTTGTTGCTGTCGATTAACTTCGGCTCTGGATGGTAAAGGCTGTTGCCTTTAGGTAGGTACTCGACCGTGCAAAAGCCTAGTGTGTAGTTGCCCTCTTGGCCGACTTGTTTGGAGTATCGGCGTAGGTCAGCAGAAAATGTGTAACGTCCAACTTTATAGACAATCATTAGGTAACTCCCGTTTCTAAACATCCCCTTTAACTACAAAGGGATTAGGAACGAAATTAATATACCACTTCAATTTTAAATTCCGAACACATTTAGTATAAAGAGGCATAAAATATGCTCATTTTATAAATCTCTGTCTATTTTTGAGCCAAAAAAAGGCGCACCATTAAGGCGCGCCGTGTGGGTTAGGTTGGGAAGTTGACCACGATTGGGATTATTAACTCGGCGTAGTCACTTAGAACCATTAGGAACAGGCCAAGATCAACGTATAACACTAGCTTTCGCAGTTGTTTGGTTAACTTGGTCAGGTCACTAACCAGTTCTTTGGAGGTTTTGAATGCTTCGATAGAAAGTTTAATTCTTTCAATGCGTTCAGGTGTGGCCAACTTATAAACCGCAATGGCCATCGCGATAAGACTTGATATAGTTATCATGCTTTTCTTTCTTTAATCTAAAGTTAGAAAATCGAAATACGCGCGTCAATGGCCAAGCAAAAATAGTTGAAAAAAAGTGTCCAGCACTGGTCAAAAGTGCCTTAAAAATCAAAAATTGGTGGGTTAGTTTCAGTTCTATAGAGAAATGAAACTAAATTGGGTGAATTCCGAACAGGATAATCAATGAGCAGTTCGGTTTGGCCGAACAAGTGGAATATATTATTCCCCGTTAATGCCAAGCTTAATTGATACGCCTAACACGTTCGCCAGCGAGATAAGCGAGGATAAAGATGGGTCATTAGGTGGCTGTAAGGTGTTATCCATGCCTTTGGCCTTGGCGATAGCGGCTAAGGCATCTGCAATTATCTCGGGTTCGCCAGTGCTTGCTGCTTCATCGAGATAGGCTTGGATAGTCTGTTGGTCGGTTAGGTAGTCGGATGCGTCAAACTCTTTTAATTGAGTCGTCATAAGATCAACCTCGTTATTGGCTATTGGCCACACTGAGCGCGGTAAGACCGCTAACCTGATTAGCTTGCTGCATTGCGCTTTGAACGGCTTCACTGTATGAGTCAGCTTCTCGGTCGAACTCGATACGAATTTCGCTGCCAGATGCCGATACAGTGCAATCATTAGCACCAACCTCAAACAGCGCATTAGATAGCTCGCAAAGCGTGTCTGCGTTCATGTCGCCTTGGAACTTGGCCACCAGTGCAAAATCAAACTCTTTCAATCATCAATCCTCTTTTTAAGCAATTAGTGGCATTTTAGCTTCAACCATAAAAAAAAGCCACCAGCGATACGCTGGTGGCAACTGAGACTTTATTACTTTATGGGTATTATTAGGTTAGTTTAGATATTGATGAGTAGGTTTGCGTACTTATCGCTATTCTTCATCAATCTGGTTTCTAGGTGATGGTTAATTACATCCATCATACGAGCGCGTTCTACTAGCTCGCTAGTAACTTTGCCCTTTTGGTATAGCCAATCTGCTATGTCGCTAAGCCTCCAAAGAGGATCTTTCTTTGAAGCTTTGCGTACTGGCACAGGGAAGCCGCCGCCGCCAAATGTGCCCTTTTTGTATTTTGCTAGTGTGCTTTTCTTAACTCCGGTGAACTCCGCAGCTTCGCCCAAACTCACAAGGTCGCCCTCAATAGAGATAACCTGCAAGTTGTAGCCATCTACCGACTCCACATCCTTGATTGCTTGTGTTACAGCTTGAGCAAAGGAATCTGCCTCTCGCTCAAATTCGATATATAGCATTTCATCAACAGACATAACCGCAGCGTCAGAGCAAGCGCCCTCATACAGTTTGCGCGATACATCAAGTAGGTCGTTATCGTTTGTGATATTGATATTGCCGATATTCAAGGTGAACTCATAAATGCTCATCGAACTCTCTGCTCTCTATCCATGTATACAATTGTGCCTATACTACCAATTAGACACAAAAAAGCCACCGTGCTGGTGGCTTAATGGTTAACTGTTTTCCACCTCATCTAACGCTTCCATCAGAATTTTTGCTGTCTTAGCGTCATTGTTATCAAGAGCTTCTTTAATCTGAGCCTTTAGTGCAGTAATCGCAGCATTGTCGTTTTCGATTGTGGTACGAACGGTCTGTCGAATCGCTTCTTCTTTGGCAATTCTTCTAACCTTGCTTTTCTCAAGCTTATCAGCCACTTCTTTGCGCTTTTCACTTAGCTTATTCGCACTTGGCTTTAATACGTACTTCCAAGTCACATAGCTTCCACCAAGAACCGCTATGACAACCATAATCAGTATTAGAGCATTTCTTTGGTTCTGAGCATCATACCTAACATTGAACTCGGCTTTCGCGCCATCATGAATAGCGTTGTAGGCATCACGGTATCCAACCAAACGAACGGACTTAACAATTGAATATGTTGGGTCGCTCTCAATCAGACCTTTTGGAACCTTAACTTGTTTAAGGCCATCCAGTTTAATTAGCTTGTCATCGGATATTTGACCATACCCACTCACCTTAACAACAGGATCGGACTCTTGAGATAGCGAGCGAACAAACGTCTCCTTTTCTCTACGACTATACGTATTCCAATAATTGTTAGACTTGGCACTCGTTTCTCCATAGCTAATCGTAACGGTATAGCTATGGCCAAAGCGCGTTCTTGAGTCATCTGCCATAGTGCTACGAACATAGGCGCTGTTGTCGCAGTTGCTTTCCTCGTAAGATGCGAAAATACGGAGCTTATCCCATTCAGGGGCGCAGTATCGAGATATAGTCAATGTCGTATCCTCATCTATCTTCCAGCTGTAAGACGATGAGCGGTTCTGTTCTGCGGGTATATCGATAACGTCAGTCTTAGCCATTGCCAAAGCTGGCACTAACAGTAAAAGCGAAGCAAGTTTAGTTTTGTAGGGCGTCATTTCTGTATATCTTTTGGGTAGTTAGGGTGTGCATAATACACCAGAGTTTATAACTGCATCTATCCGTTGGCGTTCATCTAAAGTGGCCGTAAATCAGGATAGGGATGGCCACCAGCTAACTGGCAGCCAATGGAAAGTTAATAGCCGTTTGCTTTTCGTGGTAGCTTGGCAATCACCGCCAACACTTCATCACATAGCGCTTGGGTCATCTTCATAGGGTCAATGTCGTTAACGTTCACTAGGTGGCGAACGTCACGAATATCCCGAGCCAATTTGCAGCATTCTTGCCACTCTTTGAGCTGGTCAGTAACAACGCCATGTATCCTGGCAAACTCCGAATTGCTTCGGAAATTTGCCTTAATAAATTCGTCCAATGGGTAGATCGTCAGCATCGTTAAAACTGTTCTGCGTACAGCTTTGTCATCTTCAGAAGGTGGCTAATATTGCGTAGCTGTTGATCGTGGGTTTCTTGCGTTTGGTCATCGTCCAAAATCAATGACTGGATGGAGACATCCCAATCAATGCCCTTTTTTTCAATCAAGTAAACCGCATCAGCTAGATAGGTTAAAAATTGATATTGAGAATCAATCTCCGTGTAGCTTTCTTTTGCTTTGTAAGTAATCTCATCAAAATAAGCAGAGAGTGAATCCCAAAACTTAACACTGCTACTTGCTGTCGTTTTCATCTCATAAAGATGACCGACACGTAGTTTGCTGTCAGTGAAAAGTCGTTTTAGCTGGTGGGCGTATGTACCTCTCTGCATTAGCACCATATCAGGGTTAATTAGTGGATTAGTGCTGCAAAATCCGTGAATTAGATTCATTTCTTAAACGGATCCGACTGTTTGCTTGTGGCGTAATCTAATCCCATTTTTGGATTGTGGCAACAACCTTTAATTCCGAACACGAAAATCAATATCAATATGTATTTTTTTGATATTAAGAGGTAAATTAGCTATTGCATATCTTAATTTTGATGTGATAGTCTCACGCACCATTCCGAACACGCTTAATCATTTGTAGAAAATGACCATAAAAACGTTCAATACCAGCAAAGGCACTATTGCCCTGTCTAACCACGGAGCAACAGTATCGATGGCCATTAGCCGCAACGCTAGCGCGGTAGCGAACGTGTGTGTGAGTTGGGTGTTAGGGAGTGCAGATGAGGCGAAAGCCTTTATTGAGGGCGCAGACGAAAAAGCGATACGAAATGAAATGCCTCGCTTTTCCATGTGTGCAGATGTGGTTAAACAACTAGACAAGGCACTGGCCAATGGCAATTCCAAAAAACCAGTGAGCCTACTCATAGAGCTTATGGAAGCTCTACCGCTAGATGGAACGGTCTACGAAATGCCACTACAAGTAGAGTTTATCCCGCACGATGAAATCTACATCGGCTATTTCGATACGACCGTCATTGACCGCATGCAAGGGCTAGGAATTATCACGTTACTTGGGGTGCATGATGATGAGCGACAAGCTATCAAACTCAATGAGCGTGACGATTTTCTAGCAAGCTGGTCGGCGGGAGTGAGTGAGGCTCGCAACGGCTCAGATCTGCATTATGCAGACTACAACAACCAATATGCGTTTACTGCCAGATATGAGTATCTATGTCATGGATTTATTGACGATGACTCGGGCAAAATTTGGCATCAATAACAAAAGGTAACTAACTGTGAATTTGGGTAATCTACTTCTAGCAATTCTTGAGCAGAGAACACAAACAGGCTATGACCTAACAAACCGAACAATGCCAGAATCTGGAGCATGGCAAGCAAGCCACCAGCAAGTGTACCGCGAACTCGGTCGCATGACGGAAAAGGGCTTAGTGTCACACGAAATTGAAGAGCAAGACGGTAAACCAGACCGTAAAAATTACAGCTTAACTCAAGACGGAAAACGTGTTCTTAACCTTTTACGCAACGAATCCATATGCAATGATCTGTCTATTATTCGTAGCCCGGCATCGGTAATGCTAGAAATCGGCAGCGAGAGCTACTTCAAGTCATACATTGAAAAACTCAATCAAGAAATCACTCAACTTAAAGAGAAGCTGAACGCGCACCAGAAAGAGAAAGGCGTGTTCTGTGACAACTTCACACTGCATGTAGAGCGCGATATTGATATGCGCAAAGCAGAGCTTAAGTTTGCCGAACGTTCGTTATCTATGATCACTTCCTCAAGCGTTGCTATGGAGAGCGCTGCGTGAAACCTCGATCGTTTAGTTGGCTCGCCATCCCTTAAGCGAGCTAAAAAGTGTTTAACTCGAAATCGGCCTTGGGACTACGAGAGCAAGCTCATGAAGATCGTCAGTTTGGTGCAAAAGATGCGTAATGATGACGGAAAATCATGCCAATGGGTTTTGATTGAGAGTTACTTTTGATAGTTACAAAAAAACCGCGACTAAACGCGGTTTTTTTGCAGCTGGCCTTAGCAAACAGTTCGAATCAGCAAATTCGAGTTACCAGCCTTTTCATGTCCCACCAGCAAATGTGAAACAAGAGCAAGCAAATAGTATGTGTTTTTAATGGCTTTGACAATAGCAGAGGAACTTCAAAGACTACGAGAGAAGCAAAAACAATCAATGGAGCGCTCGAACGCTAAGCAAATCACCAAAAAGCGAAGCCTGAAGTGAAGAAACCGACCTAAAAGATCGCCAGTAAGAAATTGAAAAGTCGAACGCCCACTGCTGAGTAAAAGCACATCATGGATGTCAATAGTAGCTCACCATGTATTATGAGTTGGAGAACAGGCGCATGCTTAAGGTCTATAAGCTAGCGTAATTGCCACTTGAACCACTCGAAAAAAGATCCACTATAAACGTTCCGAATATTTACCAACATAAAAACCATTAACAGGGCTAAAAAGCCTAGTTAATGGTGTTAAACTGACCAAGACTCCCCATCTTAAAAAGCGCGCTTAGAGGTCACAACATGGCACGAACGCGCATAGCTGTACTTACTCTATCATCTGGCCAGCCACGACTTATGCTTGCTGGTGTAGATGATGGTCAACTCCATATCATCGAATGCCAACAATTAGAGCGCTCATTGATGAGTCTTAAGCTGACTTTGCCCGAGAAGTTAGAAAAGCTCAAAAAAGGCGGTTTTATTGTGCTGGTGGACGAGGTTACGCCCTACTTTTCAAAGTATGGGCGCGCCGTTCGCCTGTCCGAACTGGACGCAAAAGGCAGACCGATCATTGTGTCGGCAATGGAAGCCTATAACTATCTCACATCCCTAAACGCTATCACCTACCCACCTAACGCTGGTGGCCGCTTCGAAGTGTCGCCATCCATCGTGGAAGAAGTACGGGGAACCGATGGTAAGCCAACGTACAACATCGACTGGTCAGAACTGCGCCCTGACACCTACGCGCTCATGTTTGTGGTCTATGCAGCCACACAAGACAGTATTGGCGACACGGTAACGCTTCAGAGTTTGTTTGACCTGTTACGCAAACCTAAGAAAGAGCCAGAAATGGCCTCGCGCGCAATGGGACTGTTCAAAGCTAAAACAGGGCTAATCGCAGACGGTAAGTATCGTATGGGAGGCGACTATGAGTAAGTTATCCCGCCTCTCAGCAGAGAACATCGAGGACGATATTCTACGGGCGCATTTCTTTGCCATCGTCATGGAATACGTCAACCGTTCGGGCAATACCGATCTCTTTGAGTACACCATTCGACTTGATGAGGTTTATCGTGCGGATCTCGTCTCTTACAGAGCTTACGCCACGGTTGAGCTTGATTGGTTGGTTAGTCTGGTCTGTGACGTAGACGACCCAATGAATCCGCTACCTGTTGGTGAAACCATCAAGCTTCCACCAGCATCTTGGGTGCGTCGTTCCATGCGTCAATTCATGGACGAAATGGGACTGTAACTTATGCCGAAGAAGTTTGAAGCGGAGAAACGGGATAACGGCTCATTTGCCAGCCTTGGCCTCAATGAAAAGCAGTTCAACCAGCTATTCAACAAGATTGAACAGGCGCAAAAGAGAAACCGCCGTAATGCTAAGCGAACGCTGACCGCCTCAACGCTGGCCAAGCCAACTAATAAGGCATTAAAAGCGCTAGGCGAAAAGGCTAAAGGGCAACGGTTTACCAAAGAAGACCTGATCAAGTTCGACAAGGCTCGCCAGCGACACAAAGAGGTCTATGACAGTAAGACAGCGGGTATCACCTACGCCTTTTTGGTGAAGAACTCGCGTCAAATCGACGTAGACCGTGCAAACAACCGTGTCGATGACGGTACAGGCACTCACAAGGCCACGTTGATCGGTATTAAGAACAATATCGCGCTTATTCGTGTCCGAGCATCAAGCGTATCGAAGCACGAAGAGCATCGAGTAAAGGTGCGTTTTGAGCAGTGGGATGAACTACTACACGAACCGCCTAATGGGGATTACAACCAAGCGGTGCAATTGGCGTGTGCTGGCCGTATTTCCTTTGATTGCGACTGTGGCCGTCACCAGTATTGGTATCGATACTTGGCCACTATGGGTAACTACTGCGTAGCGCCGCCTAAAGAGTTTGCTTTCCCGAAAATCCGAAACCCTGAATTGTCCGGCGTGGCATGTAAACATGTTCTCAAGGCAACAACCATGCTGCAATCGCTGGCATGGCAACGCATCTTGGCCAACCAAATGAAACAGCAAGCGCGCCGTGTTGGTTTTGGCTCAGATAACAAAACGTACTTGCTCAACGAGAACGAGAAGAAAGCTGCCGCACGTAACCGTAAAACGGTGGTGGATAAGGCCGCCGCTACGCGCGAACACGCGAAATATCTACGCGCTCAGAAAGCAATGGAAAAACAGATCGCCAAACAGAAACGGGAAAGCGAAACCATCAAGCGCCAAGCGCGCAAACTGCGTAAGGAGTCCAACGAGAAGAAAGGTTATATCGATATGATTAAGGTCGGCTTCCAGAACTTCCATGACGGCTACAAGCTGCAAGGAAAGACTAAGGGTGAAGCGCTGGCCGACTTCGCAAAATTGATGAACGTAACACCAAGCAAATTAGAGAGAATCATCAAGTGAGTGACGTAGTTAAACCTGTAGTAAGAAAGGTTCGATACCAAGGCCATGAGCCCTTTAATCGCGTTTTAAGGGAAGATTGGATTAAGGCTATCAAACTATCACCAGATCACTTTGAAGCGTCCCTGTATCGCCCTGTTGAGCCAGAATCGGCACCAACGGATGATAACTACCAAAACGAATCAGTGTTAGAGCTAGAAACCAACCAAGATACGCTCACTTATAGCGAACCAGAGCTGGTGGCTTTGTTGGATTGTCCAGATGAGCAAGAGAACTTTTTCATGATGGACGATGGCGACGAAAACCTTGGCGAGTCCTTAGAGCCGCTGATGCTGCGTATTGCTTCGCACCATGTACCTATCGGCAGTGTGCTGGAATGGGACGAAGAAACCGCCGAGGGATTACGAACCGTGTGGTGGTATGTACACAAGGCCGTTGGCTATGGTACGGCGAACGTGGGCGTGATTTATATCTGCATACCAATGCGTGATTTTAATCAGAAACTTTAAGCAAAGTCTACTCACACGATGCCATTTGACACATTAAGTTATAATTTTAACTCAATGTGTAAAGCGTTGCTAACCTTTCTTTAATGGCATGTGCAAATTATTTACACACCAAACTAAGCACATTACTGTTTTAGTTAACATGTTTATTTTTCAACGTTCACATCTCAAACGAATAAACAAGATTTATAAATAAAAATATAGCATAGAGGGTGTTATGAACACCCTCAGTAATTTACTTGTTGTCGACTTTACTTTGATCAATCCCTTCTGATTTATGCTCTAAAATATTACCACCATGATTTATGGTAATAGATTTAGGCTTCATTTCCTCTGGAATTTCTTTAACCAAAGTAATAGTTAACAAGCCATTAGAGAGATTAGCGTCAATAACTTCAACATAGTCCGCTAAGTTAAACTTACGTTCAAACTTACGGTTGGCTATACCCTGATATAGATATGTTCGTTCTTGATCAGAGCTCTTATCACCGCGCACAGTGAGTACACTTTTCTCAACTTGAATATCTAGTTCTTCTTGAACAAATCCCGCAACAGCTAAAGTAATAGCGTAATGGTTTTCACTAAGAACTTCTATATTGTATGGAGGGTAGCCGCTAATAGATGCTTCACTAGTAAGTGCATGATCTAACAGTGATGCGAAGCGGTCAAACCCTACACTATTTCGATATAATGGGGTTAGATCTATTGAATTCATAATATATCCTCCATAAGAAGCAATACAAAATAAAAACAATATATGTAAAGCGATTCTGCACAGACAACCTTTACATTGGTTTTTTTAGTTTTTTACCTGATTAATTTCAAGCATATAATTATAAAATTTATTTATAAGCATTATATTATTATTCGTAGTAGCTATATAAAAATAAGCTTTATATTTTTGAACTTCATAAAATCAAAGCGAATCTCCTTCCCCTAGGCTACCTTTTATATAACACTCTCCATTGTTATCTTTTAGTTATGCTTTAGAGTAGTTACTTTCCTTACAACGCCGAATATTAGTGCGATGTACTGTAACTTTGTCCCATCGAGAGTGCTCTTCACCAGCCAGACTGGACGCTTCATTAAGCGACATTTTGTTGTTCAAAGTTAACTGGGCTTAGATACCCAAGAGCACCGTGCCTTCTCGTCCGATTATAATCAACCTCTATGTACTCGAAGAACGTTTGGCGCATCTCATCTCTGGTCCTTATTGGTTCGTATTGAATCGTTTCCACTTTCATCGAATGGAAGAAGCTCTCAACACAAGCATTGTCCCAGCAGTTTCCTTCCTTGCTCATACTTTGTTTTAGATTATAAGCAGTTATGATATCTCGATAATCTTTCGAGCAATACTGGCTACCACGATCACTAGGAACAATCACTTTCTCTGCTAGCTTCAGAGTTTCGGCTTCAAATTCAGGAGAATGGATAATACGTTTCTTCTTGTTTGTCATTGTTCACCTCGTTAGTGATTGTACTCACTTAACTCGGTGTCCAAAACTAACGGGGCGAATCATTGTGCGTTGGGAATCTGCCTTAAACGCTTTGTTATGCCTTCGACCACAAAATTGCTGACACACCATATTTAGGGAATAGAGCGGTATATTTTTCTTCTGTAATATCCAAGATTGCTTCAAGCTCGGGCTCACCGTTGTAACCTTGTTTCTCAAAAACCTCGCGCAGGCTCTCTAGCTGACTATCTAGTTGTTGTTCTAAGTGTCGGAGAAATAGTTTTTGGCGATGTTTTCTCGTTACAGCCTGTATATTAAAACCAGAACTTGCCATTCCACCACCTATCGGTGCATAGACAGTTCCATCCTGAACAGTTACGAAGCTATTGGCATTTCTTTTGCGGAGAGTTAAACGTTCTTGCTCGGTTAAAGGAGTCGACGATACTATGTCTTTAATTTGGTACCGCTCGACTACGTTCGACCAATTACGGTGGATAATTTCAACAATATCTTGGTCTGCCCATGAGCCATGGTTAAAGATACCAATCGCATAAAACTTATCCTCGGCGAGTAGCGCAAATAGAAGTGGTCCAGTACGTTCAATAAAGTTACCTTTCATATTTTCACCTAAATGAAAATGGTGAACTCCCCAATCATTGAGCATGGAATCTTTGTTGTTCAAATTGTTCACCAATTTACTCAGATTAGGGGTTAAGTCGTGACCTGATTCAATCAAGCCTTTTAAACGCTCCCATCCGGACTCTAAATTTTGAGGGCAAGAAAAAGTATCAGCCAAAAGCAATTGCCGAACTTTGGCTTCAGGACGGCGCTGCTCAGCATTGAAGTATACAAAAGGGATCTCATTATCCGGTACAGAAGAAACATCATAGCCCCAGTGATTCATCAAAATATCTTTCTGGATATTGACCCAATCACCAAAAAAATCTGATTTTATTCTCATTCTTACTCCAAAGGTTAAAATATTGGGGAGGCATAACGCCCTGCTAAGGGGTGAGCAACGCAATACTGATGACTCCGCATACCACCTTAAACACTAAAACCAACGCATAGTAAAAATGCCACGCGTTGCGAATCCCTCTTGAACAGTTTGTTATGTTACTTTTTCTTAGGAACATGTTTTAAGCTATGTTGATTTTTTTCTACCACATAGATTGACTCAACAATATTCTCGACTATGTCCATAGCAGCTATCACTTCTTTTTGTTTTGGGTTGTATGACCGATGTATTGCAGCATGGCCAGCTTCCAACACTTGATCTAGTGCAGTACGTTGAACTTTAGAGATATACCCCTGACTTTGGAATTCATCCATGTTTTTGACAAACCGCCCCTTATCACCAACTTTTTGGATCATTACATGCTCAATTAATGCTCGGATTCCCATAACCGTAAGTCGGTTACATCCATTTTGCAATGACACATATATTTCACTAATCAGTTCCATTAGTTCACGATTCACGGGACCGGTGTCGGCATTGAAAGGAAATACTAACTTTGAAACCCAACTAGGCTTTTGACGTAAAGTGTAAGGAGGATAAATAGAAATATCAGGAATTATCCCATTATCATCGTATTCGCAGTATTCTGAATATTCAGCGCGTTCCATTTTTACATCTTGACATCCGCAACATTCAAATAGGCTGTATCGGCGCTCACAATAGAAATGTTCCTCACTTAAATCCTGCTTATAACAATGTATCAACTTATGAAAAGTATAGTTCTGACAAACGTTACATTTTAATTTTCGCTTTTCTATTACCACAATTTTCTCCTAGTAACATAACGCCGCATTAAGGTGTGAGCGGCGCTTGGCTATACTTGAGCGAAGCGAAACTGCCAAGCGTTGCGAATCACTCTTAAATGCTTTGTTATAAGTCATTTTCGCGCTTTGTTTATTAGCTCGATTATGTTGTTTGGCGCAGCATCATCCGTGATTATGCCTGTAGATACGGGTCTAAAGATCGCTTGTAATACTAGATTACGTTCCTCACTTGAAGATGCCCCGCCCTCACTTATTAATGCCAAGTAGGCTTGAGTCATAACAACCCTTTCTTGAGAGTTCATTTGCATATGATTATGGCTTAAATACATTCGCACCAATACACGGATTAACCAAATTGCCAGTGATGTTGTAAAGGCAACCACGCCTACCTTACCCCATACAACTTTCTCTGAAGCTAATATTTCCCATGCTACATACCCTATTGGAAGAAAAATAAGTAATGACAACAATACGCTTGCTATACCAAACTTCTTTGCCGATTCCTTATGATGATCGCAATTATCTGTCCAATACTGGACAGGAGCTTTTAGTTTCATTTGAGTTTCATATGCTTCAACAAAACTTTCAAAGCGGTTTTTCGTCGCTTCCTGTTCTTCAATGAACCTTTCATTGAGATTATCTACAGATTCATCATAACTCTCATTTGCATGCTTAAGCTTATTTTCGAGCTCAATCTTTAAGTTGCTTTCGAGCTTTTTCTTGATTTCTTCAATATCAAGAACAGCTTGCTTCTGCTTTTTGCTCTCTTTATCCAATATTTTACATTCAGATTGGAGTTCAATAACAGCATGCTGCCCTTTTCGCAATTCGTTAGCCAGTTGCTCATTTAAGATTGAAAATTCATCAGTGATCTTAGTACTGTCAGTACGGAAATTATTGAGTAACTCTTCATATTTTGCTTTTTCAGCTTTTAAGCCTTTTTTATAGAAAAGGGCTTGAATCGCTCCTTCGGTTTGCTTATCTATACCCTCAGAGAACGCAATTAGCGTATATAGTGCAACTTCTTCATCATGTAAGGAGCGAATAAATGCTCCCTTCTGAGACGCATAAGATACGAATTCCTTCCTGTTTGTAACATCCCATGCAAGTTCTATATAGTCAGAGTCTAATGATGAACTAAACTCCTGCTCCTCATTTTCCACTCCGATTTCATCATAAAACCTAAAAAAAGCGCTATATGCCTTCAGATATCCCAACTCTTTATCATGGGACAATAACCAATTCCAGACTTTGTATTCTTGACTAATTATTTCAAATTTTTCTTTAGTATCCACTGAACCTCCCATGACTTATAACGCCCTGTTAAGGGGTGAGCAACGCAATACCAAAGCCGCCGCATACCACCTTAAACACTAAAACCAACGCATAGTAAAAATGTCACGCGTTGAGAATCACTCTTAAATGCTTTGTTAGTTTTTATTCACACGCACGCTTTCCTTCTTCGCATGCTTCTACGCACATATCTTCATCACGGTATGAAGAGAACTGGTCATCACACTCATCCTCACAAGCTCTAAATGCAGCAGAGCAGTCACCACCTTCAGATTTAGCTATCTGCATCATTAACATTCTATTTAACAAGTTTACTTGTTGAATTAGTTCGCTATTTGTCATCGACACACAAGCATTACCAGCTTGTTTGAACCCTGAATCACATTGCCATGTCGAACCAAAAGTGAAATGTGCATTTTTTGGCAACGTTACTTTGTCGCATTGGTTATTGTTCTTTCTATATCCAGTATTACAAGACCAATTACCGCCATATGTAAATTTTGCATTTTCAGGCAGTTGAACTTTGTCACATCCATTTTCCACCTTTCGATAACCAGTGTTACAAGACCAACTGCCACCATAGGTTAACTTGGCATTTTCGGGGACTTCAATCTTTGTACATTTGTTATCGGTCTTCTTGTACCCCATGTTACATTGCCAACCACCTAACATTGAGATCGTTGCATTTTCTGGGACTTCGATTTTTGAACACCGATTATTTTTCACCTCAAACCCAGTATTGCAATAACACTTTTCCCCTAGGTAATCAGAAGAAGAATTAGGAGGGCACTGAAGTTCAGCGTTCGCTAACAGTGGAAATATGAATGCAAATAGCAAAATTAAATTTTTCATAAATGTCTCTAAAAACTAACGTTTTTTATAAGGGTTTTAGCCGCCTTTCATACTTCTATCATGCAACCTTTCCAATCACAGTTTAAGTTTATAACCAATAGATTAATGAGAGGTATTGGGGATTAGAATGTAAAATGACGCATAATTTTTAAAAAGCTTACTTCGACACTCCGTCGGATATCTACAGGTAAGGCAAAAGTAAAATCACAGGTTGTAAGAAAACTTTGGCGCTGAGAAGGAGTGGGCCAGAAACGTGCTTTGCTAGCACAGCTTTGGACAAAAGCTTTTTAGAGTAATCACTTAAATTAGGAAAATGCGGATAACCTTTAGTATCAGAAAGCCGCTTAACGGAGTGTCCAAAGTTGCTGGTGCAGATCAGGAGGCTTTGAGCCTCCCTTTTTTGTGCCTGTAAGTTATTGAGGCCAGTCCCAAGCTAAGTAGCTGTCTAATTGATCTCCAAGTTCATCTGATGCGTCATGGTCAACATGAAAATCGTTGTAGTTGTACGTTTTGCCTTGAGGGATACCTTCAAATGCGTTTTCTTCAAATGGATTGAAAGCAGGCATGTCACCGATAGTTGAAATGTTGGTGTTGATAGTCTTCATCCAAGTAACCAAGATGGCTTTTGCTCCCGCTGCTTCTACATACTTCTTAGCAGCGTCTAAAGACCAACCTTTAGTACAAATGTCATCGACAAGCAGAACAGTTGTCCCTTTTTTGATCTGCTTGGTTTTGTACTGATTTTTGTAATTCCATGTAGGGAACTCATTCAACTTAATAGTATTTAGTTGGTTGTGATGGTCGATAAACTCACCCCTAGCTCTAGCGAAAGCACATTTCTTAGCTGTCTTGTGTCTTTCTATTAAGTTGTGGAGGTATTTTGTATGACTAAAACAGTGAGTAAATGTAAGTAGATCACTACTCATAACATCGCTATCTACACCTTCTGAGTGACTTGGGTATGGTGCTATGAATTTGACTTGTTGGTAGATTCCTGTGAAATACAAACTTGTCACAGTTGCTCCAAGCCAGAAATCTAAAGTACCACCACCATCGAACTTAGCTGCGGCAAATCCGTTACGTGAGTATTTAGCAAACCTTTCTACTTTGGTTGCGTAAGGGGCTAGAGCATAATACTCAAAGTCATCATCTTGGATTACATGACTCCAAAAGTGTTCACGAAGACACAAGGTATCAATGAAGCGTGCAACTTCTTTAGGCTCTGAAAACTTGAAACCATACTCTGCACAATCTTCATGGTCAGCGTACCATGTTGCTCTCAAGAACAGGATTCCACCCTGCCAAGCGGTGATCATGTCGTCTTTACTGCTGCCAATGTAGATAGTTTCGTTCGGCTCCCATCCCATTTGATTTAGTACGTATTTGGTTGCGTCAGGAGTCTTCTTGTATGGCACTCTTCCATCACGAATACGGGTGAAGATAATTAGATCGTCAAACGTCTTTTCGAGATAGTCGTATAAGTCCACTTTGCCTTGTGGAGTTATCACCCATCGTCTTTGATTGGCTAATAAGACAGGTTTAATGCCCTTTGACTTGAAGAAATTGAATAGTTTAGTTATCTGCATATCGTCAATTTCATTGTAATCAGCGTTAGCAGGATCGATGCGGAAGAGTAGGGTATCTTCAACGCTGAGTATCACGCCTTTTAATTGCTTTGTTTCCATCCTGACATCCTTATAAGCCAAGTGAGATCTGACGTTCACCATCGTTTAAATCTGTTACTGATGACTCTTCTTTTTGTTCTATTTCTGAAGTTTCTAGGAAGATTAGTAGCTCGGTCGTTTTTTCTGGGACTTTGAAAACAACGCCCTTCCTGTATGAAGCAATAGCTTGTAGTTCGCTACTTTCGGGGTTCGAATCTGGTAAGTAGGGCATAACCAAGAAACGGTTGAAGTCTTTAGCGAAATTGACAGTGTGTGCAGTACCACTTTTGATCTTCCATTCTACTGGAATAACACATGTAGCGAGTCCCGCTTGAATACGGTTTCTTTGAACAAAGTTATGACCGCTGTAGCTCTGACCTATTAAGTATTCGGTCACGATTGTTCCGCCAGCGTTTATGATTTGCTCTCGGACTGTTTCAGAACCTTTAGGGTAGTTGCTATCAATGCCCGTACCCAAGACCGCCACAGTTGGTACACCGAAGCGAATTGATTCCATGTGTGCTCGTTGGTCGATACCGTCAGCTAATCCGCTAACAGATACGAGATTCTTGTTCGCCATACCTGCAACGATGAGCCTAGTTAACCAGTGACCATCTTCTGATGATTTTCGGCTGCCGATGATAGCTACAGACTTGGTATGAAGGTTATTCAGGTTGCCTTGAACGAATAACCACATTGGAGGCTCTTCTATGTTTCTCAAGCTGTTAGGGAATGCTTCATGATCGCGGAAAACCACCCTAACTTGCTTCTGAGCGTAGGTACGAGCTATTGATGTGCCTTTAGCCCATAACTCTTTCTTGAAGTTTTCCCATTGCTCTTGTGAATCAAAGATAGGCTTTGGCAGCTTGACTCGTAGTATCTTGCCAAAATGTTTAGGATCTTCGGTCTTGATTAGTTCTCTGAACTTGATTCCTTGAACTGCTATTTTGTACAGCGTTCTGAAACCAACACCATGAAGCGACTGAAGCGCATAAAACGCAACAGTTTCGGCTCTCCAGTATTCTTGTTCTTCGGTCACGGTTAAGTCAGTCTCAATAAATAATCTTGTATGAGATCAGCATACCATAGGACGCCAAAAGCGTATTAAATTTAGTATGATAGTTGTGAAAGGAACTCTAGGAGTTCGAGTAGGCAAGGGAGCGATTTATTTAGTTTCACTCCCTTGGATTATGGCACCGCTCAATGTCATACAGTCGATGACCGTGTACGTAGTTGGTAAGCCCCCAATTGGTTAGACATTACACTGGCGAGAAAAAGTAGGTCAAACCACCTCACTGTGGTTTGTGAGGCTGAGCATCGCTGACATGGAATGGGGCATAAATGAGCTAGAGTAACCTGTTATATCTGACCCCAGACATCCCTGCTTTCATGTAATATTATTATCTAAATTTAAGCTAAGGCAGTCAGGTTGGCTATGATATTACGGCAACCAACCTGTGGTGCGGTTAGTCTCTAAACTTGAGTTGTTTTCCAACAACTTGGATGTTGAACATATCCACTTGTTCTGAGATTTGATTTACTTTGTGCTTATCGATACCTTCTAGCTCACCTTCATCTGGCCAGTTAAAAGCACCCAACACGGTAAGTGTCTCATTCAGTTTTGCATGTTTTCCTTTATCGACCAAACGTTCTAGCTCTAACGACTCTTGCTCAGAGCACGCTTGTAGCTTCAAGTTGTTAATATAGAGAACAACCTTTACCTTGTCCTCTTTAGATAACGAGTCAAACCATTCGTTACGAGGAAACAACTCTTTGCTTTGCTTTTCTTTAGCGATGCATTTCTCTCTCTGAATAATCCAGTTGAGAGTCGCCTCTTTAGTCTGTTTATCCATATGGAATTTTGTTACCCAATCCATATTTATGGGTTCCGCTACAGCATTGGAGCTACTAAAGAGAACAAGGGATAACAATCCAATAGATTTATAATGACGCATTAGATACACACTTCCAAAACTTTTGTTCTTCACCGCTGGTTTGCCAGGTCATTGGCTCAGCAACCTGATAAATTCGTCTACGAGTAACGGCGCTTGTGGCCAACATTGCATCACCAAACGTTTCCCAGTCATACTCTCGAATGGTGACAAGTTTTTCTAATGGACTGGAGGTGACACTGGGTGTTCCAAAAACAGCATAAAAAGGAGTAACCGCTAGTACGCCTGACAAAAGATTGCCACTTTCCATGATGCTTTTTATATCTCCTATAGCTCCCTTACTTTTACGACTAAGAGCCATATTTTTTACATCACAATACCCCAAAGATGCCATTTACTTTTCCTACCACTTAAAAAAACCAATTGTATCATACTGTTTTTAATGGCTTTTATTAATGTATTGGTGACAAAAAAGTTAATATCACTATAAAAAAGTGCACTTCGGGTTGTTTTATTGGTAATACAACGTCCGCGATATCGATAGACAGAGAGCAGCATTCTCTGAGTGACAAGTCATGGCTTTAGCTCGAATTGTACAGCACTCGCATTGCAAAGCGATACGCTACCTTTTTAAGTTCTCTTTTTTGGGGGCCGATACCAGTTAGGGTAAAGCCAAAACCAATTCCTCACTACGCAACTAGGGACCTTAAAGCTGAATGTTTTATCTATTACATGCCGAGAGTGATGCGTCATTTTCTGAAAGTAGAACAACTTACCCCACCTGCCCCACTTAATATCGATTCAAGTGGAGTAAGTGGGGTAAGTTTAAGTACTTAGCAAAATGACGTTTGAGGACGAACGATAGCGGTTTAAGCCGTTTGGCATTTTCTATTCTAACTTAGCGTATTTAATAAGTTGGTTGAGCGCTTTGCCAATCACATTCCCTTTAGATGTGGCAGCATTGATAACTTCACATATCTGTTTGGTGGATAACCACTCTCTCACTTTACCTGTACATTCCCCTAGATGGTCGTTTAACAAGTTATACCAGTTGCCTTTATCTACTTATTGGATGACTCTTGCGGCAGTTAGCGCCTTGATTGAGGTGTTGGTTATCTTCTTCTTAATGGGCATGCAAAAATCCTTTGTGTAGCGTATATGTAGCAAAATAATTGTACATACACACATACCCATGAACAACAAAGCACAAAAACATACATATAAGCTCATGTTTTTAGGCGGGCACTCGCTCATTCTTGTTCATTGCTGTTTACTAGAGGTTTTTGCCCATTACCACCGTTAAGGTGTAAGCAACGCATTACCGAAGTCGCCGTAATACCACCCTAAACACCAAACACAACGCAATTGGCTTGTTTATAGCGTTTCTAAAAGAAAGAGTCGCCTCTCCGGCGACTCTTTTCAATCATATAATGATTACTTATTCGTCATTATTGTGTTGTAACACTCAACACTAGAGGGTAGAGCCAATATATGACCGTGGTTGTGATAAGAAAATACTTAGGTTCTGCTTTAACCCACTTAGAAAGAACATAGATAATAAACGCAGACAAAACATCAAAAAAATGAGGCTCTCGGAAGTCAAATATGATGTTCACTACAATCAAACTGATTATTATGCAGCCATATAATAATCGTTCTTTCTTCCCATTTAACAGAGTAAAGCAAAGCACCAAGTATGATGCGACTGCCAACGTCCAGATTAAATATGACAACTGCTACACGCTCCACCAGCAGAGACACCTAAAGCACCACCTGCAACTACTCCAAACTGACCAGCTCCCATCAATGGACCCAATGCTCCACCAAGCGCTCCTGAGAATGCTCCAATAACAATAGGTCTAAGGCCAGCGCTAGGGTTCGAAGCTACAACTCCCATTCCGCCCAAGATTGCTCCACCAATAGCACTAGGAATCCAAACGGCTAAAGGTGCAATCCTTTGATTCACGTTTGCTTTTTTACCACCATAATCACGAGCTACAACGATGCCTCGTTCTTCTTTACTAACTACAGCGCCTTTAGAGTTTGCGACTACAAGCCTACCTGTAGTAATTACATACTCATTTGGATAAACAATATGAGTAGAGTCTTTTAAGCTAACCACCTCAACGGGGTTTGACGATAGATTAACAAACGTGACCTGAGCATCTTCTGTTTCAATGCAGTATGGACGTTCATCAGGGATTTTATGGTGCTCTTTTACCTTTACAACATTACAAAGAGGCGGATATTAAGCCATTGCGAGAGTTGGTGTAATAGTGGAAAACAGGAAGAAAAATATCAAAGTATATATACGCATAATACAGCCCTTACAACTTAACTGACTTTAATGTAAATGATAATGATTTTTAATCGCGCGCAATTTACTTAAGAGCTCATGAGATGTATGTGACAAGTGTCGCATTTATATGCATCTCTTTGGTTATTTAGGCTTAATAGCGTCGACGTGTATAATTTGCGTTCAAATCAGCCCTAGTCCACCCCATCCTTAAAACGCCACTCCAATTTTGGAGTGTGCATGACATTACAGACTAGCCGAAAGCAAGTGCCAGCCAGTGCAAAGCGCCTTAGCAGACTTGCGCCTAACTGGTCATACGCGAACAGCATTCTTAGCTTTGGTTACGGTAAATTCCCCGACCTAACAGAAGAATACCTTACCAACTACCACAAGCAGAGCATGACGGTCACTCACTATGACCCGAACTCGAAAGCGAAAGGCGTAGTAAACAATATTGCCGAAATTGACAGCTCAAAACGCCGTTTTTGCGTCATGTTGTGCGCGGACGTACTTAACATGTGCAAAGATCTCGATGCAGCGATCGCAGACATGGCCAAGATTGATTTTGATTGCGCGGTCATTCAAATCTATGAGGGCAACCGATCCGGTAAAGGCCGTAAAACGCGAGACGGCTACCAGCGCAATGAGCCAGTATCGGCTTACCTCCCTATCCTAACGAGCAACTTCCACAAGTTCGATGTGACCTTACACCGAAGCGATAAGTGCATCACTATCGTAAAAGGCCGTAAGTATTACGAGCTGGACGATTTGGAGGACTAATCATGCAACTGGATGAGACGTTCTTTGAAATCCCATGCGATGTAGTGACATTAGATGGCAAGGTAGAACACACAGAGCTAACCGACATTGACCGTGCGGTAGCTGCCTTTTTCCAGAACGTACTTGATTCCTTAGTTGTGACTGACACTAAACGGCGAGAGAACAGTGAGTTTTCTCGCTTTGTTGGTCGTGATAAGTCGAGAAAGATTTACTACGGCAACTTTAACGAGCCAGTGTCATTCCTATCTAAGTTAACGGCGAAGTTGGGCGACAAGGTGAAAGCAAACCGTAATGAGCTTTTACCTGTTTGCTACATCACGCGCGATCCGGTGATTGGGTTTGTTGATGGCGCGGAGTACGTCGATATTGCTGACTATGGCGAACTGGCCAATGAACAAGGCCAGCCTTATGCCGTGATTAATAAGTCCTTTGTCGCGCTTACCTACCGCATTAATGCCCTAGCTTGGAACCAGTCTACCCTTAGCCGCCTAGCGCTAGGTTTAATGGTTTGGCTACGTCATACCAAGGGCAAGCGTAAGCATGTATTCAGAGCGAAAACCATGCTCGCGGGTACTGAAATGGAAATCAGCATCGAGATACGTGGCCGTAAAGATGCGATGACCGAACCCGCCGAAGTAGACCATGAAAATACTCGCCTGTTTGCTTCCTCAATCTCTTTTGAAGTGATTGCAGAGGTTTATGAGGCCGAGTCGATCGCTGTCCGTCAGAGTGCGATTGGTGTGGGAGGTCGAGTCATTGAGTAACAAAGAATACTTTCTCGCCCAAAAAGTTGTCACCAACGAAAATGACATCCCTATCGAGCACATTCATTCGTTTACCTACATTGAGTGTGCTTCGATGGACGGCAACAAGCTGGTTATGGAAATCATGGATCAGGCTGCCGTTTATCGGGATGACTACGGGATTAAGCGCGGTTCAGAGATCGAGGTCACGATGGCCGATGTGAACGAGCGAGGCGATCAGGTTTGGATTGAAAAATTCATTGTGGCCAAGTCCACCAGCGCTGACGGTACGCTTACCGTTCAAGCATTCCAAAAGGATGCGCACCTACTTAAAGAGCCAGTCACAACGCCTCGATTCTTTGTTGAAATGCAGCCTAAAGACATTCTGGCCGAGCTGTTACCCGAGCTAAAAATCGAATGTGACAGCTTTGAGCGTGGCGCTACGTACCATTTAAATGCTGGTGGTACTAAGTCTCGCTTAATTCGAACAATGGCCAGAGATTACGGCTCAGTGGCGTTTATCTGCCGTGGTGTTATGCACTTTAAGTCGCTCAAGAACATGGATATGAGCGAGCAATTCAAGCTGGAACAGTCGAATCCAGAAGAAGCAGAGCACAGCATTGCAAACTACTCCATTATCGGAGAGGAAGCCCTGTTTGAGCGCGTTCTTAACCGTAACTATGCCTCTTGGGATACCGTCGAGGGCTTCCAAGACGGTAAACGTTCGGGCGCTATAGTTATGGTTAGCGTTCCACAAGCCAAGGCGCTGAATAATCAACACATGGCCATCATCCCTATTTTGGATGTGGAACTTACCGGAAATACTGCCTTTACGCCTCTTTCGGTGTGCTCAGTGCTATTCCATAAACGGCTACCCGCTACCGAGCTGGATGAGTCCATGCCAGAGAAACAAATCATGAACCGTGTCGCCCATTGCCAACGTGGGAACCGGTATCAGTGTCGTATCGAGTTGGGAGTACGCAACCTATGAGCGATTCGTCAGAGAACAGAACACGCACCAACGTCACTAACCGCTTGTTTGGTAGCTATCAGGCCGAAGTGGTAAATACCGTCCATCCGAAAGGCTTGTACATGGTTTCCGTTCGCTTGCTTGGTTATTGGGATGCAATCCCCGATAAGGATTTACCTTTTGCCGAGTTTCTACTGCCATTAGGTGCAAAACCGAGTGGTGGCCATGCAGTGCCAGTGGAAAAAGGGGATCTGGTTTGGGTGGATTTTCCTCGTAATGGCGATACCCGTTATCCCCGTATTACCGGATCGCTTTACTACGCGCCTAACTATGAGTCGTACCTACCAAGCGAGGTGAACGGCGAAGCCTATCAGCCTAAACGAGCCGATGGAGAACCCGAGCCACCAGCCTATGACCGCAAAGATGCGCTCTTTGTGCGATTTGGTTTGCGCGAGCTCATCACGCATCAAGGCGGCTACTCAGTAACGCATACCCAAAGCGGCACGGCCATTGAAATCACACCAGATGGCCAATGTGTTATCCACGTCGAGGGCAATGCGTTTCGCAGCTCAACAGGGAACACATTGGAGCAAATCGGAGGCGCACTAACTATCAAAGTGAAAGGCGATGCGAACATCGAAGCGGGTGGTAATGCAACCGTAAAAGCCTCCGGTAAAGCCAACCTAGAGGGCAATGAAGTGACCATTAAAGCGAGTGGTAACGTCAATATCGATGCTGGTGGCCAGTTCGCTGTTAAGGCTGCCGCAGCTCCATTTACATTAGGGTAATGCACTATGCCAGCCGTAGGAATTGTAGGGAGTGTGGATAGTGGTCATGGTGGCTTTAGTCCAGGTGTTTTTGTTTCTGGCCAGCCACTACTGACCGTGAATGGAATCAATGTATTAGGTACGGGTGATATATCCGTCATGCACGTGAAACCAGATAACCCGCCGCACGTAGGCGTTATTACTGGTAGTTCAAAACTTACTGTTAATGGCGTTCCGGTCGCCGTGGTAGGCGATGCCCTTGGGTGTGGCGCTACGCTGGTAAACGGTAACGACTTGATGACGATTGATTGAGGCAATTTGATGTTAGACACACAAGAGCAAATCGAACAGTTTCGCCAGTTTTTAGACGTAGGCGGCCTTAAGGAAGCGGAGAACCTTACCCGAGGCAAATCCCTTAAGGTGAAGTGTGAAAGCTTGTCAGGGAAGCTATCAGGCTGCGTGAGCGAGGATATTGAAGACTACCAAGGCGCATCGCAGTTAGTGGTAACGCTTAAGGGTTTGAATGACTCAGTGAGCGCAACGGTGGCCACGTTAACTCAATGGAATGAGCACCTAGTGTTGATCACCGACCCAACCGACCTCGAACAAGTGTCTATTGGTGTGAACGTCAAACACAAGGTAGATGGTACAGAGGACAACGTACCCGCTCCGAGTATCTTCCCAATTACCAGAAAGGAAGAACTGAAAGCGCTTGAGGCAGTGATCAACGGTCTTTCCGGCCATGTGGATGCAGCCGTATCTCTTATGGCGCAAATCAATACTGCATTAACGCCACCAACAAGCGGCGGTGAGTCAGATAACGGTGCAACCTTACCGCCACCAGACTTGCCGTCGGAACTAGAAAGCCAAGCGAATGCGCTAAACGAGATCATACTTCCCCTTGCTGGTGGCGTGACCAGCTCAAGCACGGTGATTGACGCAATGATCATTGCGTCGAAAGAGGAACGCACCTTAGCGTTAGGCTACTTCACTAAGGCGATTTCATTTACCATTTGTAGCAACCAGACGAAAAAAACGAGCATCAAAGACGCGACAGCAGAGGTATTTAGACTGTAGAATGCTTTTGTTGCTAACCCCTTTCCTATTCGCACTACAAAAAAGACAAAATGAATTATTCAGTTTATTTAAACGCATATGAACTATGCGGATTAATGTCGCTTATCATCGTACTAGCAATTAACCTATTTAGAGCTCGAAACGAGCTTAAATCCACCAAGGCGCGACTATCCTTTGTGATACGCAAAAGCCTCAGTGTTGAGGGAGAATACATGTACGATGGGTGCAGAATGAACGTGATATTTGATGCGGTGCGATACAGCGGAAATCAGTTTTACTTGATGCGTAAAGATCAGGTGATGGCCAGCTTCCACGTAGAACCCTATCGAGTTAATCCTGTTCTTGATTACTTCAAATCAAACAAGATAGAGCCCGTTCAAAACCGACCATAATCCAAGCAAAGCCAGCGTTCGCGCTGGTTTTTTTCTAAATTGCAGGCAAAAAAAAGCCGCGAGGTAAGTGTTCGCGGCACAAGAAGCTATTACAAAGGTTAAAAATGAAGTTTCAACGTTAGTTGACACCAGTCGATTGGGATGCCGAACTGGTAAAGAAAATATATTTCCTATTCCGAACATAGTCAACACCTAAGCACATATTAGTTAAGCTAAGTTTGGGAATTTATAAAATGAAAAAAGTCTGTATTGTTGTTGGCCATAGTTTTAAAGATGGCGGCGCTTACAACGAAACATTCGGAATAAATGAGTATGGCTATAATCATCCCCTAGCCAGCTTATTGGCCGCCGAGCTACATAAGCGAGACATTCTTCCAGTGATCATGTATCGAGACACCTACTCACGGATGATCGGTGATGTGAACGAATCGGGCGCTGACTATGCCATCGAGTTACATTGTAACAGCGTGACCAATAAGTCAGTTCAAGGTTCAGAGACATTGCATTGGCATAAGTCGGACAAGAGTCAAGCACTTGCTCAGCGCCTACAAAAAGCGGTGGCTGGACTTATCGGACAGCGTGATCGTGGCCTTAAGCCTATCTCGAACACTGGTACTGATACTCGCGGTTGGCGTTTCTTGATGAAAACCAAAATGCCAGCCGTGATTTTGGAGCCGTTCTTTTTGTCTAACGACGAGTCGTTACAAAAGGGATTGGAACTGCGCGAAAAGCTAGCCGTAGCACTGGCAGAAGCGTTCGCAGAACACATTAAAGAGAGCAACTAATGATGGGACTAGCAAAAGTGTTTACAAGTAGTCTATTTAAGAGCGCCACCAGCGAGAAAGTAGGTGGCACTATCCACGAACTGACCGAGTTTGGTGATCGTGTGTTTACCAGTGACGAAGAACGCAAAGAGTTTGCCTACAAACTGGCAGAGCTTGAAGCGGCCAGCTCTAACACATTGGTACGTACTGGACGCGCCGCTATGATGTGGAGCATCGCGCTGGTGGTCATTTATCAACTCATTGTTCGTGACTTTTTGGCCGTTTTCTATGGGGTTGAGCTTCCAAGCTTAGAGACTGACACACAAGAGCTACTAAGCAACGTGTTCGGCTTTTTGGCAGGAACCCTATAACAACTGAAAATTTTTTAAATTTTTTTTAGATGCCCTTTCCTATCCCCTTTTCTCTCAACAAAAACACACGATCAACGACATAGAAATCCCCTGTCGTTACCATTCCCACAAAAGCGCACAAAAAGACACAAATTCATTATATAACAATAAGTTAAACGAAAATTTACCCCTATTTTTTTCGCAATAAATCTTAATTACTATCCGAAATTGAGCGAATTTTTACCGCTTTTCTGCGGCTTAACGATTCCGAACATACCCAATTAATAACTAAGGTTTATTTACATGGCAGATAAACGTTCTAACTTCAACAAACGCATTGAGGCGATTCATTTAGGCGCTCAAGCAATGCGTAATCTGTGTATCGAATCCCAATTCGATTCACAAACAGGCATGTTTCTAACTGACGACAATTCTCGTGGCGCGGCTATTTTGTCAGCCATTGCGAATGAGCCTATGTTCGAGTCAGTGTCTCAAGAAACAGCGGTTGGCATCGTATCAGGCATGCAGTCTGCGGTACGTGAATACGAAAAGACTTACGGCCACCTACCTAGCGATGAGCTAATGGCATCAGCTCACGCAACTATGCGTAACATGATGACGCTAGAGGGTGCTAAGCGTGATGGCTCAACAGGCGCAATGATGCTTGAGTCTATCGGTCAATCTCTATCAACATCTGAGGGTGTTGAAATTCGTGCGAAGATGGTTGGCCTAGTGCTTCCTGTTCTCCTTGAGACAGCAACACTTGACGCTGTAACCATGATCCCAGCAGGTGCGAACGAAGTTGAGATCTTCAAAGTTTACCGCCGCACTGGCTCAAATTTTGGTGACTTCGCAGCGGGGACTGAAATCGACCAAGCAACGGTTGGCCAATACTCGTCTATGCGTCAGCGCTACAAGTTTGTCTCTGAACAGCAACCAGACGGCACTAAGACAACTCACGTCTTTGACTCTAAGACTGACCTACAACACACCAAGTTTGAAATCCCATTCACGAAGACATCTGTTTCCCTATTTATTAACCATAAACGTGTGGCTCGCGACCTAGACAGCAACGGTAGTCAAATAATGACAGGTACTCACAATGGTATGGTTATTAACTGTCAGATAGACCATGCAAAAGGCAAAGTTACCGTCACTCCAACATCAGCCCTACCAGCAGGGACGGTTCTGCACATCGAGTTCGAAGTAGACATTGAAAGACGCCCTGACCTTATCCCAACGATCGACCATGATATGGACTCTCGCACACTGCGCCCACGTCAAAATGCAATCGCAGCAGACGCGACTATTCAAGCGATGTTCACAATGCAACGCGAGTTTGGCCAAGATCTGAAATCTCTACAGATGAGCCACATGCGCAACACATTGGCATCGGAAAAAGCGACTCGTCATCTAGTAGATATGGACTTTGCTTGTACGCGCGAAGAAACATTCAATATCTACGTAGCGGCTGGTGAAGATTGGCGTCTACATCGTGAACGTCTAAACGAAGTTCTTCTAAACGTTTCTACGAAGATCCTACAAGCGACTCGCACAACTGGCATGACAGGTATCTTTGCTGGTACTGGCGCGTCAACAATCCTTAAGTCTCTTGGTGCTCCATATTTCGTAGCTCCGGCTAATTATCAACAGAAAAACGCTATCCACTACGCAGGTAAGTTGTTCGGCATGTGGAAAGTATTCGAGTGTCCGGTAGTGATCGGTACGAACGACATGCTTTGTTACGGTCGCGGCTCTTCTCACTCAGAAGCGGGCTACGTAGCAGGTGATGCAATCGCAGCAACCATGTACACGCATCCAATCGGTAAAGGTCTAGTAGCGTCTAACACGCTATACGAACTGGCCTACGGCGAAATCCATCCATTCGACGGAGAAGACTACTTCTACCGCGTGAAACTTATCGATGAAGCTCCTGTAGCAGAAGCGGCATAAGGCAAGTAAGCGGCAGTCTTACGGGCTGCCGCTCTTGGGGGATTCGATGAAAGAAACGATCGTTTTAATCACCAACCACACACCAAAGGAAATCACGGTTCAGGGTCGCGTTATGCCGCCACTGGCCAAAGATTTCCCTCTCTCAGTTTTCAACGTGAACCGCTTCAAACACGAAGTGGAAGCGGCCTATCCAAACGGCCTCGTTTCGGTTCGCCTTGAGCCAACGGTTTTACCAGAAGTTCAAACGAAACCAGACACAGCCACCAGCGACAAAGGCACAGCGCTATCAGCACTTGAGCTAAGCGCGAGCGTTGAAAAAGCACTGATTAACCACGGTGTGACAACGGTTGAGCAACTAACCGAAATGACGAAAGACAACGTGATTGCGGTGAAAGGTATTGCTCAAGCGGGTTTGCAAGAAATTGTAGACCAGCTTGCAGCACAGGATCTAACGCTGAAAGAGACAGAAGATGAGTAAGATTGAATTTTCAATGGATAACGTCTCACAAGTTGCGGTTTCGCCAATTAACGCTGACTCGACAACTAAGCAAGGCACTGGCTCTAACCAGCTAGTGTTTGGCGGTGTGATTGTGTCTCAAAAAGGTAAGCCGTTCGAAGTGATTCCGGTAACGGCGGCTAACTTCCTAGACAAGCTAGGTAAGCCTTACCACTCAAGCCTTGGTAAATTGGCTGACGGCATGCGCGTTCTTGATGAAGCCTTGCGCGGCGGTAATGGCCTTGTGGTTCGTGTCGTACCAAAAACGGCAACCTATCCAGCTATCAAGCTAACCAAACCAGCAGACGAAGTGACGATCACTAACGAAGCGATCAACTACTCGGCTGACCTGTCACTTGAAGATGGCGAATTTTTAGCGATCGCTATCAAAGACGGTGCGCAATCCGATAACCGCTCTATCACGCTTGCGAAAGCAGACGAAGCGACTTACGGCGCTGGCATGTTCACTCTTACCCTAGAGGAAGAACAGGCGGCTGGTGGCTCTGTAGTGCTAGAAGAATGGGTTGTATCCCTAGAGCCAACAGCAGTAGACCAAATGGGTAGCGCTGCGTTTATCGAGACTGTTCTTGAAGAACGTTCGCAATACCTAACCTGTCGCCTCGATGCAGAAGTAGCGAAACGCGAAGTTACTGCAATTGCGAAAACCAAATTCACTGGCGCGACCAACGGCAATATTAGCGACATTACGGCTGACGATTACCAGAAAGCAGTGAAAGCACTACGCACTACCGTTTACAGCTTTAACTACGTTTGTGGTTTGGGCTGCTACGACACTGCGGTAATCACTGACCTTGCGCAAATCTGTAAAGACAAACGCATTTCTGGCTACTTCGATATTGATCCTCGCCTAACGCACGAAGCGGCATTGGAGTTCAAAAAAGGTCTGAACTTCAACAACCATCGCGCTTCATTCGTGCATATCCCTTACCAAGCTAAGTGTCGTTTCTACGGCAACATGGCGGTATGGGGCGGCTCGGGTATCGGCTTTGCAGCTAAAGCGCTTGGCGTTGCTAAGACCTCTCCGGTCGGCGGTTGGCACTACACACCAGCAGGTGTTGAACGTGCTGTTATTCAGCGTACTGGCCTAAAACCAATCCAAGGTGCTGGCGAGCCTAACTACCAAGAAATGTACAAGGCACGTCTAAACAAACTAGGCACAGACGAAAACGGCAACCTGTTCATTGATGACTCTCTAACGTCATCTGCGGCTGAAAACTACCTACGTTTTGAGCAAGTCGTGTCTATTGCTGACGCTATCTCACGCGACTTCTACGCACTAGGTAATCGCCTAAAACACCAACCTGACGGTGCAACGCTTGAGGGTCTAACTGACGGTATGGCCAGCATCCTAGAGGGCTATGAAGCCGTTGGTGCGCTAGTGACACCTCGTAATCCAGCACAAGACGGCGAAAGCGCTTGGACACTGGAAATCAAGCAAGTCGAAATCGACTACTGGAAAGTCACTTGGTCGTTCTGTCCAACTGGCTCTGCGCGTCGAATCCTTGGTGAACCTGTACTAATCCGTTAATCAACATAAGAGCAAGAATAGAATGAAATCAATGTTTTCTGAGGGTTCTGTTCTTGCTCGCCCATTTGTGATGCCACAAGTGGCCGAGCAGGAACAAACTGAAACTGCATTTTTTGAGTCTGTCACAGAAGATCAACTTCTTGAGTCCATCAATCGTGCATCAACCATCATGGCTCGCCAAGACGCAGCAGCGGCTTGTGTTCAGTGGGTTAACGGTGGTGAAAGCTCAATCGACAACCTAGACGCAATGCTATTTGGCATGGCTGGTGGCGATGACGATACCGAGCTAACCGATGGCCAAGCAGCACTATACGAATCGCTACAGGAAGCGGCTAGCGAGTTCATTGCTCAAGTTGGCCAGCCAAAAGAGGGCGACATGCTAGAAGCACTAGAAGATCCAGAAGCAGCAGATCGCATTTTTGAATCCCTAGAGCGTGGCCTAGACAGCGTGGACTCAGACGAAGCGATCGCAGAGTTCGCCGTTCGTGAATCCATGATGCTTGAAGCGCTTAAGAAAGTGATCCGTGATGGCAAAGTAACTTACATCAAAACGAATCGCCGTAAGCGCCGTATGAGTGCCGCACAAAAAGCAGCACTTAAGAAAGCGCGCGCGAAAGCTCACAGCTCATCGGCTAAAGCAGCTCGCAAAAAGGCTAACCGCATGCGCGATTCTCGCGGTATGGACAAGTAAGGATAAGCAATGGCTGTAATTGTCGGCGTACCTAATGATGATGGCGTGTCTATCCACAATAAATGCGCCATTACACAAGTCATAGGCGGTCAAGAAATTACGGTCATTGGTTACATGACTGATGAGTGTCAGCTTGCCTTTAGAGCGATATGGGAAGCGCCGTTTGAGGGCGATTCCGTGGGTAACATTAACGCCCTAGATAAAACGTCCTCAATCGCGCAAACCGTGTCGGATAAGACGAGTAAAACACTATGGAACAGTCAGCAAGTTTGGCAAGGAAACGAACCGCCAGAAATCACAGCAACGCTGAAATTTGTCGCGTTCACCAATGCCAAATCAGAGGTCAATGATCCCATTAAATACCTGGCTCAGATGATAAGTCCCGAGCTCCAAAATACTGTTCCAGTCAGTTCCGATGGCCTTGGTGGCCGTGTTCCAAGTGATGCGCGATTCAAGATTGGCAAAGCGCTCAATCTACCCATGCGTATTAGCGAGGTGAGTTATGACATTAACGCACCTAAGACGCGAGACGGGAATTTCGCTTACAACACGGTAACTATTACCGCCGCTCCTAAGCAAATGATTAATCAGTCACATATTCCGAACCACTTCCAATAGAATAGGTGTAATTATGGCCGGAGCATTTAACGCAAAAGGCGATATGAATTTCTTAAAACAGAAATTCACTAAGAACGTCCAAGCTGGCGAAAAGATGATGGGTACAGAGTTCGAGATGAAAATCGAAGAATACCCTAATCTTAGCGTTTTGGTGCGTTCTACTCAGTTTCCAGCAATGGGTCGTGCAGACGTAGAAGATTTTGGCCAAATGGGCTTGGGCTACATCCAAAATGGTGCGCTTGAGAACAAAGGCGAAATCGCGGTGACGTGCGTAGAAACGATCACAGGTACAGTGCTAGAAATGCTACGTGAGATCGTTCGTGAAAAGAAAATGGTCACTGTCGTTATCGAGTCTACGCCTGAATCAACTAAGGGTAAGGGTGCAACCTCGCATCGATTCCGTTTGGAGCACGTAAAAGTACGTTCAGACGTGATCGACCTATCGACAGAAGATTCAGCAGCACTTGTTAAGCCAGCTATCACACTGCAATACAACTGGGTAGATTTCTAATCGCCAACCAGTCCTATTCTATTCCCTACAAAAAGGCCGCCAGTTTGGCGGCTTTTTTGATGCTCTTAAGCTTTGGTTAGCCTATCTTTCAAGTCGGCTGGTGCAATGTAGGTATTCTCGTTGCCATCCTTTGATTTGAACAGCAATTTCAGCTCCACCAGCTTCTCAAGATACTTGCGCGCAGAGGTATGAGACACGTCAAAATCAGACTGGATTTCCTTAACTGAAAAGACACGTCCGGCTGTTTCTAATCCCTTGGCCAGAATCACAATGTGCGGCAGTTTCAACACATCCTTAAGATTGGATTCATCGAGTAGATCGCGCACCTCTCTCGTATCTTCAATCTTAGATTTAATGTACTCGTTAAAGCGCTCAATCGCCTTAATGATGACCGTTAACTGGTAGTCCACAAAGTGCGTTAAGTCGTTGTCGTCCGTTTCGGTGTAAACGTAGCTTCTAACGTACTTGGTTGACGCGAGTTTAAGTGGCGCAGAGATCGAGACGTACTTAAAGTTCTCATAACCATGCTTAAGGATGAACCAGTAGAAAATCGCCCTAGCCGTTCTCCCGTTGCCGTCCATGAATGGGTGAATGTAGCCAATCATGAAGTGTAGAATACAAGCCTTAACGATTGGGTTAATAAAATTGGTGTTGGTGGTATGGTCGGTATTGGCGAAGTCACATAATTGCTCAATGAGCTTCAAAACGTGCTCATGTTCGGGTGCTTCGTGAACAATATCGCCAGTGGCCACGTCTCTAACCATGACCGCATCCGTTCTATATTGGCCAGCAACGTGCTCATTCTCTAACACGCCATCGGTGGCTATTTCATTAAATCCGCTAATCAATTCTGGTGTGAGCTCTACATCCTTCAGATCATCGGCCATCATAATCAAACGCCAGTTATTGATAATCATCCGTTCGGAGTCATCTTTAGGCTCACGTTCTGTTTCAAGCATTTCCTTGGCCACTTTGCGCGTTGTGGCAGCTCCCTCCAATTGGGCGCTGCTAATGGCTTCTTCCATGATCACGCTTTTCACTAGGTGTGCCTTTTTATCTTGAGCAGATAGCGGCAAATCTTCTAGTTTGAGCTGTTTATCGATGCGGAATAGCTTAGCGTCGAGACTGGCGGCACTAAGCTGGAACGGATTGCCCTTTTCATCAACAAGCGAAATGTCGTTAAGGCCACGTCTGATTTTTAGGGCATGCCAAGCGTAGCCCTTTTGGTCGCGTTTAAACTCTTTTGAACGGTACTGGAAGTCATTCCAGTGCAAGTAGTTGCCGCTACTATCAAACCCGTACTCAATTGGGTCTAGCTGACCTATTAGCTCTACTACTTTCATAAAATCAGTAGGTTTTTCTGGTGGGATGCTGACTCCCGCTATCTTTTTTTTCATACGGTGAAACTTTTTTAAAATGTTTAATGAAACCAGTATGGCACACAGATAGTAGGAGTCAATTACCTATATATGGGGGTTAAAAGTAGCGCGGTGCTTTTCAGAATACTTTCAATAGTGCAGTTGTTTCCTTAACTACCCCCCCCAATCGATCAATATTTTATGCCAGTGACCAACAGCTGTCAGTAGACAGTAAAGTGCAAAACCTTTCGAATAGTTGGCTTTTCAGGAAGTCACTCTCAAATTCACTTCGTAACACCTCTAAGTGCCCCAAAACGTGTTGTCAATTAGGAATAAATCCTATCCATTTGGTCAAAAATGCACTGACCCATTAACCAGCCTAGTGAAGCAACTTATCACCAAGTCACCGGTAGAGGCTCCGCATTTCTAACCTGTAAATTATCTCTTTAAAAAGCACTAATCCTCCCTAAATGACTTCAATACAAACTTTATAACTTGCAACTAAAATAGAACTTTTATTGATTAATTAAGCGTTTATATAGATCAAATAGTTTATCGGTCTGATATATGTTCTTTGACATGAGTATGAAGTCGTAGTGAGCTTTCTAAGCAGAACACGGACTGTTAACCACTTCAAGGTTGACAACCTCAGTTGAAGACTTTAATCGAACTTGTTCAACAGTTTTGATATTGTCTTAGAACAATGGACGCAGCGTCAAAGCTTTGAAGGATGGTAAAGTGAAAGGGAATATTTTAGGTGATATTCGGGCAGAAAATGATACAAGGATGCTTGAAACTGCTTACTATGAATCCGCTGATTACAAGGCGTTGGTTGAATCTTATGACAGACCGATAGTTGTTGGTCGAAGGGGAACAGGGAAAAGTGCATTAGCGTTCAAACTGCAAAAGCATTGGCAGTCGAAACCTAGAACTATTACCTTATCTGTATCTCCCGACGAAGAGCAGATCATTGGGTTGAGAGATTTATTCAACCTTTTTGGAGATAATTATTTGCATGTAAAGGCTGGGACCAAGATGGCTTGGCGTTATGCTATGTACATGGAGGTAGTGACCGACCTAGCTAATCACTATAAGTTTAAGAGTAATCTAGACGCTCAATCTATCGCGCACCATATTGCAGGCTGGGGCCCCAAGCGCCGAAATATTTCGTCAAAAATTAGAAAAAAACTTCAATCTTTGCTTAAGACGGAACAAACACCGCAATCTCGGATAGCTGATTTAGCTGATTTGTTAGAATTAGATTTGCTGGAAGAAGTTATCTTAGATGCTCTTGATAAATCAAAAGTCCAATATGTTATTTTTGCTGACAGGCTCGATGAGGGCTATAGCCCTGATAATCTCGGCGTGGCCATTATTGATGGGTTTGTGCAATCAGTAATTGACATAAAAACCAAACTAGAAGAGAAAGTCGTAGCTTTTGCTTTTGTGCGTGACAATATTTATCGAGCTATATCCAAACTAGATCCTGATTTTACTCGCAATATTGAAGGGCAATCGCTTAGACTTCACTGGGATGAATATAGCTTGTTTAATTTGGTGTGCAATCGAATTAGAGTAGCATACAAAGTAGATATAGAGAACAACACCAAAATATGGGGTCGGTTTACTGCAAGAGAATTAAAAGGTAGGGAAGGTTTTAGAGCGGCGCTAAAACTCACATTATATAGGCCTAGAGATATTCTAGTACTTCTAAATGAGGCTTTCCTAAGAGCCAACTCTCAGGGTAGGCAAGAGATAATACTCGAAGATATTGATTCAACAGCAAAGACTATATCTCAAAATAGACTTTATGATTTGCACAAGGAGTATGAGCAAATATTCCCATCTCTTGAAGAATTTACGTCAGCGTTTTATGGCTCGTCTTCTGAGGTTAGTGGGGATGTCGCACTACAACTTATTTCTAACGTATTAGAGAAAGATTCTTTAGGTAGGGAGAAGCAGAGAGAGATCTTCCTTTTTGAAAACTCAAGTCAAGTTCTTCAAAGACTTTATAGTGTTGGGTTTATTGGGATACATAATGAACAATCAGCTTCTTTCGTGTTTTGTCATGATGGAAAAGACCCTGATAGAGAGTTTTCTGAAAACATACGGCTGCTAATCCACCCTTGCTACTGGCTATCTTTATCTACCACCCAAGCCGAACTTAAATTAGACGAGGCAGAGGATATCAATGATGAGTACGATATAGAAGTCACTTCAATATCAGATGACCAACGTAAACAGCGAATTGGGTCGTTATTAGAGGAAGTTAAACATATCTCTGAGGGTAAAACAGGTGCCTATGACTTCGAAAGTTGGGTACTTAAGGCACTAAAAATAGTTTTTGCTGGCTCATTGACAAACATTGAAGCTCACCCAAATAAAAATGCTTTACAGCAAAGAGATATGGTTGCGACTAACTTAGGCGAGTCCGCATTTTGGATGAGAGTCCTCCAGGACTACAAATCTCGCCAAGTAATATTTGAAGTAAAAAACTATAGGGAGCTTGGAGCGACGGATTATAGACAGGTCAACTCGTACTTAGCTAACGACTATGGCAATATCGCTTTTATTATCTGTCGGGATTTTGATAACAACCTATCTAATGGGAAAGGGCTAAATTGGACGAGAGAACTATTTTCTGAGCATCGAAAGATAGTCATAAAACTCTCCTTTAAGTTTCTCGAAAAGCACCTGAGGAAGGCGAGAAGCCCCCAAAAACATAATGCGGCTGACAAAGAATTGAACTCTCTTTTAGATATGTACATTAGACAATACTTACCTAACAAATGTAGATAGCATGTTGCTTGATAAGTAACTAGTCTAATTTTACGACAACAGGTCTGCACTAAACCTTCTTTAGGGAAGTGACACGCAGTTAACTGCGTATCAGAGCTTTGAGGAAATAAACAAACGGTCTATCCTAGTTTCCTTATGTGTTTAGTTATATTATTTCTGACGCCGAAAAATTCTATATGAACTTGGCTTTTCGGACCGGGTCATCCCTCAGGATCTCACCACATCTTTAAGCCTAGATGCGCACCAGAAGAAGAATCTCGTGAAGGCACTGAAAAAAGATCGGGACAGAACTAAGGCAGTGATGGAAAAATACCCAAGCTACTTTCAGGAGCGGATGAATGAGCTTATGGGCTAATAGCATTCATTCCGAAAGCAACAAGAGCCGTTAGTTCCTTGCTTTGCGTTTTTCTGCCTCTGATGTAAAACGTCATCTGCATAGCAGTTTTAATCCAAAACTCAAAAATTAGAGCTTAGAGTCCAATTCGCTTTTGTCCATCTTCGTTTCAGCCTATTCAGGCTGAATCATTTCTGCCCCTAAGTGTGTTCGAACTCATGGTTGCAACATTTACGAAAGTTCTCTTTTGACTCAATTTATCTAATACACTTAATATGCAACTATATATCACTTTAATGCCGATTAAAGAGGTAGCTATGGCAGCGGCAATTCAAGACCGTATTACAGAAGTACGCGACTTTCTGCAAGTACGATTAACTGATATACATGAGATTCAAGCACATCCGGACAACCTCCCCGTAATACAGGCTGTATTGTACTCATCCTTTATAGATGCATTAGGGGCTACACGATATGGGAGTAATGTTGACACTCGAGAACGCTTTACTCGTGTAATCATAGAACATGGCAATTGGCTCGAAGCTGAAAAAATATGCCCAATGCATCTACATCGTTTTTTGGACATCTCACCAGGCTTGCCCAAACTAACACAACACTTGGCATTTTTAATCGATGATTGGAGAAGCAACCAGGATGGTATTATTTTTCTAGATTTAGCTCCGACCAAAATTGAGATAGCGGAATTATGGCCGGACAATGGAGAAAAAAACATCATAAAAAAACACTAAGTCATTTCACTTACGTAAATTTACTATACGGTATGAGAAATGGACTGTTACACCAACAGTATGCTGCTAAAGGCTTGCCTCTATTTCCGAAGGAACAAGAAAACGTACATTACATTTTCTGGAATAAACTTGAGAATGGCGGTCAACTAGAACTTATTTACCCTACTCAATTTTTGGCTAACCTATGTGATATTTTGCTCGAGAGCGTCATGAATGACTTCGAAGCAAAGAATGAAAAGCCATGGGATATCGGTCATTTTCCAAATTACTTAATTGATGGGCTGTAACAAAATAGCTTATTTTCGCCCCCAAAAATAAGCTGGAATAAATACTCTACAAAATTTGGTGCTTGCGTTTTACCCTACGAAAAGTTATCCGATAGAATGTAACCCAACACTATGAGCCTTCATTGTGTTTGTTTAATCTGTCAAACTTCCTATTTAATTGGTTAAATCGTCAGGTTATCTTGTTGAGGATAATAAATTACTGGAAATATTGTTATTATCCTTCTTATTCATCAGTAAAACCGACTTCTATGAGATATGAATCCGCTCCTGTAACCCCTGTAGAAAGGCCAAAAACCACTAGAGAAAGAGCAGCTCACCAACGCCGAGAGCGTCAGGAAGAGCTGAGATATACCGCGAGCGATGAAAAACGATGGGCTGAAAATAGAGAGCGCGTTCTTGCTGAACGAAAACCTGCTCAACAAGCGTATGACCTTACGAAAGAAGAATGGAATAAGGACTTACAGGATCAAGCGAAAGAATACCAGTGGGACACCTCACAGCAAGAGAACGTCAGTATTGCCGTACTAACAGTTGAAGAAGCCAACGAGTATTTAGATTTGCTCATCAAAGACACACACGGTCAGCTTTCTACAGGTAAGGACTACACTGGCGTTGGCGTAGGACTCAAAGGGGCTTATGAAGTCGCTAAAGAGCTTGGTGGATGGGGAGCAACCGCCAAAGCCGTCAATATCAATGGTGTAATGAATATTGTGGTTGAGAACTACAAGCCTCGATATTTAGATCTCGGTATCCGTTGGCAACAAGCAACGCCTAAAATGCTTAAGATTGGTCACGCATTGAATACTGTCCAAGGTAATGTCCGTTTTTTGAGAGGCAACATCTATTTAGAGTTTGTGTTTAGTAGTGCGGTTAATGCGGTTGATTACATGCTGCACGATGAGAAGACGCTAAGCGAAGTCGTAGGCCAACTTACGGCGGATGTTGCTAAAGGTGTAGTTGCTGGCGTGGCCGCTCAGGGAGTGCTTTTGGTTGCTCGTGCTGGTGCTGGGATTTTGTTTGGGTTTTCTTTACCTGCCGCAGTTGGGTTAGGTTTGTTTGTTTATTCAGCATTTAAGATCGGTGGATATGTATCGGAATTAGATAATAAGTACAAATTCACTAAGCCAATGAAAGAAACTGTAGAGGCATTAATTGACTGATCATGTTAGATTTTTTAAAGAAACTTACATTTTTAATATTTTTTACAGGATTTGCGTTATGGTGCGGGTTGGGAGCTTATAATTTAATTCATACTGTAGAAAATGTAGGAATTAACCCCGTAATCAGAGTATCGGGATACCTTAACAATACGTCGTCATTTGTATTGTTTGGTTTTTTTCTTCCTTCTATCCCAATGGCATTACTCAACATTGCCAATGGCATTCAACTACCAAAGTTAACTCTGAGATTAATGCTATTCGGAGCATTAATCTTTGCTTTAATCGGACACTATTTCGATACCTCGTTAAGAAAAGGTATAGAAACGTCAAACTACATCGAATGTACATCTAAGCGAGAACTTACATTGAAGCACTCAAGCCGTATTTATGTTCTTCCACCTGCAAAGTGCGATGATTTAACTTAAAGACTTTTTACTGCGAACCCAGCCAATACTTTTTCTGGTGCGATGTTATTCATCGCATCAGGACTTCATAAGTAAACTTACCATACCTGTAGTTATTGATAGTTTGCCAATCTAACAAAGTCACTAGCAAGCTTTTGTCCATAGCCGTTTCAGCTCTTCCTGACCCCTACTAAACGTGACTGCCAAACTTCATGTTGACCAACAACATTGAAAGGAGGTCATCATGAGAAAGCTATCTTCTGGAAAATGCAGCGGCGTTAAAAGACCATTTAAGCTTGAAGAGATCTGGCGAATCAGAACTAGGCTGGAGATTGAAAACGATCTGATGCAACTTGCACTACTGAACCTAGCGATAGATAGCAAGTTAAGAGCGAGTGATTTGCTAAAGCTACATGTTTACGATGTTTCTTCGCAAGGAGTTATCTATGAGAGGGTTCAGTGCATCCAGCAAAAAACGGGCACCGATGTCCACTATGAGATTACTCCGAGAACGCAGCAAAGTATTAGCAGGTGGGTTTTTGCAGCATCCCTAGAGGCAAGCAGTTTTCTATTCCCGAGCAGCCGACGATCTGGGCAACCTATCAGCTACTCATTCTATCGATCTATTATCAGAAACTGGGCTGAAAAACTGGGATTGAATGCTGACTATTACGGCACTTATTCCATGCGCCGTACTAAAGCCACTTTAATCTATGCCAGAACGAAAAACATAAGGGCCGTACAGATCTTACTTGGACATTCGAAGCTAGATAACACAATTCGATACCTTGGCGTTGAGCTAGAAGACGCTCTGAGGCTATCTGAGAAAACAGACTGCTGACAGGCAGGATCTGTTACAGGCTTTTCTTCTGAAAAGCCTGTGCCCCAAAGTGAGCCAGAAGTGGCTTTACCGAAACCAAATTTTTGTAGTGAGAAAGAGTCTTCCATGTAGGCGTTAAATCCACAATGCAAGATCTGACACCGCATATTCGACTTCACCTAAGAAATCACGGGCTCGGCCGCAAGGCTTTCAGCCCTCTTGACATCACCCCAGAACCTACTTTACGATTAAGGTTGTTGGCCCCCGACTCAGCCTTTTAGGTCGTTAGCAGTTGGTGTGTGTTAGCACTGGTGCGAACGACCTGTCTCTCGCTTACTCCCCTGTGGAGGCCCGTTGAAGGGCAAGGCAAACTGCGACATGCTTTAGGCATGTGTAAGACCTCCGAAGTGTACTAATGCGTCTCGCGTTAGGTATTTCATAGCTTATTTCCCAACGAAACCAAGCTGACGCTAGGATGAATCGAGCGAGCATCTCATAGCAATTCAGCGACTGTTTCGATGGAGATCCCTATGAAACCACTACATACTAGTACTCCCCAAAAACCAACCCGCAAGGGTAATCTACGTCGCCCTCAGCAACAGCTCCGTGAGTTGGCCCTGACCGAAGCCGATGGCTTTGCCGATCTAATGGCCCTTGTCCGCCACTTTAGTGAAACCCAACTGGGCACCCCACTCAATGACGGCAAGTGCCGAGAGAAAACAGCCGCCTTACTCGGCTACCCTAAACACAGCCTGTTCCGAAAGGACTACAAGGCCAAGCACGCCCTGCGAGCGGCCATCGACAAGCTGAAGCTGGAGGAGCTGCGCCTCACACTGGACGAGACCCACCGGAATAACAAAAGCATGTATCAGGTGCTAATCATCCGACCGAATAACCATATCAATGATCAGCTCTGTGAGGTCTATTTGGAGTGGACCAAGCGACTGCGTGAGGCCATGGGGCGCCGTGACATACAGGCCGATGCCGAGGCTATGGCTGACTACCTGAGCCAACTTTGTGGGGTTACACCCCGGGTACGGATCACCGAGACCCAGCGCTTTGAGCAGTGCAATCCTGAACAGTTGGCGATGGATCACATCCGCCGCCATGGCTTGTTCCTGTCACCCCGCAATCAGGGGGAAGAGAGGCTGGAGCATAACTCAGAGACCGACTATAAGGTTGCCATTAGCCCCAGTGCGGTCTTCCTCCACCAGTCCGATGCTTTTTTCGGGCGCTGGCGCGACGAGCACAATAAGACGTGGAAACTGCGTATCCATGCCACACTCGACAATGTCCTTACCCTTTCGACGCTGCAAATTGCCCTGAATCAGATCCACCTGCTGTGCCCAGCGCTGGAGCAGTGCTACCTCTTACCCGAGCAACTCCCGGAGATGTTGACACGATTTCTTGAAGGCGAGCCGAAATCCCTTACGCTGCACTATACAGTCCCCGAGCACGGCCAAGCGCCCAATCCGGTCGTGCTGGATATTGGCAGTGAAGTCATGAGTTTCTCCAATAACTTCAAAGGCGGTGTTTGGGGCAATGTGAATATCGAACCGCAACCTTTACCCGTGAATACAGGCCACCCGCTGTGGGAGGAGGCCCACATACAGCCAGATTACCCTATTCTGGATTAAACCAAAGGGCTGAGCCACACTGACTTAGCCCCTACGTTTTGGGATTCTAAACAGTTGTGTCCCAGGCTCATTCATGGCGGAGTCGCCACTTGTGCCAGCAACAGTGGTCATGTGATATTAGCAGCACCATACTATTTGCTGGGGAAATACCGAGGCGGCATGACCGCCTCGGCCTTTTCCTTAGTCAGTGGGCGCACGCCAGCAACAATTCCAAGTAGGGATATAGCTGCGCGAGCATCTCTGGCAGTGTCACGATAAGCAGGGCGGCATTGCTGTTTGGGGGTTGTGTCATTACGGCGACCTCACGTTGATTTTAAAAAAACGCACTGGACGGAATTGTCCTTAAAGTGCTGAATCTCATGACGGTTCACGTTGACTCAATTTTATGAGTTGGCTTTGCCTTGTTCAATCTTTCGGTATGCGTGAAGTACCGTAGTATGATCGCGAATTACTAGAGTTTTTTCCTTCTACCCCAATCTCTACTTATCTGAAGTAGACGCTTTTGGGCGCAATCCCTAACTCGCTAATAAGATGGTACGCCCCACACCTGCACTACACTCAGCTATGTCGCTGAATATGGGAGGTGCCATCATGTCGGCAATCAAAGTTATTGGAATCGATTTAGGTAAATCTACTTTTCATCTAGTTGGCCACGACTATAGTGGTCGTGAACAATATCGGCACAAATTATCTAGAAGTAAATTACTACAGTTTATCTCTGTGCATGAACCAACATTGATAGCAATGGAGGCTTGCTGTGGTGCTCACTGGCTTGCAAGAAAATGCCAAGAATATGGGCATCAAGTTAAGCTGATTCCCCCTCAATATGTTAAGCCATATGTGAAGAGTCATAAGAATGATTTTATTGATGCAGATGCTATAGCCGAAGCTGCGACCAGACCAAGAATGCGCTTTGTTTCACCGAAAACTGAACAAGCACAATTAGGAGTAGTTATTCGCAGGATTAGAACAGGCTATATTCGAGAGCGAACGGCAACGATGAACCGTATTGGTTCTATCCTTACTGAGTTTGGCTTCAGCTTTCCACGCGGGCATGCGAATATGAAGCGTCTTTTTCAATGGTTGGCAGATACAGGGCAGCCAGTTCCTTCTTTACTAGTCTTTGAGTTACGAGATCAGCTTAGTCATTACAATGATCTTAATGACAAAATTAAAGAGCAAGATAAGAAGCTGGAAACTCTTAATCGTGACAATGAGTTATTTACTATATTACAAACCGTACCAGGCATTGGACCTATGACAGCTTCTTGCTGCCTGTCTTCCGTCTCCGACCCTAAAGACTTTTCCAATGGCCGTAACTTTGCAGCTTGGCTAGGGTTAGTACCATTTCAATATTCAACAGGTGGAAAGCCAAGAATGCTAGGGATATCCAAGCGAGGTAACAAAGAACTTCGTGAGCTTTTTATCCATGCAGCTAGGGCTGTTTTATGGCGAGATGAAACTGCTCAGAGATACTTTGGCTCGTGGCTTACAGACTTAAAACTTCGAAAGCCTTTTAATGTTGCTTTAGTAGCTTTAGCCAATAAGTTAGCGAGGATAGCTTGGTCTGTTATGGCTACGAAGAAACCATTTGAAATAAGAGTATAAATCAAGTTTGCATATGAAAATGAAAGATGACAAAACGGTTAGACCACCAGATTGAAGACCTTGTGGACAGAACAGCGACATAGAACGCTTTCTCATTTTTGAGGACAATCTGGCGCGGATCTCATCGTAGAGCTGGGGCTATGTAGCATGTAGGTGTCCCCAATTAGACTCTGAATACATTAGCGCAAACCAACTCCGTTATTTGAATTTTTCACTTGCAAAACGGGGCGTACCATACATTTTGTCCAAGAGTGTGCTGTGCATTAATGGCAAACCTTTCTTGATTCCTTCTCCGAGCTAAAAAGCTCATCACGCAGGTTGCGTGACGCAACTTGCGCGATGAGTTTGCTCTTATTTGTGGAAAAGACCAAGTAATAACTAAGTAAAGATATCGTTCCAATCAATCAGGTTTATATTGTCTTTTTATCTATGGGGCTCGTCCTCTAGACTAAAGCGCCTCCAACGCTTTAGGTGCTAACAGGTTCCTGCACAAACAAAATTGATACAAATTGGTTGAAGGGAGATTGCATCCTGCATTTTCTACATGCGATACCAAAATTTATGCATATTTTTGGTATATATACTAAATTCAACGTTACTTTTGGTATTTGAGCTCAAATACACGACCAGAAAAGTGTGAAATACCAAAACTAGAGTTAAATTTTGGTATTGGTTTTAAACAGTAATACTTTGGGGAACACCTCAATTAAGATGTATGTCCGCTAGACGTGTTGCCCCTTGGCGCTGATAATTAACATCATAAAAATTAATTCAAATATGTATTTTGACGTTAGACCACAAGGAGCACATCAATGCGCGACCCTAAAAGAATAGAAACTACGCTTTCACTTTTGAAGGAACTTTGGAGCAACAATACTGACCTTCGGTTCAATCAGTTGATATATAACCTTCAACGAGAGTTTTCACTCGAGAACGATGGTAAAGGGCAAATCACGGAAATCTCGCAAGAGGGTATTCAGCATGTTGGTTATGATCTATTTTACATAGAAGATGACATTTTCATTCAATTTCTAGAGAGGAAGCTAACGCAACAATAGCGCTAGTTTTTGGCTAGATAACAAAACACCTTTGAAGGCTGTGAAAGAATTACTAGTGATTGCTATTCAGCGTGAACTGCCTTAGTAAATGCAACGCACATCTGTTGTATAACATTACGGCGGACTTTCTTGATCTTGGGGGCACGATGCTCACTGACAATAACTCGACTCATCAAGCGAGTAACTGCTTCACGACGCTGTTGGTCGGAAAGGTGAATTTTTTTAGTTTCTTGTTTCATGTCATATATCTTAGATGGTGAGCCGCGGATTTCATCCGATGACGATGATAAGTAAATATAGCTTTGACATTGTTACGTGTCTACACTCATCTAAACAGGTTCAATAGGAAGCGTCTCCATTAGTTTAAAGTCCGTGATATACCATTTTTGTCAAAGTTCATCTACATCACTTAAGTTTAGGTTCGGCAATTGGATTTTTTGTTAATTCAGCGTGAAAGTTATTGATGCAGTAGTACATGCATCGTCTTTCGTAAATCTTCTTTGCCCCAAGATGTGTTTAGAGCGCAAGAAGCCGTCATGAGATTTATTTGTGAAACAAGCTGTTTCCCAATTGTCCAACAGGTTGTTTCGTAAATCACCTCTGCTCCAACCCGCTTCTGATCTCGTCGCTTCGGCAATAGAACTAACTAATGCCCCATTGCGTGTTTCAGGACAAACCTTACGCTGTAGCTAATAACGCAGTATGCTATAAATTATCTAATCTCATTTTGAATGGAAAGACGAGCTGTGAGCAAAAAACGGTTATCTGAAAAAGAACTGGTCAAGGGGATTACACCCCATACTGCGCATAGTGATGAACTAGCTGAGGTAACATTGGATGAGTTGGGCCTTGAAATCTCTGAAAGTGATTACAAGGCTGCGTTAAAGCGAATTGAATCACTGTTTGATGCAGCCGAACCTGGCACTCCTGAAGGTGACGAGCTTGAAAGGCTAGCTGCATTGGTTGAAGAGTATGAGGAAAAGCACTTCCCCATTTAATAACTCCAACGCACTTTTGCCCCATTATAAGACAGAGTAAATACTCATTCATATCCTGTTAATTGGGTTTTGCCTTACTAAAAGTAATCCATTCTTCTAATGCTATTCGTTGTTAATCCTCGTGTTGTATTACGGGGGCTCTTAAGTTGTCAACATCGTACACAGAACCACCATGTTGTATTTATTCAACATGGTGCATTTAGAAAGAACGTCTTCCCCCAACGGTATCCTTAAACCTTGCTCGAGGAGCTTTGCCACCCATCGTCCGTTTAAGGTTCGCAGGTATAAATTGACTTGAATCGGGAGTTTGCCAACTTGCTTCACCGTTTTTTCTGGCGTCCAATTGATGGTTGGTACGTTATCTTCAATCGCGATGGACAAAATATTGAGTTCACCGAGAGCAGCCATAAGGTTCTGACAGAAGAGGACTTTGAGCGGTTTTTAGAACCGGTTGAGAAATGGGAATGAGAAAAGGCGTCCTTGTAACGCCTTATGTTTATAAGCAAAGTAAAGCTTATATTAAGCATCATCTTGAGCGTATTTGATGACTCGCTCGACAGTGATCTCGGGAACATCTTCAAATAATTCTTGCAGTATAAATACCTCTAAAAAGTAGTCATACCCTTCCGGTGAGCTTCCATCCTCTGGCTCTGCGCAAAGTAAAATATGGGATTCAGGACTCCATGCACTGTCAATGTAAATGGTTAAATCAGGATCCAAGCTTGCAACATCAAGCATTAACTCTCTTAATTTCATTTTTATTTCCCCCATATCGAGTAGCCCCCCTTGTTATCTGGATGAAGTACTTTCCACTCTTCACTACCAATTGTGTGTTGTTCTCTTGGGACTAAAACCATGCTGCCTTTTTCTCTTTCATGATGCCATGTCCAACCTTTTGGAGGTCGTCTAGGAGCTAAGCCTGTAGCTGTTCTCTCTAGTTTTATATTCAAGGATTCCATCTGAGATGCAAATTCTGGATCTGTTTCCATCATCTTCAAGAGGTTCTCATTAGCTTCTTGAAAGTGACGAGCTCTCGAAACACCAGGATATGAATTCGGTGACAAAAACGTTTTAAATCCTGATGAGTAAGCATTTTCACTATATACAATATAAAGAGGAACGATACCTGAGCTTTCAGGGAATACCAAAATTGCATCACGCCAGTCTTTCTCTTCAGGCGCAGGCGTAACGGTGACGTTCGCATCGCTATCCGAGTGGATTGGCGTGACCAGTATATCGTCTTTTTCAAACCCATCACTATGATCGGGGGTAGTTTGCCAACTTGCTTCACCGTTTTCTTCTGGAGTCCAATATATGGTTGCTCCGTTCTCTTCAATCGCAACGGACAACTGACCATTGTTCCCTTGTTTCACATATTTGATGGGGATTCGTGTGTCATCTACATGATAGCCCTGTACGTGCGGATAAAACTCACCATCTTGGGGCTCGGTAATGTGGACACGAACGCGGCTTTGCGCCGTGGTTACTTGGCGTAAATCTTGGTCTGTGTATTGGGTGTTATCGCCAAATAAGCTTTGCTGCATGGCAAACAAAGCGCCAATACCTTCGACCTGCCAGCGGTAGCCCTCGACGATTTTGTCTTTCAATGTGCCGGCCAGTTTATCTAACTGCATCGCTGCGGTTTGGGTTTGCTGCATTTGCTCTGGGGAACCGGCGACAGCTGCGGAACTGCCCATAGCCATTTGTGCTTGTGTCGCTTGAATGGCAGGTATGACAGCAGCTGGGTTTGCATTGGCTTGTGCAAAGAAGAATGACCAAGGACCAAAGTTACTTATTGACTCTTGTTGGTCGCCAATTTCAATACATCCCTCTGGTCTGGTGCAGGATTTAGCGAACACGAGCGAGCTTGTGGCGTCTTTTAAATTGAGGATAACCACATCGCCTTCTATGCAATCGGCAGTGTTAATGGCTCTATATTTGGTCAACCCGAGCAATGGATCACTGTGCTGATAATGACTGTTGCGGATGTTGTTGTAAGTTTGTGGGCGCAGCGGCGGAAAGGTATTCTTTTTGTCCGGTGCTTGTTGTTGCTGCTTCTCAGCAACAATAATTTCATCACCTACCGCAAGTGACAGAGGGTCGGCCTCAAACACTGGGTTAAGCAAGAGCAAGGCTTTAGCTCCCATACCATATAGTTCAGCAATGCTTTGCCAGTCTTCCCCTACCGTTACGGTGTGCGTCGCTGCGGTTTGTTCCGCTTGCATCTCATCGTTGTTACCTTCTGAGCGCGCTGCTTCCGGCTGTTTGACCGCATCAAACAATGCGGGGATATCCAACTTTATCCCGTTTTCACACAGCCAATCTTCACTGAGATTATCGAGCTCTTCACGCGTGATTTGTCGCTCAAGATAAATGATGTATTGATTTTCGATGATTTGATCGGCTAATTTCCAATACACCAAAATAGCGCTTTGGTCTTTAGTAAAACCACGCTCGTCATTGAGCTTGTCTTGTGTCGATTGCGTAGCGTAAAACGCCCATTTTTCTTCCCCAAGAATTTTGTATTCTTGGACAAGTTCACCATCATTAAAGTGGTAGTAATAGCCTTCTGTAGGCAAACCTAAACGTTCACCCAATCGCACTGCAGGGACAACAGGTATAAAACCTTCCTCAGCTTTATGGCTGCCGGCTTTTTGTAATGTGACGGCTTCCAATGGTGTCAGTCCGAGATTGTCATCAGCGATGTGGATATTTAAACGCTTTGGCTCATCAAACACACATAACGCTGTGTAGCGGGTGCCTTGCTCGGTATTGGCTTGCTCCCAACGGGTCACCGCGTTCTCTTTTTCAGTTTTCGCTAAAGCAAAGTCACTGTGCACCATTTTCTTTATGGTGATATCCGAGCATCCGACTTCGAAGCTGTACTCAAATTCCTTGGTGATTTCCTCTTCACTTTCGGTTGCGATTAGCTGCGGCGTGTAAACTCGTTCGGGCGTCGAGGTTTCCCTGATACAAGAGCGGTAACCTCCCGTTGCTCTGGTGGTTTTCGTTATTGCTAACAAATTATTAGCCGCATCATCCGAAAGTTCAGAGATAACCTCAGAATTCAGCCGCCAAGTTTTAGGACCTATTGGGTCGTTGTAACTAAGCAGAGCAGGAGTTTGAGGCGTATCACTCACGAGTGCGAGATTACCTTCGTAGAGATGCTGCTTTAGCTGTTCAAAAGTAAGATGTGAAGGAATAGCAGAGGCGATATCCGCTTCCGAAATATTATGGAAGTTGCCCTCTATCAATCCAAATTCATGAGACATTACTTCCGACAGTGGAAGAACTTTATAGGACACACAAATACCTAAAGTGAATACTAGTTATCACGGCAATAAGCAGTAAGCATGCCATTAACTTTCTTCTGCAAAATCAGCTAGGTAGGATGATAGTAGTGTATGCCGATACAATTTTTTGTTTATCGAGCCAAAAAGTTGGGTATAAATCCAAAAAGTTGGTTGGTGTTGGCTGTGGTCTTAGTGTACGGTAGCTGTTTAGCTGAAGCGATACATATGGTGTTTTTACCCGTGAATACATTCGTAGTGGGCACGTTGTGGATGTAATAGTTCTAAGAAGGCTTTGCCCCAAAGTTGCGTAGAGCAACAATCTTGACTTGCTTCTTTCGACATTAGTTGACCTACTTTTTATAATGATTAATTATGTACTCAGTTTACTATGGTGTGTTGGGTAGAGAAGACCTGAATTTGAACCAAAGTGTGGCTTTACTGTTCTACTAAAGCCTCAATAGTCATTTAAATGATAACGTTCAATATCTGTTAGTACTTGAAAAGGGTAGAGAAAAGTTGATTAAGATAGACTGGGAAGTATTTAAAGCAAAGTTTTCAACAAATCCACAAGACGCTTTTGAATGGATGTGTTATCTCCTTTTTTGCAATGAATTCCGAGTGAAAACTGGCATTTTTCGATATAAAAATCAATCAGCAATAGAAACCAATCCTATTTCCCAAGATGGAATTAATGTTGGTTGGCAAGCAAAGTTTTATGAAGTTGCATTATCTAACCATAAAAATGACATTTTAGAAACTCTTACAAAAGCGAAACGTGATTATCCTGATTTAAATAAAATAATTTTTTACACAAATTCAGAATGGGGTCAAAATAAAGGAAAAGAACCAAAAGGAAAAATAGAAGCAGAAGAAAAGGCAAAAGAAAACAACTTAGAAATTGAATGGAGATGCTGTAGCTTTTTCGAGTCACCGTTTGTTGTAGGTGATTGTAGCCGGATTGCTTCGTATTTCTTCACTCAATCTGATAACTTATTTGCACTTTTGAGTTCGTTTGAGTCTCATACGGATGCAATTCTAGACGATATTGAAACTACTATAACCTTTGGCGACGAAAAAGTTTCAATTAATCGATTTAATTTAATTTCCGAAATTAAAAGTTCAAATTCTAGTGCGCTAATTATAAGTGGCGAAGGTGGCACAGGAAAAACCGCCTTGATAAAAGAGCTATATGGAGATAAGGGGAGGAATGATGCGTTTTATGTCCATAAAGCGACAGAGTTCTCTGTTAGCAGTTTGAAGGAATTTTTGTCAGGTGTTTTTATAAAGGATTTTGTTGAGGCTCATGATGGGGCAGGCAATAAAACAGTTGTTATTGATTCTGCGGAACATTTGCTTACTCTAGAAAATACAGATCCTATTAAAGAGTATCTATCCACCCTAATCAAAAGTGGATGGAAGGTGTTGTTCACCACGAGAAATAACTACCTAGATGATTTGATTTTTCAACTATATGAAGTGTACAAAACTAGCTTTAATTCCATACACATAAAAAAGTTGGATGATGATACGTTATTCGAGCTTGCTAAAAAGCATGAATTTATTATCCCTGATGATAAGAAGTTTAAAGAACTCATATTGACCCCATTTTATTTGAGAGAATTCTTGAAGTATTATCAGGACAACAAAGGCGCGAGCTACTTTGAATTCAAGGAATCTCTGTGGCCGAGAGTTATTACAAAAAGATCCCCTCAAAGAGAGCAGTTTTTTATTCGGCTAGCTGAAGAAAGAGCCAATACAGGAAGGTTTTTTGTAATTCCTGACACTAATTACTCCAATGAAAAAGTAGAAGAAGTCTTAGTTTCTGAAGGAATAATCAGTTATGAGTCAAATAGAGGATATTTCATTACTCATGATATTTATGAAGAGTGGGCGCTGGAAAAATTAGTTGAAAGTAGCTTTTTATCCTCAGAAAACGCGGAAATGTTTTTTGATAAAATACAACAATCTTTACCTATCAGAAGAGTGTTCAGACGATGGCTATCAGAGAAGCTTAGCAGCGAAAATGAAGAAGTTAGTCACCTTATTGTAGAAACCTTATCATCTAGTAATATAGCCAAGTTGTGGAAAGATGAAGTGTTAGTTTCTATGCTTCTGTCCGAGTACTCTGATTACTTTTTTAACATTAGTAAAAATTTATTATTGGAAGATGACTTCAGTCTTCTAAAGCGCATATGCCTATTGATAAGGATAGGATGCAAGGAAATAGATAATAGTTTTTTTGATAGCATTGGAGTGCGAGCACCAGATATTTTATCAATGGATTATGTGATGACTAGGCCAAAAGGAACTGGATGGATGTCACTAATTAAGTTCATTTATGAAAATATCGAAAATATTGGCGTGAAAAATCTCAATTTTGTATTGCCCGTTCTTTACGACTGGAACAGTAACAATAAGTCTAGAGAAACAACTAAATATGCTAGCCTAATTGCTCTATCATTTTACAAGTCGGTAATCGTAAAAGATATATATATTGGAGATGATGGTTTTTCCAAAAACTTGATCCTAACGATTCTGTATGGAGCAAGTGAAATTAAAAGTGAACTGGAAGCGATCATTGATGAAGTAACTCTAAACAATTGGAAAGGACATAACGATCCATACTACCTTCTGAGTGAGTTTATTTTAACCAAAATGGAATGCTTCAATGTTGCGATGGAGATCCCGGAAAAAGTAATCACTCTAGCCAAATGTTTTTGGACGTATGAACCACCAGAAAACGGCGGTTACTATTATAGATCAAGACTAGAGATTGATCACGAATTTGGTGTTGAGAATAGGCATCAAGACTTTTACCCAGCAAGTGCTTATCAGACCCCGATATATGCTTTGCTCAAAACCGATTTAAAATTAACACTAAACTTCATTATCGACTTATTAAATTCTTCATCAAGAATATATGCTGAATCTAGTCTTGATGAAGGCCAAGTTGAAACTACAACATTGTTTCTAGATGATGGTAGAAAAACTAATCTACCTGTTTCAAATCGTCTTTGGTGTATGTACCGTGGAACACAAGTCAGTCCTCATCTACTTGAATCAATATTAATGTCGCTAGAGCGTTTCTTTCTTGAGAGAGGAAAAAGTACTAAATCTGAAACTCTTGAATATTATCTAAATTATATCTTAGAAAAAGCTGAATCTTCTGCGCTTGTGGCTGTTGTTGCGAGCATAGTATGTGCGTTTCATGAAAAGACATTTAATGTTGCCAAAACTCTATTCAGAACTAAAGAATTTTTCTATTATGATTCTACTCGAATGAAAATAGATCAAACACATAAGAATCAACTTATCTCGCTGAAAAGTTTTAGTGTCAATCGAACGAGTGAACTTCATGAGAATGAAAGAATAAGAGCTTGTGACCAAAAACATAGGAAACATTCGTTAGAAGACATAGCACTTCAATATCAGTTCTTTAGAACTGAGGAAGTAAGTGGTGAGGAATCAGAAAATAGGGTTCAGGAAATTTGGAAAATCCTAGATCATCATTACAGAAGTTTACCAAGTAAGGAGCATGAAAATCATAAGGATAAAACATGGCGTTTATGTTTAGCTCGCATGGACAAAAGGGAAATGTCACCTAAAGCGAAAGAAATAGAACACGGTATAACAATAGAACTCAACCCAGAAATTGAACCAGATCTTAAAGAATATTGTGAAGCATCTCAGCGCGAAGCGAATGAGACTTTTAAACATTTAGCTTTAAATAATTGGGCTGATAGCAGGCTCTACAATAGAGATAATTACAATAAATATGAGTCTTATGAAAATGATCCATTAACTGCTCTGGGTGAGGCAAAAGAAATATGGAATCATCTTTCAGGAGGCAGCATGTCGTTGGGATTGCAGTTTGATCGAGCCACACCGTCGTATGTATGCGCAGTGCTGTTACGGGACTTCAAAGAGAAATTAGGAAAAGCTGAGCTAGAATTTTGCAAGGAAGTAATATTTGATTATGCCAGCATCGTTAACAATGATGATTATATACATCAGATAGGTGATGGCCTTGTTCCTGCATTATTTGTTCTTCCAAGGTTGATAGAGGACTTTGCAGACGAAAGACTTACTATCAAGTTTGTCTTAATTAGAGCCTTAATGAGACATGACTCTATATCGATGATGGGAATGGATAGGATAAGTTCAGTAGCGATTCAATCTGTTCAACACTTATGGAAAGACGAACCTGAGTTCATGAAGTCGCTGTACATTGGCTATTTGATAATTGCTCAAAAACATAGAAATGTACAGGATCGTTTAAGACAAGAGGCGTATAAAGCGAAAAAGTATGACATCGATAAAAATGACTTTGAACAGGAGTTTTTTAAAGAACTAGAGAATGTAGCAAAGAGTATCGAAGATGAAACCATCGAGGAATCTGCAATAAAGAATATTGAAAGCATAGATAACGATATATTGATAACCGCTTTTCAGCTTCTGCCATTGGATAACGAACTCAACAGCCCCGTGCCCTTTGTTGAGGAAATTATTAAGATAATTTCACAGCAATTACTCTCTCGTGATAGAGAGAATCGCCTTGATTATGCTTTCAGATACGAGTTTTTAAAGCACTATGCTCGATTTGTTCTTCATCTAGATAATAGCAAAAAGGATAGATACCTAAAATATTTTACCGATGACTTCACCTTGAGCGAAGGTACGGCAGATTTATTAAATGAATTTGTTAGCGCTGAAGACTCGCTGAACATGCCGGACTCATTTTGGTATGTATGGAACCGATTTAAAGGCTGCGTCGTTGATTCAATTAGTAGTCAAAGTTGGCGGCATGATAAAGAGCGCATAATCGAATCCTTTTTATTTGCAAGAGTTCCTTGGAAGGACGATGCAATGGCTTGGCATACATTTTCGCCGGAGAATAAAGTATTTTTTAATGACCTGAGCAGTAAGATAGGTAGTGAAGCTTCTTTTATTTATAGTATCAGCAAACTCCTTTGTGGCATTGGGAGTGAATTTTTAGATGATGGTATTTACTGGATCAGTAATGCAATAAAAACCTTTGACATCGATTTGTCGCAAGATAAGTCAGGAAATACACTATTTTACTTGGAAAGATATATGAGAAGATATCTATTCAAAAATCATGATAGAGTCAGGCAAACACCTAACTTAAAGGCACAGGCAATGGTGGTGTTGGATTTTCTAGTGGAGCAATACTCCATTACAGGTTACCTCCTTAGAGAAGATATAGCTTAGGTAATAATCATTGTAGCCGACATATGAATGCTGATGGGCTAGGTTAACTTCACCACAATGCTACAGCCAAGCTTCCTGTGGCGTATAACAAACGCTTTAGGTTTCAAGATACTTTTTTAATCCAAAATTAGCACGTTAGAATTCATACTCTAACGTGTTTTTGTCCAAAGATGCGCTGCTATTAACGTTATGCATTAACGTATATCGTTTATGCTGGTGTCTCTGATCAATGAAATTGGGTCATCGGCAGCTTCTTCATCCAGTAAGCACTCCATGGCTAAAGCCGCCTTTATCGCACTTGGCGACACGCCCAAAATCTGCGCTTTCGCATTGATTAAATAGAGCAATTCTTCTTGCATACAAATCCTCCTTTGTGATGGGTACGCTATGATAGTATACTGTATAAATACACATGTTCGACGGTGGTTTTTTGAGCAATTAAATCTGTCAGTGATGGTAAAGAATAATAATAAAGCCACTCGTTACGCTCGCACCGCTCACTACTCGCTAGGCATTTATGATTTTTCTTGACCATCGTTCTTTTAAATACCCTTGTAGTGAGGTGATGTTTTCACGCAGTGATGATATCGCCTTACTAAACATTTCAGGGATATAGTGAACTTTCATTAATGAAAAAGATAATCCATATAGATCTCGACAGTTACTATGTCTCTGTAGAAGCAAGGGACAACCCCTCTTTACGTGGAATCCCTCTAGCTGTTGGAGGGAAAGATGGTCGCGGCGTTATTGCAACTTGTAGCTATGAGGCGAGAGCTTTTGGTGTGCGTTCGGCTATGTCTACAGCAAAAGCGTTGCAACTTTGCCCAAGCTTAACGGTAGTGTCTGGAAATATGGAAAAGTATAAGGCGGTATCTAGGCAAATCCATGAAATATTTAGACGGTATACGGATGTAATAGAGCCACTATCGTTAGACGAGGCGTATTTAGATGTCACAGGTTCTAAGCTGTTTCAAGGTTCAGCAACTTTAATTGCAGAAGACATACGTAAATCTATTCAAACTGAATTGAATTTAACGGCTTCGGCAGGAGTTTCCCCATTAAAGTTTGTTTCTAAAGTCGCTTCAGATGTGAATAAACCAAATGGTATTTGCGTTGTTACGCCTGATGAAATTCAATCATTTATTGATAATTTGGACTTAGGCCAGATCAATGGTGTGGGCAGGGTTACTTTAGAAAAACTTAATAAGCTTGGTTTGTTTAAAGGTAAAGATGTCAAAGAGGCCGATAGGAATATTCTGATTAGTCAATTTGGTAAATTCGGTAACACTCTCTGGGATAGGTGTCACGGAATAGATGATAGACCTGTTGTTGTTGAGAGGGTAAGAAAATCAGTAGGGGTCGAAAGAACTTACTTCAGTGATATTGATAACTTAGAGCAATGCCTTTTAGCAATTGATCCCTTGTTTTTAGAATTGGAAAAAAGAATGGAGAAAGCGCTTGAAGGAAAGCTCATTTCAAAGCTTGGTGTGAAGATTAAGTTTAATGACTTTCAGCAAACAACAGTTGAACATAGGCATGATACTTTTGATAAGCAGTTTTTTATTAGGTTATGTGAAGAAGCATTTAACAGAAGACAGGGGCGAAGGGTTCGTTTGATTGGTTTAAATGTTGGTGTTGAGCCCAAAGTATCTACAGACCAGTTAAACCTCCCTTTGTGATTTTTGTAAGTGAATTTTTAACGAAATGCCCGTTTTTTACATAAATTTCTCGGATTTTTTTGTAAGGGGTTTGTGTAAGTTAAAACTTGTATCTAAACCTAAGTTATAAAAGCGCTCTCACTCACTCAGTCAGTCAAACTTACATTTTTCACCTACGAGTTTAGATCTGCTGCCGTTGAGATGAGAGATAATCCTAGCTACCGTGGCATTGCACTCGCCGTTGGCGGTAATGAAAAACAGCGTGGCGTGATTAGCACCTGCAATTATGAGGCGCGCAAATATGGCGTTCGTAGTGCAATGTCAACGGCGCGAGCATTGCAACTCTGCCCCCATTTACTAGTCGTTCCCGGTCGCATGCACGTGTACAAACAAGTCTCTCAGCAGATTCGTGCTATTTTCGAGCGTTATACGCCTATCATTGAACCTCTATCATTAGATGAAGCATACCTCGATGTCACGGATTCAACAGCTTGCCGTGGCTCCGCAACGTTGATCGCAGAGTCTATTTGACGCGACATTTGGAATGAGCTTGGGCTGACGGCATCGGCGGGCATTGCACCGATTAAGTTTCTTGCCAAAGTCGCCTCTGATATGAATAAACCCAACGGTCAGTTTGTTATCCCGCCAGATAAGGTCCAGGAAGTTATCGATACACTTCCGCTGGAAAACATTCCTGGTGTTGGGAAGGTGAGTCTTGAGAAGCTACATCAAGCGGGCTTTTATCGATGTGAGGATATTAAAAACAGCGACTATCGTGAATTGCTGAGACAGTTTGGTCGTCAGGGAGCATCTTTATGGCAGCGTAGCCATGGAATTGATAATCGAGAGGTCGTCGTTGAGCGAGAGAGGAAATCCGTCGGTGTGGAACGGACATTCAGCCAGAATATCTCGAGCTATGATGAATGTTGGCAAGTGATCGAGGATAAACTTTATCCTGAACTCGAGAAACGCTTAGAGCGTGCAAACCCAGATAAATCGATTATTAAACAAGGTATTAAAGTTAAATTTGCCGACTTTCAACTGACAACAATTGAGCATATCCATCCGCAATTAGAGCTTGAGGACTTCAAGATCTTGCTAAGAGATATTCTTAAGCGCCAAAACGGACGGGAAATACGCCTTTTAGGCTTGAACGTGATGCTCAAGCCCGAGAACCAAGCGCGTCAATTGAGCTTTTTCTAGGCTCTTACTGCTTCTACCTGAGCTAATACTTGTTCAAAGCTTGTGTTGGCCATCGCACCATAACCCGCCAGTTTTGAAGCTTTTAGCTGGCTAATTAAAGGGGTACTAATGCCACACAAGAAGCGGGCGACAGCATCATTGCTGATAGCTGAAGGGGAGAGCTGAATAAATTCCTGCACCCACATTGCTACTTGAGGTGGCTCAATACCCTCACCTTGTGGTGTTGGGAACGAAGCGACTTGACCACGACACACGGAGCAGTGACCACATTGCTCTGGTGCATTGTGATCCGCAAAGTAGTTCGCCAATTGTGAGCTCAAACAGTGCTCTGACTGGAATAAGCGCAGCATGGTGTGAATTCTTTCGATATCTTTGCTTTCTTTGGATTGGAACAGTTCATACAGTTGTTGGATTAAAATATCAGAGCTCTGTGTGGTTGGCAAAACAGAGTACACGTCGGTCAGTTGTTTGCTCTCTAGCTCTATCCAACCATTCTGGTGAAAATAGTCGAGGGCTGCGACAACTCGGCTGCGTTCCGATTGATAGTTCATCCATAACGCTTCTAGGTCAACTTGGCACCACACTTTGGCTTTTTGCGAGGAGGAGAAAATAGCTTCCACGAATTGACGTCGCTCGCCTTGAAATTGATTCACAATAAATTGCTGATCGTGCAAAAACTTAAAGCGATATTCCGCAAAGTAACTGTATTTTGCTTCAATGAGTTTATGTAGCTCCAAATAAACCAACAAGGTTTTGAGTGGCAATTGGCGGATATTACTTTCACGCGATAAACGCAGTGGCACTACCTCCCATTGTGGAGCATGTTCTTTCGCTTGCTCGACTACATAGTTAATAGAGGTTAGTTCAGGTGTGTCACCATAGACAAAGTTTTCCAACACCGTTAAGCCGGACGTATTGCCTAGCAGAATGCACTCAGAACGTTGCCCGTCCCTGCCTGCACGCCCAATCTCTTGTGCGTAGTTCTCGATCGATTTGGGTAAGTCGAAGTGAATGACGCGGCGGATATCAGATTTATCGACCCCCATACCAAATGCAATCGTTGCAACAATACAGTCAATTTGGCTATCCATGAACTGCTGTTGGATTTGTTCACGAACGTCGCTTTTCATGCCGGCGTGGTATGCGTGAGCATTAATGCCAATATGGATTAGTGACTTTGCTACTTGCTCTGCTGTCTGCTGTTGTGTCACGTATACGATAGTCGGAAGCTTAGGTGAAGAGGCGATGATCTCACTTAGCTTTTCTTGTTTCGTTGCTTCCTCGCACGGGATCACCGAGATATCCAGATTGGGGCGGTAGAAGCCTGTAACGGTAATATGTTCACTGGCAATATCGAACTTTTGTTTCATGTCTTCAATAACTGCGGGCGTTGCTGTTGCAGTGAGAAGCAAAGATTGTGGAATGTTCAGTTCACGTTGATATTGCGGTAGCTTGAGATAATCAGGGCGGAAGTTATGTCCCCATTCGGAAATACAGTGCGCTTCATCAACCACCATCAAAGAGATCGGTACTTGGCGAATGAACTCACGAAAACGCTCGTTCTTTAGGCGCTCAACAGAAATCATCAATATTTTGATCTGTCCATTTTTCACCCCTGCCATGACGCGTTGTGACTCTTCTCTGCTTTGACTGCTATCGATAGAAGCGGCCGGGATCCCTTTACTTTGCAAAAAGTTCAACTGATCTTTCATTAGCGCCAACAACGGCGAGATCACCAATGTAAGATTGGGCAATACGGTTGCTGGCAATTGGTAACAGAGAGACTTACCCGAACCTGTAGGAAAGATGGCCGCAGCAGAGTAACCATTCATAACCGCTTCAATAACAGGTTGTTGACCTTGGCGTAATGAGTCAAAACCAAATACGGATTGAAGTGTTTGATGCAGCGAGTCACTTTGCATAATAGGGAAACCTTTCTTTGATGGTAAACTTAGGTACATTAACACACCCTGAGTGCCAAACGCGCGTCCTAAAAGTATGAACAAAGCTGACTTAGTCCAAATTATCATCCAACATCTGGAAGAAAAACTTCAAGTGGCCCATGCATCGGCTCAGCGAGCCATTGATGCCGCGACAGATGAAGAAACTGTTCCCGAGCATAAGTACGATACGTTAGCACTTGAAGCCGCATATCTTGCTCATGGACAAGCCATGCGAATCCAAGAGAGTGAAGACGAGCTGCGTCAATATCGCGCTCTAGTGACTCGCGACTTTAAAGGCGCACCTGTTGGTGTAGGTGCTTACGTCGTTCTCGCAGATGAGAATTTGCTTGAAAAGCACTTCTTTGTAGGCCCTTGTTCTGGTGGTCTGACTGTTAAACATCAGGCTCAGGAAGTCTTTGTCTTAACAGCAAAATCTCCTCTTGGTCGAGCGTTATTCGGGAAAGAAGAAGGCGATGAGATTGATGTGAAAATAGGAGAAAAAACAACTTGTTACGAAGTCGTGACGGTTTGCTGACATCTCATGTATCACTCAGTGTTATGTTTAACACGAGTAATGTTAAATAAAAGAGAATGACATGAAAAAGCTTTTTACACTCTCATTGCTGATGGTCAGTGCTACTGGTTATGCAGCGCAGTGTCGTGTGGACATCAATAATGAAGTCCGTATGGATGGGCAAAGCTTGGAAATTCGCCAAACGACAGGTGATAAAGCTGTCGTGGATGAGGATAACAACCTCTTCATCAAAGGTGAGCTAATTGAACTCAATTCTGACCAGAAAGCGGCAATTGAAGACTATCGCGAAAAAATGAACGCGTATATTCCACAAGCAAAGCAATTGGCGAGTGATGGTTTAGCGCTTGCGAATGATATTATTGACGATGTTGCGGAAAGCCTCGATGCACCTAGTGCGTTTGATAATGTAAAAGCCGCAGTAAAGGACTTTTTCGCTGATGTTGAATCACGTTACTACAAAGATGGTGATTTCATCCTGCCGGCGGAGAGTTTTGAATCCATGACACAAGGGTGGACTGAAGACTTTGCAAAAGCACAAGAGATCTTCAATAAAGAGTTTTTAGCCAGTTCGTTGGATGCTTTATCGAAAAAAATGAAGGAAGAGGGGGGAATAAACCTCACTGCATTATCGGAGAGTATGGCTGAACTCAGCGCGAAAGTAGAAGAGCGTTTAGCTGAGCATTCGAAAGAGGTAGAGCAACAAGCAGAAGACTTGTGTGACTCGTTGGATGACATGGCAGGGCAAGAAGACGATTTGTTGAAGAAAATCCCTGAGCTAAAAGATTACCGAGTATTTACGATTTAATTACCCTTCAAAAAGTAGAACTCAATGGTATAAAGAAAGAGAGCACAATTGTGCTCTCTTTTCGTTTTTACTTACTTGAACAAGTAATGAAAGCAAGACGATATTTCCGTTTTACCCGCTTGTTCTTTGATAGCTTATTGCGCGTTCATCTCGGTGAGCTTATCGCCGACAGGTTTTGAGAAATTAAAACCATCATACTGATCCCAGTTGATAGACCACGTCATTACCCCTGCATAATTCGGGTAATTGAACGCTGGCTTAACGGTGCCGCATGAAGTGCCTTTGGTTAAACAATCTAGTGCGCTGATAATATTCTGTGTCGGAGCCTGACCTGAATTTGCCGAGCTAGGACCTGAAGGTAAGCCGATTGCGACTTGATCATCACGTAGTGGTGCAAACTGAGTGCCGTCGGCCAATTCAAAGCCTTCGATAAGCATTTTAGATTGCGCTACCATCATATCCACAGAGCCTTCTGGTGCACTGCCTGGCAGATATGGGTTTGGCAAACCACCGTTGTTATATAGCTGGACGTGAAGCAGGTCGAGCGTGCTGCGTGTCTCATTAATCACAGGAATGTAAGCTCCCCAAATACCGCTGTAAGCCACATAGCCGCCTTGAACATAAGGATGCTCAGGTGCCATGGTTAGGTACATATCGCCACCCATGTTTTGCTCTATTTGAAGCAAAGCACGACCAAGGCGAGCTTGAATTTGCGAGCCATGAACCAAGTTAGATCCACTCTCTAAATCCACATCAAGACCATCAAAGCCCCACTCAGCGATAAGACCTGTTAGGCTAGAGACAAAGTTGGCTTCGTCTTGATCGGTATTCAGCGTAATCGTGCCTTCTGCGCCGCCAAGAGAGAGAACAAACTTCTTACCTTTAGCTTGAAGCGCTGCCATGTCTTGTTTGAACAGTGCTGGGTCGAGCGCTGGACAATCGCTGTAAATATCGCCTGAATATAGATTAAAGTGCACGGTACCATCGCTGTTACGGTCATTCTCGGCGAAGGCAATATCAATCACATCCCACGCATCAGCCATATCCGCTAGACGAATTGGACAGCCCGCTCCATTTACAAAATTGTGCCAGTAACCGATGAGTTTATGACGTTTCTCTGCTTGCTCAACCACCGTTATTGCTGCGGCGTCAGACAATGCATTGCTTCCTGACAAATCCACAGCTTGGGCGCTAACTGTAAAGTTACCAAGTGCAGTTGGTGTCCAGTTGGCTGTGTAAGGTGCCGTGGTATCGGTTGCAACAATAGAGCCGTTGATCATGAAATCAACGTGCTTAATGCCTGAAGTTAAAGACGTTGCATCGGCATTTAATGCGAGGCTTTTGCCTAATCCGACGGTTTGACCGCTGCTTGGTGAGGTCAGAGAGACGACCAAATCTTTATCGCTGACTTCCACACCAACCAGGGACTCTGACGTGTTGTTATCATTATCGGTTGCGACGGCTTTAAGCTGGTTAGCGCCAATAAGTGTGGCGTTCCAAGTAACGGAATATGGTGCTTGAGTGGTGACCCCTAAGCTGGTGTTGTTCGCAAAAAACTCAACTTGCGTGACTGTGCCATCAGCATCGCTTGCGTTTGCCGTGATTTCGTTATTGCTGCCAGCGAGCACGACTTGTCCATCCGTTGGTGCCGTAATGGTAACTTGCGGTGGCGTCGAACAAGCACCTAGGCCACTCCAAGCATCTTGCCAGTATAGCCCTTCACCAGGCTCGTAAGCCCATGTCGCATCCGAGGAGCACCAACCAGCAACATCACAACGATATTTTTGGTTGAAGTGAGAAACCAGGTCGCCAGCTTGATAACTTGTGCCTGCCACATAAGGTACTGCATCTGCACATCCGCCCGTTCCGGTTTCTGAATTACTAATAACCAGCGCTACTTCTTGGCTCATCGTTGCGAGGTTTGTATCATCAGTCGCTTGTGCTTTGAACGAGTATGTACCTGGACTCGCGGTCCATTGATATTCGTAAGGTGCACTAGTATCAATGGCGACAGATTGATTGTTTACGAAGAACTCAACTTGTGTGACCACACCATCAATATCGTCAGCTTGAGCGGCTACGGTTAGGTTATCACCTACATTAAGCACTTCTGTGCCTACTGGGCTGGTCAATGAAATGCTTGGTGGTGGTAATTCGACTTGTGGTTGAATTTGGATAGAAATCGTCGTGGTGCTAACGGCTCCCTCATTATCGGTCGCAATTGCGGTCAATTGCGAGATCCCTTCAATAGCGGTCCAAGAAGCTTCGAATGGTGCTTGAGTTACCACAGCAACCGTTTGGTTGCCTGCAACAAACTCAACTTGTGTGATTTGGCCATCTTCGTCTGCTGCGTTGGCTAACAAAGTGATCGCACTGCCTTCGGGAATTTGTGCGTTGTTTATTGGAGAGGAGAACGACACCGTTGGTGATAAGTTGTTGCTTCCACCATCGCATTGCCCTAACGCTTTCCATGCTTCCCAAGATCCTGAGTTGGTCACGGGGTCATTGCCTTGCGTCCAATATGCAGCCTCATAAGCGGCTCCTTGCGTTTTTACTAAAGCGCCCGATGTATAAGTCGCAGTGCTGTCCCAGTCGGGTAGACTTTGACAGTTATAGGCTTGAGCTTGGTAGCTGGCGCTGAGTGCTGCAACCATCGCTCCGTGAAGTAGAGTGACCTTCATTTTCCTCTCCTTGAGTCATGGATATAAATGAGAACAGAGTAATAACTAGCTGATAAATAGACATAAGGGGGAAAAAGCGAAGCACAATATTCTGCTTTTCGACACAGTATCACGAGGAACTATTCGTTCCTTACACCAAAGCTCATTATTTTTCGGCTCACTTCACGATGGGAGAATCACAAATTCTAGGCATGTGAAAAAGACAAAAGTCGCCAGGTCTTAGAATGATGAATGTGAGATGTACGTTAAAATTTACAAGCTGAATGACTGTGAATTGTTTCAACTGTCGAGTATTTAACCGGAGTGCTCTTGTTGAATAGTGAATATTGCTATAGTGTACTAGTTAGCTAGTTCAATGATATTTTGTGTGAGTAGTATGACACAGCAAACCTCTTCTCAGCCTCGTGAGCATTTTGGCTCTCGTCTCGGATTCATCTTAGCAGCCGCAGGTGCCGCAGTTGGCCTTGGCAATATTTGGGGCTTTCCAACCCAAGCTGCCAGTAATGGCGGCGGTGCTTTCCTGTTGGTTTATTTGGTGATGATTCTTATCGTCGCATTTCCTATGCTGGTGGTTGAAATGGCGATTGGTCGTCATGGTCAAGCCAACCCGGTGGATAGTATGCGTTCGCTTACCAATCATCCGGTAGGTAAAAAGCTCGGCGGTATTGTGGGCTGGATTGGTTTAAGCGTACCAAGCGCTGTTTTAGCGTTTTACTCTATTGTCGGTGGTTGGTTGATCTGCTTTTTACTGGGTGCAATCACAGATCTAATGGGGTTAGAAGCTGCAACTCAATGGCTAAAGGGCTTTAGCGTTGAACGTAACTTGTTCGGAACCATTACTTTTTATGTGCTAACGATTCTCATCGTACAAGGTGGAGTAAAACAAGGTATTGAGAAGTGGTCAACACGCTTGATGCCAGCATTGTTTGTTCTGTTTGCCCTGCTGTTTGCTTACATCATGACGCAAAATGGTGCGATGGAAGGGCTAAAGCATTACTTGGTACCGGATTTCGAAAAGGTATGGGACCGCAAGTTGATTCTTGCTGCAATGGGGCAGGGCTTCTTCTCGCTTACGATCGGTGGCTGTTCAATGCTGATTTATGGCTCTTACTTGAGTAAGAAAGAGAACCTACCAAAGATGGCGATGAACGTGACCATGGTAGATACTGCCGTTGCTTTCATTGCAGGGTTAGTGGTGATGCCAGCGATGTTTGTTGCGATGCAAAAAGGCGTTCAAATCTATGCTGAAGATGGCTCTCTATTAAGCTCTGATACGTTGGTATTTACCGTATTGCCATTGATGTTTGATAGCTTAGGTTTGCTTGGTCAATTGTTCTCTATTGTGTTCTTCTTATTGCTGACGATTGCGGCGCTAACGTCTTCCATTTCAATGTTAGAGTGTCCAGTGGCGTTAGTGAGTGAGCGTTTCAACACCAAGCGTAGCGCAACGAGCTGGGTTTTAGGTGGTCTCATCGCCTTGTTCAGTGTGGTGATTGTTTATAACTTTGGCGCTCTGTTTGGTATGGTCGCGACGGTTGCTACTCAGTATCTACAACCAACCGCTGCGCTCTTATTCTGCTTATTTGGTGGTTGGGTATGGAATCGCAACTCAAAAATCAAAGAGCTTGAGCAAGGTTGCCCGGAGTTTACGCAAGGTTGGTTTGGTAAGTTATGGCCAGCGTATGTGAAGTTTGTATGTCCAATTCTTGTGGCTACGGTCATCTGGGCTTCATTCGGCTAATCGAAACGTCTATTGGACAAAAGAGAAGGGCTTGATGAGTGATCATCAAGCCCTTTTTAATGTTGGTTATTCCCCGTTTCAGTTACCCGCGGGGATTGCTGCGGGTTAACGGAATTGTCCTGCTTCTGGAAGAAAGTCAAAACCAGCAGAAGCCAGTTTTGCTTCTAGTGCCGCGCGATCGATATCGAAGAAAGCCGCCAGTTTATCTAAGTCACCACCGAAGTCGTCGCGTAGCTTCATATTTACAATGCTCATGAGCATGACAGGATCCATGGATTCAAAGTTCGCTAGATTCATTACTTATCCTCAAAATCTGAAATCAGTAGGTTTGCCGCAGCAAATGCCGCTTTTTCACGCACTTCTTTAGGCAGAGACTCATCCGCCGCAACATCGTTCAGCGCTTTAACAGCACATGAAATTGCCTGAGGAATGTAAGCTTGATCGCCACTACCAATTTGAGCATAAAGCTCACGAACCAGTTCACAACAGCCGTATACTTGCATGTTTTCTTTCCACTAAATGATAACTTATCTCAATATACACACAGCAGATTTGAAACTCAAAGTGCAGAGTTGTTTTGGCTCAAGTTGAGGAGTTGCTTGAGCGAGATTTAATCACTGCATTTGTACTTCTAACTGCTGAGTAACTTCTGGTGAAAGCTGAAGCTGTTTTGCCAGTTCTTGCAAATACGCTTTTTCCATGAAATTTTGCTCATCAGCAACAATCAAAGACGCGAGATAAATTTCTGACGCTTGTTGAGGAGAGGTCGCCTGATTTGCAATTTCAGCAGGATCGAGCGGTTTGTTTAGTTCTTGCTGAACGAGTTGACGTACGTGCTCATCTGCGCCCATATCCGCGAGGGCTTGCTCGATGCGGGCCATTTCCTCTTCATCGACATGGCCATCGGCTTTTGCGGCTCCAATCATTGCTTTTAAAATTAGTACACTGTGTTTGCTGTCATCGGGGTCAAAGGTCTCATGAACACCTTGACCGGACTGTTTGGCTTGCCAGTCGTTATAAACTTTGTAGGCTAATGCTCCAAGCGCAGCAGCGCCACCGACTTTTAATGCGCCCGAGCCTATTTTCTTGGTCATTTTTTTACTTTTCTTCGAGCCCATCAGCATACCGATAAGGCCTCCGCCAACGGCACCTGCTCCTAGCGTTTTCAGGCTACTTGAGTTTGATGAGGATTTGATGTTGTTAGTTTGTTTACCTAACGCATCAGCCCCTTGCTTGAGTAAGTCTGATTTGAGTGCTTGGTTTAGAAGACTTTTTAAATCCATAACTGACCTCCTTTAGATGATGAAATCAGTTTAATAGCAAGAAGCTGAACCAAAGATTAACAAAGTGAATAGATCTAAAGGGGAGTAGTAAGGTTGCCCAGTAATAAAAAGGGTTGACCGAAGCCAACCCTTTTTAACTATTTGAAACTACTTCAAATGCGAACTCGTCTAGTGCTTACTTTAGTTGAGCTTTTACGTGCTCAACAATGTCAGTCATTGCGACTGCTGTTTTCTCACCAGTAGCACGGTTCTTGTATTCGAAGTTGCCTTCTTTCATTGAGCGGTCACCGATAATAATGGTATGCGGTACACCAATAAGCTCCATGTCAGAGAACATTACGCCTGGGCGTTCTTTACGGTCGTCAAATAGCACTTCGATGCCCATTGCCGTTAGCTCAGCGTACAATTTCTCAGCGGCTTCTTTCACTTCTTCTGACTTGTGCATGTTCATTGGAACGATCGCAACCTGGAATGGTGCGATTGCATCTGGCCAGATGATGCCGTATTTGTCATGGTTTTGCTCAATAGCAGCCGCTACGACGCGAGTGATACCGATGCCGTAACAGCCCATTTCTAGGATGACGTTCTTACCATCAGGACCAAGTACACCACAGTTCATCGCTGCGGAGTAAGCGTTGCCAAGTTGGAAGATATGGCCAACTTCGATACCACGCTTAAGCTGGATAGTGCCTTTACCACATGGGCTTGGATCGCCTTCAACCACGTTGCGTAGGTCTTCAACTTGACCAAGCTCTGCGTCACGACCCCAGTTAATGCCGAAGTAGTGTTTGCCATCGATGTTCGCACCCGCACCGAAATCACTCATTACCGCTACGCTGCGGTCAACGATGAACGGCAGTTTAAGACCAACAGGGCCTAGAGAACCAGGACCAGCACCGATAAGCTCACGAATTTCTTCTTCAGATGCCATTTCCAGTGGAGCTGCAACCTGAGGAAGGTTCTCTGCTTTCACTTCGTTCAGTTCATGATCGCCACGAATGATAAGCGCGATGATTGGTGCATCAACTTCGTCAGACGCTTTCACAAACAAAGTTTTCACTGTTTTTTCAATTGGCAGCTCGAACTGTTCAACCAATTCAGCGATTGTTTTTGCGTTTGGCGTATCTACCAACGTCATTTCTTGCGTTGGTGCAGCTGCTTCAGAGGCTGGAGCTAGTGCTTCTGCTTTTTCGATGTTTGCCGCGTAATCTGACTCGGTAGAGAATGCGATGATGTCTTCGCCACTTTCAGCCAGTACGTGGAACTCTTGAGAGCCGCTACCACCGATAGCACCGCTATCTGCTAGTACAGGACGGTAATCCAGACCCATGCGATCGAATGCTTTGCAGTAAGCATCGTGCATTGCGTCGTATGACTTTTGTAGGCCGTCTTTATCAATGTCAAAGCTGTACGCATCCATCATTGAGAATTCACGTGAACGCATTACACCGAAGCGTGGACGACGTTCGTCACGGAATTTGGTTTGGATTTGGTACAGGTTTAGCGGAAGCTGTTTGTAAGAGCTCACTTCATTGCGAACAAGGCTAGTGATCACTTCTTCAGCGGTTGGGCTAAGTACAAACGGACGAACATGACGGTCAGTAAAGCGAAGTAGCTCAGGACCCATCTTTTCGCTGCGGCCTGTCTCTTCCCATAGTTCAAACGGCTGAACAACGGGCATCAAAGTTTCGACTGCACCTGCATTGTCGATTTCTTGACGAACGATGTTTTCGACTTTACGCAGTACACGTAGACCAGTAGGTAGCCAGGTGTATAGACCTGAAGCCAGCTTACGGATCATACCTGCACGTAGCATGAGCTGGTGGCTCACTACTTCTGCGTCGTTTGGAGTCTCCTTCAGAGTAGAAAGAAGATAATTACTGGTACGCATTAAATTTATCCGTTTATTTAAGTTAGATACTCAAGCTTGAATAAGCTGGAGTATAGGAGTTCCCGAAAGGGAAATTTATTAGCCGTCTATAATATCAGCCAATTGCGTTTGTCAAAAGCTTTCAATAGCGGTAACCGTTATTAAGTTGCTTGTTGCTGTGAACTTTACGTTCAAGTCGAACAAATTTACCGCATATTCTTTGTCGTCTGGCTTGCTTTTCTTGTATGCAGGACGAGGATCTTGGGCCAGAACTTGTTCAATGACTGACCTTACATAGTCAGTATCGGATCGATTTTCTATCGTTGCTAATGCTTGAGCAGAAAAGTTGACTTGTGACTTTTCTGGTTCTTGGTCTGCGTATCCACCTTGTGCTTCTGGAATCGAATCCGAATAGGGGATATAAGGCTTAATATCTACAATCGGTGTCCCATCAACGAGATCAACGCTGCCTAAATCAAGATAGATTTGATCGCCTTGCTTAGTGACTCCTTTCACTTCAACGGCTGACATTCCGATTCCGTTTGGGCGGAAAGTCGAGCGTGAGGCAAAGACACCTATTCGTTCATTGCCGCCCAGTCGTGGTGGACGGACGGTTGGCTTCCAACCTGCTTCCAGATTTTGATCAAACAAAAATAACAGCCAAACGTGAGAGAACTGTTCTAGCCCACGCACTGCTTCAGGGCTATTCGCTGCGCCTAACAGTTTTACGCGTGCTTTCGCTGTTGGTACTAAGCGAGGCTGGCGCGGTACTGCAAACTTTTCTTTGTACGGTGTCTCAATGACGCCGATGGGTTCAATGGAATACATGGTGGACATCTTTAAGAATTCATTGAGATGAAAAGTATCACAAATTTCTCTTGCTTTTCTTGTTGATAATGATTATTAATTAAAACGTTATAACATAACATTTCAATTGAGAGGAAAAGTATTATGAAACCAGGAATCCACCCTGAATATCGTCCAGTGGTGTTCCACGACACCAGCGTAGATGAGTACTTCGTTGTTGGTTCTACGTTGAAAACAGAGAGAACCATCGAATGGAAAGATGGCAAAACCTACCCTTACTTTACGTTAGATGTGTCGTCAGCATCCCATCCGTACTACACCGGTAAACAGCGAGTGGTTCAAACAGAAGGTCGTATTGCGAACTTCAACCGTCGTTTTGGTCAATTTAAGAGCGAAAAGGAATAAATCATGAAGGTAGTAAAATCATTAAAAAGTGCAAAAAGTCGTCATCCGGATTGCCAGGTCGTAAAACGAAGAGGGCGTCTATATGTCATTTGTAAGGCGAATCCGAGGTTTAAAGCAGTGCAGAAGTAATCGTTCTGCATATTTCTGGCTTATGGTTTTGTTTAATTGATAATTTTGACTTAACTGTTTTACATGGATGAAATATCTACATTTTTGTTTGTTATTGGTTATAAAACTCTCTAATGGTCACAGTTTGTAACATTTAGGGCTTTTCTTTAACCTTCTACTCAAGTACCCTTCGCTCGCTTTTTTGACATTTTTGTCACATTTGCACAGGAATAAAAACAAGGAGGGAACAGATGAGTTCATCTGATTCAATTAAACAAAACTCGCCTAAGAAGCCGCTGTTTACGCGCTTTTTGGATACTGTCGAATATTTGGGGAACTTATTACCTCACCCGATCACACTATTTGCCATTTTCTGTTTAGCCATTCTGGTGATGTCGGGCATTGCAGGATACTTCGAAGTTTCCGTTGTAGACCCTCGTCCTGAGGGCGCAAAAGGTCGTGCCGCAGATGGCATGATTCATGTCGTCAGCTTACTTAACGCTGATGGACTCGAACTTATCGTTACCAATTTAGTGAAAAACTTTGTTGGCTTTGCGCCTTTAGGCACGGTTTTGGTTGCGATGTTGGGTGTTGCTATTGCCGAGTACTCTGGTTTGCTATCTGCAGCTATGCGTGGCTTGGTCATGGGCGCATCTCAACGCATGGTAACAGTGACTGTTGTTTTCGCTGGTATCATTTCAAATACGGCATCAGAGCTGGGGTATGTGGTACTTATTCCACTGGCAGCAATGCTGTTCCATTCTCTAGGTCGTCACCCACTTGCAGGCCTTGCTGCGGCATTCGCTGGTGTATCTGGTGGTTATTCAGCAAACCTACTTATCGGTACGGTTGACCCGCTACTGTCAGGTATTACTGAAACAGCAGCGCAAATGATTGACCCAACTTACACTGTTGGTCCAGAAGTTAACTGGTACTTCATGTTTGTTTCGACGTTCTTCATTGCAATCACTGGTGCGTTTGTTACTGAAAAAATTGTTGAGCCAAAGCTTGGCAAATACAGTGAAGAAGAAGCCTCAGAAGATTTGTCGAACGACAAAATGGGCGGCTTAACAGACATTGAGAAGAAAGGTCTAAAACTAGCAGGTGTTGCTGTACTGGTTGTTTCCGCGTTGCTTGCTTGGACGGTTGTTCCAGCTGACGGCATCTTACGTTCTGATGCAGGTACAATTGCAGGTTCTCCATTCCTGAAAAGTATCGTGGCATTCATCTTTGTGTTCTTTGCTATCCCAGGCTTTGTGTTTGGTAAAGTTGTTGGCACGATGAAGACGGATCGCGATGTAATTGATGCAATGGCGAAATCGATGTCTTCTATGGGCATGTACATTGTATTAGTTTTCTTTGCTGCTCAGTTCGTTGCTTTCTTTAAATGGACTAACTTCGGTCAGGTATTCGCAGTTGCTGGCGCTAGCTTCTTGCAAGAAATTGGCTTAACTGGCCCAATGTTGTTCTTTGCCTTCATCCTCATGTGTGGCTTTATCAACCTAATGATTGGTTCGGCATCGGCACAGTGGGCAGTGACGGCACCGATTTTTGTTCCTATGTTGATGCTTGTTGGTTATGCACCGGAAACGATTCAGGCTGCTTACCGAATTGGTGACTCGACGACAAACATCATTACTCCAATGATGAGCTACTTTGGTTTGATTCTTGCCGTAGCAACTCGTTACATGAAGAACTTAGGTATCGGTACGCTGATCGCGACCATGCTACCTTACTCAATCTGCTTCATTGTAGGTTGGAGTGTGCTGTTCTACCTATGGGTATTCGTATTTGGTTTACCAGTAGGCCCTGGCGCAGCAACATACTACACACCGTAAAAAACGGTTACCTCACACAGCTCCATTACAAAAGCCTGCGAACGTCGCAGGCTTTTTTATCGATCCAGATTGTGTGCAAGCAGGTTTGCTTGGTTATCGATGTCGTTTTATAGCTGAAAACGCATCAACAAAGGGCGATAAAAGTGCTGAGTGAGCCAGCACAAGCTTTTCCAAATTACGCGTTTGTACCAAGGTAAGTGCGCAATATAAACATAGCTAAATTCAATTTCTGGCTGGGCTTTTCGGTTGCGTTTAAAAGCTGGAGCCCCTGAGCTCATATTAAAGCGACGCTGGCATATCATTGCATGGCGGATGGTATAAGCAGATATTCTTCTATACAGCGCAAAACTCTTCGGCTTATTGGTATCGTAGCCAAAAATTGGGCAAGTCATGTCGTTATCAATTTCTACTATGCCTAACGTAGCCAGCATCTCTCCTTGATAAAACAGTCCCACTAAATGCACTAAGTTATTCTGGCTAGCCTGTTTTAAATATTGGGTTGAAAACTGGATGTTATTCCGGCTGTATTTATCAAGGTAAAGCATGTCATATAACACTTTGGCGCGCTGAAACTCTTCATCAGTAGCCAGTGGCTTAAACTGCCAATCTTTATCATTAAACAGCTTGAAATCTTTTGTTAAATCTCGGTTGAAGCTGAATGCTTGCCAATCCTCAAGTAAATACACTTGTCGTGTTACCAAGCTTTGCCATTGTTGCTGTTCTAATCGCTGAATTAAGTGTGAGTGCTGACGCTGGTTGAGGGAGCGAAGCACCAAGGGAAAGGTGGGATATTGATCGAGTGCCACGCGGCGCAGCTCATCTAGATTTAAGGATTCCCATTGTTCGCTATACATATTGGTGGACAAGCACTGATTGTTGAGCGTTTGGACTTGATCCAATCCAGCCAATGATAAGATTGGTTTAGTCATATTAATAAGTAGCTTACATACCCATCGAACAGCCACATTTTTGACTTTGTGAAGCTCTTCTTCGGCGTAGCCACTAAGCAGTGTCATAGGGGACACGGCATAACAGTTGTTTGGTATTTTTGGTGTTACGGAGTAGGGAATGGCAACATCATTGATATAGTAGCAACCAAAGCTTGCTGTGCATTCATTAATAGGATTCGATTGCATAAGAGTGATAAAGGTTTTATGCCATTCTTGAGAGGAAAGTGTCATGATGGCAACGCTTCTCCATTCCACTCAATATCAACGGTAGAAGCGGCGCTCCATTTTGCCTTGTTCTGCCTAGCTAACCGGAGTAATTCAAACACACTCCGGATTTGGCTCCCTACCGGCAAGTTATGCTGTTGCATTACATTCACTCCAGACCACCAATCTTGCCAAGTTCGAGCCTTAAATAGGGATAATCCACCTTCAGCGATGAGTGTTATTGGACCTAAATGATGCAATCGCTGCTTGGAAGGACTGGTAAACTCCATATTAGGAAGCAGTTGATTGCATCGAGATGAGAGTAGGTGCAAACCACTTGTGGCTCTTGGGTTGCATTCAATCACGTAGAGATCATTTTGTGATTGGATGAAGTCAAACGACACCTGCCCATGATAAGTATGACGCTCACCAAAAGCTGCGATAAAAGTATCTAGTCGTTCGCATGAGATCGGCTGAAAAGCACTGGCGGCCGATCCGTTTACACAGTATTTCGGCACATAAGCTTGGTGTGCTTTAAGGTCACCATGTTCAAAAATCGCATAGTTACACATTGGCGTTCCGTGGATTTTTTGTTGCTGCACCCAAGGATAAAGGGTCGATATCGTGGCGGCTGAAATAGACTGAGTAGTCACATCTCGTATGACTTGCCCGCCAAACCGAGAGTAAACTGGCTTTAGAACGGTTCTCTTATTAATTTCAATCTCACTTTTATCTGCGACCAAACGAGTTTTTGGAAGTGTAATCTCTGGCAAGCCTTGAAGCTGTTCAAAAACGGTCAACTTGTTGTGCAGGGCATTGAGTAGTCCCACATTGGGCAGAAAAAAATCTACTTCTGGGCATTGCTTGGCAACATGGGCCAAGTAATAAACTTCTTCACAAGTGGGTATCACCATATCAATACGCATCTGAGTAATGATTTTTAGGATCTGCTGTTGGTAGGTGGGAAACGCAAATCGAGGTGAAGCGGTGGGGATATAAGACTCGATGCCTCGCAAAAATGATCCCAGAGGCTTTTTTAGCGAATCGGTGAGAATTACTTCATGCCCATGATGCATACACATGGTTGCCCACTCTAGTGCAACTGGTGCTCGGGCTCCGGTGATTAAGACCCGCATATGTTCACCACACGTCGTTGTTTATTCATTGGCGTCCAAATAGGCGCAGGGCGGTAACTAAATCTGACAGGATCAAGCCGTAATTGGTCAAACAACTTTATCAAGGCTTGATGTATAACCCGATGGTGGTGAACATCCGCTTCAATTTGAATGGTTTGTGACCCTGTTTGGGTGATTCGGTAATCCACGCGACCTTTGGCAGATAGTGTTATAGCGCGGTAGATGAGATCTGGTAACACCGTCACTGGGACGTAGTTTGCGTTTAGCGTGAGGCGATCACCACATCGTCCGGCAATCGCGCCAAGAGGTTCAAATACGCCATTATCCTGTTTATTCTCAATAATATCGTCGAGCTGATAACGAATAATTGGCTGAGTTTTACGACGAAAATCGGTAATGATTGGGCTGTAGTGAGTACGTTCGGTATTCAGCCAGTGTTTTTCGATATAAACAACATCTTGATTCCAGCGCATTTGGCCATGCTGATCAGTACATGCAAGAAAACCTTCAGTACATTGATAGACTTCATGGAGCTCGCTGTCGAACCGTTGAGAAATATAATGACGGTCACTCTCGGTTAGAACCTCTGCCCCAGAAATGATCCGTTGTGGTTGAATTGCGGGTTGACCAAATTGACCGCTGAACTGGGCGCAGAGCTGAAGAGCTTGCGCACTACCAACCAAAAGCGTGGGTTGGAACTCATCCAGCTCTTTTATCCATTCTTGGTAAGGTTTGGTTAAATCGGCATAAAAGAATGTGACAGGCCCTTTCGCGACGGATTTATACAGTGGGCTGTTGGCTCGCAAGGCTAGTGCAATTCGGTGCTTTTGCCATAGGTTGGGCAAAAGGCGAGCCAATATATTGCCGGCCCACAGTTGTGTTTCCTGCTTGTCAGCAAGAAACAGCCCGCGCATGCCTGATGTGCCCGAAGAAAGCCCAACCGTAACATCGCCAACTTTCGAAGCGGCAAAGTTGCGTGACTGCTCTGCTTTGAGTGCCTGCAGCATTAACTGTTCAGCATCTAAGCCCTTCGTATTTAACTCTGAAAGGCTCTCCATCATGGTTTGCTTATTCATGATAGGGAAATCACTGAGTGGTGCACCTTGAAAAGAGCGGTAATACGGTGAATGACGGCATACCCAATCCAAGTGTTGCGTTAAGTGTTGTTGTTGCCACGTTTCGATTTGTTCCCTTGAGCCGAAGGGGCGGTAGCGGGTTCGCCAGAATTCTGAGATAAGCGTTCTCACTTCATCCATCCTTCTTTGATTAGCTGCTGGATAGTTTCCTGACAATGTGAAGGTACGAAGCGAACAACGTGGTGGGTTTGTTGGTAGCAACTTCTCAACTCGGAGAGGGTGTTTTTATAGGCTTTTGTATCATCGCAAAGCATGTTCGCCAGCCAATGCTGATCGATATTTTCACTCAAGCTCTCGATTAACCAGCATGCATCGGCGAGTAAGAACAGCCAACTTTGGTCTCTTTTAACCAGCAAGCCCACTTGGCCAGCTGCATGGCCTGGCAAGCTAACCATATAAATAAGTCCATCGTCGAACATGTCTTTACAGAGCAAGTTAACCCCTTGGCACTGAGGAAGAATTTGGCTGATTGGCACAGAAAAATCACCATGAATGATGAAGTTAGATTCAAGTTGTGGAGGAAGTAGAGCTTTTAGGTATCCTTTTCTTACGCCTCCAATTCGACCACTTTTAGTAATTGCATCCACCCCTTTTTGTTGGCAATGCAATTGAGAGTGGGAAAACTCAGACACGGCAGCAATGTGATCAGCATGGAAGTGGGAGAGCACTAAATGCTCAATATCATGAGGTTTGAGATTTTCTTTTGCTAACTGCGCAACAATCCCATGTTCTTGTTGATAGCGGCAAGGTGTTGTCCAAGCATAAAAACGTTCAGGGAAGGGACGAGTCGCGCTAAAAAAGTGCTCGTGATATCCCGTATCAAACAGGATGTTGCCTTGTGTCGGGTGTTGAATTAACGCAACGGCTGCCGGAAATGCTCTAGGCTTGATACCAGAGCCTGGTTTGACAACAAAGCCTGGGTGTACGCAGTGTCCAGTCTCAAAGATTTTTATTTTTAGACCAGTTTGCATACTGCTGTATTCCTTCTTGAATTGAAAAAAGCGGTTGGTAATTCAGGTTTTTTATCGCCTTGCTGATATCCAGAGTTTGATGATAGTTAAACAATCCTGCGCTGTATGAAGTGAGCCTTGGCTCTGGCTGATGTGGTAAGCGCCTTCGTATTTGCTCACTGAGCTTTAATAATGGTGATACCACACCGTATGGTAGTGATTGTAACGTTACTTTTAGGTTCAACCCCACACATAAAGCTTGCAGTACAGTCTCAATTGGCATTGGTTCGTTGTTGGATATATTGAAGACATCACCATGCTGAAGTCGGTCTGCCTGAGTGCAAGCGAGCATCGCCGCATGGGCAACGTTGTCGACATAGGTCAGATCAACCACTGGATTTCTACCCGATGGCAGAAGCAGAGTGTTGTTTTTTATCGCCTTAAGCACTCTTGGGATAATCGCGCGATCGTTGGGGCCAAAAATGCCACGAGGTCTTAAAATGATCGCTTTGCTTTGACCTTTTACGGCTTCAAGTTCAGATAGGTATTTAGTGTGTGCGTAATCATTGCACCAGTGTGAAGCAATGGCGTCGGTTTCTCGAATATTCCAACGGTCTTGATGGTCAAAATAGACGCTGGTGGAGGAAATATGGATAAAGCGCGAGATTTGATGCGAATTAGCCGCACTGGCGAGGTTTTTGGTGGCATCTACATTGGCTTGATAAAACGCTTCCCACTTGCCCCATGGGCTTGAGAGAGCGGCACAATGGATGATTGCATCCATGCCGTGGCATACCGCATGAACAGCAGAGTGGTCTCTCAAATCGACTAAATGTGGGATAACATCGAATTGCTCAGCGAGTTGTTTGGCGATGACTGTATTTCGCGCTGTAAAATGCAGTTCATGTTGCTGGTGAAACATTCTTAGAATTGCGCTACCCAACATCCCACTGCCGCCAGTGACTAATATCTTCATAGTTTTAGCACTCCCATACCTAGTGACAACCCTGCGGCGGTGCCAGCTAATAACACATGTTTTCCTGCTGTTTCTGGCTGATTACGCAGCCAGTGTAAGTTAATTGGGAGTGAGGCGGCGACTTGGTTTCCCAAAGTCGAAAAGTGATTAACTGTTTTCTCGGTTGGTAACCCGGTGAGTGATGGAAGTTTTTTTAATCCGTGCGCACTGGCTTGATGCGGAAGAAAATAATCAATATCGCTGAGCGTTACCGGAGAGGCGTCAAAGCCTTTTTTTAGAAACGCTGGTAAGGCTTTACGCACATGTTTAAAGAGTGCTTTGCCCTCCATCTCAAACTGGCAACTTTTTAAATAGGCTTGATGCTCTGAGGTGTGAGGGTTGACATGACTACCTCCGCCCTTAATTTGACAAAATGAATACCCGGTATGATGCGTTTCAAAGTGACTGGTGAGTAATCCATCACCGTTTTGTTCTTCGAGCAAAAACGCGGCGGCACCGTCGGCGAATAAGGTTGCAACTTCTGGTTTGAGCGTAAAATTTCGATTCAGTGTGATGCCAGTGGCGAGCTCACTGGTAACAATGAGAATCCGACGGTATCGTTTTGCGAAGAATAGACTCTGAGCAAGATCAAGCGCAGAAAGAAATGATAAACAGGTGCTGTTCAAATCAAAACTTTCTAGCCATGTTGGAGCGTCTAACGCGGCGAGAACCGCTGAGGCGTCGTAGGGCAGAGACTGGTGGTGAGTGCCACTGGCGTAGATAAGGAGATCAACGGAGCTCAGGGTATGTATGTTTCCTAAACACTGCTTTATCGCCTGCACCGCCATGTAAATAGCGGTCTCTTTTGTATTGGCTACATGACGATATTCAACGTCGAATTTATTTCGGCAGGTCCCTGGCGCCAATTTTAGGAAGCGATCCATCTCTCGATCTGACCATTGATTCGTTGGCAGGTAGCTTCCACTAGAAACGATGTTAAAGCCCATTATTCTCTATACATTTATTAAAAACGTCGTTCAAAATAAACCACGTTGCATATTGAAGCTATGGCGAGCGAGATGAAAAATAAACAGAACAAAACAAATGGGAGTAAGAGCACGCTTTGGGTGCAATGCTGAAAATGAATTTTCAGGAATGAGCCAGGCTTTGATTTGCTGGCTCAATATGAATAGAGTGAGGATTACTTCCTAAATTTAGCCAAAATACGATCTAAATGGTTCGCAAATTCGCGGCGATCGGTTTGGGAAAGCGCAGCGGGACCACCAGTCTGAATTCCGCTTGAACGCATGGTTTCCATGAAGTCGCGGATATTTAGACGTGCTTTGATGGTGTCTTTCGTATAAAGCTCGCCACGTGAACTGAGGGCTTGAGCACCTTTAGAGATGACCTCATCTGCAAGCGGAATGTCTGATGTGATCACCAAATCGTTGGCCTCCACACGCTTAACGATTTCGTTGTCAGCGATGTCAAATCCAGCTGGAACTTGCAGCGAGTGGATGTTGTCTCTTTTGGGCACCGGGACAACGTGGTTGGCGACAAACGTACATTCAATCCCCGTGCGTTCGGCGGCACGCACAATGGTTTCGCGGATGACTTTCGGGCACGCGTCTGCATCTACCCATAACTTCATGATGACTTCTCACTTAGCTTGGCTTCTAGCTCTTCAATGCGAGCGACTAGTTTTTTCACCGTGCTTTCTAGCGCTGCAAGACGATCATTATCGGTATGCGCTTGCGCTGCGACTTCAACCTTGGGAACACGCTGAGCGCTTTTCCAACTTTTTATTGCGGTGATTAATGCAGGCATTGGGACGGGCGTTTTCAAGCGTGCTTTCACTAACGCTACGGTTGGTTCTTTTCCTTGTTGTTGCAGTTGTTCCATTACCGCTTCTAATTCTTTAGTAACGTCTTGAGTTAACATTTTTAATCCTTAACAACGATATATCTATCATCATACGTTGAGTCCCCTAATTTGGCGAATAGCAATTTGGAATGTGTGGTGTGAGAGATCTCTTACATGGGTTGTGAGAGAAAACGATTTCGTGAGCGGAAAAATAGAAATTACAAACATCAAGTTATTGATAAATAATGATTTAACAACTATTTAACCAATGTGGCGTATAAATATTTATCTAGTATAGATTGTCAATTTTTAGGAAAGGCGTAAATTGAGAGTTGTCAGCAGGAAGCAGACATGGAACAGGAAAGCACCAAGGATTTGGTTATCATCAGGAAGACGATTTGGTTGGTCAGGATGATTAATCAAGCATGGAGCGTAGGACATTGTAAGGACACTATCATCAATAGGATGTTGATGACTAAGGATAGACAATGGACCCCTCTAGGATAGAGGTTATGGACAGCGTCAGGAAGATGCAAGGGACACCGCTCAAGGAACAAGTGATGTGTGCTAACGGGGAATGTTAGCTATCAGGATGATAAGGACACCGCTAGGACGGCGACGTAAGGAATAAGCTGACGGAATCAGCCACTATTATGGATGATGCATGGAGCACTTTTAGTAGCCGGACTGCTGCGAGTAAGACCATGACCCCGATACTTATGTGTCGGGGTCTTTCTTATATAAAAAAAGATACCTAGTCGTTCTCGTTTAATTAAGCACTAGAGGTGGCTTGGGTATATCAATATCACAAAATTTATAAATTCCTAATAACACTTAATAAAAAACAATCCAGATCAATATCCTTTCCAATCAGTTGGTTTAACTTTCGGCTTCTCTACAAGGTGTTATGCCCCGCAGTTATTGAGCATATTCAAGCTCATCGAGTTTGCGATCTGCGGATAAATAAAGTTTGTTGTAATCAAGGAACAGATGTGGCCATAGTAACCAGAAGAATGCTTCTTCTACCCTACAATGAGTCGTTGCAACTAGAGTTCGTCATGCTGAATTGCTGTGCGAAAAACCGTGCTGAAATGAACGGTCCGTATACTGTCGCGTCTGCCAAACAGATGTTTGAGAAAATACTGGATGATGAAAATATTTATAGTATGGCGGTGCTAGAAAGCACCAGTCGTGACTATATGGGGCACGTGTTCATTTCCCATCTCGATTCCGAGCCTGAGTTAGGGTTTATTTTTGATAAATCTTATTGGGGTAAAGGGTTAGCGACAGAAGCTCTAAAAGCGTTTTTCCCAAAGGCGTGCCGTGAGCTGGGGCTACATAAGGTGAAAGCTAATGTGAATAGCAACCATCAAGCTTCTATGGCGGTGCTGAAAAAACTGGGATTTGTTGAAACAAAAGAAAGTAAGGATCTATATGGCCCTTACTTTGAAATGGAATTTACAAGCGATGCGGTGGTAGGTGAAAGTTCTGCGGCCTGAAACCGACCATGGTTAACTCCCCTTGGTAGCAATCGTCACCAAGAGATGAAAACTCAAATTGATACACCGTATGCCAACGCCAGACTCCGTCTGGCGTTTTTAGTTTATGGGCACCAAAGGCGATGCTGATTAATTGGAGATCCAATTGCTCACATTTACGCGTGATTGCCACTTTTGCGAGTTCGGCTTGACGACGTTGTTGCCAAAACAGATAACAGAAAAAGCATAGCCCTAAAATTGCTAAAAGATCACCAATCATCCCTGAACCTTTATTATCCCTTTGTTGCTTGTTGTAAGCTTACTAGCGCGTTTGCTAGTTCTTCAGATGGATTTGAATGTAGCAAGGGCAATAGCACCATTCTTAACTCTGGTAGCATCACTAAATCGGCAAATAACTGATTAAATAGGGCTTGATTACCGGTTTGAGCTAAACGCAGCAAAAACTGTTCTGCTACCTTTTCATTGGCTAGTAAGTGCCAAGCTCGGCCAGCCACGCCAATCAGTACTTCCTGATGGCTTAAACGAGGGCTTTGTAAAATCGCTTCTAACACTGGCGAGGCAATGGCTGTTGGTGCGCCAGCCAAAGCTCGGATAAGCGCTGAAAGTAGGAAGAGATCCGGTTCGCTACTTGCGATTTCTTGTTGTGCTTTGTCGGCGATACGCTCAGCTAAACGCTCTTGTAACTCTACATGCTCAAGCGCACCCAACAGAGCATAAAGTGGTTCATTCGGTAGGTGGTTCAATGCTTTGCGTATCATTACCCCGTTTTGCTCTTTGTCCAAACGAGCGGCCATGTCGGTGATTCCTTGCAGACCTACGGTTTGCCAATTATCCCAGCCTAAGCCACCTGAAAAGTAATGCTGAGTGTGCTCATAATATTGGCTGGTAGGAAGATCGAGATTCGCGCGGACCTGGCTATGGAACACGGCCATTTTGTCTTCGGAAGGCTTGAACGTATATGGGTTATTAGACAGCTTTTGCTGTTGCTCTTCAGTGATATCATCATTGAGGCGTGTTCCCATGGCTTCCACTACGTATTTAATGAAATTGCCGATATCCGCTTGCTTTAACAAACCGCGCTCGTCCAATTCAAACTTTAGAAACCAAATCCAAGGTTGCTTTTGTTCATTCCAATAAGCGATGGCAAGGTGTGCTTTACGCTGCATTGGAAATGGGTACGGTGCTTGACCTTTTTCTACATCGGCAAACTCTTTCTTAGCGATGGTTTTGATACGACGACCAAGATCGAAGATTTGATAATCACAGCGGCTGTTGTTCAACAGTTGAGTGAGGGTTTGAATGTTTTCCATTAAATACGACGTCCTAACGTTCTTTTCACAAGAAATGGTATCATTCTCGGCTAATTCAAGGTTCGAGATAGAATTAATGGTAACAAATACTCAATTGGTCGACTTACTTCACCAACTTGAAACGCAGCTTAAAGAACATAAGTTGTGGCAACACACTAGGCCTTCAGAGCAAGCCTTACAAAGCGTGGAGCCATTTGCGATTGATACGTTGCATCCTCATGAGTGGTTGCAGTGGATCTTTATAGACAGAATGCACGTGCTAGTGGAAAACAACCAACCATTACCAAGAGGGTTTTCTCTCGAGCCCTATTTTTCAGAAGCGTGGAAGCAGGAACCGCAGTTCGCAGAGCTGCTTGTTACAATCCGAACCATTGACGAACTGTGTAAGTAAACGAATGCTAGAACAAGAAATAGCGCGATCTTCAGAACCAGTGGAACTGGAGATCGTTTATCAGGATGAATATTTTGTAGCGGTTAACAAGCCTGCCGGCATGCTGGTGCATCGCAGTTGGTTAGATAAACACGAAACTCAGTTTGTCATGCAAACTTTGCGCGACCAAATTGGTCAGCATGTGTTCCCATTGCATCGTCTGGATCGTCCAACATCTGGTGTGCTCGTGTTTGCTTTGTCGAGTGAAGTCGCGTCACAAGTCATGCCGATGTTTGCTGAACATAAAATGGAAAAGACATACCACGCAATAGTACGCGGTTGGATTGAGGAAGAGGGCGTCTTGGATTACGCGCTCAAAGTCGAGTTAGACAAGATTGCGGATAAGTTCGCTTCACAAGAAAAAGAAGCGCAAGAAGCGGTGACGGAATATAAACCGTTGGCTAAAGTGGAAGTTCCCTATTCGACGGGTAAATTTCCTACAACGCGTTATTGCTTAGTTGAGATGAAACCTAAAACGGGGCGTAAGCACCAACTTCGTCGTCATATGGCGCATCTACGCCATCCTATTGTGGGTGATACAACGCACGGAGACGGCAAGCACAACAAGCTTTATCGCACAGAGTTTGATTCTCATCGCTTGCTACTGCACGCTTCAGAGTTACGGTTTGTCCACCCATTTACCGATCAAGAGGTTGTCATGACTGCCAATATTGATGAGACTTGGCTGCAATTGTTTACTCGTTTTGAGTGGGATGAATCAATGATCAACCGATAATGGGATTAGTTAGATCTAGATAATGATTGAGTACAAATAAAAAGGGTTAGCATCAATGCTAACCCTTTTTTAATATTTAAGACTTAACGTTTTACTTTAGTTTTTCGAGATCCGCTTCGATCTCTGCGATCTTGCTCGAAACGACTTTTTCTAAATGACGAAGGTCTGAAAGAATTTTCTCTTTGACATCAACCTCAGGTTGTTTCGTTGGCTTAGTGATTTTATTCAGTTCATCAATGACCAATGTGAGGTTACGGTTGATTTCCGTTACTTCTTTATATTTGTGACTGCCACTGTCCACAAGAACATTTTTGATTTGGCGCGGGTATTTGAATTTAACGCTTTTGGCGAACAGCTCGCCTTTTTGCTTGTGGAAATAGATCTTGAGTACGTCTTTGTGTGCTTCTTGGCGTAGGGAATAACGTTCAATCTGCTTAGGGTCGTGAATACCCAAACCAGTGAGGTGGGGATACATAGGCTACCTCTATTACATCGAATTGATATTGATATAACTGTAGCAGCCTATGTATGAGCTAGATAGCTGATATTTAGCCAAAATGCTTAACTTGTGGGCAAGATCGCTCTCGCCCTGAACCGAAAAGATTGGCAGGTTTGATCTAAGCAGAGACCTCATCAGATAACTTTTCGATCAATCTCTCTCTTAGCTCATCTTGCTGTTCTTCACTTAATCTTCCCCCTGCATCACTGGTTAAAATAAACAAGTCTTCTGCTCGCTCACCAATGGTGGTGATTTTTGCACCATGAAGGTTGATATTTAAATCAGCAAACGTACGGCCTACTTTGGCCAACAGCCCTGGTGTGTCTAGCGCGACAAACTCCATTAAAGTGTGCTTTTTACCTTTGGTTGGTAAGAAGTCGACTTTGGTTTTCACGTTAAAGTGCTGAAGTTTGTTCGGAGTACGGCGCGTTTTAATCTTGGTTGGTCGGCCCGCCTCCAGTACATGGGTGAGGTGTTTAATCACCGCGGCGTGACGAGACTCATCGATCGCTTCGCCATGTTGATCGAGTACCATAAAGGTATCAATCACGTGCCCATCTTTGCTGGTCATGATTTGTGCGTCGTGTACATTAAAATTACGCCTATCTAACTCCGCCACGACCGTCGCAAATAAAGCAGGCTGGTCTTTCGTATATACAAACACCTCAGTGCCACCACGAGTGGCTTTTTTACTGATCAACACCAAAGGCTTAGTCGGATCTTCCATGCGAAGTAAGTGTTCGCAGTGCCACGCGATTTGCGTATGGGTATGACGAAGGAAGTAGTCAGCTTTGAAGCGTTGCCACAATACTTCAATTTCGCGCGCGGCAAACCCCTCTTTGCGCAGCATTGCGGAGGCCATTTGTTGATTGTGACGAATTCTCTCACGCACATCGACAGGATTCTCTAGGCCTCTGCGTAAAGCACGTTGTGTGGAGTAATACAGCTCCGCAAGTAAAGTTCGTTTCCAAGCATTCCAAAGTTCTGGGTTGGTTGCACAAATATCTGCAACTGTCAGGCATACAAGATAATCGAGAGATTCTTCGTCTCTGACTTTTTTGGCAAATTCGGTAATGACATCGGGATCATAAATATCTCGGCGCTGTGCGGTGACAGACATTAATAGATGATGTCTTACCAACCAAGCGACAAGTTTGGCCTCGGGCTTCGATAAGCCATGCTCAATACAGAAGTCGTAAGCCTCACCTTCGCCTATAACAGAGTGATCGCCGCCACGTCCTTTACCGATATCGTGGAAAATAGCGGCAATAATCAGCAGTTCTTTCTTTTGCATCCGTGGGTAGACGTCACAACAAATAGGGTGCTTCGCATGATTTTCTGGGTCACTAAAGGTATTAATGTGTTTCAGTAAGCGAATACTGTGCTCATCAACCGTGTAGGCGTGGAATAAGTCAAACTGCATTTGACCAACAATTTGGCTCCATTGCGGTAAATAGGCCGCCATAACCCCTAATCTGTGCATTAGGCTGAATGCTTTATGCAGAGCATTAGGGTGACGACATAACGCCATGAACTTTTCACGCGCAGCAGGAATGGTGTGCAAAAACTTGTTGAGCCGACGGCGCGCAGTGCGCAGCTGACGCAGTGTTGGTGGACTCACCCCTTCAATGGTTGAGTCGTTCGCGATATGTAAGAACATATCCAGAATAGTTTCTGGGCGAGCTTGAAACAATGCGGGTTTCCGCGCTTCAATCAAAGAGCCACGGCGTTGGAAGTCGGCATCGAGAATCTCGGCACTTTCTGTCGCCCCACCATTAATGATCGCTTGATCAAAAAGTTTGAGTAGCATTTTATTGAGCTCTGCCACACGACGAAGTGTGCGGTAGAACTCTTTCATCATCATTTCTACGCCTCGGTTGCCTTCACCGACGTAGCCTAGATTTTCCGCAACTTGTGCTTGATGGGCAAAGGTCAAGCGGTTGTCATAGCGGCGAAGCTCCATGTGCAGAGCGAAACGCACTCGCCAAAGGAAGTCCTGACATTCAACCAATTCTCGGTATTCTGCGTCAGTTAAAAATCCGTATCGGCTCATTTCCAGCAATGACGTGGCACCAAAGTGACGTCGGGCGACCCAGCTTAATGTATGAATATCGCGCAGCCCGCCAGGGGTCGACTTAATGTCTGGTTCTAAGTTGTAGGTTGTATCATGGTAACGCGCATGGCGTTCTCTCTGCTCTTGAATTTTAGCGCGATAAAACGTTTCACTTGGCCAAAAGGAGTCTGATAATACAACTTTCTTCAGTGCCTGAAAGGTGTCCTCGCTTCCACACAGCAGTCGCGCTTCTTGAAGGTTTGTCGCGACCGTTAGATCGGCTTTACCAATTTCCGCACATTCGTTAACGGTGCGAACAGCGTGTCCGACCTCGAGTTTTAAATCCCACAACAGCGTAATGAATTCGCTGATTTTTGCTTCTAGTGCGGTCGGCAGCTTATTGTTCGACAGAATCAAAATATCGATATCGGAGAGCGGATGCAGCTCGCCACGTCCATAGCCACCCACGGCAACTAGGGAAATGTTGTAAATATCTTTGAAGCCAAAATGTTGCCACAAACGATTCAGAAGCAGATCCATGTATTCTGCTCTGGCTAAAACCAAGCTTGTTACCGGATGATGATTGAGAAACTCTTGGTTTTGATCGGAGCTAAATTTCTCTAACTCTTGTTTGAGTTCTCCGATATTGATTTGTTCATCGGAAAAGGTAAGAGGGGACTGAAGTGTCATATTTGCCATCCGTGCAAGCTAATCTAGTTACAATCTAACAAATTTGTGGCAGATAAAAAATATCCCCGCCGAAGCAGGGATACAGTAAACAACGAGTGGTCGTTAGCTTTACGCGTTTTTCATTAGGCGAGGAATCGTATCGTCGCTACGAAGCGTCAGTACTTCACAACCTTCTTTTGTTACAACAATGGTATGTTCCCATTGCGCAGAGTTCTTGCCGTCGCCTGTGTAAACGGTCCAATCGTCTTGAGCGTCAACAGAGCAACCAAATTTACCTGCGTTAATCATCGGCTCAATAGTAAAGCACATGCCTTCTTTTAGTACGCGGCGGTCTTTGTTCTTGTAATGAACCACTTGTGGTTCTTCATGGAACTCATCGCCGATACCGTGGCCACAGAAGTCTTTCACAATAGAAAACTTGTTGCGAGGGTTGTTTTTGTTGTTCTCTTTGATGTATTTCTCGATAGCTGTACCGATGTCACCAACTGTTGAACCTGGCTTAACGGTACGCATACCAACATACAGTGCTTCTTGAGCTACCATGCACAGACGTTTGTTCGCAGGTGAAACATCACCGACTAGGAACATCTTAGAAGTGTCACCATGGTAACCCTGAGGACGCACGCTCAGATCGGCATTCTCATCATTTGGAACGATTACGGTAATATCAACGTTTAAGATGTCGCCATCTTTTAGTACCGCTGGCTTCATTTGGCCGTTGCTACCGATTTCGTCTTTTTCTGCTGGAATACCGTGGCATACGATATGGTTGATTGAAGTACAAATCGACTTAGGGAAACCATGGTAATCAAGCGGAGCAGAGTATGCGCCTTTTTCTAGAGCGTACTCATGACAGATTTTGTTCAACTCTTCTGTCGTCACACCAACTTTGATGTGTGGTTCGATCATTTCTAGAATCTCTGCGGCCAGCTTGCCCGCAATGCGCATGCGTTCTATTTCTTCAGCAGTTTTAATCTTGATTGACATTGGCTTTCTCTACTTATTCCTAAGCACGTAAACGTGCGAATGGCCGCATTCTATCAGACATCGGGGCGTTAACCCAAGTTAGATAGGAATATGCATCATTCTTAATTCGATCGTATGTTTAAAGTTTTGCTTATAAATAGGAGAAAGTGGCACGGTGAAGAAATAATTTTTACTAGCCACAGTGAGCTAAAATATGGTATAAAGCGCGCCGGAATAGAGGACTGTTCTCTTCGTTTAGCAAAGCTAAGCGGCGAAGCAAGCTTCATCCGAATAACCTTTTATCTTTAAATCACACACATTCCGTCACATATTCCGGGGTGCTGAGCAGAAGCTTGGTCGGAGTTATGGGGAATGTGGAGGCCTAACCCCATAGAGGAATTTAAAATGGCAACTGTATCAATGCGCGATATGCTAAAAGCTGGTGTTCACTTCGGTCACCAGACTCGTTACTGGAACCCAAAAATGAAGCCATTCATCTTTGGCGCTCGTAACAAAGTTCATATCATCAACCTAGAAAAAACTGTACCAATGTTCAACGACGCTCTAGCTGAACTAGCTAAAGTTGGCGAGAAGAAAGGTAAAGTTCTATTCGTAGGTACTAAGCGCGCTGCATCTGAAGCTGTTAAAGAAGCTGCAATCGCAAGCAACCAGTTTTACGTAAACAACCGCTGGTTAGGCGGTATGCTTACAAACTACAAAACAGTTCGTCAGTCTATCAAGCGTCTAAAAGATCTAGAGACTCAGTCTCAAGACGGTACTTTTGACAAACTAACTAAGAAAGAAGCTCTAATGCGTACTCGCGAAATGGAGAAGCTAGAGAAATCTCTTGGTGGTATCAAAGACATGGGCGGCCTACCAGACGCTCTATTCGTAATCGACGCTGATCACGAACACATTGCAATTAAAGAAGCTAACAACCTAGGTATTCCAGTATACGCTGTGGTAGATACTAACTCTAACCCAGACGGCGTTGACTACGTAATCCCAGGTAACGACGACGCGATCCGCGCTGTACAGCTATACCTGAACGCTGCTGCTTCTGCAGTATCTGAAGGTCGTAACAAAGACGTAGCTGCAGTTGCTGAAAAAGACGGTTTCGTAGAAGCTGAATAATAGCGGCTCTGTGTCACACTTGGTCTATGTGAAACCTTTGTGTAGCATAAACTAAGTTATAGTTAGCAATGGGGGCCGACAATGTTAGGCCCCTGTTTTTTACCTTATTTCGAATCAAACGAGGAATACAGAATGGCAACTGTAACTGCTGCTCTAGTTAAAGAACTTCGCGAGCGTACTGGCGCTGGCATGATGGAATGTAAGAAAGCGCTTGTAGAAGCAAACGCTGACATCGAACTAGCAATTGAAAACATGCGTAAATCTGGCGCAGCGAAAGCAGCTAAGAAAGCTGGTAACGTTGCAGCTGAAGGCGCAATCATCATCAAAGAAGAAAACGGCGTTGCTGTTCTTCTTGAAGTTAACTGCCAAACTGACTTCGTTGCTAAAGACGGTAACTTCACTGCATTCGCAGAAGAAGTTGCAGCTGCAGCTCTAGCTTCAAAAGCGACTGTTGAAGAGCTACAAGCACAATTCGAAGACGCACGTGTAGCTCTTGTAGCTAAAATCGGTGAAAACATCACTATCCGTCGCGTAGAATACGTTCAAGGCACTGCAATTGCTTCTTACCGTCACGGTGAGAAAATCGGTGTTGTTGTTGCTGGTGAAGGCGACGCAGAAACTCTTAAGCACGTTGCAATGCACGTTGCTGCTTCTAAGCCTGAGTTCGTTAACCCAGAAGACGTACCAGCTGACGTAGTAGAAAAAGAGAAAGCGGTTCAAGTTGAAATCGCAATGAACGAAGGCAAGCCTGCTGAAATCGCTGAGAAGATGGTTGTTGGCCGTATGAAGAAATTCACTGGCGAGATCTCTCTAACAGGTCAAGCTTTCATCATGGAACCTAAGAAAACTGTAGGTGAAATGCTGAAAGAAAAAGGCGCTTCAGTTTCTACATTCGTTCGCCTAGAAGTAGGTGAAGGTATCGAGAAGAAAGAAGAAATGAGCTTCGCTGAAGAAGTTGCTGCAGCTCAAAAAGGTTAATCCTTAGAGACTGTATAAAGATTAGACCGTAGCCTTGGCTGCGGTCTTTTTATGAGCAGTGAACGATTAGCCGTGATGAATAGCCATAACTGAATTTGTGTCTATTCATGACTGTTAATCAACAACTCTCTTTGGAAGGTAAACTCCATGACTACGAACCCTAAACCAGCGTATCAACGTATTCTATTAAAACTGAGTGGTGAAGCTCTTCAAGGTGAAGACGGTTTTGGTATTGATCCTGCGGTCCTTGATCGCATGGCACAAGAAGTTAAAGAACTGGTTGAACTGGGTGTTCAGGTTGGTGTAGTTATCGGTGGCGGTAACTTGTTCCGTGGTGCAGGCCTTGCTGAAGCTGGTATGAACCGCGTAGTTGGTGACCACATGGGTATGCTTGCTACAGTAATGAATGGCCTAGCGATGCGCGATGCTCTTCACCGTGCATACGTGAATGCGCGCGTTATGTCTGCCATTCCTCTAAAAGGCGTATGTGACGACTATAATTGGGCTGATGCGATCCGTGAGCTTCGCCAAGGCCGTGTTGTCATCTTCTCTGCTGGTACGGGTAACCCGTTCTTTACAACGGATTCTGCTGCTTGCCTACGTGGTATTGAAATCGAAGCGGATGTTGTACTAAAAGCGACGAAAGTTGATGGTGTATTTACTGCTGACCCTGTAGCAAACCCAGACGCAGAGCTGTATGATAAGCTATCTTACGCAGAAGTTCTGGATAAAGAGCTGAAAGTGATGGACTTGGCGGCGTTTACGCTAGCTCGTGACCACAAAATGCCAATCCGCGTATTTAACATGAACAAGCCAGGCGCACTACGTCGCGTGGTTATGGGCGAAGCAGAAGGCACGCTAATCAACGAATAAGCTTGTCCCAAGGTGCCACCCAAAGCGTTAGGGTGGCGTTTGCTTTGCTCAACCGTTTTAGGCTTTCTTCAGGAAAGATGACATTTTTAAGGTGAAACTGTGATTAACGAAATCAAAAAAGACGCGCAAGAGCGCATGGATAAAAGCGTTGAAGCGCTTAAGAACAACCTTTCTAAAATTCGTACAGGTCGTGCACACCCAAGCCTACTATCTGGTATTTCTGTAGAATACTACGGTGCAGCAACACCTCTAAACCAAGTAGCAAACGTTATTGCTGAAGATGCACGTACACTTGCAATCACGGTTTTCGATAAAGAGCTGACTCCGAAAGTAGAAAAAGCGATCATGACGTCTGATCTTGGTCTAAACCCTATGTCTGCTGGTACTATCATCCGTGTTCCACTTCCACCACTAACGGAAGAGCGTCGTAAAGACCTAGTTAAGATTGTTCGTGGTGAAGCTGAAGGTGGTCGTGTTGCTGTTCGTAACATCCGTCGTGACGCAAACAACGATCTAAAAGCGCTTCTAAAAGATAAAGAAATCTCTGAAGATGAAGATCGTAAAGCACAAGATGAAATTCAAAAACTAACTGACGTTGCAGTTAAGAAGATCGATGAAGTTCTTGCTGCAAAAGAAAAAGAGTTGATGGAAGTTTAATACTCCCACACACATCACTGTTGGAAAACGCTGTGCTCACAGCTCAGCGTTTTTTTATGTTAGTCTATCCAACTGATGGAACTCAATTAACTCCCTATGCAAAATTCTCAAGCCTTCTCTGATTCCCTTCCTAAGCATATTGCCATCATTATGGACGGTAATGGCCGTTGGGCTAAGTCCAAAGGAAAACCTCGCGTATTTGGTCACAAAAAAGGCGTTAATGCCGTTCGTAAGACCGTGGCTGCTGCTTCAAAGCTTGGCATTAAAGCCATGACGCTATTTGCTTTTAGTAGTGAAAACTGGCGTCGTCCGGAGGAAGAAGTGGGTCTTTTGATGGAACTGTTTATCACGGTCCTGTCTAGTGAAGTAAAAAAACTACACAAAAATAATTTACGGTTGCGCGTGATCGGTGATACCAGTCGATTTAGTGAGCGTCTACAAAAGAAGATTGTAGAAGCTGAAAATCTAACGGCAGGTAACACGGGGATGGTGATCAACATTGCAGCCAATTATGGCGGTAAGTGGGACATCACAGAAGCGGCCAAAACGTTAGCGTTAAAAGCACGTAACGGTGAGATTCGTGTAGAGGATATCAATGAGCAGCTAATCACTGAGCATTTGACCATGGCAGACTTACCTGAAGTGGATCTTTTGATTCGTACCAGTGGAGAGTGTCGCATCAGCAACTTTATGTTGTGGCAAATGGCTTATGCAGAAATGTACTTTACACCCGAGTATTGGCCGGAATTCGACGAAGACAGCTTAGTTGAAGCTGTAACTTGGTTTATCAATCGAGAACGTCGTTTTGGCTGTACAGGTGAACAAATAAAGGCATTGATGGCAGCTCAATAAGGACTAGTTAGTTTGAAACAGAGAATAATAACAGCACTAATTTTAGCTCCCCTGGTTATTTTAGGCATTTTTAAATTACCCCTAATGGGCTTTATTGCCGCTTTAACTGCAATTACCCTATTAGGTTTTTGGGAGTGGACTCAATTTACAGGAAGCAACTCTCGCTTTGCTGCCCTCGTTCCGGCAGTCATTGTTACCGGACTTAGTTTTCTATATATTTCGCCTGACGCACATAGCCTCAACCATTTAGCAACGCCTCATTATGTTGTGCTGGGCCTTGGTTTTGTTTGGTGGATTATTGCTAGCTTAATGGCGATTACTTATCCCAAAACGACGAAATCTTGGCAAAATAATTTTGTTTTACGCCATGTGTTTGGTTTTCTGACATTAATTCCATTCCTTTGGAGTGTAGTTATTCTTAGAGCTCATGACATTACGGTAGATCCATACCACGGAGCAAAGCTCGTGTTATACGTTTGTTTCTTGGTATGGGCTGCAGATAGCGGTGCTTACTTTGCAGGCAAAAGCTTAGGCAAACGTAAAATGGCGCCACATGTCAGTCCGAATAAAACCATTGAAGGGCTTATTGGCGGCATTATCACGGCATTGATCGTGGCGTGGGCATTTGCTGATTGGTTTGATATTCAGTTCTCCAGTCCTGTCCATATGGTGTTGATTACGTTGGTTACTGTTGTTATATCAGTGCTCGGCGATCTGGTGGAAAGTATGTTCAAGCGTGTCTCAGGCATTAAAGACAGCAGCAACATTATCCCAGGACATGGCGGTGTGCTCGATCGTATTGACAGCCTAACCGCAGCATTCCCAGTTTTTGCTCTTCTTTACTACGTATTCTAATTTATCAGGAGCGGCATTGTCGCTCCTGAGCTTTCTAACGGTCTTACAACATGCAAAAGTTAACGATTCTTGGTGCTACTGGATCTATTGGTGCAAGCACGCTTAAAGTGGTCGAACAAAACCCAGAGCTGTTTTCTGTCGTTGCCTTAGCGGCAAGCACCAACGTTGAAAAGATGATCGGGCTATGTCGTCAGTGGCAACCTAAATACGCGGTAATGGCGGACAAAGCCGCAGCGATTCAACTCCAATCTGAGTTACATTTGGTTTCGCCAAACACCGAAGTATTAGGTGGTGTGGATGCTCTATGCCATATTGCTTCATTGGACGAAGTTGACAGTGTGATGGCTGCTATTGTCGGAGCGGCTGGTCTACTGCCTACCATGGCTGCTGTGAAAGCTGGTAAGCGAGTATTGTTGGCAAATAAAGAAGCACTGGTCATGTCAGGCCAGTTATTTATTGATGCCGTAGAAGAGTTTGGTGCGGAGCTACTTCCCGTCGATAGTGAACACAATGCTATTTTCCAGTGCTTACCACAGCAAGTACAAACCAATTTAGGTCGTTGTAATTTACAAGAACATGGCATTTCTCATATTTTGCTGACTGGTTCTGGTGGTCCTTTCCGTTACACTGACATCGCAGAACTGGAAAAGGTGACTCCTGAACAGGCGATCGCCCATCCGAACTGGTCGATGGGACCAAAGATTTCCGTTGACTCAGCCACGATGATGAACAAAGGCTTGGAGTATATCGAAGCTAAATGGTTGTTTAATGCGGCTCGCGAGCAGCTAAAGGTTATTATTCATCCGCAGTCTGTTATTCATTCAATGGTTCAATACCGCGATGGTTCGGTTTTGGCACAAATGGGTGAGCCGGATATGGCGACCCCTATTGCACTGACTATGTCATACCCATCAAGAGTTGAAGCTGGAGTTAAGCCACTAGACTTCACGAAAATTGGCGAATTGACGTTTTTGCAACCTGATTTTGCTCGTTACCCATGTTTAAAACTAGCAATTGACGCTTGTTATGAAGGTCAACATGCAACAACGGCACTGAATGCAGCGAATGAAGTCGCTGTTGATGCATTTTTAAATAACAGCCTAGGTTTTACGGATATCGCTCGCATCAATGAGTCTGTGTTGAATAAAATCAATGCAAGCTGCAAAGCTGAGAATGCGAATAGCTTGGAAAGCTTGTTAGAGCTAGATAGAATGGCACGAACTATTGCCCTAGAAACCATACGCGAGCGTAGCTGATGACTGGTATATTGTGGAATCTCATTTCTTTTATCGTCGCACTGGGCATTCTTGTCGCTGTGCACGAGTTTGGGCACTTTTGGGTTGCTCGCCGTTGCGGCGTGAAAGTTGAAAAGTTTTCAATCGGTTTCGGCAAGTCTATCTGGAGTAAGGTAGGCAAAGACGGAACGGAGTACAGCATCTCAATGATCCCTCTCGGCGGCTATGTAAAAATGGTTGATAGCCGTGTTGATGAGGTGCCAGAACATGAGAAGCACTTAGCGTTTGATAAGAAGCCGCTATGGAAGCGAACCTCTATTGTTGCGGCAGGCCCTATCTTTAACTTCCTTTTCGCAATTTTCGCCTATTGGCTCGTATTTCTTATTGGTATCCCAGCAGTTAAGCCAGTAATTGGTGAAGTTACGCCCAATTCGATCGTCGCAGAAGCCGGAATTGAATCTGGAATGGAACTTAAATCGATATCTGGTATCAAAACTCCGGATTGGGAATCGGTAAATATGGGATTGATTTCTCATATTGGCGATGATTTGATGACAGTAACACTGACGTCAGCGAATGAAGTTGGTTCAGAAGTAACGAAAACGCTCGATCTGCGCGAATGGGAGTTCGACCCTGAAACTCAGTCTGCGATGCAGTCATTAGGTTTTGCGCCGTATACACCGGAGGTGTATCGCGTTATCGAACAGGTTTCGCAAGGTGGAGCGGCGGAAAAAGCAGGTGTGCTTCCAGGTGATGAGATTGTCGCTATTGGTGAACAACGCATCACGGAGTGGAAGCAAGTTGTTGAAGCGGTTCGCTCTAATCCTGATACACCGATTGAATTAACGGTATTGCGTCAGGGCTATGAGCAAACATTAACGCTGACGCCTGGTAGCCGTGAGCTAGCTAACAAAGAAGTCGTTGGTTTTGCAGGTATTGCACCTAAAGTCGCAGAATGGCCAGAAAGTTATCGCTTCGACCTTCAGTTTGGTGTATTCGAGTCAGTAGGTAAGGCGGTAGACAAAACCGGCCAAGTCATTGGCTTGACAATCAGCATGCTTAAGAAATTGATTGTTGGTGACGTTGGTCTGAATAATCTGAGTGGTCCAATATCAATAGCCAAAGGCGCAGGCGCGACGGCTGATTATGGCTTGGTCTACTTTTTAGGTTTTCTCGCTCTAATTAGTGTTAACCTAGGTATTATTAATCTCGTTCCTTTACCAATGTTGGATGGCGGTCATTTGTTGTTTTTTGCAATTGAAGCAGTCATTCGACGTCCCGTTCCTGAGAGAGTGCAGGAAATGGGTTTTAGAATTGGTGGTGCGATCATCTTCTCGCTCATGGCGTTAGCGCTATTTAATGATTTTACTCGTCTGTGATAGTTCAGAGACAAAAGCAGTAGCAAGGAATAATTAGAACAAGTATGGCGATTAAGCGAATTCTATTTGCAAGTTTACTGGCGACCAGTGTATCTGCAAATGGAGCAGAGAACTTCGTAGTTCAAGATATTGAAATCGATGGATTGCAGCGTGTAGCACTGGGTGCTGCGTTGTTGAAAATGCCTGTACGTGTCGGTGATACCATTGGCCAAGGCGATGTTGCAGAGATTATCCGTGCACTGTATGCATCTGGTAACTTTGAAGATGTGAAAGTGTTACGTGACGGCGGCGTTCTGATGGTTCAAGTCAAAGAGCGTCCTACCATTGCCAGCATCTCATTTTCTGGTAACAAAGCAATCAAGGACGAGCAGCTACAAGAAAACCTGAACGCATCTGGTGTTCGTGAAGGCGAAGCGCTTGACCGCACCACGCTAAGCAACATTGAAAAAGGCTTAGAAGACTTTTACTACAGCGTAGGTAAATACAACGCAACAGTAAAAGCGGTGGTGACTCCACTGCCACGTAACCGCTCTGACCTAAAGTTTGTCTTTACTGAAGGCGTGTCGGCAAAAATTCAGCAAATCAATTTTATCGGCAATGAAGTTTTCAGCGATGAGGACCTTCTTTCTCGTTTTAACTTGAATGTTGATGTGCCGTGGTGGAATTTTCTGTCTGACGAAAAGTACCAAAAACAAGTGCTTGCAGGTGATATTGAAGCGCTCAAATCATTCTATCTGGACCGCGGTTACCTAAAATTTAACGTTGATTCGACACAAGTTGCAATCTCTCCTGACAAGAAAGGGGTATACATTACTCTTGGCTTAGAAGAGGGCGAGGTTTACACCGTCAAGGACGTAAAGTTCCGTGGTGATTTGATTGGTGAGGAAGCGACGTTCGAACGACTTGTACCATTTGAAGACAATGAGACGTACAACGGCTCGTTGGTCACTTCAATGGAAGAGGGTATTAAACGTGTGCTTGGTGAGTCCGGCTACGCTTATCCTCAAGTGAATACCATTCCTGAGTTTGACGACGAGAATCAAGAAGTTTCTTTGGTCGTTAACGTCGATCCAGGTAACCGAATTTACGTTCGTGATATCCGCTTCACGGGTAACAACTCAACCAAAGATGAAGTACTTCGTCGTGAAATGCGTCAGATGGAAGGCAGTTGGTTAAACTCGAAATCGATTGAAACGGGTAAAACTCGTCTAAACCGTTTGGGTTACTTTGAAAACGTTGAAGTACAAACCGTTCGAGTGCCAGGTAGTGATGATCAAGTCGACCTAGTTTACTCTGTCAAAGAAGCGAACTCTGGTAGCGTTAACTTCGGTGTTGGCTACGGTACCGAATCAGGCGTGAGCTTCCAGGTCGGTCTACAACAAGATAACTTCATTGGTAGCGGTAACCGTGTTGGTATCAACGCGATGATGAATGACTACCAGAAAAACATCAGTTTAGATTACCGAGACCCGTACTGGAACTTAGACGGTGTTAGCTTAGGTGGTAAGGTCTTCTACAACGAATTTGAAGCGAAAGAAGCCAATATCGTTGACTATACCAACGAAAGCTATGGTGCGAGCTTAACGTGGGGCTTCCCATTCGATGAGCTGAACCGTTTTGAATTTGGTGTCGGTTATACGCACAACAAGATCGGTAACTTATCGCCTTACTTGCAGGTAGAGCAATTCTTACGAGCACAAGCAGACAACATTGATTCTAGTGGAGCGTTGAACACGAACGACTTCGACTTCAATATCTCTTGGACACGTAATAACTTAAACCGTGGTTACTTCCCAACGGCAGGTAACCACCAACGTGCGTTCTATAAAATGACCGTACCTGGCTCTGACGTTCAATACTTCAAAATGCAGTACGATGTTCGCCAGTATGTGCCATTGACTAAGAAGCATGAGTTTACCCTCTTGTTCCGTGGTCGCTTAGGTTACGGCAATGGTTACGGCCAAACAGATGGTAACGATAACTTGTTCCCATTCTATGAAAACTACTACGCCGGTGGCTTTACGTCGCTTCGTGGTTTTGGTTCAAACTCTGTTGGCCCTAAAGCGGTTTACCGTGATACATCAGGCTCAAACAATGGTGCAGATACAGCAACAGATGACTCTGTCGGTGGTAACGCCGTGGCGCTAGCGAGTGTCGAGTTGATTGTTCCAACGCCGTTCGCATCAGAGGAAGTACAAAACCAAATTCGTACCAGTATCTTCTTTGATATGGCAAGTGTTTGGGATACTGAGTTTGACTATCGCGATTCAGGTGCGGAATATGGTGACCGTTACTACTACGATTACTCAGATCCAACCAACTACCGCTCTTCTTACGGTGCGGCGTTGCAGTGGATGTCTCCAATGGGGCCACTAGTATTCTCACTAGCGAAACCAATTAAGAAATTTGATGGCGATGATGAAGAGTTCTTCACATTCACTATCGGTAGAACTTTCTAAAGAGGAAAATATTTTGAATAAAATGATCAAAGCGGCTGGGATTGGCCTTCTTGTACTGAGCTCTTCAATGTTTGCAAATGCGGCAGAAGCTGCACAGAAAATTGCTTACGTAAATACAGCTCAAGTTTTTCAAGCTCTTCCTCAACGTGAAGTTGTACTACAAAAAATGCAGAAAGACTTCAAAAGCAAAGCTGATGAACTGAAGTCAATCCAAGCACAAGCTAAAACAAAGATTGAGAAGCTACAACGTGACGGCGAGCTTTTGGGTCAAGACGAAGTTGAAAAGCTACGTATCGATATCGCGAAGCTAGACAGCGAGTACAAAGTGAAAGCACAAGCACTTGAAAAAGCAAGTGCGCGTCGTGAAGCTGAAGAAAAAGCGAAGCTTTTCAAAACGATTCAAGATGCAGTTAAGAAAGTCGCAGACAAAAATGGTTACGATCTTGTGATTGATATCTCTGCTTTGCAGTACGGCAAGCCAGAATTCAATATCTCTGAAGACGTAATTAAAGCTCTAAAATAAGAAGTTATGAAGACATTAACATTAGCCGAATTGGCGACAATTACCGGGGGTGAGCTGTTTGGTGACGAGTCTCTCGTTGTAAGCCGTGTTGCCCCAATGGATAAAGCACAAGAAGGTGATGTAACCTTCTTGTCTAACCCAAAATACGCAAAACACCTTTCTGAGTGCCAAGCTACCGTTGTTATGGTAAAGGCTGAGCATAAAGAGCAATGCGTTGGAAACGCGCTAGTGGTTTCGGACCCTTATGTCGCATTTGCTCGTGTGGTCCAAGCGATGGATACCACACCAAAACCGGCAGACGATATTGCACCAAGTGCTGTGATTGCCGCTGACGTTAAGATGGGTGAGAACGTTACAATCGGCGCTAACGCCGTGATTGAAACGGGCGTGGAACTCGGCGACAACGTAAGCGTTGGCGCTGGTTGTTTTATCGGTAAGAACGCCAAGCTAGGGAATAACACCAAGCTTTGGGCTAATGTCACTATCTATCATGAAGTGTCATTGGGTGATGACTGTCTTGTTCAATCGGGCACCGTCATTGGCTCTGATGGCTTCGGTTATGCGAATGACAAAGGCGAGTGGATTAAAATTCCTCAGCTTGGTTCAGTGCGTATCGGTAACCGCGTTGAGATTGGTGCTTGTACTACGATTGACCGCGGTGCACTCGAAGATACAATCATTGAAGACAATGTCATTCTGGATAACCAACTTCAAATCGCGCACAACGTGCAGATCGGATATGGTACCGTGATGCCTGGTGGTACTATTGTCGCGGGCAGTACAAAAATTGGTAAGTACTGCCAGATTGGCGGCGCGTCTGTACTGAATGGCCATATCACTATCGCAGATGGTGTGGCGATTACAGGTATGGGCATGGTAATGCGCAGCATCGAAGAAAAAGGCCTTTACTCATCAGGTATTCCACTACAAACGAACAGAGAGTGGCGTAAAACTGCAACTCGAGTTCACCGTATTGATGAGATGAATAAGCGCCTGAAAGCGGTTGAAAAACAGCTGGAACAGAAAGAAGAAATTTAGAACAAGTTATCTTTCGCTCTGTATTTAACGTGAAAGCTAACAGGCTCTAGTTCCATATTCTGTACGAAGACTCGCGAAATGCGGGTCTTTTTCTTCTATAATGACGCGCTCTAAGTAGATTTAACTCCAAGATGGTGCGTATTTTGCTAGTATATTGCAAAGCGATTCGGCTTTACGACCTGTTGCCACGTTTGCCATCTTGGCGGCAAAAAATTGATATAGGAAGACGACTTTGACTACTGAAAAGAAAACGATGAACATCTCTGAAATTCAAGAGCTACTACCTCATCGCTACCCATTCTTATTGATCGACCGAGTGATAGACTTCCAAGAAGAGAAGTACCTTCACGCGATTAAAAACGTGTCGGTTAACGAACCTCAGTTCACAGGTCACTTTCCTCAACTACCAGTATTCCCAGGTGTTTTGATTTTAGAAGCAATGGCTCAGGCAACAGGCTTACTTGCATTTAAATCATTTGGCGCACCAACAGAAAATGAACTGTACTACTTTGCAAGCGTAGACGGCGCGAAATTCCGTAAACCAGTGGTTCCGGGCGACCAATTGGTTATTGAGGTAGAATTTCTGAAAGAACGTCGCGGCATTGCTGCATTTAGCGGTGTAGCAAAAGTTGACGGCGAAGTGGTATGTTCTGCAGAACTGAAGTGTGCTCGTCGAGAGTTTTAATATGATTCATGAAACCGCTAAAATCCACCCGGCAGCGGTGGTAGAAGAGGGCGCCAAAATTGGTGCTAACGTAACAGTAGGTCCTTTTACGTACATCACCTCTACGGTTGAAATTGGTGAAGGCACAGAAGTGATGTCTCACGTTGTAATCAAAGGTCACACGACTATTGGCAAAGATAACCGTATTTTCCCACATGCTGTCATTGGTGAAGAAAACCAAGACAAAAAATACGGTGGTGAAGACACAACTGTGGTTATCGGTGACCGTAATGTCATTCGTGAAGCGGTCCAAGTTCACCGCGGCACAGTGCAAGACAAAGCAACCACTATCATTGGTGATGACAACTTATTGTGTGTGAATGCACACGTTGCGCATGATGTTGTTATTGGTAACCACACTCATATCGGTAATAACTCGATTCTTGGTGGTCACGTTACTGTTGATGATTATGCTGGTGTGATGGCACTGTCTGCGATTCACCCGTTTTGTACAGTGGGCGCTTACGCGTACATTGGCGGCTGCTCAGCAGTGGTGCAAGATGTCCCTGCTTACGTACTCGCGCAAGGCAACCACGCGACTCCTTTCGGCTTGAACCTTGTTGGCTTGAAGCGTAACGGCTTTGAGAAACCAGAGATTCGTGCGCTGCAAAAAGCGTATAAAGAAATCTATCGTTCAGGTAAGACGCTAGAAGAAGTGAAGCCTATTCTGGCTGAAATGGCTCAAGAGTGGCCGGCTGTGAAGCGTTTCTCAGATATTCTGGAAACGACGGAACGTGGCATTATTCGTTAATTGGCGAATGAAGCAATAAATAAAAAGATCGTGACCGAATTTGAGGTTACGATCTTTTTGTGTTTTATGGATAAGGCAAACCGTTATCCATAGCGCACAGGAAAAATAGCGAAGTAGATATGGAAAGACCATTACGTATTGGCATCATTGCCGGAGAATTGTCTGGCGATACGCTAGGTGAAGGCTTTATCAAAGCAGTAAAGCAGCAATATCCAGACGCAGAGTTCGTAGGCATTGGCGGTCCGAAAATGATAGCCCAAGGTTGCGAGTCTCTGTTTGATATGGAAGAGCTTGCGGTGATGGGGTTAGTCGAGGTTTTAGGCCGCTTACCGAGACTTCTTAAAGTGAAAGCTGAGCTCGTTCAGTATTTTACTCAGAATCCGCCTGATGTTTTCATCGGGATCGATGCTCCTGACTTCAACTTACGCCTAGAGCTTGACCTCAAGCAAGCGGGCATTAAAACCGTTCATTACGTGAGTCCGTCTGTTTGGGCTTGGCGTCAGAAGCGCATCTTTAAAATAGAAGCGGCAACGAACTTGGTGCTAGCATTTCTTCCGTTTGAGAAAGCGTTCTACGACAAATTTAATGTACCTTGCGAGTTCATTGGTCATACCTTGGCTGATTCCATCCCACTAGAATCAGAACAAGCGCCTGCACGTGAGTTGCTTGGTTTAGAACAAGATAAAAAGTGGCTTGCTGTCCTGCCAGGCAGTCGTGGTAGCGAGTTAAAAATGCTCTCTGAGCCATTTATTGAAACCTGCAAGTTACTCCATAAAAAATTTCCAGAACTGGGGTTTGTTGTCGCGCTTGTTAATCAAAAACGCCGTGAGCAGTTTGAACAAGCCTGGAAAGAACTCGCACCAGAGTTGGACTTCAAGTTAGTTGATGACACCGCACGCAACGTCATCACCGCATCCGATGCCGTGATGCTGGCCTCTGGTACCGTAGCGTTGGAGTGTATGCTTCTCAAGCGTCCAATGGTGGTGGGTTATCGTGTGAATGCATTTACTGCTTTCTTAGCTAAACGTCTATTGAAAACGAAGTATGTGTCATTGCCGAATATCTTAGCGGATGATGAGCTCGTCAAAGAATATCTACAAGATGAGTGCACACCAGACAATTTGTTTACTGAGGTTTCTCGCTTATTGGAAAGCGACAATAAACCGATGTTAGATAAGTTTACGGAAATGCATCATTGGATCCGTAAAGATGCGGACCAACAAGCCGCAAACGCGGTTCTAAAACTGATTGAAAAATAGAGATTTATCATGGCTGTTAAACCAAAAGCGACCAAAACCAAAGTTGAACTCCCTCCGTTTGAATATCCGCAAGGTTACCAGCTTGTGGCCGGAGTCGACGAGGTCGGACGTGGCCCTTTGGTGGGAGACGTCGTCACCGCTGCGGTTATCCTTGATCCTAACAATCCTATTGAAGGGTTGAACGATTCGAAAAAATTGACCGAAAAGAAACGCATGGCGCTGCTTCCTGAAATCAAAGAAAAAGCATTGGCGTGGGCGGTCGGGCGTTGTTCTCCTGAAGAAATCGATCAACTGAATATTTTGCAGGCGACTATGGTTGCGATGCAGCGTGCAGTGGCGGGGTTACAGGTTCAACCTGATTTGGTGTTGATTGATGGTAACCGTTGTCCGGAGCTGCCAATGGATGCTCAAGCTGTGGTAAAAGGCGATCTACGTGTTGCCGAAATCAGTGCGGCTTCAATTATTGCCAAAGTCGTGCGTGACCAAGAGATGGAAGAGTTGGATAAACTTCATCCACAATTTGGCTTCGCGAAGCACAAAGGTTACCCAACTAAAGCGCACTTTGAAGCGATTGAGCAACACGGAGTGATCAGTGAACACCGCAAGAGTTTCAAGCCAGTAAAAAAAGCGTTAGGCATAGAATAATCAAACGATCTAATTGGTGTTATAAACCCAACCTCTTTAGGTTAGAATCCCCAACAAAATAGAGTTACACGGTACCTGTTAATGTCAGATCCCAAATTCATCCACCTGCGTGTTCATAGTGACTTCTCGATGGTGGATGGCCTCAACAAAGTTCCGCCAATCGTAAAGAAAGTTGCTGAGCTCGGTATGCCCGCAATGGCGTTGACCGACTTTACCAACCTATGTGGTTTGGTGAAGTTTTACGGTACGGCGCATGGCAGTGGTGTTAAACCGATCATTGGTGCTGACTTTAAAATGCAGTCGGACGAGTTTGGTGAAGAGCTGACACAAGTGACTTTGCTTGCGGCGGATAATGTAGGTTATAAGAACCTGACGTTATTGATATCAAAAGCGTACTTACGTGGACATGTTCAACACCACCCGGTGATTGATAAAGCCTGGTTGGCTGAAATGTCTGAAGGCCTGATTGTATTATCCGGCGGTAAAAGCGGGGAAATTGGTCGCGGCCTTTTGAAAGGCAACCGTCAAATAGTGCAAGGGTGTGTTGATTTTTATAAACAGCATTTTCCAGATCGCTTTTATCTTGAGTTACTTCGTACCGGTCGTCCAGATGAAGAGACTTATCTTCACTTTGCAGTTGAATTGGCAGAGCAGCAAGACTTGCCAGTAGTGGCGACCAATGAAGTTGTATTCCTGAGTCCAGACCTATTTGATGCTCATGAAATACGCGTAGCGATTCACGATGGTTACACATTAGAAGATCCGCGTAGGCCAAAAAACTACAGTCCGCAGCAATATCTTCGTACAGAAGAAGAAATGTGCGAGCTGTTTGCTGATATTCCTGAAGCGTTAGAAAACAGTGTCGAGATAGCGAAGCGTTGTAACGTGACTGTGCGCTTAGGGGAGTACTTCCTACCAGCCTTCCCAACTGAAGGGATGAAAGAGACTGAGTTCTTAGTCATGAAATCCCGAGAGGGCTTGGAAGAGCGTTTAGAGTTCCTATTTCCAGATGAGGAAGAGAGGAAACGTCGTCGCCCTGAATATGATGAACGTCTTCAGATAGAGCTAGATGTTATCAACCAAATGGGATTCCCTGGTTACTTCTTGATCGTAATGGAGTTCATCCAGTGGTCAAAAGATAATGGAATTCCTGTAGGTCCTGGACGTGGTTCCGGTGCCGGCTCTTTGGTGGCTTACGCATTAAAAATCACCGACCTGGATCCATTAGAATACGACTTACTGTTCGAACGTTTCTTGAACCCAGAACGTGTCTCGATGCCCGATTTCGACGTCGATTTCTGTATGGATAAACGTGACCAGGTTATTGACCACGTTGCGGAAATGTACGGTCGCGACGCGGTGTCTCAGATCATCACGTTTGGTACCATGGCGGCAAAAGCGGTAATCCGTGACGTTGGCCGCGTATTGGGTCATCCATTTGGTTTTGTTGATCGTATTTCAAAGCTGATCCCGCCTGATCCAGGCATGACGCTAGATAAGGCGTTTAAAGCTGAACCTGCGCTACCTGAATTGTATGAGGCCGATGAGGAAGTTAAAGAACTCATCGACATGTGTCATATTTTGGAAGGTTGTACGCGAAACGCCGGTAAACACGCTGGTGGCGTTGTAATTTCACCTACAACAATTACCGATTTTGCACCAATTTATGCAGACGCTGAAGGTCACTTTCCGGTTACTCAATTTGATAAAAACGATGTTGAGACCGCTGGCCTAGTTAAGTTTGACTTCTTGGGTTTACGTACCTTAACCATTATTGATTGGGCGTTAGGGCTGATTAACCCACGTCTAGAGCGAGAAGGTAAAGAACCGGTTCAAATTGAATCCATACCGTTAGAAGATCCTGCCTCTTTCCGTTTGTTGCAAAACTCTGAAACGACAGCAGTATTCCAGCTTGAATCTCGGGGCATGAAAGAGCTGATCAAACGACTTCAGCCAGACTGTTTCGAAGACATTATCGCATTGGTAGCACTCTTCCGTCCGGGTCCTTTGCAATCGGGCATGGTAGATAACTTTATCGACCGTAAACATGGTCGAGAAGCGATCTCTTATCCAGATGAAAAGTGGCAACACGAGTCGCTAAAAGAGACGCTTGATCCAACCTACGGCATCATCCTGTACCAAGAGCAGGTAATGCAGATTGCGCAGATCTTAGCGGGTTACACGCTAGGTGGTGCGGACATGCTCCGCCGTGCAATGGGTAAGAAAAAGCCAGAAGAGATGGCAAAACAACGTGCTATCTTTGAAGAAGGTGCGATAAAGAACGGTATCGATGGCGAGTTGGCGATGAAAATCTTCGACTTGGTAGAGAAGTTCGCCGGTTATGGCTTTAACAAATCACACTCTGCTGCTTATGCATTGGTTTCTTATCAGACTCTTTGGCTGAAAACACATTATCCTGCCGAATTTATGGCTGCGGTAATGACAGCCGATATGGATAACACGGAAAAAGTCGTTGGCTTGGTCGATGAGTGTTTCCGTATGAAGCTCACCGTGCTGCCACCAGACATCAACTCTGGCCTATATCGCTTTAATGTTGATGAAAATGGCGCAATTGTTTACGGTATTGGTGCGATAAAAGGGGTAGGTGAAGGTCCTATCGATGCGATTCTTGAGGCGAGAAATAAAGGTGGTCACTTTAAAGACCTATTTGATTTCTGTGCTCGAGTTGATCTAAAACGCGTCAATAAACGAGTGATAGAGAAGCTGATTTACGCGGGCGCGTTGGATCGACTAGGCCCACACCGCGCGGCGATGATGGCGTCACTCAATGATGCGGTAAAAGCAGCAAGTCAACATCACCAAGCTGAGGCGTTTGGTCAAACGGATATGTTTGGTGTGCTAACGGATGCGCCTGAAGAAGTAGAGCATAAGTATACGCAGGTTCCGCCTTGGCCAGAAAAAGTGTGGTTAGAGGGCGAGCGTGATACCCTAGGTCTATATTTGACAGGGCACCCAATTAACGCCTACGTAAAGGAACTAAACAAATACACCAGTTGTCGACTAAAAGACGCAACACCTACGCGTCGCGACCAATCTGTCACGGTGGCTGGCCTGGTTATTGCCGCTCGTGTAATGACGACCAAGCGTGGTACACGGATTGGTATTATGACACTGGATGACCGAAGTGGTCGTATGGAAGTGATGTTGTTCTCAGATGCACTGGATCGATACGCTGAACTTCTCGAAAAAGACAGAATTTTGGTCGTTTCTGGACAGGTCAGCTTTGATGACTTCAACGGTGGCCTTAAAATGTCGGCGCGTGAAGTTATGGATCTCGGCAGTGCGCGCGAAAAATACGCTCGTGGTTTGTCGGTATCGATAGATACAACTCAGATCAACGATCAGTTTTTTGAGCAGTTCAGCCGTATTTTAGAACCGCACAAAGCCGGAACCGTACCCGTCAATGTATACTACCAGCGTGCCGACGCCAGAGCGCGGTTAACATTGGGCACCGAGTGGCGAGTAACGCCAAGTGATACATTACTCGACGATTTAAAACAGTTACTTGGCAAAAGCCAGGTAGAACTCGAATTTAACTAAAAATTCAGCGCAATATGTTAGGCGCTGAGTAAACAAGGATTCATAGATGAGCCTAAACTTTCTTGAATTTGAAAAGCCAATTGCAGAACTAGAAGCGAAAATTGAAGCACTACGTGATGTCTCTCGCCACGGTGGTGATTCTGCGATTGACCTGGATAAAGAAATCGAACAGCTTGAGAAGAAAAGCTTAGAGCTGAAGAAAAAAACCTTCAGCGACCTAGGCGCATGGGAAACAGCTCAACTGGCTCGTCACCCACTACGTCCTTACACGCTGGATTACATCCAACACGCTTTTGAGGAGTTTGATGAATTAGCGGGTGACCGCGCGTTTGCAGACGACAAAGCGATTGTGGGTGGCATGGCTCGCCTTGAAGGCCGTCCTGTGATGATCATCGGTCATCAAAAAGGTCGGGAAACCAAAGAGAAAGTGAAACGTAACTTTGGTATGCCAAAACCAGAAGGCTACCGCAAAGCGCTACGCTTGATGGAAATGGCAGAGCGTTTCAATATGCCAATCATCACATTTATCGACACGGCTGGCGCGTATCCAGGTGTGGGCGCAGAAGAACGTGGTCAATCTGAAGCTATCGCGAAAAACCTAAAAGTGATGTCTGGTCTTAAAGTGCCAGTAATCTGTAACGTTGTTGGTGAAGGTGGTTCAGGCGGCGCACTAGCAATTGGTGTAGGCGACTACGTGAACATGCTTCAGTACTCTACGTACTCAGTAATCTCTCCTGAAGGTTGTGCTTCAATCCTATGGCGTGATTCTGACAAAGCGCCGCAAGCGGCAGAAGCGATGGGTCTAACTGCTCCTCGTCTTAAAGAGCTTGAACTGATCGACGAAATCATTGAAGAGCCACTAGGCGGCGCTCATCGCGATCATGTTCAAATGGCAGCGAATATGAAAGCGACACTACTTCGTCAACTAGAAGATCTAGAGCAATTGGATGAAGAGACGCTACGTGAACGTCGTTACCAGCGCCTAATGAGCTACGGTTACTGTTAATTTCGGTGATTGCTATTAAGCGTTAGCTGATATCTCAAGTGATAACAGTTAAAATAGAAAGGGTTGGATGAGAGTCCAGCCCTTTTTTGTACCTATCGGATCGCTTATGGAATCGCTTTACCCGCATTTTGCTCAAGTTCTCGGCCGCTACTATCAATCAGGCACTAAGGTTGTCTTGGCGTTTAGCGGAGGAGTGGATTCACGTCTTTTACTCGAATTACTCAGTCGCTATCAACAAGCGCATTCGATAGAGTGTCACGCTGTGTATGTGCACCATGGTTTGAGCTCGAATGCCGATGATTGGGCCGATAAATGCTTACTTTGGGCAAAACAAGTGGGCATATCATGCTCGATTGAGCGAGTGAGCTTAGACATCAGCAATGGTGAAAGTATTGAACTTCTTGCTCGTGAAGCTCGCTATCAAGCCTTAACTAAGTACATTCAAGAAGGCGATATACTGTTGACCGGCCAACATGCTGATGATCAACTAGAGACATTTCTCCTTGCTCTTAAGCGAGGCAGCGGGCCAAAAGGGTTATCTTCGATGGCGGAGAGTATGCCGTTTTCTGGTGGATCCCTAGTTCGACCATTGCTTACTATCAAGCGGAAGACCATCGAAGACGCGGCTACTAAATTAGGTTTGGAGTGGGTGGAAGACGAAAGCAACCAAGATACTCGTTATGATCGTAACTTTCTTCGTCATTGTGTTATCCCTGAATTGTCTGGTCGCTGGCCTAGTATCCATCAAGCGGTTCAGCGCAGTGCAAGCTTATGTGCTCAACAAGAAGCGCTATTGGATGAACTATTGAGCGCGGTGTTTGAACGCGCTTTACAAACGGATCTAAGTTTAAGTATTAAAGAACTGGCTAAGCACAGTGAATTAGCGCGTGCGCGCTTGATTCGTATGTGGCTGGCTAAGCTTAATACTAGTATGCCGACTCAGGTACAACTCAATCTTATCTGGAATGAAGTCGCATTAGCTCAGCAAGATGCCAACCCCAAACTACAACTTAAACAAGGTGAAGTGCGCCGTTTTCGAAATCGTCTCTACTGGGTAACAGAAATCGCTGACGTCACTGAGTGGCAAAGTACGATTCAAGTCGATACCGTTTTATCGCTTCCAGAGCGGCTAGGGGAACTGACCTTAACGACGAGTTCTAGTAACGCAACGATTGCGCTTCCGAGTCAGCCAGAATTGCTTCGCGTGACCTTCAATCCGGAAGGCTTATCAGCGCATCCAACCACGCGTAATCACAGTCGAAAACTGAAGAAATTATTCCAAGAATACAATGTGCCAAGCTGGCTGCGTCGTCAAATTCCGATTTTGATGTATCAAGACCGAGTCGTTGCTGTGGCAGATCTGTTCGTTGATCAGGCGTTTAATGGTCAAGATTGTGAACTTATTTGGCGCAGGTAATGAAAATTCATGCCACAATGTCGATTATAAAATATAAAAATCCTTAAATAATAATTGATTAGGTGAAGCAATGAAGAAAACAATCATGGGTGCAATGGTGGCGCTAACCATGCTCAGTGGGCAGGCTCTAGCAGCGGGAGATGCCACAGCAGGTCAAGCAAAGGCAGGAGTATGCGCTGCGTGTCATGGCGCCGACGGCATTGCTGTCATTCCGGGTTACCCAAACCTGAAAGGGCAAAACGAGCAATACATTATCAGCTCAATTAAAGCCTATAAAAACAAAGAGCGAACAGGTGGTCTTGCTGCTGTTATGCAAGCTCAAGCTTCACTGTTGTCTGATGAAGATATCGCAAATCTAGCGGCTTACTACGCAAGTTTGAAGTAAACGCGAGTCTGAAAAAGCTTGGACGATTGGGCATTGAGCTGTCCTCATTGGGGTTTTATCAACTCACGATATTCGCCATGTTAATTTGCTCAATCTGGATTTTCGCTGGTGGATCAGAGACAAACATTGAATGTTGCGAAACGCTAAACGATAATAAGCGCAATCGATTGAAGCTTAAGGGATGAACATGAAAAAAATTGAAGCGATTATCAAGCCATTTAAATTGGATGATGTTCGAGAAGCGCTAGCTGAAGTTGGCATTACAGGGATGACCGTCTCTGAAGTGAAAGGCTTTGGTCGCCAAAAAGGTCACACCGAGCTTTACCGTGGTGCAGAGTACATGGTGGACTTTCTGCCTAAAGTGAAGCTCGAAATCGTTGTAACGGAAGATGTGGCTGATAAATGCGTAGAGACGATCATTGAAACCGCGCAAACCGGCAAAATTGGTGATGGTAAAATCTTTGTTACTGATGTTGAGCGTGTGGTTCGTATCCGTACTGGTGAAGAAGACGAAGACGCGATCTAAGGTTTCTTGTTACCTGTCTCGTATTTATTATGCTAAAAGGGAGCCAAGTGGCTCCTTTTTTGTTTTTTACTTTCAGTGAAATCAAATAACCCGAGGTTGGTTGTTCCAGTTTTAGGGTGCGTATATTCAGGTTTGTCGTATGTTTAAGCGTTTTTTTCTGGCGTTAGCTTTTCTTATTATGGCGGTATTGGTCGGCTTCCAGGTTATTTTCACCGTACCAGATCAGCCGCAAATCATTACTCAAACAGGCTCAGAGCTGACGCAGGATATTAGGTGTATCGAATTTAGCGGCTCAAAAGCTCTGGATCAGGGCGGTGAAATCAATGTACTTGTCTGGAATATCTACAAACAGAGCCGAACTAATTGGCAAAGCGCACTCAATGAATTCTCTGCTGATAAGCAGCTGCTGTTATTGCAAGAAGCCAGCATGACACCATCTTTTAAGCAATGGTTGGTGGATGGCAACTGGGTCAGCAACCAAGTGAGTGCCTTTAAGGCGCTGGGCAGCGGTGCGGGTGTGATTAGTATCGCTCAAGGGCAACCAGAAAAAGCCTGTGCTTATACGTCTAAAGAGCCTTGGCTGCGTTTACCCAAGTCTGCACTATACAGCCAATATCAATTAAGCAATGGCGAGAGACTCGCTGTGGTGAATGTACATGCGATTAACTTCACGGTTGGCACGCAAGAGTATGTCTCTCAGTTAACGGCTCTTGAAATGCTTTTAAAGCATCATACAGGGCCGATCCTATTCGCTGGAGACTTCAATAGTTGGAGTGAATCTCGCGTTAATGCGATGCGACAGGCCTTAAAAGCCGCGGACTTGCAAGAAGTGACGTTCTCGCCTGATTATCGAGTCCAGTTTATAACGGGATTACCGTTGGATCACGTATTTTACCGAGGACTGACCCTCAAATACGCGAAAGCGCCGCAGAGCGACGCTTCCGATCATAACCCATTGTTACTGTCATTTACGTTAGATGACTAGCTTAGGTCACCACAATATAAAGCGCCCAAATAACGTAGAAGAATACCCATGGCAGGCTTGCAATCACCAAGGCTTGCCCACGTTCAAACTCAGTCCAAGTAAGCACAACACCGTAGCCGAGTACAATGTACCAAGGTAGAAGCAAAGGCAATGAGCTAGCGAACTGAGACCACTCACTGGTAAGCGGCAGTTTTAATAGACCATTGAGGCTGTTTAAATCTGCTGCGTAAGTCATCACCTGGCCATGCTTGAGCAATAGGCTCGCGTAGCTTGCGATATCGCCCAATACTGCTGGGAATAAGATTGCACACGACGCGGCAAACCACTTCCAGTAACCATATTGTTGCTTGCTTGCCTTCGTTGCAAGAAAGAACCAAAGCGCAAGCAACAGTAAGGTGGCAAAGCGGTTGAATACATCATTGATGATCGCACTTGCCATTAGCGTGTTTGGCTCTAATAGCTCAATCTGCTTTGGGTCGATTTGCTGAAACTGCGCGGCTAGTTGGTCACTAAGCCACGTGAAATCGACATTCGAAAAGTAAGCGCCCCAGAATAAAAACGGACTAAGCATCAAGAAGATGAACGGTTGCCATCCCCATCCGCCGCGTTGGTAAAGCGCTAGAAAGCAAGATGTTGGAGAACGAAAAATGTCCAACAGCATCACAAGTGGGTTGCTTGATGGGTTCATACACTTACCTTCGTTACGTCAACGTACAACTTAAGTTTTTGACCTGGTTGTAAGTATTTTTTCTTGTGTAGCGAGTTCCATTTTACGATGTCGTTTGTTTTTACTTTGAACTTGCTTGCAATGCCGCTAATGGTGTCACCGGAGCGAACGTTGTAGAAAACGGTACGGATCACAGCACCTTTGTCTGAGTCCTTCCAAATCACGAGCTTTTGACCCACACGCAATGGATCTTTAGGGCCCATGCCATTCCATTTTGCTAACGATTTATACGACACTTTATTTTCACGTGCGATTGACCACAAACTTTCTCCAGACTGAACGACATGAGTGAGCTTGAGTTGTCCACGAGCACGTGATTGAGTCTTGCTTAATCGATTTTGTGCCGTTAGTGCGTATTTCGCATCGTCTTTTGTTGACGTCGGAATCAGTAGGTATTGGCCAATACGAATATTGTTATTCGACAGACCGTTTGCACGTCGAATCACTTTTGTGGTTGTGCCGTATTTATTAGCTAGCACACTTAAAGAGTCACCAGACTTCACCTTGTAGCGAGCGACCTTCATCCCTTTACCACGGTTTTTCTCCACCTTAGTGAGAAAAGCCTCTTTTTTCTCTACCGGAATCAAAAGTTGGTGCGGCCCTTCAGGCGCAGTTGACCATTGGTTGTATGCAGGGTTGTAACTTTGTAACTCTTTCACACCAATGCCGGCATAATCTGCTGCAATGGCCAGATCAAGCTGTTCTTTCGGATCGACAAGCGTTAGAACAGGTTTGTTTGGAATCGCAGGAATATTAAGTCCGTACTTGTCTTGGTTTGCGATGACGTCAGCCAAAGCTAGCAGCTTAGGAACGTAACTGCTGGTCTCTTTTGGTAAGTCCAATGAGAAGAAATCGATAGGTTTACCGAGCTTTTTATTCTTACGAATTGCGCTAGAAACACGGCCACCACCACTATTGTAAGCGGCAATTGCATGCTCCCAGCTACCATCAAAACGCTCGTTTAGTTGTACAAGGTAGTCCAGCGCGGCATCCGTTGCTGCTGCCACATCTCGGCGACCGTCATACCAGTAGTTTTGCTCTAGTCCCATCATCTTTCCGGTGCCAGGGACAAATTGCCACAATCCAGCTGCACTACCGTGTGAGTAGGCAAAGGCATCGAATGAGCTTTCCACCACAGGAAGCAAAGCAAGCTCCATTGGAAGTCCACGCTCTTCGATACGTTTTGTGATCATGTATAGAAAAGGAGTCGCACGCTTAGACACCGTGTAAAGGTGATTCGGGTGCTTTAGATACCACGTACGGTAGTAGTCCACTTTCTTATGGTTTGGGATATCCATTTCAAGTTGCATGGCGATACGTTGCCATACATCTTCTTGTTCCTGAGGGGAAAGAACTTTAGGCGCGTCGTTAGCGGATTTTTTTGCTAAAGACGATGTGTTGCCCGGTTGAGCCTTCGCTGCATTTTGTTTTGCAGTCTGCTCAGATTTATTGGCTTCTGGTGTAGAAGACGTTGAGTCTGACTGAGTCAATTGACAGCCAGATAATAACAACGCCAACGCCCAGGTATACTTCAAACGCATGGATTCAGCCTATTTAGGGCCTTTTTATCTTCACCTGCCTGTCGCGCAACACAATGTGCGTGGCAGTCGCAAGATAATAGACATCTTTTAAACACTAACTAATTAATAGAGGCAAAGAGCTTCTAAATTATGCAATGGGGAGAAATTCAAATAGATTTATATCAACCCCAAACGTAAGAGAAGCGCCAGTGGCGCTTCTCGAAAAATCAGCCCCTGATAATACTGGGGTCTTGCAAACTTACAAGCAGAAAATGGTTAAAATTCGTTCTTCCACTCACGCAAAGCAGTAAAAACCGAGCATGGATCGCTATTTTTAATGCGACTAGCAACAGATTGAACCACGTCAGGATTGGTGGTTCGCAAGAACGGATTAATCCACTTTTCTTTGCGTATTGTTGTTGGAAGTGTCGGAATGTTTAGAGCTCGCAGTCGGTTTACATCATCGCGATATTGACGGAGCTGCTCATTATCAGGCTCAACCGCTAAAGCAAACGCCACGTTACTCGCGGTGTATTCATGCGCGCAGAAGACTTGAGTTTCTTCTGGTAGAGACGTTAGCTTGTTTAGTGACTCAAACATTTGCTCTGGCGTACCTTCAAAAACACGACCGCAGCCTGCGGAAAACAACACGTCACCGCAAAACAGTTTTCCGTCTCCAACGTAACCGATATGACCTAAGGTATGGCCTGGTAAACCTAGCACCAAAAAGATTTCGCCAAATAACTCCAGTTTGTCGCCTTCTTCCATGGGGGTGGTTAGGGTTGGAATTGGTTCAGATTTCGGGCCCACAACGGCGACTTCAGGAAAGGCACGCACTAAGTCTGGAACGCCACCAATGTGATCGTTGTGGTGGTGCGTAATTAAAATCGCTTCTAAAGTTAATTCGTTAGCCTGCAAGTATTCTAACACTGGCTTCGCATCGCCCGGATCAACGACTGCGCAACGTTTATCGCTATTTTGTATCAGCCAGATGTAATTATCATTAAATGCGGGTATGCTTTTGATCTCTAACACGATTCGTTCTCCGTCACCCATTTTAGTCAGGTGGTTAATGAAACCAGCACTCAGCAACAAAACTATACCACACCCGTCGACTTGGTCAGCAATGAACAACGGTCCGTGGGTGCTTGAGTCAATCCAGACCCGACTTGATGAATGGTGTCCGAAACTCTTCGGTTACCATATGCTCAAACTGGGCGGGTTGAGCTGTGAGCTAACCAGCTGTAATTGTAACATTCAACACCAAGTCAACGTAGATATCCAGAACCCGTTGCATAATGTGATTGCAGATGGTTACGAATTGCCCTTTTTGGAAAAAAGCTTTGATGTTGTGATTCTCGCTCATCAGCTCGACTATGCAAGTGATCCACACCGTTTGCTACGGGAAGTCGATAGAGTGATGATGGATGATGGTTATTTGATAATCACTGGATTTAACCCACTAAGTTTGACTGGATTAGCGAGTTTTCTTCCTTGGCGTAAACATAATTTGCCTTGGAGTGGACGAATGTTTACGTCGAACCGCATCAACGACTGGTTAGGGTTACTTAATTATCAAGTGATTCATTGCGATCGTTACGCGCTGTTTCCGATGAAGCGCTACCGCACAATGTGGACATGGTTGGAAAACAGTCTCGGTGATTGGGCGTCACCTGCAGGGAGTTTGTATTACATTGTGGCACGGAAACGAACATACCCTCTCAAGCCTATCAAACCGCATTGGCGTTTGAAGAAAAAGCTCACACCACTAGGGGTGATGAATCGAGAGGGCAATACTATGAGGAAAGAATCTCGTTAAGAGGGTTGGTAACCAGTATCTTCCTCGGTTGGGTTTTCTGCGGCGGTACGGGCTAGCTCATCACAAATTTCATTCTCACGATGACCAGCGTGGCCTTTTACCCAGTGCCATTCAACTTGATGGCGTGCGGTTTCTTTGTCTAGAGCTTGCCATAGATCGGCATTCTTCACGGGTTTTTTATCCGCTGTTTTCCAGCCACGCTTCTTCCAGTTATGGATCCACTGAGTAATACCTTGGCGCACATATTGACTGTCAGTCGTTAAAGTGACTTTGCAAGGTTGTTTTAACGTCTGCAGCGCGACGACAGCCGCCAACATTTCCATGCGGTTGTTGGTGGTTAACGTGTAGCCTTTGGAAAGCGTCTTTTCTACGTCTTTGTAACGCAATACAATGCCGTAACCACCTGGTCCTGGGTTACCTAAACAAGAACCGTCAGTGAAAATCTCAACGTGTTTGGTCATATTTTTTGGTACTATTAGCCGAAACATTTAATAAAGCATAGTCTGACATACATAACCTTATGAATACCAGCAGCAATTCTGAATATAACCGCATTGTCGTTCTCGATACCGAAACCACAGGTATGAACCGCGAGGGTGGTCCTCACTACATGGGACACCGCATTATTGAAATCGGTGCCGTGGAGATCATCAACCGTAAGCTGACTGGTCGTCACTTCCACGTTTATTTAAAACCCGATCGTGAAATCCAACCAGAAGCGGTTGAAGTTCACGGTATTACGGATGAATTCTTGGTTGATAAGCCGGAATACGCGAGCGTGCACCAAGAGTTTCTTGAGTTTATTAAAGGCGCCGAACTTGTTGCCCACAATGCGCCCTTCGATACGGGCTTTATGGATTACGAGTTTGGCATGCTCGATCCTAACATCGGCAAAACGGACGACTACTGCAAGGTGACCGATACCCTTGCTATGGCGAAGAAAATCTTCCCTGGCAAGCGAAACAACCTTGATATCTTATGTGAACGCTACGGTATTGATAACTCGCACCGTACACTCCACGGAGCTTTGCTCGATGCGGAGATTCTAGCCGACGTTTACCTCTTTATGACGGGTGGTCAAACGAGTCTAGAATTTAACGCGAATAAACAAGAGGGTGGGGTAGAAACCATTCGCCGTATTGAAGGAAGAAAAGCGCTAAAGGTTTTGCGCGCAAGTGCCGATGAACTAGAAGCTCACCAAAAAAGATTAGAGTTGGTGAACGACTGTATTTGGCATCAATAGGAGAAGCTATGCTGAGGGCTTTGTTGGTCGCGTTTTTAGCGATATGGAGTAGTCTCTCGAGTGCATCGAGTGAATCTGCTATGTCTTTGTTAGACAATCGCTTTCGAGTGGATCCAACCATCGAGCAGATCACTTTTTTAGTTTATCGTGAGCAAAGTTCTCAGCCAGTTGTTTTAGTCCGCCCTGACGGTAAAAAGTACTATGCTTGGGACGCCTACGACAATGTACGTTGGTACCAAGAAGCCTCACTCGATATTATCTCCGTTGACAACCCTATGCCAGGCCCATGGCAGGCTGTGGGGAAAGTCACTCCTAAAAATAACATCCGCTTAATTTCTCACTTAAAGCTCAGCACGGATGTGTTCCCAAACCGATTATATAATGGGGAAGCGCTTAAGTTTACAGCTCGCCTAACCTCCGACGACAAACCTCTTGTACTGCGCGACTTCCTTGACCGCGTGAATCTGCGCGTGACATTTACCAAGTTTGTCGAAAATGAAGATGAGTTGATCAAAGAAGCACGTCCAGTGCCGATGGTTGTGGGTGAGTTTGCTGATGATGGCCGCGGCTTGGATGAAAAAGCAGGAGATGGTGTGTTCACTGTCCAACTACCAATAGACGTTGAGCCCGGTAAGTACCGTGCGCGAATCACCTCTGGTAATGGCGTATTCTTACGAGCGCAAGAGCAAGTCATCTTGGTTTATCCGAACCCAATTTCTCGTACTTTTATTCAGGCGCGCAATCCTGACAAACCACACCAATTGGTGGTGAGTGGTGAGCAAGGTATGATCGCGCCAGGCTCAATCGCAGTCACGGTGGAACAAGATGCACCTGATGGCTTTGTTAGCTACAGCCAAGGCCAGGTTTCTAAAGATGGAATGAGAACCACGCTGAACCTCAATAACGACGCTGAGCTTGGTAAATACGCATGGCGCGGCGAGATCTTTGCCACTGATTTTGCGACGCAACGTCCACTGGTGTTTCCTATTCCAGAGCAAACCTTCAGTGTTGTTGATGAAGTTGATCTAGAAGCCGCTCGAATTGCAAAAGAAGCTGAATTAGCCGAGCAGCGCCGTATTGAAATGGAAAAGCAAATTATTGCTGAGCGGGAGGCTGAGCGTAAGCGCAGCATGATTATTATCGCGGTGGGTAACGTGATAATGCTGCTGATTGTGATCATTGCATGGATAGTCTGGCGCAAAATTAAAGCGAAGCGCGATGCCATGCCAGAGATGCAGTTAGAAGTGCCAAAGAAATAGTAGTAACACATAAACCTAGAAACGGAGCCAATCGGCTCCGTTTTTTTTCAGTTTAAGTTTGAGACAGAATTTGATGTTTCTCATGGTCATTAATCATTTTATTTTAAAGTAACACCATGATTTAACGTTGATTAATCATAATAAAGCTCGCATGATACTCTTTACGTTTCGACTTGATTTTAGTGCGTATCTACGGAGTGAGTTATGACAATTGGAGCGTTAGAACTAGAACATCTACCACGACAAAAGGCCTTGGTTGAGTCTGCTTATGATGCCTTTTATTCTGAAAAAGACGTTGTTGCTGCGGTATTGCTTGGTTCATTGTCATCAGGAAAAGGTGACCGCATTTCGGATGCTGATATTGTTGTCTTTACTCAAAATAACTTCCATAAAGCCTTAGAGCCTTGCTTTACCCACTTTGAAGCTAATAAAGATATTTTTTATCGCCTTGAGGGAGAGCACAACGAAAATGCGTGTTTCAAAAAATACATTTTTAATGACCTAACCAGTGCAGAGATTCATTGTTTAGATCTCTGTGAGCCCTTCAAACTTTCTAAGCCATTTAAGACTTTATTTGATAAAGCTGATGTGACTGCGGGCATGGTTACTGATGAACCTGCGCCAAAGCATGAAGATTTCCCAGTTTATACCAGTGGTGATCAAGGCCTGATCTGGGAACTCTTTGATTGTATTAAGTGGTTGAGTAGAGATAACCATGAGCTTGCTAAGTCCTACTTGAAAAAACTCTCTGAGAAACTCTAATTTGAGAGTCATCTCCGTTCCTCCCACTGAAGTTAGCTAGGCTGTTAGGTTATGAAATACAAAAAGCGTCAGAAGTACAAATACACTCTCCACTCTGAAGAAAAGATTGAGACTCGCATTTCAGTGAGTCAGGTGTATGACAGCCCTTTTCTTAGTTTGTCCAAACAAGGCGTGTTAACGATTAAAAAGGGCTACGCATGGGATGGAGCGAGTGGGCCAGCATTAGACACAAAAAACATTATGAAAGCTTCTTTAGTTCATGATGCTCTTTACCAACTCATGAGGGAAGAGGTGTTGCCACAAAGTGCTCGAAAGCATGCGGATATGTTGCTGAGAGAAATATGTTTAGAAAAAGGAATGTCTAGCTTCAGAGCGACTTATATCTATTATGGCGTCAGAGTTGTCGGTGGCTTCTTTTCGAGACCCGACATTTTGTGTGCTTAATGGGAACATCTTTCCAATTTTAACTGTTTATTTATACAGTTTGGTTATGTAAGCTCCAAGGTGATACAAAGGAGTCGTACATAATGACAATAAGATATGAAGAGCACGTGCCAAGCCCGAAAGAATACTGTGATATGCGCGTCAAAGCCGGGCTATCACCCAAATCGTTGAAAGCTGCTGAAATTGGTCTACCCAATTCGTTATATGGCGTATCTGTCCGGGATGAAGGAAAGCTCATTGCAATGGGTCGGATTGTTGGTGACGGGGCGTGTAACTTCGAAATTGTCGACGTTGCCGTTGACCCTGATTATCAAGGTAACGGGTTAGGTAGAAAAGTCATGGAATACATCGACGGTTATCTTTCTTCTGTTGCACTTGAAGGCTCTTACGTTTCTATGATTGCTGATGAGCCGGTCTTTTACAAAAAGCTTGGTTATAGGCTGGTGGCTCCTAAAAGCCAAGGGATGACAAAAAAGTTTAAGCCGAAGGTGTAACACGTATTCAGCTGTGCAAATAAGCAATAGAAAACAGGAGTTTAATTTCCTGTTTTCTATATTAAATTTCTACTTAAGCCACTTCTGGAATTGGTTTGGGTGGCTGCTCTAAATCAGGCTCTTTTTGAACAGTAGGAATTTGTCCCTCACCCACAGCACTGATGTAACAGCCACTAAGTTTAATGGCAAGGTACATATCGGCTCGCAGTAAGATGCCTCCTTCACTGGTGCTGATACCAGTAAGCTCACACCATTGCCGTAAGCGTCGTTTCCTTCCTGCGAGGATTAAGCGTACGCCTCTCTTTTTTAAAGTATTGTGAATATCTGACAGTGTTGCCATCACACTGAGATCCAAGTGAGTAAAGCTCGATACGGCGTCGATGACAACGCAACTTGCGTCTTTGTGATGTTCTACTTGCTCTAACACTCGGCGTTTAAAGTAAGGTGCGTTGAAGTAAGTCAGCGGCGAGTTAAAGCGGTAAATCACCATTCCAGGAATAGGCGAAGCTTTTCCTGAGTCGTCGATGGTCCGAATGGTGCCTTTTTCATCCAAGCCAAGTAGCTGATCACTCGGTCGCATGACAATACGTAAAAATTGAAATAGCCCTAGCAGTACCGCTAAAGTGATCCCCGGTATTACGCCTACGATCAAAACAGAAATAAAAGTGATGATTGCTAGATAGAACGCATCTTTGTCACGAGATTTTAATTTCCAAATGGCTTTGAGATCGAGCAGAGACAAGGATGCGATGATCAACACGACACCAAGTGATGCGATGGGAATAAACTGTAAAGGCTCATAAATAAATACCGCAATAATGGCAATGGTGATTGCGGCGACAATCGAAACTAATTGAGATTTACCGCCATTTGCATCATTTACCGCTGTGCGTGAGTCAGCGCCGCTTATCGCGAAACCTTGCGAAAAAGCTGAGGCAATGTTGGCAAAGCCCAACGCCTGAAACTCTTTATTTGCATCAATATCATAACCGTTTTTAGCGGCGAAACTGCGCGCGGTGAGCATCATGCTAACAAAGCTGACAATCGCAAGGTTGAGCGCCGGGACCACTAGCTCACGAACTTCACCTAGCTCAAACTCCGGCGTTTGAAACTGAGGGAAACCACCTTGAGTGAGCCCAACTACGGATACGCCCATCTCTTGTAAATGGAAAAACCAAACTGACGCGGTAGTCACGAGTATCGCCAGCATGGCAGCAGGCCAAGTTGGTCGGTAGCGTTTGGTGAGTAAATAAACGACAACCGTCACGATACTCAGAGTTACGGTAGGCCAATGAAGCTCGGTTAATCGTTGTGGAGCTTCCCATAAGCGTTCCAGCAAATAACGTTGTTCGTATTTCAAACCGACCACTTTGGCAAACTGACCAACGATAATTGTGAGAGCGACACCGTTGAGTAGACCCAAAAGAATCGGGCGAGAAAGGAAGTCTGCAAACACCCCTAACTTGAAACGACTGGCCAGTACACACCAAATACCAGTCATCGCTGTCATGGTCATGACTAACTGCCAATGTTTTGTAGGATCACCCGCGGCAAGCGGCGTAACAACGGCGGCAATCACTGCACAGGTTGCTGCATCAGGTCCGACAATGAGTTGTCGAGATGTGCCCATCATGGCGTATACCAACATTGGCAGTACACACGAGTACAGACCGACAATTGCGGATACACCGGTTAGCTGTGCATAAGCAATGGCGACTGGCAGGGCAACCGCGACAACAGAAAAGGCGGCTCTAAAGTCGTTAACAAACCATTCTTTTTGATAATGCTTAAGCTGAACAAGCCCTGGGAACCACTGTGCGAATAATATTTTAGCCAACGGATTTACCATATATGTGAGTGAGTTACTTAAAAGTATACACCGCTTGCTTGGAACGTCTGTGAGTTAGTTATCACTGGAAATCGGGGGAAGGGTCGGAGTGCGTGGATTTTATTGCGCTTGCGCAGAGGTTCTTCGTGGTGTGAGGTATTATGAACGCTATTCTGGTAGCAATAAAAAACGGGAGTTGTCACTCCCGTTTTATGGTTTCAGATTAGAGAGTTAGGCAACGCTATCCATCTGAGGGTATAGCGGCTTTGCGGCGAGCAATTCCGGCTCGAAGTCGTCAACGTTGATTGTATCCAGACGATGCTGTTCAGCTTCTCTTAGTAGGTCGGCTTCTTCTTGCGTGATAAAGCCTTGCTCTAGACCTTCTTGAGCAATCATATCCAAACGCATAAATGGACGGCGTTTACCTTGCGCTTTACATACCTTGTCAAACACAGGCTCAGCTTGAAGAATCACAGACAGGGCAAGCTCAATCTTACCTGCTGCGTTGTGCTCGGTTGGTTCAAGGTACTGACCGCGACCAATGCGTGAGCGCGTTGCACTAGGCGTTTGTAGAATGCGCGCCACTTTGCTGTCTAGTTTATCGCTTGGCGCTTTGCGTACACGACCGAATGGCATGATTAACACGCGCAGTGCACGACCAATCACTTTGTTCGGGAAGTTTGCTAAGAATTCGTCTACCGCCACTTCCGCTTGTTTCAAACTGTCTTGTAGACCCCAGTGTACTAATGGTAAATCTTCGACTGGGCGGCCATCTTGCTCGAAACGTTTCAACGCCGCAGAGCTTAAATATAGCTGGCTTAGAATGTCACCAAGACGCGCTGATAGACGCTCTTTACGCTTCAAAGAGCCACCTAGCACTGCCATTGAGATATCCGATAGCAGAGCAAGGTTTGCACTGTAACGGTTCAATTGTTGGTAGTAACGCTTGGTTGCATCTTTGGTTGGTGATGAAGAACCTAAACCGTCGCTTAAACCAAACCAGATACTGCGTACGAGGTTACTCATGGTAAAGCTCACGTGACCAGCAAGCGCTTTATCAAACTTCTCTACAGAGTCACTGGCATCAGAGTACGCGGCGTTCATTTCTTCAAGAACGTAAGGGTGACAACGAATCGCACCTTGACCAAAGATGATCATTGAACGAGTTAGGATGTTTGCACCCTCAACCGTTACCGCGATTGGTGCACCTTGGTAACCACGCGCTAGGAAGTTAGAAGGTCCCATACAGATCCCTTTACCGCCTACGATGTCCATTGCGTCGATGATGCTTTGCTGACCGCGATGAGTACAGTGGTACTTCACGATAGCTGAGATAACCGAAGGTTTTTCACCTAGGTCGATACCTGCCACGGTTAAGTTGCTTGCCGCGTCCATTACGTAGGCGTTACCACCTAGACGCGCTAATGGCTCTTCAACCCCTTCCATGTGGCCGATTGGCTGTTTGAACTGGCGACGAATGCGTGAGTAAGCACCTGTGGCCATTGCGGCAGTTTTGATGCCACCTGTTGAGTTTGAAGGTAGTGTGATACCACGTCCAACCGACAAACACTCAACCAGCATACGCCAACCTTGGCCCGCCATTTTTTCACCACCGATAATGAAATCGATAGGAACAAAGATGTCTTTACCGCTCGTTGGACCATTTTGGAATGGCACATTGAGCGGGAAGTGTCGGTTACCAATCTCAACACCTTTGACATCAGTTGGGATAAGCGCACAAGTGATGCCAAGATCTTCTTTGTCGCCTAGCAAACCTTCAGGATCGCGAAGTTTAAATGCTAAACCTAGTACCGTTGCGACTGGCGCTAGGGTGATGTAGCGCTTGTTCCAAGTCAGGCGCATACCCAGTACTTCTTTTCCTTCCCATTCGCCTTTACAGACCACACCGTAATCTGGAATAGATCCAGCGTCAGAGCCCGCTTCTGGACTTGTTAGGGCGAAACAAGGGATTTCCTTACCTTCAGCTAGGCGCGGTAAGTAATGGTTTTTCTGATCTTCAGTACCGTAGTGTTGCAGTAGCTCACCAGGACCCAAAGAGTTAGGAACACCAACGGTAGACGATAGAACGCCAGAAACACCCGTTAGTTTTTGTAGTACTAGTGATTGAGCGTATGCTGAGAACTCAAGACCACCGTACTTTTTCTTAATGATCATGGCGAAGAATTTGTGATCTTTCAGGTATTGCCATACTTCTGGCGGTAAGTCCGCGAGTTCGTGAGTCACTTGGAAATCGCTCACCATGGCACACACTTCATTCACTGGACCGTCTAAAAAGGCTTGTTCTTCTGCACTTAATTTAGGTGCTTGAATTGCGTGAAGCTTTTGCCACTCTGGTTTGCCTTTAAATAGCTCGGCTTCCCACCAGACGGTACCTGCGTCTAACGCTTCTTTTTCGGTTTGAGACATAGCTGGCAGCACTTTCTTGAAAAGCGCTAATGCTTTGCGGCTTATCAAAGACTGACGTACGCCAGGAACCGCGGATACAGCGGCAGCAAGAACGTAAATAGCCCAACCAGTAACGCCAACCGCGCCTATTACTGTGAGCGCTAACATAGCTGCTGTGAGTAAACTAATAGATTTCACGAGAGACATGCGGTGGTAGAGCGTAATGCCTAGCACGACCGTCATCGTGATGATTGAGAGCAAGATGTCCATATGTATTTTCCTTTTCAGACTTTATAAGTGTTGTACGTCTGTATGTTAGGTAAGAGGTCTAACCAGTTGGTTTAAGTGTAATCAAAATATTAAGGAAATGTAAAACATAAGATTGGATAAAAAGTGATCTAAGTAGAGTTAAAGTTCTAAAGTGCGATTTGAGTGATGGTTTCATGAGCAAGTTGACAAGTTTATTACCATCACCAATCTAAATCTGTTGGTTCACTATCGACACTAATTCTCGTTTGTGGGTAAACTCAGAGTAATCAAACCCGAGTTCAGGTTTATGAAATGTCCGATACCAAATTGGTATCAGAACAATTTGCTCAGTGAATCTAGGACTGACTGAAGCCGAAATAATAAAGAGAACGTCTTATGTACCATGATCTGATTAGAAGTGAATTAAACGAAGCTGCTGAAGTGCTCAACAAATTTTTAAGCGATGACCATAACATTGCGCAAATCGAAGCAGCGGCGAAAATGATTGCTGACTCATTCAAGCAAGATGGTAAAGTACTGTCATGTGGTAACGGTGGTTCTCACTGTGATTCGATGCACTTTGCCGAAGAGTTAACAGGCCGTTACCGAGAAAACCGTCCTGGCTATGCTGGTATTGCTATTTCAGATCCAAGCCACCTTTCTTGCGTGAGTAATGACTTTGGTTATGACTTCGTGTTTTCCCGTTATGTAGAAGCCGTTGGTCGAAAAGGTGACGTACTGTTTGGTCTGTCGACTTCAGGTAACTCAGGTAACATCCTGAAAGCGATTGAAGCGGCGCAAGCGAAAGGCATGAAGACGATTGCGCTAACAGGCAAAGATGGCGGCAAAATGGCAGGGCTTGCCGATATTGAAATCCGCGTGCCACACTTTGGTTATGCGGATCGTATTCAGGAAATTCATATTAAGATTATTCATATCATCATTCAGTTGATTGAAAAAGAGATGGAATAGTCGTTTCACAGCCACCTTTTCGAGCTGTGTTGTTAGGGAGTTTTTTTAATCATGTGTGAATTGCTCGGTATGAGCGCTAATGTTCCGACGGATATTTGTTTCAGTTTTACCGGGCTCATGCAGCGTGGAGGTCGAACTGGCCCACACCGTGACGGATGGGGAATTACCTTCTACGAAGGGAAAGGTTTTCGAACTTTCAAAGATCCCAAGCCAAGTTGTGAGTCGCAAATTGCAGAGTTAGTGCAAAATTATCCCATCAAAAGTCGCGCTGTCGTTAGCCATATCCGACAGGCGAATCGTGGCGGCGTTAATTTAGAAAATACTCACCCTTTTACACGTGAGCTGTGGGGGAGGTATTGGACGTTTGCGCACAACGGTCAGCTCTCTGGCTACCAAGACTTGCATACGGGCCGACATCGACCTGTCGGTGAGACAGATAGTGAACTGGCATTTTGCTGGTTGTTGAAGCAAATGGAAGATCGATATCCTGAGCCACCAAAGGATATGGAATCGGTATTCTTATATGTTGCTAAATGTTGTGATGAGCTAAGAGAGAAGGGTGTATTTAACATGCTTCTGAGTGATGGTGAGTATGTAATGACGTATTGCACCAATCATTTGTATTGGATCACAAGACGCGCACCGTTTGGTAAAGCCGCTTTGCTTGATGAAGATGTGGAAATTAACTTCCAAGAAGAAACAACGCCACATGACATTGTTTCTGTGATCGCGACTCAACCTTTAACGGGTAACGAAGCTTGGCAGCGGATGAAACCTGGCGAGTACGGCTTGTTTCACCTAGGTGAACTAGTGAAAAACAATGCCTCTGAACTGGTGAATGTGCCGTTTGCAGCGGCGAAACCGGGCAATCAGGCGCCAACTGAGCCGTTAGAATAGCGGTTAATTCGGAACAACTCGTAAAGCTCGCTTAATCGCGAGCTTTATTTTTATACGTTTTCAACCGAGGGCGGATACTGGTGAACTCTCATACTTTCTAGCTTCCTAGTCTCGCTAAGGCTTGCTGGAAAGATGTAACTGATAGAAATTTCTCATAAAACACCACGTTATTCTGAACGGTGAGGAACGAACCAGACTCAGAATCTACTTTCCGAGTGTCGTGTTACTCAAGTGGTTATGGGATTTTTTAGAATGTTGGGTTTTAGGTTTCTAGTCTCACTACGGCTTTCTTGAATCAAGTTTATATGTTTCAAAATAACAAAAGGCAGCTCTCAGGCTGCTCTTTTGTGTTTGGAGTTTGGTATTCAGGACGACTCATCGGAGGCGTAGCCGTGTGTGCCAAGCTCTGCGCCATCTAAATAGGCTTTACCATCCTTCATGATCAACCGCTCGTCTACCAGCCACTTAGCCACCATAGGGTAGATTCGGTGCTCCTGAGCCTGAACACGCGCTGCAAGTACACTAGCATTATCGTCTTCGAATACCGGAACTTTTGCTTGCAGTATGACAGGGCCACCATCAAGCTCTTCCGTTACAAAGTGCACACTCGTACCATGTTCTTTATCGCCAGCATCAATTGCTCTCTGGTGTGTGTGTAGCCCAGGATATTTTGGTAGAAGAGAAGGGTGGATATTGATCATCTTACCCATGTAATGAGAAACAAACTCGCTGCTCAGAATACGCATGTAGCCCGCCAGAATAATCACGTCTGGTTGGTATTCATCGATTTGACTCATTAGCTCTGCATCAAAGCTTTCACGTGAATCGAATGCTTTAGGGTCGACAAAGTGACCGTCTACATCAAACTTTTTTGCACGTTCTAAACCAAAAGCATCGGCTTTGTTAGAGAACACGGCTGCCACTCGTGCGTTTGGCATGCTGTCTTCGCAAGCTTCCAAGATAGCTTGCAGGTTACTTCCGTTACCCGAGATGAGGACCACAATGTTTTTTAGGGTATGGTTTTTCATGATGTCGAGAGTGCCTTGGTATTGTAGGTTGGAGTTATGTAGCTTCTAAACTACCTACTAATAGAATGGTTTTTATTGTTCTAGATAGCAAAATGAGGACCTAGTCATCTAGTGTCCTCATTCTTTTTATCTTGTGAGCTCGATTTGCAAATTATTGGATTTCAACTTGCTCTTCGTTCGCTTCAGCTTGCGCGATTTGACCAATAACCCATGCGTTTTCACCTTCTTCTTGAAGAAGAGCAACCGCGGCTTCCGCTTGGTCTTTAGGTAGTGCAACGATTAGACCCACACCACAGTTGAACGTACGGTACATTTCGTGTGTGTCGACGTTGCCTTTCTCTTGTAGCCACTTGAAGATCACTGGCCATTCCCAGCTGTTACCATCGATAACTGCTTTTGTGCCTTCAGGCAGCACACGTGGGATGTTTTCCCAGAAACCACCACCAGTGATATGAGAAATCGCATGGATGTCGTGTTTCTCAATCATCTTAAGTGCTGATTTGATGTAAATCTTCGTTGGTTCTAGTAGGTGCTCACCGATAGTGCGACCTGCTAGTTCTTCGTTCTTATCTGCGCCAGATACTTCTAGGATTTTACGGATAAGGGAGTAACCGTTTGAGTGTGGGCCGCTTGAGCCAACAGCGATAAGTGCATCACCAGCAGCGACTTTCGTGCCGTCAATCACGTCTTCTTTTTCTACTACGCCAACACAGAAACCAGCTACGTCGTAGTCTTCGCCTTCATACATGCCAGGCATCTCCGCAGTTTCGCCACCAATTAGGGCGCAACCTGCTTGAACACACCCTTCAGCGATACCTGAAACAACATCCGCTGCGGTATCAACGTCTAGTTTGCCTGTTGCGTAATAATCTAGGAAGAACAGTGGCTCTGCGCCTTGCACGATAAGATCATTTACACACATCGCAACAAGATCGATGCCGATAGTGTCGTGCTTGTTCATATCCAGTGCTAGGCGAAGCTTAGTACCTACGCCATCAGTACCAGAAACCAGTACAGGTTGTTTGTATTTGGTTGGCAATTCGCATAGCGCGCCAAAACCACCGATACCACCCATAACTTCAGGGCGACGAGTACGTTTTACCGCACCCTTAATACGATCCACAAGCGCGTTGCCTGCATCAATATCTACACCAGCGTCTTTATAGCTAAGAGAAGAGTTGTTACCACTCACAGGGAAGTCCTCGGTATTAAGTTGGATATGAAAACGGCGCTATTCTAACAGTGCTTAAACATAGATAGCAAACGTTTGCGTCTGTTTTTTTCTTTAGTGATTTATCCTGATATCCCTGTAAAAATCATGTATAATCTGAAGGTTTGTTTAAATATTGCCAACTATAGCCGGAGATGGACATGAAAGTTGTTGAAGTAAAGCACCCTCTAGTAAAACATAAAATTGGTCTAATGAGAGAAGGTGACATCAGCACAAAACGTTTTCGTGAGTTAGCGACTGAGGTCGGTAGCCTACTTACTTACGAAGCAACGTCAGACTTTGAAACAGAAAAAGTGACCATTGATGGTTGGAACGGTCCGGTAGAAGTAGACCAAATTAAAGGTAAAAAAGTAACCGTAGTACCAATCCTACGTGCAGGTCTAGGCATGATGGACGGTGTTCTTGAGCACATGCCAAGCGCACGTATCAGTGTTGTTGGTATTTACCGTGATGAAGAAACACTTGAGCCAGTTCCTTACTTCAACAAGCTTGCTTCTAACATCGATGAGCGTATTGCGCTTGTTGTTGACCCAATGCTTGCAACGGGTGGTTCTATGATTGCTACGATTGATCTTCTAAAAGAGAAAGGTTGTAACCAAATCAAAGTGTTGGTACTTGTTGCTGCACCAGAAGGTATTGAAGCGCTAGAAAAAGCACACCCAGATGTGGAGCTATACACTGCGGCCATCGATGAGAAGCTAAATGACAAAGGCTACATCGTACCGGGTCTAGGTGATGCAGGTGATAAGATCTTCGGTACTAAGTAATTCTTTAATGTATTACTACGACTGAACAGAAAAAACAAAGGCTTGGTGAAAACCAAGCCTTTTTTATATCTATAATACGAGAAGAATAAAATGCGCCACTCAGTAAAGCAGCGCAGACGCACTATTTCGCGTTCTCTTCTTCCATTTGTGCGTTATCTACAACGTGGTTTTCACCTAAATCGTTTGGTAGCACAAGGTTAAGAATAATTGCCACGATACCGCATAGGCTCACACCTTGTAGGCTGAACTCACCAATACCGAAAGCCATACCGCCAATACCAAATACAAGTGTTACGGCAACGATCACTAGGTTACGAGACTTATGTAAATCAACGTTATTCTTGATCAGTGTGTTGAGGCCTACCGTGGCGATAGAGCCGAACAGCAGAATCATGATACCGCCCATGACAGGTACTGGAATCGTTTGAAGAACCGCGCCTAGCTTACCTACCAATGCAAGTACGATTGCAGTGATCGCAGCCCAAGTCATGATCACAGGGTTAAATGCTTTGGTTAGCATTACCGCTCCTGTTACTTCACTGTAAGTGGTGTTTGGTGGAGCACCCACCATCGAGGCTGCGATAGTTGCCACCCCGTCACCTGCGATTGTGCGATGAAGGCCAGGTTTTTTCAGGTAGTTTTTACCTGTAACGTTTGAGATAGCAAGCATGTCACCTACGTGCTCTACTGCTGGTGCGATAGCGACAGGAATCATGAACAAGATTGCGTTTATGTTGAACTCTGGCGCGGTGAAATTTGGCATAGCTAGCCAAGCCGCTTGTGCTACTGGAGTGAAATCAACCACCCCGTAGAATAGAGAAACAGAGTAACCTGCAAGAATACCACCGACAATTGGAACGAGCTTCAAAAAGCCTTTTGCAAACACGCTTAGTACAATGGTTGTGAGCAGTGAGACCGCCGAGATGATGATCGCAGCATCACCATTAACAAGCTGTGCAGCACCATCACCGGTTTTACCTACCGCCATGTTCACTGCTGTTGGAGCAAGGCCAAGACCAATCACCATGATCACAGGGCCAACGACAACAGGCGGGAGAATTTTATGGATAAATCCAACACCACGCACTTTGATCATCGCCCCTAGAGCCACATAAACCAGGCCCGCTGCCATTAAGCCGCCCATCGTTGCGCCGATACCCCAAGTTTGGATACCGAACATAATAGGAGCAATAAACGCAAAAGAAGAGGCAAGGAAGATGGGAACAGAACGTTTAGTCATTAATTGGAAGAGGAGAGTACCGACACCGGCACCAAAGAGGGCGACATTTGGATCAAGGCCAGTTAGCAGCGGCACAAGCACCAAAGCACCAAAAGCGACAAAGAGCATTTGAGCGCCTTGTAACGCGTTTTTCATAATAATTCCCTATTTTCAAGATACGCAGACAAATCCGGCGAATACTATCATCCTGCAATCGTTTGCAACGTTGCATGGATCAAACTTTCGATTGAATCTTTCCCATAAATAGCACTTTTGAGAGTTAGTTGCTTGCAAATTGGTCTCTTTTGCGAGTCTTGCGTGACGAAGAAAAATGAACTGTCTAACTCGTTGAGATAGCTTAATAAGCAATGAGTTTATTATAAAAAATAGCACTGAAGCGCTGGTTGAGGCCCGAGTTAACAAAGCTGGTCATAATACAGACAATTTACTCAGTACTTACCTTGCTCAAGATTTGATAGTTGCTTATTATTCGGGTTCTTGTTCAGAGGATTATAAAAACTATGCGCTATTTAGCTCTCTTACTGATAGGTTGGTTGTCCCTACCAGTATATGCATTAACTCAGGTGGATATCTATCGTGCCGAAGTGGTTATCGACAGTGAGCAGAACGACGGTGAGTCTCTGGCTCGTCAACAAGGTATGCAGGATGTGATTGTTCGAGCGACCGGTTCTCAATCCTCTTTAAGCAATCCAGTGATAAAAAAGGCACTTGGTTCAAGTGCGCGTTACATTTCCCAACTGAGCTATGGGCAGGTTGATGGAAAAGCGAGCTTAAAAATGTTGTTTAACAGCGACCAAATCAGCTCGCTTTTAACACAAGCTCAATTGCCATCTTGGTCGTCAAATCGTGCCAATATTTTGGTTTGGATGGTGGAAGAACAGGGATACGATCGTAATATTGCTTGGGAGCATTCCGACTCTTCAAACGCTGTAGCACTTCGCAGTGCTGCGAAATCGAGAGGCTTGCCGATCACGATCCCGGTTGGTGATTTTGATGATGTAACTGGTGTTAATGTTTCTGATCTTTGGGGCGGCTTTATTGAGCCAATTGGCCAAGCGAGCCAGCGCTACCCAGCGGATGCCGTTTTAGTTGTGCGCGCTCAAGGTGAACAAATTCGCTGGACGTTATACGATCAATCACCAATGAGAATTGTTGAAGCACAACGCTCTCCGCGTAACGGTTCAGCATCAGGCGCCAATGCCATTGCTGAGATGGTTGATGGCATCGCTGACTACTACGCGAGTAAGAGCGCAGTGGTAGTATCTGGAAAATCTTCAAAAGCGTTGGCGGTGAAAGTCCTTAATGTAACGTCTGCCACGGACTTCTTCCGTTTAGAGAATGCGTTAAAACAACTTAATTCGGTTGCGGGTACGGAAATTAAGCGTGTCCAAGGTGATGAGCTGACGCTCAACATCCATCTTTTGGCATCTCAACAAGCTTTTGAGAAAGAAGCTTCTTCTATTTCTCAATTAATGGTTTTTGAAGATCCTTTGGGTGAAGTTGATGCCCCAGCTTTAACTCAAGAAGCAGAGCCAATTGCTCCGATGAATGAAGCTAAAGATACAGCTATGGTAGAAAAAGTGCAGTCTGAAGTGCCTGCGGATATCGCGGCGGAAGCAAAGGACGAAACGCAACCAACTCAGCCTATGATTGTGGAGCCTGTCCGAGAACAGTATGACTTGATCTACGAGTGGCGCTCGGCATCGTAATCGCATTGATAGCTTTCCAGGCGTAAAGCGCAAGGATCAAACACCAATGTGGTAAGCGTAAAAAAGAGTCGCAATAGCGACTCTTTTTGTTTTCTAAATTCGTATTCGAACCAATGCTCAGTGATTGATTGCGATTGGCGTTATTTATTGAATTTCGCTTTTTCTTCTTTTTCTACTTGAGAGAGGCGCTTCAACTTAAGACCTAGCTCTTTGCCTCTCGCTCTAGCAAACAAAATATTGCCAGCGAAACCGAGTGAAGTCAGGAGCAACTCTACTGCCGCAAGCCAACGTTCTCCACCATCCACATAAAGGATGGTCAGCGCATGCAAGAAATACAGCATAAGAACAAAGTTAGCCCAAGCATGAGTGTAAGGCTTACCAGCCAAAATACCAGGCAACGGAAGTAATAGCGGAATACACCAAGCAATAGCAAGTGTTGTGCTGCTAAGGTGAGGGTGAGGGGACAACGCAAGCTGCCAAATTGCGACCCAGGCTAATAAGGCTAAGTTGCCAAATAAAGCTAGGTAACGATAGGTTTTAGCCTGTGTACCGAGTGGTGTTTGGTCTAAAGAGTCAGACATCGATTAACTATCCTTGATTTTACTAACAGACTTTTAGTTTTAACGCTGCAGTTGCCAGCCTTTTGCCTAGTTGTTGTGCCAGACGAATCTCTTCACTGCTGAGGGTTGCCTCATGGCCTACACTGCTGGCGCCATACGGAGTGCCTCCGGACTGCGTAGTGTGTAACTCTGGTTCGGCATAAGGAATGCCCAAAACCATCATCCCGTGATGCAACAAAGGGGTCATCATGCTTTGTAACGTTGTTTCTTGACCACCATGCATCGAAGAGGAAGAGGTAAAGACACAAGCTGGCTTATCGATTAAGTCACCACTGACCCATAAAGATGTAGTCTGATCCCAGAAGTGCTTTAAAGGCGCAGCCATGTTGCCAAACCAGACGGGACTGCCAAACGCTAGACCGTCGCACGTTTTCAGTTCCTCTAGAGTAACAATTGGATCAGAAGGGGAGTGTGAGTGAGGTGACAATTCTTCAACTGTACGCAAAATTGCTTGGCATTGAGGAGTCGATTCGACTCCTCTTGCTATCTGTCTTGCCAGTTGTTTTGTCGAGCCGTGACGGCTGAAATACAAAATAAGGATCTGGCAATCCATTTATAGAATATCCAACACTTGCTCTGGTGGTCGACCAATTTTCGCTTTGCCGTTGGCAACTACCACCGGACGCTCAAATAATTTTGGATTTTTCGCCATTGCTTCGAACAATTGCTCATCGCTAACAGAGTCTTCGCCTAGGCCAAGTTCTTTGTATTCGCTTTCTTTGGTGCGCATCATTTCACGTACAGATGAAAAGCCAAGCTGTGCGTACAGCGCTTTTAGCTCATCTACGTTAAGTGGTGTGTCTAGGTATTTGACGACTTCCGGTGTAACACCATTTTGCTCAAGCAGTTCAAGTGTTTGACGACTCTTTGAGCAACGAGGGTTGTGATAAATCACGACTGACATGGTTTTCTCCATTTCGTTATTGTAATGCCATGAATCGATCTCTTTGGATCATGAGTTGGTCAATACGGGCATCGTATCGAGCTTGCTCTAAGCTGCCCAACTTGGCCATTTTACTTGCTTCACTATAATATTGAATCGCTTTATTCCAGTTTGCTCGCAACGCCAAAATTTCCGCTCGCGCAGCCAACTCTTCATCACTACGTCCTAGCGCGTGGTAGCTCTTCGATATTAGGTGCCAGCCATTTGTATCTTCAGGATAATCATGAGTGTATCTTTGAAGGACTCGCGTGGCTTGATCGTTTTTATTGTCCTCAAGTAGCGCGTTGGCATAGTTAATGGTCAATACTTTATTTTGAGGGTTCCGAGATAACGCCTTACGGAGCATATCGGTTGCTTTTTCTGGCTGCTTCTTCTCGATATATAAATCCGTCATAGCATCCAGGTAGAACGGGTTACTTGGGTCCTGCTCCAGCAACTTTTTCAAAATAGGTTCCGCTTGAGACAAGCGTTTGCTGTCTAAATGTACGAGTGCTCGCCCATAGTCAAAAGCAGGTGTGATGTCCGCAGAGGCTTTCTTTTGAGTTCGCTCAAACCAGCCCAAAGCAGCTTGTCCATCAATGCCAGCGTAACGAGCCACAATGCGCGCACGCGCTAGGTGATAGTCTATCGAAGGCACAACTCGCATTGGTGGATAGGTCCTTGCTCGTGCACGGCTATCAGTAATTCGATCTTCAGGTAGTGGGTGAGTCAGTAGCATTGGCGGCGGTTTACTCGCATAACGATATTCATCTGCAAGACGGCCAAAAAAACGTGGCATTGCTTGAACATCAAAACCAGCTTTTGCCAGTGTCGAAATACCAAAGCGGTCCGCTTCTTTCTCATTTGCGCGAGTGTAGTTGATTTGGCTTTGCATGTTACCTGCGGTTGCCGCCGTAATTGCAGCCATCCCCGCTTCTGGTGAGGCAATCGAAAGCAGTAATGCGCCAGCGAGTGCAGCTAATGTGGCCGGAGAGCGACGTGCTTGCTCTTCCATGCTGCGCGCAAGGTGGCGTTGTGTGACGTGCGCAATCTCGTGAGCAACAACAGAGGCCAACTCACTTTCTGAACGCGCATGAAGAAACAACCCAGAGTGCAACGCTACGTAACCACCAAAAAACGCGAACGCGTTAATATTGCGGTCGCGAATCATAAAGAAGTGAAACGGCGTTTTCACATCGTTCGCATTGGCTACTAATCTGTGCCCGAGAGCGTCAATATACTCATTGATAACAGGATCATTAACGATAGGTTTACTGGCTCTGAGCATACGCATATAGGCGTCGCCGTAAATCAACTCTTGGTCTATTGAGAGCGTGCCACCAGCAGCCGTGCCAATGTCTGGCAAGTCAATGCTATTGGCATAAGTTGTCGGCGAACTGATTGCAGCTGCAAGACATAAGCAAACTAGCGAGCGAGTGCGTTTTAACATACGTTTAAAAGGTTCTCCAAAATACATAAGCATGTGGTTAGAGGCTGAGAACCTCTCAACAGCGCCACATGCGTTTTGGTTATCCGAGAGGATATAAGCTAGCAATAAGACCGGAAATAAATGAATTGGTTTCGTAAATTATTTTATATCCGAGTCATTTCAGCATGTGGTTAAATCATGTCAGAAGTGCTAGCACCAGCTCAAAAAGCCGTTACAATACAACCCTATCATAAGTGCAGAGCAATACAATGGAATCCATGTTACTTGATTTGCGTGAACAACGTTGCCCTATGGCACTGTTACTTGCAAAGCGTCACGCTGCTGAAGTCTTTCAAGGAGAAACGCAGCAGTATCATCAACTTGTTATTCAAGTGGTGGATAACAGCTCTAAACGAGACATTGTGAACTATCTCAGTGCCCAAGGGTACTCAGTTGATTGCCAATCTACATCAGAGCACTACACATTGACTGTATTCAATAAGGAATCCGCATAAGATGTTTGAAATGGTTAGTCGTTGGTATAAACGACGTTTCTCAGACCCTCATGCAGTAAGTCTCGTCGCGATCTTGCTGTTTGGTTTTATCACCATTTACTTCTTTGGGCATTTGATTGCGCCATTGCTTGTCGCGATCGTTTTGGCTTATTTACTTGAATGGCCAGTCGTAAAAATGTGTCGCATGGGCGTGCCGCGCACTTTGTCGGTCATCATCGTGATCTTAATGTTCGTCGGATTGATGTTGATCGCTTTGTTTGGTTTGGTTCCGACGATTTGGACTCAGGTCGGTAATCTAATTAACGATATTCCAAACATGTACAACGGGTTACAAAAGTTTATTGTCACGCTACCAGAACGTCATCCTGAGTTAGCAAACTTAGAAATTGTAGAAACCGTGGTGACAAATGCCAAAAACCAAGCGTTGGGACTTGGTGAGAGTGTAGTAAAAGGCTCACTTGCGTCATTAGTCAGTATTGCGACGCTAGCGGTATACCTGATTTTAGTGCCACTACTTATCTTCTTCTTACTGAAAGACAAAGAAGAGATGCTAAGAATCGCGAGTGGTGTTTTGCCGAAAAACCGTAAACTCGCGAATAAAGTTTGGCATGAAATGAACGAGCAGATCTCTAATTACATTCGCGGTAAAGTGCTCGAGATTTTAATCGTGGGTGGCGTGAGCTACGTAACTTTTGCCATTTTAGATCTTCGCTATTCGGCGCTGCTTGCCGTAGCAGTCGGTCTATCGGTGTTAATTCCTTATATCGGCGCGGCAGCTGTAACTGTGCCTGTCGCCATCGTTGGTCTGTTCCAATGGGGTCTTGCGCCTCCGTTTTATTGGTTGCTGCTTGCTTACGGTATTATCCAAGCGCTGGATGGTAATGTGTTGGTTCCTGTTCTGTTTTCTGAGGCGGTAAATCTACACCCAGTTGCCATCATTGTGGCAGTGTTAGTCTTCGGTGGCTTGTGGGGTTTTTGGGGCGTATTCTTCGCCATTCCGTTGGCGACACTAGTTAAAGCCGTATGGCATGCCTTACCGAGTACGGAAGAAAACGAACCAGTCGAACAAGAGTAGGCGTTACCAAAGTACGATGCTCAAAAGAAAGCCCAGCAGTTTGCTGGGCTTTTTGTTATTTGAGAACGGATCGCGCTTATGCGTTTTCGTTCAGGTAATTTAATACCACTTCGTGGTGATCTTTGGTTTTGAACTTGTTGAACACGTGTTCAATCACGCCTTCTTCATTGATCAGGAAGCTAATGCGGTGAAGACCATCGTATACTTTACCCATGAATTTCTTTTCGCCCCAAACGCCAAATTGGTCTGCAACGGCATGATCTTCGTCTGAAAGCAGGGTGAAGTTTAAATCATCACGCTCGATGAATTTGCCTAGGCGTTTTACAGGGTCGATGCTTACGCCAAGTACAACCACGTTGTGCGCATCTAATTCAGCTTTGATGTCACGCAGACCTTTTGCTTGTGTAGTACAACCCGGCGTCATCGCCTTAGGGTAAAAGTAGAAAAGTACTTTCTTGCCTTTAAAGTCTTCGAGAGAAACGGTATTTCCGTCTTGGTCGAGCAAAGAGAAGGCTGGCGCTGGCGAGCCTGCTGTCAGCGTATTCATGGTGATTTCCTTTACTTTATAGTGTGTTTTTAATGAAATTCAGAGAACCTTGTACGTTGAGCGACTGACAAAGTTCATCGAAATCTTCTTGTAATTGCATTAAGTTACAATCCGCACTTACTGATGCGGTAATCGCAATGTGGAATTGGTCGGCATCAAGTTGAATTTTTGACTTACTGATAGTTTGGGCGCTAAGAGAGTCCAAACCAATCTGTTGATCCGCGAAGAACTTAGTAAACTTTTCAGTCAGACCTGGGCGGTCTTCAGACTCAATAAACACTTCCATTGTGTAGCTGTTGTCGAGCAATTCGTGCGCCGACGTACGCTTCATAATCGTAATCAGGTCATGCTCTTGGCCAAGCAGGGGTAATTGTGTTTCAACTCGAGTCACGCTGCTGGCGTTCCCAGTTAGGAGCATGATCAGGGTAAATTCACTTCCAAAGATAGCGATACGGCTATCGACTATGTTACAACCGGCTTGAGTAACGAGGTGTACGACTTGGTTACAAATGCCTGGACGGTCCGTTCCAACTGCTGTAAGTACCAGATGTTGCTTCATAAATGAGCTTCTTGTCCTTTCTTCAATAGAGAGATGTTAGCACAGATATTGCGGAGAAATATCGAGTCAGTTCTTTTTTTAGTTTACAAAAAAGCAGGTTGGCTCTTGAGGTGAACGATTGGAGGCAAGCAGTAAACGAGGGAGTTGGGGGAATAAAACGTTTGCATGATGTGCTTGCGTGTTGTTTGGTCTTTTTATTCACTCAGGTCTGACTTGGTGAGCACGACCAAAGAGTATATTTTCCTGGCTTGTGCACTTCAGTATTTTCCAAATCACTGATAGATTCTAAAGTCACTCGAAAGCCCAACACGATTATCAATATTGCCGCTAATCAAACCAAATAGAGCAATTAAGTTGCTAGACCTCTAACAACTGATAATTATTCATTCATTTGTACTTTGTAAGCGAGTTTACGCTCTTGTGTTTTTCAATCGCATTACAGTACCATGCAGAAAGAGTTAAATGAGGGAGATAAACATGTTTTCAGGAAGTATCGTAGCGCTGATTACGCCATTCAAAGCAGATGGCGAAGTAGACTTTGACAGTCTGCAAAAGCTAGTAGAGTACCACGTTGAAGCGGGTACAGACGGTATTGTGGCAGTAGGCACAACAGGTGAGTCAGCGACACTGACCATTGAAGAGCATGTAAAGGTCGTTAATAAAACTGTTGAGTTTGCCGACGGTCGCATCCCTGTGATTGCTGGCACGGGTGCAAATGCAACCCACGAGGCAGTAACATTTAGCAAATTACTGGCTGATTCTGGTATTGCTGGCTTCCTGAGTGTGACACCGTATTACAACAAACCAACTCAAGAAGGTTTGTTCTTGCACTACAAGGCAATTGCTGAAGCGAGTGATGTGCCTCTAATTTTATACAACGTACCAGGCCGTACTGCTGTTGATATGCAGCCAGAAACAGTGGCACGCTTGTCAAAGCTTGATAATATCGTGGCTTTAAAAGATGCAACGGGCGATTTGGACCGAATTGCAATTCATCGTGAACTTTGTGGCGAAGATTTTATCTTACTAAGTGGCGATGATGCGACGGGGCTCGATTTTGTGAAACTTGGCGGCAATGGTGTTATCTCGGTAACGAACAATATTGCAGCTAAAGACATGGCAGACATGTTCCATTTGGCAAGTGAAGGTAAGTACGAAGAAGCAGAAGCGATTAACCAACGCTTGATGACTCTACACAAAAACCTTTTCATTGAAGCAAGCCCTATCCCAGTAAAATGGGCAGCGCAAAAGCTTGGTTTAATTGAAGAAGGTGGTTTGCGTCTTCCTTTAACCACACTTTCTGAAAAATCGCAGCCGATCGTTGAACAGGCGTTAACCGACGCCGGTATTTATTAAAATTGAGCTATTAAGATTGAGTTACTAGGATTGAAGTTCATACTGGGGGCCAAAGCGCCCTCGGTGTTTTAGGAGTATAGATGAAGCTTTCAAGCCAGTTAGTGTTAAGTTCATTAGCTGTATTCGTATTGACTGCCTGTTCAGGTGGTGCCAATCAACGTCGTCAAGCAAAAGATGACTTCGAGTATTTGAACTCCCCCAATTTGGGTGAGTGGAATGTCCCACAAGGCGCACAGCCACAGTTTTATCCGAACTATGAGATCCCTCAGGGTAACTATGCTGGTGGTGTAGGTAAAGATGTCGACATTCGTCCACCTCAACAAGTCCTAGAGCTTATTCCTGGTGCACGTCTGGACCGCAGTAGTGATGGTGAAGTGACACTTTGGCTACTTCGTAAAGATGAACTAGATAAAGTTTGGCAAACGGTACAAAACATGGTCGCGGCCAACGAGATTCCAGTTGAAAGCCAAACAGATTCTCGCATCGAGACGGGTTGGGTGACGTGGGATTCGCCAGACGAAGAGCTGGAAATTGGTAGCCGATATGAGATCGTACGTGCTGAAGCAAATGGTCGACACGGCTTTAAAGTTAGTCTTATTGACTGGCGTGAAGGCAATCAAGTGAAAGAAGTAACGGCGACCAACCGTGAGCGCTACAATGTGTTCATGACGAACTTGGTAACCGCTCGCTACGATCAAGAAGTACGTGAAGAAGCACAACGTAAAGCGCAAGAGTTGGTTAAACAGATCCCAATTACAATGGGTAAAGACCGTAGTGGGCTTCCTGTGATTGTCGCGCGCGCGCAATACAACATGCTTTGGCAACGTCTGCCTAATATTCTACCTAAGATGGGCTTTAAGATTGAAGAGCGTAGCCAGTCTCAGGGCACAATCACTGCGAAATATGCGTCTCCGGATGATGAATTCTGGAACGATATCGGCGTTAAACCAGTGGAGTTAGACGCTGGTAAGTACACATTCTTACTTGGCGATTTAGGCAACCGTACGTCTATCAATATTACGGATTCCTCTGGTAAGCCAGTAGAAGAAGAGTTTTTGAAATCACTAGCGCCTGTATTGGCTGCGACGGTGAGGCAGTAACCAAAGCGAACTTAACGCGATACGTTTACACAATAATTGAAAAGGGACCCAGTGGTCCCTTTTTTGATGCTTATATTCGGCGTGTCGGGATAAAGTAGGTGTTTAACTAACGAGGCTCGTCTTTGTTGCTCTCCTCGTCAGCGGAGCGCTGTTTATCCAACGTGTTCAGCTTATCTAAATCGTTCTTACGGCTTTTATCCATCTGACCAAACTTCATTTTTGCGGTGTATTTGAGTGCGGCAATGTTACCAATGACCACGCTCAACACTACAATGATAATGACCCAAGGATTGGTGAGTATTTCTATCATAGAGCCTCCGGCGGCGTGATATTGTGAATAAATTTGGCAACGACGTTATCTAAATTATTCAGTATGACGTCAATCCCTGCAATGTTGTCGGTCTGATTCTGCTGAATCAACTGGCTTCTGAGTACATCAGGCGTCAATTGCGCGAGGCACTGTTGCCCGACAGTGCGGTGGCTGATGTGCCAAGGCTCAATCGAAACGCCACCTAAATCTTGCTGATAAGGGAAGAAGAAGCCGAATCGACCAAGGTTGGCTTTTAACCATTGGTAGAACGCTTGCTGGTGGCCTTCAAGGTACTCCCAAGGCTCCAGCTTGAGTTTGGTGTCAGTAGGCAATAAATTGCGCGCATAGACATCAAAATCGCAACCCCAATGATGACGACTTCCTCCAGGCAGTGCCGACCAGCGCAAAATGGCCATCAACTTCTCTTCGTCATTTAACTCTGCTTTGTTTAAAGGGCGGGAGTTGACGTCGAGAATTGGCAACTCACCAGAAAACTTCCCGTTCCAGATCGCTTTTTGGCGGTTGAAGTCACGAAAACCACTGGCGATTTCCATTTTAAAACCTGCTTCTGTTGCCGCTTCAATCATCTTTAGCAGATCGTCAGCTACTTCAGGGTGGAGTAGAAACGCTTTTTGACCCACTAAAGTGGATTGCAGATGAGAATCTGTGGTGCCGGTGAGTTGCTCTGGTGTCATGGTGTTCTCGCTGATTACTTCACTAACAGGTGTTTCAACGTGTTCTCGTACATGTCAGTCAACTTTTCTAGATCGTCCACTTTCACGCATTCGTTCACTTTATGAATCGTAGCATTAACAGGGCCTAACTCTACGACTTGACCACCCATTCGAGCGATAAAGCGACCATCAGACGTACCGCCAGTTGTAAGTAGGGCTGGCTTCGTATCATTCACGTCGGCAACAGCAGCAACAACCGCATCTAGCAGCGCGCCTGTATCGGTCAGGAATGGGTCGCCGTTGAATGTCCATTTTAGATCGTAGTCCAGCTCATGCTTGTCCAATGTTTCGGTAACACGCTGAACAATTGCGTCATTGTTAAGCTCAGTACTAAAACGTAGGTTGAACTGAACATGGAACTCGCCAGGAATGACGTTAGACGCACCAGTGCCAGCCGATACGTTCGGGATCTGGAAGCTGGTTGGTGGGAAATAATCATTTCCTTTGTCCCACTCGGTTGTTGCGAGTTCATAAATCGCGAGTAGAGACTCGTGCACAGGGTTATTGGCTAGGTGAGGATAGGCCACGTGGCCTTGTGTTCCTTTTACCGTCAAATCGCCAGTGATAGAGCCGCGACGTCCATTTTTCACCACATCGCCAACCACTTCGGTGCTGGATGGTTCACCGACGATACACATGTCGATATTTTCGCCACGTGCCATCAACGTTTCTACAACACGAACGGTACCATTGATAAATGGTCCTTCTTCATCCGACGTAATTAGAAAGCCGATTGAGCCTTTGTGGTCTGGGTTCTCTGCAATGAAGCGTTCGACAGCAACAACCATAGCAGCTAGCGACCCTTTCATGTCCGCTGCACCGCGACCGTGTAGGTAACCATCAACAATAGTTGGTTCAAACGGATGTGTATCCCAGTGCTCCAGTTTGCCAGCAGGTACCACATCGGTGTGGCCAGCAAACGCAAATAGCGGCGCTTCTGAACCACGTCGAGCCCAGAAGTTTGTGGTGTCTTCAAATACCATCACTTCAATTTCAAACCCGAGTGCTTTTAAGCGCTCGATCATCAAATCCTGACAACCTGCGTCTTCCGGCGTTACGGACTGTCTACTGATCAGATCTTTAGCAAGTGCCAATACTGGACTGTCTGTCATCCTTGAGTATTCCTTTATTTAAGAGTTGAAAATGCTAGCGTATTGATCAGCTTTAAAACCGATATGAAGTTGATCATTCACTTTTAAAATTGGGCGTTTAATCATCGCAGGGTTTTCTACCAAAAGAGCGATGGCGTTTTCCTCGTTAAGTGTGTCTTTCTGCTCTTGCGCTAATTGGCGGTAGGTTGTGCCACGTTTGTTGAGCACCTGTTCCCAACCTAAAGCGCGACAAAATTCACTTACCATTTCTGCATCAATGCCTTGCTTGCGGTAGTCATGGAAGTCGTAAGCAATATCCTCGGCTTCTAACCATTTCTTGGCTTTTTTGATCGTATCGCAGTTGGGAATACCAAACATGGTAATCGACATAGTGTTTCCTTTTTCTTTGTTCTATTTTTCACTGGCGCGGTTAAGACGCACTTAAGTGATTTGGGCTGTTAAAGCATCCTATCAAGAAGCAATCAAACTGACAAAATGCGGTGGAAAATATTTTCAGATAGATTGAGATAACTAATGTCACATAACTTATTTACGATGAATGCGCTATAAATCGAATAAAAATTCGTCTAAATCAAATGGAAAAGTCGAGTTATTGATCAAACGCAACACCTCGCTGAGCAAAAACGAAATAATGAATCAGCACAATTTTAGGAGGTGTCAATGGAATTGAGTCCTGTTTTTGCAAGGCGGCTATATTTGGCCTTGTTGGTGGAAAACCTAGAAAGGCCGAATGTGCCAAAGTTGATCGAAAAAACGGGGTGGCCTCGTCGTACAATTCAAGATGTACTCAAGGCGTTACCTGGGATCGGCATTGAACTCATATTCGTTCAAGATGGCCGACGTCATAATGACGGCTATTATCAACTTTCAGATTGGGGGCCTTTTGATAGCCAATGGGTTCTAGAGCGGGAGAGAGATATCGCTAGCAGTCTTGGATTTCGTGCATAAGCCAGCAATTGCTGGCTTTTTTCATATTCAGGCGTCATCCATTGCAGCGGTAAGCGGAGCCCAGCACGCTAAATGAGGTGATAAAATCTTGTGGGGAGACCATAAAAACGGTGTCCGCATCGATAGCCGCTGCATTGTTTTTTAAATCATTCATCGCACCTTGCATCATCGCGTCATTGGTCATGAAAATGTAGTTATACCAATGACCCTCGCTTCCGGTGACTTCGCCTTTGTATTCGCATCGTTCAGGGTTGAACTGAGCGTCAATGCGAATATGAACATCTTGACTTTGAGCATGAGTAAGGTGAGAAGGCATCGTGCAACCAGAGAGAAGTACGACAGAAAGTCCAAGTAACAGGCGTCTCATCAGCTATTTCCCCAATACTATGTAAGCAGCAAAGCCAATCCAGCTCAGAGCGAGCAGTATCCAAGGCAGTTTGCTTGATGCATGGTTTGGCGCATCGTCGGTGATGTTGTCTTGTTCGATAGCTTCTTCATGCTGACGTTGCTTTTCACGTTGCTGTTTTTTCTTCGCTTTATCGGCTTGACGATTGCGCTCTTTTTGCTGCTTCTTATATTGAGCGATGCCTTTTTCGATACCTTGAGCGATCAGCTTGGTTTGCTCTTTGGTTTGCCCCGGCTTCTGTGTGGATTTGGCAATTCTCATCGCTTCGGCTTGAGTTTCTTGAGAAGGCGCTGGGGTAGCTGGAGTTCTTTTTTTCATGTTTCTCATCAACGTCATTGTAAATCTTTGTTTAGTTTACCTGTGTAAGATGATGAAATGAACTTTAGTTCTCATCTTTGCTGGCTTGCAACTCTGAAATGATAGGTTAAAGTGGCGTTTTATCACATTAAGAAGAAGATGTTGTGCGCTACTCGTTTGACCAATATGACGCCCATGGATTTTTAAAAGCGCCGATTATTTTATGGTTTGGATGGATGTTTCTTGTACGTTCATGGGTTGTGTTTGCGATGGCAGGCGTAAGTCGTGATAGTGGCAGTAAGCTACTCGCTATTGTTTATCCAGACTCAAGTACGCTGTATTTGGGTTTGGCTATGGGCATTCCAAGCCTGCTTCTCATGTGGTTGATGGGGCTCCGTCACCCCGATAGAGGATGGGTAAACAGAATTACTCGCTATGGTCGAGAGATCACTTTGATCTTGTGCGGTATCCAACTGGCTCAGACCATGTATCATGTGTATCTGGAACATGGTGTATTCAACTGGGCAAACGCCCTTACCATTACCTTATTAGCTTGGTTTATGATCTATCTTCTAAATGGAAGATGGGTAAAAGACTGTTTTCATGTGCCACAATTGGAGCGCAATGAAGAACAGCCTTCGAAGAATTAAAAACAATAACTTCCCACACCGGGGCAAAGTATAGAGGAAACCTCAATGTCACAAGCTCAAACGGCGATCGTGCCAGAAGCAGGGCCATTTGCACTGTACACTCAACTTAAAGTGAACCAAAACCGTGAAAACGTATTGGATAAGCTGAAAGCACTACCAAAGTTAGTGGAAGAGTTAAATATTACCCAGCCAGGCGCGGCGCTGACCCTTTCTATCGCATTCACAAAATCGTTTTGGCAACACCTCAATGTAGACGCGCCAGAAGAGCTTATTGATTTTACTCAACTTGGCGAAGGAGACATCGTAGCGCCTGCAACGGATGTTGATGTGCTGATTCACTGTCACTCTACTCGTCACGACTTGCACTTTTATGTTCTGCGTAAGTTTCTAGAAGAGACGGCACAAGATGTCACCATTGTGGACGAAACGTATGGGTACCGTTACCTTGATGCTCGTGATATGACAGACTTTATTGATGGGACAGAAAACCCGAAAGGGGAGGCTCGCGCTGATGTGGCTCTAGTAAAAGAGGGCCCATTTGCTGGAGGTAGTTATGTCATGGCTCAACGCTTCGAACATAACCTTGCCGCTTGGAATCGCTTGAATGTCAAAGCGCAAGAAAAAGTGATTGGTCGTACCAAACCAGACTCTATCGAGCTAGAAGACGTTCCTGCTGCATCACACGTTGGTCGCGTTGATATTAAAGAAGAAGGAAAAGGTCTCAAGATTGTTCGTCATAGCTTGCCATACGGGACGGTAACAGGGCCTCATGGCCTGCTGTTTATTTCTTACTGCAATACACTTCATAACATTAAAGTGATGCTAGAAAGTATGTACGGCGTGACAGATGGTAAAACAGACCAAATGCTTCGTTTCACAAAAGCGGTAACTGGTGCGTACTTCTTCGCTCCATCACAAGAAATGCTAGCAGAGCTAGCCATCAAGTAAGTTCTCAGACTTTATTTCTTAAGCCCTCCAATTGGAGGGCTTTTGTTTTCTATTTCTATTCCAATCTCTTTTCAAAAAACACTAAACTTTTCTGTTACTTGGTCGATAAATACTCAAAGCCTTAATTTTAGGACCCTTTATTCGTGGCGATCACCGTTAATACCAATGTTGCAGCACTTGTCGCACAGCGTCATTTGACCAGTGCAACTGACATGCTGAACCAATCCATGGAGCGTTTGTCTTCAGGGAAGCGTATTAACAGCGCAAAGGATGACGCTGCGGGTCTGCAAATCTCCAACCGTCTGCAATCGCAAATGCGTGGTTTGGATGTCGCGGTACGTAACGCGAACGACGGCATTTCTATAATGCAAACCGCCGAAGGGGCGATGAATGAAGTGACTAACATCATGCAACGTATGCGTGATTTGTCGCTTCAATCTGCTAACGGTTCAAACAGCAAAGCGGAGCGCACTGCACTGCAAGAAGAAGTTTCTGCTTTAAATGATGAGTTAAGTCGTATTGCAGAAACGACCTCCTTTGGTGGGCGTAAACTGCTCAATGGCAGCTTTGGTAAGTCGGCATTTCAAATCGGTGCAGCGTCAGGTGAAGCTGTGCAAGTTGAATTAAAGTCGATGCGCAGTGATGGCATTGATATGGGCGGCTTTAGTTACATTGCAAACGGACGTGCAAGCTCTGATTGGAAAGTAAAAGACGGTGCGAATGATCTTAGTATGTCATTTACGAATCGTTTTGGTGAGACGGAAACCATTCAAATTAATGCCAAAGCTGGCGATGATATCGAAGAGCTTGCGACTTATATCAATGGTCAAACTGACAAAGTCACGGCATCGGTGAATGAAGAAGGTCAGTTACAGCTATTTATGGCTGGAGAAGAAACTTCAGGCACTTTATCGTTTTCAGGTGACTTAGCGAGTGAACTGGGGTTACAGCTAAAAGGTTACGATGCGGTTGATAACATCGACATTACGTCTGTCGGTGGTGCGCAACAAGCCGTGGCCGTCCTAGATACTGCGATGAAGTACGTTGATAGCCATCGTGCTGAGTTAGGCGCGTATCAAAACCGCTTTAATCACGCGATCAATAATCTCGATAACATCCACGAAAATTTAGCCGCTTCCAACAGTCGTATCCAAGACACTGACTACGCGAAAGAAACCACGCAAATGGTGAAGCAGCAGATCTTGCAGCAGGTCAGTACTTCTATTCTTGCACAAGCAAAACAAGCGCCCAACCTAGCATTAACCTTACTTGGCTAATGATCGATCTCGCTCGAATTTAACGTAAAACCTGCCTGTATCGACAACTCGAAAAGAAGCTTTAGCGAAAATTTGACGTTTTTTTGCTTTTTTATCTGCTTCATCACGATTCCTTCTCCAAACGAACTTTTTCCAAAAAAATCCAAAAAATTCCCTAAAGAAATCAGTTTGAGCGCCGTTAATAAAAGTAACTTTGAGAGAACTACTTGGTTTTCCGAGACGTCGGAAACCGCTATACCGGAAAATCAATTGGAGAAATCACCATGGCAGTGAATGTAAACACTAACGTATCAGCGATGACCGCTCAGCGTTACCTAAACAACGCAAACTCAGCTCAACAAACTTCTATGGAGCGTTTGTCTTCGGGTTTCAAAATCAACAGCGCAAAAGATGACGCTGCGGGTCTACAAATTTCGAACCGTTTGAACGTACAAAGCCGTGGCCTGGATGTGGCGGTTCGCAACGCGAACGACGGTATCTCAATTGCACAAACCGCTGAAGGTGCAATGAACGAGACCACTAACATTCTTCAACGTATGCGTGATTTGTCTCTGCAATCAGCAAACGGTTCAAACTCGAAATCAGAGCGTGTGGCGATTCAAGAAGAAGTGACCGCGCTAAACGACGAACTAAACCGTATCGCAGAAACCACTTCTTTCGGTGGTAACAAGCTACTAAACGGCACACACGGTGCGAAATCGTTCCAAATCGGTGCGGATAACGGTGAAGCCGTGATGCTTGAGCTAAAAGACATGCGTTCAGACAACAAAATGATGGGCGGTGTGAGCTACCAAGCTGAAAGTGGTAAAGGTAAAGACTGGAATGTTGCTGAAGGTAAGAACGACCTAAAAATCAACCTAACGGACAGCTACGGTCAAGAGCAAGAAATCAACATCAGCGCAAAAGCGGGTGACGATATCGAAGAGCTTGCGACTTACATTAACGGTCAAACTGACCTAGTGAAAGCCTCAGTAGACCAAGACGGTAAACTGCAAATCTTTGCTGGCAACAACAAAGTCGAAGGCGAAGTCGAGTTTTCAGGCGGCCTATCTGGCGAGCTGGGTTTGGGCGAAGGTAAAAAAGTAACGGTAGATACTATCGACGTAACCTCAGTTGGTGGCGCACAGGAATCTGTTGCTATCATCGATGCGGCACTGAAATACGTAGACAGCCACCGCGCAGAGCTGGGTGCATTCCAGAACCGTTTCAACCATGCAATCAGCAACTTGGACAACATCAACGAGAACGTGAACGCGTCGAAGAGCCGTATCAAAGATACTGACTTCGCGAAAGAAACGACTCAAATGACCAAGTCACAAATTCTATCGCAAGCGTCAAGCTCAATCCTTGCGCAAGCGAAACAAGCGCCAAACTCAGCGCTAAGTCTGCTAGGTTAATTTCAAACCTAAGACGAGAACCTCATTGGCTCGTGGTGAGAGATGAGCGAGTAAACCCAGCTTCGGCTGGGTTTTTTTCTGTCTTTTGGAGACTCAGAATTTCTGCGAATCACGACATTAGAGCTTCATCACATTTCAGTAAGCCAAAGAAAATAATCGCAAAAAATTGAAAATTTCTTCTAAAGGATATTCATCGGTCGCCGTTAAAGGGACTGAGAGAAATGAGATGTACCTAAGTGAGGTGAGAGACACGACGGTACATTCACTAAAGCCTTAAGGAGATCAATTATGGCGATTAACGTTAATACTAACGTTTCTGCGATGACTGCACAGCGTTACCTAAACCAGGCAGCTGACGGTCAACAAAAATCAATGGAGCGTTTGTCTTCGGGTTATAAAATCAATAGCGCGAAAGACGATGCTGCAGGTCTACAGATTTCAAACCGCTTGAATGCACAAAGCCGTGGCCTAGACATGGCGGTGAAAAACGCAAACGACGGTATTTCTATTGCACAGGTTGCTGAAGGTGCAATGAATGAATCTACCAACATCCTACAACGTATGCGTGACCTATCGCTTCAATCTGCGAACGGTTCTAACTCAAAAGCAGAACGTGTTGCGATCCAAGAAGAAGTAACAGCGCTAAATGACGAGCTAAACCGTATTGCTGAAACTACCTCTTTCGGTGGTAACAAGTTGCTGAACGGTACATACGGTACGCAATCTTTCCAAATCGGTGCAGATTCAGGTGAAGCAGTGATGCTTTCTATGGGTAGCTTGCGCTCAGACACTTCTGCAATGGGTGGCAAGAGCTACGCAGCAGAAGAGGGTAAAGATGCATCTTGGACTGTTGGTGAGAAAACTGAGTTCAAAATGAGCTACACCAACAAACAAGGTGAAGAGAAAGAGCTATCGATCAGCGCAAAACAAGGCGACGACATTGAGCAGCTAGCAACGTACATTAACGGTCAAAACGATGATGTAAAAGCGTCTGTTGGTGAAGATGGCAAGCTACAAGTATTTGCTTCTTCTCAAAAAGTTCAAGGTGATGTTGAGTTCTCTGGCAACCTAGCGGACGAGATCGGCTTTGGCGGCCCGAAAGACGTAACAGTGAAAGACATCGACGTAACAACAGTAGCAGGCTCTCAAGAAGCCGTGGCTGTTATCGACGGTGCGCTTAAGTCAGTAGACAGCCAACGCGCGTCACTTGGTGCTTTCCAAAACCGCTTCAACCACGCAATCAGCAACCTAGACAACATTAACGAGAACGTTAATGCGTCTAACAGCCGTATTAAAGATACTGATTACGCGAAAGAAACCACTGCGATGACTAAGTCGCAAATTCTTCAGCAAGCAAGTACTTCAATCCTGGCTCAAGCGAAGCAGTCTCCATCTGCAGCGCTAAGCTTGTTGGGCTAAGTGGTTGACCCAGCCTGAGGTAAACACCTTAGTGCTGGGGCACCAAAGCGATAGATTCTATCGTTAGCCCATAAGGTGGAAGGGAGATTGTAATGGATATATCCTCCTACGCATCGAACATCCAGCCTTACGGCACGCCAAGTGGCACAAAGTTTGCAAATAAAAATGGCAATGATATAGGCACGTCTAGCCCAGCAAATTCAAATGGTGAGGTTTCGCCGCAAAAAGCGAAAGACACCGAATACGACTTCTCTGTTCAAGCAGCGATCGAGATGGCAGAAAGCCGTCAAGAGCTGAACAAAGAAGAACGTGAAAAATTGGTCGCGCAAATGAATGAGTTTGTGACATCCATAAACAAAGGAGTCGCGTTTCGAGTGGATGAGGAATCCGGGAGAGATGTGGTGACGATTTACGAAGCCAAAACGGGCGACGTGATTCGTCAAATTCCTGATGAAGAAATGCTAGTGGTATTGCGTCGCCTAGCTGAGCACACAGCCAACAGCGGGTTGTTGACTGAAAAAGTGTAAGTCGTTTTTAGAGGTGATTTGATGAGTTTAGGCCCTTTGGGGATGTCTGGCGGCATGGATATCAATTCCATGGTCAGCAAAATTGTGGATGCCGAACGCGTACCAAAGCAGCAACGCATTGACAACGAGCGCACGACAATTAATGCCAGTATCAGTGCCTACGGGCGACTCAGAGAATCACTGGATACGATGAAAAATCTCATGGCGAACTTTCGTCAAGAGAAAGCGTTTGCCGTTCGTACTGTTGAAACGACAGACGACAATATCGTATCTGCTACTGCAACTACAGATGCTATCGCTGGCAAATATGCTATCGATGTGTTGCAGCTTGCCCAGAGCCACAAAGTCGCTTCTGACGTACTGCCAGAAGACGCAAAGTTTGGCCCTGGTAAGCTGCAGATTTCGCTTGGTGATGACACCTTCAACGTGAACGCTCGTTCGAGCTCCAAGCTCGCAGATGTCGTACGCGGCATCAATGGCTCAAAAGACAACCCCGGTGTTCGAGCATCTCTCATTAACGACGTTGAAGGACCACGCCTTATCCTTGCCTCAAATCTCTCTGGTAAGGATCATCAAATCAGAGTCAGTGTGGAGGCCGACAAAGGCAACCCTCTAAAGTATTTCGAATATCAAACACTTGAAGACCGTGTTAACGCGCTTGAAGAAGCTCGTTCAGCGGCGGAAGAAGTGTTAGGTCCTCTTCAATTCCCAGAGCAACCAGTAGAACTGGATGCAAACGGCAATCCTCTACCTCCAGAAGAGCAAAAAGCGGCAGAAAATGGACAAGATGATGGCTCCCAAGAGCCAATCTCTGCTGCGGGTGCAGAAGCCGCTAAAGCTGGGCAGGAAGCGATTGATGAAGCCAACCGACGCGCGAGTTTGCGCCCTGAAGACCGAATTCCAGGGTGGACAGAAACTGCGTCAGGCACTTTGCTGGATTCTTATGAAGAGCCAGAGCTAGAACTCGACGAGAAAGCAATAGAGAAGGCACCAGATGTTCCGGGTTGGAGCAATGCGGCATCAGGCACATTAACCGACTCTTACGTTACGACGAAAGAGGCCAAGCAGCTTCTTGAGCAAGAAAAAGCTGAAATTGAGCAAAAAATTGCGAGTGAAAAACAAGCGCTAGACGCAAAAGTTGAACGTGGTGAATTGACCGAAGAGCAAGCGAAACAAATTCATCGCGCTAAGCTGGATCCTCAAGAGCGTGAACGTTTAGAAAAAATTGATGAAGCAGAAGCGAAAATCGCAAAAGCGCAATCTGCTTTTGAAGAATACCTTGGTATGACAGAGGTACAAGCAGGGCAAGATTCAGAAGTTCTGCTTGATGGAGTAGCAAAGCTATCTAGTCACAACAATGTGATTGAAGATGCCATAGAAGGTGTTGATTTAACACTTAAAGGCAAATCAGAACCGAACAAGCCGCCTGCTGAAATTGGCGTGGAATACGACCGTCAGAGTGTGCGTAACGACATCGAAAACTTTGTTGCGGCGTACAACTCGTTTTATCAAACGTCTCAAGCGTTGGCGAGTGTGGATCCGGTCACTGGTCAAAAAGGACCGTTGTCGGGTGACAGTACCGTACGCAGCGCAGACTCACGATTAAAATCGGTATTTTCCACTCAAATTGATAAAGCGCCTGAAAACCTAAAGTCATTAACTGAATTTGGCATTACTACCACGCGTCAAGGTACCTTAGAAATCAACTATGACATGTTGGATCGTCAGTTGAACAACAACTTCAACGAGCTAGAAAAGTTCTTCGGTGGCAACACAGGTTTTGCTAAACGAGTCGAAGACGCGATTCATGGTATTACAGGCATTACAGGCAGCATTCGTACTCGAGAAAAAAGTCTCACAGAACAAAATTATCGTTTGAGTGATGATCAAGCGGCATTAGATCGCCGCATGGAAAGCCTAGAAAAGCGCACTCACGCGAAGTTTACCGCCATGCAAGATGCGACTGGCAAAATGCAAGGTCAGTTAGGTGCCTTAATGAGTGCGTTGGGTTAATAAATGCAAAAAGAACTCATAGATATTAGTGATATAGATCAACTAATTACGCAAGAATTGGAAAAAGTCGACTTTAATACTGAAGAAATTCTTCACTTGGTCGATATCAGGGAACGGTTATTGCAGAACCTGTTACCAATTATTCATCAAAATCCTTTGGTTAAGCAGGATGCAGAGTGGCAAGCGTTGCTTACTCGTACCAAAAGAATTGTCGAGCTGATGCAATCGGAAACGTCAAAGGTCGGAAAAGAACTTCATAAGTTTCGTTATGGCCAGCGTTCGCTTCAGCAGTACAAAAAATTTATTTAAAAGAGGATTACTATGCGCGGTTCTTTGCAAGCATACAAAAAGGTATCAGTCGACAGCCAGCTAAGCGCGGCTTCTCCGCACAAAGTCATTCAAATGCTTATGGCTGGTGCGATTGAGCGCCTTATTCAAGGTAAAGCGGCCATGCAAGCAGGCAATATTCCAGCAAAAGGTGAGCGTTTAGGTAAAGCGCTAGACATCATCATTGCGCTACGTAGCTGTCTATCGATGGATGACGGTGGTGATATTGCTTCAAACTTAGATTCACTCTATGAGTTTATGATCACGCAAATTTCAGCTGCTAACCATCAAAATGATCCTCAACTGATCGACGACGTTATCGACATTATCCGTGAGATCAAATCCGCTTGGGACCAAATCCCTACAGAGTTTCATAATCTTACAGCAGCTGAAGTCGGTATTTAATAACCAAAACAACGCGTTAAGATATTAGAGGAATATATTTGTCAATTGCGCAACGAGTTGTGTAGCAAAGTTTCTATCAAGCTCACACCTCTTTATTGCTTGGTTGCCTTATTTTTATATTCAAATAAAATAGAAGCCATTAGTAGCCCTAATGGCTTTTTTTGTTGCTGATTTTCCTATTTTGTCTATCGTAAATTGAGTGTGGTGGTTCTGCCTTCTTTTAGCACCCAATTGCGCAAATCAAGGTTTGGCCGCAACGCACCTAAAATAAAGGCAATCATTCTTACTTATGCAAGGTTTGGCAAAGCTGCTTGTAATTGATGATGACGCATCAAGTCGTTTAAATTTAAGCAATATATTGGAATTTGTTGGAGAAAATTGCGAAGCGGTCAGTTCTGATCAGCTCAGCGATGTTGATTGGTCTAGCGTATGGTCGTGCTGTATTGTTGGTAACATTCCAGCAGGTCAAGCGGCGAATACGGTTATCTCTCATTTAAACAGCGCCTACCACATCCCACTTTTAGTCATGGGCCGATTTCCGTTGCCCGTGGATGATCTTCCAAATTTTGTAGGTGAGCTAGAACTACCTCTTAATTACCCACAGCTTAGTGAGGCGTTACGCCACTGCAAAGATTTTCTGGGTCGAAAAGGGGTCAATGTCGTTGCCAGTGCACGAAAAAACACGCTTTTTCGCAGCTTAGTTGGTCAAAGCAGAGGTATTCAAGAAGTTCGTCACCTGATCGAGCAAGTCTCAGACACTGAGGCAAACGTGTTGATCTTGGGTGAATCTGGTACCGGTAAAGAAGTCGTTGCGCGTAACATTCACTATCATTCGTCGTACAGCTGTGGTGCCTTTGTGCCCATTAACTGTGGTGCCATTCCACCGGAGCTTCTAGAAAGTGAATTGTTTGGCCACGAAAAAGGCGCGTTTACTGGTGCGTTAACAGCACGTAAAGGTCGATTTGAGCTCGCAGACGGTGGCACGATCTTTCTTGATGAGATTGGCGATATGCCGATGTCGATGCAAGTGAAGCTACTTCGCGTATTACAAGAGCGCTGTTTCGAACGTGTGGGTGGCAATAGCACCATCAAGGTCAATGTTCGAGTTGTCGCGGCAACACACCGTAATCTAGAAAGTATGATTGAAGAAGGCACGTTCCGAGAAGACTTGTTCTATCGTTTGAACGTGTTTCCAATCGAGATGCCTGCGCTGAAAGAGCGCAAACAAGATATTCCATTGCTGCTGCAAGAGTTGATGACGCGTCTGGAGGCGGAGGGTGGCCAGCCTATCTGTTTTACCCCTCGTGCGATCAATTCACTGATGGAGCACAACTGGCCGGGTAACGTGCGTGAGTTAGCCAACCTTGTTGAGCGAATGATCATTCTTTACCCAAATAGCTTGGTCGATGTAAACCACTTACCAACCAAATATCGCTACAGTGATATCCCGGAGTTCCAACCAGAAAGTAATCCGTTTATTTCGGTTGAAGAACAAGAGCGTGATGTGTTCCAAGACATCTTCTCAGAAGACTTTAGTTTTGATGATCAAGACGATCTTGACCACAGCATGAACGCTCCGCAAGCGCTGCCGCCTGAAGGTGTAAATCTGAAAGAGCTGTTGGCTGATTTAGAAGTTAATATGATCAGCCAAGCGTTAGAAGCACAAGGTGGGGTCGTGGCACGAGCCGCTGATATGCTGGGTATGCGACGTACAACGTTGGTGGAAAAAATGCGTAAGTACAACTTACAACGCTAGGCAACGTTGAGATTTAAGACGATATCTAAATCATTTGGGCTATTTAGCATCGTTTTTCTGACACCAAAAACCGTTATCTGAGGGTGTCAACTTATTGTCGATGACTTAACGTCATGATAAATATAAAAAATAGCTTGGTACGCTAATTGCTTACCAAGCTATTTTAGTTTTAGCGGCGATATTTCGACAGGCAGTAATGGATAACAACACCAACCAATCCCATTTAGATTCCGTAGAAAATCAGGTTGAGCGCTATAAGCAGGTGCTTGATGTGATGCCTGCCGGAGTGATTCTGCTCGACACGTACGGCATAGTGCGTGAAGCAAACCCAGAGGCGCACCGAATTCTTGAGATTCCACTGGTTAATGAAAAATGGTTCAACATTATTCAGGCGGTGTTTGATCCTCGTGAGGATGATGGTCACGAAGTTTCCCTGCGGAATGGTCGTAAAGTTCGATTAGCCATTTCGGCTTCTACGACAGGTCAATTGATCCTGATTACCGATTTAACCGAAACTCGCTTACTTCAAGCTCGTGTGAGTGATTTACAACGCTTGTCATCGTTAGGGCGTATGGTAGCGTCGCTTGCTCATCAGGTAAGAACGCCGCTATCGAGCGCTATGCTATATGCATCCAATTTGGGAGCGCCAAACCTTCCACCAGCGACAAGGGATCGCTTTCAAACCAAATTAATGGATCGACTGCACGATTTGGAAAAGCAGGTTAATGATATGCTGCTTTTTGCTAAAGGTGGTGATAATAAAGTCATTAAGCCATTTACGATTGCTCAGTTGGTGGCGGAATATCAGCCGATGGTCGAAACCGCGCTAAAAAATAACGGTATTGATTACTGCCTAGAAGTGGAAGAAGAACAAACTGAGTTGCTAGGCAATGCGAATGCGATTGCATCCGCGTTGAGCAACCTTGTCATGAATGCGATTCAGATGTCTGGTAAAGAGTCGCAAGTCGATATTTTTTTCCGCCCGGTAAATGGCGAGTTGCGCATTTCAGTGCAAGACAGCGGACCGGGTGTACCTGAAGAACTACAAGCCAAAATTATGGAGCCATTTTTTACCACGCGTTCTCAAGGAACCGGGTTAGGGCTGGCTGTTGTTCAAATGGTTTGCCGTGCCCATGACGGTCGATTGGAACTTATTTCAGAGCAGGGTGATGGAGCCTGCTTTACCATGTGCATTCCGCTAGAGCGAGTGCAACCAGAAGCGCAGTAAGCAGCTTCTGGTAATAACAATTACTGGAGAATCAGAATGGCGCAAAGCAAAGTGCTGATCGTAGAAGACGATGAAGGTCTTCGTGAAGCCCTAGTGGATACTCTGGCTCTGGCAGGGTATGAGTGGTTAGAAGCTGACTGTGCGGAAGACGCACTACTAAAACTCAAATCGAATACTGTCGATATCGTCGTTTCTGACGTGCAAATGGCAGGTATGGGCGGGTTGGCTCTGCTCAAAAACATCAAGCAGAATTGGCCTAACTTACCAGTACTGTTAATGACGGCGTACGCCAACATTGAGGATGCCGTGTCGGCAATGAAAGACGGCGCGATTGACTACATGGCGAAACCATTTGCACCAGAAGTATTGCTGAACATGGTCAGTCGATATGCACCGATCAAAAGCGATGACAATGGTGACGCGGTCGTGGCTGATGAAAAAAGTCTGCGACTACTTGCTTTGGCCGATAAAGTGGCACGTACAGATGCGAATGTTATGGTGCTAGGTCCGAGTGGCTCAGGTAAAGAAGTGATGTCGCGTTATATTCACAACGCATCAAACCGTAAAGATGGTCCATTCGTTGCTATCAACTGTGCGGCGATTCCAGACAACATGCTGGAAGCGACACTATTTGGTTACGAGAAAGGCGCGTTCACTGGTGCGGTTCAAGCGTGTCCGGGTAAGTTTGAACAAGCACAAGGCGGCACAATCTTGCTGGATGAAATCAGCGAAATGGACTTAAACCTGCAAGCGAAACTATTACGTGTTTTGCAAGAGCGTGAAGTGGAGCGCCTTGGCAGTCGTAAGAGCATCAAGCTGGATGTACGCGTGCTCGCGACCAGTAACCGTGATCTCAAGCAGTACGTCTCAGAAGGCAACTTCCGTGAAGATTTATACTACCGCCTGAATGTGTTCCCAATTGCGTGGCCAGCACTGAACGAACGCAAAGGCGATATTGCGCCACTTGCCAAGCATCTTGCTGAGCGTCATTGCAGCAAGGTGGGGATGCCAGTGCCTCAATTTTCAGCCGTTGCGGTAGAAAAACTGCTGCAATACCCTTGGCCAGGTAACGTTCGTGAGCTGGATAACGTGGTGCAACGAGCTCTTATCTTAAGTGAGAATGGTGATATCGACGCTGAGCACATCTTACTAGAAGGGGTGGATTGGCAAGATGCCAACAGCTTGCAGCATGTGGTTCAAAATGCAGAGATGGTTGTACCTAATGTTAAGCCAGTCGCTCAACCTGAGAGTGTGAACCGTCCGGTATCTGGCGGGGAAGGCTTGGGCAGCGAGCTGCGTGACCAAGAATACGCCATTATTTTGGAAACCTTGGTGGAGTGTAATGGCCGACGCAAAGAAATGGCGGAGAAACTGGGCATAAGCCCACGAACCTTGCGCTACAAACTTGCCAAAATGCGTGATGCTGGTATAGATATCCCAAATTAACATGTGCAATCGCCATAAGACAAAAAGTGTAAGCAAACCGCTAACTAATGTCTTATGGCACGTTAATTGCTGTGTTAATAATCAGTTTTGTTAATAGTCAATCTTTTGGCTTAGAGGTGCTAATGAAAGTTGATGGTATTCAGGCAGAAATGCGCGCCATGATGGTAGAAGCAACCAATACTGCTCCTACTGCAAGTGGGGCGAAAGTTGGAGCAGATTTTAATGATCTCCTAACTAAAGCCATCAATAACGTGAACACACTTCAAAAAGCATCCGGTGATTTACAAACCCGTTTTGATCGTGGTGATGCCGATGTTTCCCTTTCTGACGTTATGATTGCTCGTAACAAGTCTAGTGTCGCTTTTGATGCGACGGTTCAAATTCGCAATAAACTCGTTGAGGCGTATAAAGACCTCATGAACATGCCAGTGTAATTTAGGTAATAAGTGTGGCAGACAAGTCTACAGATTTAACCGTCACTGAAGGCGGCTCAGATGGTGCACTGGTAGCAAGTTCCGACGTAGATGTGGAGAGTCAAAATCCAGATCTAGAGGAACGCAGTGCGTCAAAATTTGATATGGCAGTGGGTGACCTTGATTTACTTCGTCAAGTTGTACTTGTGCTGTCAATATCCATCTGTGTTGCATTGATCGTGATGCTGTTCTTTTGGGTCAAAGAGCCGGAGATGCGCCCGCTTGGAGCGTATGAGACCGAAGAGTTAATCCCCGTTCTGGATTACCTGGACCAGCAAAAAATCAATTACAAGCTTGATGGTAATACCATTTCTGTTGAATCGAGCGAATACAACTCGATCAAACTTGGCATGGTTCGCTCGGGCGTAAACCAAGCCACAGAGGCGGGCGATGATATTTTGCTGCAAGATATGGGCTTTGGCGTATCACAACGTTTAGAGCAAGAGCGCCTTAAACTCAGTCGAGAACGTCAATTGGCTCAAGCGATTGAGGAAATGAAGCAAGTTCGTAAAGCACGAGTCTTATTGGCGCTGCCAAAGCACAGTGTGTTTGTACGTCACAATCAAGAAGCATCTGCGTCCGTATTTTTGACACTGTCGACTGGCACAAACCTCAAACAGCAAGAAGTTGATTCTATCGTAGACATGGTGGCGAGTGCCGTTCCGGGAATGAAAACTTCCCGCATTACCGTCACAGATCAGCATGGTCGTTTGCTCAGTTCAGGCTCTCAAGACCCTGCTTCTGCTGCGCGACGCAAAGAGCAAGAATTAGAGCGTAGCCAGGAACAAGCGCTGCGTGAAAAAATTGATTCAGTGCTATTACCTATTTTAGGTTATGGCAACTACACGGCGCAGGTCGATATCCAAATGGATTTCAGCGCGGTTGAACAAACTCGCAAACGCTTTGATCCCAATACCCCTGCAACCCGCAGTGAGTACGCATTAGAAGATTACAATAACGGCAATATGGTAGCGGGTATTCCGGGGGCGTTAAGTAATCAGCCTCCAGCGGATGCCTCTATTCCGCAAGATGTGGCTCAGATGAAAGACGGTTCTGTCATGGGACAGGGTTCGGTGCGTAAAGAATCCACGCGTAACTTTGAGCTTGATACCACCATCAGCCATGAGCGTAAGCAGACGGGGACGGTTGCTCGTCAGACGGTTTCTGTTGCGATTAAGGACCGTCGTCAGGTCAACCCAGATACGGGAGAAGTGACCTATACCCCGATGTCCGAATCGGAAATTAATGCTATTCGCCAAGTCTTAATTGGTACGGTCGGTTTTGACCAAGGCCGTGGTGATTTGTTGAATGTACTGAGTGTGAAGTTTGCAGAGCCTGAGGCTGAACAGCTGGAAGAACCACCAATTTGGGAGCATCCTAACTTCAGTGACTGGGTTCGTTGGTTCGCAAGTGCATTAGTGATCATCGTTGTTGTGTTGGTTCTGGTTCGCCCAGCAATGAAGAAATTGCTTAACCCTACCAGTGATGACGAAGACGAAATGTACGGACCAGACGGCTTGCCGATTGGCGCGGATGGTGAAACTAGCCTGATTGGCAGCGACATTGAAAGCAGCGAACTGTTTGAGTTTGGTTCAAGTATTGATTTGCCAAACCTTCATAAAGATGAAGATGTATTGAAAGCGGTTCGCGCTCTGGTTGCGAATGAACCTGAACTTGCTGCTCAAGTAGTGAAAAACTGGATGAATGACAATGGCTAACGATATCGTACCTCAAGATGACAACGCCGCGGGAATGCCAGTTGAGCTGGATGTCTCAACCATTACTGGCGAAGAAAAAGCAGCAATTTTGCTACTGAGCCTCAATGAACAAGATGCCGCTGGCATTATTCGTCACCTAGAGCCAAAACAGGTCCAGCGTGTGGGTAGTGCGATGGCTAAGGCGAAAGATCTCAGCCAAGACAAGGTGTCAGCCGTTCACCGTGCGTTTTTGGAGGACATCCAGAAATACACCAACATCGGCATGGGCAGCGAAGACTTCATGCGTAATGCGCTGGTGGCAGCTCTTGGTGAAGACAAAGCCAACAACTTGGTTGACCAGATCCTGCTTGGTACGGGTTCAAAAGGCTTGGATTCGCTGAAATGGATGGACCCACGACAAGTGGCGAGCATCATTGTCAACGAACACCCGCAGATCCAAACCATCGTATTGTCTTATTTAGAAGCAGACCAATCCGCGGAGATTTTGTCTCAGTTCCCTGAGCGCGTGCGTTTGGATCTGATGATGCGTATTGCCAACCTTGAAGAAGTTCAGCCATCGGCACTGGCAGAGCTGAACGAAATCATGGAGAAACAGTTCGCGGGTCAAGCTGGCGCTCAAGCAGCCAAGATTGGCGGCCTGAAAGCGGCAGCGGAGATCATGAACTATCTAGACAACAACGTCGAAGGTTTGTTGATGGAACAGATTCGCGATCAAGACGAAGACATGGCGACGCAAATTCAAGACTTGATGTTTGTCTTCGAAAACTTAGTCGAAGTAGACGACCAAGGTATTCAGAAACTGCTGCGTGATGTACCACAAGACGTGTTGCAAAAAGCACTTAAAGGTGCCGACGATTCTCTGCGTGAGAAGGTATTTAAGAACATGTCGAAACGAGCGGCTGAGATGATGCGTGATGACATCGAAGCGATGCCGCCAGTTCGCGTGGCGGATGTCGAAGCGGCACAGAAAGAAATCCTAGCGATCGCTCGTCGCATGGCCGATGCAGGCGAACTCATGTTGTCTGGCGGTGCGGACGAATTCTTATAATCTCTATTGCTCCGCGATTATCCTATTGCGGGGCACCCTCACTTCTTAATCGAATACATAATAGGTAACCCATGGCTGGCGAAAGAAAACGTGGATTTATCCGTCCTGATGAAGATGATTCGATGATCGAACCACAACGTTGGGGGTTGCCTGATTACGGCGAGCCCAAAGCCAAGCAAGCAAAACAAACCGCGTTTAACTATGACCCGGGTTGGGTACCGAATCTTGAAGAGCCAGAAGAAGAGCAAGCACTTGAGCTAACCGAAGAGCAGATAGAGCTGATCAAGCAAGGCGCTTATCAGGAAGGTTTGTATCAAGGTCAAGAAGCCGGCTTTAAGCAAGGTTACGACAAAGGCAAAGAAGAAGGCCTGCAAGCGGGCCATGCTGAAGGGCTGGAGCTTGGAAAAGCCGAAGGCGTGACCGCAGGTCAAGAATATATTCAGCAGCAAGTTGAAACCTTTATGAACTTAGCGAACCAGTTTGCTCAGCCGTTAGAGCTAATGAATGCTCAGGTTGAAAAGCAGCTGGTAGACATGGTGCTCTGTTTAGTAAAAGAAGTCGTGCATGTCGAAGTACAAACCAACCCTCAAATTATTTTGGACACGGTTAAGCAGTCGGTTGAAGCGCTGCCAATATCAGGTCATCCCATTACCTTGCACCTGAATCCAGAAGACGTTGCGATTATTCGCTCAGCTTACGGCGAAGAAGACCTTGATTGCCGCAACTGGACGTTGGTTGCTGAGCCATCACTCAATCGAGGCGACGTCCAGATTGAGGCAGGTGAATCAAGCATTAACTACCGTATGGAAGAGCGCGTCAAAAGCGTGTTGCACAGTTTTTGTGGTGCAAACCGTCATCAAGAGGGTGAGTAATCCATGCAAGCATTGGCTGACCGTTTAAGAAACTACAAAGTTGAAGGCTTAACGACGCGCCCAGTTGCCTCTGGCAAACTGGTTCGAGTGGTTGGGTTAACGTTGGAAGCGACAGGCTGTCGCGCGCCAATTGGCAGTTTATGCTTAGTGGAAACCATGTCCGGTCAGATGGAAGCCGAGGTCGTCGGTTTTTCAGGTGATAACCTATTTTTGATGCCAAGCGAGCAAATTACGGGCATTTTGCCTGGCGCTAGAGTGACGCCATTAACCAGTGACGCTGGCTTGCCTGTTGGCATGGAGTTGCTTGGCCGCGTGATTGACGGGGTTGGTAATCCGCTTGATGGACTTGGCCCGTTGTATACCGATCATCGCGCCTCTTTTAATGCTGAGCCAATCAACCCGCTGGCTCGAAAGCCAATTTCAGAGCCACTTGATGTGGGCTTGAAAGCGATTAACGGATTATTGACGGTAGGTAAAGGTCAGCGTATCGGTCTGTTTGCCGGCTCTGGTGTGGGTAAATCGGTCACGCTTGGCATGATGACACGAGGTACAACCGCACAAGTTGTTGTGGTCGGTCTGATAGGTGAGCGTGGACGCGAAGTTAAAGAGTTTATCGAAGAGATTTTAGGTGAGGATGGACGACGTCGCTCTGTCGTGGTGGCTGCGCCTGCCGATGCATCACCATTGATGCGTTTGAAAGGCTGTCAAACCGCCTTAACCATTGCCGAGTACTTTCGCGATCAAGGTTTGGACGTTCTGTTATTGATGGATTCCTTGACGCGTTTTGCGCAAGCACAGCGTGAAATCGCCCTTTCTGTTGGTGAGCCGCCAGCGACAAAAGGCTATCCGCCATCTGTGTTCGCCAAGCTACCTGCTTTGGTTGAGCGTGCGGGTAACGGAAGCGCCGAACAAGGCTCAATTACGGCGTTCTTTACCGTGTTGACCGAGGGCGATGATTTACAAGACCCGATTGCGGATGCATCGCGGGCAATTCTTGATGGTCACATTGTGCTGTCCCGTGAAATGGCGGATGCAGGCCATTATCCTGCGATTGACGTCGAAAAGTCGGTTAGCCGTGTTATGCCGCAAATCACCACTGAAGAACATGTTCTGATGTCGAAAGCTGTACGTCAGGTCTTGTCGATTTGCCGCAAGAACCAAGATTTGGTCTCGATTGGGGCGTACAAGCCGGGCACCGATCCTGCTATCGATGGCGCGTTTACATTGAAGCCAAAGTTAGACGAATACTTACAGCAGAGCATGAAAGAATCGGTGCCATACGATATGTGCGTCAACATGCTTAGAAACATTTTGGGCGGGTGATAGCGCATGAACAATGCGATGGAGTTCCTACTTGAGCAGACTAAAGAGCGTGAAGATCAGGCCGTACTTGCGCTGAACAAAGCGCGTTCTGAACTTGAAGATTATTACCGTCAGGTTGAGCAAATCGAAAAGTATCGCCTTGATTATTGCCAACAGCTTATCGACCGTGGGCAGGCAGGCTTAACAGCAAGCGAATATGGGCATTTAAATCGCTTTCTCACTCAGCTAGACGAAACGTTATCTAAGCAGAAACAAGCGGAAAGTCATTTCAAAGAACAGGTAGAGAACTGTCAAGAATACTGGTTAACAGTACGCAAAGAACGTAAATCCTATGAGTGGATGATCGAAAAGCGTGAGAAAGAGAAACAGCTTGCGGAAGCCAAACGGGAACAAAAGCAAATGGACGAGTTTTCAACGTTGCTTTACAGCCGTCGAGCGAAGCCTTTTTAATGTTTAAAAGTTGATGTTGCTTCCACTTATAACACTCGTTTTGTCACTGCAGCAATGAGCTTGTTATTGGCGTAATTTTTGCAAATATCTTTGTAGATGATCATCCCAATAACCTAAATTTGCCACTGTGTGCAATTTAGCAGCGGCCTAGCGCTCGAAGCTGCTGATAATGAGAATTTCTATATGAATGTGAATTTGTCCAATGTTTCTGCGACGAGCAAGACGTCAGTGTCTGACTCTGCCGCACAAGCACCTACAGAAAACGCGGAGAACAAGGGATTTTTGGAAACCTTGACGGATGCATTTTCAGGTTCACAAAAGTCAGAAAAAGTAGCAACGAAATCACTAAACGGTGAAGACCAAAACAGTGCCGAGATTAACAAGCTTTCGTCTGGCAAAGCTGATAGTCAAGAAGCGGTCACAGATGTGGCTCAAGCGAGCAGTAACGACGCCAAAGAGTTGCTGGCGCAAGAAAGCCAAGATACTGCTATTCAAGAGCAAAGCCGCTCTGGCGACATGCTGACAGAGCATGCGAACACCATTCAAAGTGATGAAGCAAGCCTACTGGAAGCCAAACAAGGCGCGCACTCGCAAAATGATGCTGATGTCTCTGAGAAAGTAGGTTCACTCTCTAACACCCCTTCAGTTGCTAATGGCGCAAAAAGCGCGATGGGTGAAGGACAACAGCTGCTTGGTCGTATTGAACAAGCGAATCAAACCTTGAAAGCGAATAATGCATCCATCGATAGTGGCAAAGTTTTGCCTCAACGAGCGGGTTTAGAACACTCGTTCAACGGGCAAACAACAGACATTGATGAACTTGCTTTGAATGACATGCCGTTAGCTCAATCGCTTGAACAAGTGCAGGCAATGGCTGGGCAAGGCTTAGAGCCAATTTTAGATAAGAATGGTCAACCTATCGATGTCGATAAGCTCTCGTCTGAGTTTGCTACTTGGCAAGGTATGGCTAAACAAGTCAGTCACCCAACCGAGAAGGGCATGGTCAGTGGTGACGTTGCCAATGAACTATCGCCACTGGAGGTGGGTTTGGATGGCTCTAAAATTGATGTGCTTCAGCGTGTTTCCTTGGATGAACTCGAACTCATAGATACCAAGCTGGCGCAGGGAAAACCACTGACTCAGCAAGAAACTGAGATCATAGAAGGGTTGAAAAAAGGGACGGTCATTGCCGATATTCCTGAGCAAGATCTTGCCCAGTTTGTTGCGCTTCCTACTGACGTTAAACAGGTTCTCGCCGAGCAGCAAGGACAACAGCATTTGGCTCGCCAGGCTACACCTATGGGGATGTCTCAGCAAGCCCTTCATTTGACGACTCAATCAGCTCAGCCACAAGCTGTTCAGAGTACAGATAAAGTCGCATTATCTCCGATGCCAGATGCGTTGGCCGCAGCTCATTTGCCGACTGCGCTTCAAGGCGTGAAGGATGGAGAGATTAACCAGAAAGTTGTGAATGCCGCATTGGCTGCTGGTGCACTTAAAGCGACAGCGGATAAGCAAGATAAACCAGAACTTCAACATGGTTTAGCAGGGCAGCTTCAGGCGATGGCGGGTCAACAAGGAACAAACGTGCAGCAACAAGCGCGTATTGATGCCGCGCAGCAAGCTCAGCTTCCGTTGCAACTGACCAAAGAGCTAGCCAATGAGCAAGTGGCGGAAAAAGTGCAAATGATGATGTCGAAGAACCTAAAAAACCTCGATATTCGTCTTGATCCACCAGAATTAGGTCGTATGCAAATTCGTATGACGATGAACAACGATGTGGCTAATGTGCATTTTACGGTGAACAACCCGCAAGCGCGTGACATCATTGAACAGACACTTCCTCGCTTGAGAGAGATGTTGGCGCAGCAGGGCATGCAACTGGCTGATTCTTCTGTTCAGCAACAAAACAGCGGGCAGCAGCAAGGTAGGTATACTGCTGAGCAACATGGTCAAAGCGCTCAAGGCAGCGGTTTTTCTGGACAACCAGAAGAGAGCTTTGATGCTGACGTCAATCTGGATTTGAATGTGGCTTCAAAGCGTGATGGAATTAGCTTTTACGCATAACAGGCCGTTTAAAGGCAATAATACAAGGTTACCAAACGACTTCCTTAAGCATCTCGGTAACCTAAAAGAATAATAAGAGACAACAATGGCAGAAGAACAGTTACAAGGGGCCGATGCGCCGAAAGGAAAAGGTAAGTTACTTATCATCATAATCGCTGTTGTGGTATTGCTACTTGGCGGTGGTGCAGCAGCGTTCTTTCTCATGGGCTCTGATGAACCAGCTCAGGCTGAAGCGTCTCAACAGGTTCAAGCGAAGGCATCTGATGCCTCGCCCATTGCCTACGTGAATCTTCCTCAGGCATTTGTATTTAACGTTACTGGGGACCGTCGCGACAGACTGGTACAAATTAAAGCGCAGTTAATGGTTCGCGGCGCAGAGAATGAAGAGTTGGCGCGGTACCATTCGCCACTGATTGAGAGCTCTTTGTTATCAACGTTTGCTTCGGCGACGGTTGATCAGTTGCGTTCTCCAACGGGACGAGTGGAATTGCGCGATCGTGCTTCCGAAGATATCAAAGCAGCGCTAAACGCTGCGGTCGGTAAGCCAGTGATTGAAAAAGTACTGTTTACAGATTTTGTTATTCAATAGGTAAAACGTGACCGATCTATTAAGCCAAGACGAAATTGATGCGCTATTGCACGGGGTTGACGATGTTGATGACGTCGATGAACCGATAGAAAACGACAACGAAGGTGCCGTCAATTTTGATTTCTCGTCGCAAGACAGGATTGTACGTGGTCGAATGCCGACGCTCGAACTTATCAACGAGCGCTTTGCACGACACATGCGTATTAGTCTGTTTAATATGCTGCGTAAAACGGCAGAAGTGTCGATCAATGGCGTGCAGATGATGAAGTTTGGCGAATACCAAAACACATTGTACGTGCCAACCAGTTTGAACATGGTGCGTTTTCGTCCGTTAAAAGGTACAGCGTTGATCACCATGGAGGCTCGCTTAGTCTTTATTCTGGTAGAAAACTTCTTTGGTGGGGATGGTCGATTCCATGCCAAAATCGAAGGGCGCGAATTTACCCCAACGGAACGCCGCATCATTCAGCTGCTGCTGAAGATTGTATTTGAAGACTACAAAGAAGCGTGGTCGCCAGTGATGGGGGTGGAGTTCGAATATCTCGACTCTGAAGTTAACCCAAGTATGGCTAACATTGTCAGCCCGACAGAAGTGATTGTCGTGAGTTCTTTCCACATTGAGGTCGATGGTGGCGGCGGCGATTTTCATGTCGTTATGCCTTACTCCATGGTTGAGCCGATTCGTGAACTGTTGGATGCAGGTGTTCAGTCCGACAAGATGGAGACAGACGTCCGTTGGAGCTCAGCATTACGTGAAGAGATTATGGATTGTCCGGTTAACTTCCGCGTTAACTTGCTTGAAAAAGACATCTCTTTGCGTGACCTCATGGAATTGCAACCGGGTGACATCATCCCGATTGAAATGCCAGAACATGCGACCATGTTTGTAGAAGACCTGCCGACCTATCGCGTAAAAATGGGCCGTTCGGAAGACAAATTAGCGGTGCAAATTTCTGAGGAAATTGAGCGCCCCCATGTAGTCAAAACAGATTTAGCTTTCTTGGGCAAAGACATCATGTCTGAGCTTGAGAATGAAGACGATATAGACGATTAAGATACCTTATTGAACAGACATGCTTTGGCATTAAATAAGGCTTAACACAGGATAGAAAAATGGAACCAAGTGACGATCAAAAGCTAGCAGATGAATGGGCAGCCGCTCTTGGCGAAGACCCGTCTGCACCTTCTGTTGACGTAGATGAAGTATTGGCCGCGCCACTGGAAGAGCTAAAAGACACTTCAAGCCCAATTACCGAAGATGAGCGCCGTAAACTCGACACCATCATGGATATTCCGGTGACGATTTCGATGGAAGTCGGTCGTTCACAAATCAGCATTCGGAACTTGTTGCAATTGAACCAAGGCTCGGTTGTTGAGTTGGATCGTCTAGCGGGCGAGTCATTGGACGTATTAGTCAACGGTACACTGATTGCGCATGGCGAAGTCGTGGTCGTGAACGATAAGTTTGGTATCCGTTTGACAGATGTGATCAGCCAAACTGAACGAATTAAGAAGCTACGTTAAGATGAGCCGCTCAATCAAAACGCGATTGAAGCAAATCACTGGAGCACTGGGCTTAATGCTGAGTGCTCCTTATGCATTTGCTGCCGCACCAAATAATCTGGATCTTGCGACGACACTGGGCTCGCTTGTGCTTGTGATCGGCGTGATTCTTTTGTTGGCTTGGCTACTTAAACGTATGCAAGTGCCGGCGATGGGACAACAAAAAGGCTTGCGTATTGTGAGTCAGTTGCCAGTGGGCACCAAAGAAAGAATCGCCGTAGTTCAAGTGGGTGAAGAGCAGTTTTTGGTTGGAATTACCAGCCAATCAATCCAAACGTTAGCCAAGTTAGATAAGCCACTGAAAGAGGAAGAGTTGGCGACCAATGCTTTTGCGACTCAATTTAGCCAACTGATCAAAAAACATGACAAAGGGTAACCCGATTCGTTTGCTCCTGAGCACGTTGTTGCTTTTCGTCGGCGTGCTGTTTTCTTCATTTTCGTTTGCTGAGGCAGAGGAGTCTGCTCTGCCTGACAACTTGGCCGATGGAAGTAGCGTCACTGTTCAGGCGATGCAAAGTGATACTGGCGCCAGTCGTGCTATGTCCGTTTCTAGTGGTGGTGGCATCCCTGCGTTTACCATGACCACGAACCCAGATGGCAGTGAAGATTACTCGGTTACACTGCAAATTTTAGCGTTAATGACCATGCTTGGCTTCTTGCCAGCCATGGTGATTTTAATGACGTCGTTTACTCGAATTGTTGTGGTGATGTCGATATTGCGTCAGGCAATGGGTTTGCAACAAACGCCGTCTAATCAGGTCATCATTGGTATAGCGCTGTTTTTGACCTTCTTTGTTATGTCTCCCGTCCTGAACGAAATCAACGATAAAGCCGTTCAGCCTTATTTGAACGAGAAAGTCACGGCTCGAGAAGCATTTGATGCTGCACAAGCGCCAATGAAAGCGTTCATGCTTAAGCAGACTCGAATCAAAGATTTGGAGACGTTCGTTAACATGTCTGGAGAGCAAGTCGAGAATCCAGAAGACGTGTCGATGGCGGTGTTGATTCCTGCTTTCATCACCTCGGAGCTAAAAACTGCATTCCAGATTGGCTTTATGCTCTTCTTGCCGTTTTTGATTATTGACCTCGTGGTAGCGTCGGTACTGATGGCAATGGGTATGATGATGTTGTCACCAATGATTGTTTCGTTGCCGTTCAAGTTGATGCTGTTCGTATTGGTCGATGGTTGGAACTTGATACTTTCGACACTCGCGGGCAGTTTTGCCCTTTAGATAAGCGCAGATAGAGGATAAGACATGACACCAGAAATGTTTGTCGAGCTTTTCCGTGAAGCACTTTGGATGGTGCTTATCATGGTCTGCGCCATTATCATCCCAAGTTTGCTTATCGGCCTTATTGTTGCGATTTTCCAAGCTGCGACTTCCATCAACGAGCAAACATTGAGCTTCTTGCCGCGTTTGATAGTCACTCTTTTGGCTCTAATGCTATTTGGTCACTGGATGACGCAAATGTTGATGGAATATTTCTATGGCTTGATTGAGCGCTTACCTCAGGTGCTTTATTAGAGGCGCCTATGGAGTACCCCACTAGCGTTGTCTTAGATTGGATCGCAAACTATTTCTGGCCCTACGTTCGTATCTCTTCCATGCTGATGGTGATGACGGTAACTGGGGCTCGATTTGTCTCACCACGAATCCGCCTTTACCTCGGGTTAGCCATCACTTTTGCAGTCATGCCAGCGATCCCTGCAGTGCCTCAAGACATTGAGTTGCTCTCGTTTCGGGGTTTTATGACCATTGCCGAGCAAATGATCATCGGTATTGCGATGGGCATGGTCACTCAATTTATGATTCAAACCTTTGTCTTGTTGGGACAAATATTGGGTATGCAGTCAAGTTTGGGTTTCGCTTCTATGGTTGATCCCGCAAATGGTCAGAACACGCCATTGCTTGGTCAGCTATTCATGTTTTTGACGACAATGTTTTTCCTTGCCACCGATGGGCACTTGAAAATGCTGCAACTGGTCGTGTTCAGCTTTAAAACCTTGCCGATTGGTTCCGGCTCGCTCAACGCGGTTGATTTCCGTGAAATGGCAGGCTGGCTTGGTATTATGTTCCAAACGGCACTGAGTATGTCTCTATCTGGCATTATTGCACTACTTACCATTAACTTGTCGTTTGGTGTAATGACCCGTGCTGCACCACAGCTGAATATCTTTTCGCTTGGTTTTGCGTTTGCGTTGATGGTGGGTCTATTACTGTGTTGGTACATACTGGCTGGCCTTTATAGTCATTATGAAATGTTCTGGACAGTGGGTGAGGCGCAGATTTGTCGACTCATTCGCTTGGAGTGCTAAGAATTGGCAGAATCAGACGGTCAGGAACGCACCGAAGAAGCCACGCCCCGACGGTTACAACAAGCCAGAGAAAAGGGGCAGGTTGCTCGGTCTAAAGAACTTGCATCAGCATCTGTACTGATCGTTGGCGCCATTTCACTGATGTGGTTTGGCGAGGCGTTAGCACGTTCATTGTTTTCCATCATGAGCCGTTTATTTGATCTTCAACGAGAAGAGATTTTCGATACTGCAAAACTGTTTGATATCGCTTTGGGCGCGATGAGTGATTTGTTGTTCCCACTATTTTTGGTGTTAGCGACATTGTTTACTGCCGCCATGATTGGTGCTGCGGGTGTGGGAGGAATCAGTTTTTCTGCTCAAGCCGCTATGCCAAAGCTGTCGAAAATGAATCCGCTTAGCGGTTTAAAGCGGATGGTGGGAATGCAAAGCTGGGTAGAGTTGATCAAATCAATACTCAAAGTGGTTTTGGTTACTGGTGTCGCGATCTATTTGATCCAAGCATCGCAGGCGGATCTGATTCAATTAAGTATGGATGTGTATCCGCAAAACATCTTCCATGCTTTAGATATTTTGCTGAACTTTATTTTGCTGATCAGTTGCTCGCTATTGATTGTGGTTGCCATCGATATTCCATTTCAAATCTGGCAGCACGCCGATCAGTTAAAAATGACCAAGCAAGAAGTCAAAGACGAATACAAAGAGACTGAGGGTAAGCCGGAAGTTAAAGGCCGTATTCGTATGCTGCAAAGAGAAGCGGCTCAACGTCGTATGATGGCAGACGTTCCTCAGGCTGATGTTATTGTTACCAACCCAGAGCACTTTTCGGTTGCGCTTCGTTATAAACAGAAGACAGACCGTGCGCCAGTAGTGATCGCTAAAGGCACCGATCACATGGCAATGAAGATTCGAGAAGTCGCCCGAGAGCATGACATCACAATTGTACCTGCTCCGCCACTTGCTCGTGCGCTATACCATACTACCGAGCTAGAACAAGAGATCCCCGATGGATTGTTTACTGCGGTGGCTCAGGTTTTGGCATTTGTATTCCAGTTGAAGCAATACCGAAAGCGAGGTGGTCAGCGCCCCAAAATTCAGGATTACGATTTGCCAATCCCGCCAGAACACCGGCACTAATGCTAAAAGAAGCCTAATTCTAAAAAGGCTAATTGAATCAGATATTAAGCTCTACTTGAGTGTTTAGTCATTATTTTGGCGTTAATTATGGTACATAGCTTGCTTAAAACGCCTTAATTATCAACCATACCTAAACTTTTAGGCCAAAGCGGTCGCGTATTAATAGTAAGAGCTAACGTGACGCTTCAATCGATTGAGATCTCTCGTAGTATGAAGTTAAGCCTGCCATTTGCAGATAAATTGCCACGAATCCCTCAGCGTGAAATGCCAGCTATTGGCGCGCCGGTGATGGTTTTGGCCACCTTAGCGATGGTGGTGCTGCCTATTCCAGCCTTTTTGCTGGATATGTTCTTCACCTTTAACATCGCGTTGTCGATGGTGGTGTTGTTAGTGACCGTTTACACACGTCGTCCGTTGGACTTCGCCGCTTTTCCGACGGTACTACTGATAGCGACTTTGTTGCGTTTGGCGCTGAACGTTGCCTCGACACGTGTCGTCTTACTGCATGGTCACGAAGGCGGCAACGCGGCAGGTAACGTAATTGAAGCGTTTGGTAATGTCGTTATTGGTGGTAACTACGCGGTCGGCTTAGTGGTTTTCCTTATCTTAATGATCATCAACTTTATGGTGGTGACCAAAGGTGCGGGTCGTATCTCTGAGGTAAGTGCTCGCTTCACCCTTGATGCGTTGCCAGGTAAGCAGATGGCGATTGATGCGGACTTAAATGCTGGATTGATAGACCAAGAACAGGCAAGAGTTCGTCGTTTTGAAGTGACCAAAGAAGCGGATTTCTACGGCTCGATGGATGGTGCCTCGAAGTTCGTAAAAGGTGACGCGATTGCCGGTATTTTGATTCTGTTTATCAACATCATCGGCGGTCTGTCGATCGGTATGGCGCAGTATGGATTGGGTTTCGGTGAGGCAATTGAAATCTATACTTTGCTGACGATTGGTGACGGCCTAGTTGCACAGATTCCATCGCTATTGCTGTCGATTGCAGCGGCGATGATGGTGACGCGTCAAAACACCGATGAAGACATGGGTGAACAGCTGGTCTTCCAGATGTTCGACAACCCAAAAGCACTGATGATTACCGCAGCTATTCTCGGTGTGATGGGCATCGTACCGGGCATGCCACACTTTGCGTTTTTGAGTCTGGCGGTCGCGGCTGGCGCGGCGGCGTATTTCATCGATAAACGCCAAAAGCAGAAAGCGAAAGAACCGGCTTTACCAGCGAAAGCTGACGAAGGTGCAGAGCCTTCATCACAACGCGAACTATCTTGGGACGACGTCCAGCCAGTCGATATTATTGGCCTAGAAGTGGGTTACCGCTTGATTCCGCTAGTGGACCGAGACCAAGGTGGAGAACTGTTAGAGCGCGTAAAAGGTGTGCGTAAAAAGCTATCGCAAGATTTTGGGTTCTTAATCCCTGCGGTTCACATACGTGACAACCTTGAACTGACGCCAAACAGCTATCGAATCACATTAATGGGGGTTGCGGTGGGCGAAGCTGAGATTCGTCCGGATCAAGAGCTAGCGATTAACCCAGGTCAGGTGTATGGCATGATTGATGGCGAGCCAACCATTGACCCTGCATTTGGACTGGAAGCCGTATGGATTCGCGAAGATCAGCGTGAGCATGCTCAGGCGCTAGGGTATACGGTTGTTGACTCATCGACAGTATTAGCGACGCACCTGAGCCAGTTATTGACTAATAACGCATCGCAGTTGATTGGTCATGAAGAAGTAGAGAATTTATTAGAAATGTTAGGACGCAGCGCGCCTAAGTTGGTTGAGAACTTTGTTCCTGATCAGTTGCCTTTAGGTGTGGTGGTGAAAGTCCTACAAAACTTGTTAAACGAGGCCATTCCAATCCGCGATATTCGCACGATTGTTCAAACTTTGGCTGAGTACTCAAGTAAGAGTCAAGAAGCTGACATATTGACGGCAGCAGTTCGAATTAGTCTGAAACGTCTAATTGTTCAAGAAATCAATGGTATAGAGCCTGAGCTGCCAGTGATTACTTTGATACCTGAACTGGAACAAATATTGCATCAAACTATGCAAGCATCAGGAGGCGAATCTGCGGGGATTGAACCGGGGCTCGCTGAACGATTGCAGTCTTCACTAAGCCAAGCGACACAGGAACAAGAATTGAAAGGCGAACCTGCCGTTCTGCTTACTTCCGGTGTATTACGCTCGACGTTGGCGAAATTTGTGAAGAACACAATACCTAATCTCCGGGTACTGTCTTACCAAGAAATCCCGGATGAAAAACAGATCAGAATTGTGCAAGCCGTGGGTAACTGATCTCACGCATCATTAATGGATTCATAGTTTGAAAATAAAGCGATTTTTTGCCAAAGACATGAGAACGGCGCTGCTCCAAGTGAAAGAGGAGTTAGGCGCGGAAGCGGTGATCATGTCAAACAAGAAAGTGGCTGGTGGGGTGGCGATTGTTGCGGCGATAGATAGTGAATCTAACCCGTCTCAAGCAAGCGCAGCGTCACAACAAAATCGCGGTGCTTCTCAATCGAATCGCTATAACGAACATCGTCAAATGTCATCGTCTTCTGCAGATCGTTATCAAGATCGTCATTTAGATGAAGATAAAATTAGCCTGAACAGTAATAACAGTAACAACGAAAAAACAGGCTCGATGACGCAGCGATTCGCTAACATGCTTAAGCAATATAGTGGTGGTGCAGCAGATGCTGACGATCATGTAGCGGAAAATGAAGATTCGCTCTCTGCTTTATTGCAACGCCAGAATAAGCATCGCGACGGCTACAACCAAGAAAAGCCAGCGCCATATCAACCAGATTCACCTTTGGCGAAGTTAATCGCACAAGATAATCGATTTGAGCGTCCAACGCCGAAGCTGGATCCGACACGCTATGATCGCCGCCGTCCAAGTGATGAGCGAGAAGAGTCTGCAGATGAGCTGGAGAGTATGCGCGAAGAGATGACGTCAATTCGTCGTCTTCTAGAGCATCAAGTCTCTGGCCTGATGTGGCAGGAAGTGGAACGTCGTGAGCCGCTCAGAGCAATGCTGATTAAGCGCTTAGAGCGTATGGGCGTTTCTCCGGAGTTAGCAGACCAAATGGCGTGCTATATCCCGGAAGATACAAAACCAGCGCGAGCGTGGAAAGCGTTGTTGTCGCTGGTGGCGGATCAAATCAATATTCCTAAACAGGACATTTTAAAACGTGGTGGTGTGGTCGCACTGTTAGGTCCGACGGGGGTGGGAAAAACAACCACCGTTGCGAAGCTCGCAGCACGTGCCGCCATGGAATACGGTGCCGACAATGTGGCCCTTGTGACAACAGATACATATCGCATAGGTGCACATGAGCAGCTCTCAATTTACGGAAGAATCATGGGTTGTCCCGTAAGAGTTGCTAAAGATTCTAACGAGTTAGCCGATGTTATATATCAGCTAAGAAACAGAAGACTGATTTTGGTCGATACGGCAGGGATGGGGCAACGAGATGTCAGGCTTTCTGAGCAGCTCGATACTCTAATGCAAGAGAGCGGAGAAGTGATTCACAGCTACCTTGTTTTGCCAGCTACCGCACAACGTCGCGTTCTACAAGAAACGCTGGATCACTTCCGACGCATACCACTTTCGGGTTGTATTATGACGAAGCTTGATGAGTCATTAAGTCTAGGCGAATTCATCAGTGTAGTGATTCAAAACGCAATGCCAGTGGCTTACATCGCTAATGGCCAGCGCGTGCCAGAAGACATTGTGATAGCGCAACCAAAATATATGCTTGCGAAAGCAAATGAACTGTTAGAGAAGTCGACAGAGAACGAACCTCACTTTTGGAACAGTGACAGTGAAGGACTCTAAGGCGGCGGACTACTATGACTGAGAATATGATACACGATCAAGCAAGCGGCCTCCGTCGCTTAACACAACCATCGTTGACCAAAGTGATTGCTGTTACTGGCGGCAAAGGTGGTGTGGGGAAATCAAACGTAACACTGGGTCTGGCGATTTGTATGGCTCGCCAAGGCAAGAAGGTGATGGTTCTCGACGCTGATTTAGGTCTGGCCAATGTGGACGTGATGCTCGGAATTCGTGCAAAACGTAATCTAGGACATGTCTTAGCGGGTGAATGTGAGCTAAAAGATGCGATTGTCGAAGGGCCTTATGGTATAAAGATAATCCCTGCAACTTCTGGCACGCAGAGCATGACTGAGCTTTCTCACGCTCAACATGCTGGACTCATTCGAGCATTTGGTAGTCTTGAAGACGAAATGGATGTCCTGCTGATAGATACCGCCGCAGGCATTTCTGACATGGTAATCAGTTTTTCGCGAGCAGCTCAAGATGTCGTTGTGGTTGTGTGTGATGAACCAACTTCAATCACAGATGCATATGCGTTAATTAAGCTGTTAAGTAAAGAACACCAGGTCCAACGCTTTAAAGTTGTAGCAAATATGGTCAGAAGCTACCGAGAAGGGCGAGAATTGTTTGCAAAGTTGACGCTAGTCACAGAGCGATTCTTGAATGTCAGCCTTGAACTCGTAGCATGTATTCCATTAGATGATAAAGTACGACAGGCTGTAAAAAGACAAAAAATTGTCGTTGATGCGTTCCCTCGCTCACCTGCCGCTTTAGCTATTAGCTCACTAGCAAACAAAGCGTTAACGTGGCCACTACCGAAAACACCAAGTGGACACTTGGAATTTTTTGTGGAAAGGTTGCTAAATCGTACCGAATTCGCAGAGGACCCTTTTGGTGAATAAAGCGATAACCTATGACCAACATGGCAAGTTTAATAGCCAGCAAGCGTTTATAGAGCGCTACTCAGTGTTGGTTAAGCGCATTGCTCACCACCTATTAGGCCGTTTACCGCCGAGTGTTCAGGTAGAGGATTTAATTCAGGCCGGCATGATCGGTCTTATCGAAGCTCAGCAGAATTATGATGGTTCTAAAGGTGCGAGCTTTGAAACTTATGCAGGTATCCGTATTCGCGGTGCAATGTTAGATGACATGCGCAAAGGCGATTGGGTACCGCGTTCTGTTCATAAAAATAATCGAGAGATTAACCAAGCGATTGCGGAACTGGAAGGCGAATTAAATCGAGATCCTACTGATTCTGAAGTAGCCACGCATCTCGGTATGACACTGGATCAATATCATAGTGCTCTGACCGATATCAACTGCTCAAAATTAGTCGGTATTGAAGATTTAGGCGTTTCTGGTGATGTGATTTCACCTGCAGATGAAACTGATGACAGTAACCCGTTCAAAGGGGTTGCCGATGAATCATTTCGAAAAGCACTGGTTGAATCAATAAAACAGCTTCCAGAGCGTGAAGCTTTGGTACTTTCGCTTTATTATGATGAAGAACTCAATTTGAAAGAAATTGGCGATGTGTTAGGCGTAAGCGAATCTCGCGTAAGTCAAATACTGAGTCAAGCGATGCAACGTTTGCGCACCAAGCTCAGTGCGTGGACACAAAATGACTAAAAACACTGATTTTACGATTCAGTGGAGGCAATTTTGAATAAAAACATGAAGATCCTTATTGTTGATGATTTCTCAACAATGCGCCGTATTGTTAAAAACCTGCTTCGTGACTTGGGTTTCAATAACACTCAAGAAGCGGACGATGGTTTAACCGCATTACCAATGCTGAAAAAAGGTGACTTCGATTTTGTTGTAACTGACTGGAACATGCCAGGTATGCAAGGCATCGATTTGCTTAAACACATCCGCGCGGATGCAGAACTTAAGCATTTGCCAGTTCTAATGATCACGGCTGAAGCGAAGCGTGAGCAGATCATTGAAGCTGCTCAAGCAGGCGTAAACGGCTACATTGTTAAGCCATTTACTGCTGCAACATTAAAAGAAAAATTAGATAAAATTTTCGAGCGTTTATAACTCTCTCTTTTTCTCTTTGTTATTCGAGTCATTCATACCAATTATTAAATACCTATTAAATGACTCGTTTAGCGTTTTTAAAGTGATAAGAAGAACTAAACGTAAAAGGGTCTATTCAGAATGATCTCACTAGAGCAGGCGAAGTCACTCGTTCAAATGCTAGAAAACGGGGAACAAGACCAAGCCAATATGCTTGTTGCCTCGATCTACGAAGGTGCCGAGAATCCAATGCTGCAAGAAATTGGAGCCTTAACTCGAGACCTTCACGAATCACTCAAGCAGTTCAGTCTCGATCAGCGCATGACCGAAATTGCGAAAGACGAAATCCCTAACGCAAGGGATCGTCTTAATTATGTGATCGAGAAGACAGAGCTAGCAGCCAACAAAACGATGGATGCAGTCGACTGCTGCCTTCCTATCGCTGACAACCTGCATGATTGCCTTCAGAAAGTTCGTCCTCAATGGAATGAACTCATGCACGGGCGCATCGAATTAAGCGAATTCAAAGCACTTTGTCACCGAATCGACGAGCTATTAGTTCAAGTCGAAGGTGACAGCACTGAGTTGCGTGGTCAATTGACCGAAATTCTCATGGCGCAAGACTTCCAAGACCTAACTGGCCAAATTATTCGCCGCGTAATTACGTTGGTAAATGAAGTAGAAGGCCGCTTAGTGGAAATCCTAACCGTATTCTCTGGAAATAAACCTGAAGAACACATTCAAGTTTTGTCAGAACCGGCAGATAAAAAGAATACACAAACAAGCGAAGCCGAAGGCCCGATTCTTCATCCAGAACTGAGAGAAGATGCGGTTTCATCGCAGGACGAAGTCGATGACTTGTTGTCCAGTCTTGGATTTTAAAGGTAACGTATGAGCTACGATTTAGACGAAGATATTCTTCAGGACTTTCTCATTGAGGCTGGGGAAATTCTCGAACTGCTTTCTGAGCAGTTGGTTGAATTGGAAAATAACCCAGAAGACAAAGACTTACTTAATGCAATTTTCCGCGGGTTTCACACCGTAAAAGGCGGTGCTGGCTTCCTGTCTTTGGCAGAGCTAGTCGATACTTGTCATGGTGCGGAGAACGTGTTCGACGTTTTACGAAACGGCCAACGCACGGTCACGCAAAACTTAATGGATACGATGCTAAAAGCGTTGGATACGGTCAATACCCAGTTCCAAGCCGTTCAAGATCGTGAACCATTGGAAGCAGCGGATCCTGCCCTTCTTGAAGAACTTCATCGTCTATGTAAACCTGAATCAGAAGATGAAGTCGCTGCAACCGTGGTTGAAGAGCCAGTGGTTACTCCTGAACCTGTCAGTCCTGAGCCTGTTATTGAAGAACCTGCCGCGCCAGCGTCAAGTGTCGGCTCTGTCGATGAAATTACCCAAGACGAATTCGAAAAGCTGCTGGATGAACTTCATGGTAAAGGCTCAGCTCCAGGCGCTTCAGAACCTGCGACACCAACAGCGCCATCAGAGCCCCCTCAATCAAGTGCGCCATCAGTTGAAAGTGGCGATATCACTGACGATGAATTTGAACGTCTACTTGACGAACTTCACGGCGTTGGCAAAAGTCCATCAGCGGCAGAGGCTGCAGCATCTGCACCAGTAGAACCTCCTAAAGCGGCAGAACCAGCTGCGCCAGTTGCATCGTCAGCAAATCAAGATAGTGACTTAATGACGGACGAAGAGTTCGAAAAGTTACTCGATGAGCTACATGGTGCGGGCAAAGGTCCTACGCTAGAAGAACTGGATATGGCAACGAAGCCGGCATCAGCAAACGTAGAGGAAAGCCCTGCGAAACCTGAGCCTGCGGTTAAGCCAGCACCAGCACCAGCAGCGCCAACTCCGGCTCCAGCACCAAAACCAGAATCTAAACCCGTCGCGGTGAAAGAAGAGGCGAAAGCGCCAGCGGTTAAAAAGCCTCAGGCCGAGGCAACAGTTCGTGTCGATACCTCAACGCTTGATACCATCATGAACATGGTAGGTGAGCTTGTATTGGTCCGAAACCGTCTATTAAGCCTTGGTTTGAACAGCGACAATGAAGAAATGTCCAAAGCGGTCGCCAACCTTGATGTCGTAACGGCGGATCTGCAAGGCGCGGTAATGAAAACGCGTATGCAGCCAATCAAGAAAGTATTTGGCCGTTTCCCACGCGTTGTCCGTGACTTGGCGCGCAACCTAAATAAAGACATCGTGCTGGAAATGCGCGGTGAAGAAACCGATCTCGATAAAAACCTTGTAGAAGCATTGGCCGATCCATTGATTCACTTGGTTCGTAACTCGGTTGACCACGGTATTGAAATGCCAGACGACCGCGCGAAAGCAGGTAAATCACGCACAGGTAAAGTGATTTTGTCTGCATCACAAGAAGGGGATCACATTGAGCTATCCATCGTAGATGATGGCGGCGGTATGGACCCGAACAAACTGCGTGGTATCGCGGTTAAGCGCGGTATGATGGACGAAGATGCGGCGGCCCGTTTAACAGACAAAGAGTGCTTCAACCTTATCTTTGCGCCAGGTTTCTCAAGTAAAGATAAAATTTCTGACATCTCTGGCCGTGGCGTTGGCATGGATGTGGTTAAGACGGCGATCAACACCTTAAATGGTTCAATCGATATCGATTCTGAGCTAGGTAAAGGCACTAAGATCACCATCAAAGTACCACTGACGCTTGCGATCCTACCAACACTGATGGTTGGTGTTGGCGGTCATCCGTTTGCGCTGCCACTGGCATCGGTGAGCGAAATTTTCCACTTGGATCTGAGTCGCACAAACGTGGTAGATGGTCAGTTGACGATCATTGTGCGTGAAAAATCTATCCCGCTATTTTACTTGCAGAACTGGTTAGCATCCAAATCACAAAACGTCGAAGAGCGTACTGGTCACGGTCATGTGGTTATTGTACAGATCGGTAACCAGCGCGTTGGTTTTGTTGTGGATACGCTTATTGGTCAAGAAGAAGTGGTTATTAAGCCACTCGATAATCTATTGCAAGGCACTCCGGGCATGGCTGGTGCAACAATCACTAGCGATGGCCATATTGCATTAATTCTAGATGTGCCTGATTTACTTAAGCGATATGCTGCGGCTTCACGCCTTTAAGCAAAGCTGACGTTATTAAAAGGAATAAGATGGCGATTAAAGTACTAGTCGTTGATGATTCGAGTTTTTTTCGACGTCGCGTGAGCGAAATCATCAACTCAGAATCGCGCCTAGAAGTGATTGACGTTGCGGTAAATGGCAGAGAGGCGGTTGAGAAAGCCAAATCTCTTAAACCGGACGTCATCACGATGGATATTGAAATGCCAGTGATGGATGGCATTACCGCTGTGCGTGAAATCATGGCAGCGGCTCCAACGCCAATCCTAATGTTTTCGTCCCTGACTCATGACGGGGCGAAAGCCACGCTTGATGCGCTAGATGCGGGCGCATTGGATTTCTTACCGAAAAAGTTTGAAGACATCGCACGTAACCGCGAAGAAGCGGTGTCACTGCTTCAGCAACGAGTGATTCAGATTGCTTCGAAGCGCGCTTTTATGCGTCGACCAATCACTCGCGCTGCTGCGAGTACTAATGCGGCAGCTCGTCCACTAGGTTCAAGAACGGCTTCGCCAGCGACTCCAGCTCCTGCTCGACCGGCTGCGGCAAAGTTCCGAGCCTCTGGTAAGAAGTATCAACTGACCGCAATTGGCACGTCGACTGGTGGTCCGGTTGCTTTGCAAAAAATTCTGACGCGTTTACCGATGAACTACCCGCATCCGATCGTGTTGATCCAACATATGCCAGCAACCTTTACTGCTGCATTTGCTAGCCGTTTGAATACCTTGTGTAAGATTCAAGTGAAAGAAGCCCAAGACGGCGATGTCTTACAGCCTGGTGTGGCATACCTTGCTCCAGGTGGTAAGCAAATGATGGTGGATGGTCGAGCGGGGGCTGCTCGTCTTCGTATCATTGATGGCGGCGACCGCATGAACTACAAACCATGTGTGGATGTGACTTTTGGTTCTGCAGCCAAAGTATACGGTGACAAAGTACTCTCTTTAGTGCTGACTGGCATGGGTGCAGACGGTCGTGAAGGTGCTCGTATGTTGAAGTCTGCAGGCTCAACTATTTGGGCTCAAGATGAAGAAAGTTGTGTTGTTTATGGTATGCCCCAAGCTGTTGCTAAAGCAGGCATTTCTTCAGAAGATTTACCGCTTGACCGCATTGCAGAACGCATGTTGGTGGAAGTTGGCCTAGCGTAGGATTCATCATGATTGTTTGGAGTGTAGCTAACCAGAAAGGTGGCGTGGGTAAAACCACCTCAACAGTGACATTAGCGGGTTTGCTGAGTCAAAAAGGTCATCGCGTACTGATGGTCGATACTGACCCTCACGCATCACTGACTACCTATCTTGGTTATGATCCTGACGCAGTAACTTCGAGCCTATTTGATTTATTCCAGTTGAAGACATTCTCTCGTGAAACGGTGAGGCCGTTAATCCTAGAGACAAAACTGGAAGGGATGGATATCATTCCCGCGCATATGTCCCTTGCGACGCTTGATCGTGTCATGGGGAATCGCAGTGGGATGGGGCTGATCTTAAAACGAGCTCTACAAGCGGTCTCACAAGACTATGATTATGTGTTGATTGACTGCCCGCCAATTCTTGGTGTGATGATGGTCAACGCACTGGCCGCCAGTGACCGAATTTTGATTCCCGTTCAAACCGAGTTTTTGGCGATGAAAGGCTTGGAACGCATGATGCGCACGTTAACCATTATGCAAAAGTCTCGTCCGGGTGGTTTCAAAGTGACTATCGTTCCAACGATGTATGACAAGCGCACCAAAGCGTCTTTGCAGACATTGATGCAACTGAAGAAAGATTACCCAAATCAAGTATGGACCTCTGCGGTGCCGATTGATACCAAGTTCCGTGATGCTAGTTTAAAGCATTTGCCAGCTTCGCATTTTGCATCTGGTAGTCGTGGTGTGTTTGCGTATAAACAGTTACTGATTTACCTGGAGAGGTTAGCGTTCGATGAGCAGTAACGACGTGCTTTCCAGTGAACAAGCGCTTGATGACTACTTTAATGCGCTATTGGGTGATGAGGCTGAAGCAACGACTCTTGAGGAAGAGCTTGACTTGCTGGCTCAAGAAATATCATCTGCAGAGCCAGAGCCAGAGCCAGAGCCAGAGCCAGAGCCAGAGCCAGAGCCAGAGCCAGAGCCAGAGCCAGAGCCAGAGCCAGAATTGCAGTTTCAATACTCGGAGCCGGAAACTTACCAGTTTCAAGAAGCGTACCCGCCAGAATTGGAAGCCCCAAATCTGGAAGATGTGCAAAGGTTATTAAGTCAGCTTGAAGCAAGCAACCCTGTAGCCGAGTTAGATATTGATAGTATTCTTGAACAAAATACGATTGATATTGCAGCAGAAATAAAAGCGGCTGAGCCAGACGTACCAACGGTTAGTGAGGCGTCCGAGTTACAAACAGTTGAAGAGATACAAGACTGGGTGATTGATGCGCCAGTTTTTGAGGGAACTCAGCCAGAACTGGTTGAACCTCAATCGGTGATTGAGCATGATGTCAATATAGAATCGAACGTTGATACCGAGCTCGAGACACAAACAGGTTCCGAAATACCAACTGACTGGGAAAGCACGAAGCGAAGTGAAGATTTTCAAGTGCTTTACTTTGATGTGAATGATGTCACGTTTGCCGTACCGCTTGATGAGTTAGGTGGTATTCATCGCATCAGCGAGCTTAACCATTTAATAGGAAAGCCCGCCTGGTATTTGGGGCTACAAACAAATCGTGAGCAACAGTTTGATGTCGTCGATACCGCGAAATGGGTGATGGCAGATAAGCTTCGCGATGACAGTTACAAAGATAATTACCAATACGTTGTCATGCTTGGAGAGAGCATGTGGGGGCTGGCCAGTAACCAACTAATGGGGACGGAAACGCTCAATATCGACAAGGTTCGCTGGCGTGAACAGGCGGGTAAGCGCCCTTGGCTAGCGGGCATGGTAAAAGAAAAAATGTGCGCCTTAATTCATGTCCAGGCGCTCATTGACATGCTAAACGCCGGTTTAGATGTCAAATCACTGAATTAGATTTAAGTCGGGAACGACATTAACGAGGATTAACTATGTCTCAAGCTTTTGAAGTAGAAGTGAAGAAAGATGCATCGAATGACGAAGTTCTTCAGTGGGTGACGTTCCAGCTAGAAGAAGAAACGTATGGCATCAACGTAATGCAAGTTCGTGAAGTACTTCGTTATACTGAAATTGCACCCGTTCCAGGTGCGCCAGATTATGTTCTGGGTATCATCAACCTGCGTGGTAACGTGGTTACTGTTATCGACACGCGTTCGCGTTTCGGCCTGATGGAAGGCGAAGTTACAGATAATACTCGTATTATTGTGATCGAGTCAGAGCGTCAAGTGATTGGTATTTTGGTAGATAGTGTGGCAGAAGTGGTTTACCTACGTTCTTCTGAAATTGACACGACGCCTTCTGTTGGTACTGATGAAAGCGCGAAGTTCATCCAAGGTGTGAGCAACCGTGACGGCAAACTTCTTATCCTTGTGGATTTGAACAAGCTCCTAACGGATGACGAATGGGACGAGATGGCTCACCTATAATGGGCTGAATAATGATGGCTGAAGAGACTCTTTTATCTGTTCCATTCCTTGCGGGTGGCGTCGCTTTTATCGTGTTGGTGTTGGTTGTTTTGCAACTGCGCATTCGCTCGGGGTTGCAAAAGCAAGTAGACCAGCAACGAGCACAGTCTCGACATGTAGATAAAGAAGTACAAAAGTTGAGTAAGCAGTTACTCGAAGTGCGTTCGGTTGTCGTTGGTCTTGGACAAAAAGTAACGGAACAACAAGACATTATTCAGCACCTAAACGAGAGAATTCGTGAACTCGAGCACGCTGATACTGATGGTCGCTTGTACAGTCGAGCTTCTAAAATGGTACAGCTTGGTGCAGATATCAATGAGCTCATTGAAGAGTGTGAACTGCCAAAAGCTGAAGCGGAATTGATGCTTTCACTACAGAAAAAACTGGCGGGAAAAGAGAAAATTCCACCACTAAGCGGTCAGCCATCAGATGATGCAGAATACCCGACGCGTGGACGTCGTCGACGCTAAAGGTTTTAAAGCGATAAAAAGAGGCGATAAGCCTCTTTTTTTGTGTTCGGTTACTAATTATCTTTTTGCAATACAGCCCTAGATTACCTTAAGCTCTTTTCATTCTTAGCACTCGCTCCCCAAGTTAAAATGAGAGCTTATAACTACTTATAGTTAATTTTATTAAAGTGTGACGATTAATTAACAAAAATACATGAACTTACATACATCCCAGCCCTCTTATCCTGTTTTGTCATAACTAAGCTGTGCTAATATAGCGCTTCGTTCATTTTTTAGTTGAAGCTCTATGTTAGAAGTATCTAACCTGACAGCGATCCGTGATGAGAGGGTCCTGTTTGAAAACCTGCAGTTTGAAATTAGGCCTGGTGAATTGGTCCAGATAGAAGGACGCAATGGTACTGGCAAAACTACGTTACTACGTATTGTGACAGGTTTAGGTGATAGAGAAGAAGGCATCATTAAGTGGAAAGGAGAAGAGGTTGAAAAATCTCGTGATGTTTTCCATCAAGATCTGCTGTTCTTAGGGCATCAAACTGGAGTGAAACGAGAGCTTACCGCACTAGAAAACTTACGTTTTTACCAATCTATTCAAAATAACCGCTCTTCTGACGAAGAAATCTTAACTGCTTTAACTCAAGTTGGTTTGGCCGGTCGAGAAGATGTGCCTGTAGCACAGCTTTCCGCAGGTCAGCAACGACGAGTGGCACTAGCAAGGTTATGGCTCAGTAAGCAAATTTTATGGATTTTAGATGAACCGTTGACCGCCATCGATAAGCAAGGCGTCAAAGTGCTTGAATCTTTGTTCGCAAGTCACGCTGATAATGGCGGTATTGTCGTGTTGACGACGCATCAAGATATGTTTTCGGACAGCCCGAAACTTAGAAAAATAAAGTTGGGTGATTGATATGATTCCATCTATGACCACCATCATTCGCCGCGAGCTATTGATAGCATTTCGCCGTCAGGCAGACATTCTGAACCCGCTTTGGTTCTTTATTATTGTTATTACTCTGTTTCCTCTTAGTATCGGGCCTGAACCAAATTTGTTAGCACGTATTGCAGCGGGCATTGTTTGGGTTGCCGCATTGCTATCCGCCTTATTATCATTAGAGCGTCTATTTCGTGATGATTTTCAAGACGGTGCATTGGAACAAATGATGCTAATGCCGATTCCATTGCAACTTGTAGTGGTTTCAAAGGTCATAGCACATTGGTTGTTAACAGGGTTACCTCTGATCCTAATTAGCCCATTATTGGCGGTTTTACTTTCGCTCGATTTCAATACTTGGCTATCTGTTGTACTAACCTTGATGATCGGTACACCGACACTAAGTTTTATTGGAGCTATTGGTGTGGCTTTGACGGTTGGGTTGCAAAAGGGTGGCGTTCTTTTGAGTTTGCTTATTCTTCCGCTCTACATCCCAATTTTGATTTTCGCAACATCAGCAATTGATGCCGCCGCGCTTGGTATGGCGTATAACGGTCAACTAGCAATTTTAGGTGCGATGCTAATGGGAGCGATGACGTTAACGCCTTTTGCCATTAGTGCCGCATTGAGAGTTAGTGTTAACTAACTCAATAAAGTGCCAATGAAGCGGCGCTTGATCAAAGAATTATTATTAAAGCACTGCTACGGTCTCAACCCTTTAGACAGTGTCCCTGAAGTAAGAGTGAGAACAAAACATGTGGAAATGGCTACATCCTTATGCCAAGCCAGAAACCGCTTACCGTTTGAGTGGTAAGTTTCTGCCTTGGTTTTCTGTATTGGCCCTCGTATGCTTATCGGTTGGTACGGTTTGGGGGCTTGCATTTGCGCCTTCAGATTACCAACAAGGTGACAGTTTCCGAATCATCTACATTCACGTCCCATCAGCTATTTGGTCTATGGGCGTTTATATGTCGATGGCGATTGCGGCATTTATTGGCTTAGTATGGCAAGTACGTCTATCTGATATGGCGGCACTTGCGATGGCGCCGATTGGTGCGGTATTTACCTTTATTGCTCTACTTACTGGTGCCGTTTGGGGTAAGCCAATGTGGGGCACTTGGTGGGTATGGGACGCCCGTCTTACTTCAGAATTGATTCTTCTATTTCTCTACCTTGGTGTTATTGCGCTTTATCACGCGTTTGACGATCAGAAAACAGCCGCAAAAGCGGCGGGTATTTTAGCGATCGTAGGCGTCGTGAACCTACCTATCATTCACTTTTCCGTAGAATGGTGGAACACGCTTCACCAAGGCGCGACGATCACGAAATTTGAACAACCTTCTATTTCATCCGACATGCTTTGGCCGTTATTGCTAAACATCTTTGGCTTTGCGTTCTTCTTTGGTGCAGTGACGATGGTCCGTTTCCGTAACGAAATCATCAGTAAAGAAAGTCACCGCCCTTGGGTGCGCAAACTCGCAGCAGAACAAACTCAGTGAGGTAATTTATTATGCATTTTGAATCTCTGAGCGACTTTTTTGCCATGGGTGGCTACGCATCATACGTATGGAGTGCGTTTGGTATTACTTTCTTATCCATGCTGATTCTTCTGATCACTAGCCTTCGCCGCGGTGATGCATTATTGAAAGAAGTGAAAGCAAAAATTGACCGTCAAGCTCGTATCGACGCAGCGAAGAACATGGAGAACACCTTATGAACCCGAGACGTAAAAAGAGGCTAGGTATCGTACTAGCGATCTTTATCGGTATTAGTGCCACCATTGGTTTGATACTTTATGCGCTTAACCAAAATATGGACCTTTTCTACACTCCAACGGAGTTGGTTAATGGTAAGCCAGATGGCACCAAGCCAGAAATAGGCCAGCGTCTGCGTATAGGTGGTATGGTGGTTGTGGGCTCGGTTCGTCGAGATCCTAATTCTTTGAAAGTGAGTTTTGACCTGCACGATGTCGGTCCGAAAGTGACGATTACTTATGATGGTATTCTGCCTGACTTGTTCCGTGAAGGGCAGGGTATTGTGGCTCAAGGTGTACTGAAAGATGCCACGACAGTTGAGGCATTTGAGGTCCTAGCGAAGCACGATGAAGAATACATGCCACCAGAAATTGCGGAAGCGATGAAGAAAACGCATGAACCGCTTCAATACAGCACCGAACAGAAACAAGGAAGCGGCCAATGATTGCTGAAATCGGTCACTTTGCTCTCATTCTTTCGCTTGCAATGGCAGTGCTGCTGAGCGTATTGCCATTGTGGGGAGCATCGAATAATAACACAATGCTCATGAACACAGCGCGACCGTTATCTTGGTCTATGTTCCTAATGCTGTTGTTCTCTTTCGCCATTTTATGTTGGGGATTTTATACCAACGACTTCACGTTACAGTATGTAGCGAGCAACTCGAATAGTCAGCTTCCTTGGTACTACCGTTTAACCGCAGTATGGGGTGCACACGAAGGTTCACTGTTGCTATGGGTTTTAATCCAAGCTGCTTGGACTGTCGCTGTAGCGACGTTTAGTCGTGGTATGCCGCAAGAGTCGGTTGCACGTGTACTTGCCGTAATGGGCATGATCTCAGTGGGTTTCCTACTGTTTATCATCTTAACGTCAAACCCATTCTTACGTACGTTGCCTTTCTTCCCGGTTGACGGGCGTGACTTGAACCCTCTGCTTCAAGACCCCGGTTTGATTGTTCACCCGCCAATGCTTTACATGGGCTACGTTGGTTTCTCGGTTGCCTTCTCTTTTGCGATCGCATCCCTAATGACCGGACGCCTTGATACGGCTTGGGCTCGTTGGTCTCGTCCTTGGACAACCGCTGCATGGGTATTTTTAACACTCGGTATCGCACTAGGCTCTTGGTGGGCTTACTACGAACTTGGCTGGGGTGGCTGGTGGTTCTGGGACCCAGTAGAAAACGCATCATTCATGCCTTGGTTAGCGGGTACCGCATTAATGCACTCTCTTGCCGTGACAGAAAAACGCGGCACATTTAAAGCGTGGACGGTACTATTGGCAATCTCTGCATTTTCGTTGAGTTTGTTGGGCACATTCTTAGTCCGTTCCGGTATTTTAGTATCGGTGCACGCGTTCGCGTCTGACCCGTCGCGCGGTATGTTTATTCTAGGCTTCCTCGTTTTCGTTATCGGCGGCTCTTTATTGCTGTTTGCTGTAAAAGGGGCAGCAGTACGTGTACGTGGTAACTTCGACTTAGTCTCTCGTGAAAACGCGCTCTTAGCCAACAACGTATTACTTATCGCAGCACTTGTTGTGGTGTTAGTGGGGACACTGTTGCCGCTCGTACACAAGCAGCTTGGTTTGGGGTCGGTTTCTATCGGTGCGCCATTCTTCGACATGCTGTTTGCTTGGTTGATGATGCCATTTGCTTTCCTACTTGGTATTGGTCCACTTATCCGTTGGAAGCGAGACAATTTATCTAAACTTGTGAAACCAATGCTCATTTCAGGTGTGCTTGCTTTCGCCTTGGCTGCGGTATGCGTGTTCCTGTTTGCCGACTTCTTCTCAACCATGGCTTACATTGGCTGGGTAATGGCGATTTGGATTATTGCAATGCATGGCTTTGAACTATATGAGCGTGCAACGCACCGTCATAGCTTTAGTGAAGGCGTTCGCAAGCTGCAACGTAGCCACTGGGCAATGATGTTGGGTCATGTTGGTCTGGCGGTATCTGTTATCGGTATTGCGATGGTACAGAACTACAGCATCGAGCGTGATGTGCGTTTAGCACCTGGCGAACACTTCCAAATTCAAGGTTATGATTTCTACTTCTCAGGCCTGCGTGATAAAGATGGTCCAAACTACGATGGCTACATCGCGGATTTTGAGATCACACATGATGGCAAATACGTGAATACGCTTCACGCTGAGAAGCGCTTCTACCGTACGGCTAAGTCTATGATGACCGAAGCTGCCATTGACCGTGGAATTAGTCGTGACTTATACATTGCAATGGGTGAACGTTTAGACGACAACCGATCTTGGGCTGTTCGTATTTACTATAAACCGTTCGTTCGTTGGATTTGGGCTGGCTCTTTGATTATGGCGTTAGGCGGTGCACTAGCGATTTCAGATAAGCGTTATCGCTTCCGTAAATCTTCAAAGAAAAACGCGAAGTCAAAAGAGCAGGAGGCATAACATGAATAAGAAAATCTTATTTATTCCGCTCGTCGCTTTCATGATTTTGGCGGGCATTTTCGCAACCCAGTTAATGCGCAACCAAGAGGGCGATGATCCAACGAAATTGGAGTCGGTTTTGGTTGGTAAGCCAGTTCCTGAGTTTCACTTAGAAGACTTAGCTGAACCTGGAAAACAATACGACCAGTCAATTTTTAAAGGTGAGCCGTTGCTCTTGAACGTTTGGGCAACGTGGTGTCCAACATGTTATGCAGAGCATAAATACCTAAACGAATTGGCGGGTAAGGGCGTTAAGATCATCGGTATGAATTACAAAGATGATCGTAACAAAGCGGTAGGCTGGTTGAATGATCTCGGCAACCCTTACTTAATTAGCCTATTTGATGGTAGCGGTATGCTTGGTCTTGACCTTGGCGTTTATGGAGCACCAGAAACATTCATTATTGATGCAAATGGTGTGATTCGTTATCGCCATGTGGGGGATGTAAACCCACATAATTGGTCAGAAACACTGGAGCCGCTTTACAACAAATTGGTTGAGGAGGCGAAGCAATGAGAAAGCTGATCCTTGCAGTTTTTGCTGCCATGACATTATCTCTTGCTGCTCACGCTGCCATTGAAGTATACGAGTTCGATAACTTGGAACAAGAACAGCAGTTCAAAGAGCTAAGCCATACGCTCCGTTGCCCTAAATGTCAGAACAACACGATCTCGGATTCTAACGCTGAACTTGCTCAAGACTTACGCCATAAGGTGTACGAAATGACCAAAGAAGGTAAGTCCAAAGATGAGATTGTTGATTACATGATCGCCCGTTACGGTAACTTCGTGACTTACAACCCACCATTTACGGTCGCGACTGCGATTTTGTGGCTAGGGCCACTCGCTGTAGTACTGGGTGGTTTTGGTTTGATTGTACTGCGTAGCCGTAAATCTAAAGTTAAGGCAAAAGCGAGCAGTGACGAGCAATGGGATGAGCAAAAAGAAGCTCGTTTAAAAGCATTGCTTGAAGAAGAGAACAACGGAGATAAGAAGTAATGACACTATTTTGGATTTCCACCGTTGCTCTCACGCTTATTGCTTGTGCGCTGGTGGCTTTGCCGCTGCTTAAACAAAAAGCGAACAATGATGATGTGTTACGCGATGAGCTCAACAAGGCATTTTATAAAGACCGACTATCTGAGCTTGCAGAAGAAACTGACGAAGGTCTTGTTGAAAGTGAAGACGAACTGATTTCTGATCTAAAGCAATCACTGCTTGACGATATCCCTGGTGATAAAGCGCAAAAAGAAACCAAGGTTTCTCCAATCGCGGTTTTAGTTCCATCGGTAATTCTGACGGTGGTGCTGAGCTATGGTTTGTATTATAAATTTGGCGCGTCAGACGATATTGTTCAATGGCAAGAAGTGTCTGCAAATCTACCTGAGTTATCGAAAAAGCTGATGTCGGCTTCTTCTGAGCCGCTGAGTGACGATGAAATGGCGGATTTGACCCTTGCCCTTCGAACTCGCTTACATTACCAGCCGGAAGACTCGACAGGTTGGTTACTGCTAGGTCGTATTGCGTTAGCAAATCGTGATGTCACCACAGCTATCGATGCGATGGAAAAATCGTACCGCCTAGAGCCAAAAGACCCAGATGTGATGTTGGGTTATGCACAAGCTCTGATGCTGTCTCAAGAGGAAATGGATCAAGCGACGGCTCGCTCATTACTCGGCAAGCTGATGCAGCAAGACTATGTCGATCTGCGTGTGTTTTCTTTGTTAGCGTTCGATGCGTTTGAGCGTCAAGACTTCCCGGCAGCCATCAAGTACTGGGGAATCATGCAGCAAATGATTGGTCCAGAAGATAGCCGCTACGAGATGTTGTCACGCAGTATTGAGAGTGCTCGTAAGCAAATGGGCGAAGCGGTTTCACCGGATAAGAGTGTAGCTGTGACAATTGATGTGGCACCAAATGCTCAGTTGGATCCAAACGCAGTTCTCATTGTGTCAGTACATCGTTCTGATGGCTCCCCAATGCCTGTGGCTGCTGCTCGTTATCCGCTAGGTACTTTCCCTCGCACAGTCGTATTAGATGATGGCAATGCCATGATGCAAGGGCAAAAGTTATCTTCACTCGATAAGCTAATCGTCCGTGTGCGTGTAGATTCTGACGGTAACGTAGCAACGCGTGATCAAGATTGGCACGGAGAAAGTGACGTCGTTGAATTTGGCGCACCAGTAGAAGTGACCATTGATCAGCAGTATTAATTGTTAACATCTGTCTCTGAAACATGACAACGAGGTAGAGTCAGTTGCCTTTAGTGGTATGACTCTAAACGATCGAGTAGAATACCGAAGGCCAGCGATTGCTGGCCTTTATTTATTCCCATATCTGAGTCATCTTTACTATGTATCCTGCTCAACATACGTACAATGGTTAATCGGGGTGACTTAGGTACATTAATAGTCGTTATGGAAAATAAAATGTATAACAAGGGTAAATCTACCTTCTTGTTACTGCTTGCAGTTGGACTGGTTGGCTGTTCAAGTGCGCCTGATGAAGCAGTAACAGGACAAGAAACAAATCAAACGACTTCTGATGTGTATGACCCGTTGGAAGGCTTTAACCGAACCATGTGGGAAATCAACTACGAATATTTAGATCCGTATTTGGTTCGTCCTGTATCACTTGCGTATGTGGAATACACGCCAGTTCCTATTCGTTCCGGTATCGCTAACTTCTTGTCGAACTTAGATGAGCCAGCCAGCATGGTTAATAACTTAGTCATGGGTAACGGCACGAAAGCCGTGGACCACTTTAACCGTTTTTGGATTAACTCGACGTTTGGTATTTTCGGTTTATTCGATATTGCAAGTGCCGCGGGTATTACGAAATACGACGAGAAAGCGTTCAGTGATGCAGTAGGCCACTATGGTGTTGGAAATGGCCCTTACTTCATGATTCCAGGTTATGGCCCGTATACCTTACGTGAAGTGACAGATACCGTAGATAGTACGTATTTACCCCTCTCTTACCTCAACTTCTGGGCGAGTTTGGGTAAGTGGGCGTTTGAAGGCATGGAGAAGCGTGCTTTGTTAGTACCGCAAGAAGCACAGTTAGACTCGTCGCCGGATCCATACATTCTTACTCGCGATGTTTATATTCAGCGTCAAAACTTTAAAGCAGAAGTTGAAACCGTTGAAGAAGTGAACATCGAAGAAGAAGAGTATTTAGACGAATACCTAGAAGACTTTTAAGCGCTGTTCTTTACAATATACAAATAAAAAGGCTTAGCTGATGCTAAGCCTTTTTTGTATTTTTGCTGTTTGGTTAGAAACGGTAGTTTGCTTGAACACCGATTAGCCAAACATTACCCGTAGTTTCGCCTACGAATTGGCCGCCGACTTGTTCCGCAGCGTCGTCTGACTTGTAACCACGAGACTCAACGATTGGTGCGTCTTTCGCGAAAATATAGGTGAAGCCAGCGTCTAGGCTGAAGTCTTTTGTCCAATCGTACGTTGCACCAATACTTAGCCAAGTACGGTCAGTTTCTGGAATAGTGATCGTACGGTTTTTGTCGCTTACCGCTGAAGTATCGTATGCAATACCAGTACGTAGCGCTAGCTTAGGATCAAGCTGGTAAGTGGCACCAACAGCAAAGCGGTAGTTATCTTCCCAGTTTTCTACTTTAACCATATGCGTGCCAGCGGTATCTAGGCGTGCTTCCAATTTCTCGAAAGAGCTCCAATCCGTCCAGTTAAAGCTTGCGTGTAACGCAAGTTGGTCTGTTACTTGGTGGAAGCTTGCCAACTCAGCCGTTGCAGGCAGGTTTAGGTACATGTAGCCGTTGTCACGTAGTTGTGGAAGCTCAGAAGTACCGAAGCCAAAACCTAGACCTTCAGCATGGCCTTCAAGCTTCAGTTCAACTTCAGATTTGTACGCGAAGCCGATACGGTTATTTTCATTGATCTGCCATGCAGTACCAACTTGCCAGCCCCAAGCGGTATCGTCACCTTCCATGTATTTTAGAGCGGTACCTTGAGGAACACTGATAGGATCGCCAGTTAAAGGGTGCTTTCCTACAACGTTATTCTTAGGAGCTGCTGCGCCAAAGCTGCCTTCGCCGATGATGTAACGGATACCACCACCAACGCTGATTGATTCATTGACTTTGTAAGCTGCGTTTAAGTTCGCTTCCATTGTCGTTACGCTTGCTTCGTTACCGAAGTGTGATGCACCAAAGCCTTTACCTAAATCGGTTTCCATACCGTAGTTGGTGCCAAATGCCAAACCAATCGCGAATTTCTCATTGTATTGGTGTGATAGGTAGAAGTTTGGAATGATTGCATCATGTGCGAAATCATCTGAAGATGCAGAAGAAGTACTACCGTGGAAGTTTACATCACCTTCAATATCAATATTTGGGTTCACATAGATTGCACCAACGGACACTTGAGTGCCTTCCAAATAAGTTAGCATTGCTGGGTTACGCCATTGTGCACTTGCGTTGTCAGCCATTGCTGCTTCACCAGCATATGCTCGACCTAGGCCTGTTGCAGAATATTCAGCAAGTTGGAAACCTGCTGCGTTAGCCATGCCCGTTGTGCCAAGTAGGCTTAATGCCACTGCTGTTGATAGAAGAGTCTTGTTGGTTTTCATTCGAATGTTCGCTGATTTGTTTATAACGTGGGACGAAAGTTTAAAGGTAGAGTTTTTACTTTAGAAATGAAAATCCAGCACAAGCAGTCATTTGGAATATTATGCTTTCAAGTGTTGTTTGGGTGGTTTAATAATCTAACTGTGAAGGGCTTGTAAATGGAATTCAGCGAACAGCTGTGCGTCCTAATTGTGAGATTTAGATACACGTGTTCACTCAAATTGAGTGGGCAATAAATCGCAGATATGAAAAAAGGCTGGAAATCCAGCCTTTTATATAAAGTATTTTTCTACTAACTAACAGCGAAGCGCTTAGAAGCTACGGCTGTATTGTAAGCCGAATAGAATTGCGTCAGCATGAGTTGTTGCTGTTACACCGGTAGAAAGACCAGGAGCTAATTGAGTATTCTCATTAACTTTTACATCTTCACCTAACAAGTATGTGAAGCCAAAATCGATGTTTGAGCTATTATCAATATGGTAAGAGAAACCTGTTGAGAACCACTGGCGATCTGAATCTGGTACCGAGATAGACGTTACTTTATCTTGAGCACTTGTGTCGTACATGTAACCAGCACGAAGTGTCCAGTTGTTGTTTAGGTAGTAAGTACCACCAATTGCGTAGTGCCAGCCATCTTGCCATTGATAGTCTTTCGAGTAACCACCTTTAAGTAAACCCTGATTTAGGTTCTCAAAATCAATTTGGTCGAAATCTTTCCAACCGATGTATTGGATGCTGTAGTGTACAGCAAACTTAGTGTCTTGGATTTTGTGGAAACCAGAAAACTCGGCCATATCTGGTAGAGGTAGCGTGATTTCCTGACCTTTGTCGTCTTTTGCTGTAAATTCAGGGCTGTAACGATACGCTAGACCAAAACGGTTGTTTTCATCTAGTTCGTACACAGTACCAACGTTGAAACCAACAGCCCAACCATCAGCTTTATCTACGTCCAGAATTTTTTGACCGCCAACCCGTGGGACTGAAGAGCTAGTTGTACGCTTCATTGTGCCTTGGCCGTAGATTAAATCTAAACCAGCACCAAAGCTCCATTGTTCGTTTAAACGGTAAGAACCCGCAAAGCCAAAGTTGAAGCTTTTTACATCCGTAAGACCACCGTACTCGGTTGCGGTATAGTTATCTGAAAATTCAGTTTTAGTGCCGAAATTAGAGTATGCGTTTACGCCCCATGCAAACTTGTCATTTACTGGAACGATTAGGTGAATGTTTGGAGCTATTGACGTATCACCCACATCATCAGTGTCAGCAACATTTACAGTACTAGAACCCAAAGGAGTATTAACGTTATATTTCGCATCTTTCACTTCAATCATTGAAGTAATGCTTTCGAAACCTAGCGAAAGCTCCATTTTATCAAATAGAGCCATTGCTGCTGGGTTACGAGCCATTACCGCGGCGTTATCTGCGATTACTGCATCACCAGCAAATGCACGGCCGATGCCAGTTGCTGATTGAGCGTTGATTTGGAAACCCGCTGCCATCGATTGACCTGAGGCAAAAGCTACCGTTACTGCTAGGAGAGTCTTTTTAAACAGACGCGTGTTCTGAGTCATTTGTTTTTCCTTATTAGATTCGTCTCTTTGGACGATAAATTGAGCTTTTGCTCAGTGGCGCAGATAGTAGTATCAATAGTTGCTTGGACAAATCCGACCATTGGATAAAATTGAATAAAAATTGCAGAAATGATGTCTAAAAGACGGGAAATTGCACTTAAAATGCATAATTTAGAGTTTAAGCTCTAAATGCTATAGCGATGGTGAATGTTTTGTGTTCTATTTATACAAAAATGCCGCTAAATAAGATCATTTAGCGGCATTTAACCTTTTGAAGGCTGGAAATCGTCGAAGTTATTACATCGGTTTAATCATTGATGCAAGAGTCGTAGCGATAGCATCAATATTTTCACCTTCTTCTCCGACTAAAATCAGGCTTGAACTCCCGACGGGCTGAACGATTCCGGTCATGCCATCCTTATTAAAGTCGGTACTTTGTTCGCTAGGAATACCAGTAATAAATAACGTTACTTTACCTTTTGGACCTTGGAATACCATATGCACCGCATTGGATTCGCCAAAACCGCAGTGGTTTAGGTAGTAAACGTGATATGGAAAGTTTTCACTAAACTGGTAATGAAATGGCGACATTTTCGCATTAATTTGCGAGCTCGGTACATCCTCATCAAGATGACGAACAAAAGGTTCTTCATGAATAACGTGTTTCATCGCGGTATCCGCTAAACTGGCTTGTGCTGGAGACACCAAAACATTTCCCCAGTTTACTTGACCAACTAATAATCCTGCGGTGAACGCAATAGAAGCGGCAAGTGCCATTGCTTTGCGCACAAAGTTTGGTCTGACGACCTTCTCTTCATCAAGTGCACTCGACGTCTGACTAAATAAAATCTTATCAGCGAGATCTTCAGGTACATCCACATTCATGGCTTGTTTAATTTTTACGTCGAGATCCAAAACGTCATCAACAAACTTATTGTTGGCGTCGCTACCAGCTAAAGCTTGCAGAATCTCTTCATCCTTTTGTTTTGGATCCGACAAAATACGACGACGAAATTCTAAATCATCCATTCTTTTGTCCTCTCTTAGTATCTTGAGAATCCAACATCTCTTTGAGTTGATTACGAGCACGAAATAATCGAGTCATCACTGTATTTTTATTTAAATCAAGAATGTCGCCAATCTCTTCTCCGCTGAAACCACCGACAACTTGGAGAAATAAAGGCTCGCGGTATTCAACATCGAGTTTCATGATCTGTGCTTGCAGCCATTCTTGCTGATGATGTGGGTCATCGCTGACTTTAGCATCATTGCCGTAATCATCGATATCAACTAAATCAAATTGTTTACGTTCGAAGCGGCGCGCATTTTCTCGTCTCAATATTGTGATGAGCCAAGACTTGGCAGCTTTTTCGTCCTGAAGGCTATCGAGTGACTTCCAAGCTCTAAGACAGGTTTCCTGAACTAGATCTTCCGCTATCGCTTTATCTTTGCACAACCAGTATGCGTAGCGATATAAGTCACGATGGTACCCTCGGACGAGCGCTTCGTATTTTCTTTGCTTGTCCATATCAGAGTTGACCGGACTGTTGGAATTTTTCTTTCCAAACATTTTTAATATGGCCACAGGAGCCTCCATCCTCGCTCTGTGAGTTTCTTATTTGTTCTGAGCATGACTTTACTTTTCAATAGCCTCGCGGTTTCGGTTGAGCGTGTGTCGTAGATAACTTCTGACACAATAAGCTATGTGGTTACTTAAAAGTGTATACGCAAATGCCAAATATCATCGAACATGAATTGGTAAAGATTGTTAACAATATCATCATTAGTAATCAATGGTTTGGATAAGTTCATTCGATGGGACATAAAAAGAGACTGCTAGCGGTGAATTTTTGAATCGGTTTGCATCGCTGAGCCTTTTAGATGTGCTTAAAGCTCGTAAAATCACTATAAAATTGATCTATTTCAAAATATCAAGCAGTGAAGGGGTTATAGTACATCTTGTCATCTCGTTAGTCATTGCGACTAACATGTTGAGCAAGATGACACTTCCTTTTGAAGGCTGACTTTACTTTCTCCTAATCAGGAAACTGATTAATTTTCAATTGGCGTAAGTTAATTGTTTTATAGATATTCCGACCACACAGTTATGTGTGGTTTTTTTTTGCTTCGATTTTACCTTCCATATACCTCTTACCGTTTTAACTCTCTATAGTTAATCATTATTAATCGCATAAGAATCAAAGAAGTAGGGTAATTGATCTACTTGCTTCACGTTTATTTAAACGCATGTTTGATAAATTTAACAAATTCATTACAATGCATCAGGTCAGACCTCTTGTATTTAAGGAGAAACAATGGGCAAGCAGGAAGTAAAAACACGCAATGGTGAGCGTGTCGCTATTGTCGCGGGGCTTCGAACTCCCTTTGCTCGTCAAAGCACGGAATTTAGCCAAGTGCCAGCGGTCGATTTAGGGAAAATGGTAGTAAGCGAAATGCTTGCTCGAACAGATATTGATCCGAAGTTAATCGAACAAGTGGTATTTGGACAAGTAGTACAAATGCCTGAAGCGCCAAACATCGCACGAGAAATTGTGTTAGGCACCGGTATGAACATCCATACTGATGCTTACAGTGTGACTCGTGCGTGTGCAACGAGTTTTCAAGCGGCGGTCAATGTCGCAGAAAGCATCATGGCGGGAACCATCGATATCGGTATTGCTGGTGGTGCAGACTCTTCTTCCGTCCTGCCTATTGGCGTATCTAAGAAACTGGCCGCTAATCTGCTTGCTCTAAGTAAGACAAAAACAATGGGTCAGAAGCTTAGCATCCTCAAAAACTTGAGCTTTAAAGACCTTATGCCAGTGCCTCCTGCAGTAGCCGAATACTCGACGGGCTTGTCGATGGGACAAACTGCGGAGCAAATGGCAAAGACGCATGGTATTTCTCGTGCAGAGCAGGATGCGCTTGCACATCGCTCTCATACGCTGGCTTCCCAAGCTTGGAAAGAAGGTAAGATCCAAGGTGAAGTGATGACGGCTTTTCCAGAACCATACAAAAAATGGATTTCGGAAGACAACAATGTCCGTCACGACTCAACCGTAGAAGGGTACGCGAAACTTCGACCTGCCTTTGATCGCCAGTATGGCAGTGTTACGGCAGCTAACAGTACGCCACTGACTGATGGTGGTGCGGCAGTGATGTTGATGCGCGAAGGTAAAGCGAAAGAGCTTGGCATGGAGATTCTTGGCTACATACGTGGCTACGCATTTTCAGCGATCGGTGTGGAAAAGGACATGCTGATGGGACCGACTTATGCCACAGCGAAAGTGCTAGAAAATACAGGCTTGGAATTGTCTGATCTGACGTTGATCGACATGCACGAAGCGTTTGCTGCGCAAGCATTGGCGAATGTGAAGATGTTTGCTTCAGATAAGTTTGCTCAAGAAAATCTAGGTCGTTCGAAAGCGATCGGTGAAATCGACATGGATAAGTTTAACGTGCTTGGTGGCTCAATCGCTTACGGTCACCCATTCGCGGCGACAGGTGCACGAATGATGACGCAAACCCTACGTGAACTGAAACGCCGTGGTGGCGGTATTGCATTGAATACCGCATGTGCAGCTGGCGGTCTTGGTGCAGCAATGATTCTGGAGGTTGAGTAATGAGCGAGCAAAAAGCATTTAGTCTAAAAGTTGATGAGCAGAATATTGCTTGGTTAGCGATTGACGTACCTAATGAAAAAATGAATACGCTACAGGCGGCTTTTGCTGATGAAATGAAAGAAATCTTTGCTCAGCTAAAAGACGCCAGTGGCATCAAAGGGATGATCATTCATTCCCTCAAACCGGACAACTTCGTCGCGGGGGCCGATGTTCGCATGCTAGAAGCGTGCACGACCGCAAGTGAAGCAGAAGCATTAGCGAGGCAAGGTCAAGAGCTATTCCAGCAGCTATCGGACTTACCATATCCTGTGGTTGCCGCTATTCACGGTCCATGTTTAGGCGGTGGCTTAGAGCTTGCTCTTGCATGTGATTATCGTGTTTGTACGGATTCAGATAAAACGCGTTTAGGCCTGCCAGAAGTACAGCTTGGATTGCTGCCAGGTACCGGCGGTACGCAGCGTCTGCCGCGTTTGATTGGCCTGTTACCTTCACTGGACTTGATCTTAACGGGTAAACAGCTTCGCGCAAAGAAAGCTAAAAAGCTGGGTGTGGTTGACGCCTGTGTCCCAGACACCATTTTGCTCGACGTAGCTAAACAGTTTATCGACAAAGGTAAAAACAAGGGTACGAAAAAGCTATCCACGAAAGAAAAAGTGATGTCGGGTAGCGGGTTAGGGCGCAAGTTTGTGTTTGAACAGGCAGCGAAGAAAACCAACCAGAAAACCCGTGGTAACTATCCTGCAACGGTCGCGATTTTAGACGTTATTCAGCATGGTTTAGAGAAAGGTTTCGCCCAAGGGCAAGAGCTTGAAGCGAAACGCTTCGGTGAGCTTGTGATGAGCTCTGAATCAAAAGCGCTCCGTTCTATCTTCTTTGCGACAACGGAAATGAAGAAAGAAAATGGTACGGATGCGAAACCCGCGCCAGTTCATAAAGTTGGCGTGCTTGGCGGTGGCTTGATGGGCGCAGGAATCAGCCATGTGTCTGTTGCAAAAGCGAAGGTGCCTGTCCGCATCAAAGACGTCAGCAACGATGGCGTTCTAAACGCACTCAACTATAACTACAAGTTATTCGAGAAACAGCGTAAACGTCGCATTCTATCAAAAGCCGATCTGCAAGCGAAAATGTTGCAACTGTCTGGCGGTGTCGACTTTACCAGCTTTAATCATATTGATGTCGTAATTGAAGCCGTTTTTGAAGACTTAGATCTTAAACAAAAAATGGTGGCGGATATTGAAGCGAATGCCAAGCCGGAAACCATCTTTGCGACTAATACTTCTTCGTTACCAATCCACAAAATTGCAGAAAAAGCGGAGCGTCCAGAAAACGTAGTGGGTTTGCATTACTTCAGCCCGGTAGAAAAAATGCCGTTGGTGGAAGTGATTCCGCATGAAACAACATCAGATGAAACCATTTCAACAGTCGTTGCACTTGCTAAAAAGCAAGGTAAAACCCCGATCGTAGTGAAAGACAAAGCGGGCTTTTACGTGAACCGCATTCTTGCGCCATACATGAACGAAGCGGCGCATATTCTGCTGGCTAACGAACCGATCGAAAAGATTGATACGGCGTTGCTTGATTTTGGTTTCCCTGTCGGCCCGATTACCTTACTGGATGAAGTCGGTGTCGACATTGGCGCGAAGATCATGCCGATTCTAGTCAACGAGTTAGGTGAGCGATTCAAAGGCCCGGACGTGTTCGATATCTTATTGAATGACGGTCGCAAAGGACGTAAGAGCGGGAAAGGTTTCTACACTTACAAAGGTAAGAAGAAAGAAGTCGATAAATCTATTTACAAGCTGCTTAAGCTCGACCCTGAATCTAAGTTGAGTGATAACGATATTGCGCTACGCTGTGTACTACCAATGCTGAATGAAGCGGTACGTTGTTTGGATGATGGCATCATTCGCTCGCCACGTGATGGTGATATTGGTGCAATATTTGGCATTGGTTTCCCTCCATTCTTGGGCGGTCCATTCCGTTATATGGATCAGTTTGGCATTAAAGAACTGGTTGAGAAAATGAATGAGTTTGCATCGAAGTACGGCGATCGTTACGCACCGTGTGATGGTTTGCTTACTCGAGCTGGAGAAGGAACCACATTCTATTAAACGTTGCTTCGGTAAAGAAAAAGGCTTGTCAGTGGCAAGCCTTTTTCATAAATAAGAAATGGTTACTTCTTCTTGTCTTTCTTATCTTTATTGTGGCCTTTACCTGGGTTGTCGTCCCCGTGAACGCTGCTGTTGCCTTTGTTGTCTTTATCTTTCCACTGTTTTGAAGAGCAATCATCTGATTTGATGGAAACATTGTCTCCGCTTAGGCGGACACAGTCGTTACTTAGCTCAAAGCCATCACCTTTCATCGAGATTTCAGCGTGTGCAGATGCCAGTGGCAGTATAATAGCCGCAAGTAGTAGTGCTTTTTTCATGATTACCTCATTAATTTATTTTTAGTGTGGTAATTAGAGCATAAGCCGCAATGGCGTAATTTCAATTTTCTGCCAATTATGGTGTCGATTCTATTTATGAGACCCACAACCTCATTGGTTTGTAGGTATATACTTACTAATCGATAATTTTATTACTGCGCAATTAGATCATCCTAAGCCGCAATCTTTTGGCCTAAGTTGGAACTCTTCAATCGATCCAATTTCTTGCCCTAAGTGGATGCGCGGAGCGTCCGAATGCGATTGCCCTTGAGAGTGCATGACCAATCGGTTTGCCGTGCGAGGTTTCAACTCATTAACGACAAAGCGAATCATGTCTGCTCGGGTCAATTTCTTCAGTTCAGCAAGTACCTTGTCACGTTGGTTAAACTCGGTGTCTTTGTTTCCTATTGCAACCCAAAGACGCTGAGCACGACCTCGCAGTGTGGTGTCCGGCGTCGCTATTTGATTCCACAAGCCGCGCTTACTGCTATGCCACTGGTAATCGTTCAGTTCTAACAGCACCATATAAAAGGCATTTAAGAACTCATCGATTGAGGTAACCAGCTCGGCAGGCGCTGCATTGGGTGACTGCACATAAAGCACAATACCCGGATGACGGTTAAGTGGCATATTGCCAGTGCCCACCATGTAACCTAATTGCTGTTTTGTGCGGATCTCGTGGAAAAATGTTGCCGACATGAGATGGTTCGCCAATGAGTATAGAGCGATGCTACGAGGCTCAATGTCCTCACACTGGTGGTAAATAACGACCGCCGAATCTTGCTGGTTACAATGTACTTCACGTTGAAAACTGCCGTTTTTTCCCAGCATGATGAGTGGGCGGAGCGCCTCTTCATAACGCTGCTCTTTTACTCTTAGGGCATCCTTTAAGGTCGTCGCCATGTCATGCGCTTGTTGACGCTGCCAATCTCCGTAAACAAACATTTCAACGTGCAGCTCTGCAAGAATTGATTCTACGAATACCGAGAGTTCATCGACTTCGATTTCTTCTAGCGCTTCGACTAAGGTTGCGAAAGGCGGGTTATTGGGTTGAAGTAGCCCTGTAAGTGCGTTAAACAGCTGCGAAATAGGACGATCTTGTGAAGCATTTCTCCAGTTACGTAACAGTTGCTGCTTGATGGTTTCAAAGCGTGCAGGGCTGAAATCTCGAGAAGCAAAACGGTGCAGGATCATTTCCAACAATTGAGGCAGTTTTTGGCTGAACCCTGAGAGGGTTAAGGTAACCCCGCCTTGGTGAGCATACATGTTGTAACCCATCCCTGCGATTTCCGCTTGATAGGTTTCTTTTGCTAGCGAATCGAGGAACATCTCGACACATAGGCGCGTTTTGACAATGTTCTTCGGTGATGCAACAGCATGAGAGCTGTCGATAGCGACATATACAACGCCTTTTGGCACGCGAAATTCATCGTCTTGTAAATGCCAAAGTCGGAAGCCTTCGAGATCTTCAATTAACTCTGGTAGTGAACCACCATTTTCGAACGGCATGGGATCGAGATCGTAGCAAATATAAGGGTTCTTTTCTGGTAAGACGAACTGCCAGCTTGGATCGATTTGTTGATAGAAGCGGCGTTGCTCATCACTAAAAGGCGTGACGGAATACGGAGTAAAGTACCATTCGGCAGTACGGTTGTATTCCAGTCCTTTTGCAATCAGGGTTACGCGGACATTATCGATGGTTAAGTATTGCAGCAACGAACGCTGCAGTTGTTCATCATAGCCCGCCATTTTGTAGTCGCCATAAATGGTATCGTCTGGCTGATAATGCTGCATATTGATAACAAGATGGCTAACCAAATCCATTGGTCGAGATGGTTCCTGGAAACGAAACGCCGACTCAAGCACCGCTTGTTTTTCGAGATAGCGCCATTCATCTAGGCCGTCTTGTTTGATCATCGAGAGGTATTGAAAAACCGCTTGGATGATGTCGTCAACGTGGTTGAGACCCAGCGGGGTGAGTGTGCAGCTAACCGTAAAATCTCGATAGTTGCTACCACTAGCACCGCCTCCCGCAGAAAGCGACGTAATCCAGCCTTCATTTTTTAGCTGGAGCATTAAGCTGCCTTCGCCTTCATAGCCGAGTAAATGCGCGAAGTAAGAGAGTGGTTTCAAGCCGTAGTGCTTATCCATCCCTGGCATTGGGAAGGTGAGAATGAGTTTTCGAAATTCTTTGATTGGTTCAACTTGAACTAAAATCCCGGTACTTTCTTTGGTGCTAATGGGGACATCAATCGATTTTCCACGAAGGTGGTGATTTGGGATATTGGCAAACATGGCTTCTACCCACGCTTGCTGATCATCGAGCGACTGTGGCCCAAAGAGCGTCAACGTCATGAGATCGGCAGAGTATTGAGAGTGGTGAAACTCGACAATTTCGTCGCGGATGGATTTACCATCTCGGTCACCTAATGTATCTAGGTTGCCGACTGAGAACTTAGAGAAAGGGTGATCTGGATTGATGACTTCTTTATTGACTTGATACAGGCGGCGAGAATCGTCATTAAGTTTGAGTTTGTATTCGGAGTCGACAGCCTGGCGTTCTTTGTCTAAAGCTTCTTCGTTAAACAATGGTGCGGTAAAAAATTGGCTAAATCGATCTAAGGCATTTTCAAAGGCATTCGGAGTAACATCAAAAAAGAAACAAGTGTGCTCAGTACCCGTCCAAGCGTTATTTGTTCCTCCATGCTGGCTAATATAGCTTTGAAACTCGCCCACTTTAGGGTATTTTTCCGTACCCAAAAAAAGCATATGTTCTAAATAGTGTGCCAGACCTTGGCGATCGTTTGGGTCGTCGAAGTGTCCAACGTTCACTGCTAGAGCAGCTGCTGACTGTTGAGCTGTCTCGGAATGAATCAGCAGTACACGCAGATCATTGCTCAAGGTAATGTAGCGGTATTGATTTGAATCGTTAGGACTTAGATGCACGATGCGTCTCCAGATTTCGCATTACAGTAATTATGAACCCCTAGCTAGGGGGCGCAAAGTTTGCGTTTCGACAAATACTGCTTGCCGTATTTTTGTTATTCGTAGACTTCTGCACAGGCCCATCGCGTTTGCGTATGGGGAAGAACTGTTTGAATGAATGCTCTGAACTCATAGCACAGTTAAATACTGTGATGAACTGAGTACATTCTTTTTAATAGATTGTTAAGAAAGTCGCTATCTTTAGCAAGCGAATTGGTATAATGAACAGATAATTATATCAGTATTTTTGTTTCGTCATTATTAAAGTTAGCCCCGTCTATCTAATAAAGATAGCAGTCAACCTTTTGGTAGCGTTAGCTATCCCTAGGAAATAACATGAAAATATTCATCATGCGTCACGGCGAAGCCGAGCATTTTGCAGATTCAGACGCAGCACGACAATTGACCCCAAGAGGCAGAGTCGAATCAGAAGCGGTTGCGAGAGCCTGTAAAGAACAAGGTTTTGCGCAATTCGATAAAGTGTTGGTGAGTCCGTACATTAGAGCTCAACAAACTTGGCAAGAGATCAGCGAGTATTTTGCTGCAAAAAGCATCGAAACTTGTGAAGATATTACACCTTACGGTCAATCTGAGCATGTATTTGATTTTGCAAGTGCATTGATTGAAGTGGAAAAACTAGACTCGCTTCTGCTTGTCTCTCACTTGCCTTTGGTTGGTTATCTCACTTCAGAGTTTGTAAAAGACATGGCACCACCGATGTTTCCTACATCAGGTCTAGTATGTATTGAATACGATCTACAAACGCAAAACGGTGAAGTGCTGTGGCATATTACGCCATAAGCGTCGAAACCAAATAAGCATTTAAACATTAGATATAGAATGAAGAAAGGCAGGAAATTTCCTGCCTTTTTGTTTAATTGCTTCTACAGTGAGCTAGTTACTTTTCTGGAATCGAGAGCAAAACTAACAACGCACCATCACCGCCGAATTCTAGTGGCGCTTGGTGGAAAGCCATTACGTCAGGGTGTTGTGCTAACCAAAGTGGCGCTTTCTGTTTCAGGATGTGTTTACCAATGCCATGTTGCACACACGCACAGTGAATCTCGTTTTTGACGCAGTAGGCGATCATCGCACCAAGTTCGCGTTTAGCTTCTTGTTGTGTCATGCCGTGCATATCGAGGAATACGTCCGGTACATACACGCCGCGACGTAGACGTTTAACTTCATAAGTGGAGACGTCGTCACGTGCATAACGAGTTGGGCCTTCTTCATTTAAGAGAGGGACAAACTCGTCGGAGAAGTAAAACTCAGAATCACTCGCTTCCCGGTTGGAGCGCTTGATTTCTTTTTGCTTAGTATTTTTTTTTGGTTGCTGGATTATGGTATCCTGTCGCAACTTTTTTACGCCCTGTACTGCTTCCTGAAACAAGGCGAAATCGTCATCGTGTTCGGTGTCTTTTTTGCTCATTAGGTAAACAATTTCATTAATAAACTTTTATTGGCAGTATTGTAGCGCTTTTCGGAGGCAATTTTGGATAAGATTTTTGTAGAAGAAGCGGTATCGGAGCTGCATACCCTTCAAGATATGATTCGTTGGACGGTAAGCCGCTTTAACGCAGCGAACCTGTTTTACGGTCATGGTACTGATAATGCGTGGGATGAAGCGGTTCAGCTTATCCTGCCAACCTTATACTTGCCGATTGATGTGCCTCCGCACGTATTAAACTCTCGCCTAACGACCAGCGAGCGTCTGCGTATTGTTGAGCGCGTAGTAAAACGTATCAATGAACGTACACCAACTGCATACCTAACCAACAAAGCTTGGTTCTGCGGTCTTGAATTCTTCGTTGATGAGCGCGTACTTGTGCCACGTTCTCCAATCGGTGAGTTGATTCAAGCAGAATTCCAACCTTGGTTGGTGGAAGAGCCTGCGCGCATCATGGACCTATGCACAGGCAGCGGCTGTATCGCAATTGCATGTGCTCACGCGTTCCCTGAAGCTGAAGTGGATGCGATTGATATCTCAACGGACGCACTACAAGTCGCGGAGCAAAACGTACAAGATCACGGCATGGAGCAGCAAGTCTTCCCAATTCGCTCTGACTTGTTCCGCGACCTACCAAAAGAGAAGTACAACCTGATCGTGTCTAACCCACCATATGTGGATGAAGAAGACATGAACAGCCTGCCAGACGAGTTCACACACGAACCTGAACTTGGTTTAGCAGCCGGTACGGATGGCCTAAAACTTGTGCGTCGTATTCTTGCAAACGCACCAGACTACCTAACAGATAACGGCATTCTTATCTGTGAAGTTGGCAACTCAATGATTCACATGATGGAACAGTACCCAGAGATTCCTTTCACTTGGATTGAGTTCGAGAACGGCGGTCACGGCGTATTCATGCTAACGCGTGACCAGCTGGTTGAGTGTGCAGAAGAGTTTAAACTGTACAAAGACTAATAGGGTCTTGCACTAAATGTCAAAACACCGAGCTTTATGCTCGGTGTTTTTTTATGCATACCTCGCCGATATTAACTCTTTACATCAAAACGTAATAAAGCCACTATGAATCCACGAAGAATTGGAAAGCAGTTGCGCTCTGGTTTGAGAGGGCGTAGCGATAAAAACTTGAGGAAGTAATGGCAGGAAACAGTATCGGACAACATTTCCGAGTGACGACATTCGGGGAAAGTCACGGTATCGCACTGGGATGTATCGTAGACGGATGTCCTCCGGGGTTAGAAATTACAGAAGCAGATCTGCAAATCGATCTCGACCGCCGTCGTCCAGGCACATCACGTTACACCACACAACGTCGTGAACCGGATGAAGTTAAAATTCTTTCTGGTGTTTTTGAAGGCAAAACCACAGGCACATCGATCGGTTTGCTAATTGAAAACACCGATCAGCGCTCAAAAGATTACTCGGACATCAAAGATAAATTCCGTCCGGGTCATGCTGATTATACTTACCACCAAAAATATGGCATCCGTGACTATAGAGGTGGCGGCCGTTCGTCTGCTCGTGAAACCGCAATGCGAGTGGCGGCGGGTGCAATCGCGAAGAAATACTTGAAAGATGAGTTTGGTGTTGAGATTCGCGCGTATTTATCACAAATGGGTGATGTTTCTATCGACAAGGTAGATTGGAACGAAATCGAAAACAACGCGTTCTTTTGCCCAGATGTGGACAAAGTAGAAGCGTTTGACCAACTTATCCGTGACCTGAAAAAAGAAGGCGACTCAATTGGCGCGAAAATTCAGGTTGTGGCAACTAACGTGCCTGTTGGTCTTGGTGAACCTGTATTTGACCGTCTGGATGCCGACATTGCGCACGCGCTAATGAGCATTAATGCGGTGAAAGGCGTTGAGATCGGTGACGGCTTTGATGTGGTAAACCAAAAAGGCAGTCAACATCGTGATACGCTTGCTCCTGAAGGTTTTGGCAGCAATCACGCGGGCGGTATTCTTGGCGGTATCTCAACTGGTCAAGACATTGTGGCTAACATTGCGCTTAAGCCAACATCAAGCATCACAGTTCCGGGTGAGACCATCACAAAAGAAGGTGAGCCAACTCAATTGATCACCAAAGGCCGTCATGATCCTTGTGTGGGTATTCGTGCCGTACCAATTGCTGAAGCGATGCTAGCGATTGTGGTGATGGATCATTTGCTGCGTCATCGTGGTCAAAACCATGGCGTAACAACTGAAACACCGAAGATTTAAGCTTAAAAATAAGCTTGATAGAGAGACAAAAGGCTGCTCATTGAGCAGCCTTTTTAATGTGTTTTCATTACGCGTTTAGATTTAAATTAATGGAGTGAGCCTTCCGTTTCCAAATTGAAAGAAGGGAGACGCCACTTAAAACGTACCGCGGCCATACGCAGCATATAACCGGTGATCAGTGTAATGATAGTGGCTGTTACATCGGGAACATTAAATTCTAATAGCGCTAAGTACATTCCTGATGCGATAAGAGCGACAGAAGCGTAAAGTTCTTCATGCAGTACCAACGGTGTTTGGCGACAGATTAAGTCGCGGAGTAGACCACCGAATACACCCGTTACTAGCGCTGAAACCATACAAATTCCAGGGTGTAAGCCCATGCCCATCGCAATCTTAGTTCCGATGATGCTGAACACGATCAAACCTAACGCATCAAGGCGGATGAATAGACCTTTTAGCTTAATCACCCATTTCGCTAAGCCTGTGGTAAGTACACCCGCAACACACGTGATTGCTAGGAACTCTGGGTTTTTTACCCAACCAAGAGGGTAGTGCCCCAGTAAAATGTCACGTACGGTGCCACCACCAATGGCCGTTGCACTGGCCACCAACATAACACCAAACCAGTCCATTTTTCTTCTACCAGCACTCAACGCACCTGTCATGGCTTCAGCCGTGATACCAATGATATACAACACACTTAGCAACATAGGGAGACACTCAACGTAAAAAGTTACTACGTTCTACGTGAATCATCGTAGGCGCAGCAACAACACTTACAAAAGGTTTTATCATTCTTAAAAAGTGATTAAAACCAGCAACATGCCTGTAATCAAACCGCTTAAAAAACAGCAGTTTGAGCAGCATCAAAATAAGGCGAGAGTGTAGTAGCAAATGAGTACGCTGACGAATGAGAAATTATATGGAGAAAGCGATGTTCAGATAAATTCAACTAATAACCAAAACTGTGGGAGCATCTTTACCTTATAGATAAAAACAGCGACAATACCCAGCGCATGTCAAACTGAAGTACAAACTCGACGATGACCCACGAATACCAAGACCTTATCACTATTTTTAATGACACCTTTTTAGACCAATTTAATACGAAATTGGAGTTAGGTGGTGATGAGCCTATTTATCTTCCTGCTGATGATGAACATCCTCATCATCGGATTATTTTTGCTCGGGGTTTTTATGCCTCCGCATTACACGAAATCTCGCATTGGTGTGTGGCAGGGCCAGAGCGTCGTTTGCTGGAAGATTTTGGCTATTGGTATGAACCTGATGGGCGCACGGCAGAAGTTCAAGCGGAGTTTGAGAAAGTTGAAGTGCGTCCGCAAGCTTATGAATGGATTCTGGCACAAAGTGCTGGCTTCCCTTTTACGGTGAGTTGTGACAATCTACACGGCGATTTTGAACCAGATAGGCTCGGCTTTATGCAGAAAGTGCATAAAGAAGTGTTAGGTATTTTGGAAGCTGGCTTGCCTTTGCGAGTGAAAATGCTTTCGGATGCTCTGCGTGCGTTTTACCAAACCAAGCCGCTGGAAGCGTCAGACTTTTGCGTTAAATAACCTCAAATAACCTCAGAGATACACCATGATTATTGAATTTGAAGAAAAACTACTGGAACTGATTGATGCTCGAATTGAAACAGCATCTGACGATGAATTGTTTGCTGGTGGTTATCTACGTGGTCACATCTCTTTGTCTGCGGCATCTTGTGAAGAAGAAGGCATTAGCGATATTACTGAGCTGAAGTCACGCATTGAGAGCAGTTTGGAAGACGCTCGTACCGAGTTAAGCCCAGCTGATCGCGCGATCGTCAGTGACTTGTGGCAAGAACTGCAGGCTCAGGCTTAATCTCCGAACGTCGTTCTCCATTTATTAGTCCAAATCATTTACTACTTCGAAAAATTCGAACCTCTCCATAAAATTTTTGTGGTTGTAGCGAAACTGTTCAACTTTTATTCTGGTTAGCATAAAACGTGAACAAAGGATTACAACCATGAAAATTGTCGCATTTGGTGCTTCTACCAGCTCTACCTCAATCAACAAATTACTTGCTACATACGCAGCAAACCAAGTCGAAGACGCTCAAGTGAACGTTTTAGACTTAAACAATTATCAAGTACCGATGTTTAGCGAAGACAAAGAGAAAGAAATTGGTCAAGCTGAAGGTGCAGTCGCATTTTTACGTGATTTGGCTGAGGCTGACGCTATTGCTGTTTCCTTCGCAGAGCATAACGGTTCATACCCAGCAGCGTATAAAAACCTATTTGATTGGGCGACGCGCATTGAGCGCAACGTATTCCAAAACAAGCCAGTCGTTTACCTAGCAACTTCTCCTGGTCCGGGTGGCGCACAGAGCGTTCTTGCTGCGGCAACAGGTTCCGCGCAATTTTTCGGAGCAGATGTGAAAGCATCGCTATCTGTGCCGAGCTTCTACGAGAACTTTGACGTGGAGTCTGGTGAGGCGGTAAATCCGGAAGTAGCAGAGCAAGTGAAACAAGCAATTGCACAGCTGAAGTAATTTCAACACGAGTGACTTAATGAGTTAGCGATTCCCGACACATACCTGCGTCGGGAATGTAAACGAGAGAATACTCTTACAGCTCAGTAATGGCTTTGCCTTTTCTTAGTTTACGAACCCACATTCGACTTGGATGAAGTTCGGTCAATACATCAACAGGTAATGGCAGCGGGTCTCCACAGATTTGCGAGGCCAACACTTCAGCTAACAATGGTGCAGAGCTCAGCCCACGAGATCCTAAACCTAAGAAGCAGAATAAGTTAGTGAACTGATGAACGGTTTCTACCTCTTCTGCTTTTTGATTTTGTAAGTTGGCGTATTGCGTTTTTATCGTCTCAAAGTCACCCACATTTCCGACAAATGGTAAGTGATCTCGGCTCACGCAGCGAATACCTTGGCGAGATCGATTGCCCCTGATATCTACCTCTTTTGGCCATTCTTGGTTCGGTACGCACTTAACTAACTTTTCTGCGTTATCCTTCTGAGCGTTTTCATCAAATTCGTAGTCTAGGTGACTGCGATCGTAGCTCGCGCCTATGCACAGGTGCTGATTGTTTGGGTTAACAGGCGTCATGTAGCCGTCGTAACACAATACCGTTTTCAATTGACTCAGCGTTTCGGTTGCCGGAGCATGACTGACTTGCCCTTTCACCTGTCCCATCGGCAGGGAAGCGGTTTGGCTCAATGTCTGGAACTCATGGCCATTCGCAATCACAACGGTTGAGTGCTCAAATGTTTGACCATTGACCGTTAGTGTCCAAAGCTGATGCTCTTCATCCCAATTTAATGCTTCAACGTGATGTTCAAACTTCGTTGAGAGTAACGATGTCTGTTCTAACTGTTTGATTAACCCACGAGTTAGCTCGGCAGGGCACAACCACCCTCCCATTGGGTAGTGCACAGACGACATATCGATAGGTAATCCGATAGTATTCGCAGTTTCCTCGGCGGACAGTTTTTGAATCAATTCAGAAGGAAAATTACCCGCAAGCATCTTTTCCAGCTTATCAGCAGATTTTTCATCCCACATTAGCTGAGTTACACCACACCAATCGTGATCGAATGTAACCGACTCCGCAGCTTGTTCAATAAATTGTCTTGCAAACAAAAATGCAGGTGCAAAAACACGCGAAACACCAGTATGAGGACCGTTCAACAATGGATACACGGCCCCTTGACGATTCCCCGACGCTCCTTCGGCTGGTTGAGTGTCTTTGCAGTAAAGCGTGACGTTTTGGCCACGACGAACCAACGTTTTCGCTAACGCCGCGCTGGCAATACCGCCTCCGATTATGGCAATCGAATCAAGATTGCTGGACGCCGTGCGATTGAACCACGGAAGATGATTCGACTGCTTTTCGCGTTGTTCCATCGAGCCTGCGATCATTTCACGCTTGGTGCCAAAGCCTTTGACTTTTTTCATTGCAAAGCCAGCTTCGTTCAATCCTCGACGCACAAAGCCCGCTGCGGTAAAAGTGGCAACTGTACAGTCTTGCTTGGCCAACTTAGCCATGTTGTTGAACAGATTTTGGTTCCACATTTCTGGGTTTTTACTTGGCGCGAATCCATCTAAAAACCAAGCGTCAATCAAACCTTGTTCGTTGTATGGGACTTGCGGCATGCAGTCTTTGATGTCGCCAAACCAAAGGTCGAGTGTAATTGCGCCATCTTCAAGCACAATTCGGTGACACTCAGGTACGGCAGCAGGGTAGTGCTTTTGCAGCTTTTCTGCATACTCAGCCAACTCCGGCCACGCTTCGTGTGCTTTTTTCAAATCCGCTAGGCTTAGCGGGTATTTTTCAAAACTAATGAAGTGCAGCTCTTTTAGCGCTGCATCTGGGTGGTTGCGACGAAATTCATTAAACCATTGCCATACAGCAAGAAAGTTCAGTCCCGTGCCAAATCCGGTTTCACCAATAACAAAGCGTCTTTGGTCAAATTCCTGCCATCTTTCTGGGAGATGATTTTGTTTGAGGAAAACGTAGCGTGTCTCTTCAAGACCGTTTACGTTAGAGAAGTAAACATCATCAAATTGGTCTGAAACCGGAGTACCAGCTTCGTTCCAACCAAGTTCTGCGTTTTTTATTGAAGTCATAATGGTGCAAATTTGTGATTTGGCGCGGTAAGAATGGGGCGATTGTACGAATTTATGGGAAAGCTGACCACTTTTGTTGACTATCTTAGTTATCATCTAGCGGATTTTTGAATTATAGGAATGTCATAATGAAACGAGTCGTAATCACCGGTATGGGTATTGTTTCAAGTATCGGTAACAACGTCGAAGAAGTTCTAGCGTCTCTTAAAGCGGGCAAATCTGGCATCACTGCATCTGAGCAGTTCAAAGAACACGGTCTTCGTTCGCAAGTATGGGGTGACCTAAAAATCAACCCGGCGGAACACATCGACCGTAAGCAGATGCGCTTTATGGGTGATGCGGCTGCTTATGCATACCTATCAATGGAGCAGGCAATCGCAGACGCTGGTCTTACAGAGGATCAGGTTTCAAACGATCGTACCGGTATCGTTGCGGGTTCTGGCGGTGCTTCTGCATATAACCAAACGGTAGCGACAGACACGATGCGCGCAAAAGGCGTAAAACGAGTTGGCCCTTACATGGTTCCTCGTACTATGTCTTCTACGGTTTCCGCTTGTCTTGCTACGCCATTTAAGATTCGTGGTGTGAACTACTCAATGAGCTCTGCATGTGCTACTTCTGCACACTGTATCGGTCACGCGATGGAGCTTATTCAACTTGGTAAACAAGACATTGTTTTTGCTGGTGGCGGTGAAGAGCTTGATTGGTCTCAAACCATGATGTTTGACGCTATGGGTGCGCTGTCAACGAAATACAACGACACTCCAGACAAAGCATCTCGTACGTATGATGCGGACCGTGATGGTTTCGTTATCTCTGGCGGTGGCGGCATGCTGGTTATCGAAGAACTTGAGCACGCTCTAGCACGTGGCGCGAAAATCTACGGTGAGATCGTAGGTTACGGTGCGACTTCAGATGGCTATGACATGGTAGCACCATCAGGTGAAGGCGCGATCCGTTGTATGAAGATGGCGATGCAAGACGTTGACGGTGTGGATTACATCAACACGCACGGCACGTCGACACCAGTTGGTGACGTGAAAGAGCTTGGTGCGATCCAACAATTGTTTGGTGAGAACAGCCCAGCAATCTCTGCAACAAAAGCAATGACTGGTCACGCACTAGGCGCCGCTGGTGTGCACGAAGCGATTTACTCAACACTTATGCTAGACAAAAACTTCATTGCTCCAAGCATCAATATTGAAAACTTGGACGAAGCAGCTCAAGGTCTAGACATCGTGACAGAAGCACGTGATGCAGAGTTAACAACCGTAATGTCAAACAGCTTTGGCTTTGGCGGCACAAACGCAACTTTGGTTATTAAAAAGTACCAAGGTTAACTGAATTTGTTGGCGCGCCACGTGAGTGAGTACAGCGTCAACAATCCAGTTTCCAGAGCTTGATCAGTCACACTGATCGAACAGACGCAGACTCTATCCCATGGAGAGCGGGATAGGATCCTTTTGTTCTGGAACTTTGCCCGGCTATTTAGCCGGGCTTTTTCTTTTCTCAATTTCTGCTTTTTACATTGCTTCCCGTTAAACGATTTCTTTGGAACTAATCTTCTTGAGGTTTATTAGGGTTATTTCTTGAGATTTTTAGGGAAAAGGGCACAATCGTTTTAGTTTCGCATCTTGCGAATAAACGAACTCATACAAATGGATGTTAAAACGCTGGCGCTATGAAAATTATTGTTGATGAAAATATGCCGTACGCTGAAGAGCTATTCAGCCAACTCGGTGAAGTGATTCTAAAACCAGGTCGTACACTGACGGCTGATGATTTAGTGGATGTTGATGCCCTAATGATTCGCTCGGTAACCAAAGTGAATGCCGATCTAATCAGCAAAGCAAACAAGCTAAAGTTTGTTGGTACCGCAACAGCAGGTATGGATCATGTCGACCAAGCGCTTTTAAAAGAGAAAGGTATATTCTTCACCGCTGCGCCGGGTTGTAACAAAGTGGGTGTGGCGGAATACGCGTTCAGCGTGATGATGGTGCTCGCTCAGCAACAAGGCTTCTCGGTATTTGACAAGACGGTAGGTATTATTGGTGCAGGCCAAGTAGGTAGCTACCTAGAGAAATGTTTGAAAGGCATGGGGATTAAAGTTCTCATCAATGACCCATTCAAACAAGAGGCTGGTGATCCTCGTAGCTTTACTCCGTTGACAGAACTGATTGAAGGCTCAGACATCATTACGCTGCACACGCCAATCACCAGAGATGGTCCATATCCAACTCATCACTTAATTGATGAAACGGTTTTAAACTCGCTTCGTGGTGATCAGATTTTGATTAACGCCGCGCGAGGTCCAATCGTTGATAACGAGGCATTGAAGCAACGTCTTTTGAAAAACGACGGTTTTACCGCAGCGCTTGACGTATTTGAATTTGAACCAGAGGTTGATATGGAGCTTCTGCCTCTGCTAGCATTCGCAACCCCTCACGTTGCAGGCTACGGCTTGGAAGGGAAAGCTCGCGGTACGACGATGATTTTCAACAGCTACTGTGAGTTCTTAAATAACGAATTACGTGCGCATGCCAGCGATTTACTGCCAACCGCGCCTGTTCCTACTATGGTATTGGACAGAGCTTGGGATGAAGCAACACTGCATAACATCACGCAGTTAATCTATGATGTGCGTAGAGATGACGCTCTTTTCCGTCGTGAGATCAGTAAGCCAGGTGCTTTTGACCTGATGCGTAAAAACTACTGGGATCGCCGTGAATACAGCGCTGTCACGCTAGTGGGTAACAAAACATGTAACCTTGCTCCATTAGCAGAACTAGGTTTTCAGATTGAGGTAAGTCAATGAGCCAGCAATATAATGTTGCCATTTTAGGTGCGACCGGTGCGGTCGGTGAAACAATTTTAGAAGTGCTTCAAGAACGTAAATTCCCAGTGGGTGACATTCACTTATTGGCAAGTGAGCGTAGCGAAGGCAAGACTTATCGCTTTAATGGCAAAACGGTTCGTGTACAGAACGTTGAAGAGTTTGATTGGTCTCAAGCTCATATTGCGTTGTTCTCTGCTGGTGGTGAGCTATCTGAAAAATGGGCGCCAATCGCGGCAGATGAAGGTGTTATCGTTATCGACAACACTTCACACTTCCGTTACGAGTACGACATTCCTCTCGTTGTGCCAGAAGTAAACCCAGAAGCGATTGCAGAGTTTCGTAACCGTAACATTATTGCGAACCCAAACTGTTCGACCATTCAAATGCTGGTGGCACTAAAACCAATTCACGATGCAGTGGGTATTGAGCGTATTAACGTATCTACATACCAATCCGTATCTGGTGCGGGTAAAGCGGGCATTGACGAACTAGCAGGTCAAACGGCTAAGCTTCTAAACGGTCTGCCAGCGGATAAGAAGCAATTCTCTCAACAGATTGCGTTTAACTGTATTCCGCAAATCGATCAGATGATGGAAAATGGCTACACCAAAGAAGAAATGAAAATGGTGTGGGAAACACAGAAGATCTTTAACGATCCATCAATCACAGTAAACCCAACGTGTGTGCGTGTGCCGGTATTCTATGGTCATGCTGAAGCGCTTCACATTGAGACTCGCTCTCCAATCGATGCACAAGAAGTTGTTAACTTGCTTGAGCAAACAGAAGGCATTGAAGTCTTCCACGGTGATGACTTCCCGACACAAGTGCGTGATGCGGGCGGTAAAGATCATGTTATGGTTGGTCGAATCCGCAACGATATCAGCCACCACAGTGGTGTAAACTTGTGGGTTGTGGCGGATAACGTGCGTAAAGGCGCAGCAACTAACGCGGTACAAATCGCTGAAGTTCTGATCCGCGATTACTACTAAGTCACTTACCAGTTCATTTCAAAGCCTCGCACTGTGCGAGGCTTTTTTGTACGAACGGAACAAAATAGTGTGAGATTAGTACGAATATGGCGAGAGCCACACATTTTTTATTCTCAACGCTATAGTTTTGCATGTGATATCCGATATATTTAACCGATCACCATTTCAAATTGTATTTAGCACAAAACTGAGCCTTCTATGCGTCAAAATTATAAGCGTTTGTTAGCAGCCCTTGTGTTGATGAGCGCGACTCAGACATCATCAGTGGTTCAAGCCGAAGGAATTCGTCTTGTTGGACCGTCTGGTGAAGTGCAATCATCTCCGAGCTATGCTGAAGATATTGAGCGAGCATTACCTGCTCCTCCTGCAAATACTCAGCCGTCACGTTTCTTTGGTCCGACTGGTGAAAATCAAACACTATGGTCGATCGCTTCAGAATTAAGACCTTCACGCGGTGTTACCGTTCAACAAACGCTTCTTGCCATTTATCGAATTAACCCTCAAGCGTTTGAGAACCAAAACATTCATGAGTTGATCCCAGGGAGTCGACTACGAGTACCGTCTCTAGAGCAAGTGCAAAGCGCGACTACAGAACAAGCTGTTGCGATCATGAAGGCGCACGAGGCTAAGTTAAAACAGCCGAAGCCGACAAATAGAGCCACGCCAGCGCAACGCGTCGCCGAGCAACCAAAGCCACAAATAAAAGTAGAACCCAAGCCTGTTGCTCCTAAACCAGAAACCACTGTAGCTGCGGAACCAAAACCGGTTCAAAAAACAATACCAGTTATTCCTGCGCCACCTGTGAACACCTCTCCGCAGGGTGAAAAGCAGGTCAGTGCGTTAAAAGACAAACTTCAAGGCTCACAAAGTGAATTAGAGTCATTGGAAGAGAAGAACCATCGTCTTCGCTTAATGTTGTCAGAAGTGCAAAGCGAAGTTGAAACCTTGAAAAATGAGCTGAATGACGAAGAACGCATTCGCTCGGAAGTCGAGAAACTGCTTGCTGAAGAGCGCCAGCGCCTTGCTGAGCAACAACGCATGCAGCCAAGTACGATTGACAAGATTTTGTCTAATGGTTGGCTTGTCGGCTTAGCGGCGCTTATTCCAGGTGCATTGCTGGCACTGTTGGTTGTGATGTTGCTTGGTCGCCGTTCTAAAAACAAAGAGGAAGAGCCTGCTGCGCAATCGCCGCAGGAAACCGATCCATTAGCTGCGCCAATTGGTTTAGCGGCGACGGACGAGCTGGATGAAGAACTCACACTTGATGATGAGTTGTTCGCAGATGAAGATATAAATACTCAGGCTACACAAGAAGAGAAGCCAGATTTAGAAGAAGACGTCTTTGCCAACCTTGACGATGAAGAACTGGATTTCAACCTAGAAGGGGATGATGACCCATTTGCGGGTATCGGTGATGACGGCGACCTGGATGTTGGTCTGGATGAGTTTGAGTCATCGAACAATGGTATCCAAGTTAACGGCGAAGAAAAAGCGCTTGGTTTAGAAGAGATGGAGCGAGCCTTAGATGAGGTTGCTCCAGAACTAGAAGTGCTCGATGACGATGAGGCTGGCTTCGATCTTTCAGATGATACGAACGAGAAAGCAGACTCGCTTTCAGACGACGCGTTTGCGGAACTACTTGCAGCAGATGAGCCGTCAGAAGAGTTACCAAGTGACACTGTCGATCAGGATATGCTTGATGACTTGTTTGCGGAACTTGGCAATGACGACTTCGACCTAGATACCGATGAACCTGAACTAAAACAGCCCGTATCGGATGATGATTTCAGCGCAGGAGAGGCATCTGATGACGATATCGATAAGCTATTAGCTCAATACGAGCAGCCTGTTACTGAGTCGACAGAAGTTGAAGGTGACGCCAGCGAAGACGTCGTTCTAGATGAAAACAGTACGGACTTACTCGATGAACTGATCGATTTTGACGAAGATGAAACAGACGACGAGTTTGACCCACTGAATGAGCTAGAAGCACTCTCTGGTTTTGAAGGCGATGACTCGATTGAAGAGTTAGATGCAGATAGCACAGATTTACTAGATGAACTCATTGATGACGTTACATCCGAACTGGATGAAGAGACAGGAACTGAGACTGAGTTAGACCCGTTTGATGATCTGATTCGAGAGGACGAAAGCCCTGCACAGAATAAATCGCAAGAGGAAGAGTTACTCGCTTCACTTGGTTTTGGCGAACCAGACGGCGACGAAAAACCATCTTCAATAGCCGAGTCAGAGCCCGCTCATGAAGAGCCGGAAATTGAGTCTGGTTTGGACATCGACGCTTTATTAAGTGACAGTCAACCAGATCCGCAACAAACAGCGCCAGAGCAACCATTAACCGAGCCAGAAACTGCTTCAGAGCCATTTAGCAGCGATGAGTTTCTGGGTGATTTAGAGGACCTCTCACCAGAGAACGATCCTTTAATGAGCGAGCTAGACGACTTGTTTGAGTCAGACAGTGAAGAGCTTCAGCCTACAGAGCAAGAAAAAGCGGACTTTTCTGCTGAACTGGATGCACTATTTGATACTGAAGATGATTTAACGCAACAACAAGTTGAAGAGCCGCAAGCTGAGATAGAGGAATCTTCGCCACAACAAGAAGAGGATGCCAATTCTAAGTCAACGCAAGATGCATCAGTAGAGCCTGATGCTAAAGTGCCGCCTCAAGTTGATACAGAAGAAGACGCCCCAGCGTTCACTCCGACACCAAATACAGTAGAAAATGAATTTGGTGTTCCACAAGAAGAAGATTGGCTACTGGATGAGCCTGAACTAGAAAGTGAAACTCAACCAGAACAAGAACAAAACTCGGGTAGCAAAAGTGAGCCAGAAAGTTCAGAACTAGCATCAGAAACTGATTCGGCCACCAATGCAGAAGAAGAGTTCGATTTTGATGAACTCGATCTACCAGAGTTCAGTGAAGAAGACGCACTGGCGTCCATGGCGGACGAACCTGCGTTTGATGAACCAGAGCCTGTCGAGCCTGAGCGCTCTGAAGCTGATTCGGCCACTGAAGCAGAAGATGAATTCAATTTTGATGAACTCGATCTACCAGAGTTTAGCGAAGAGGACGCATTGGCGTCTATGGCGGGCGAACCTGCGTTAGATGACCCAGAATCTATCGAGCCTGAGCGCTCTGAAGCTGAGTCGGCGACTGAAGCAGAAGAAGAGTTCGATTTCGATGAACTCGAACTGCCAGAGTTTAGTGAAGAGGATGCATTGGCGTCCATGGCAGGCGAACCTACGTTAGATGAACCAGAATCTATCGAGCCTGAGCGCTCTGAAGCTGAGTCGGCGACTGAAGCAGAAGAAGAGTTCGATTTCGACGAACTCGAACTGCCAGAGTTCAGCGAAGAGGACGCATTGGCGTCCATGGCAGGCGAACCTACGTTAGATGAACCAGAATCTATCGAGCCTGAGCGCTCTGAAGTTGAGTCGGCGACTGAAGCAGAAGAAGAGTTCGATTTCGATGAACTCGATCTACCAGAGTTCAGCGAAGAGGACGCATTGGCGTCTATGGCGGGCGAACCTACGTTAGATGAACCAGAATTTATCGAGCCTGAGCGCTCTGAAGCTGAGTCTGCTACTGAAGCAGAAGAGTTCGATTTTGATGAACTCGAACTGCCAGAATTCAGTGAAGAAGATGCATTGGCGTCTATGGAAGAAGAGCCAGAATTACCGAGTTCTGAAACCGCAGATATAGAACCAATCTCCGGTGAGGATGAAGAGCTAAGTTTTGACGACCAAGATCTTCCTGAGTTCAATGAGGAAGATGTTCTCGCATCAATGAATGAGAGTGCGCCAGAGACTCCTAATGTTGAAGCTGAGACATCGAGACCAACTCTTCAAGCCGATAACGATCATGATGCTTTGTTTGAAGTTTTTGCGCAGCAAAACGGTTTTGATACTGAACCAGAAGTGCAGCCAACGGCGACAGAGGGTGAGCCACTAAGTGACTTAGATGATGAATCTTCAATGGCTAACCTTCTTGCTGAAGACGCAAGTTCAGAGGTATTTGAAGGTCAGTTAGACAGTGACACCATCGCAAGCGCAGGTATGGATTTTGAAACCATGCTTGATGTTGGAGATGATTGGGATGGCTTTAAACCAGCTGCCGATAGTGTAAGTTCTACGGAAGATGTGCCTGAGGACCAGCGTGATGTTTGGGATTCGAGTGACGCACTAAGTCAGCCAGAGATCGAGCAAGAAAACTGGGCAGAGCAAAGCGACTTGGATGACTTCGACCCAAAGAAAAATCAATTTATGACGATTGATGAATTGATGGCTCAGGTCGATAAAGAAGGTGGTGAATTCGAAGAAGAAGATCTGAAGCTTGATGTCGGATTGAACGAGTTTCCAGATGTTATCGGTGAGATCGGCGATGTTGACGTAGATAGCAACGCTGAAGCTGCCGGAAAACTGGACCTTGCTAAAATCTATCTTGAGATGAATGATTCTCAAGGGGCGATAAAGCTACTAGAAGAGGCGATTGTTTACGGAGAAGATGATATTCGCCGCGAAGCAAAGAGCCTGATTGATGCCATTAATGGCCGATAAATCGAAAAGGGTAGCGTTGGCTACCCTTTTTGTGTCTTGCTAGTATGGTGATGCCTTTACGTCATCCTTGTTGAAACTGGCAACTTGAGGTGACTTGAGTATATACTTCCCGCCCCATTTTAGAGTTCGAAGGTTAAGATGAGAATCGCATTAGGTATCGAGTACAACGGTACAAACTACTTTGGTTGGCAGCGCCAAAGAGAAGTGAAAAGTGTCCAAGAAGAGCTAGAGAAAGCATTGTCCGTTATTGCTAATCACCCAGTTGAAGTGCAGTGTGCTGGTCGGACAGACGCTGGCGTGCATGGCACAGGACAAGTTGTGCACTTTGATACCAACGTTACTCGAAAAATGGTAGCTTGGACCATGGGCGCAAACGCGAACATGCCGAGTGATATAGCGGTTCGTTGGGCTAAGGAAGTCCCAGATGATTTCCATGCACGATTCTCAGCGACAGCGCGCCGTTATCGTTACATTATTTTCAATCATGCTTTACGACCTGGCATCTTAAACTCTGGTGTGAGCCACTATCATGGTGAGCTCGACGAGAAAAAAATGCATGAGGCAGGGCAGTATCTGCTTGGTGAAAATGATTTTACGTCGTTTCGTGCGGCGCATTGTCAGTCTCGTAGCCCATTTCGAAACTTGATGCATCTGAACGTTACGCGCCATGGGAACTATGTGGTTATTGATATTAAAGCCAATGCGTTCGTGCATCATATGGTTCGTAACATCACGGGTAGCTTGATAAAGGTTGGACGTGGTGAAGAGAGTCCTGAATGGATCAAATGGTTGCTAGAGGCTAAAGATCGCAAACTAGCGGGTGCGACAGCGAAAGCGGAAGGTCTGTACCTGGTAGATGTAGACTATCCAGAAGAATTTGGGTTACCTGAAGTGCCGATCGGTCCACTGTTTTTGCCAGATAATTTGAACTAATTTTACAAACTTATTTCAAAATATCGGTAGTGTTTACATTGAATGTGAGCGGAAAACATACGCTATTTATGATATCAAAAATAGGTACAACCAGTTTTTTATCTACAGTAGCTGCAAGATATGGTTTAATCCGTCGGTATTATGTCGAATTTATATCTTTCGCAATGAAGCGGAAGAGTTGAGAGAAAAGGTCTTCCATGAGTTGGCTTGAAAAGATTTTAGAGAAAAGCAACCTAGTAAGTTCACGCAAAGCTTCTATCCCAGAAGGTGTGTGGACTAAATGTACCTCTTGTGAACAGGTTTTATACCATGCTGAACTAGAGCGTAACCTAGAAGTTTGTCCAAAGTGTAACCATCACATGCGCATGAAAGCGCGTCGTCGTTTGGAAACGTTTTTAGATGAAGGTAATCGAGTTGAATTAGGTACCGAACTTGAGCCACAGGATAAACTGAAATTTAAAGATTCTAAGCGATACAAAGAGCGTATCTCTGCAGCACAAAAAAACAGCGGAGAGAAAGATGCGCTAGTTGTGATGCAAGGTGAACTGCTTGGTCTACCCCTTGTGGCGTGTGCGTTTGAATTCTCTTTTATGGGCGGTTCAATGGGTTCAGTTGTTGGTGCTCGCTTCGTAAAAGCGGTGGATGCAGCAATTGAAAACAATTGTGCACTTGTTTGTTTCTCAGCAAGTGGTGGCGCTCGTATGCAAGAGGCATTGATGTCTCTTATGCAAATGGCAAAAACCAGTGCTGCGCTTGAGCGTCTATCAGAAAAAGGTCTGCCGTTTATTTCGGTTCTAACTGACCCTACAATGGGTGGTGTATCAGCAAGTTTGGCTATGTTGGGTGATATCAACATCGGTGAACCTAAGGCGCTGATTGGCTTTGCTGGTCGTCGTGTTATCGAGCAAACAGTGCGTGAAGATCTTCCTGAAGGTTTCCAGCGTAGTGAGTTCCTGCTTGATCACGGTGCGATTGATATGATCGTTGACCGTCGTGAAATGCGTCAGCGTGTGGGTGGTCTAATCGCTAAGATGACTAACCACAAGTCTCCTTTGGTGGTTTCGGTTAACGAATCTCCAAATGAAGAACCATATTCTGTACCAGAAGCGGACGAAAAAGGGTAAAGTATCAACTAACATAAAAACCAAAGAATTTAATGGTTAAAGTTAGATGACCCAAAACCCAATTCCTCAAGCCACATCTTCATTAGAGATGTGGCTTGATTATTTAGCAAATATTCATTCCTCAGCAATTGATCTAGGCTTAGACCGTGTCCAAGCGGTAGCAAACAAAGCCAATCTTACCAAACCAGCTCCAACCGTAATCACCGTTGCCGGCACCAATGGCAAAGGTTCAACGTGTGCGTTAATGGAAGCTATTTTACTCGATGCTGGCTATTCAGTCGGTGTTTACAGCTCTCCGCACCTGATTCGTTACAACGAGCGTGTACGCATTAATGGCGTCGACGTTGTAGATGCAAAGCACTGTGAAGCATTCGACTATGTAGAAAAGCAGCGTGGTGATATCAGCCTTAGCCTCTTTGAATTCGGTACGCTTGCTGCGCTACGTATTTTCCAAGTAGAGAAAGTTGACGTTGTGCTGCTTGAAGTAGGACTTGGCGGTCGTCTAGATGCCACCAACGTTGTCGACCATGATGTTTCTGTTATTACGAGCTTAGCGATCGACCATGTGGATTGGCTTGGTGATGACATCAATGTCATTGGTTTTGAAAAGGCAGGCATTTACCGTTCAGGGAAGCCAGCAATTTGTGGTCAACCAACGCCACCGGCGACCGTGGCGGCTCATGCTGACGATATTGGCTCTGAGTTCTTCCAAGTTGGTATTCAGTATGATTACCAACTAACTAATAATGGTTGGAAGTGGAGCAGTGGTGCATTTGCGTTAGAGGATTTACCTGTCCCATCGTTACCGCTACAAAATGCGGCAACAGCATTGATGGCGTTAGGAGCATCGGAATTGCAAATCACTGACATAAACATTGTTAATGGCTTGAATAATGCTCGCCTGGCAGGGCGTATGCAGGTACTGCATCACGAACCTGAAATAGTCCTTGATGTCGCTCATAACCCGCACTCTGCTGAGTATTTGGTAGAGAGAGTGAAGCAACAATATCTGGGTAAGAATATCCATATTGTGGTTGCAATGCTGCATGACAAAGACATTAAAGCAACCATTGAAGCGCTAACTCCAGTTGCAACACAATGGTATCCAGCGTCGCTTACTGGACCGAGAGCGGCGACAGCTGATGAATTGTGCCAATACTTACCTGATGGGCAAGTTCATTTTGGAAACCCTGTTGACGCCTTCGAGAGTGCGAGAAGCCACGCAAAGACAGGAGACGTTATTCTGGTGGTTGGCTCATTCCATACCGTCGGAGAGGTATTGGAACATTGGCAATCAAATAATAAATAAGTAAAGGTATTTTGATGGCAAGTAAATTCCAAAGTCGTTTAGTCGGCACCATCATTCTAGTCGCAGTCGGAGTGATTGTTCTTCCCGATGTGCTAGATGGTAAGAAACTGCACTACAAAGAAGAATTTGCCAGTATTCCTATCAAACCTGAACTTGATAGTGATGTGGAAAACTTCGAAATATTAGAGCCAGTGGAAGACGTTATAGCGTTACCGGACTCTCCAGTTGAAGCGGTGGTGCAGGAGCAAGAGGGCGCCCAAGTGGCTGCTTCTGAGCCTGACCCAACGCCGACGCCTAAACCAGAGGTCATCAAACAGCCAGAGCAAGTTGAGGTGGCCACTCGTCCTGTGCAAGAAAAAAATCAATATGAAGATTCTGCTTGGATCATTCAGTTGATGGCGCTTAAGAATCACGAAAATGCGGTCGCGCTTGTCGCTGATTTGCAAAAGCGTGGCTATCAAGCCCATACAAAGAAAGAAAACGAGTTTACGAGAGTGATTGTTGGCCCTGATGTGTCAAAAAGTAAACTTGAACGACAAGTCAAGGAATTACAAAAAATTACAGGCTCAAAAGGTCAATTGCTTAAATTTAAGCCATTAAATCCATAAGAAAACGTTTGCGTCAGCATTTTTTCTGTTAAAATGCGCGCCAACTTAAGATGAAGAAAACATGAATTGGATAGATTTTATCATTTTAGGTGTGATCGGATTTTCAGCTCTGATCAGTTTAGTTCGCGGTTTTGCTAAAGAAGCTTTGTCTTTGGTGATTTGGTTTGGAGCGTTTTTTATCTCCAGCAACTACTACGCCAAATTGGCGGTGTACTTCACCAACATCGAAGATGACATGTTTCGTAACGGAGCGGCGATTGCGGCGTTATTCGTCGCGACCTTGGTAGTTGGTGCAGTGGTGAATTACGTCATTGGTCAACTGGTACAAAAAACAGGGCTATCAGGTACGGACCGAATTCTTGGGATTGTATTTGGTGGTCTACGCGGAGTCTTAATTGTTTCTGCGGTGCTGTTTTTTATGGATGCGTTTACTGCATTCCCAAGCTCGGATTGGTGGAAAGATTCACAGTTGATCCCTGAGTTCAGCCGTATCATCGCCCCATTCTTCGAGCATTTACAAGCAACATCAAGTTTTCTGTCTGGCACTATCTAGTAGTGCCAGCTACTGTCGCAAATCGAGGATTAGGACATGTGTGGTATTGTTGGAATCGTGGGCACAACGCCTGTAAACCAGTCTATTTATGACGCGTTAACGGTGTTACAGCATCGTGGCCAAGATGCCGCTGGTATTTGTACCATAGAAAGCAATCGTTTTCGTCTGCGCAAGGCGAACGGTTTAGTCAAGGATGTATTTGAAGCAAGACATATGCAGCGCCTGCAAGGCGAGGTCGGAATTGGTCATGTTCGTTACCCAACAGCAGGCAGTTCAAGCGCTTCAGAAGCTCAACCTTTCTACGTAAACTCTCCTTTCGGTATTACACTTGCCCACAATGGCAACTTGACCAACGCTAACGAAGTTCGTCAAAAGCTGTTTGAAAAAGATCGCCGTCATATCAATACCACTTCAGACTCCGAAGTATTACTAAATGTACTGGCGCACGAAATTGACTCAGTAAAAGGAAATGTCACGACAGAAGACGTATTCCGCGCAGTCACCAATGTGCATCGCACAATTCGTGGTGCTTACGCTGTGACTGCCATGATTATCGGTCATGGTATGATTGCGTTTCGTGACCCACACGGTATTCGCCCTCTATGTTTAGGTAAGCGTGAAGTTAATGGCAGAGCGGAGTACATGGTTGCGTCTGAGTCGGTAGCATTGGATGCCGTCGGTTTTGATTTTGTTCGTGATGTTGCACCTGGTGAGGCGATCTACGCAACGTTTGACGGTGAACTGTACACGAAGCAGTGTGCAGACAATCCTAAGCTGAACCCTTGTATTTTCGAGTTCGTGTATTTTGCTCGTCCAGACTCGTTCATCGATAAAATTTCGGTATACAGTGCTCGCGTTGAAATGGGTAAAAAGTTAGGCGAACGTATTCGTGAAGACTACGCAAATCTTGATATTGATGTCGTTATTCCTATCCCTGAAACTTCATGTGATATCGCACTTCAAATCGCTCAAGCGATCGATATCCCTTACCGCCAAGGCTTCGTGAAAAACCGTTACGTGGGACGTACGTTTATCATGCCTGGTCAGCAACAACGTAAGAAATCTGTACGTCGCAAGTTGAATGCAATTCGTTCGGAGTTCAAAGATAAGAATGTGTTGCTGGTGGATGACTCTATCGTTCGTGGTACTACGTCAGAACAAATCATCGAAATGGCACGTGATTCTGGTGCGAAGAAAGTGTACATGGTATCAGCAGCACCAGAAGTTCGATTCCCGAACGTGTACGGCATTGATATGCCAAGTGCTACCGAGCTTATTGCTCATGGCCGTGACAACGATACAATTTGTAAGCAGATTGGTGCTGATGCATTGATTTATCAACGTCTAGAAGACTTGGTTGAGGCAGTCGGTCTTGGAAACCAAGATATTACTCAGTTCGATACATCCGTGTTTAACGGCGAATACGTAACGGGTGATATTGACCAACAATACCTAGACTTCTTAGATGGTCTTCGTAACGATGATGCGAAAACACAACTTGAAATCCAACAGGATTTAGCAAACCTAGAGCTGCATAACGAAGGCGCATAATAGGCGTTTTCTTGAGGCGTAAAAAAAACCAGAGCTCCGGCTCTGGTTTTTTGTATTCGCTATCGAATTAGTGAATGTTGTAAGCGATCACAAAGTCGATAAAGAGACGAACTTTCTCTGGCAGGTGATCTTTGTGGTTGTAAAGCATATAAATGTCGCGCGGGTTTGCACTCCAATCTGGCAGTATGCGTACCAAATCGCCGCTTTCGATGTATTCTTTGATCATGACATCTGGCATTAGCGTGATGCCTAAACCTTCGGAACAAGCACTGCGTACTACATTTAGTGCATTCGCCTGAAAGCGACCACGATCAACGTTTACGACAGACTCGCCTTTGCTATTAATTAAGGTCCACTTGATAAGAGGGTAGCCTTTTAGCAATGAATGGTTAGAGAGCTCTTCTGCGTGGTTTGGTGCTGGATTCGAGGCAAGGTAGTCAGGACTTGCGACAAGAATATCCTTCACTTCGCCAATCTTACGTGCGATCAGGCTAGAATCACGTTGGGGCCCCACTCGAAAAATGACATCCCATTCAGTAGGGTCAAGCTTGTCTGCATTATTTTCTGTCGTTAGTTCGATATTGATGTCCGGATACTGCTTCATAAAGCTGTTGAACATCGGCATCATCATGCGCTTAGTTAAGTTATAAGGCGCCGATATCTTAATCTTGCCTGATGCTCCTCGGCAGTCGTCAGTGATTTCCTCTGCTGCCGTGGTTAGCCTTTGTAGCAAAGGAGAGCACTCATGGTAAAAACGTTCCCCGGCTTCTGTAAGCGAGAGTTTGCGAGCGTGACGGTTCAACAGTCGAAGATTGACAGAGTCTTCTAGCGCTTGAATGCGTCGGGTGATGGTCGCAACCGGGATCATGGTTTTTCGCGAAGTTGCGGTGTAGCTCCCATTTTCGACAACCAGTCGAAACAGGTTTAAGTCATCTAATTTCATATTTCCAGACACATTAAATTACCGATTACGGCTAATTTATAATTAACTTTGTGATCAAAGCTTGCTTTAAGTCAACATGTTGCATCATTTGAACACAGCAACCCTGTTTGAGTAAATACTGTTATACCCCGTAATATTTGTATAAACGCCGTTTTCAAGCTACGTTTTATAACAAGGCGGAACGGCCTCAAGTCTTGCTGCGCAACGTTTCGCCGGATGTAAACACAACAAAAATAATGACTTAATAATAAATCTGTTTTTTGACTTAGCTTTGTGAGGTGTAAAGGTATGTTTAAGACTCACAGTCAAACGGCAATGGTCTCGGCACAGGAAGTGGTTAATCAAAAACTAATTATGTTGGTAGATGATGATCCAATATTTCGTAAAGTAACCAATGCTTATTTAGAAAGTCAGGGTTTTAAAGTAGTAGAAGCTGAAAACGGCCTAGAGGCGCTTCAACAACTCAGGGAATGCCAACCCGATCTTATCTTGTGTGATTTATCGATGCCGGTATTAGATGGCATTGAATTCGTCGAAGAAGTCAGTCTTGAATATCCATACTTGCCGCTTATCGTGGTATCCGGCACGGATGAAATGTCCGATGTCGCGAAAGCGTTGCGATTTGGTATTAAAGATTTTCTTCCTAAACCGATAGGTAATTATGAGCACCTATCTCAGGCGATAGACAATACGCTCGAAGATACCGATAGCCATTTCTCCGAACAGCGAGACTTTTCAAGTCAGTGGTTCCGAGTCGATGACGGTGGCGAAATCCCAGATGAGCAAGAGCTTCACTGGCATCTAGAGTATTTGCAGCAGAACCCGAGTGCTGCAAGAGATTTATTGCATGCTCTATTGCCAGAGAAAGATGCTTCTCAAGGTGATTGGCGCTGCTCATACCGTTTATTGCAATCGACGGACGTTATGCCACTGGTGTTCGATTATCGTTGGTTAATGAATGGGCAATTTGCGTTCTATCTCGTTGACTCTGCTTCCCAGAGTAATGATGGTGTCGCGACGACATTGCTTGTTAGGGCTTTGTTTGACGATTACCTGCGTAATTTGAAGAGTTTCAGTGCTGATCTGAAGGATATGGTAGGGATCATTGAAAAAGGAATCGAGTGTTCAGAGTGCGCTGGTGCGGTTAATGCTGTATTTGGTGTCGCTGATCTGGCTTCGTCCTCCGTTTCTATCCTGCCTGCGGGTTTAGATAGCCATTGGTCTGACGGAAATACTAATCAACATATCGCGGCAGGTAACTGTTTAGGGGCAGGAAGTATGAAAAACTTCATAACCCGAGATTTACCGCTAGGTGTTGCTGGTCAGTTATCCATCGGTTGTTTAGGCTCTTCAAGTTTCAGCTTAAATATTGCCCGGAAATCACGACTGGTATAATTCTGACTTCATAACACAATAAGCAGCGTCTTGGCGCTGCTTATTGTCTTTTTAGAACCACAAAAAACAACAAATGCTCGAACAATAACCTTACTTTTTACTGGTGTTTAGATTTGGCTGTTTAAGGTATAGTCAACGCCTAAAACAATAATGACCCATTTGTGCAACGATAATTTAACGCTGTGCCTTGGGAGAAGCAAAGTCAACTAGTGAGAAGATACATCATGGCAGACAAAGATTTTAAAGAGCCTTATAATATTTTTTACTTTTTAGGTTTCATTGCAGTACTTTTAATTCCAACACTACCTGCAACGCTAACCTGGCTTCGTGTAATGAATGGTTACGCAGGCTTTTAATCTAGCTATTTTGTACCGGAGTTCACCATTCGTATTAAGCGTTACTTTTTCAATACCGTTGGTGGACTCTGTATTGTGCTCGGCATTGCCGGCATAGCCCTTCCGCTTTTACCCACCACTCCTTTCATTCTACTTGCTAGTGCATGTTTTATGCGTGGTAGCCCCGCATTTCATCATTGGCTACATAACCACAAAACGTTTGGGCCGATTCTCGATAATTGGCATAAGCACCGGGCTGTTACTTCAAAAGTAAAACAGCGTGGCGCCATTTTTATTGCACTTAGTTTCATGGTTTCAATCGTTGTTGTTCCCCTTGTTTGGGTGAAAATTGGTCTTTTAGTGATGCTAATCGTTTTACTCGGCTGGTTTATGCGTCTGCCTGTGATTGAGTTGGTTGCTGACAGAGAAGAAAATCACTAAGATTGTAGAGAATAGTGTGCCCGCTCTTCGAGTGGGCGTTTGTATTTTCAGCGCCTGTGACTCTTACGAAAATAAGCACATAGTGGTGAAAACCTATTGTTCGTTGCCCTCGTGATACTGCGATTAGAGAGGGCGATGAGCCAATCTAAGTAAATCGGTATTATGACTACAGAAACAATTTCACTGATCAAATCTAGCATCAAAAGCATCCAAGACTACCCAAAGCCAGGCATTCTATTTCGTGATGTGACGAGCCTTCTTGAAGACGCAAAAGCATACCAAGCGACGATCAACTTACTTGTTGAACGTTACAAAGATATGGGCTTTACCAAGGTTGTGGGTACGGAAGCTCGTGGCTTTTTATTTGGTGCGCCTTTAGCGCTTGAGCTAGGTGTTGGTTTTGTACCAGTACGTAAACCAGGCAAGCTACCACGTCCTACTGTTGCTCAATCTTATGAGCTTGAATACGGCGTTGATACACTAGAAATCCATACAGATGCCATCGTTGAAGGCGACAAAGTACTGGTTGTCGACGATTTATTGGCAACGGGCGGCACTATTGAAGCGACGACTAAGCTGATTCGCCAACTGGGCGGTGAAGTTGAGCACGCTGCGTTCGTTATCAACCTACCAGAAATCGGTGGTGATAAACGTTTAGAAGCACTAGGTCTAAACGTATACAGCATTTGCGATTTTGAAGGACATTAATACATTCAATGAGTTATTTAGCTTTAGCGCGAAAATGGCGTCCTAATCAGTTTGACCAAGTTGTCGGACAAAAACATGTCCTGACGGCGTTGGAAAACGCACTGGCGCAAAACCGTTTACACCATGCTTATCTGTTCAGCGGGACTCGTGGTGTGGGTAAAACGAGTATCGGTAGGTTGTTTGCCAAAGGCTTGAACTGCGAAACCGGTATTACCGCGACACCTTGTGGTAAGTGCGATACTTGTCGTGAAATTGATGAAGGTCGCTTTGTCGATCTTCTTGAAATCGACGCGGCATCACGTACTAAAGTTGAAGACACTCGCGAACTGTTAGACAACGTTCAATACAAACCTGCTCGTGGACGTTTTAAAGTGTACCTCATCGATGAGGTACACATGCTATCGCGTCACTCTTTCAATGCGTTGTTGAAAACCCTGGAAGAGCCGCCAGAGTATGTGAAGTTCTTACTCGCGACAACCGATCCACAAAAGCTGCCTGTTACTATATTGTCGCGTTGTCTACAGTTCCATCTCAAACCGATCAGCGTTGATGATATTCATCAGCAACTTGACTACATTTTGGGTCAAGAGCAAGTATCGGCAGAACCAAAAGCACTGGGTATGATTTCACATGCTGCAGATGGCAGTATGCGTGATGCTCTCAGCTTGACCGATCAAGCAATTGCTTTAGGTAACGGTGCGGTGCAAACTGATATTGTCAGCCACATGTTGGGGACGATTGATACCGACCAAGCGATTCACTTGCTGGAGTCAATCAGCAGCAAGCAACCTCAACAAGCCATGGATAAAATCCAGCAATTAGCAGCAAATGGTGTTGAGTGGGATGGTTTGTTGCAGCAAGTCGCAACACAGCTTCATCGAATTGCGATGTATCAAGCGCTGCCAGCGTCGCTAGACCGAGCGCAGCCAGATGCAGAAAAAATCGAGTTGTTGAGTAAAGCACTAAGTCCGCAAGACGTTCAGCTTTACTACCAAATTGCATTGAAAGGTCGTGAAGATTTGACTCTCTCGCCAAATGGGCGAGTCGGTCTGGAAATGATTGTGTTGCGTATGATGGCGTTCCGCCCATCAAATAACAGTGGGGCAAATGTTGTTTCTAGTAACTGCGAACCAGCTTCAGCCCCAGCTCAAAGTGCCAGTCAGCCAAAGACTGCACCAGCTCAGACAGTAGCTGCTCCTCGAACTCAGCAGCCGAGTCCTGCGCAAAGCACACCACAAGTGGCGCCTCAACCTTCATCCAATTCACAACCTGAGTATCACGCGAGTGGATATGAGACGGTTCCGCCACAGTATGATATGGCGCCGCCGATGAGCGAAAACCCAGCGCCGCAGCATGAAACGCCACCTCAACAAGTGCAAGAGAGCGTTTCAACACCGGCGCGCGGTGGTCTAAGCGGTTTACGTCACCAATTACGTTCTCAGCGTCAAGGCCTACAACAGAACACTCCTCAAAATGGTGGCTCAAAAAAGCCTAAAGCGGCATCTGCACAACCAGAATCGGTCATCGACCGAGTAGCGCAATTGCATGGCAATTCCGCGCAGGTGTCGCCAAACTCAGCTCCGAAGTCGACGGAGCCACAAGTTGAGGAAGCGTATCGCTGGCGTCCAAGTAAGCCTGTTGAGACAAAAGTGAATACAAAACTGACACCTACGCAGCTCAAGCAGGCACTTGAGCATGAGAAAACGCCTGAAATGGCACAAAAGCTCATCGATGAATCGTTAGAACATAATGAATGGGCGAAGCTAATCAGCTTAATGGAGATCCCTAAGCTGGTAGAGCAACTTGCGCTAAACTCTCATTATAGTAAGGAAGGAACAACCGTTTCGTTGCTATTGAGAAGCAGCCAAGCTCATTTGAATACAGATAGAGCTCAAGCCGAATTGCTTAAAGCACTTAATACCGTGTTAGGTGAAGAGTGCCACATGAGCATCGAAATAGGGGAGAGTGGAGAAACACCACTTGAACTTAGAGATAGGCTCTATCAAGAGAAATTACAGCAAGCTCTGAATAGTTTAGAAAACGATCCAAATGTTCAATTTATTGAACGTCGTTTTGCTGCAGAGCTTGATAAAGATAGTGTGCGCCCTATCTAATAATCGAATGGAATGGGGTTGAAAACCTAAGGTTATAACCCCATTAATTGATGCAACACCTCATTAAACCAGAGAGATAAACATGTTTGGTAAAGGCGGTATGGGCAACCTAATGAAGCAAGCCCAGCAAATGCAAGATCGCATGCAAAAGCTTCAAGAAGAAATCGCGAATATGGAAGTAACTGGCGAGTCTGGTGCTGGCCTAGTAAAAGTTACTATCACTGGTAGTCACAGCGTACGTCGTGTTGACATCGATGAAAGTTTGATGGAAGACGACAAAGAAATGCTTGAAGATCTGATCGCTGCGGCGTTCAACGATGCGGCCCGTCGTGTTGAAGAAACTCAAAAAGAGAAAATGGCTTCTGTAACTGGCGGTATGCAACTACCACCAGGTATGAAAATGCCATTCTAATCTGCTGATATTTAATTAAGCGGACTTTTAATGCGTACCAGTCATATGCTGGAGCAATTGATGGAGGCCTTACGTTGTCTACCTGGGGTTGGCCCCAAGTCGGCGCAGCGTATGGCCTTTCATTTGTTACAGCGCGATAGAAAAGGCGGTTTGCAACTTGCAGATGCGCTTAGCCAGGCAATGACAGAAATCGGTCACTGTACTGAGTGTCGAACCTTCACCGAAGAAGAAGTCTGTCATATTTGTACTAACCCAAAACGCCAAGAAAATGGTCAAATTTGTGTGGTAGAAAGCCCGGCAGACATTGCTGCAGTCGAAGCAACGGGCCAGTATTCTGGTCGATACTTTGTTCTTATGGGACATTTGTCACCACTAGACGGTATTGGTCCAAGTGATATTGGCCTGGATGTGCTGGATTACCGCTTACGTCGCGGTGATATAGCCGAAGTGATTTTGGCAACAAACCCGACGGTTGAAGGCGAAGCCACTGCACATTACATCGCAGAGCTATGTAAAGAACACCAAGTTGATGCCAGCCGCATCGCGCATGGTGTGCCTGTCGGTGGAGAACTTGAGCTTGTCGATGGCACGACGTTGTCACACTCGCTGTTAGGTCGACACAGAATTTAATAAAAAGCCGCTGAATTCAGCGGCTTTTTTGACCTTGTGAGTTGAGAACGATTAATCGTTCGATTCTTTACCAAGAAGGTTTTTGTAGATAACTGCACCAAGTACACCACCCAAAATAGGCGCAACCCAGAACAGCCATAATTGAGAAACTGCCCAGTCACCAACGTACATTGCGACTGCTGTACTACGAGCCGGGTTTACTGAGGTATTTGTGACAGGAATGCTGATCAGGTGAATAAGAGTCAGACACAAACCAATCGCAATAGGTGCAAAACCTTGAGGTGCACGTTTGTCTGTCGCCCCCATGATTACGATAAGGAACATCATCGTCATTACAACTTCAGAAACTAGCGCAGCAAGCATGGAGTACTGACCCGGCGAGTGTTCACCATAACCATTGGCGGCAAAGCCAGAACCCACAACATCGAATCCAGCTTGTCCTGTCGCGATGACATAAAGAATGCCACCAGCGATCAGCCCGCCGAGCACTTGTGCGATGATGTAAGGCGCAACGTCTTTTGTCTCAAAACGACCGCCAGCCCAAAGACCGACCGTCACTGCCGGGTTCAAGTGACAACCTGAAATATGACCGATTGCAAATGCCATGGTTAAAACGGTTAAACCAAAGGCCAGAGCAACGCCCAGCAGACCAATACCCACGTCTGGGAAACCTGCAGCCAACACAGCGCTACCGCAACCGCCTAATACTAGCCAGAACGTACCAAAAGCCTCTGCTAAATACTTGTTCATGTTATTTCCTAATTTCTACTTAAATGACCCGCTGAACATAGTCGAGAATTGTCAATTAAGTGTGAGGGAGATCGCGTAAAGACTGCAAATAGGACGGTACGTGGCAAGAATTCTCAAGGATGAGAGAAAAGCAGGGAGAGGATAGGTTGAATCTTAAGGTTGCCTTGGCCATCACTACCTGAGTAACAGCCAAGGCTACGTAGGTTTTAGCTAAATGCGACGAAAGGCGATACGCACAACAAAATACCAGTCGCAATAATCAAGTAAAGCGACGCGCCTTTGTATTTGTGTAAAGAAGGCACTTGGTAGACAAGGTAAGCTGGAATCAAACAGCCAATCAAACCAAAGATAGGGCTACATACTGATGTGAAGCTCAGAACTGGTAGATTCAATACAATTGCACCCCACGCCATGAGAATCGCAAAGAGAATGATTCCCTTGGTGACCAAGTCTTTGTTGATTTTCTCTTCAGGCATGACCTTTTTTAGAGCCAGCATCGCTAGACCTTGGCAAGAATCGCGGAAACCTAAGTACACGCCAAAAAACGCAGTCATTACTGAGAAAATATTCAGCATCAAACTCATTAGTTTTAGCGTCGTGCCGTCCATACCTTGCGCAACCATCGCAAGAGCAGAGATGTTCTCTTCTGCTGCTTTAACCGCTTGTTCATGTGACATCGCAAGCGTAAAGGAAATCGCGTAGAAGAAGACGGTCACAAACAAGATACCGAAAGCAATTTTCATTGCGCGCATGGCTTTAAAGCGAGCAACCTCAATCGATTTTTCTTTTGAGCGGTATGAGATCACCATTGGGCTCAAGCTTTGAATGAAGAGAATAGACGTTAGAGTAAACGGCAGTAGCTCAATTGCATCTTTCAAACCAGCGCCTGTTTCTGGAATTGCACCGACATTCGCTACATCCCATTTTTCGATCATCATGACGCCAAGTAATGCAACGGTACAAAGTTTAATCAGTACAAGACCAGTACTGACCTTAAACAAAATCTTTTCACCACGAGATGCGATAGCGACCAGCGCGCACACTAAAGCCAGACCATATAGCGGGTTTTCAGACAATAAACCTTCCGTGATGCCAAAACTATGTAGGAAAGATGCCGAGTCATTGTTGATGGCTGTTGAGTAAACAAAGACCCAAATCACCAACATGATGAAGTAGAGCACACCTAATAACGCCCCCCATTTGTTACCAAGGTAACCGGAAATGACGCCAGCGTAATCTTGGCACTTTGGTGAACTTGAGAGAGTGTTGATGAAAAGGCGTTGGAACAAGTACATCGCTGGATAGCCGATCACGGCAGAGGCCAAGAATACCCAAAGGCCCAATACGCCTACTTTTACTGGTAAAAAGACAATACCGGCACCGATTGCCATGCCGATACTCATGATCACCCATCCCCAGTCTGTGCTATCAAACTTGATCGCGGCTTTCCACTCATCTAGGGCCATGCCTGCTTTTACGTGCGGTGGCTCTTTACCGATAGGTAAGGTTTGTGTAGGTACTGTCACGCTCATTTTATTGTTTCTCTTGTTAGTATGAATTTTTCTCAAATTTAATTGAGAAAATGCATATCACCAATTTTTTTGTGGAAAATTCAGATAAATTTGAGATCTTGGCGAAGAAGTTCAAATAAATTGGAGTTTTTAACGAATTTTGTGATCTTATCTAGTTGTTTGATTCATATTTAATTGAAAAAATAACGCTAATACGGAAGTTGAATTAGAAACTTCTTAATAAAAAATAAAATTTATGTGAGGATTTAAAAATGAAAAAATTGATTTCATCTGAACACGCGCCTGCTGCTATCGGACCTTATTCACATGGCACTAGCTATGGCGATTTGATTTTTACTTCTGGCCAATTACCCGTTGATAAGGCAACAGGAAAAGTCGTTGAAGGCGGCATCAGTGCACAAAGTCATCAATCTCTTACTAACTTGAAGCACGTTTTAGAGGCTGGTGGTGGCAGTATCGATACTGTTTTAAAAACAACGTGTTACCTATCGAATATTAATGACTTTGCCGAGTTTAACAAGGTCTACGCAGAGTTTTTCCAACAAGATTGTCCAGCACGCAGTTGCTTCGCAGTGAAAGATTTACCTCTTGGCGTGTTAATTGAAGTCGAAGCGATTGCTCGTAAAAAGTAATACGGAGAACAGAGCATGAACCAGCAATGGACACAATATATCCAAATCATTAAGCAAGTCGTGAAACCTGCATTAGGATGTACAGAACCCATTGCTGCTGCGTACGCGGCAGCAGTTGCTAGAAAAGAGTTGGGCGCATCCGATATTGATGCGATAGAGGTGCGTGTTTCAGACAACCTATTTAAAAACTCGATGTGTGTTTTCGTACCCGGAACGGGCAAGATAGGCCTCAAAATTGCCGCCTCAGTTGGTGCATTAGCCGGTGACCCAACAGCAGAACTGGAAGTGTTGGCTCGGATTAATGAGCAGGATGTCGCTGCTGCGCAACAATTGATAGATGAAGAGCGAGTAACCATAGCGCGTATGGATACGCAAGAATTCATTTATTGCAACGTAACGCTCACCTCTGGTGACGATGTTGTTTCGGTCACGATCAGTGGCGGTCACACCAACATTCTTCAGATCATGCGTAATGGCGACGTGATTTTTGATGCCCCATCACAGCAACGCGTTGCGACCGCTTCCATTTGTGAAGGTGTGGATATTTCGATCAAACAAATCTATGAGTTTGCCACTCAAGCGCCTTTTGAAGAGATCAAATTCATTCTCCAAGCAGCAGAGCTTAATACCTTGCTCGCTCAAGAGGGTATCGACCGAGGCTATGGCCTAGAAATTGGACGCACGCTAAAAGGCAACATCGAGCAAGGCTTATTGGGCAATGACTTAATGAGTCGCATACAGATGATGACATCCGCGGCGTCTGATGCTCGCATGGGAGGGGCGACGTTGCCAGCCATGAGCAATTTCGGCAGTGGGAACCAAGGTATTGCCGCTACAATGCCAGTTGTAGTTGCGGCAGAAGCATTTCAAAACGACGAAGAACAGCTGGCTCGCGCGTTGATCATGAGTCATTTAGGGGCTATTTACATCAAATCTTATTACCCACCGTTATCCGCATTTTGTGGCAACACTGTTACCAGTGCGGCGGCATCTATGGCGCTGGTGTATTTAGCTGGTGGTACATTCGAGCAATCATGCTACGCCATTCAAAACGTCATCAGCGACAGTTCAGGTATGGTGTGCGATGGTGCGAAGTCCTCTTGTGCGATGAAAGTGTGTACTTCATCGACAACGGCGGTGCGCTCATATTTGATGGCGATGGGTAACCACAGTGTTAAGAATCAAGGTATAGTAGGCGAAGAAGTTGAGCAAACGATAAGAAATGTAGGCTCAATGGTTCGTTTCGGTATGCCGTATACTGACAAATCTATTATCGATATTATGTCGGCCTAACCTCCAGTTTTTGCTAAGGGAAGTAACATTGCTACTAAAGAAACTCACCAAGAGTGATCTCGATATTTTGAACTCTATGAAAAACGTCGTGGATGGCATTGCACGCATGTATGGTGAACACACTGAAGTGGTTCTCCACAGCTTAGATGCCGAAGCGCCGGAAATCATCAAAATCGCAAACGGGCACGTGACGGAACGCAGTGAAGGTGCCCCAATTACCAACTTAGCGAGAATGAAGTTAAGAGAGGGCAAGGACGTTTCTGATTCGTACCTGACGAAAACGTCGAACGGAAAGACCTTGCACTCCATTACGACCATTGTCAGAAATCCAAAAAACAAACCGATTGGTTTGCTGTGTATCAACGTGGATATGGATGCACCGATGCAGGCGTTTTTAAAGGCAATGCTGCCTCAGCAACACTCCGAGTGTTGTGTTGGTGGTGCTCGCTCACCAGAAACGTTTGCGCGTAATATCGATGAAACCATCATCAGCACGATAGAAACCGTACAAACAGAAGTGTGGGAAAATGAAGCCATTGCGCCTTCTAAACGTAACCGTGAACTGGTGACGCGACTGCACGGCTTGGGCATTTTTAAATACAAAGATGCTGTTTTAATGGTTGCAAACCATCTTGGCATTTCGCGCGATACCATCTACTTGTATTTGCGAGAGCTTGGTAACGACTAAACGGGGGCTCTGAATAGATTAAGTAAGTTGCTCTAGCTCAGTGATGTTGTCGAGCGCTTCTTGGTTGGTTTTGCCACACACAACCGGACACGGTTTAAAATCGTGACAAACGTTAGGGCGCTCAGGCTTACCAAACAGCTTACACAAATTATCATCGTTGAGTTGTACGCAACGAACACCTGCTGGTTTGCCCTTGGGCATTCCAGGTATCGGTGAAGAGATACTTGGCGCAATACAGCAAGCTCCGCATCCTAGTCGACAATCCATAATGTAAACCTCTTAAAAATTGAGGGGCAATTATGGTCATTTTGACGTGGATTGGAAGAGTCGCCTAAGAAAAAATAAAAAGGAGCACTCAATAGAGTGCTCCTTTTGGCTTCTAAACCGTTGTGATCATCTCAAGAAGCGGTTGTAAACAAACAGCAGAATAAATGCGCCTAGCGTTGCGGTGATTATGCTACCGATATTTACGCCAGTTGCCCCGCCGAAACCCAGAATACCGCCAAGAAAGCCGCCGACAAACGCCCCAGCAATACCGAGTAGCATTGTCGCAATCCAGCCACCCCCATCTTTTCCTGGCATGAGCCATTTTGCGAGTGCACCGGCGATTAAGCCCAAAATAATCCAAGAAATAATACCCATGAAAACTCCTTAATGCCTTCTTGATCAATTGAGTAATGGAAACTTGTTTAAGGATAGAACAGTAAAGCGAAAGTAGTTGAATATCTCTACTGTTATGTGTGAATGATTCGAGATCTTCTCAAAACTTGAACTTTTGCGTCGAGAGGGGTATAAATCGCCCCCTAAATTCCCTTGGTGAGACCTGAAGTATGAGCACTCCATTTTGGCAAAGTAAATCGTTAGAGCAGATGACAGAAGAGGAATGGGAATCTCTCTGTGATGGTTGTGGTAAATGTTGCCTGCATAAGCTAATGGACGAAGATACCGATGAAATCTATTACACCAATGTGGCCTGTAGCTGGCTAAATAGCAAAACGTGTTCTTGTAAGGATTACCCAAATCGTTTTACTTCGGGTGAAGAGTGCACCAAGCTGACGCGCGAAGACATCGACGATTTTACTTGGCTGCCGCATACGTGCGCTTACCGCCTGTTGGCTGAAAAGCAGCCTTTACCAGAATGGCATCCGTTGATTACGGGCTCGAAATCTGCGATGCACGCGGCGGGCGAAAGTGTCCGCAATAAAGTGGTATACGAGATTGATGTGGTGGATTGGGAAGACCATATTCTGAATCACCCCAATCGCCCTAGTTAAATTTACACAAGCCTTTCATCTAATAATGAAAGGCTTGTTTGTTATTGGGTTTCTCAACTTTGACGCCCAACTAACGAAATGCTGCTCAGTTTATTATTTAGTGTTGTAAACTTAGGTATATAATTTCAAGGCTTTACACTTCTATTCTTGGTCGTTTTGATCAGAACTGTTCCCTAAGAGGTAAACATGACGTTTCATTTCCCCCAGAAAATACGCCTGACATCTTGGGTGGCATTATTCACGCTCATCCTCGGTATGATGACCCCTATGGTCATCAATGCGAAAGATATTCAGGATACGCCAGAGCCCTCTGCTGCCGAAACTTCTATTGATAACTTGAATCGAGAAATTGTGGATTTATCCCAAGGTCTCTCGCAAGCGAGTGGTGATGAGCGCGACGCGCTTCAACTACAGCTGTTCCAAAAAAATGAAGAGTTAAGAAGTCAGTTAGCATCAGCGATTGAACGTGAAACTATCCCTCACGACAAATTGATCTCCTTGGTTAAAAAGCAGGAAAAATACTCTGAGGACGCCACGAACTATCTGTCGGAAAAAATAAAGAAAGTCGTTGAAGATTTAAATAAAGCCAAGGATGAAGAGAAACTTGCTCTTGTTAATGATTACCGAGAGTTACAGCATTACCTCGATGTCAGCTTCGATTCAAGTTGGCAAAACCTTGCTTGGCTGAAAGAGTTAGGGGCTCAAAATGAGCGCGCAGAAGCGGAACTAAAGGATAAAGTTGATAAACGTATGCGTTTGCTGTCTGCCTCAATTGAGTACTTGAGCCAGCAAAGTGAAATCATCGGCTCTCAACTTTCGTCAAGCCCTGAATCGGAAAAAGCGTCACTGCAGCTTAGTCAGCTTATTACTAAACAAAGACTGAATATTGCGACGGAAAGCCTACGCAATTTAATTTCGATTGGCGATAAAGTCGGTTTAGAAACGTCCGAATACAAACGCCAAATTTTCGAAGTGACAGGGAATATCACCCATGACTTGCTGAATACCAAAGTAGTGTGGTCAATACTGAGCCATTGGTCCAACTCTGCGCTAGACTGGTTTGCCGAAAATGCGCCGCAGCACATTTTCCAGTTGTTTGTATTTGCGCTGATTTTATTGATCGCTCGTGGGCTCGCGAAGTTAACGCGCAAAGTGGTCAGCAAGGCGGTTTCATCGAAAAACTTAAAGCTCTCACACTTGATGCAGGATTTCTTTATATCAATGTCCGGCAAATTCGTGTGGGTGATTGGTATCATGGTGGGCCTATCTCAGCTTGGATTGAACCTAGCACCGATCCTAACTGGTTTTGGTATTGCTGGTGTGATTATCGGCTTCGCTTTGCAAGACACCTTGTCCAACTTCGCGGCGGGTATGATGTTGCTTATTTACCGCCCATTTGATGTTGGTGACTTTGTGTATGCTGGTGGCGTGGATGGTAAGGTAAGCCATATGAGTTTGGTGAACACCACAATCCGTACGTTTGATAACCAAATTATTATTGTACCTAACAGTAAAATTTGGGGAGATGTGATTAAGAACGTCACACACGAGCGCATTCGCCGTGTGGATATGGTGTTTGGCATTGGCTATGCGGATGACTTGCTGAAAGCCGAGTCAGTGCTGTCTGATATCATTACTTCTCACCCTGCAGTACTTCGTACACCAGAGCCGATGATCAAAGTGCATACGTTAAACACATCATCTGTAGACTTTATTGTTCGTCCTTGGGTAAAAACTGATGATTATTGGGACGTGTATTGGGATGTGACAAAAGAAGTGAAACTGCGCTTTGACCGAGAAGGCATTTCGATTCCTTTCCCACAACAAGATGTGCATTTGCACATGGTAGAGAAGCAAGACGCGTAATCACAGCCACAACAGTACGAAAAGGCACTCTAGTAAAGAGTGCCTTTTTATTTGCATTAAGCGGTGTTTTTACAGTTCGTTAAAGAACGCTAATTTCGGTTCGCATTCTAACAAGTTGTCGATTTGGCTAATCAAAAGAGAAAAGTGTTCTGTTTTACCATGAAGATCGAACGCTTGTTGGTCTTTAAATTGCTCTTGAAAAACGAAGTGGCACGCATTGTCTTTATCTTGGAATAACTGATAACGAACACAACCTTCCTCATTGCGAGTGGGTTCAAGTACTCGGGTGAGCACTGCTTTCAGTTCTTGTTCTTTTCCCGGTTGTGCGTGAAAGGTAGCAGTCAAGTGAATCATGATGTTTACTCTTTTTGTTATAGGTAACGCCCTTGGCGTTGTAAGAACTCAATTTTGTAACCATCAGGATCAGTCACAAAAAAGAACGTTGCCAAATGCTTTTGTTGGTGATCAAAAGCTTTGATGTCACCCGCTTCAATACCGAGAGATTTAATGCGTTTGTGAGTTTGTTCGATGTCCTCTACGCTGACAGCAAGGTGACCGTAGCCTGAGCCGTGAGTGTAAGGCTCAGTTTGATCGTGATTGTGTGTCAACTCTAATTCAAAGCCAGTTTCTTCGTTGGCTAGATAGGTCAGAGAAAAACCATCAAAGATGTATTGGTCTTTGATTTCTAGCTCTAGTACGTCGCGGTAAAATTGTAGAGAACGGTCCAGATCGCTGACTCGGATCATGGTGTGAATCATTTTTGTCATGGGTACTCCTTGATAGTCCGCATAGGTTAGCGAGTTCAAAAGGAGTCTGGGTAGTACTCTAGTACGACAAATTAGAACATGCTCAATGGCTTACAACTCTGTTGCATAGCCTATGAGGGTTATTGGTAGGTTGGTCAGTGGTTGGTTGTTATTAAGTGTTTAGTTGTGTCAGTGCTTGACGAATCGTCTCTTTAGGCTGGCGAGCGTAAGTGAGACAGGCGCAGCGAAGTAGGGAGGCAAAGTTGTTTACTTCACCATTGTATTCGAGCGCTTCTTGATAGACCGTACTAATAAACTTAGGAACAGTCATGTTTTGAGCGTTAGCAATTTCCTCAAGAATCGTCCAAAAGCTTGCTTCAAGTTTTACACTTGTGGCGTGACCATCAATACGGATAGAGCGGGTGATGAACTGATAGTTGTCTTGGGGCTGCTTAGCAAATATTTCGCACATTTTCTTCATTCATATAATCAAAGACCTATAATTATTGAGGTTTATTGTTTAAAACGTCAACTATTTTCATGCATAAAAAAACGCTCCCTTACGAGAGCGTTTGAACATCACGAGTCGTGAAGTAAGTGCAAGCCGATTATTTGATTTGTTGCTTTAAGTACTCACCTAACTGAGAGTGGTGCATGATTTTTGATACCGGAAGGATAGTTTCTGCCGGCCCCCAAGCAAATACGTTGACTGGGGTATGCGTATGAGTACCCGTTCCCCATACTGTGTTTTGCTTTGTTGCATGCTCACGAGCTAGCAAGTTGCCACGGTCGTTGTAAGGAAAGAACGCATCAAAGTCATTGATTGTCGGAACGTTCTCTTCGCTTAAGTATTTGTGTCCAGCGAGTCGGTATGGATTTGGTTTACTTGCTAATACGCGTTCTGCTTGCTCAGGCGTAATCGAAAAAGCGCTATTTGCATTCACAATTTCTGCAAACTTCTCTGGTGTTTGAGCTTTCTTATCAAGCGCTTGGAATTCGCTGATCATACCGTAGTAGCTTTTCTTCTGGTTGTATAAACCATCGAGGATTTCGAACTGACCAAAGTTGAAGTTTGGCGCGTAATCTTGATTTTTGAATGCTTCGCCGTCGCGTTTTTGCGGTTTAGGCAAGTTTGCTGATGAGTAACTAAAGCCGAAAGAACCGGTCTCGTGGTCAGCGGTAACAATGATCAGTGTGTCATCACGGCCTTTTGCCCACTCATAAACCGAGTCTACCGCTTCGTCGAACTTGATCATTTCATGCAGCATCGTACCCGCATCGTTACTGTGGCCAGCCCAGTCAATTTGACCGCCTTCAACCATTAAGAAAAAGCCGTCTTTGTCTTTTGAAAGGATGTCGATTGCTTTGGTGGTCATTTCTTTCAGTGATGGCTGCGTACGTTTTGGATCGTTTTTGCTTTGACTGTAGGCAATACCATCGTTCATGCCCGAGTAAGCAAAAAGTCCAAGTAATTTGTCACCTTTAGCTTGTGTGAGCATATCGCGGCTGAAAGCCAGGTTGTAACCTTGGTCTTGCGCCTCAGTAAGCAAGTTGCGCTCATCTTTACGTTTCGACTTTAGGTAGACATTACCTTCAGTGAGCTTTTCAAGTTGCTCGTATGTCTCTCCCTTGTCGTTTGTCGACTTTGGAATCCAATGACGAAGTCCGCCAGACATCATCACGTCTACGCCAGTTTCTAGCATGTCCGCCGCAATACTGTTTTCTAGAGAACGGTGTGGTTGATGAGCGGCAAATGCGGCTGGCGTTGCATGAGTCATACGTGTATCAGAGACGAGACCCGTAGCCTTACCTTTGCTTTTGGCTTTTTCCAAAATGGTTTCAACGTGGTTGCCTTGGCTATCAATGCCAATGACTTCAGAAGCGGTAGGTATTCCTGTTGCTAGCATCGTTGCGGAGCACGCAGAGTCGACGACAATCGCGTCTTCTGGATTGGTCAGTGATGATCCAATCACACCTTCTTGAGCGAGTTTATACAAAGCGGTAGTTTCGCCTTGGTAAATCGAGTTAGGTGCGTGTTTGGCGTAAGTCTCTAGTAGACCAACTTGTTGAGGCCCCATGCCATCGCCGATCATCAAAATAACGTTTTTGATTTCGGCCGAGAGTGCATTAAAAGAGAGGGTTGATGCTGCCACTGCGGTAACGATTGGAGATACTAAGCGCTTCATTATATTTTCCTTGTTTATTGAAAGCGCTGGTATTAAAACAATGATTTATGACGATTTTGTGTCGGTAATAAAAGTTTAACTAAATTGTCGTCTTTGCTTGGGTTTGTAGAAAAAGTGAATCAACCTCTAACGTTTGTGAATTTAGAAAGAAGAAAGCCCACAAACGTGGGCTTGGATTACGCTTAGGAGTTGAAAGCATGGACTAAAGTTATCCATTCAGTGCCTTCACAAGAAACCTAGTTTAGGGAGCAATAAACGAGTATGCGTTTTAAGGTCATAAGAGCGGTCGAATTGAGGAGTATATAACCTACGTTTACGACATATCGTTCTTTGACGTATCAAATTATGGGCTGCAGTTAGTGATTTATTCAAATAGGATTTATTGTCGTAACGATTATTAGACCAACGCTAATATGATGCCACCGACAGTGAGGGCCGCAGAAAGGTATTGACCCGCAGAGTATGAGCCGTCTTCTTCTTCCTCGATTTTGTCAGGGTGATCCATGCCAAGTGCGCCATGTGTAAAGGACTCCACTTTTTCACCAACAGATTTATCTTCTGCTTCTACTCTCTTACTGTCGTGTTCGATTTGCTGCAGAGCGGCGAGGAGCGCTTTGCCCTCCGTAGACAGTGTCACCTTATTGTGTTCGACTTTTAGCGGCGAAGCGTTGCCTTCCTCTTGTGCAATACTTGTTTGCTTAGAGGCGACAGATTGTTTGGCATAGCTATTAACAGAAGTGCTTCCTACTGGATTCATCGAATACTCCTTGGAACATCGACACTCGTTCACTGAGTGCGGGTAAAAAGCAGTTATATTACTATCGGCGGCAAAGTCTATTTCTGAAGCTATTTGGATAAAAACAGGTCTGCTTTTGCCGCTTCTGGTTTCTATTCGTGATCATTAGCAAAAAATAGACCAGCAGGAAGCAGACCGTTGTCACTCTATGAACTCGGAGCAGTGTGATGATGCAACGCAACGACAAGGTAGTAACTTAAATTGAAGACCAGCTACTTACATTGAAGATCGCTATTGCGCTTAGTGAGGTGTTGATATGCCGCCATGCGGTGAGCATCTTGTACATACCGTACTGGTGGTGCAAGAACCTCTAACTGATAGTCAGTATTATCGGCAAGCACATTATCTGTTGGGCTAATTACAACCACTCTTAAGCTCGGGTTGCGGCTTAAGATGGATGCAGCTGTACCTAGTCCTTGCTCGGTATGAAACTTGCCTGCAACATGAACAACCTGGGCACCTGGTGTGGCGGTTAGGTAGTTAACGATAGACTCTGCCATGGTTTCATCCCAAGTTACTTGAGCTGCAAACTGTTTCTCGGTTTGTTCTGGCTTCCCATGATGCATGGATGCCATAAACTTCTCTTTGTATGGACTACTGGCCGTGTTGATGGATTCTGCAATAAACGTTCGCTGCTCATCATCGAGCTTGTTAACGTAGTCTATCCCCTGACGACCAATACATCGGACAATGCCCTTTGGTGCATTCGCTGCAATCACCGGGAGATTTTTCTGCTTAGCAAACTCAACGAGAGGGCGATAGTCGCTCTCATAATTGGGCCAAGCATTGGCTTGTTTCATCAAGTACTGTTCACCGATTTCCCCACGCAGGTAAGCGTCAACAACAGGTTGTTTGTCGCGGGTAAATTGTTCCATTGATAACGCGAGTGGGCGGTCATAAGATGAAAGTTGTTTGAGCATATCGGTTTGAAAGCGATGAACGCCGGCATGTGTGTGCCATTCACCAATAAGAATAACATCTGCTTGTCGCAGCTCTTTTGGTAGTTTGCTTAGAGCGATGTGCTCGCCAGAAGGGGTGTAAAGTTGGTAGTCGTAAAAAGTAGTGACTTCCGCAGAGGTAGGGTGAGAGTTGGTTGATGGAACAGAAGAACAACCAGTAAGTAAGCCAGCAAAGAGCAAGCTTAAAATAGAAAAGCGCATTGAAAAGCCTCCAAAAATGTCCGGATGATATTAATGGAGGCTGAGCAATGAATCAATATAAATGATAACTATTTGCGTTTGTTGGTTGCCACTATTATTACTGAGTGGACTTTTTGCGATATACGCGCAGCATAAAATCAGCCTCACACTGATAGAGTGTAGCGGACTTCAACTCTTCACGAAGTGCATCGGTTGCTTTCCATGCGAATGGCGTCATTTGCAATAAATCGAATGCGGCCCCGTCCTTCAAATTCATAACATAGTTAAGATGTTGTTGATGCTCTAATTCATATCCTTCAATGTGTTCTGGCTCTTCACTGTGAAGACGAACATCTTGATAAATGCGTTCACGTAGTTGGTATAAGTGGCGACTAGCAGGTGTCACCGTGATGACCACACCGTTCTCTTTTACAACGCGCTGAAGCTCTTCTGCTTTGCAAGGGGCATAAATGCGCAAAATAGCATCTAAGGATTCATTCGCGAAAGGAAGCCGATGGCTAGAAGCGACGCTAAAGTGACACTGTGTGTAGCGCTTCGCCGCATAACGAATCGCAACTTTTGAAATGTCCAATCCATATATCGTCGCATCGTCCGTTTGCGTTTGTATCGTTTTCTGCACTTGATCCGTGTAGTAACCCTCGCCGCAACCAATATCTAATAATTGATGATCGGTTCCCTCTGTGTATTTCGCACACAGCTGCGCAACCTCTTGGCGCATTGGGTTGTAGTAATTCCCCTCAAGGAATCGACGACGAGCTTGCATCATCTCTTTATTGTCACCAGGATCTTTAGAACGTTTGTGGTGCGCTGGCATCAAGTTAACGTAGCCTTCTTTTGCTAAGTCAAACTGATGATTGTTTTCGCACTTAAACGTTTTTTCATTTAACGCTAGAGCTTGGTGGCATAAAGGGCATTGATAGTTCATGACGATCTCGAACAGAAAGTAGGGCGGCAAATTCTATCAAAAAGCGTGGTCTCAAGTGAAACAAAAAGAGCCGATGGAATCGGCTCATATTCAGTATTAGTGGAAGAAGTCGACTTGCTCTTTCAAGTTCCGAGCTTGTTGTTGCAGTTCAATGGCACTTTGCGAGGTTTTCGCGCTGGTGTCGCGGCTTTCTCGGTTTAGCTCACTGATAGAATGGGCATTTGCAGCAATTTCTTGGGATACTTGCGCTTGCTCTTCTGAGGTCGCAGCAATGGCGTCGGCTTGAGACGCTATCGACTGGACTTGTACTGCGATAGCTTCTAATGCTGTACCCGCGTCTTGTGCTTTGTCTAAGACCTGATTGGCACTGCGTTGGCTGTCAGTCATCATATTAACTGCATTATGAGTAGAGCCTTTTAGCTTCTCAATAATTTCAACTACATCCTGAACTGAGCTTTGTGTACGGTGCGCAAGTGTGCGCACTTCATCTGCTACAACTGCGAAGCCACGACCTTGCTCACCTGCTCGTGCGGCTTCAATGGCTGCATTCAACGCAAGTAGGTTGGTTTGCTCTGCAATCTCATCAATCATCTTCGTGACGGTTTGAATACTCTCACTATCGCGATTGACTTGCTCGATAGCCGCTGCTGATTGATCCAACTGATCGTTAAGTTGAGCAACATCGATACATACGCCTTCCACAATCGCGAGACCAGATTGACTATCGGTATTCGCTGAGCGTACGTTTTCCGCAATACTTTCGACTTGTTGGGCAACCGATTGAGCAGAAGAGGCCATCTCTTCGATTGCTGTTACCACTTGTTCTACTTCTTCTTGTTGGCGGTCAGCTTGGGTTAAATTGCTATGGGCATCATTGGCAACGCTGTTGGAGTTGCTCTCTACTAAGTCGCTTGTGGAACGGATCTTACCAACAAGTTCATTGAGTTGACTTGCCATACTGGCGACACCCGTATTCAGGTTAGTAATTTCATTTTTTGATGCCTTACGAGACGATGGGACGTTCAAGCTGACCTCGCCGCCCGCCAAGCGAGTCATATAGGAGTTTAGAACGGTCAGAGGTTTTAAGCTGCGATTCAAGAAAAGTGTCAGTACAACAAAAGTAATGATTGCTGCTACCGAAGAAATGATGGCGATAAGTTTGAGTAGTGTATCACTGCCTTTGGTCACTTCTTTGATGAACGTACCACCCAGTAGTTTCCAGTTCCAGCCTGGTACTTCGGTAAACACTAAGTACTTTTCGCCGACTGTTGAGCCGAATTGGTAAGGGTAGAGAATTAATCCGCTCTTTTGTTCAAAAATTTTATGGAAAGGCTTATTACCCTCGTAGTCACGAACTTCTGTGATTGAAGGGTCGGTTGCACTTTTAGTCGGATGGAGTAGGTACTTACCAAGATTGTTGTCGTCGTTGTCGACAATGATGGTATAGCCAGTATCGCCCCATTTAATCTCCTCTAGCGCATCGAATAGCGTTTGTGTTGCTTGATCTACGGGCAAACCAATAAACGATAACCCTGCAACTTTTCCTGTAGCATCTTTAATTGGAGAGTAATAGGTAATGTAGCGTTCGCCGTACAACTTTATTTGAGCGTAATATGGCTGACCAGCTTTTAGTTGCTGATAACCTGGGTGGTCGAGCCCTAGTGTGGTTCCCACTGCTCGTTGACCTTGTGGATCTTTTAGTGAGGTAGATACACGGATAAAGTCATCTCCCAAAGGCGCGAATAAAGTCGCGATAGCACCGGTATCACGTGTGAAGCTATCGACCAGCTTTGTGTCGTTAATTAAGCTTTCACTGTATTGAGTGATGTTTGGTATTTCATGCCCCATGAAATCAACCGTATAGTTTTCGACATAAACACCGGCAAGGTAGCCATTACGAAAAGTGGACTCGAGCACTTTAGCGGTATGCAGATAAGCATCGAATTGGCCTGCAATGGTTTTAGCCATCGACTCTACTTTAGATTGGTGCTCTTTAAGGGTGCTTTCCAATAGAACATCGGAAGCGTTACGGTAAACAAGCGCAGCAATACTGCTGAAAGCAATGAATAGACACAAAGTGATAACCAGCTTTAACTGGAATCCGACACTTTGATTTCGGTATCTCTCTAACATAGATCAGTTCCTGATATTTTTATTATTTATGAGTTTTGTATCGGCATGCTATCGGTTTATATGATCGAATTTTTTGATATTTATTAATGAAATAGTCAAAAGTGACTGATAACCAATAAGTTAGTTGAGAGAGGACCATCTAGGTGGGGCTTTTATTACAAAAAAGGTCGGGTATTCCCGACCTTTGATCTGGTTATAACTACTGCACTGAAATTACAGTGACAAGTTCATGAGTCTCACCTGGCTGGAGCGTTTTACCTTGCTCGATACTTGGAGCGTGAACAGTAGATTCAACACACAGCATGGTTTGGTAACCATCGTCAGCCATATCAGCCATACCTTGTGCACCTTCTGCCCAAGGGTTCCAAAGTACCGCGGAGTTATGACCATGGTTTTCCACGCTTAATGTACGATTCAGTTCCGGATCTTTTACCAAAATTTTCGCTTCTGGTTGCGTGTAAACGCGATCAATGGTGTCTGTGAGTTGCAGAACATCACCACCTTGGCATACCGCATCAGCTTTCAAGCTATCAATGTACTCGGCACCCATGCCTGTCGTTTGTGCTTGCTTAATGTCTCCAACGTTTAGGTAAGTATGTAACGCGCCAGAGAAGGTCCAAGCTTCGTCATCGATGTTCATGACTTTGAGTGTCACTTTTAGCTCATCGCCAACTTCAACCACCAAACGAGCGTCAAACATATGTGGCCAAATGTCGTGGATTTCTTCTGTCGGGAACAGAGCAAGTTCAACAATCACGCCGTTATCGTTCTCGCGATGTTCAACCAGCTCCCATTCAGCAGTACGTGCGAAACCATGAGCCGGTGCTGCAATACGCCCAAACCATGGCCAGCAAACGGGAATGCCGCCTCGCAGGGCTTTTTTCCCGTCGAAAATCGCCTTCTCGCTCATCCAAATCAAATCTTCATGACCAGCAGGAGTGAACGAAACAACGTGACCACCATGTAAGGAGATGCCTGCTGTCGCTTTCTCATGAATAACACGTACTACTTTGACCTGATCAATTTCAACGACAGTAACGTTATCAGATAACACGGTTAGAGCTGGGAGAGTTTTTAAATCCATGTGCTGTTTCCTATCATTGGGGAAAATAGGGTTTTGACATCCGTCGCAAATACAATGCAACAGCGCCGAGGTATTCTCTCAAATTCCAGATACAAAAAAGGCGACTCTAGAGCCGCCTTTTCTTTAACGAAGTTATTCGCTAATTGCTAACTATCTAATTACTTAGAGATGTGAGCGATTAGGTCTAGAACTTTGTTTGAGTAACCGATTTCGTTGTCGTACCAAGATACAACTTTAACGAAGTTATCAGTTAGAGCGATACCAGCTTTAGCATCGAATACAGAAGTTTGAACTTCACCGATGAAGTCTTGAGATACTACTGCATCTTCAGTGTAACCTAGAACACCTTTTAGCTCGCCTTCAGAAGCTTCTTTCATTGCTGCACAGATAGCTTCGTAAGATGCGCCTTCTTTTAGGTTAACTGTTAGGTCAACTACAGAAACGTTAGCTGTTGGTACGCGGAAAGCCATACCAGTTAGTTTGCCGTTTAGTTCTGGAAGAACAACGCCTACAGCTTTAGCAGCACCAGTTGAAGATGGGATGATGTTTTGAGAAGCACCACGACCACCGCGCCAGTCTTTAGCAGAAGGACCGTCTACAGTTTTTTGAGTTGCTGTAGTAGCGTGAACTGTAGTCATAAGACCAGATTCGATACCGAACTTGTCGTTAAGAACTTTAGCGATAGGCGCTAGACAGTTAGTAGTACAAGAAGCGTTAGAAACGATGTCTTGACCAGCGTAAGTCGCGTGGTTAACGCCCATTACGAACATTGGAGTAGCGTCTTTTGAAGGACCAGTTAGAACAACTTTCTTCGCGCCAGCTTCGATGTGCTTACGTGCAGTCTCGTCAGTTAGGAAAAGACCAGTTGCTTCTGCAACAACGTCAACACCGATTTCGTCCCACTTAAGGTCCGCTGGGTTGCGCTCTGCAGTAACACGTACAGTTTTACCGTTAACGATTAGGTTACCGCCTTCAACTTCAACAGTACCGTTGAAACGGCCGTGAGTTGAGTCGTACTTAAGCATGTATGCCATGTAATCTACGTCGATAAGGTCGTTGATACCTACAACTTCGATGTCAGCACGCTCTTGCGCTGCACGGAATACGAAACGACCGATACGGCCAAAACCGTTAATACCTACTTTGATAGTCATTATAGTTGCTCCACAACTTAATTTCTGATTAAAGATAACTGGTAGTAAAATTACAGAATCCAGTAAACATCTGCAAGTGATAATCGAACTTAACTTGTTTAAAGTCAAAAAAAAGCGACGCTTTTTTTAACAATTCTTCGCAAATGTTCGTTTTTTAAACTTTTAACTGATTCTTCTGTAGTCCAGTTGGCGTAATATAACTGGTGAGATAAGTGCTCTTATCAAATTAATTACGCATGGTGTCCTGGTGAGAAAGTATGTGCTACAACTGTTAAGAGAAGCAAGTTTTTTGCTAAAAAAGTCAATACCAAAAACAGTAAAGAAGGAGCAGAAAGTCGTGGAACAAAACGGGAAAAAAGTGGCGAAGTCAGATGAGCAGTGGCGTGAGCAACTTTCTGAAGAAGAGTTTCGTGTCTGCCGAGAGCAAGGTACAGAACCGCCTTTCAGCGGTAAACTACTGCATAATAAAGAGACGGGTGTTTATGCTTGTACCTGTTGCAATGCCCCTCTCTTTGTCTCTGATAACAAGTATGACTCTGGCTGTGGTTGGCCAAGTTTTGATGCGCCCATCAATGATCAAGCGGTGCGCTATTTAGAAGATCTGAGTCACGGAATGGTACGTACAGAGATTCGTTGTGCCACATGTGATAGCCATCTAGGGCACGTTTTTGAAGATGGCCCACAGACCACGGGTGAGCGTTTTTGTGTTAATTCAGTGTCGTTAATTTTCAACAAATCAGAACAATAACGACAAAATTGTGCTCGATAGTGTTTTATCCTTTCAATACGATTTGTTGTAAGTAGAAAACAGAGTGTAGTTTGACCCAAAGAAAAACTCCCGCCAATTGCGGGAGTTTTTTCGTTTATATCTCTTTGGGTATCATTGCTGGAGAGTAGTTTCCTCTCTCTATGGCTTTTGCCACCGATTCAGCTAATTCATCTAGCTGCTGATATTGCTCTGCATGACTAAAATTAAACATACGCTTGAGCTGCTTTTCATCAGCAAGCGGGACGTCGAATCTTTTTGCAACCATTGCCCACAGATACGCGCGCTCTTTTTCTCCAAGCCCTTGATGAATGCTTGCCATTGATTTGAGAATGATCGGATTAAGGTTGTCTTCATCCGATAAAGACAACGCTTTATTCAGCAGTATTAACGTTTTCTTGGCATCTCGATTAGTATAGAAAGTAGCTAATGCATATTGCATCTCAGCAGTATTTAACTTGGGTGAGCCTTCCATTTGTAAAAATGCGCGACGAGCTTGGATGTCACCCGTTTGAGACCACAAAAAATACAAAGTAGCCGGGTCTTCTGAGCCTTTTAACTCGTTTACGATGCGTTCTAGCTCATCAATACTGTGTACCAAAGCGTTAAAACGCTGTCTCTTGAGAGCACTTTGATCAATAGGTGTGATCTGAGAGGCGAGTTCTAAGCATTTTCTATATTCAGCGACCAGACCGTATTCGATGATTTGGTTGGCTTCTGATGGTTTTTTCAATTGCTCAAACCGATGCCATACTAAATTTGTTCTGGGAACTCGACATTGCCCGTCATCCATATTGAGCTGTTCGCAGCGCAGCTCTGGTGTTTTTTGGCACAACTCTTCGGTTGTCACGTTACCTTCGAAACAGCCCGTTAGTGCGAGACTTGTGAGGCCGAGAAGTAACCAGTGTGTTCTTTTCATTGCTTTGCTTGTGATCCGTTACACCAATTCATTTTCGTATTCTTGACTCAGTTTCTTAACCCGTTATGTTCTGTAAATAGAATGTAATAAGAAGGTGCATTATGGACGCAGAACAACTATTACAAGCGATGACTCCAGAAGTTTATGATCGCTTAGTCTATGCAGTAGAAACGGGAAGATGGCCTGAGGGTACAACACTTTCTAAAGAGCAGCGAGATTCGTGTATGCAAGCTGTGATGTTGTATCAATCAAAACATAATACTGATGCGCAGCATATGACGGTTGCGGCAGGTGGTGAAATCAGCTTTAAATCGAAGCAAGAACTTAAAAAACAATTTAGCGGAGAAGAGAGCGACATTGTTCGTGTCAATCCGAACATTGATTAAGTGAACCTTTGATTTTTATAGGGTTCCCTTTACCGCTACTACTTTGACTTTAAAAGAAAAAAGCCCAATCTCTATTGGGCTTTTTAGATCGTAGTAAGCTTGAATTTACAGGCTCATCTCACCACGCAGTACTTGCTGCATTCTCTCTTTCACTTCTTCGTAAGAAAGGTTTTGGCTTAGAAGGTAATGCAGTTTTGCTAGTGCCGCTTCTGGCGTCATGTCAAAGCCGCTGATAACTCCAGAGTCTGCCAGTGCACAACCCGTGGCGTAGCCGCCCATATTCACTTTGCCTGCCAAACATTGAGTTAGGTTCACGACAATAACGCCGCGCTCAGAGGCTTCTTTAAGGTGACCCAGTAGCTCAGGGTTTTGAGGCGCGTTGCCCACACCAAAAGTCAACAGAATCATCGCATTTACAGGCTGACGAAGCGTATTACGAATAACTTCATGTGATATACCAGGATACATAGTGATCACGCCGATTGGCTGTGGTGTAATGTTGTGAACCTTAAATTCACCTTCTGGTTGTGCACCAACGGTTACGCTGTTACTTACTTGAATATTGATCCCAGCTTCCAGTAGTGGAGGAAGGTTTGGTGAAGTAAAGGCATTAAAACCGTCAGCATGAGATTTTGTGCTGCGGTTACCACGCATCAACTGATTATTGAAGAACAAAGTCACTTCGTTGATCGGGTAGTTTGCGGCAATATGCAGAGCATTCAATAGGTTTGCTTGACCGTCAGAACGCAGCTCTGCAAGAGGGATCTGTGAACCCGTAACAATCACTGGCTTGCCAAGGTTTTCAAGCATGAAAGACAATGCAGATGCTGTGTATGCCATGGTGTCAGTACCATGTAGGATGACGAAACCATCGTATTTGTCATAGTTGTCACGAATATCATCCGCAATCTGCTGCCAGTCGGCAGGCGTCATATCTGATGAGTCAATCAGAGGATCGTATTCGTGGATAGTGTAATCCGGCATTTCAGGACGGTGAAACTCTGGCATGCTTACTAGTTGCTTTTCCATAAAGCCAGCAACAGGCACATAGCCGTGATCCGATTTTTGCATTCCGATGGTGCCACCGGTGTAAGCGATGTAGATGTGTTTTCTAGTCATCGTTTTTTCTTTCATGTAGGGGAACAGAGGCGGGGATTATATACCTAAATAACCTTGAGATGCGAGGCTATGCGCACAGCATCAGAAAGTCATCTGAGGAGATGTTGAGCGTAATAAAAAGGGCACCTCAAGTAGAGATACCCTTTGTAATATTAATGAAAAAGCTACTGCACTTGGCAGTTCAAACAAAATGCGTATTGACCTTTAGGATCGTTAAAGCTTTGTAGCAAGCTTGCGTCTTGTTCGAACTGTTGAGCTACGGGTTGAAGACTTTTTGGTAGCAAGCTGGTTGCATCAATACCTAGAGAGACTTTCACCTGTTTCATGAACTCTTGTAAAAATAGTTCAGTGGGAGAAAGCGGTTCTTCTACCCAGTAAATGCCGTAATCGGTCACGTTCGCCAGTTTCGCCGCTAGCTCTACAGCATCGTCAAAGTCACCCATTTGGTCAACAAGACCAAAGGATAGGGCGTCTTGTCCTGTCCAAACTCTACCTTGAGCGACGTTGTCGACTTCCTCTAGAGACATATCGCGATTCTCGCCAACTAGAGAAATAAAGCGCTTGTAACCGTGCTCGATACCTAATTGGAACACTTGAGATGCGCCGTCAGAAAGGCCAGTGGTAATACCGTCACCAGAGAACGGCGATGTGCCAACGCCATCAGTATTAATGCCTAACTTACTAAAGCCTTTTTCAAACGTGGTGATGACGCTAAAGATACCAATGGAACCCGTCAGGGTTGTTGGCTGAGCAACGATCTTGTCTGCGCTCATTGAAATCCAATAACCACCAGAGGCAGCCAAACTCGACATGGATACAACAACTGGCTTGCCTGCTTGTTTTAGTGCTTCTACTTCGTTGCGAATCACTTCAGAGGCAAAGGCACTACCCCCAGGGCTATCTACTCGCAACACGACCGCTTTCACCTTTTCATCATTGCGTGCTTGACGCAACAAGCTTGCGACGGTATCACCACCGACAGTACCACGAGGTTGTTGACCATCCATAATCGCGCCACTGGCTAGAACAACGGCGATATCGTGCTGAGGTAGTGTGTAATCAGGGCGAATCGTTGCAAGGTAGTCGTAGTAACCAATCGCGTTGTAGCTGTCTTTGCCGTCACTACCAAACTGCTTTGCAAATAGAGTGCGAATGTCTTGGCGTGTCGCGAGTTCATCAACCAAGCCCAGTTTAACCGCGAGCTGAGCAAGATCACCGTCCACTGACTTCATTTCGTCAATCAGCTCATCCATGGTTGGGTTAAGCACTTTCGCATCAATATTTCGGTTTGTCGTTACGTCATCAACAAAAGCACTCCACAATTGAGTAACCCAACGTGTTGCAGACTCTTTCGCCGCATCGGACATGTCATCACGAATAAACGGTTCGATAGCGGATTTATAAGTACCTACGCGAAAAACATGAGTAGAAACATCAAGCTTTTCCAATAACGTTTTGTAGTACATTGAATAGGCACTGTAACCTTTAATCAATACGCCGCCATCCGGTGCCAGGTAAACTTTATCAGCGTAACTTGCCAAGTAATATTGGCTTTGGTTGTAGAAATCACCTACAGCGTAAACTGGTTTACCTGACGCTTTAAATTCGTTCAACGCTTTCGCGATGTAACGTAATTTCGTGAGATTTGTTTCTGGCATGTCTCGCAGTGCTAGCACTAATCCAGACACTTTAGGATCGTCTTTCGCGTAGCGAATAGTATCAACGATATCGAAAAGGACGTTTTCTTTCGGTAACTCATTGCCCAAAAGGGAACCAGCAAAAGAGTCCATTGGATTTACATAGCGTCTTTGTTCGACAATCGGACCTGAAAGATTCATCACCAATGCCGACTCTTTTTCGACGACGGGTTGACCGTCTCCGGTATAAGTAAAAGCAAAGTAGAAAACGGCAATCATCAGCAAGAAGATCAGGTTTGCCAGTGCGAGTCTGATAAAGGTGATGCTCTTCCATATCCCTTTAAATATCAAACCAATAAATTTGAAGAGTTTTTTCATCTTGTCTCCATAACGAGATAGTTACGCCGAGTCTAACAAAGTATGGGTTCTTATCTCTAAGATCTCAAAAGATAACATTTTTTTAGCTTATCACGACCACTCAACAATTGGCATATTTTCACGCGAGATTGATCGGTGTTACAAAAATGTAAACGCTTGTTTGATTTTTTGGTTGAGCGGGCTTAATCTGGTCAGACCATGATAATAACAATGGATGTTAAGTGATGTCTGCCATGTACCCAAACCTATTAAAGCCACTGGATCTCGGTTTTACACAATTACGAAACCGAGTCCTGATGGGATCAATGCACACGGGCTTAGAAGAGCACAAAGAAGGATTACAGAAGCTCGCGGCTTTCTATGAAGAACGCGTGAAAGGCGGTGTTGGACTGATTGTAACCGGAGGTTTTTCTCCGAACTTACGCGGTCGTTTGCACCCATTGAGTGCTGAGTTCAGCAAGCCAAAGCATGCCAAGGCCCACAAAGTTGTGACAGAAGCGGTGCACAAGCACGGTGGCAAAATTGCCCTACAAATTCTTCATGCTGGGCGTTATGCCATGCATCCATTCTCGCAAAGTGCGTCTGGCATTAAAGCGCCAATTGCAAAGTTTGCTCCGAGTGAAATGAGCGACCGCCAGATTAAGAAAACCATTGATGCCTTTGCGAACAGCGCTGAGTTAGCCCAGCTTGCTGGTTATGATGGCGTCGAGTTAATGGGCTCGGAAGGTTACCTGATAAACCAATTCTTATGTAAGCGCACGAACATGCGTTACGACGAATGGGGTGGCAGTTACAAAAAACGTATGCGTTTTCCGCTAGAAATTGTCAAAGCGGTTCGTAAGGCGGTGGGCGACAAGTTCATCATCATTTTCCGTCTCTCTATGCTGGATCTTGTCGAGCAGGGCAGCACATTTGAAGACGTTATCGAATTGGCGAAAGCGCTTGAAGAGGCTGGTGTCACGATTATTAACACTGGCATTGGTTGGCACGAGGCTCGAATTCCGACCATTGCGACTCAAGTACCACGCGGTGCGTTTACGTGGGTTACGGAAAAAGTTAAGCCTCACGTTTCGGTTCCTATCATCACTTGTAACCGAATAAATACGCCAGACGAAGCAGAACGTATTCTATCTTCTGGGCATGCCGATATGGTTTCGATGGCGCGCCCATTCTTGGCTGATCCTTACTTTGTTGCTAAAGCCGAACAGGAAAAAGCGCAGCTTATCAATACGTGTATTGGCTGTAATCAGGCGTGTCTAGATAACGTGTTTAAAGGTAAGCGCGCCAGTTGCTTAGTGAACCCTCTAGCGTGCTATGAAACCGAAATTGTTGTTGAACCAGCCTTTAAGAAGAAAAACATTGCCGTTGTTGGTGCAGGCCCTGCGGGCTTGGCTTGTGCGACTACACTGGCTGAACGTGGCCATAAGGTTGATTTGTTCGAAAAGAACGACCGCATCGGTGGTCAGTTCCGTCTCGCGATGCAGATCCCTGGTAAGGAAGAGTTTCGAGAGACGATAAGATATTTCGCTAATCGTATTGATGAAACAGGCGTGAATCTGCACTTATCGACGGAAGCGAATTATGACCTACTAACAGAATACGATGAGATCGTGATGGCGTCGGGTGTCGAGCCACGCAAAGTCAATATTGATGGAATTGAGAACCCAGAAAAAGTCGTCGACTATCAAACTCTCATTCGAGACAAAACGCCAGTCGGTGAGAAAGTGGCTATCGTTGGTGCTGGTGGTATTGGCGTAGATGTCGCGACCATGCTCACTGAGCCGGTTGGACAAACGTTGGATGACTGGTTGCATGAATGGGGAATAGACAAAGAGATGTCTCAACCGGGTGGTTTATACCCTTACCCTGATGCGGTCAGCGATAAAGAAGTCTGGGTGCTTCAGCGTCGTAAAGGTCGTGTAGGTAAAGGTCCGGGTAAAACGACAGGTTGGATCCATAAACGTACACTTGAAAAACGGGGTGTACATTTAGTCGGTGGCGTGTCTTACGATAAAATTGATGCTCAAGGTTTGCACATTCATGTAGATGGAAAAGAACAATTATTGAACGCGGACAAAGTCGTCATTTGTGCGGGGCAAGAGTCTGTTCGTCCATTTGAAGATAAATGGTCTGAACTTGGAGAGAAGATTCATATCATTGGCGGAGCTGACCATGCGGGTGAACTTGATGCTGTGCGTGCGATTCGTCAAGGTGTTAAATTGGCGGTAAAACTCTAGCCTTTTAATGTGTGTTTACCATAAAAGCTGCGCTTTGAGCGCAGCTTTTTTTGTATAGAACTAGTCACTAATATCTGGCAGTTGTTTGGCCATTACCACGCCAGCAAAAGTAATAAAAGAGAACACTAACACCACAGCTGAAAGGCTCAAGAAGTTCGACATAACACCAAGAGAACTCATTAGAAGCAGCATTATCCCAACCACTGTGTTACTCACGGCTACATAGCTCGTCCGTTTGTCACCTTCTGCGATATCAACTAAGTAGGTTTTTCGTCCGACTCGTATTCCGTCGTGGGCAATACACACACAAAAGTAGAGCAGAGGAATCACGAATAGGAAGCTTTGGCTAGCGGTGACCCACGTATCGTAAACAAATAAAACAACGCCAAGTAGCGCGCTCATCGTTGCGCCGATGACCATCACACTGCGGCTAGAGCGATCGGACATTCTTCCCCAGAAAGGACCTGACACAAAGGAGGCCAAGCCACTCGCAAACATAAAGAGAGCTAGCACCCAGAGTTGTCCACCGAGAGATTGCTGTGCCAGCACAACGTAGTACGGTGCACTCAGCGCAGAACATAAAAATAGTGTCCGCGTGATAACGAATCGACGAAAGGTCACGTCTGTTTTAAGTAACGCGAGTTGTTTAAATGCCTCAAGGACGCCATTTCGACCACCGTCTACCTCACCTGCATACTCATTAATTTGTGCATAAACTAATGCCGCAATAAGCCATATGGCGCCCGCTAAGCCTAAACTCAGACTGTAAAAGTGCTCCGTCGGCTCTACGTCCCATAGCCAGGCTAGTGCCAGAAGGCTAGCGAAAAGCAACGTAACAAGGCCAGCAGCGCTTGAAGACCAGCCGTTGACTTGACCTCGTTGGTTTTTGGGGATGGTTTTTCCCAACACATCTTTTGATGCGACGGAATTTAAACCGCGTGAGAGGCTGAAGATCACAAGACATGCAATTACACCATAACCCGCAGCAGCTCCTGTCAGAGTTAATGCGACCACTCCGATTGCAAATATGGAAAGAGCCTGCAAGATGCTGCCAATTACCCAGACCCATTTTCTTACTGGGATGCGTCGGATGTAGTGCGCGATGCTAAGTTGTGGGATAAGGGATCCTGACTCACGAATAGGAACTAGCCAACCAATTAAGTAAACCGGTGCCCCGAGACTTTGTAGTATCCACGGCATCGTGACTTTAGGGTTGATTAACGCATCGCCGACCTTCGTTAAAAACTGAGCGAGAATGATTTTAAGAAAGTTGCCGGGAACTTGATGACAAGCTGATTCAGGAATCGCCTTACAGGCACGGGCATCTTCGTCATTAACGATCTTTTCGTAAATGCTGTTTTGTTTGTCCTTGTTCATCAACCTGCCTATGTTCAACTTATTCATTTCGCGAATAAATTAACATTAAATCCAGTTTGATGTTAAGTGAAGCACGTTATCAAGCCCACAGAAAACCGGTTGTTATTCGCAGGAACAGATTGTGCTAAAGTGGCGTAAACAAAATAACAACGATATTCGATAAGGATTCTTTCATGGACGCTCTCGATCTTTTGCTCAATCGCCGATCTATCGCGAAGTTATCTGCGCCTGCACCAGAAGGTAAAGCGCTTGAGAACATCATTCGTGCAGGCCTTCGTGCGCCTGACCATGCGGGATTAACCCCTTGGCGTTTCGTTATCGCACAGGGCGATGGTTTGAAAAAACTGTCAGATATCTTGGTAAAAGCTGCAGAAGCTGAAAATAGTGATGAAGCGGTGGTCGAAAAGGTGAAAAATGCGCCATTTCGTGCGCCAATGGTGATCACGGTGATTGCTAAAGTAACGGAACATGAAAAAGTGCCTGCACTAGAGCAACACTTATCTGCGGGATGTGCCGTACAATCCATGCAGATGGCAGCGGTAGCGCAAGGCTTTCAAGGGTTTTGGCGCTCAGGTAAGTGGATGTTCCATCCAGAAGTTCATCAAGCGTTTGGTTTAGAAGGTGACGATGAGATTGTTGGTTTCTTGTACCTAGGTACGCCTGGTTGCACACCGATGAAAGTTCCTGAGCGTGACCTTTCTCAGTTTGTTGAATTTCTATAACTGAAAACTTAAACAAACTTGACTGTTTATTTATACAGTTTTTCTTGATTTATTAGGGCTACATTCGTTAATGTGGCCCTAATTATATTTATTTCCAAAACGTTATGTCTCGTCTGTTTATTGCTGAAAAACCAAGCTTAGGCCGTGCGATTGCCGCAGCACTGCCAAACCCTCAAAAGAAAGATCAAGGATTCATCCGCTGTGGGAACGGGGATATCGTTACTTGGTGTATCGGCCATTTGCTCGAACAAGTCGAACCTGACGCTTATGATGAGCGTTATAAAAAGTGGAATATGGCAGATTTACCAATTGTTCCGCAGCAATGGCAGCTCAGACCGAGGAAAAGCGCAAGTAAGCAATTAACAGTGATTCGTAAATTGCTCAAAGAAGCTAACGAAGTCATTCATGCAGGAGACCCAGACCGAGAGGGTCAGCTGTTAGTTGATGAAGTTCTCGACTATTGCAAGTTATCTAAAACCAAGAAGGAATCCACACAGCGTTTGCTGATTTCCGACTTGAACTTACCTGCGGTTAAACGCGCACTCAGTTCTATGCGCAGTAATCGCGAGTTTATCCCACTTTCAGTTTCTGCATTGGCCCGCTCTCGGGCTGATTGGCTGTATGGTATGAACATGTCTCGTGCTTATACCTTGCTTGGTCAAAAAGCAGGGTATCAAGGTGTTCTCTCGGTAGGGCGAGTGCAAACGCCAGTTCTTGGCTTAGTGGTGCGTCGTGATGAAGAAATCGAAAACTTTGTCCCGAAGGACTATTTTACCCTACATGCTCTGATTCCGTATCAAGACGCCAATGGTACATTTGATATTCGTGCTCGTTGGAAGCCGAGTGAGGCATGCAAGCCTTGGCAGGATGAAGAAGGGCGAGTGTTAAACCGTAAGTTAGTGGAAAACGTTGCAAACCGTATTGCAAATCAACCCGCTAAAGTGACGGAGTCGGAACAAAAGCAAACCAAGCAATCAGCACCATTACCTTATTCGTTATCTGCTTTACAGATCGATGCAGCGAAGCGCTATGGTATGAGTGCGCAACAAGTACTAGATACTTGTCAGGCATTGTATGAAAAGCACAAGCTGATCACTTACCCGCGTTCAGATTGTCGCTATTTACCGATGGAACACTACTCACAAGCAGGGACGGTGACAACAGCTATTGCGAATAACGCAAAAGAGCTGCAAGGTGCCGTTCAGGGAGCAGACTTAACATTAAAGTCCAAAGCCTGGAACGATAAAAAAGTGGATGCGCACCATGCGATTATCCCTACACCAAAACAAGCTAATGTGAATGCGCTTTCGGGCAATGAGATGAAAGTGTATCAATTGATTGCGCGCCAGTATCTCATGCAGTTTTATCCGGCGGCGGTTTACGCAGAAGCGAAATTGGTTTTCGATATCGCTGGTGGTACGTTTATCGCGAAAGGTCGTCAGTTAGTTTCACCGGGTTGGAAAGCGCTAATGGGCAAAACTGACAAGGAAGATGAAGGTATTGATGCCGTGCCACCGTTACCAGAAGGCACCGTGTTAACTTGTCGTGAAGGGGAAATAAAAGACCGAAAAACCGAGCCACCAAAGCACTTTACCGAAGCATCGCTGTTGCAAGCGATGACCGGGATCGCCCGTTACGTTGCGGATAAAGAACTGAAAAAAATCCTTCGCGATACTGATGGGCTAGGTACGGAAGCGACTCGCGCTGGTATTTTGGACACGCTGTTCAAACGCCAACTGCTCACGCGTCAAGGTAAATCAATTCTCAGCTCTCCTGCGGGAAGAGGTCTCATTCATGCCTTGCCACAGGATTCAACGTACCCAGATATGACGGCTCATTGGGAGCACCAGTTACAAGGTATGGCAGAGAGAAATCAGGCATATCAGCCGTTTATGCAAGCACTAGAGCAACGCATTGATGGCTTGATGGCACAAGTAAAAGCAGGGCCGATCCCTGATTCATTACGTCATCTACCCAAGGTGGAACGTCCTGCGTTTAAACGTAAAAAGCGTAGTTATTCAAAGAGTGGTGTCGCAACTAAATCTGGTGCAGCCAAAGGTAAGCGGACCTAAGACAAGCGCGGCGTAATTAAGCCGCACTTACTTGAAAATAGATTACTCGAACAGGTCGCCGTGGTTTTGGATCGCGCCTCTTACTTCACCTTGAGTTAACACGCGTTTGTCCAGTACCTCTTTCACCTGGTTGCCCAAGTCAACTAATGTATCTCGATTCGCTTGAGTTTGGCGTTTACCAGCACTTCTCAAGCAGTAGTTTAGCTCGTGCTCTTCGCTAAAATTAACCAAATCCCTATCTGCTGCCATCGTGCCTTCTCCTTAATTGTTCTACTTTTTCATAAGTCTGGATTGGATATAGATAAATTCAAGTTAGATTGCGCGAATTATGCTGGTAGATCGCCGATGAACATTATGTTTGCCAACCAAGTCACGATTATGAAGCCTAGCTTAGGTGTTATTTGGTTTATTGATGGTTGTTTCTTAATGCCGCTACCAAGGTAGCTCAGTACCATCGTAGTTAATAAATCGACCTGAAAGTTGCGGTGTACTCAGCTCTATCACGTTCGCTAGGCCCTGCGCGGAGGCTTGCGTATCTATCAATGCATTTGGCCCGCCCATTGCCGTTTTTACCCAACCAGGATGAAGCGCTAAAACGGTAAATCCTTCAGTTGTTAAATCATTGCTCAAGCTTTTAACAACCGAGTTTAGCGCCGCTTTCGATGAACGATAAATATAACCGCCACCGGACGTATTTTCCGTCATGCTCCCCACTTTTGATGAGATACAAGCAATCTTTTTCATCGTGCCTTGTTGTAAGCGAGGGTAACAGAGCTCAACCAGTTTTAACGGTGCAATGGTGTTTACTTCGAAGACTTTACGCCATTCTTCTACGTCAGTGTCTCCAAAGCCATATCCCTTGGGGCCGTAATATCCTGCATTATTGATGAGTAAGTCGATGGCAGGGAGTTTATCGGCAAGCTTAGCGACTTGTTCGTAGTGAGTGACATCCAGTTCGTGCAAAACCAGATTGCTGAATTGTGAGGCTAGAGTTTGTAGTTCTGAACTGTTCTCCAAGGAACGACTGGTAGCATGTACTTGGTGGCCTTGCTTCAGGTACAGCTCAGTTAAGCTAAGGCCAATGCCGCGATTTGCTCCGGTAATAAAGACGGTTTGACTCATACAAACACCTATATTTTTTTGATTTCAGTTGAAAGTCATTGTGTTAGCTAAGCGCAATAAAATCAACCAGCCACCACGCACCAACAACGAAAGATGAAAATAGGGACAGAGCACAAAGAGAGCCAAACAGTGCGCCGAGAATAGCAAAGAAAGTAGAATTCATATGTATATTAAATTTAATTGATATTGAAAATTATTATCAATTAAATTGCATTTTATTCAACCCTTGAAGTTGATACTATTTCGTTACCATTGTTATTAAGAATTTCTCATGCTGCCATTTATCTACCACCCGATTTATTCTCAACTTGAGTTGCCAGAGGGGCATCGTTACCCAATTATGAAGTACCAGTACCTCTATGAATCGCTATTGGTACACATGGAGAAAGATAACTGGAAAGAACACGTGCAGTTTTTCCAGCCAGAAGCATTAACTGTTGAGGAAGTAAAACGTGTTCATGATCAGGAATACGTCGACTTGCTAGTGAATGGAAATATGCCAGCTGCGAAAATGCGCCGAATAGGTTTTCCTTGGAGTGAGTCTCTCATTACCAGAACGCTAACTTCAGCAGCGGGCACGGCTTTGACCGCAAATAAAGCACTTGAGTATGGTGTGGCCATTCATTTGAGTGGCGGGTATCACCACGCACACAAAGAGTTTGGCAGTGGTTTTTGTTTATTTAATGACTTAGTGATCGCGGCCAGGCAAGCGCTCGAAGTCGAGCATGTCGATAAAGTATTGATCATTGATAGTGATGTTCACCATGGGGATGGAACAGCAACTTTGTGTCACGATGAGCCAGATATCATCACGCTTTCTTTCCACTGTGACAAAAACTTCCCGGCTAGAAAGCCTCAGTCTGATCTAGATGTGCCCTTGGTGCGAGGAACAGGTGATGAGGATTTTTTAATGGCGTTTAAGGAAGTGGTCGATATGGCGCTTAATCTTCATCGTCCTGATTTGGTTATCTACGATGCTGGTGTTGATATACATCAAGACGATGAGTTGGGATATTTTGATGTTTCGACGCAAGGGATTTTAGAACGTGATAGATTTTTAATGCAAACAATGAAATCGCGAGGTATCCCTGTCGCAGCTGTCGTCGGAGGTGGATATCGAACGAATCATGCAGACCTTGTCCCAATTCATTTGCAGCTCATTAATGCCGCTAAAGAAGTCTTTGTTGGTAAGTAAATACAACTAGACGTAAGTATCAACCTGATTCAAAACGGGACACTGAAACGAAAAGGTCGTTAATTTCTAAGCGTGCTCTTTTTGAATGTGGCGATTGCTGGGCTTGTATTCAAGGAGGGATTTGTACAAATCTTTTCAAATCTGGATATACGAAAAAGCCCGCTAATTTCTTAGCGGGCTTTTTCTAAATGTGGCGGAGAGATAGGGATTTGAACCCTAGATACGCTATTAACGTATGCCGGTTTTCAAGACCGGTGCTTTCAACCACTCAGCCATCTCTCCGTTGTTGAGGCGCATAATATAAGGCTTTGAAAATGTTGTAAACCCCTAGTTGAACTGATTGGATGTTTACTGCGCAAATTTGTGGTTTGTGTTGTTTAAATAAACAAAAACTCCCCAAAAAGGGGAGTTTGAATAGTCTATGGATTGCTAGGTATTAATCGTTTTTAGAATAAAAACGCTGTAACTCAGTTAAACCTTGCATCAAAACTGGCAACTTCGGTGCATCATCTCGAAGTCGTTTGTAATTTTTGTCATACAACTTGTAGTTGCCAAACTTATCGATCACTGTGGTTTGTGAGCTAGTAATTAAGGCAAGCTCACGAGTGTCACCCGCTAGGATCCAACGACGACGACTTTCGTCAAATAGGTTACGACCACTACTGTAATCATATGGGTTGGAAGATACACCGAGCATATCCTGCAACAACGTGACCGAAAGGTCCAAGTGGCTTGTGCTGTGATTAAATTCACCAGCCAACATTCCTGGCCATTGGATTACCATAGGAACTTGTAACTGATAACGGCTGTAGTTGCTGTTTGCGCCCCAGCTGTTCGTATTGGTTTCGTTAAACTCACTACCGTGATTAGAAGTGATAATCACGATGGTGTTTGTCAATAGTCCATTTTTTTCAAGCTCATCAATAATACTAGCGACGGTTTTATCCGCTGATTTCACCGCATATTCATAAGCTTTTTTGAAGCGATCACTTGCGGACATTTCTTCGTCATTATTTGAAGGGATCGATTCAAAATTATCAACGGTGGTGACTTCGATGTAACTAAACCATGGTTGACTCGCTTTCTCTGTTAACCATGTATTCCAGTTCGCGATAGATTGCTTATCGGTATGAGCTTGTGTGCCATCGAGGTCTTCCGCTAGTTTTAAGTCGCGGAAAATAATCTCTGAGTAGAGATCATCTTCAAACCCGCTGCCACTGAATAGGCCGAAGTTGTAACCCTGATCTTTCAGTACATCGAGTAACACTGGCGAAGCACCTTGCGCCTTGATGCTTGAGGCGTAACTGGTTGGTAAGCCGTAGAACAAACCAAAAGCCCCGTAAGTATCATTACTTGAACTGTAATGATTACGGAAGTTCTGATTGTTTTCGGCAAACTCATAGAGGTTAGGCATCTCTTCTGGATTCAGCGCGTCTGCACGCAGGTTATTTACGCTGATCATCAACACGTTGAGCTTATTGACTCGACGGTTAAACTCTAGCTTTTCTAGAGGGTAATTGACTAACTCTACGTTGCCTTCATTTTCCGCTAAGCGTTTTAGGTATTCCTCACGGTCAAGTAGACCATGTTTTTCCATAAAACTCTTCGCCGTCATCGGGTAAGACAATGGGAAGTTTGAACGCTGACTGGTAATTGGATTGTAGAAGTATGCATCTGCCCAAATATAAACCAAATGGCTGGTCATAAAGCTGAGGAAAAATACAGCTGCTAGAGGACGTCCTACGTGCTTATGAGAAAGTTTGCGCTGTTTTCGCCATACCCATTCGGATAGAGCGAGCTGAATAAGGAAGATCAGCGGCATTACAACAAAGAGATGTTGTAGATCAGTACTGAGTGCACTTTTATCTTCGCTGAATAGTAACTCCCAAACGACAGGAGTTAAGTGCAAATTGATCGACTGATACGCTTGGGTATCAATCAATAATATGGTTTGCCCAACGGTCGCGAAAATCACTGCCACCAAACGGAACAATTTCCGCGATGGCAGGATAAACGTTAACGGGAATAGAACGAGTAAGTAAAGCGCGAAAACTAGAAAGCCAAAGTGACCAACCCAAGAAACCGCCAGATAAAACTGACCAAGTAACGTCTCGGGCCAAGGAGACTGAACAATGTAGCGTGTGCCTATCAACATCGATGCAACGATATTGAAGAATGCAAACCAGTGACCCCAACCAACCAGTCGAGATACACGTTCGCCGTATGAGTTTCCGCTGTCTACCATGTATGTGTTCTATTGTCCGTTATTAGTGTGTTTTTGGTGTTTCTAAAGAAGACATCAGCGCCTGAGCAAATTTTTCAGCAATCGCTTTGCGTTGTGAAGCAGCAACACGTTGATTTAAGACATTGGTTGCGATATTTCCGGCAATCATTAGCGTCAACTCAGGAGAAGCAGCGTGTTTTTCAAGAACTGTTGCTACTTCAGCAAGAATTTTCTCTACTTGCTCGTCAGTATATTTAGATGTAATCGGCATAAAGACTCTAATAATGATAGTAAAAGCGGCTTATGATAACCTACAATGCCCATCAACTAAAACCTTGTAGCAAGATAAAATCACTATGAGCCTTCATCTTTCAAACGTTATTCTGCATCAACTGTGCAAAAACGATCAGGACGAGCTAGTTGTAAACTTTCGTCCAGCATCATTAGAGAACGATGCATCTACTGAAAACTTAGTCGCTGAGCTTCACCGAGTATTCCATTCTAAAGCTGGTAAAGGTTTTGGCTCTTTCCAGTCAGACAGCGAATTTCAATTTTGGCTTCAAGAAATGCGCAAAGGAGAGCGAGATTTTTACGACTTCTCACAAATTAGTGCAAATCGCTTGAAAGAAGAGTTGATTAAGTACCCATTTGCGGATGAAGGTATTTTGGTTTTCGCTGAGTATCAGAGTTTAGCAACGGACTACTTGTTCATCGGTATCTTACCAATGAACCAAAGTTTAAAAGTGACCGAAGGTTTGGACATCAGTGCCACGGATTACCTAGATATCACCAAAATGGATATTGCGGCACGCATTGACTTGTCGAGCTACGACACTGACAAGGAATCTAATCGTTACTTGCAATACATCAAGGGACGCGTTGGCCGTAAAGTGGCGGATTTCTTCCTAGATTTCCTGCAAGCGGACATCGGCTTAGATACTAAACAACAAAACTTAGTGTTGATGCAGGCAGTGGATGATTTTTGTGCTGACTCGAAGCTAGAAAAGCAAGAAGTGAACGAGTACAAGAAACAAGTTTACGATTACTGCAATGAGCAAATTAAATCCGGTGATGAGGTTCAAATCTCAGAGCTTTCTGGAGAGCTTCCTCCAAGCCAAGATGGCACAAGCTTTATGGATTTCACCAAAGAGCAAGGGTACGAACTTGAAGAGTCTTTCCCTGGTGACCGTGCGACGGTTCGCAAACTGACTAAATTTGTTGGCGCTGGTGGTGGCTTGAATATTAGCTTTGATAGCCTATTGCTTGGCGAGCGTATTTTTTATGACCCAGAGACGGATACCTTAACGATTAAAGGTACGCCACCAAATCTAAAAGATCAGTTGAGTCGCAACTAAAACCATATCGTCAAATTAAGAGAGCCAATGGCTCTCTTTTTTTATGTGAATAAGAAACATCCATAGTATATGCTTGTAATTAATGGAGATATGCGAGGGGCGAGTGTTGCTGAAGCTAAAAGAAGGAATGAGGCGGTTTGTTTGGTTCTGGTTCGTTTTATGGTGTGTTTTAGCGCTAGGGATTTGGTTGCAAGCCAAACAAACGATTCAAACCATTTCAACAGTGAATGAGCTAGGAAGCAAAGTCGAAGAAGTCAGACATTTTTTTAACTTCGATCTGCCTTATCGTGTTAAGCACGTCGACCAAGTTTCACTAAAACTTCAGTTAGCCTATGCAGTTCGCTTACAGCTTGAAAGTGAGTTTTCTGAAGGCAAAATCACACCAGATATTACTCAATTGCTTTATGCGACCGATCGATTTTTAGAAAGTGCTCGAGCCTTTGTAGGGAGTGACAGTGAGCTTGTATCATTGGCTGAACAGTTGCGAAGAAGCCGCTCCCGAGCTGAAAACTCTGAGCAAATTCAATCAATGTACTATCGCTTAGGTGCACTTGTTTTGGAGTCTATTTTTAGTGACTCAGCAACGAATAGCGATACTTATCGTGATTTAGACCGACTTTTTATTGAGTCGGACACGCTTTCTCCTCAAGAGCGAAGTGCTTTTCAGCGTCAACTTGCCCATACTTCAAGCGCGCTATCTGCCAAGGCGCAAGGCAGCTATCTAGTTAATCAACTGCTTAATCCTGATTTCCCGAACCAGTTAACTTCGATAAATGACCAGTTGGAACAAAAGTTGATGACCTTTGTTACTTGGTTGTCAGTAATCAGTGGTTTATTTCTTTCTCTTATTTCATGGGGGCTTTTCTCCCAAAGAACCGTTCAGCCGCTAATACCATCAAGAGCAGAGGATAAAGAGTCTGAGCAAGTTGGTGGGTCTTATGTTGTTTTTTCTGCTCAGTCCGAAAGCTCTCAAAATAGCCAAGTTAACGAACAGAGTCATAATGAGCCGAACTCATCACAAGTGGAAGTCGTGGAACGTGAGCCGTATATAGATATTAATAAGATGCTGGACTCGCTATCGGGAGATGAAAGCGCGGTGCGAATGTTACTTGAAGTCTTTATTCAGGATCACTCTAGCGATGGTTCAAAAATGCATCGGCTATTAGAAGAAGATAAAGAGCAAGCGCAAAGAGCGGCTCATAGTCTTAAAGGGGTCTCGGGAAGTTTAGGGGCAATGCCATTGCACTGCATTTCGGGTGATATTGAACTGTTGATTAAACAAGGGCAAAAAGTGCCGGAAGAGAAACTGACACGTTTAGATGATGTCCTAAAGCAAACCATACTTTTCGCTAACCACGTTCTCAATAGTGAAAAGATACAAGAAGCGCTAACAGATTGATATTGCTCTGACTTACAATCATCAGAGTTGGGGTATTAAAGGCCCGAACTATATGACTTAGTTCGCTTTATTCCTGTTCCATACAATTTGTTAAAGGTACTTTCATGTCCGTTCGTCGATTGTCTTCAATGATGTTGATAGGGTTGGTTGTGATGCTTTCAGGGTGCTCCCTGTTAGAAGTGAAAATCGAGAGTCAAACCGTCCCTCTTACCAAACAAGAGCTTAATATGCGTCTCCTGACTCGTGAGTATGCGCAACAGTTTTTTGCTCAGGTAGAGCAAGCTGCTGATGCATTGCACGATCAATATGAGCCGCATGATAAAGTCCATCAATCTTATATTTTGCTTTGGAAGATAAATGCTGAAGAAGGTCTTCAAGCAGCAGCATACCAAGTCTCGCCAATGGCAGCACTGATTGATACTTGGACTTTTACGCTACAGATGGATCAATTCTTTACGACTGGCCCTGGTAATGAACTATTTGCGACAGATGAGGCAAAGTTAGTTTCTGCTCACTTAGCGAAAGAGGTGGATAAACTGGCTCAATCTCTGTTGAAACAAGAAGCGTACATCAAGACACAAGCGTTTGTTGCAGAGTTCGTTAAGCAACATCCATTCGCGGACTTAAGTATGATCAGGACGCCAGCTTACCGTGGGTGGTTAGATGCGAATCAAATTAGCGAGGAAGAGGCAGTGACTACGCTAGGTACAATGCCAGAAGCATTAGGTGATGTCTCGGATCGTCTAAGCCTTGTATCAGAACAGACCCCAAAAATTATGACTTGGAAGGCGCAGTTATTAGCATTAAATAGCTCTGCTAGCATCGAAAAAGTTAATGCTGCGCTAAATAGCTTACAAGTTACGGCAGATTCGATGAAGGACTTTATTGATAACAATCCAGAGTACATGCGCTATTTGGCAGAGCAAATGGCGGTAGAGTTACAACCTTTGGTTGACGATATTGACCAAAAAACGCAAGCGCGTTTATCTCAATTGGGTGAGGAGCGCCAAGCTTTAGAGCTGATGGTAGCCAGAGAGCGCCAAGAAATCGCGCAGATCATTACCCATGAGCGTGAGCAGTTTGCTCAAGATATGGACCGAGTCTCGCAGGAAGTGGTCAGTTTAGCGATGACCAAGCTGATTGAGCTCGTTAAAAGTACCATTCTCTACTTCATCTTGTTCATTGCCGTTATATTCTTTGCACCACTTGGCTTGGGCTATTGGTTTGGTAAGCGTGCAGCAGTGAAAACGCAAGTCAAACAAAGTTAACGTTTGGTTGAGATATAAAAAAGAGCGCTCATGCGCTCTTTTTCTTTGTCTCTCACTCGGAAGAGAGATTCTCCCTATCTCTATGCGAACTTAAGCGGTTTGCTGCTTCAGTTCGCCTTCTGCTTGTTCAACTGCTTCCGCCGTTGGTTCGCATTTATCAACAAACCAACCCATGTAGGAGCTGATGATAGTCACAATGATACATACAAAGCTTAGCCACATGAACGGTGCATAAGATAGTGTCGCAACACCCAGAATACTTGCCATGTAGATACCGTTGTCACTCCAAGGAACCATACCAGATGTTAATGTGCCGCCGAACTCTGCGTTACGAGACAAGTTCTTACGTTTGTAGCCTAGGCGATCGTAGTTCTTCGCACAGATTTTTGGTGTCAGGATAAGTGAAACGTACATCGCTGAACCAAATACGTTCCCCATAAAGGCTGTACCGATTGTACTTGTTGCCAGTGAACCTGCACTTTGAACACGTTTTTCAAACAGCTTAGCGATAGTTTCTAACACACCCACTTTATCTAGTAGACCACCAAAACCAAGGCCGAATACGATAACAGCAACCGAGCCAAGCATTGAAGACATGCCGCCACGGTTAAGAATTGAGTCAATGAAATCTACGCCTGAAGAAATCGCAAACGGAGCCCAAGCGGTGTTGAACGCGGTTAGGAAGTCCACATCTTGAATCATTACTGCCCAAATAATACCGAGCAGAGAACCAAAACTGATCACTGGGAATGAAGGCATACGCATTGCTAGAAGTGACAATACGATGATCACAGGAACAAATGAGTAAGGGGTGATGTAGAATTGCTGCTCCATCGCTTTAATTACAGAGTCTACCTGGCTCATGTCAACTTGACCTGCGTAGTGGAAACCAAATGCAGTAAACATAATGCCTGTAATAATGTAGCTAATGAGTGCGATCGGCAGCATGCCTTTAATATGTTCCATTACTTCAACGTTAGACATAGATGAAGCAAGGATGACGGAATCCGATAGAGGCGACATTTTGTCACCAAAGTAACAACCTGAAAGCACCGCACCAGCTGTAATTGGTGCAGGAACGCCAAGGCCTTGGCCAATACCCATCATCGCAATACCAGCAGTACCAGCAGCGCCCCAAGAGGTGCCAGTCGCTAGCGCAGTCAATGAACAGATGATCATGGTTGCGAGCAAAAAGATAGAAGGGTGAATTGCTTTAAGGCCATAGTAAATAATGGTTGGAACAATACCACCAGAGATCCACGTACCAACAAGCGCGCCAACGGCAAGAAGAATTAAGACGGCTCCAAGTCCATTGGAAATGCCATTTAGTGCAGCTTTTTCCAGATCTTTGTACTGATGACCAAGCTTAATGCCTAATATCATGATAATGAACCAACCGATGTACAGCGCTAGCTGGATCGGTAGGTCTAGCTTGGCAGTGAACGAAAATGCCAGCAGTAGAAATAAACCGAGCGAGATAAATACCTGTATCAAGCTTGGTAGGCGTGGTGTAACTTGCTTCATATGTGCCTCTGTCAATCTTGGAGCAATAGAGGAAGGCGCTCCTTGTTGTAATCGCGCATAACATACATTAACAAAAATTATATTTCGAATATTTGGTGTTTTATCTTGATGTTCGTCGGCAAAAACGTTTGCTTGTGAAATTAACTGTTAGTTTGTTTTAACTTTTTTGGTTTTAAATGTTGTGTGATGTGAAATTATTGTGCTTCATGTGTTATTTTATCACTGAGTGGTAAGACCAATTTGGAGTAACAGGGCTTTCCCTACTTGAAAAATGGCCGAAATCGCAAACCAAACACTAAAAAATCTCGTTTAACACGAATTTTCATAGGAAAAGGTTAAAAAATAGGCTTATTTACAAAATAGGGGTTGAGATTTTGATGCGAAAAATTAACTATGGGGTAGGTTTTTTAATACATGGAGAGTTAATACGATGAGAGTTGGTTTAGTTGGTTGGCGCGGTATGGTTGGTTCAGTCCTTATGCAGCGTATGGTTGAAGAGAAAGACTTCGACCTAATCGAACCAGTATTCTACAGTACTTCTCAAGTTGGTATTCCTGCTCCTAACTTAGGAAAAGACGCAGGCTTACTGCAAGACGCGTATGATATTGAAAGCTTAAAACAGCTTGATGCGGTAATTACATGTCAAGGTGGTAGCTACACAGAAAAAGTTTACCCAGCACTTCGTCAAGCTGGTTGGAAAGGCTACTGGATTGACGCAGCATCTACGTTACGTATGGCGGAAGATTCCATCATCACGCTTGATCCTGTGAACTTAAAGCAAATCCAACAAGGCATCCACGGTGGCACGAACACATTTGTTGGTGGTAACTGTACGGTTAGTTTAATGCTAATGGGTCTAGGTGGCTTATTCGAGAAAGGCCTTGTTGAGTGGACAAGCGCAATGACGTACCAAGCCGCTTCTGGTGCTGGCGCGCAAAACATGCGTGAACTGATCTCGCAAATGGGCGTTATCAATGACTCTGTAAGTTCCGAACTTGCAAACCCATCAAGCTCTATCCTAGATATTGATAAAAAAGTTGCAGACACAATGCGCAGCGGTTCTTTCCCTACCGATAAATTTGGTGTACCACTAGCTGGCTCGCTTATTCCGTGGATCGATGTGAAACGTGATAACGGTCAGAGTAAAGAAGAATGGAAAGCGGGCGCAGAGGCAAACAAAATTTTGGGCTCACAAAGCTCGCCTGTACCAATTGATGGTACTTGTGTCCGTATTGGTGCGATGCGCTGTCACTCTCAAGCACTCACTATCAAGCTTAAGCAAAATGTCCCAATGGACGAAATCGAAGAAATCATCGCCACTCATAACGACTGGGTTAAAGTGATTCCTAACGATCGTGACATTACTGCGCAAGAACTTACACCTGCAAAAGTAACAGGCACTATGTCCGTACCAGTAGGTCGTCTACGTAAGATGGCAATGGGTGATGACTTCCTAAATGCTTTCACTGTTGGTGACCAACTACTTTGGGGCGCAGCAGAACCATTGCGTCGTACGTTACGCATTATTCTTTCTGAGAAAGCATAATCACATCAACCTTTGTTTGATGACAAAATAAAAGAGCTCCCTAGGGAGCTCTTTTTTATGCTTCGTCTTCTCCACGAACAACGCGTTTGTCAGGATCGGCCAGTTCACTACCACAGTGTTTACAGTAAGTCGCATCAGAGTCGTGCCCGGCGTGAGAACAGTTCGGACACTTCACTAATACTTTGTGCGATTGCATTTCTTGGTGAAGCTCTGCTGTGAAAATACCAGTAGGGACCGCCAAAATTGAATAACCCAACAACATGGTGAGTGAGGCAAGCCCTTTTCCGAGATCTGTTTGAGGTACCAAGTCACCATATCCAACCGTTGTGATGGTCACAATAGCCCAATAAATACTTTTCGGAATGCTAGTAAATCCGTTTTCAGGCCCCTCAATGACGAAAATCAGCGACCCAAAGATCGTGACCATAATGGCGACAGAGCTAAAGAAGATAAAAATCTTTCTGCGCGCCATCAGTAGAGAGCGTAAGAGGATGTTGGACTCTTGAAGATAGCGGACCAACTTGAGTATGCGGAATATTCGCATGACTCGCAGTGCTCTTATTACGCCCATAAAGGAGGCAGAAGGGAAAAACAGTGCTAAGTAAGTAGGTAAAATCGCGAGTAAATCAACGACGCCATAAAAGCTCTTCGCATAGGCCGCTGGTTTTGGAGAGCAGTAAAGTCGGAGAAAATACTCAATAGTGAATAAACCGGTAAAAGTGTACTCCAAGTATTTCAGCTCTTTTGCCCACTCGGCGCGCATGGATGGTATTGAGTCTAAGACCAGTACGATTAGAGAACTGATAATCGCGATAATGAGTGCAATATCGAAGGTTCGACCAGCTTTGGTATGAGTACCAAAAATGGTGACATATAGAGTATGTTTGAGAGAGTCAGTCGTCATGACAAAGCGATCCATTGTTGAATCGCTCTATCATACAATTTTATAGAAACTCAGGCTAATCCTGGAAATAAGTTGCGTAAACCATTGGCGATAAACTCAATACCCAATGCGCCTAATATCAAACCCATGATACGGGTAATGACGTTGATACCAGTTTGGCCCAAAAATCGCACGATCAGTGGGGCAGAGCGGAACAACAGCCACGAGCATAGACAGAACAAGCCAATTGTAATGCTGATGCCTACCGTATCAAACATGCTTGGGTAGCGTGCACCGTAAACAATAGTCGAACTGATTGCGCCTGGTCCTGCCATTAGCGGCATCGCAAGAGGAACAACACCGATCTGCTCGCGACTCACGTATTCTGATTTTTCCTGTTTGTTTTGTTTATCTTCCCCCAGTTTACCGCTCATCATAGAGAACGCGATGCTAAGTAGCAGTAGCCCACCTGCAACACGAAACGAATCCAGAGAAATGCTGAACATATCTAATAGTAACTGGCCAGCAAAGAGCGAAATGATCAGAATGATAGCAACAGCCACGTTCGCTGTGGTTGCCGTATTGCGCTTTTCGTCTGGTGTCATATGTCCGGTTAGTGACACAAACACAGGCATGATACCAACAGGGTTTACTGCGGCGACCAAACCAAGAAAAAACTGCAAGAAGATAGCAAGTTCAAAAGTTTGCATGTTGCGTACTCATTAAAGTTCACATTAGTGAAAAGGCGAAGGGGTAATTTGGGCGTAATGTAAGGCAAAAGTTGGGTTGGAAGAAATGAAAAAAACTAACGCATTTCCTACTGTTTTAGTGAGAAAAACTAATTCTTTAATAAACTGTATCTAATCTGGAAAAGAATTGTTGCGTATAAAGTTGCTGTCAAAGCGTGCTGTTTTACATAAACGTTAACATTCGCACACTTTTGATAAAAACTAAGGTGGTTTGTAGAGAGATGTATTCGGTTCGATATACTCTCAGTAGCACAAGGAATTGGGCCTACATGTAATTTTGTTGTCTAAAAATGAAACTTTTTTACAGGTTGTTGTAGTTTCTTTTATTTATTTGTCTATTTGCTTCTTTTTTGCTCAATAAAAATTGAAGATTAATTTATTTGTTTATCAGTGATTTATGTCGTTTTAGTGTGATGGAGCACCACTTTGGTGGTATTTAGGTCGTGAGAACTGATCCAAGTCAATTTTTTTCACACTCTGAAATATTATACTCAGTCCTGAAAGCAATTTACTAAGACGTTTGTTTTCTAAGTGACTGATAAACAGTAAAAACGATAAGTAATAGCCTTAGTAAAAAGTTTTTAATATTTGTTAATTTTAGGAGATTCCCTATGCCTGTAACTAATATGGCTGAACTAGATGCAATGGTCGCTCGCGTTAAGAAAGCGCAAGAAGAGTTCGCTACTTACTCTCAAGAGCAAGTAGACAAAATCTTCCGTGCAGCGTCTCTTGCAGCTAACCAAGCTCGTATCCCTCTAGCGCAACAAGCGGTAGAAGAATCTGGTATGGGTATTGTTGAAGATAAAGTAATCAAGAACCACTTCGCTTCTGAGTTTATCTACAACAAATACAAAGACGAACAAACGTGTGGCATCCTAGAAGAGGATGACAACCTAGGCACTATGACTATCGCTGAGCCTGTAGGTATCATCTGCGGTATCGTACCAACAACTAACCCAACATCTACAGCGATCTTCAAATCTCTAATCTCTCTGAAGACTCGTAACGGTATTATCTTCTCACCACACCCACGTGCGAAAAACTCGACTAACGACGCAGCGAAACTTGTTTTAGATGCAGCGGTAGCAGCAGGTGCACCAAAAGACATCATCGGTTGGATCGACCAGCCTTCAGTTGAGCTATCAAACGCTCTAATGAAACACGATGACATCGCTCTTATCCTTGCAACTGGTGGCCCAGGCATGGTTAAAGCAGCTTACTCTTCTGGTAAACCAGCAATCGGTGTAGGTGCAGGTAACGTTCCTGTTGTTATCGACGAAACTGCTGACATCAAACGTGCAGTGGCTTCTATCCTGATGTCTAAGACTTTCGACAACGGCGTAGTATGTGCTTCTGAGCAGGCTGCAATCGTAGTTGACGAAGTTTACGACGAAGTGAAAGAGCGTTTTGCTTCTCACAAAGCTTACGTACTAAGCAAAGTAGAAGCGGAAAAAGTTCGTAAAGTACTGCTTATCGATGGCGCGCTAAACGCGAAAATCGTAGGCCAACCAGCAGCAGCAATCGCTGAAATGGCAGGCGTTAAAGTTCCAGCAGATACTAAAGTTCTTGTTGGTGAAGGTCTGGGTAAAGTTTCTTACGATGACGCATTTGCTCACGAGAAACTATCTCCAACTCTAGGTCTATTCCGTGCTGACAACTTCGAAGACGCGGTTGCTCAAGCGGTAACTATGGTTGAGATCGGTGGTATCGGCCACACATCTGGTCTTTACACTAACCAAGATACTAACGCTGACCGTATCCGTTACTTCGGTGACAAGATGAAGACAGCTCGTATCCTAATCAACATCCCGACTACTCACGGTGGTATCGGTGACTTGTACAACTTCAACGTTGCGCCTTCTCTAACTCTAGGTTGTGGTTCATGGGGTGGTAACTCTATCTCTGAGAACGTAGGTCCTAAACACCTAATCAACAAGAAAACTGTAGCGAAGCGAGCTGAAAACATGTTGTGGCATAAACTACCTAAGTCAATCTACTTCCGTCGTGGTAGCCTTCCAATTGCTCTAGGCGACCTAGAAGGTAAGAAACGCGCATTCTTAGTAACTGACCGTTTCCTATTCAACAACGGTTACGCAGATGACGTAGTAAGCCTACTTAAAGCTCAAGGCATGGAAGTTCAAACATTCTTCGATGTTGAAGCTGACCCAACGCTTTCTGTTGTAGAGAAAGGTGCGGCTCAAATGGCTAGCTACCAACCAGATGTTATCCTAGCGTTAGGTGGTGGTTCACCAATGGATGCTGCGAAGATCATGTGGGTAATGTATGAGCACCCAGAAACTCACTTCGAAGAACTAGCAATGCGCTTTATGGACATCCGTAAACGTATTTACAAGTTCCCTAAAATGGGTCAAAAAGCTGAGCTTGTATGTATCACTACAACTTCAGGTACTGGTTCAGAAGTTACACCATTTGCGGTTGTTACTGACGACAAGACTGGCGCTAAATACCCACTAGCTGACTACGAAATCACGCCAAACATGGCTATCGTTGATGCTAACCTAGTGATGAACATGCCTAAGTCTCTAACAGCATTTGGTGGTTACGATGCAGTAACTCACGCTCTAGAAGCTTACGTATCTGTTCTTGCGAACGAATACTCTGACGGTCAGGCTCTACAAGCACTTAAGATGCTAAAAGAATACCTACCTTCAAGCTACGCGAACGGCGCTAACGACCCAATCGCTCGTGAGAAAGTACACAACGCAGCAACTATCGCTGGTGTGGCATTTGCTAACGCATTCCTAGGTGTTTGTCACTCAATGGCGCACAAACTAGGTGCTGAGTTCCACATTCCACATGGCCTAGCAAACGCACTACTTATCTCTAACGTTGTACGTTACAACGCGAACGATAACCCAACTAAACAAACAGCGTTCTCTCAATACGACCGCCCACAAGCACGTCGTCGTTACGCTGAAGTTGCTGACCACTTAGGTCTAAGCCAAGCTGGTGACCGTACTGCTCAGAAAATTGAACGTCTACTAGCATGGTTGGATGAGCTAAAAGTGAACCTAGACATCCCAATGTCTATCCAAGCGGCAGGCGTAGCTGAAGCAGACTTTATCGCGAAACTTGATGAGCTAGCAGTTGAAGCGTTCGACGACCAATGTACTGGTGCGAACCCTCGCTACCCACTAATTAGCGAACTTAAAGATGTGTTAATGGCTTCTTACTACGGTAAAGCATTCGTTGAAGGTGAAACTTTCGAAGGTACAACAGTTATCAAGAAGAAAGCAGACCAAGAAGCAGCGAAAGCGGCGCCTAAAGCAAAGAAAGAAAAAGCTGACGCGTAATCAAGAGTCGTGTGAGTAAGGTTTTCGCTAGCACGAAACCTTAACCGGGAAAAAGTAAAAGCCCCAGTCATTTGACTGGGGCTTTTTTGTTGAGAAAGTTGAGTAATAGCGATCCATTGACGCAACAAACACGTTGTCCATTCATACTTCTGTAGCAACCACTCTGCCACTAAAATACTCATTTGATACGATATATGCGGTATTGCGAACCAATTCATCTTGGATCTCGGCCCAGTGTCTTTCGTTAAGTTCTTCTCTTGTATGGTTTACCGAAGGAATGACGCCACCCACCCGAATATTAAATGGAGTGAGCTCTTTTGCCCAGCTGTGAGTAAAACCTGACACCAAAGCAGCCATGCTTTCGACTCCCGTTAAATCTTCATGGCTGTCATGGGAAATGACGTTAACAATTACCCCTTTCTTATTTCTAGCGCGAAATCGTTCGGCTCCCACCTGGCCATAGGTGTAGAGGAAACGTGCTGCAGAAGACAAGTGATCAATGTAAGTACTCATAGGTTCGGGAGCCATCAAGCCTGGCATGGGAGAGCTCGTCCAGCAATTGACTATCACGTCTGGTGTCGCACGCAGCTGCGATTCTATCTGATCAAACAGTAAGTTAATGGACGTTGTGTTATCACTGCACACATTCATCGCATAGACTTTATCTGTGAAGGCACTAATCTGCTCATAGCTCGATTTTAGAGCGCTAGAGTTTTGGTCACAAAGAATCAACGTCGCTCCAAGGTGAGCAAAGTGACTAGCACAAGTCCTTCCTATAACAGAACCTGCAGACGTGACGAGAATAATTGATTCTTTAATATCCATAACACCTTCACTGTATCCCTGTGTGAAAAAAAATACACCAGTGGTTTGTGCTATTAGCATGGTTGAAATTAGAAAGGCTCAGTGTGAAAGACTTCAAACTAACGCTTTTGGATGAGGACTATTGTGCGGTAATTTGTAAGGCGTCACATTTCTGACTGTGGATACTGCAAGCTGTTGGTTGAACAATGATCTCTATACTTGCAGTTGAATTTGATACTGACGTTGAGCCGTCACTAGTTGATTGTATAGCCCTGCATCTGGGATGAGGTTTTTGTTGCGCTCGCCCAATTTGCGTCGCTCATGACCGGATAGGTTGTGATAAACGTCTTCAGGAAGGTTAAACGTATCTTCCGGCAAGTAGGTCAGGGCGTCTGGTTTCAAGTAGTGACTCAGTTTCGCTGAGGGTAGACCTGCACCGTGGAATTGTTTTGCTTGCTGTGCTGCTAGCTCATAGCTGCTGCTATTAGAACGAAGAGCTTGAGGCGTTGACAATTCAAGTTGTTGACGGAGTATATCTTCGCTGGTGGCTACTTCTTTGATTTCCTCTACAGGTACAACGTCGCGTACATCGTTAGAAAACATCGACAAAATCAGTGCAAAATCGGCACGACGTCCTTCGTGGACAGCATGGTTGATACCATTGCCGAACTGAAGTTCGTTAATAATTGCCGCTTTGTCTAAAGTATGAATTTGCATGATGTTCCTCGCTCGATGCCATTTTAACGGCGTGTCTGAGAAGAACTTTAGGAAAAAGAAGAGATTAAATTGGAGTTTTTAAGCGAAAAATAAAAAGCTCGCTGGTTCAGCGAGCTTTTAAAATAAGACTAAATTGAACTTAGGGGGAAGTAAAATTACTTCGCTAGGTTCTCAGCTACGAAGTCCCAGTTTACAAGTGCCCAGAAGCCGTTCATGTAATCAGGACGTACGTTGCGGTAATCGATGTAGTATGCGTGTTCCCACAGGTCAACAGTTAGAAGTGGTGTTGTACCTTCTTCTGTTAGAGGAGTAGCAGCGTTAGAAGTGTTAACGATCTCTAGAGAGCCGTCAGCTTTCTTAACAAGCCAAGTCCATGAAGAACCGAAGTTGTTGATTGCTGAATCAGTAAACTTCGCTTTGAATTCTTCGAAAGAACCGAATGCTGCGTTGATTGCGTCAGCAACTGCGCCAGTTGGTTCGCCGCCCGCGTTTGGAGCAAGACAGTGCCAGTAGAACGTGTGGTTCCAGATTTGCGCTGCGTTGTTGAATACGCCACCAGTAGAAGTCTTGATGATCTCTTCTAGAGTTTTGCCTTCGAACTCAGTGCCAGGGATAAGACCATTTAGCTTAACAACGTATGTGTTGTGGTGCTTACCGTGGTGGTAGTCTAGAGTCTCTGCTGAGATGTGTGGTTCTAGTGCGTCTTTCGCGTAAGGAAGAGCTGGTAGTTCAAATGCCATTACTCGATTCTCCATTGATTTGAAAGGATGACCTTTCGATTGCTTCCAGTGTTTTTTATAGCTATGTAGCCTTTAAGGCTGACTTGCTAAGTATTTTAGCAAGTTTTTACTTTATTAAAACCCCGATATGAAAATATTTTAAGGGGTTAGCGGCTGTGAAGTGCTGAATTGTTCGCCATCAAGCAACCTGAATTTAAGCCTTATTAATTATATGGTTTTTATTCTGTCGTTATTGAGTAGAATGTGGCAAATAAACAAAGTTCAAACCCATGAATGAGGAAGCGATGGAAACTATCGACAAAATCAAACAGCAGATCTCTGAAAACTCAATCCTGCTGTACATGAAAGGATCACCGAAACTGCCAAGCTGTGGTTTCTCTTCTCAAGCGTCACAGGCTCTAATGGCATGTGGTGAGAAGTTCGCTTACGTAGACATTCTGCAAAACCCAGATATCCGTGCTGAGCTACCAAAGTACGCACAATGGCCAACATTCCCTCAACTATGGGTTGAAGGCGAGCTTATCGGCGGTTGCGACATCATTCTAGAAATGTTCCAAAAAGGTGAACTTCAGCCTCTAATCAAAGAAGCTGCAGCGCGCGCTGAAGATCAAGCTGAGTAATTCGTAAATACTCACATTTAGCGATAGAATACGAAGGAGCCGTACTGGCTCCTTTTTCTTTTTAGGTTAGTGGAATGAACATAAAGCTTTACTACGTGCATGACCCAATGTGCAGTTGGTGTTGGGGTTACAAACCGACGCTTGATAAATTGAAACAGCAACTGCCAGGCGTTATTCAGTTTGAGTATGTGGTGGGTGGTCTTGCGCCAGATACTAGTTTGCCGATGCCACCAGAGATGCAACAAAAACTCGAAGGTATTTGGAAGCAGATTGAGCGTCAGTTGGGCACCAAGTTTAACTACGATTTCTGGAAGCTTTGTACGCCAGTAAGAAGCACTTACCAATCTTGTCGCGCAGTTATCGCAGCGGGCTTTCAAGATTCTTATGAGCAGATGCTGGAAGCGATTCAACATGCGTATTACTTACGTGCGATGCCTCCCCATGAAGAAGCAACTCACTTGCAGCTAGCTAAAGAAATTGGTTTGAATGTTCAGCAGTTCAAGAACGATATGGACGGCTCTTTCTTAGAAGGTGTGTTCCAAGATCAACTGAGTCTTGCAAAGAGCCTAGGCGTGGATTCTTACCCTAGCTTGGTTCTTCAAATTAACGACGCTTATTTCCCGATTGCCGTGGATTATCTGTCAACAGAGCCTACCTTGAAACTGATACGTGAACGTATTATTGACAATATGCCAGCGCAATAATCGCGATTTCAAATAACAAAAAGCCGCTCAATGAGCGGCTTTTTCGTAACTAAGTATATCCATCAAACAACGGTACTAAAGCACCATTGCAGCAATCCAACCAAAGATGATCAATGGAATGTTGTAGTGGATAAAGGTTGGAACAACCGTTTCCCAAATGTGCTCATGCTGACCGTCGGCATTTAGACCAGATGTAGGGCCTAATGTCGAGTCGGACGCTGGAGAACCAGCATCACCCAAAGCAGCAGCAGTACCAACTAGCGCGATTGTTGCCATTGGCGAAAAACCAAATGCCAACGCGAGTGGAACGTAGATTGTCGCCAAGATTGGAATGGTTGAAAACGATGAACCAATGCCCATTGTTACTAGCAGGCCAACGATCAGCATCAGTAGTGCTGCAAGCGGCTTATTATCACCAATGCTGGTAGAGAGAGACTGTACTAATGTCTCAACGCCACCTGTTTGCTTCATTACCGCAGCAAAACCTGCGGCAGCGATCATGATGAAACCAATCATAGCCATCATATGCACGCCTTTTGTGAAGACATCGTGCGTTTCTTTCCAGGCAATCACACCGCCAAAAGTAAACACCATAAAGCCAGCTAGAGCACCAATAATCATTGAGCCAGTGTAAAGCTGAACACCCAATGCGGCGACAATACCAAGAGCGGCCACCAAGATGTGCTTTTTATTGATAGCATGATCTGTCTCGTGAACGACAGTCAACTCCGTTTCTTCGTAGATGCGTGGTTTACGGTAGCTAACAAAGATTGCCAGCAATAGACCAAACAACATACCAGCACCTGGCAGTAACATTGCAGTTGGAACTTGGCTTGCAACCACGTTTTCCAAACCGTTGTCATGTAGGTTCTTTAATAGAATGTTATTTAAGAAAATACCGCCGAAACCAACAGGTAAGATCATGTAAGGTGTGATCAAACCAAAGGTAAGAACACACGCGACCAAACGTCGATCGAGCTTAAGTTTCGCAAATACGCCCAAAAGAGGTGGAATCAAAATTGGAATAAAGGCGATATGGACCGGAATTACGTTCTGAGATGACATAGTGACAAGAACGAGCGCGACTAACACCGCGTACTTTAACCCGGTAGTTGACGCCGAGTTTTCTTTACCATTTAAGCGCTTGATAACACTTTTAGCCAGTAGGTCCGTGATGCCAGATTTAGAGATAGCAACGGCGAAAGTGCCTAACATTGCGTAGCTCAGAGCGATAGTCGCACCGCCACCTAAACCACTTTCGAACGCGGCAACTGTGTCTCCAAGGCTCATGCCTGCGACAAGGCCACCAACGATGGCACTAAACGTGAGGGCAACCACCACGTTTACGCGCATCAATGCTAACACGAGCATGACGCACACTGATATAACGACAGGATTCATACTTTTCCTAATATGTTGTGTTTACTTATTATTCTTCATCAACAAGCGGCCAACCGCCGAGGGCCTTCCATTTGTTGACAATACCGCAGAATAATTCTGCTGTTTTTTGTGTATCGTAAAGCGCTGAGTGTGCTTCACGATTATCGAATTCCATCCCGGCCGTTTTGCATGCTTTCGCGAGAACCGTTTGACCATAAGCAAGGCCACTCAATGTTGCCGTGTCAAAAGTAGCAAAGGGATGAAAAGGGACTCTTTTTAATTTACAGCGCTCATTGGCTGCATTTACAAAACCTAAGTCGAATGCTGCGTTATGGGCAACCATAATTGCGCGCGAGCAATCTGCGGCTTTTTGTTCTTTGCGAATAAGTTTATAAATCTCTTTTAACGCTTCTTGCTCAGAAACTGCACCACGAAGAGGGCTATATGGGTCACGAATACCATTGAATTCTAGCGCTTCTTTTTCTAAGTTAGCGCCCTCAAATGGCTCAACATGAAAATGAATGGTGGAGGCTGGATGCAACACGCCATCTTCGTCCATTTTTAACGTAACGGCGCAAATTTCTAAAAGTGCATCAGTTTGAGCATTGAAACCTGCGGTCTCAACGTCTACTACCACAGGGAAATAACCACGAAAGCGTTTTTTCAAGGTCAGAGCTTCATTTTCTATTGTCATGTCGGCTTATTTTTGTGTGACGAAGGCTGCATTATTGCAGATTATACCGACGAGAAAAACCGCAATTTAGGAGAAAAACGGAATTCTATTTTGCATCTCATCAATACGCTCGATCGCATTTCGGGTGATTGAGTTACCATGATTAACGTTAATCGTAATATCACGATATTTCGCACGTTGGCGAGGTTTTTGCATGCCAGGTGAAGTGGTTTTATTGATTCAAATTGACGGCAACAGACTGCCGTTTAAGAGACAGTACTTAGATGAAGAAATGGCTGATTACTAGTGGCGTTGTATTTTCGTTGTTTAGCACAAGCAGTTTTGCTGTGATGGGCAAACGTTATGTTGCCACTCCACAGCAATCTCAATGGGAAATGGTGGTCAACACACCGTTAGAATGCCAACTTGTTCACCCTATTCCAAGTTTTGGAGATGCGGTATTTTCATCTCGTGCGAATAAAAAAATCAATTTAGACTTTGAGTTAAAAATGCGCCGTCCGATGGGAGAAACACGTAACGTCAGTCTCATCTCTATGCCGCCACCTTGGCGACCAGGTGAACACGCCGATCGAATTACAAACCTAAAGTTTTTTAAACAGTTTGATGGTTATGTCGGAGGGCAAACAGCATGGGGCATTTTGTCTGAGCTGGAAAAAGGGCGTTATCCGACCTTTAGTTATCAGGATTGGCAGAGCCGAGATCAGAGAATTGAAGTCGCATTGTCATCCGTGCTGTTTCAAAATAAGTACAACGCGTTTAGCGACTGTATTTCCAATTTATTGAAATACAGTTTTGAAGACATTGCCTTTACGATTTTGCACTACGAAAGACAAGGCGATCAGTTAACCAAGGCTTCCAAAAAGCGTTTATCACAAATTGCAGATTATATCCGACATAATCAAGATATCGATCTCGTGCTGGTGGCGACGTACACCGATTCAACTGATGGCAAAAGTGCGAGTCAAAGCTTATCTGAGCGACGTGCAGAGTCACTTCGTGATTATTTTCAGTCTCTAGGGCTACCGGAAGATCGAATTCAAGTGCAAGGATACGGCAAGCGTCGTCCTATTGCTGATAACGGTTCGCCGATAGGAAAAGACAAAAACCGCCGAGTAGTGATATCTCTAGGGCGAACCCAAGTGTAATGCATATAAAAACGCCGAAGCTGAAAGCTTCGGCGTTTTTGATTTACTGACGTCGTTAATAATATTTTAGTGGTATTTTGCCAAGCACCTTTCGGTGAGTCCGGCTGTATAATTTGAATGTTAGTTTAAGCGGAATTTGGCAATGACTTCGCAATTGGTTGCGGTATCTATTTTTTCAACCTGTTTGGCAATAGCCGGATTAGGATGACGTTTCATGAAGTCTATTAATGCTTTAGTGCAACATCCTATTGAGTCGATAAAGCTTGCACATTCTTTATTTGGGCATTGTGGGATGAGTGTTAAGACTTTCTCTGAAGCCAGCTGAAGGTATTTGAGTTCATAGTCAGTGTCTCCGGCCCAACGCCAGAACTGAGCTAAGTTATGACAAGAAATCACAGAAATTAACAATCGCTCGTCTGCTTCAATTTCCACACATTCGCTAATATCTTCACTCAGGCTTAGGGCTTGCTGGTAATGAAGAATGCTGCGAACAGGGTCATCTAGTTGAAGTGCCGTATCGGCTAGAAGTGTGTGTTTTTCCCATTCACTGATCATTATCGTAATCCCGCATATCGAAGTTGCGAACAAATCTAAACGATAATTATTATCAAGTAAAGGGTTTTGTTTATAAAAGGACAGGCAGATCGCAGACCTGCCTGTAATCGATGTTCAACTTGCAGCACAAGTAATTATCAGAAGTGCTACTTAGCCTTCAAGACCTGCTGAAGCTTGCTTGTTTTGGATAAGCTCAATCATATAACCATCTGGGTCTTTTACGAATGCAATGTGCGTGCTTCCGCCTTTTACTGGACCTGGTTCACGCGTCACATTACCGCCCGCCGCTTTGATAGCGTCGCAAGTTGTGTAGATATCATCAACACCAATGGCGATATGACCAAAAGCAGTACCTAGGTCATATTCAGTTTTACCCCAGTTGTAAGTTAGCTCGATCACAGCACCTTGGGATTCGTCACCGTAGCCAAGAAACGCCAGTGTGTATTCGTACTCTTTATTCTCGTTCGTACGAAGCAACTGCATGCCCATAACTTCAGTGTAAAACTTGATGGATTTGTCTAGATCACCTACGCGAAGCATAGTGTGGAGAATTCGACCATTTGACATTTTTTGCTCCTAGCTTTGATTTTCAAATAGCGTTAGCTATCTGGATATACTTTCTCTTTATATTCGCACAAATCTTCAATAATGCAGCTACCGCAGCGAGGCTTTCTCGCCAAGCACGTGTAGCGGCCATGAAGAATGAGCCAGTGGTGCACATCTAGTTTGAACTCTTTTGGCACAACTTTTAATAGCTTTTGCTCGACATCATCAACCGTTTTGCCCATTGCAAACTTAGTACGATTCGACACGCGATAAATGTGCGTATCGACGGCAATGGTTGGCCAACCAAAAGCGGTGTTGAGCACGACGTTTGCGGTCTTGCGACCTACGCCTGGTAGCGCTTCTAACGCTGCACGATCTTCAGGAACTTCACCATTGTGTTTTTCCAACAAGATCTTACAAGTCTTGATAGTGTTTTCTGCTTTTGAGTTAAATAAACCGATGGTCTTTATGTATTCTTTTAAGCCATCAACTCCCAAATCGAGAATACTTTTCGGTGTATTAGCGACAGGGAAAAGCTTGTCGGTGGCTTTATTGACACTTACATCGGTTGCTTGCGCTGATAGTAATACCGCGATTAGCAGTTCAAAAGGGGAGCTCCAGTTAAGCTCAGTTTGAGGATTCGGATTGTTTTCTCGTAATCGCTCAAGAATTTCGATTCTTTTTATTTTGTTCATTGCTGACTTCCAATACCGTCTCTGCGGTTTATGAAAAAGGCTCCTATGACAGAGCCTTATTTTGTTATGCGTTGGTGACGCGAGCACGTTCTATGGTTGGTTTTTCTTCTTTTGGTTGACGTGCCTGGACTGAATTATCGATGACATTTTTTAGCGCTATCAACAGACCAACACCGATAAATGCACCGGGTGGAAGAAGCGCTAGCAGAAAGCTGTTGTCAAATTGGAAAACTTGAATGCGGAGAGCGGATGCCCAGTCTCCTAATAGCAGATCTGCCCCGTCGAATAGTGTGCCATTACCAATTAACTCACGCATGGCACCTAGCACGACCAAAACGCTTGTCATACCAAGCCCCATCCATAAACCGTCTAATGCTGCAGGCGCAACATCATTTTTTGAAGCATATGCTTCAGCTCGACCAATAATGATGCAGTTGGTTACAATCAGAGGAATAAAGATACCAAGAGATAGGTATAAACCATACGCATAGGCATTCATCAATAACTGAACACAGGTAACGAGAGAGGCAATGATCATCACGAACACAGGAATGCGGATCTCTTTTGGTACGTAATTACGAATAAGAGAAACCGTGACGTTGGAGCCGACCAGCACTAATAAGGTTGCAATACCAAGACCTAAGGCATTGGTTATCGTGGAAGAAACCGCTAGTAGTGGACACAGACCCAGCAGCTGTACGAGAGCAGGGTTATTGCTCCACATACCGTTTTTCATCAGCAATTTATTTTCACTCATTACTGCTCTCCTTCACAGCCCAAAGGCTGGCTAAGAATGTCTTCACGAGATTGGTTTACGTAGTTAACGGTATTTCGCACCACTTTTACGACGGCTCTAGGCGTGATCGTTGCACCAGTAAATTGATCGAAATCACCACCATCTTTACGAACTTTCCATGAGTTCCAGTTACTTTCCGTGACTTGTTTGCCCGTAAAGCTCAGGATCCAGTCGGTGACACGAAGATCAATTTTGTCGCCCAGGCCAGGGGTTTCTTGATGGCTTAAGACGCGTGTCCCCAAAATATTGCCCTGATTGTCAATCCCAGTAATAACTTTTATCTCACCATTGTAGCCATCTGGCGCGATGGATTCTATTGCGATTGCTGTCGGTTCACCATTCTTTGTGGCGAGGTAGGCTGGCATCGCACGCAATGTCCCCAGTTCTGGTGACGTGACCATAGTGCAGGCTTGCGTGAGTGCGTTGTCATGCATGTTTTCTGGAATGACTTGATTCAAAACAGAAAGCAATTGTTGTTGTTCTTGTATCTTGATTTGGTCTTTTGTTAGGTACTGAGTAAAGGCGACTAATCCGGTTGTTGCACAGGCAAAGATCGCAAGTGTCAGACCATTTTTTCTAATAGCGGTTAACATGTTTACCTCAGTGACCGTAAGTTCTAGGTTTGGTGTAGTAATCGATCAGTGGCACACACATATTTGCAAGTAACACTGCGAATGCAACACCATCAGGGAAGCCGCCCCAACTGCGAATGATAAAGACCAAAGCACCAATAAGCGCGCCAAAGATCAAACGTCCTTTAACGGTGGTAGACGCCGACACGGGATCGGTTGCAATAAAGAATGCGCCAAGCATGGTTGCACCTGATAACAAGTGGAAGATTGGCGACGCAGTTTCCCCTGGGGTCAGCAAGCTGAACACGAGGCTAAATAGCGTCAGGCTCGCTAGGAAGCCTACGGGGATATACCATTGGATGATACGTTTTTTGATCATCACTAAACCACCAAGTAAGTAGGCAAGATTTACCCATTGCCAACCAATGCCAGCTAATCCATCGAATATTGGCTGCGACAGTACTTCGCTTGGGGTTGCACCTGTATGAATGCCGGTCTTAAATGCATCAAGTGGCGTCGCCATTGTCACACCGTCAACCCCTGTTCGAACTTGCTGAAGCGATAAGCCGTCGTAATCATAGCCCGTAAAAATTAAAGAGAGTGTATCTGCAAAATTTACGTGATCAGGTATGAGTGACGTCGGGGCACTCCAACTCGTCATTTGCACTGGGAATGAGATTAACAAGACCACATAAGCGACCATGGCAGGATTGAATAAGTTTTGACCAAGGCCACCATATAGGTGTTTAGCAATTACGATCGCGAAAATAAGTCCGATCACCATAATCCACCACGGAGACCATGGTGGAATAGCAACGGCTAATAACCAAGCGGTAACGATCGCACTGTTATCACGTAGTGCTCGCATCGGCGAACGTTTACGGAAGACCATAACTAAGGCTTCAAGTGATACAGCGACTGCGATGGCAAAAATCAGCTGAATAAGCGTTCCCCACCCAAAGAAGTAGGTCTGAGCCGCTAAACCTGGGAGAGCACAAAGTGCCACCCATTTCATTAAGTCAGGTGTACTACGACGGCTGTGGGTATGCGGTGAACTGGCAATAAAAAACGACACTACTCGTTCTCCTCAGTATTATTTTTATTAGCTTCTTGCTGCGCTTTGCGAGCCTTCGCGCGCGCAATAGCAGCAGCGACAGCCGCTTTTTTCGGATCTTCAGTTTGTTCAGCAGGCGTTTCAGCTTCTACCGTTTCGGCTGGTTCTTCTTGCTTAGCTTTACGCGCTTTGGCACGCGCAATGGCAGCAGCAACCGCGGCTTTCTTCGGATCTTCAGTTTGTTCATCAGGCGCTTCAGCTTCTACCGTTTCGGCTGGTTCTTCTTGCTTAGCTTTACGCGCTTTGGCACGCGCAATGGCAGCAGCAACCGCGGCTTTCTTCGGATCTTCAGTTTGTTCAGCAGGCGTTTCAGCTTCTTCCGTTTCAGTTGAATCTGCTTGTTTCGCTTTACGCGCCTTAGCGCGTGCAATGGCAGCGGCCACGGCGGCTTTTTTCGGATCTTCAGCTTGCTCAGCAGGCGCTTCAGCTTCTACCGTCTCTGCTGAGTCTGCTGAGTCTGCTGAGTCTGCTGAGTCTGCTGAGTCTGCTTGTTTCGCTTTACGAGCCTTAGCGCGTGCAATGGCAGCAGCAACGGTTGCCTTCTTCGGATCGTCGGTTGGCTCAGTAGGCGTTTCAGCTTCTTCGGTTTCAGTTGAGTCTGCTTGTTTCGCTTTACGCGCAATGGCAGCAGCAACCGCGACTTTTTTCGGATCTTCAGCTTGTTCAGCAGGTGCTTCAACTTCTTCAGTTTCAGTTGAGTCTGCTTGTTTCGCTTTACGAGCCTTAGCACGCGCAATGGCAGCTGCAACGGCGGCTTTCTTCGGATCGTCGGTTTTCTCAGCAGATGCTTGAGCTTCTAACGTTTCGGTTGGTTCTTCTTGTTGAGCTTTTTTCGCTTTAGCTCGGGCGATGGCTGCTGCAACTGCCGATTTCTTATCATCAGCGTTGTTGTCTGGCGTTTCGCCTTGCTCTTTTTGTGCTTTACGTTCGCGGGCTAGACGTTTGCGTTCTTCGCGCAGTTTTGCCATTTCTGAGTTATCAGGTTCACTAGAGCCTGCTTTAGCGGCTGCGGCCTGTTTTGCCTTCGCTTTGGCAATGGCTGCAGCGACGGCAGGTTTAACGGCTGGCTCTGCTTTTTCTGTTGTTTCTGTCTTCTGAGCTTTCACTCGTGCGATCGCTGCTGCAATCGCATCATCACCACCAGAAGATTTCATGTCTTTACGGCGCTGATCGGCTGCTTTCTTAAAGCGATTTTCACGTTCTGCTTTTTCGCGTTCCATACGCGCTTTCTTCTCTTCAAAACGCAGCTTCGCTCGCTCCGCAGCTTCCGCTTCTTGTGTTCTGGTGCGAATTTCCGCTTTTGCTTGGCGGTAATACTGTACGAGAGGAATTTCACTTGGACACACAAACGCACAAGCACCGCACTCGATACAATCCTTTAAGTTTAGTTCTTCGAGTTTGTCATACTCTTCAGCTTTTGCATGCCATTGCAGTTGCTGAGGTAGCAGTGAAGCAGGGCAAGCTTCAGCACATTGGCTACAGCGAATACATTCCATCTCATGTTGGTGCGGAGAGATCTCACGACGAGTCGGAGCAAGGATACAGTTTGCTGTCTTGGTAATCGGCACTTGAGAGTGGGGAAGGGTGAAGCCCATCATTGGTCCACCCATGATTAAACGTTGTAACTTCTTATCGGCTTTATAGCCAAACTCATCCAATAACGCCTGTACTGGTGTACCTAATAATGCCCAAACATTGCGTGGTTGTTTGAATGTTTTACCGGTGAGAGTCACCACGCGTTTTATCATCGGTTCACCATCGATGATTGCGCGTTTGATTGAGTAAAGAGAACCGACATTTTGAACCAAAATACCAATATCGGCTGGGATTGCGCCGCTTGGTACTTCTTTATTGGTCAAAATTTTGATCAGCTGTTTTTCACCACCAGAAGGGTATTTAGTCGGGATAACGCGAATGACGATATCTTTGTTTAGAGCCGCAGCTTCTAACGCTTTGATTGCCTCTGGTTTGTTATCTTCAATACCAATAATCGTGAGCTTTGGTGTCAGGATATGTTCGACAATCTCGATACCTTGGATGAGCTCTTCGGCATGCTCTTGCATGAGCTTGTCATCTGATGTGATGTATGGCTCACACTCAGCTGCGTTGACGATAAGAATCTCTGTGCGAGCAAAACCTGATTGGATTTTTTTTGCGGTAGGGAAACCTGCGCCACCCATACCTGAAATGCCTGCGAGACGAATAATATCGATCAGTGCGTCAGGTGTTTCTTGTTTGTAATCCGCGACGGGTTTTCTGTCACACCATGTATCGTTACCATCAGGTGTAATGACCGCACAGAGTTCACTCAGACCTGAAGGGTGAGCAACGGTTCTAGGCTCAATTGCGGTGATCGTACCCGATGTAGGAGCATGCACTGGAACGGTAAAACCAGTTTCGGATTGCGTTAATGGCTGACCTTTTAATACGTGGTCACCTTCGGCAACCAATAAGTTACCAGCCTTACCAATGTGCTGTTTTAGCGGTAATACAATTTCTGATGGGATAGCCGCGTGAACGAGCTCAGTTTTGTTGGACTGCTTTTTGTTTTCTGCCGGATGCACACCACCAGGGAAATCCCAAAGCGAGCCTGTACGAATTTGTTCAATCAAAGACAACATGCGAAACCTTACTTAATTGAATCTTTCACGTTCGCTGCATCGTCGGCAGCATCCGTAATGTTGAGTACTGGAATGGAGTTAAGTTGCCACTTCCAGCTTTCCGTGGTGGTTGCCACAGGAATCATTTCAATACAATCAGTTGGACATGGTGCAACACATAAGTCACACCCCGTACATTCGTCTTTAATTACGGTATGGACCGCTTTTGTACCGCCTACAATTGCATCCACTGGACACGCTTGAATACACTTAGTACAGCCAATGCACATATCTTCATGGATAAACGCAACGGTTGGAATTTTGTTGTCGAGATCGTGCGCAGATTCTTCTGGCTCAACACCCATTAAGTCGGCGAGCTTTTCGATTGTTGCCTGACCGCCAGGTGGACATTTGTTGATGTGGTCGCCATTTGCAATCGCTTCAGCATAAGGGCGGCAACCAGGATAGCCACATTGACCGCATTGAGTTTGAGGTAAGATTGCGTCGATTTGATCCACAATTGGGTCTGCCTCGACTTTGAAGCGAATAGAAGCAAAACCAAGTATCGCGCCGAAAATCGCAGCAAGAACCGCTAACGCGATGATCGCAATTAAAATCGTACTCATTGTTTACTTCACCAAACCTGTAAAGCCCATAAAGGCTAGTGACATTAAACCCGCTGTAATCATTGCAATCGATGCACCTTTAAAAGGCACTGGTACGTCGGCGGCAGCTATGCGCTCACGCATGGATGCAAAAAGTATCAACACCAATGAGAAACCAACAGCGGCGCCGAAGCCGTAGATAATCGATTCGATAAAGTTATGGTTCTCATTAATATTAAGAAGCGCGACGCCTAATACCGCGCAGTTTGTAGTGATCAGCGGTAAGAAAATACCAAGCAAGCGATAAAGTGTTGGACTTGTTTTGTGCACAACCATTTCGGTGAACTGCACCACAACGGCTATCACCAAAATAAAACTCATGGTTCGAAGGTACTCAATACCCAGTGGACGAAGAATGTAGCTTTCCACTAAATACGCACACACTGACGCGAGCGTTAGCACAAAAGTTGTCGCTAAGCCCATACCTATTGCTGTTTCCAGTTTTTTGGACACACCCATAAAAGGACATAGGCCCAAAAACTTCACCAGTACAAAGTTGTTCACCAGCACAGTGCCGACCAACAACAAAACATATTCGGTCATAGTTATTACGTTCTTAAAATCCGATCTTGATATTATCGTGTTTTGTGACACCAATAACAACCAGTGAACGATGTGGTTTTACATACACGATGGAAAAATAGTCGTCTATGTGAGGTATTTTGATGAATCAATAAGAAATTGAACAGTTTGCTGAATGGATTTTACAAAGACGCTGGTGCTGCCTTTCCTCAAAGAATCTTTTGCTCAGAAGGCGGGAATTACATTTAGCGAGTAATTTTAAGTCGTCACTTGAGATATTGATGGTGAAAGAAGTTTTTGATTTCAAAACGAAAAAAGCCGTGTCTTGCGACACGACTTTTCTGGAATTTGGCTCCTCCTGCTGGGCTCGAACCAGCGACCTGCGGATTAACAGTCCGTCGCTCTACCAACTGAGCTAAGGAGGAATTGCTTTGCTTGAAAGCGGAACGAATCTTACCGAGTAGCCAAACTACTGTCAACAGTAAAAAAATACATTTTTAGCAAAAAATATTGGGGGAAGGGCTTTACTTTTCTGTACTGCTTGTCCGTAAAGGGGTGAGGTTACTTATCCACTAATTTTGTGGATAACTATGTTGATGAGATCTGAGTAAAGATCTTTTATATGCAACGTGGTGTTTATTTGGTGAGTTTTTAATCAGAGTTATGCAGAGAATATGCAATTAAAACATAGATTTATTGATGTTAAGCAAAATGTATTCAAGGTGGATAAAAATCTAGCTTTTGGGGATAAAGAGTGTTTAGGCTAATTTTTGGGGAAAAGTTGTGGAAACTGCAATGTGAAGAATGGGTGTGGCTCTTCAGCTAGGGCGAAGTACTATATCAGAGTAGGTTTTGTATGGCTATAGCATTCTAGACAAACAAGAAAATTTATTAACAATGGTGGGTAAATTTTCAATAGACGTAGATTTCATTGGCTAAGGTGTATATATACAGCCAAAGCGCAGTAAAGTTGAGGAAGGGTATGAGTAAAGTCTATGAATTGGTCTCCGATTATCAGCCATCGGGTGACCAGCCGGGAGCGATCAAGCAGCTGCTTGAGGGGCTTGATGCTGGACTGGCACATCAAACACTATTGGGGGTAACGGGATCGGGTAAAACGTTCACACTAGCGAATGTTATCGCTCAAGCCCAGCGACCTGCAATATTACTTGCTCCAAACAAAACGCTCGCAGCGCAATTATATGGCGAGATGAAATCATTCTTTCCCAATAATGCGGTGGAATACTTTGTTTCCTACTACGATTACTACCAGCCTGAAGCTTATGTCCCGACGACGGATACTTTCATTGAAAAAGACGCATCGGTTAACGCTCACATAGAGCAAATGCGCCTTTCCGCAACGAAAGCACTATTGGAACGTAAAGACGCGATTATCGTTGCGTCTGTTTCTGCTATCTATGGTTTGGGTGACCCAGAATCTTACTTGCAAATGATGTTGCATTTACGTCGTGGTGACGTGATTGATCAACGGGACATGCTACGACGTTTGGCAGAGCTACAATATTCGAGAAATGACGTGGCATTTGAGCGAGGACAGTTTCGGGTTCGTGGCGAAGTGATTGATATCTTTCCAGCGGAATCTGACCAAGACGCAGTTCGTGTCGAAATGTTTGATGATGAAATTGACTGCATCAGTGTTTTTGATCCATTGACTGGTGTGGTGAAACAGCGAGATTTACCACGCTACACTATTTACCCTAAGACGCACTACGTGACACCAAGAGATCGCATTCTTGAAGCGATCGAAAATATTAAGGTTGAATTAGAAGTACGCAAAAAACAGCTTCTAGACAACAACAAGCTACTGGAAGAACAGCGTATTAGCCAGCGGACTCAATTCGATATCGAGATGATGAATGAGTTAGGTTTTTGCTCAGGTATCGAAAACTATTCTCGCTATCTCAGCGGACGATCGGAAGGCGAGCCGCCACCAACATTGTTTGATTACTTGCCTCATGACGGTTTGTTGATCATCGATGAATCTCACGTGACGGTGCCGCAGATTGGTGCCATGTATAAAGGTGACCGCTCTCGTAAAGAAACGCTGGTGGAGTTTGGTTTTCGCTTACCTTCTGCGTTAGATAATCGTCCGCTCAAGTTTGAAGAGTTTGAAGCATTAGCACCGCAGACGATTTTTGTCTCTGCGACGCCAGGAAATTATGAACTAGAAAAATCTTCAGGCGATGTGGCGGATCAAGTTGTTCGTCCAACAGGCTTGCTTGACCCAGAATTGGAAGTTCGCCCAGTAGCGACCCAAGTAGACGACTTGTTGTCTGAAATTCGTCTCCGTTCTGCTAAAGATGAGCGAGTTCTAGTGACAACATTGACCAAACGAATGGCCGAAGATCTCACTGAGTATTTGCACGAACATGATGTTAGGGTACGTTACTTACACTCAGATATTGATACCGTAGAACGTGTGGAGATCATCCGCGACCTTCGTCTTGGCGAGTTTGACGTTCTGGTGGGAATTAACTTGCTACGAGAAGGCTTGGACATGCCTGAAGTTTCGCTGGTTGCAATATTGGATGCAGATAAAGAGGGCTTCTTGCGCTCCGAGCGTTCACTGATTCAGACCATTGGTCGTGCTGCGCGAAATCTTGAAGGTAAGGCGATCTTGTATGCTGACCGAATCACCAACTCCATGAAAAAGGCGATGGATGAAACCAACCGCCGCCGCGAGAAGCAGAAAGCGTACAACGAAGAAATGGGCATTTCGCCGCAAGCGCTCAAACGAAATATCAAAGATATTATGGAATTGGGCGATATTACCAAGTCTAAACGTCAGCGTAATACTAAACAGGTACCGTTGTCGAAAGTGGCGGAGCCTTCACAAACATACGAGGTCATGTCTCCTCAACAGTTGGAAAAAGAAATCAGTCGACTTGAGGCGGCAATGTATCAGCACGCGCAAGATTTAGAGTTTGAATTGGCGGCGCAAAAGCGTGACGAGATTGAAAAACTAAGAGCGCAGTTCATCGCAAATAGTTAAAAGTAAGCTTAATGATCTAGCTTAGCCAAGTGTTTTAGATTGCTTGCAAAAAAAAGAAGCCAATAGGCAGTCGGGTCTATTGGCTTGTTTTGTGAACATCTCGTTCACTAACAACGTCAGTTGGCTAGGTGACCCGAGGGGTCACTAAACTATCAGCATGGTTTATGCCATTTTTTAAATAATTGATATTATTTTTGAATCCTTTCTCTTACCCATAATTTAGCTAATGTTATTTGCAAAATGCAAAGCGTAATGCGATTATTGTTTAAAACACAACAAAATATTAGCTAGGTTATGCAACAAAAATCTGAAGGTCCTAAATCTCGTTACCTTTTAATGGTTGAGGATACCGCATCTGTTGCGGCACTGTACCGCTCATACCTGACACCGCTTGGTATAGATATCAATATTGTCGGTACAGGTAGGGATGCCATTGAAAGTCTCAACCATAGAATTCCAGATCTTATTCTGCTCGATCTTCGTCTGCCAGATATGACGGGGATGGACGTTTTACACGCTGTAAAAAAGAGTCATCCAGACGTACCTATTATTTTTATGACCGCTCACGGTTCTATCGATACCGCGGTAGAAGCAATGCGTCATGGCTCTCAAGACTTTTTGATCAAACCGTGTGAAGCAGACCGTTTACGTGTCACGGTTAACAATGCGATTCGTAAAGCGACTAAGTTAAAAAACGAGGCTGATAACCCGGGCAATCAAAGTTATCAAGGCTTTATTGGCAGCAGCCAAACTATGCAACAGGTTTACCGCACGATTGATTCAGCAGCGAGCAGTAAAGCGAGTATCTTCATCACTGGTGAAAGTGGTACGGGTAAAGAGGTATGTGCCGAGGCAATCCATGCGGCAAGCAAGCGTGGTGACAAGCCTTTTATTGCGATTAACTGTGCTGCAATTCCAAAAGATTTGATTGAGAGTGAACTGTTTGGTCACGTGAAAGGTGCTTTTACCGGTGCAGCAAATGATCGTCAGGGTGCAGCGGAATTAGCGGATGGTGGCACACTTTTCCTTGATGAATTGTGTGAGATGGATTTAGATTTGCAAACCAAATTGCTACGATTTATTCAAACCGGCACGTTCCAAAAAGTGGGCTCATCAAAAATGAAGAGCGTGGATGTTCGCTTTGTTTGTGCAACTAACCGTGACCCATGGAAAGAGGTACAAGAAGGTCGATTCCGTGAAGATTTGTACTATCGTTTGTATGTCATTCCTTTGCATTTGCCACCTTTACGTGAACGAGGTGAAGATGTCATTGAAATTGCATACTCACTGTTAGGCTATATGTCGCACGAAGAAGGAAAAAGCTTCGTGCGTTTTGCGCCTGATGTAATCGACCGATTTAATAGCTATGAGTGGCCAGGCAACGTTCGTCAGTTACAAAACGTGCTGCGCAATATCGTTGTTCTAAACAACGGTAAAGAAATCACGTTGGATATGTTACCGCCACCGCTGAATCAACCGCTTGACCGTCCGTCTTCTGTGGCGAAATTCATTGAGCCGAAAGTGATGACTGCGTCTGAGATTATGCCGTTGTGGATGACAGAAAAAATGGCGATAGAGCAAGCGATTGAAGCGTGTGATGGCAATATCCCCCGAGCGGCGGGATACCTTGATGTCAGTCCGTCGACGATTTACCGCAAGTTACAGGCTTGGAATGGCAAGGAAGAGCGGCAAAAAGTATGAGTGTGAATGTATTAAATCAGCAAAAAATCGATGAACTGTCGATGGAGATTGGCAGTGATAATGTTCCTGTTTTACTCGATATTTTCTTAGGGGAGATGGATACCTACATAGAGAATTTATCTCAGTTTCAAGGGACAGAGAGATTGCGTTACCTCAAAGAAATCAGTCACGCGTTAAAAAGCAGTGCAGCGAGCTTTGGAGCAGACCGTCTTTGTCAATTGGCGATGTCGATAGATAAAAAAGCCAAAGCAGGTGAGTTAGCTGAAGAGTCAGACGAGTTAAAAACGATGTTCGATCTTTTGCACGAAACACGCGACGCTTATCGTGATTGGCAGCAGTAATGCATTGTTCTGATGAGGCTCTTACACAAAACCCTTCACGTACGTGAAGGGTTTTTTCATTGCTGACAGCGAGTAAACTTGAAGCTATCCCCTAGCTTTAGAGGGCTTTTTTTAAATTGAAAGCCTTAGCTGGTTTTCAATAGCGAGCTTGAGTTTATCTCGGTCGTGACGCCAATCTCGGTTCGACGAAGCTAACGATTCCGTCACTACATTCCACTGGCTCAAGACTTCTTGCTCGGTTTCCTCTGCTAGAACCACGTCTATCTTCCTACCTTGGCAGGCACGCTCACACCATTCTAATTTTTGTGCCATGGTCATTCGTCCGGCTGGGCCGTACTCTGGACTCAAGTTGGCAACGAAAATGACTTTTGCTTTCTCATTGGCGGCAATGGCTTTGCCGAGCTCAGGCAACAGCAAAGGAGGCATGATGCTGGTTAAAAAGCTGCCAGGACCAAGAATAATAGCGTCTGCTTCTGCCAGTGCAGTCACTGCTTCTTTAGTTGCAGGAACTTCTGGTGATAGATCGAGACGACGTAAATCGGTGTCCATCTCGTCTACATTCGTTTCTCCCGTGACCCATTTTCCATCCACGGATAACGCGGAAAGATCGGAAGGGTGTTCAGACATAGGAAGAATGTTAACGTCGACTTTTAACATGTTTCGAATCAGATTGATGGCATCTAACGGTCTGACCGATAAGTTATCGAGCGCCGTAAGCATCAAGTTACCGAGGTTATGACCATCAAGCTCACCTGTACCTTTGAAGCGATATTCAAACATCATTGAACTGATCGACGGTTCTGTGATCAGCTGATTAATGCAGTTCCGTGTGTCACCCCAAGCGATTCCACCTTGGCAGTGACGAATTCTTCCTGTTGAGCCACCATTGTCTGTTGTGGCGACAATGCCAGTTGCATTGCCGCCAAAATCCCGTAGTGCGGCCAACATTCGACCTAAGCCATGACCACCGCCAACAGCGACCACTTTTTTATCCGTGTAGATATTCATTACGTTCTTCTAATAATCTTGTAAAAAACGGCTACAATTTATCTTAAGGAGTGCTTGAAAGGTACTCACTTAGCGGTAAATTGTGTCTCTAGAGAGTTTTTTATCACTCAAGTCTGGATTCCAGTACAAATATTAAGTATTTTACACCGCAAAGCTATCAGAGGTTTCATATCTCTGGTTGCCATAACTCCGAGCTCACTATTGCTAAGTCCGAGGATAAGCGTTTTGAGCCAGTGGCGTACTGTCACAAGGGCATGATTGGAAATGGCCATGCCTCCCGTGTTTGGAAAGGTGTTCCGTGGCGCAACAATTCGAAGACAAATTTCATCGTAAGTTCTATTACTTGCGTCTGTCTGTGACCGACGTATGTAATTTCAAATGTACCTATTGCCTTCCTGATGGCTATAAGCCTTCGGGCAATAAAAACTCGTCTTTTTTATCTCTTCCTGAAATCAAACGGGTCGTAAAAGCGTTTGCTGATTGTGGCACGTCAAAAGTGCGCATTACTGGCGGTGAACCAAGTTTACGCAAAGATTTTACCGACATTATCCACTCAGTGGCGACGACGCCTGGTATCCAAAAAGTTGCAACTACGACCAATGGTTACCGCATGGCGAAGCAAGTCGCAGACTGGCGTGAAGCGGGCTTAACTCACATCAACGTTAGCGTGGACAGCCTTGATCCGCGTATGTTCCATCAAATCACGGGTGAAAATAAGTTCACTGAGGTGATGAATGGTATCGAGCGTGCGTTTGAAGTTGGTTATGAGCAAGTCAAAGTTAATGTGGTGTTGATGAAAGATCTTAACCATCAAGAACTGCCAGCGTTTCTCAACTGGATAAAAGATCGTCCAATCCAACTGCGCTTCATCGAGTTGATGCAAACGGGTGAGATGGATGATTTATTCAATAAGCATCATGTGTCCGGCGTAGCAATTCGTAATCAGTTGATTGCGAACGGTTGGCTGCTTAAAGTGCGCTCTCATAATGACGGCCCCGCGCAAGTGTTTGTTCATCCAGATTACAAGGGTGAAATTGGTCTAATCATGCCTTATGAAAAAGACTTTTGTGAGAGCTGCAACCGACTACGCGTCTCTGCGATGGGGAAGCTGCATCTGTGTTTGTTTGGAGACCACGGTGTAGAACTACGTGATCTATTGGAACGTGATGAGCAAGAAAGCGAGCTTATTGAACGCATCCAAGCGCAGTTACAAACTAAGTCGGTGAGCCATTTCTTGCATGATGGTAATACGGGTATGACGCCACATCTGGCGTCTATCGGCGGCTAAATCAACTCAAATTTTGTAGGGAAAGCTTATTTATAGGCTAGCTTTCCCTCGCTTTTCTAGAATCGATACCAAACGTATCAAAGTTAAAAGAGAATAGGTGAACACATGGGTCACGCTGAAAGCAAATTTCAACCTGCAAATATTGCCGTTCTAACGGTATCTGACACTCGTACCGAAGAAAACGATACCTCTGGTTGCTACCTTGTTGAACACGCTCAAGAAGCGGGTCACAATGTTGTCGATAAGCAAATTGTTATTGATGATATGTACAAAATTCGCGCAATTGTTTCTCAGTGGATTGCGGACGACAATGTTCAAGCGATCATGATTACTGGTGGTACAGGGTTCACGTCACGTGACAGCACGCCAGAAGCGCTGAAGCCTCTGTTTGATAAAGAAGTAGAAGGTTTTGGTGAGTTATTCCGCATGGTGTCTTACGAAGAAATTGGTACGTCAACGATCCAATCGCGTGCAATTGCAGGTTTTGCTAACCATACAGTTATCTTCGCAATGCCTGGTTCAACTGGCGCGTGCCGCACTGGCTGGACGAAGATCATCAAGCAGCAGTTAGATGCAAGCCATCGCCCTTGTAACTTCATGCCGCACCTATCTGTATAACCTTTCCTAAAAGCGAAGGAAAAACAATGACTCAATTTACCCATATCAACGCGTCTGGCGAAGCCAACATGGTCGACGTGTCTGCAAAAGCAGAAACGGTTCGTGAAGCACGTGCAGAAGCATTTGTTCACATGGCCCCAGAAACCTTGCAACTGATTGTTTCCGGGCAGCATCATAAAGGTGATGTGTTCGCGACGGCTCGAATTGCTGGTATCCAAGCTGCAAAGAAAACGTGGGATTTGATTCCACTTTGTCATCCTCTGTTGCTTTCTAAAGTCGAAGTTCAGTTGGAGGCTATTGAGTCAGAAAACAAAGTTCGTATTGAATCTGTTTGTAAGCTTGCAGGTAAAACGGGCGTAGAAATGGAAGCGCTCACGGCGGCTTCTGTTGCTGCACTGACGATTTACGATATGTGTAAAGCGGTGCAAAAAGACATGGTTATCGGTCAAGTTCGTCTCCTAGAAAAGACGGGTGGAAAATCTGGACACTTCAAGGCGGAATCATGATTAAAGTACTTTTTTTTGCTCAAACTCGTGAGCTGATTGGTGTCGACAGTGTCGAATTAGATGATCAATTTGAAACGGTTGAAGCGATTCGCGCACATCTCGTGGAAGAGGGCGCTGATAAAAATGGTAAGTGGGATTTGGCTTTAGAGCCAGGAAAGCTACTTGCTGCTGTTAATCAATCTATTGTCCCACTTGATACCGAAGTAAAAGCGGGGGATGAAGTTGCATTTTTCCCACCGGTAACCGGAGGTTAAGATGGACCCACGCGTCTCTGTACAAGTTGAAGACTTTTCCGTTGATCACGAATATCAACGTTTATCCGAAGGTACGGCTGCTGGTGCTGTCGTAACATTCATTGGTAAAGTTCGAGATATGAACCTTGGCGATAATGTTGTTGGTTTGCACTTGGAACACTACCCAGGCATGACTGAGAAGAGCTTGAGCGACATTTGCGATCAAGCTGAATCACGTTGGCCATTATTGGGCGTACGCGTGATTCATCGCGTTGGTGACATGGATAGCGGTGATCAAATCGTCTTTGTTGGTGTTTCAAGTGCACACCGCGGAGCAGCATTTGATGCTTGCGAGTTCATTATGGACTACTTGAAAACCAAAGCACCATTTTGGAAGAAAGAACGCACGACGAGTGAAGATCGTTGGATTGAGTCGCGCGACACCGATCATCAAGCTGCACAGCGTTGGGAAAAATAGAACCCACTCCTCATTCTAGTGAAAAAAGCTAAGTGTCAATGGCACTTAGCTTTTTTTGTACTTATTTTCATAATTCTGCTCATTTGGCTTCAACACAACCCGTGCTCGCTCTGGTGACATTCTTCACAATAAAAGTTTTTAGCCCAATATATAAACAATTATTTGTTAGACTTCATTTGTCATAAATGTTAAATAATATGTAAATATCTAGCATAAGATGCTATCAAATGGTTTAAATGTAGATTAATCGAAAGTTTTGTCTGTGGAATGTCGCTTCTGGTCTCCATTTGGCTGGTGAATACTTTTTGATTAGAGTTTACTGCTAGATATGTGTGGTTTAGTCAGGATTATTGGTTTTTTTGCTACATTTTTATGGCAAATTACTTCAATGATTGCTAATGTGTGCCGCAGTCTTTGTAAGGTTTTAGGCTTTTGTGCTCAGAAAATGCACTAAAAAAATCTAAAACTCTGACCGTTCCAGGCCCTTACAAAGAAGTCATGGATGCTAACGAAAAAATTTGGAGTTTTACGCATGTATAAGAATAAAATCACGCGCGCTTTATTTATTGGTGCTGGTCTTTCTCTCGCTTTAGCTGGTTGTGGCGAAAAGCCTGCAGAGAAACAAGCTGCTGAGCCTGCTCCGGCTCCAGCCCCTGAAGCTAAATCTGACTCTAAAGAGCCAAAACTTGCTGCTGTTCAAGAATTGGTGCGTGGTAACGGTACAGAAGTTGCGACAATAGACCCTCATAAATCTCAAGGTGTTCCAGAATCCCACGTGATTCGCGATCTTCTTGAAGGCCTAGTAAACCAAGATGCGGACGGTAACACTATCCCTGGTGTTGCAGAATCTTGGGAAACTGAAGACAACAAAACATACACTTTCCACCTACGTGAAGACGCAAAATGGTCTAACGGTGATCCTGTTACTGCAGGTGATTTTGTATACAGCTTCCAACGCGCAGTCGACCCAGCAACCGCTTCTCCATACGCTTGGTACATGGAATACACCAAGATGAAGAACGCAAAAGACATTGTTGCGGGTAAAAAAGACAAGAGTGAGTTGGGTGTTAAAGCGGTTGACGACCACACGTTAGTGGTTGAGCTAGACACTGCTGTACCATACTTTGTGATGATGATGGGCCACACAACAGTGAAGCCTGTTCACCAAGCAACCGTTGAAAAGTTCGGCGATCAATGGACGAAGCCTGAGAACTTTGTAGGTAACGGTGCTTATGTTGTTGACAACTGGGTTGTAAACGAGCGTTTAGTTCTAAAACGTAACGAACAATACTGGGACAACGAAAACACGACGCTTGATCAAGTTACTTTCCTACCAATCGAAAACCAAGTAGCGGAAATGAACCGCTTCCTAGCAGGTGAAATTGACTTCACGAATGAACTGCCTACAGAGCACTTCAAGCGTTTGAAGCAAGAGCATCCAGAAGACGTGTCTGTGTCGGGTAACTTGTGTACTTACTACTACATCTTCAACACGAAGAAAAAGCCGTTTGATGATGTTCGCGTACGTAAAGCGATTTCTTATGCGATTGACCGTAATATCGTGACTGATGCGATCCTAGCACAAGGTCAAAAGCCAGCTTATTTCCTAACGCCTGAAATCACGGCGGGTTTCAACCCAGAAATCCCTGCATACGGCAAAATGACGCAAGAAGAGCGTAATGCTGAAGCGGCGCGTCTACTGGAAGAGGCGGGTTACGGTGCAGACAACCCTCTTGAATTTAACCTTCTATACAACACGTCAGAGAACCACAAGAAACTTGCGGTTGCACTGGGTTCAATGTGGAAGAAGACGCTTGGTCTAGACGTTACGCTAGAAAACCAAGAGTGGAAAACTTACCTATCTACCAAAGATTCTGGCAACTTTGAGGTTGCTCGTGCAGGTTGGTGTGGCGACTACAACGAAGCTTCATCTTTCCTAACGCTGATGATGAGTAATAACACTACTGGTGGTATTCACTACGACAGCAAAGAGTACGATGCAATCATGAACAAAGCATTTGCTTCAACTTCTGACGAAGAGCGTCAAGCGCTTTACCTAGAAGCAGAGAAGTTGATGGCAAAAGATATGCCAATCGCACCTATCTACCAGTACGTGAAATCACGTCTACTATCACCGAAAGTTGGTGGCTTCCCAGTCAATAACGCGGAAGACAAGATTTACTCTAAAGATCTCTACATCACAGAGTAATTCGTAACTCGATAGAACTATAAAAATGAGGCTCTACATGTGAGAAATTGCATGTAGCGCCTATCTTTAGTCCAAAAGAATTGGACGACTTCTTTAATTTAACTGTCACAGACTGAAAGAGTGAGTTTATGCTTAAATTCATCGCAAAAAGGATATTTGAGGCGATCCCAACAATGTTGGTTTTGATCACCGTATCTTTCTTTCTTATGCGCTTTGCACCGGGAAACCCTTTCTCGACAGAGCGTCCATTGCCACCCGAAGTAATGGCAAATATCGAAGCTAAATATGGCTTAGATAAACCTGTATTTGAACAATACACCACGTATTTGACCAATGTTATCCAAGGGGATTTCGGACCGTCATTTAAATACCTTGATTACTCGGTTAACGAGCTGATCGCGGTTGCCTTACCGGTTTCGGCTAAAGTGGGCTTCATCGCCTTTATCTTTACCCTGATTATGGGGGTTACCGTCGGTACCATTGCTGCGCTCAAGCAGAATACTTGGATTGATTACACCATCATGTCGACAGCGATGCTCGGCGTGGTAATGCCTTCTTTTGTATTGGCACCTGCGCTTATCTATCTATTCTCGCTTCACTGGAATATCTTCCCTGCGGGCGGTTGGCAAGATGGTAGCTGGCAGTATTTAGTGCTTCCTGTCATTGGTATGTCACTACTGTATGTTGCAACCTTCGCTCGTATTACGCGAGGTTCGATGATCGAAACCCTAAACAGTAACTTTATTCGTACGGCTCGTGCTAAAGGTCTAAGCTACCGTTACATTATCATCAAGCACGCTCTTAAGCCGGCACTTCTCCCTGTTGTTTCTTACATGGGTCCTGCTTTCGTAGGTATCATCACCGGTTCTGTTGTTATCGAAACCATTTTTGGTCTACCAGGTATTGGTAAGCTATTCGTTAATGCTGCGTTTAACCGTGACTACTCGCTAGTAATGGGTGTAACCATCCTGATTGGTTTCCTATTCATTTTATTCAACGCGATTGTAGATATTCTACTTGCAATGATTGACCCGAAAATTCGCTACTAACAGGGACGTTTGGTTATGTTAACGAAAAAAGAAAACCTAGAAGCGATTGAGAAGTTCTCCGAAAACTTGGAGATTGAAGGTCGCAGTCTTTGGCAAGATGCTCGTATCCGTTTTATGCGCAACAAAGCGGCAATGGTGAGCTTATTCCTTCTTGTTCTAATGACGTTGGCGGTGATTATTCTGCCAATGATCGCACCGCACACCTTTGATGATACTGACTGGTACGCGATGCACGTTGCACCGAATGCTGACCATTGGTTTGGTACCGACAGCTTAGGTCGTGACTTATATGTGCGTACGCTAATTGGGGGGCGTATTTCGTTGATGGTGGGTGTTATGGGCGCATTTGTAGCGGTACTGATTGGTACGCTCTACGGCGCAGCATCTGGTTTCATCGGCGGTAAAGTTGACCGCGTAATGATGCGTATTCTAGAAATTTTATACGCGGTACCGTTTATGTTCCTGGTAATCGTACTGGTAACATTCTTCGGTCGTAACATCATGCTGATCTTCGTTGCGATTGGTGCTATCGCATGGCTAGATATGGCGCGTATCGTACGTGGTCAGACACTCAGCTTACGTAGCAAAGAGTTCATCGAAGCTGCACATGTGTGTGGTGTTAGCAACTGGAAAATTATCACTCGTCATATCGTGCCGAACGTACTGGGCATCGTAGCGGTTTACTCTACGCTGCTTATCCCGAGCATGATCCTGACGGAGTCATTCTTATCATTCCTTGGTCTTGGTGTTCAGGAACCAATGACAAGTTGGGGCGCTCTTCTACAAGAAGGTGCACAGACAATGGAAGTAGCAATCTGGCAGCTGGCATTCCCAGCCGTGTTCATGGTTGTGACGCTATTCTGCTTCAACTACGTTGGTGACGGCCTGCGCGATGCGCTGGATCCAAAAGACAGATAATTAAAAGATAAGATTAAGGAAGCAATGATGAGCTTATTAGATGTCAAAGATCTGCGCGTCGAATTCACCACGCAAGATGGTATCGTAACCGCAGTAAACGATTTGAACTTCTCTCTCAACCAAGGCGAAACCTTAGGGATCGTTGGAGAGTCGGGATCAGGTAAATCTCAAACCGTATTCGCAATCATGGGCCTTTTGGCTAAAAACGGTATTATCTCTGGTAGCGCAAAGTTTGAAGGCAAAGAAATCTTAAACTTACCAGAAAAAGAACTGAACAAAGTTCGCGCTGAACAGATCGCAATGATCTTCCAAGACCCAATGACATCGCTGAACCCTTACATGAAGGTAAGTGACCAGTTGATGGAAGTGCTTATGCTGCATAAAGGTATGGGCAAAGCGGAAGCATTTGAAGAATCAGTACGCATGCTGGAAGCGGTGAAAATCCCTGAAGCGCGTAAGCGTATCACGATGTACCCGCATGAGTTTTCAGGCGGTATGCGTCAGCGTGTAATGATCGCGATGGCGTTGTTATGTCGCCCTAAACTGCTTATTGCCGATGAGCCAACAACTGCACTTGATGTGACGGTTCAAGCACAGATCATGGACCTGCTTAATGAGCTTAAAGACGAGTTCAACACGGCGATCATCATGATCACGCACGACCTTGGTGTTGTTGCAGGTTCGTGTGACAAAGTGCTGGTGATGTATGCAGGTCGTACGATGGAGTACGGCAACGTAAACGAAATCTTCTATAATCCAAGCCACCCTTATGCAGAGGGGCTGCTGAAGGCGATTCCTCGCCTTGATACGGAAGGTGAAATTCTACCAACCATTCCTGGTAATCCACCAAACTTGCTTCGTCTACCACCGGGCTGCCCTTATCAAGAGCGTTGCCACCGAGTGATGGATCGTTGTAAGCGTGAAGCGCCAATTCTGACTCCATTTGGTGATGGCCGTCAGCGCGCATGTTTTTCTGAATGGGAGGCTTGGAACAAATGAACGCAGTAGATAAAAAGCTAATTCTGGACATTTCAGAGCTGAAAGTTCACTTCAGCATTGCGTCAAAATCGGCATGGCCTTGGTCAAAGCCTTCAAGCCTAAAAGCGGTTGATGGGGTGAACGTTCGACTATACGAAGGGGAAACGCTTGGTGTAGTAGGTGAGTCAGGTTGTGGTAAATCGACGTTTGCGCGCGCCATCATCGGTCTTGTTGAAGCGACGGATGGAGAAGTAGTTTGGTTGGGTCAAGATCTAACTAAGATGAAAGACGTCCAACGTCGTGAAACGCGTAAAGAAATCCAAATGATTTTCCAAGATCCTTTGGCATCTCTTAACCCACGTATGACGGTTGGCGACATTATTGCTGAGCCTCTTGAAACGTTCTACCCAGAACTGTCTAAGCAGGAAGTGAAAGACCGCGTTAAAGAAATGATGGCGAAAGTGGGTCTACTACCAAATGTGATCAACCGTTATCCGCACGAATTCTCGGGTGGTCAGTGTCAGCGTATCGGTATTGCGCGTGCGCTTATCCTTAAGCCTAAGATGATCATCTGTGACGAACCAGTATCGGCACTGGATGTTTCGATTCAGGCTCAGGTCGTCAACCTGCTTAAAGAAATCCAGAAAGAGTTAGGTCTTTCTCTGGTCTTTATCGCGCACGACTTGTCAGTGGTAAAACACATCTCTGACCGCGTACTGGTTATGTACCTAGGTAACGCAGTGGAGCTTGGTGAAGCGGAGGCGCTGTTTGCTGATCCTAAGCACCCATATACACGCGCATTGATGTCAGCGGTTCCGATTCCGGACCCGAACATTGAACGCAGTAAGAAAATCCAAATGCTGGAAGGCGACCTTCCTTCGCCGATCAGTCCACCATCGGGTTGTGTGTTCCGCACTCGTTGCCCACAAGCAACCGAAGAGTGTGCGAAGACGAAGCCAACGATTCAAGGCAACGACGTTCACGCGGTATCTTGTTTGCACGTTAGTGTATAAATTCAGCCTGTGACGGGCTTAAGCGCGACACCTTCATCGGGTCGCGCTTTTTTTATGCATCTGATTTATACATTCGAATTTCTTGAACATGATGTCCTAAGTTCAGTGATTTTCTGTTTGATAGGAAACGCTAATATAGACATAAACAGAATGAGAGGAGCGCAATCATGGGTAAGTTGGTCGAAGGTGTTTGGCATGACGTCTGGTATGACACAAAATCAAATGGTGGCAAATTTGTGCGTGAAGATGCCGGATTCCGTAACTGGATTAAAAACGAACCTGATGCGGAGTTTAAACCAGAGTCTGATCGATACCATTTGTATGTCTCTCTTGCTTGTCCTTGGGCACACCGAACGCTCATCTTCCGCAAGCTGAAAGGCTTAGAACCCCATATTGATGTCACGGTTGTTTGCCCTGATATGTTAAGCCAAGGCTGGCAAATGGGGCTTCCTGAGCCACTATTTGGTCACACTCGTATGCACCAAATCTATACGCAGGCCAAACCAGATTACACAGGCCGTGTAACTGTGCCTGTGCTTTGGGATAAAAAGACCAATACGATCGTGTCGAATGAGTCGTCAGAAATTATTCGTATGTTTAACTCGGAGTTCAATGAGTTAACAGGAAACCACGATGACTATTATCCAGAACAGCTAAAGCATGTTATTGACGAGTGGAACGATTTTGTTTATCCAAACGTCAATAATGGAGTGTATCGCTGTGGTTTTGCGACCACGCAAGAGGCATATGAAGAAGCATTCGATTCTTTATTTGCTGCGCTAGATAAAATCGATTCGCACCTAGCGACTCATCGTTATTTAGCAGGGAATACGATTACTGAAGCTGATTGGCGTTTGTTTACGACTCTGATCCGTTTCGATGTCGTATATGTGGGTCACTTCAAATGTAACAAGCAGCGCATCGCAGACTACGAAAATATTCAAGGATACTTAAAAGAGTTGTATCAAGTCGAAGGCGTCGAAGAAACCACGGATTTCTACCATATTAAACGTCACTATTATTTCAGCCACACTGGTATTAACCCGACGCAAGTCGTACCCAAAGGGCCTGATTTAGACTTAAACTCTCCTCATGGAAGAGAAATAATTGGCTAGTTTGCTGCCTCTATCAGAAATGAAAAAGTACTTAACGGTTAGCAATGTCGTTAAGTACTTTTATGCCAACTAAATACTAGGAGTAGGAGAGTGACTTTTAAGTGTGCGTACGTCTTACTTAGCGCGTACGACGTCCATCACTAGTTTTCCGTCGACTTTTACAGGGCCATCTTCTTTGGCTCCTAGTGTATATTCAAATACGCCAGTCTTCATTCCACCTTTTTCTCCGTGGACCATTAGCATCAGCATGTCGCCAGACTCAACCGGTTCCATCAAAATTGCATTCACGTTCTCATTCTGTCCCATCTTTAGTGGGGCATAGCCGATAACAGGGCCAGGCTTCATTGATTCGTCTGTTCGGTGGACGACCATCCATCCGTTGTCGTCAGCATGAGCCATTTTTGCGGTTACCGTTCCTCCGGACATATCTTGATCAACGCCTTTAATGCTTGGGGCTGAAAAGCTGAATGAAGAAAAACTGAACAGAATTGCAGCTAAACCAAGCTTTAGCAGTGAGTTGTTGATGGAGTTGTTCATATGTATTCCTTACTTATGTGTGAGTTTGCGTAATTGCAGTCCATCTTCGTTACGTAGCTCGAGTAAGAAAGTTCAGTTGAAATGTAAATAATGCTGATAAATTGAACAGGGAGGATCGCTTCGTTCTATTACGTTTTGGTGGTAGGTAAAAGAATAATGAAATTATAAGACGCAATGGTAAGCCAGGTGCCGGGGCCATTTTCTGATTATCCTCTCATCGTCACAGCTTCTTACCCATATTCAAATAAACTAATGATATAACAACCGCTTTTTAACGGGGGTGATGCATGGATATCAATGAGTTTGTCAGTGGCGAGCATCTAATTTGGAATCTGCTTATTGCTCTATTACTGGGGGCAATTGTTGGCACCCAACGTGGCTGGGTGATGCGCAATAGCGTAGAAGGCAGTCGTGTAGCAGGCATTCGTACTTTTTCTTTAGTCGGTTTACTCGGTGGTTTAGTTGGCATTCTCGCCAACATCTATACACCTTTACTCATTGGTTTTGCGCTTATCGCTTTAGTCATCCTCACTTGCATCGCTTTTGTTATACAGCAGAAAAAGAGCGGAGATGTGAGCATCACTGGCGTGGTTAGTATCATGGTGGTGTTTGTTCTGGGTAACCTTACCGTGTCGGGTGAGGCTGTTTTGGCTGCAGCAGCGGCCGTCATTACCGCGGTGGTGCTTGATAACAAAAGAGAGCTACATCAAGCGCTACAAAAACTGCAAGAGTATGAGTTAGACGCAGCACTGCGTTTATTACTTATCTCGATAGTCATGTTACCCCTGTTACCAAATCAATCTTACGGCCCTTGGAATGCACTTAACCCGTATGAGATTTGGTGGATGGTTGTGTTGATCGCTAGTATCTCGTTTGTCGGTTATTTTGCGATAAAGATCGGCGGGGCGAAGCGAGGTATTTTGTTTACGTCTGTATTTGCGGGGCTTAGCTCTTCGACAGCATTAACGTTGCAGTTTTCCCATCTTTCTCGTGAGCAAGCGAGCATCAGCCCGTTACTCGCTAGTGGTATTCTTTTGAGCTGCGGAACCATGTTCCCTCGTTTACTTATCGTACTGTCCGTTATCAATCCACAATTAGTGAAACTGCTTTGGCCAATTGTGATGGCGATGATGGTTGCGCTGTACATTCCTGCATGGTGGATTTGGCGCAGAAGTGAAGTTGAGCAGATTGAGCAATCAAATAAGCAAACGAACCCTCTTGCTTTGCAGTCGGCACTGTTCTTTGGCCTCGTGTTGGCGGTGATTATGCTGCTCGCTCACGCTTTGTCTGACTGGTTCGGCAATGCGGGGGTGTTGATCCTTTCTGCTTTATCAGGGATTACTGACGTTGATGCGATCTCGTTAACCCTCGGACGTCAAAGTACGCAAACATTAAGCGTGACCACTGCTGCATTAGGCATTTTGATTGCCGCTTCGGTTAATACCATTGTGAAAATGGGGATGGTTATCGCGATAGGGGATAAGAAGCTTTGGCGCCGAATCGCACCCGTGATGACAGGTTGTGTTGTGGTTGGGGCTGGAGTATTTATGGCGCTATATTCATAAGAGCGTATTAGTGCTATTGCTCATAGCCTCTTTGCTGTGTGGCCAACAATAGAAAAAGCCCTCGACGAATCGAGGGCTTTGGATAGTTGTCCAACTAGATGTCAGAAGCGATTATTTAGCTTCTTGGTCTGCTTGGATTGCTGTTAGAGCGATTGTGTACACGATATCGTCTACTAGCGCACCACGAGACAAGTCGTTTACAGGCTTGCGCATACCTTGCAGCATTGGACCGATAGAAACTAGGTCAGCTGAACGTTGTACCGCTTTGTAAGTCGTGTTACCCGTGTTTAGGTCTGGGAATACGAATACTGTCGCTTTACCTGCTACTGGAGAGTTAGGCGCTTTAGACGCTGCCACGTTTTCCATGATAGCTGCGTCGTACTGCAGAGGACCGTCGATCACTAGATCAGGACGCTTCTCTTTCGCGATGCGAGTTGCTTCACGTACTTTATCAACGTCTGCACCCTTACCAGATTCACCAGTAGAGTAAGAGATCATAGCAACGCGAGGGTCGATACCGAATGCTGCTGCAGAGTCAGCAGATTGGATAGCGATTTCAGCAAGCTGTTCAGCGGTTGGATCTGGGTTGATCGCACAGTCACCGTAAACCAGTACTTGATCAGGCAGAAGCATGAAGAATACTGAAGATACGATAGACGCATTTGGTGCCGTCTTGATGATTTGGAACGGAGGAACGATAGTGTTCGCCGTAGTATGAACAGCACCAGAAACTAGGCCGTCAACTTCGTCGTTCTCAAGCATCATTGTGCCTAGGAATACTGAATCTTGTAGCTTCTCACGAGCCACAACTTCAGTCATGCCCTTCGCACCGCGCAGCTCAACTAGACGAGCAACGTAGTTTTCACGAACAGCATCGGCATCGATGATGGTTACGCCAGTACCTAGCTCAACGCCTTGTTGAGCTGCTACGCGACGGATTTCATCTGGGTTACCTAGAAGCACACAGTCTGCAATGCCGCGTTCAGCACAGATTGCTGCCGCTTTAACAGTACGTGGTTCGTCACCTTCTGGAAGAACGATACGCTTGCCTGCTTTACGAGCAAGTTCAGTTAGCTGGTAACGGAACGCTGGTGGACTTAGACGGCGAGACTTCTGAGTGCCTTCAGTCATTGACTCGATCCAGTTACCGTCGATGTGACCAGCAACGTGCTCGTTGATGAACTCGATACGCTCTTTATCGTCTGCAGGTACTTCGATGCTGAAGCTCTGTAGGTTTAGAGATGTCTGCCAAGTGTTACCTTGTGCTTTGAAGATAGGTAGACCAGTGTCGAACGCTGGTTTACATAGACCTTCGATTTCGCGAGGGATGTCGTAACCGCCAGTTAGCAGTACAGCACCAATATCCACACCGTTCATTGCAGCAAGAGAAGCAGCAACGATAACATCAGGACGGTCTGCAGAAGTAACAAGTAGAGAGCCAGGTTTGAAATGCTCAATCATGTTTGGCAGAGAACGTGCACAGAAAGTGATGCTCTTGATGCGACGAGTGTTGATGTCACCTTCGTTGATGATATCTGCTTTCAGGTGCTTAGCCATGTCGATTGCACGAGTCGCAATCAGATCAATGCTCCATGGCACACAACCTAGTACACGAATTGGAGAAGTGTTGAAAATTTCCATCACTTTCAATTCGTTTTGTTTCGCGCTGTCTGCATCGTCAAAGATTTCAGATAGGTCAGGGCGAGTACGGCCAGCTTCGTCAACAGGAGCGTTTAGCTTGTTGATGATAACGCCAGAGATGTTTTTGTTCTTAGTGCCGCCGAAGTTAGAACATGCTACTTCGATACGCTCTTTCAGTTGCGCAGGGTTATCAGTACCTGGAGTCGCAACTAGCACGATTTCTGCACCAAGTGTTGCTGCGATTTCCGCGTTTACTTGGTTTGCAAATGGGTGCTTACGAGTAGGTACAAGACCTTCGATTAGCGTAACGTCTGCGTCTTTGTTGATTTGGTTGTAACGTTCAACAACGGTTTCTAGCAGCTCGTCCATGTTGTCGTTACCGATTAGGCTTTCAGCAACAGACATCGCCATTGGTTCACCGATCTTCATATCGCTGTTGTGGCCAACGATAGTTGAAGTCAGATCTGGCTGATCACCACCTGAACGTGGCTGACAGATTGGCTTGTAGAAAGAAACTTTAACGCCTTTACGCTCCATAGCGCGAAGAACACCCATGCTAACGCTTGTTAGGCCAACGCCTGCGCTAGTAGGGATAAGCATAATAGTACGAGACATTCGTAGAGTACCTTTAGCTATTTGGGGGATAAAAGCTCAACTCTTATTCCATGAAGCTCGAAGAATAGGAGTTGAGCCCCTAAGAAATTCGTTTGAATGAAAATCTGGCTAGCCGAGTGGCTAGCCAGTAATTCAATTAAAGACCTGTCAGGCGTGCAGTGTCTTCAGCGATGACTAGCTCTTCGTTAGTAGAGATAACCATTGCAGGGATACGGCTGTTTTCAGTCGTGATAACGCCTTCGCCGCCGAAGCGAGCTTTAAGGTTAGCTTCGCTATCTACTTCGATACCGAAGATGCCAAGACGGTTTAGAACCATTTCACGGATAGGGCCAGAGTTCTCGCCGATACCGCCAGTGAAAGTGATTGCGTCTAGACGACCGTCCATTGAAGCAGTGTAGCCAGCTACGTACTTAGCTAGACGGTGGCAGAACACGTCCATTGCGCGTGTTGCTTCTTCTTTCTCACCGTAGTTGTCTTCAACGAAACGACAGTCAGAAGTCACTTCAGTTAGACCTTGAAGACCAGACTCTTTAGTTAGCATCGTGTTGATTTGATCAACAGAGTAACCTAGAGCGTCGTGTAGGTGGAAGATGATCGCAGGGTCGATGTCGCCACAGCGAGTACCCATTACTAGACCTTCAAGTGGAGTAAGACCCATAGAAGTGTCTACAGATTGACCGTTCTTGATCGCACATACAGATGCGCCGTTACCTAGGTGACAGTTGATGATGTTTACTTCTTCAACTGGTTTGTTTAGTAGGCCTGCAACTTCACGAGTGATGAACAAGTGAGAAGTACCGTGCATACCGTAACGACGGATACCGTGTTCTTTGTATAGGTTGTATGGAAGAGCGTATAGGTAAGACTCTTCAGGCATAGTTTGGTGGAACGCAGTGTCAAATACAGCAACGTTTTTCAGCTCTGGGAAGTTTTTCTTAGCCGCTTCGATACCGATGATGTGAGCAGGGTTATGAAGAGGTGCAAATGTTGCAGCGTCTTGAATACCTTTTAGAACTTCATCAGTGATTAGTGCAGATTGAGTGAACTGCTCGCCGCCGTGAACGATACGGTGACCGATTGCGCCTAGGTTAGCTTTAAGCTCTGGCTTAGAAGCAAGAATAGTTTCTACCATAAACGCTAGTGCTTCTTCGTGAGCTGCACCATTGCCTAGTTGAGCTTCGTGCTTGCCATCAAGTTTCCACTTGATGCGAGCTTCAGGAAGGTGAAGACACTCAGCAAGACCTGATAAGTGCTCGTCGCCGTTCTCGGCATCAACAACGGCAAATTTAAGAGAAGAACTACCGCAGTTTAAAACTAAAACTAGCTTAGACATGTATGACTACCTGTTATTCGTCTGATAAAAAATCAGTTAAAGAATGAAAAATTAATCACAAGAATAGCCGATACCCAGAAGGCTGCGTACTAATCCTGGTCAAAAATTGTTCTAATTCCATATGAAGAAATAGTGATGAACCCATCCATCACTATGATGCGATCCGTGCAGATAGATATCTCGGAGTTGCTTAAATTGTAAATAACAGCAACAATGAGATTGAGGGTCTGCAAAGGATAGCGATAATAAGCAATGATAACAAAAAAAATTTGAAAGAATATTAACTTTCATCAATTTTTTGTACCTTCAGTTGAAATGTTCAACTATTTTTTAGTGAGAGAGCGGTATGAGTAATAAAGTCGGATTGATCCATAGCCTGAAAGATGGCCAGAATTACATGGAGATCTGGCCGGTTCGTAAAGAGCTAAGCGCCATATTTCCGGAACAGCGTATCATTAAGGCGACTCGCTTTGGCATTAAAGTCATGCCAGCCGTTGCTGCGATCAGCGTACTCACTCAAATGGCATTCAACAATTACCACGCGTTACCTCAGTCTATTGTTGTCGCCTTGTTTGCGATTAGCTTGCCACTCCAAGGGATTTGGTGGCTTGGTGCTCGAGCCAACACGAAACTGCCGCCTTCTCTGGCATCTTGGTATCGGGAGCTGCATCAAAAAATTGTGGAAACAGGTTTTGCACTAGAGCCTGTTAAAGCTCGCCCTCGTTATAAAGAGCTTGCGATAATACTGAACCGAGCGTTTCGCCAGCTCGATAAATCGTCACTAGAGCGTTGGTTCTAATTTAAATTGTTTGAAATGGAGTGTGCACTAGCCGCTCCATTTTTGATCCTGCCTCTATTACCTACTTTGACGGTCGTTGATGAAGCGAGCGAAGCTTTGTTTACCAAAGATTCTTTCCGGATGAAGAAGTCCCCCGATCACAAATGTTGATTTAGTGTTAAATCTTTCTTTTCTTTACTAAGACTTAGTAGTAATAATAAAAACAAGATGCGCAATAAGTGCACAGTTATACGAACACAACATTACCCCCTTCAAACATTTGAATTCACGAGTCGATATTCATGTTGAATGCTCGCGAAACAAGGACGAAGTCACATCAAGGAGTTATGATGAAAACGAAACGTTTATTAGCCACTGCCGTTCTATCTGCTACTGCTATTTTCTCTTCTGCCAATGTACTGGCCGCCACTGCAACCGTTGCAGTTTCACAAATTGTCGAACACCCCGCGTTAGACGCGACGCGTCAAGGATTGCTTGATGGTTTAAAAGCGAAAGGCTACGAAGAAGGCAAAAATCTAGAATTTGATTATAAGACCGCACAGGGTAACCCTGCGATTGCGGTGCAAATTGCCCGTCAGTACGTCGGTGAAAACCCTGATGTGTTAGTTGGCATCGCGACACCTTCGGCACAAGCTTTGGTGTCGGCTACTCGCTCTATTCCTGTTGTCTTTACTGCGGTAACAGATCCGGTTGGTGCGAAATTGGTTAAGTCGATGGAACAACCAGGCAAAAACGTAACTGGCCTGTCTGATCTTTCACCCGTTGCTCAGCATGTCGATCTCATCCAAGAAATTCTTCCTCAGGTGAAAAGCATCGGGGTTGTATTTAATCCCGGTGAAGCTAATGCCGTGACTTTAGTTGAATTACTAAAAGAAAGCGCAAAAGCAAAAGGCATACAAGTGGTTGAAGCGACCGCACTAAAAAGTGCTGATGTTCAGTCTGCGACTCAAGCGATTGCAGCGAAATCAGACATTCTTTACGCCCCAACAGACAATACAGTTGCAAGTGCGATTGAAGGGATGATTGTGGCAGCGAATCAAGCGAAGAAACCTGTCTTTGGTGGCGCGACGTCGTATGTCGAAAAGGGTGCAATTGCAGGCTTAGGTTTTGACTACTACCAGGTTGGTGTACAAACCGCGGATTACGTGGCGGCGATTCTTGATGGTCAAGAACCAGGCAAGCTGGATGTAAAAGTCGCGACGGGCTCTGACCTTGTAATTAATGAAAGCGCAGCATCTAAGCTCGGTATCAAGCTGCCAAGTTCTGTGGTTGAACGTGCGACAAGCATGCAATAAGTAACGCTTTTTGGGGTTAAGCCTGTCACGTTGGTTGGTAGAGGCTTGCCCCAAAATTGATACTCGCCGGATTTCTCGTGTAGAGCATTCTGCTAGAGAAGAAGGGGAGTATACGTTAGAAGTCTTAAGTTCAGGTTGGTATTAGCCAGCCTGAGCATGCAGAAAGGAGCAGTTATGTCTGCATTTGCTTTTTTTGGCGCACTCGAAATTGGCTTGATTTATGGCCTAGTCGCTCTGGGTGTGTATCTTACGTTCCGTGTTCTCGATTTTCCTGATTTGAGTGTGGATGGCAGCTTTCCAATGGGAGCTGCGGTGGCTGCAACGGCGATTGTCGCAGGTATTAATCCTTGGCTTGCGACAATAATGGCGATGATAGCTGGTAGTATGACGGGGTGGGTAACCGCTTTTCTGGCTGTTCGGTGTGGTATTTTGCACCTGTTGGCTTCCATTCTTACCATGATCGCGGCATTTTCAATCAATATTCGTATTATGGGCAAACCTAATATGGCGTTGCTTGGAGAGGATACTATTCTCACGCCGTTTGAAGCCTTGGGCGATCCGATGTTCATTCGCCCTCTGGTTGTTGGGGTCTTAGTTCTTTTGTCCGCTTTCTTTGTCATTCGCCTGCTCAACAGCGACTTTGGTCTTGGTTTACGAGCCACGGGCGTGAATGCGCGTATGGTTTCTGCGCAAGGGGCGAGCACTGGTTTTTATACCTACTTTGGGTTGGCTTTATCCAACGGTTTTGTCGGATTCGCAGGCGCGTTGTTTGCACAAACGAACAGCTTTGCAGATGTGACCTCTGGCGTGGGCACCATTGTGGTTGGTTTGGCTGCTGTGATTTTGGGCCAGACCCTTATTCCTGGGCGCAAGATTTGGGTTGCGGTATTTGCCGTTATCATTGGTTCGGTACTTTATCGTCTTGCAGTCGCTTTCGCTTTGAGCTCTGGCATGTTTGGTTTGCAAGCATCAGACCTCAACCTTGTCACAGCAGTATTGGTGGCTGTGGCGCTTATTGCTCCAAAGCTAAAACAGAGCATGAGAGCGAAACAACGCGTTACTGATGCTAAACAAGCGGCATCAAAAAATGGTTCTGGGGAGGCATTATGATCGAACTTAATAACATTCAGGTCACGTTCAACCCTGGGACGATTTTGGAAAATCGTGCACTGAAAGGTGTCTCTTTAGAGGTTCCAGAACATCAGTTTCTGACTGTGATTGGTTCTAATGGCGCAGGAAAATCGACGTTGCTTGGTGCGGTGACAGGTGAGACGCCGATGATAGGTGGTCAGGTGATCATTGATGGCAAAGACGTCACCAAGCAGACGGTAGCCCAGCGTGCGACGCAATGCGCACGAGTGTTTCAAGATCCATTGGCCGGAACCTGTGGAGAGCTAACGATAGAAGAGAACATGGCTTTAGCGTACATGCGTGGTAAAAAACGCAGTTGGGGTTTGGCGCTTTCAGCTAAACGTCGCAAGCTGTTCCAAGAGCGAATTAGCATCCTAGGGCTTGGCTTAGAAGATCGTCTGGGCGATAGCATTGGCTTACTGTCCGGTGGACAACGACAAGCCGTTAGCCTTGTGATGGCGACGTTATCGGAGAGTAAGTTGTTACTGCTTGATGAACACACGGCTGCGCTTGATCCTCGTATGGCGGCGTTTGTTATCGACTTAACTAAACGTATTGTCGATGAGTTCGATTTAACCGTGATGATGGTGACGCATTCGATGAAAGACGCATTAGCATGTGGCGATAGGACCGTAATGCTTCACCAAGGTGAAATTGTGCTAGATGTGGCTGGAGAGCAGCGCGCTAACATGCAAGTACCAGACTTGTTGGATATGTTCTCCAAAGTGCGTGGTGAAGAGCTTGCAGATGACAGTCTCTTGTTGAACTAAGCAGTATCCTACTAGTTACTACGCCTACTAAGTGTGATCCTCCTTGGGAAAATTGGCTGATATGTCAACTCGCAAGGAGGATTTCTTGTCTCTCATTCTTCAATAACATAGTGGCATATCCGATGACGAGGAGTGCCCATAATGAACCTGCCATTTATTTTTCATAGTCAAACTATTGATGGTTTAGCTTTTAATCAAGAGCAAGTCACAGTCAGACTGAAAACCGAGACATTGGATTTTGATTCCGTATATGTGCGTCTTGAGCCGGACAATGAAGAATATCTGGTCGACATGGTTCAAATTGGAACAGCTGGGGAATTGTTACTATGGGAAGCATCGTTCCGCCCAAATCGAGATCGAGATGTCACACATTATGTGTTTAAGCTTCTCAAAGATGGACAACAATACTGGCTCGATGCACGAGGCGTACAAAAGCGTATTCCACCCAAAGAGTTCCACTTTAAGTTGAATGTAAACCATCAACCACCAAGCTGGGTCCAGGAGCAAGTGTTCTATCAAATCTTTCCTGACCGTTTTTCTGCTAGTAAAAGTGAATCTGACATTCGTAAAGCTTATGCTCAGCATGATTCAGAAGCGATCATTAAATCGTGGGGAGCAGCGGTAGGCTCTCACCAAAATACCGGGGCACGTGAATTCTTTGGCGGCGACCTCAAAGGTGTGGAACAAAAGTTGGACTATCTTGAACAGCTCGGCGTTACTGCGCTTTATTTTAATCCGATCTTTTCTTCACCAAGTAATCATAAATACGACACCACCGATTATTTCACTGTTGACCTTATGTTCGGCACCAATGATCAGTTTGCTGAACTGTGTGAGAAAATCCGTGGTAAGAATATGAAGATTGTCTTAGACGCGGTGTTTAACCACACGTCAGTGCATCATCCTTGGTTTGATATCCAACAAAAAGGAGAAGGGGCGTATGGCAATCCGCAGTCAAAGTTCCGCGATTACTACTTTTTTGAAGGCGAAACCAATCACTATATTGGTTGGAAGGGCATTGGTAACTTACCGGTTCTGAACTTCGAAAATGAACAAGTGCGTGACTATATCTATCAAAGCGAAGCATCTGTCATTAAGCACTGGCTTAAGCCACCATACTCAGTCGATGGTTGGCGATTTGATGTTATTCATATGCTTGGCGAAGGAGAGGGAGCGAAAAACAATGCTCATTATGTTGAAGCGTTTCGCCATGCGACGAAGTCAGTCAATCCGAATGCCTATGTGCTAGGTGAGCACTTTTTTGAAGCAACACAGTGGCTGCAAGGTGACCAAGAAGATGGGGCGATGAATTACTACGGTTTTGCTCATCCAGTTCGAGCTTTTATCGCGCAGCAAGATATTATGTATGAACCAATCGACATTGATGGTTTGGAGTTTAAAGCATGGTTGGACGAAGCCAGAGCAAAAATTCCATTTTCGAATCAGCTATCGCAGCTAAATCAACTCGATAGTCATGATACTGCTCGTTTTATCACACTGGTTGATGGTGATAAGCGTAAAATGAACATCGCACTTGCTCTGCTCATGACATACGTCGGTACACCTTGTATTTACTATGGGAGTGAAGTCGGACTAGAGGGAGGGCTGGACCCGGATAATCGTCGCTGTTTCCCTTGGAATGAAATCGAAAACTCAGCATGGCTGTCGATTTACAAGCAATGGATTTCGATACGTAAACAGTACAAGTCTTTACAGTCTGGTAGTATTCAATGGCTGCATTGCGATACCAACGTGCTGGCTTATGCGCGCGTACTTGGAAGTGAAGCGATCGTTGTTGTGATGAATCTAAGTGGCGATGAGTGTTCAATTGACTTGCCTCTGTGGCAACTTGGTTTGGAGGCTACCCATCTTTCGCCACTACTGGATGGACGCGAACTTATTGATTATAAGGGTCATCTTTCTGTCAATATACCTGCACAGAGCTTCAAATTGTGGCAACTGAAGTGACACTACATTCTATATTGATTAAACTTCTTTAATATATAAACAGTCTCCTACAATGCGTACACATTTGTTGGTTATCTGATTATCTGGCGATGCGGACTACGCATTGCCAGTTGATAAGACAGCGTAATCCCATTGTTTGATAAGAGACGATCTACCTTTCACATACATGGTACTCAATGGTTAACCAAAGGCGATTTAGTCTCTCATTTGTCATCTTTTTTCCCCTCGCATTATTTGTAGTGGTTTTGCTTGTTACGACAAAAAACTACTACGATGCGGTCAATCGCTATATTGATTCTGAGTATGCACGTATTGATCGTGCCATGTCCCGTGGTATTAAAGTCCTCACCGCCTTAGATTATAGTTTTACTAACTATACGAATTACGCTAACCCATTGTCTGAAGAGCACAATTCTTTAGTCAAAAAGGGGCTTTGTTATATTTGGCCGATAGACGTCTTGTTGCTAGAGAGTGTCTACAGTGAGGGGTTACCTGCGGTTGATCTTGATTACATGATTGTGGGCGATGAAAGCTTATGTCAGCAAGGTTCAACGATTAACCAATTAGCTGAACAAAAGGCGGGTTTTGCACCGTCATTGTCTTTTCTGCACGATATTGAATCCCATATCGTTGGTATTCATTACATCGATAAGCGTGGTTACGTCATTTCGTCTCCTGACACGTACGCGAAAAACTTCACTAGAGAGCTTTGGTCAACGCTAAAAGCGCGCCCATTTTGGCAAAAAACCGCACAAGATAAAGTGAACATCACCTTGGCCGGACCTGGGCCGATGTTGGATTCGATGGAAGGTCAAATCATTAGTATGACGGTGCCTGTTTACGAAAAAGGGAGGCATCAAGGTGTGCTGTCCATTGATTTTGATGTCAATGCGTTGATGGCTTCGTCACTAGGTCTTGTTGGTAAGTTTCATTTGGTTTCCAATTTACAATCCATTCCTTCAAACAGTACACGTATCAAACCAGTCGAGTTAGAGCGATTGAGTGCGAATCACAGCATGTATTACGAGTACAACCTTTGGGATGAAGCTAAGAACCTAGCGGTGTTTGAAAAATACAGCCTTATTGTTGCGATCTCTATTTACGTTTTGAGCACAGTCGTATTGTTCTATGTGAATATGCATAGTGAGCGACGTTATTTTAAAGATCTCGCCGCCAGAGATCCGATGACGAGCTTGTTGAACCGTCGAGGAATGCAAACCGTGTGGCGCAATAAGATGACGAAAAAACAGGTTGCATTAGCAGTGTTCGATATTGATAACTTCAAGAAGATCAATGATACCTATGGTCATGATGTCGGCGATTCTGCGATTCAGCTAGTTGCAAAATGTATACGTGAAAATATTCGCCACACAGATGTCGCCTCAAGATTTGGTGGCGAAGAGTTCGTGTTGGCGATTTACGACGAAGACTCGGAAGGCATTAAGCTAATTTTAGAGCGGGTAAAAAAAGCCATAGACGAACGCTCGACACGCGTGACTAAAGAAGGTTTTACGATCTCTGGCGGTGTGGTGTTCAGTAAAGAGAACCGAGTGGAAAGCTTTGATGAGTTATTTAAAGCGGCAGATGAAAAGTTATATCAAGCCAAGAGTACAGGCAAAAATAAGATTTGCTACGAAGATCTAAGCGCTTAAAGGGCGAGCAGTTCGCCCTTTGCAATGCTCAGGTTTTATGCAACCTGAGAATTTAACTCATCACGATAACGTTGAATATGCTCAACAATCGGCGCGGCTTTGTTAAACGTTCGGATTTCTCTGAATAGATCTTTTGCTTCAGGATAGGCCTGACGTAAGTAAGAGAACCATTGTTTTACGCGGTTTGGATAGTACAAGCCTTTGTCGCCTTTCATCTCAAACTTGGAGTAGTAGATCAGTAGCTCAACCACCTCGGGCCATGACATTGGCTGGTGGTTGTGTTTTACCATGTTGCCCAAGTTAGGGATATTGAAAGCGCCGCGGCACACCATCAAAGAGTCAACGCCAGTCGTTTCAATGCAACGTTGACCATCTTCATAATTCCAAATTTCGCCATTCGCAATAAGCGGAATATCAAAACGTTCGCGAATTTGGTTGATGTAATCCCATTTTATCTCAGACGCTTTGTAACCACCCTGCTTAGTCCGAGCGTGAACGGTGAGTTCATTTGCACCAGCAGATTGAATGGCATCAACAATTTCAAAGCAATCTTCAGGGTTTTCCCAGCCAAGACGAATTTTTGCAGTTACGGGGATTGCCTCTGGAACGGCTTCTCGACAAGCTTTTACCACACGGTGAATTAGCTCAGGATGCTGAAGTAGAGCAGCACCGCCCTTACTTTTATTGACCATTTTGGCTGGGCAACCAAAATTTATGTCGATGCCTCTGGCGCCTAGGCTCGCCGCTTTAATTGCGTTCTCAGCCATCCAGTTTGGTTCTTGTCCTAATAATTGCACATGTACTGGCACACCTGATGCGGTTTGAGAACCTTGCAACAGCTCCGGGCATAAACGGTGAAATACATGATCGGGCAATAACTGGTCGATGACTCGAACAAATTCCGTAACACATAGGTCATAGTCGTTTATCTCGGTCAGGATTTGGCGCATCAAATGGTCTAAAACGCCTTCCATTGGGCCTAGTACAACTCGCATAGTTTGCCTAATACAGTTTGGTGATAAAAAGGAGGGCGATTGTAGCGATGTCAGCTAAGTTTGTCATTAAAAGACTCAAAGCACTCAATACAGTCAAACTCGCAACTCCCGGTTACGTGCTTTTATGCTCTGAGGTATAATGCCGCCAAATTTATGGGAAACCAGATGTCATGCAATACACATTGATTGAGAAAGGCGAAATTCACATCGATGAATCTTGCCTATTTATCGAAGGCGCAGTGCTCGCTGCTAATCTGACGACAAAACCACTCGCTCCTGAAAAGTGGTTAGAGCCGCTATTAGGTGAAGGATTCAAAGCGATTCAACCGGCAGTAGAAGAGCAAATTCACAAGCAGCACAACCGAATTCAACGAAACGAATATTCCGTGCTAGAGCTAACAGGCAAAGAACCTGAACAACTTGCTGATTTTGCCGAAGGCTTTATGTCTGTTTGGCCAATGATTGAAGAACAATGGCAAGACGTTGAGCTCAATGATGGATTGCAGCGTATGCTACAAGCATTACTGACCACTTTGATGCTGGCTATCGATGAGTCGGCAACGCAGCAACAGATGCGCGACGCCGGTATTGAAACGCCTCCAGCTCTTGCAGACTTGATCGACCAGCTTGATTTGATGGTCGGTGAAGTGGCGTTAGGTGCGGATGAGTTGATGGTAGGCAATAAGGCTCAAAGCCTAAACCCATTCAAAGGTATCGGGCGCAATGATCCTTGTCCTTGTGAGAGCGGCAAAAAGTTCAAGCAGTGTTGTGGTCAATCACGTGGTTGAGTTAACGTGGTTAAGTTAAATAGCCGCGATGTTTACTCAGTAAAAAGCCGACCATCTGGTCGGCTTTTTTCGTTATCATTTCTCGGAAGGATTAACGAATCGGATTAGTGCGTCTTGCTGGGAAGAATTGTGCGATCACAATTAATGCTAAAGCAATTAAATTGCCCGCGAAAATAACTACTAACCATTGTGGCATTGATAAATCGAGGAATTGCCAAACAATCTTCGAGCAATCACCGTATGCTTCGAATATCCAAGGAGCCCACTGATTAAGCGGAGCCCAGCTAGGGAATGTTACGAATAAATCACAAGTCGCGAATGGTGATGGGTTAAACTGATAATCAACGTGCTGCTGAGCAAGCAACAGTCCTTTGTAAGAGCTTAATCCCCAGCCAATCAAACCTAGCCAACGGAAAACTGGGTTATTTGGTGCCATAAGACCAACGATTGCAGCGACACCCACTCCCATCATCGCGACTCGTTCGTAGATACACATGACACATGGTGCAAGCATCATGACGTGCTGAAAATAGAGGGCACATGCTTCAAAGAAAACGACGAATAGCAGAAGCAGCAGCCACGATAAGCGTCCCTTCGAAAACTGGTTAAGTGAATTTAAAATAGTCACGTTTTTGTTCCTGTCTGAAATAGAAAAAGCTCTGAATACTCAGAGCTTTTTAACGTGGATAAGTTTCCTAATCAACTCAAATTTTAGTGACCGCCGGAGACTACGGGAGTCAGATCACCACTATGAGGTAAAATCCAGCCTGCATCGTAGAAAGAAGCCGTTGCAGGCTCTAGGAAGAACATAATGCCCATTAGCCCGACAATCGCAAGAACGATGGTGTAAGGCAGCGCCATGATAACCATTCGACCGTAAGACAGACGAATTAATGGAGCGAGAGCCGAGGTGAGTAGGAATAGGAATGCCGCTTGACCGTTTGGCGTAGCAACAGATGGTAGGTTAGTACCAGTGTTGATAGCAACTGCCAGTAAGTCGAACTGCTCGCGAGTAATGAGACCTTCAATGAGTGCTGTTTTTACTTCATTGATGTAAACCGTACCGACGAATACGTTATCCGACACCATTGATAGTAAGCCATTCGCGACATAGAACAGAGCTAACTGAGTGCCTTTATCTTCAACGGCAAGCACCGCGTCGATAACTGGTTTAAACAACTCTTGGTCGATGATTACCGCAACGATCGAGAAAAATACCGCAAGTAGTGCAGTGAAAGGCAGAGCCTCTTCAAACGCTTTACCCATGGAATGCTCTTCAATGACGCCAGTGAAAGCCGTCGCTAAGATGATCACTGAAAGACCAATTAAGCCTACCGCCGCCAAGTGCAAGGCTAATGCCACGATCAACCAAACGGCAATAAGCCCTTGAACCCATAGCTTTGCAACGTCTTGATTGGTACGCGTTTTGCGTTCTTCATTGTCAAAGTCAACGAGGATTTGACGAACGTTGTTAGGAAGTTTTGCACCGTAGCCAAACACTTTAAGCTTTTCGACTAGAGCACAAGTGATGAGACCGCAGAAAAATACGGGTAGCGTCACTGGAGACATACGGATTAGGAATTCACCAAATAACCAACCCGCTTGGTCTGCAATAATTAAGTTCTGAGGTTCACCCACCATAGTGGTTACGCCACCTAACGCAGTACCTACACCAGCGTGCATCAACAATGAGCGTAAAAAGGCGCGGTAGTTTTCTAAGTCATCACGCGTTAGCTCAGTGATCGTGTCATCTTGTGTGTGGTCATGGTCACCAATCGGATTACCTGACGCCACTTTGTGGTAGATAGAGTAGAAACCGATCGCCACACTGATAACAACGGCGATAACCGTCAAAGCATCCAAAAACGCAGATAAAAATGCAGCGGCAAAGCAAAACGCAAGTGATAGAAGGGTTTTGGAGCGAATACCAAGTAAAATTTTGGTAAAAATGAACAGCAATAAATGCTTCATGAAGTAGATGCCCGCAACCATAAATACCAGAAGTAGTAATACTTCAATATTTGCCACCAACTCGTGCTTAACTTGCGCAGGGCTAGTCATGCCGATAGCGATGGCTTCAATAGCAAGTAAACCACCAGGTTGTAATGGGTAGCATTTTAATGCCATTGCAAGCGTGAAAATAAATTCAGCAACCAGCAACCACCCAGCAACAAATGGGTTTATTAGGAAGAATACAATCGGGTTAATTATTAAGAAGGCTATAATGGCAACTTTGTACCAATCAGGCGCTTTACCAAGAAAGTTCTTGATAAAAGCGTTTCCGAGCGATATCGGCATGATAATTCTCTTTATAACAAAATTATGAATAGACACTACAATAGTGCTTAAGTATCTGTTTGTTAGACTTATTAACTAGTCTTTTAAAACAATAACTTAGTAAAACAACAATCCTTTGTTTATTGCAGTCTTGCCAAGTTACTTCCCCTGAACTCAAGCACCGCTCACTTTCGACCGCAAACTCTACACTCAGGCATTTATTAGTCAATAACAAAACGTGATGCTACCGACTAAAATGACTTTTTAAATGTAATAACGCGATCAAAACGGCGTTACTATATCATGAAAGGCTCAAAAAAATCCTCTTGGATTTTAAATGACGGTCAGTGACGAGAAAAGGCAAATTAAGAAAGAATATTAACTGTGATATACAAAGTAATTTTTCATATTTTGAATATAAAATTGTGACGCAGTTGTCTTTATTTCTCCGCAATTTGTGAGCTGTTTAATTAAACGAAAATTCAGATTTTACCGCTTTCACTCGCACGTCAGACCGTCCTAGATTGACATAACATATAGAGTATTAACTCTATATTGTAGAATCGTTTCAATTATTGATCGTAAATTTTCTCAAACCGTTAAGTAGTGGTATGATGAGTAGTATCGACCCTCAGAAATCAATATTGGATAAAAAGTAGAATGGTCATAAAGGCGAAAAGCCCTGCGGGATTCGCAGAAAAATATATTATCGAGAGCATTTGGAACGGCCGTTTTCCTCCTGGCTCTATTTTACCTGCTGAACGCGAGCTGTCTGAGCTAATTGGTGTTACTCGAACGACTTTACGAGAGGTTCTTCAACGACTAGCCCGTGATGGTTGGTTAACAATCCAACACGGTAAACCAACGAAGGTAAACCAATTTATGGAGACCTCTGGTCTGCATATTTTGGATACGTTGATGACGTTGGACGTAGATAACGCAACAAACATTGTAGAAGATTTGCTTGCAGCACGTACCAACATCAGCCCTATCTTTATGCGTTATGCATTTAAAGCAAATAAAGAGAACTCTGAGCGCACGATCAAGAATGTAATTGAATCTTGTGAAGCTTTAATGAATGCTGCTTCTTGGGACGATTTCATCGCTTCTTCACCTTATGCTGAGAAAGTCTTACAGAACGTGAAAGAAGACAACGAGAAAGATGAAGCGAAGCGTCAAGAAATCTTGATTGCTAAAACGTTCAACTTTTACGACTACATGTTGTTCCAACGCCTAGCATTCCATTCAGGGAATCAGATTTACGGTTTGATTTTTAATGGCTTGAAGAAGCTCTATGATCGCGTTGGTAGCTATTATTTCTCAAACCCAGCTTCTCGTGAGCTAGCGCTGAAGTTTTACCATCAGTTGCTAGAAACTTGTGAAAGTGGTCAGCGTGAACAACTGCCAGTTGTGATTCGTCACTATGGTATGGAAAGCGCGCTAATCTGGAATGAGATGAAAAAGCAATTACCAACGAACTTCACAGAAGATGACAGCTAAGCGCTAAGAAGTTAGATGAATGAAAAACCGCAGAACCTAAGGTCTGCGGTTTTTTTGTTTTTACCAATAGATACCAGTTACGTTCCTGTTGTGACAATTGGCACGGTACTGTATAGAGCTTATCTTGCTACAGAGAGTTTGGGCAACGGTAGATACAATGCTTCAACGATGTCTGAAAGGACGTGGTCGTAAGTATTGAAGATGGTCAACGATAAGTCTGATGTGACTCCATAAAGCTCAGCTTCTGTTAAATCGACATGACTTCCTGTCACATAGTTATTTAATATCTGTATTGAGCGTGTGGAAGCAGGAGAAACGATACTAAGCGGAGCGATAACTGCTAATTGATTTAGTTTACGTGTCATAACCGATGCGTAATTTTTGAAACGCTCATTCCCCCCTTGCTCTCCCAAGTCTTGAATGCTAATTCTCAATTGAGTCAGGGTTTCTAAGCTATCCATGATGTTTTGCCAGTTCATGTGGTACTCATTATGTAGATCATCTCGTTGTTCTACCGCTAACCAAGCAATCGTGACTTCATCCATCAAGAACAAGCAATGACGAATTAACTTACCATGCTCCATCTGGTTCCTTGCAACACTGTGATCGTTCCATTGTTCAAGCAGTTTTCCTACTTTGATCTGCAGCACGCGATACATGGGTTTATTTTCAAAGCGTGAGGTTTCGACCAAAAGATGCAGTTTGTTGGTGAGATCGTTATGAAGGACTTCTAATTCTTGTTCGTTATTTTGTTGAAATTGAAGTGAGTAGTGCGTCGCAGCTCGATGGCGTCTCAGCAGATGAACAACATCTCGCAATAATGTTAACAGCTGATATTTACGCGCGTGTTGCTGCTCTCGTTTAGAAGATAAGTGATATATTCCGGCTAAAATAGCGATGGACAATAGTGTGGAAATCAAAACAAACATAACCCACTCCTTGTTAGTGTTTGGACCTAACAAGGAAGGTTTGCAGTTTTGATGCCAAACAAAAATTAAATTAAAACAATTAGTTATATTAAATGTTCTTTTGGGACGGTCGTTATTGGTGCATGGATTCACCAAAGTTGTGAATATGATCAAAAAATCCCTGCCAAATTGGCAGGGATTTTATAGTGTTATATTTGGAATGCGACTTACATTACTCGCATGCCAGGCTGAGCGCCTTCGTGCGGTTCAAGAATCCATAGGTCGCTACCACCAGGGCCAGCGGCTAGGATCATGCCTTCTGACATACCAAACTTCATCTTACGAGGTTTTAGGTTTGCTACCATTACCGTTAGTTTGCCTTCTAGCTCTTCAGGTTTGTACGCTGACTTGATGCCAGAGAACACTTGACGAGTTTCACCACCGATGTCCAGTTGGAACTTAAGCAGTTTGTTTGCTTTTGGCACTTCTTCACAAGAGATGATACGAGCGATACGCATATCTACTGCTGCAAAAGCGTCGAACTCAATCTCTTCAGCGATTGGCTCTTTGTCTAGCTCAGTTTGGCTAGCCTTGTTCTTTTCCGCTTCTGCTTTCTCTTTCGCCGCCATTTCTGCCGCCGCATCTTCTTTAGATGCTTCGATCATCGCTTCAACATTCTTCGGATCGATACGGTTGAACAGTGCTTTGAACTTAGTGATCTCGTGGCCTGTTAGTGGCGCAGCGATGTTTTCCCAAGTCAGCTCTTGGTTTAGGAATGCTTCAGTACGTGCAGCTAGAGCAGGCATTACTGGTTTCAGGTAAGTCATCAGTACACGGAACAGGTTGATACCGACAGAACAGATGTCTTGTAGCTCCTGATCTTTGTCTTCTTCTTTTGCTACAACCCACGGTGCTTTTTCATCAACGTATTGGTTAGCTTTGTCTGCCAATGCCGTGATTTCACGGATTGCACGACCAAACTCACGCGTTTCGTAAAGCTCAGCGATACGGTCAGCTGCAGCAACAAATTCGTTGTAAAGTTCAGGCTCTGCAAAGTTGTCAGACAGTTTGCCTTCAAAACGTTTTGCGATGAAACCTGCGTTACGAGATGCCAGGTTAACGATCTTGTTAACAACGTCAGCGTTTACACGCTGAGTGAAGTCTTCAAGGTTAAGATCTAGATCGTCGATACGGCTGTTTAGCTTCGCAGCGTAGTAGTAACGTAGACACTCAGGGTCTAGGTGCTCTAGGTAAGTGCTTGCTTTTACGAAAGTACCTTTAGACTTCGACATTTTCGCGCCGTTTACGGTTACGTAACCGTGTACGAATACGTTGTTAGGCTTGCGGAAGCCAGAACCTTCTAGCATTGCTGGCCAGAATAGGCTGTGGAAGTAAACGATGTCTTTACCGATGAAGTGGTACAGTTCTGCTGAGCTGTCTTTCTTCCAGTACTCATCGAAGTCTAGGTCGTCGCGCTTGTCACATAGGTTTTTGAAAGAACCCATGTAGCCGATAGGCGCGTCTAGCCATACGTAGAAGAACTTGTTCTTCTCACCTGGGATCTCGAAACCAAAGTAAGGCGCATCACGCGAGATGTCCCACTGTTGCAGACCAGATTCAAACCACTCTTGCATCTTGTTCGCGGTTTCAGCTTGTAGCGAGCCAGAGCGAGTCCACTCTTTTAGCATGCTTTCAAACTGAGGCAGGTCGAAGAAGAAGTGCTCAGAATCTTTCATTACTGGCGTCGCACCAGAAACCGCAGATTTAGGATTGATCAGTTCTGTTGGGCTGTAAGTCTCGCCACAGTTGTCACAGTTGTCACCGTACTGGTCTTCTGACTTACATTTTGGACACGTACCTTTTACGAAACGGTCCGGTAGGAACATCTCTTTTTCTGGGTCGAACAACTGAGAAATTGTGCGGCTAGAGATAAAGCCGTTTTTCTTCAGCTCAAGATAAATGTGTGACGCTAGCTCACGGTTCTCATCTGAGTGTGTGCTGTGGTAGTTATCAAAGCTGATATCAAAGCCAGCAAAGTCTTTCTGGTGCTCTTCGCTAACTGCGGCAATCATTTCTTCAGGAGTAATACCCATCTGTTGCGCTTTAAGCATGATTGGCGTGCCGTGAGCATCGTCAGCACAGATGAAGTTTACAGTGTTGCCGCGTAGGCGTTGGTAACGAACCCAAATGTCCGCTTGGATATGCTCAAGCATATGACCAAGGTGGATCGAACCGTTAGCGTACGGAAGGGCACAAGTTACCAGCATTTTCCTTGACGGAAAGTTTCTTGGATCGTTTGCCATACTTAATATTCGCTTTTCTTGATAGGTATAAATAAATTTTGATGGATAATACTACCCCATGAACTCACTAACTCCAAGGTGTCAAACTGCGGAATGCCTTAGTTTTTTTGGGGTTCTGGTTGAGGCAGGACGGTGTTAGCATGACATCTAAAAGGAGGACTTATGCATCAGTTCACTTCAAAACAAGATTTTTGTCACTGGTTTAACCAATTCCAGCATCCACAGTTGGTGGAAAATTGGGCAGATATTCATGGCGCAATTTCGATTACGGCACAAGGTTCTGTTGAGATAACGTTGCCATTCGCAAGTAATGAGCTTCAAACCATATTGCATGACTGGATTAAACAGCAACAAACCGCAAATAAAGTGGCTGAATTCCCATTCAATATTCGCCTTGGAGTTAAAGCATTAGAAACTCAAGTGGCCAATCCGGTTAAAGGTGTTAAGAACATCATTGCCGTTAGTTCTGCGAAAGGTGGGGTCGGTAAATCAACGACTGCGGTTAACTTAGCGTTGGCGATTGCTCAATCTGGGGCGAAAGTGGGATTGTTGGATGCGGATATTTATGGCCCGTCTGTACCTATGATGTTGGGGCAAGAAGATGCAAAACCAGAAGTTCGTGATGGCAAGTGGATGGAGCCCATTTTTGCTCACGGCATCTATACTCATTCTATCGGCTATCTAGTGGACAAATCAGAAGCGGCAATATGGCGCGGGCCAATGGCTTCAAAAGCGTTGTCGCAGTTATTAACGGAGACAGACTGGCCAGATTTAGATTATTTGGTGATTGATATGCCGCCAGGCACGGGTGATATACAGTTGACGTTGTCACAACAGATTCCGGTGACAGGTAGTGTGTTAGTCACTACACCGCAAGACCTAGCCCTTGCCGATGCAAGGAAGGGAGCGGCAATGTTTAACAAAGTCCATGTCCCGGTTATTGGTGTTGTGGAAAACATGAGTTATCACATTTGTAGCCAATGTGGCGCGAAAGAGCATATTTTTGGCATGGGTGGTGCAGAAAAAATGTCGCAAGAGTTTGGCTTAGCACTGCTAGGACAAATTCCGCTTCATATCTCTATGCGAGAAGATATTGACGCTGGCGTGCCAACAGTAGCAAGGCGCCCAGAAAGTGAGCATGCAGGGTATTACAAGCAGCTTGCCGATCGCGTATGTAGCACGATGTTTTGGCAAGGCAAAGCAAAACCAGATGCGATTAGCTTTACAATGGTGAACTAAGTTTACTATGCCTGTTGGTTGATAATTGCACATTTTAACGTTTGCTCGGAGGTTAATCCTCTGAGTAGGCAGAAACTTATGACTAAACCCTAATTCCAGCTAGTAACTATGGGGTGAACTCCCTATAATCAGGCAGTTTATCTTTTTATGTGACTAGAAATCATCATCGGGTGCAAACTAATGTCTGATAATAATCAATGCGTCATCGTAGGTATTGCTGGCGCTTCTGCTTCTGGAAAAAGTCTGATCGCGAGCACTATTTATAATGAGCTTCGCGCGAAAGTAGGCGATCATCAAATCGGTGTCATCACGGAAGATTGCTACTACAACGACCAAAGCCACCTAAGCATGGAAGAGCGAGTAAAGACGAACTACGATCACCCGAGTGCGTTGGACCACGACCTACTGTGTGAGCACCTTGAAAAATTGGTACGTGGTGAAGCAGTAGAAGTACCTGAGTACAGCTACACTGAGCACACAAGAACAAGTAACACGACCACAATGACGCCTAAAAAGGTGATCATTCTAGAAGGCATCCTTCTTCTTACTGACCCTCGTCTTCGTGATTTGATGCACGCGACAGTATTTATGGATACACCGTTAGATATTTGCTTGCTTCGTCGTGTTAAGCGTGACGTGGAAGAACGAGGCCGAACTATGGAATCTGTTCTCAAGCAGTATCAACAAACAGTACGTCCGATGTTCATGCAGTTTATCGAACCTTCTAAGCAATATGCGGACATTATTGTTCCTCGCGGTGGTAAAAACCGTATCGCAATCGATGTATTAAAAGCTCACATTGCAAGACTTTTGAAAGCTTAAGCCTTTAGACGGCTATATCGCTTTATTTTTAAGAGAAGAAGTGGCACCTTAAGTGCCACTTCTTTTTTTGTTTTTAAATTAGTCAGTTGCAGGTTAAAACCAGACATTTTTCACGCTTTTGTGGAACTGTCAGCGGTAAATGGAGTCTGCGCTTATAATTGTAAAAACACTCGAGCAAGGAAAAACAAATGAAGAAACTGCTCTTAATTCTAGCAATACCGATTGTGGTCATTTTGGTCGCAATTTTAGCGTTAACCATCTTCGTCAATCCTAACCAGTTTAAGCCCCTTATTGTTGAGCAAGCGCAAAAGCAAACCGGTTTAGAACTAGTGATTGAAGGAGATATCAGTTGGCAATTTTTCCCATCGATCGGCTTTGAGTTGGGACATACAGAATTGCGAAACCCACAAGGCTTTAGTAAACCCAATTTATTCAAAGTTGATACCGTTGGTGTAGATATCTCTGTCATGCCACTTTTTAGTCAACAGCTTGAAATTGGAAACGTCACGCTTGATGGGGCTGAGTTCTATATCGAAACCAAGAAAGATGGCAGCAAGAATATTGATGCATTGACGAAAGCCCAAACACAACAAGCAGAGCAAGCGAGCGATACTGCGCCTACGCAAAATGGTGAAACGCAGCCTTCTGGCTCTGATTGGAGCATTAATCTTGCTGGTGTTACGGTTTCTAATGGCTCATTAGAAATGCAGGATAAGCAAGCCGGTAGTTACACCAAACTTTATGATATCTCATTAAACCTTTCCGAATTCGCTTTTGACAACTGGACAACGGCTGATTTTGGCGTGAAGGGCGAAATGAATGACCAAAAGTTCACAGCGAAAGGTCAGGCCGACTTTAAGCTAGAAAAAGGTTTGGCAAACTACGCGCTAAAGAACATCAACTTTGATGCGACATACTCTGACCCTGCCAATAAGATTGAATCGGCAACGATCGGTTTAGATACTTTTGAATTCGATAAAGTAAATAACCTGACTTATGCCATGAAAGGCGACGCTGGTGGTATGAAGTTAGATATGCAGGGTGCTGGTCAACTTAGCGTGGACAAGGCTATCAGCAAAGTGCAGTTGGATAAGTTAACTCTTAAATCGACTTTTGAGGGGGATGCTTTACCTCAGTCACCGATGAAAGTCGACATGGTGTCTGATCTGTCTTTCGACCTAACGAAAAACCACCTGAGTTTTGTCCTAGAGAAGTTAACAGCGAATGCTATCGCCTTAGATGGTAAGGCAGATGTGACACTTGGCGATATTCCTAAAGTACGATTTGCTCTCCACAGCCCAAATATCGATCTTGATGAATTCTTAGGATTAGATCAGCAAGATTCCGAAGGTAATAAGCCTGCTTCTGGTGGCGAGAGTGCTCCAGCTGGGTCTGAGGTTGAGCCTGATTTGTCTGCGTTGAAAACGTTAGATGTAAAGGGTGACATTACCATCGACAAATTCAAAGCGGCAAATGCGAAGATGGAAGCGGTAAAAACGAGCTTCACTGTAAATCGTGGCGTATTTGAGCTTACTTCATTTAGTTCGAAGCTGTACCAAGGCACAATCTCAGCGACAGCGAAGTTAGATGCACGCAAGTCACCAGCGACTTACAGTGTGAAAAAGTCAATCAAAGGCGTGAAAGTTCAACCGTTACTTATTGATGTCGCTGATAACGACAAGCTTGAAGGGACGGGTAACATTGATGTGAATGTTACCGGTAAGAGTCTAACGCCTACCGGTATCAAGAAGAATCTTTCTGGTACGGTTGTTATCAATTTTGCTGACGGTGCGGTAAATGGCATCAACGTTGCTCAATTGATTCGTGAAAACTACGCGAAATTTAAAGGGCAAAAAGTCGAAGGCACCAATGAAGTTAAGAAAACAGATTTTAGTGCGATGACGGCGACATTGAAGCTCAATAAAGGTGTCGTATCAACGGATAATATGCAAGCTCAGTCTCCATTGCTCCGTGTTCGTGGTAAAGGCACCGCAAACTACATCAATGAAACTGTTAACTTTACTATCAGCACATCAGTCGTAGGTAGCCTAGAAGGCCAAGGCGGCAAAGATATAGATGAGCTGAAAGATATCACGATTCCAATCAATGTGTCTGGTAAGTGGGCGGATCCTAAATTCAAGCTCGTATTTGATGATGTTCTGAAGCAGAAAGCTCAGAAAGAAATCGATCGTGGCGTAGAGAAGCTAACGGACAAGATCAAAGACGAAAAAACCAAAGAAGCAGTCGATGGTTTGATAAAGAATCTATTCAATTAGATTCGAGCCAAAGCAAAAAGGGTTGGCATTAGCCAACCCTTTTTTAATTCTGCTGGTGAGCTTTACCAGTCGACACCTTTCAGCGCTTTGACGCCTGACTCAAATGCATGCTTTACATTCTTCACTTCAGAAACGGTATCAGCCATTTCAATCAGAGTGCGATGAGCGCCACGACCAGTAATGACAACCGACTGCATTTTAGGGCGGTTGTTCAGCGCTTCAACGACCTCGTCTAAATCAATGTAGCCGTAGCTCACCATGTACGTCAGCTCGTCAAAAAGAACCACATCGATAGATTCATCTTTGAGCATGCGCTTACATTCTTGCCATACGCCTTGCGCTGCTTCGGTATCAGCGGCTTTGTTTTGAGTTTCCCATGTAAAGCCGGTCGCCATTACTTGGAACTCAACGCCGAGTTTCTCAAGTAGGTTGCGCTCACCATTGTCCCAAGTACCTTTAATAAACTGCGCGACAGCACAATTCAACCCATGACCCACTGCGCGTGCTATCGTACCGAATCCTGATGTCGATTTACCTTTACCATTTCCGGTAATGATCAGTAGCAGACCTTTTTCCTCTTGAGCAGCAGCAATTTTTGCGTCTACCTGTTCTTTGACTTTTTGTTGGCGAGCCTTATGGCGTGCTTCTTTATTTTCTTCGATAGACATAATACTTCCTTAATTCCTTTTTGTGCTTTGCCCAAGCTGATTTGGGTTCATTGATTTATCTCGCTATGATAGACCAACATATCGTGAAGAAAAACCACCGATAATTCAGGGAATAAAATGAAGAAAATACTTGTTGTTTGTATGGGAAACATTTGTCGGTCACCAACCGGAGAAGCAGTGTTAAGAGCGAAAGCTCAAGAGTTGGATATTGCCGTGGAGGTTGATTCGGCAGGTACGATTGGCTACCACGCAGGAAACCCACCGGATTCAAGGGCAATGGCCGCAGGAAAGCAGCGAGGTTACTCTTTTAAAGGAATGCGTGCGCGTCAAGTTACCATTGATGACTTTGACAAGTTTGACCTTATATTAGCCGCAGATAAAGCAAATTTAGCCGATTTATTGGATATTTGTCCGTTGAAGTATCGACACAAAGTATCGTTATTTTTAAGTCATTCTGGGTCAGATTACAATGAAGTCCCAGACCCATATTACGGTGGAAAAGATGGCTTTGAACTGGTGCTTGATTTAATCGAAGAGGCATCAGACGCGATTTTGAAGAAGCTATAATCGCCGGGCTTGAAGACAGTAGAAAAAGGGATGAGCTGAGCTCATCCCTTTTTATTCGTGTTAACCCGCTAGAATGTCGGTTGCGACTTTGTAGCTTGGGTCTTCCTTCACGTTAATTTCAACCAAGCTGCCCGCTTTATCTAAAAGCTTACGGCAATCTGGACTTAGGTGACGAAGGTGTAGTGTTTTACCTTGAGAGTTGTAACGCTCTGCTAGTGTTTCAATCGCTTCAATTGCAGAGTGATCAGTCACGCGAGAGTCTGCAAAATCGACAATCACATCTTTTGGATCTTCAGGCGCGTTAAACAACTCCAAGAAGTTAGCGGCAGAGCCAAAGAAAATAGGACCGTGAATCTTGTACTCTTTTGAACCTTCCTCGTTTAAGCATGTGTCGGCATAGATGTGCTTAGCGTGTTGCCATGCAAACATTAATGCAGAAACAATAACACCAACCGCTACGGCAACGGCTAGGTCAGTAAGAACAGTAACAACGGTCACAAGAACAATAACGAAGAAGTCTTGCTTCGGTACGCGACGCGCTAGTTTAAATGTTGCCCATTCGAATGTACCAATGACAACCATGAACATCACACCAACCAGAGCAGCGAGTGGGATCATTTCAATTAACGAAGAAGCGAATAAGATAAACATCAATAGAGCGATAGCCGCAACGATACCAGATAGACGACCGCGACCACCTGAGTTTACGTTGATCATCGACTGACCAATCATTGCACAACCACCCATAGCACCAAACACAGAACAAGTCATGTTTGCCATACCTTGACCGATACATTCGCGGTTAGATTGACCACGAGTGTTCGTCATCTCATCTAAAACTGTCAGCGTTAGCAGAGATTCAATTAGACCAATGGCCGCTAGAATGATCGCGTATGGAAGAATGATTTGTAGAGTTTCTAGCGTAAATGGCACCGCCGGAATAGAGAAGGTCGGCAGTGAACCTGCGAGTGTTGCCGCTTCATCACCAGACATTGTACGCAGGAAGTCAACAACAGTGCGAGTTTCCAGATCCAAACCAACCACTAAAGCAGTCACCGTTACGATTGCAACAAGTGAAGAGGGTACAGCCGTTGTGATTTTTGGTAGAAAGTGAATGATTGCCATAGTTAGCGCAACCAAACCAAGCATTAGCAGCATTTGGTCTTGTGGTAGCCAAGTAAGCATGCCGTTGATATCTGGCGCTTTAAACTGACCCAACTGAGCTAGGAAGATAACAATAGCCAGACCGTTCACAAAACCAATCATCACAGGGTGAGGCACGATACGGATGAACTTACCCAATTTAAACATACCAGCGGCAATTTGAAGAATACCAGCGAGCATGATGGCTGCGAATAGGTACTGGACACCGTGAGTCGCGACAAGCGAAACCATTACGACTGCCATGGCACCGGTTGCACCAGAGATCATGCCGGGACGACCACCGAAAATGGAAGTAATAAGACCAACGATGAATGCAGCGTAAAGACCGACCATCGGATCTACGCCTGCGACGAACGCAAATGCGACAGCTTCAGGAACCAATGCTAGCGCAACGGTTAAGCCTGATAGCACATCATTTTTTACGGAGTGCTTAGAAAATTGGGGAAATTCGAACATGTTTGTTTTTAAGTTCTCTTTGCAATGAGTTAAACCCGACACATATTCGTATTTGCACAAGCCACTGAGTGGTTGATTTCTAATCAAACATTGCAGTGTAAACCGTAGTATTAAAAGAGCAGCATCAGAATGGTGTCGAAAACTTGAGTCGGCGCATGCTACCGAAAAGTGTGATTAAGTTCAAGAATGATACGAATAATGGCGTACAAATGTGATCACGAATTGGTATTTATATGAACAATTTATTGGGCAAATATGAAGATAAAAAAGGCTACCAGATGGTAGCCTTTAATTTATTTATGCCGTTAAGCAATTGAACGTAATGATTTAGCCTAGTTAAAGTTAGGCTTTGTCATCTCTGCCGATGCGCGGTTTTTAGCCACTTGGCTACCCGCACCTTTAGCTTGGTAACGTTCGGTTTTGAACGGTGCTGCTGCAACCGTGATTTCGCGTAGCTCTTGAGGGCCAGGTGCTTTCGTCATCGGTGCGCTAGCGTTTAGCTTAGCCGCAACTTTAATGGCTTCGACTTTAGGCTCTGGTTTAGCTACTGGCGCTTCGGCTGCAATCTCTTTTGCTGCTTCAACCACAGGCTCTTCAGCAGGTGCCGTTTCTACAATGGCATCAACCGGTTCAGTCGCAGGAGTTTCAACGATAGGCTCTACCGAAGCTGTTTCTACTACTGCCGATTCAGTTTTTTCTGCGATTACTGTTTCCACAACAGGTGCTTCTACTACTGGAGCTTCCACTTTCGCTTCAACTGTTTCTTGAATCTTTGATTCAACAACTGGCGCTTCTGTTACAACAGGTTGCTCGCGGCGAATAATCACTTTACCCATAGCCATCTCTGGACAAGCAAAACCACCTTGCATTGTAGGTACTGCTGCTACTGTTTCTTCCTTAACTTGCTCTTCTTTCTTAGGTGCTGGTTTCGGAATGTAGCGTGGCATTACTTTACCCATAGCCATCTCAGGAGAAGCTACACCACCTTTACGCAGGCGGAACGGGTTAGGACGGCGATCGCGACCACGGCGACGGCGCTGGCCACTTGCACGCAGGTGACGTGGCGAACGACGGTTACGACGTTGCTTAGACTCTGCTTGCTTGTTGTCTTGTTGTGCTTCTACCGCTGCTTCTGTTGGCTTCTCAACTTTGGTTTCAACCGTTTCTTGAGTCTTAACCGCCGTTTCTTCTGCTTTCTTCTCAACCGCTTCTTGGTCTTTAACGCGTACAGACTTGTTCAGTTTGCGACGTTGGCGACGCTCCTTCACTTTTTCTGCTTTCGCGTTTTGTTGCTTTGGTTTGCTCTCTTCTGGTTTTGTTTCAGTTCGAGCTTCCGCCGCTAGCTGCAGGCCTTTTTCCGCTACTTTTGCATTTGCTTTTTGCTCTTGGGCTTTATCTGCTTGTTGAGTTTTAGGCTTACGCTTTTGGTTGCGGTTTTGCTGTTTATTGGTTTGTTGTTGAGCTTCGTTTTGCTCATTCGCTTGCTCATCACGAGGCTTACGACGACGTCGGTTATCACGGTTATCACGATTGTCGCGGTTCTCACGATTATCGCGTTGGTTGTTATTGCGACGACGATCATTGCGATCACGTTTGTTGCGTCGATTATCGCGATTTGGCTTTTTCTCTTCCTGAGGTTTCGGTTCTTCTTTTACCTCTTCAGAACCGCCGAATAGGAAACTACCAAGTGCTTTAAACAAACGGCTGAACAGTCCAGGTTTTTCTTCTTGTTCAACTTTCTCTTCTTTCTTCTTCGCCTCTGGGGCAGGTTTAGCTGCTGGTGCAGGTGCCGTTTGAGAAGGAGCCGCAAAGCCTTTAAGAACAGGTTCTTCGATTCGTTTCGGTTTTACGTCAACTTCCGCTGGCTCTTTACCTTCCGCTTCTTTCATTGCTTCCAGTTTTTTAGGAAGTAGGTAAGAAATCAGATCGAACTCTTCACCTTCACGAACACGGATAACTTCGAAGTGCGGCGTTTCCATGTCAGAGTTTGGAACAACCGTAATCTTCACTTCTTGAATGCGTTCGATATGGTTCACTGAACGACGTTTTTCGTTCAACAAGTAAGAAGCGATTGGCACAGGTACAACTGCGAGAACTTGCGCTGTATTGTCTTTCAGTGCTTCCTCTTCGATTAAACGAAGTACAGAAAGTGCTAGAGATTCGTTGTCGCGAACGACTCCAGTACCGCTACAGCGAGGACAGATGTGGTGGCTTGCTTCTGCTAGAGAAGGGCTTAAACGTTGACGTGACATCTCCAACAAACCAAAGCGAGAAATACGACCGATTTGTACACGAGCGCGATCAAGACGAACGGCTTCACGTAGACGGTTTTCTACTTCTCGTTGGTGGCGAACAGGTGTCATATCGATAAAGTCGATAACCACTAAGCCACCCAAGTCACGTAGACGTAACTGGCGAGCAATTTCGTCGGCTGCTTCTAGGTTCGTGTTTAGGGCTGTTTCTTCAATATCGCCGCCCTTGGTTGCACGAGCAGAGTTGATATCGATAGACGTTAGTGCTTCGGTTGGGTCAATAACAATAGAACCACCAGATGGCAGACGCACTTCACGTTGGAAAGCTGATTCAATTTGGCTTTCGATTTGGTAGTGGCTGAATAGTGGAACTTCGCCTTCATATTTCTTAACGCGGTTAAGGAAATCAGGGCGCACCAATTGAATGTGCTCTTTTGCACGTTCGTAGATGGTGTTGCTGTCAATTAAGATTTCGCCAATATCACGACGCAAATAGTCACGGATTGCACGAACGATAACATTACTTTCTTGGTGGATTAAGAATGGAGCAGGGTTCGAGTCCGCTGCACCTTTGATTGCACCCCAGTGGTTAAGTAGTACATTCAAATCCCACTCAAGTTCTTCAGCACTCTTGCCAACGCCAGCAGTACGTACGATTAGGCCCATGCCCTGAGGCAGTTCCAAAGTACTTAATGCGGCTTTTAGTTGAGTACGCTCGTCACCTTCGATTCGACGAGAAATACCGCCAGCACGAGGGTTGTTAGGCATCAGAACAAGGTAACTACCAGCAAGAGAAATGAAAGTAGTAAGAGCTGCGCCCTTGCTTCCACGTTCTTCTTTTTCCACTTGAACGATAACTTCTTGGCCTTCCGTTAGCACTTCTTTGATGCTTGGACGACCTTGGTAGGTGTAACCTTCAGGGAAATATTCGCGGGCAATTTCTTTGAGAGGGAGGAAACCGTGACGCTCGGCGCCGTAATCAACAAATGCGGCTTCTAAGCTTGGTTCGATACGTGTGATACGTCCTTTGTAGATATTCGCTTTTTTAGATTCATGACCTGGACTCTCGATATCAAGATCGAAAAGTCGCTGGCCATCAACCAGAGCGACACGCAACTCTTCTTTTTGAGTTGCGTTAATTAACATTCTTTTCATTGAAAATTCTCGTTGTCTTTTCTTTTATATCTTTCTTGTCGACTTGCCACTGTTTTTTCGCTCTTTCACGGTGCCTGATCCCATGGCTTGTATTTTGCAGCCTCCCGGCTGGAAGGGGATGCTCTCGGGCACTTCAGTCATCACAAGCCTCTTGCGGTTTCTGTTGGAAACGTAGACTTGTGACCCGCTATTTGGGCGGTAGGTACTCAACGTGAATATGCGAGGAGTAGGGTGGCAAGAGTGTTGAATTCGATGTGTCTCACGCCAATGCTGCACTCGACCTTCAACGATCTACTCACATTGCTTGAGGATAAATGATTGGTAATGAATAAAATGTAACCAAACCTTCCTTAGCAGCTGTGAACTATAGCAGTGCGCGTGGCTATCAGCAATCTGCTTTCACGCAAACGATAGAAAATTTGCCGCTAAACTCAAAATTTCTAATTTATAACTGGCTGTTTCATAAGCAATTGAGATGTGTAAACTGATCAAGACAGAAAACAAATTGAGAACTCGATTGAGAGTTTTAATAATTTAAACAAAAGCTTGGCGAAATTTAGACCAGTTTGTACTATCAAGTGTTTCTTTTACGACAAGAATAATGTGAAGTCGCGCGAAATTGAGTTTACAATACGGCCCATGAGCGAAATAAGAACAAAAGTCCAGTTCGTCGACATTGACGAAGATATGGCGGGTCAGCGCATTGATAATTTTTTGCGCAACCAATTAAAAGACATCCCTAAAAGCATGATTTACCGAATCGTGCGTAAGGGCGAAGTGCGTGTAAATAAAAAGCGTATAAAAGCAGAGTACAAGTTAAAAGCAGGCGATCTCGTTCGTATCCCACCGGTGACAGTCGAGAAAAAAGATGACGATGTCGCGCCAAGTACGAAACTAAACAAAGTCGCAGAGTTGGAAGATATGATCATCTTCGAAGATGATCATATGTTAATTCTAAACAAACCATCTGGCACCGCTGTGCATGGTGGCAGTGGCTTAAAGTTTGGCGCGATCGAAGCGCTTAGAGCTCTTCGTCCTCAAGCTCGCTTTCTTGAACTTGTGCATCGTATTGACCGTGATACTTCAGGTATCTTGCTGGTTGCTAAGAAGCGTTCTGCACTTCGTCACTTGCAAGCCCAGTTTCGTGAAAAGACAGTGAAGAAGTTTTACTTAGCTCTTGTCATGGGACAATGGAAAAGCAGTTGTAAGGTTGTGAACGCGCCACTGCTTAAAAACGAAGTGAACAGTATTGTTCGTGTTAACCCTAACGGTAAGCCGTCTGAAACGCGTTTTAAGATTTTGGAAAAGTTTGAACAAGCAACATTGATTCAAGCGAGTCCGATTACTGGTCGAACTCACCAAATCCGAGTTCATACACAATACACGGGCCACCCAATCGCTTGGGATGATCGCTACGGTGACCGTCGCTTTGATGCTTACACAGGTCAAGTTGGTTTAGATCGTTTGTTCCTACACGCGGCAAACATCAAGTTCCAACACCCATCAAATGATGAGTGGATGGAAATCAACGCACCGATGGAACCGAAGCTAGAAAAAGTGTTGGCGGGTTTAAGAAACGCGTAACCATGCTTTCCTCGTGGACATAAAAAGGGAGCCTGTGGCTCCCTTTTATAGTCTTTGGATTAAAGGACATCGAGTCCCTGAACATGCAACATATCAATCAAATCAATCAGTGGTAGCCCGACAAGTGTATTCGGATCTTTCCCCACTAATTTGTTAAACAAACAAATTCCCATTCCTTCGCTTTTAAAGCTGCCTGCGCAGTAAAAAGGTTCTTCCCTGTCGACGTAGCGCTCGATTTGTTCAAGCGTCAAATCTCTAAAGTGTACTTCGAAAGAATCAAAGCCGACTTCTGTATGGTTTGTGACGGTGTTATGTACCGCAAGACCAGTATAGAAAGTGATGACTTTTCCACTTTGAGACAAAAGTTGATTTATTGCGTTGTCTCTATTTAAAGGTTTGCCAACGATTTCACCATTAATGACACAAACCTGGTCACTGCCGATAACTAAACTTGCTTTATCCGTCTGGCAAGATGTTGCTTTCTCTTGGGCCAATCTTTGCACCAGTTCAAGAGGCGTTTCCTGGTCAAACGGTGTTTCATCGCAATCAGGTGATAAACAAATGAACGGTAGTGAAAGCTTTTCAAGCAGTTGTTTACGAAAAGGGGAGGTTGAAGCTAAAACCAGTTGGTAATTTTTCATTTTGAATTACAATTCGTGGGAGCATTTCCGATAGGATAATCGATCAAAAATGATTCTGGCTAATGCTCTGTATGTTAAGCGTAAAAAAGTACAACTTTTTTGCCTTTTTCTTTGACTAATTTTGATTTGGAAGATAATATTCGCGCCCTATGCAAAAGGTAAAAATACCGCGAACGGTTGACCCAGCAAAAGCTGCACAGAAACGATTGGATTACGATGGCATCATCCAAGCTAGTCTTTTCAAGCGCTTAGCGGAAACAACTGAAGGCGTAAAACGCGACGCAGAAGTCTCATTGTCATTTGGGATGGATGAACAGCGACTCGTTGTTATCTCTGGTAAAGCTAACATCGAAGTCGATTTAGAGTGTCAGCGTTGTAATGAGGTATTCGCACATGAGTGCGAAGTTGAATTCCTTTCTACTCCTTACTACGGTGAGAAAACGGAACAGGAAGCACCAGAAATTTATGATTTGGTAGATCTAAATGAATATGGTGAATTAGACCTTATACAACTGGTTGAAGACGAGTTCATCTTAGAATTACCTCAAATTGCGATGCACGATGAAGCGGATTGTAGCGTTGATTCAAATAACATGGTTTTTGGTGAGATTCCTGAAGAAATTGAGGAAGAAAAACCGAATCCATTCGACGTTTTGAAAAGTCTGAAAAAGTAATAGGTGTGGTAACCGATTCTTCTTCAGGTTTTTAACCCAATAGTATAGGAGTAGGGTCAATGGCCGTACAGAAAAACCGTAAAACTCGTTCTAAGCGCGGTATGCGTCGTTCACACGATGCGCTAACTACAGCTGCTCTATCTGTAGACGCGACTTCTGGTGAAACTCACCTACGCCACAACGTAACTGCTGAAGGTTACTACCGTGGTCAAAAGGTTATCAACAAGTAAGGTTGAACCTTTGCAAAGTATTACCGTTGCACTTGATGCAATGGGCGGGGATTTCGGTCCACGCGTAACAGTGCCTGCCGCCGTGCAGGCACTGTCTCATTTCCCAGAGCTAAAAGTGATTCTTATAGGTGATCAATCTCTGATCACGTCTCAATTATTTCAACTCGGTACCTCGACCAGTTCCCGCTTGACTATTCTTCATAGTGAGAAAGTTATCTCGAACTCAGAAAAACCTTCATTGGCACTACGTAATAGCCAAAATAGTTCCATGCGTATGGCTATCGATTTGGTTTCTGAGCAGAAGGCGGATGCTTGTGTTAGTGGTGGCAACACCGGTGCATTAATGGCACTATCGCGTTTCATTCTTAAGTTACTTCCTGGTATTGAACGTCCTGCTTTAGTTTCAGCTCTACCGACGATTACTGGAAAGCGTACTTGGATGCTAGATCTAGGTGCGAATGTATCGTGCGATGCTGATAGTTTGTTCCAATTTGCTGTAATGGGCAGTGCATTAGCAGAAGAACACTTAGGTTGTCCTCCTCGCGTTGCTGTACTCAATATTGGCGCAGAAGAGATTAAAGGTAACGATTTAGTCAAACGTTGCGCAGAAATGCTTTCTCAGACCGACGCGATTAACTTTGTTGGTTATATTGAAGGTAATCAAATTTTGCATGATGTTGCAGACGTCATTGTATGTGATGGGTTTGTCGGCAACGTATGCTTAAAAGCCAGTGAGGGAACAGCTCAACTTTTTATCGAAAAAATTAAAACCAGTATGATGGCGTCAACGATAAAGGGTTGGATTGCTAGAAAGTTGTTTTCTCGGCTATTTAATGAACTAAAAACACTGAACCCCGACCAGTATAACGGCGCAAGTTTGCTAGGATTGCGCGGCATTGTCATAAAAAGCCATGGAAGTGCGGATGTATCTGCGATTGTCAATGCACTTGGCGAGGCAGTACACGAGGTCAAACGACAAGTACCAAGCCGTATTAGCGATCGTTTGGAAGCGGTTTTACTCGAGAGGCATTATTAGTCTTCATGTATAGCAAAATTTTAGGTACTGGCAGCTACCTGCCATCTCAGGTGCGTACAAACGCAGATCTAGAGAAAATGGTAGATACAAGTGATGAGTGGATCGTTGCTCGCACGGGTATTAAAGAGCGTCGAATTGCTGCAGAAAATGAGACTGTAGCGGACATGGCATTCTACGCAGCTGAAAACGCTATCGATATGGCGGGTATTGATAAAAACGATATCGACCTGATTATCGTAGCCACAACGAGCAGTAGCCATACTTTCCCTTCATCTGCGTGTCAGGTGCAGGCAAAGCTTGGCATTAAAGGTTGTCCAGCTTTTGACTTAGCCGCTGCTTGTTCTGGTTTTGTGTACGCATTATCTGTTGCAGACCAACATATTAAATCGGGTATGTGTAAAAACGTACTTGTTATTGGTTCAGATGCTTTGTCTAAAACGTGTGATCCGACAGACCGTTCAACCATTATCCTATTTGGTGATGGTGCTGGAGCCGTTGTCGTCGGCGCTAGCCAAGAGCCAGGTATTATTTCTACCCACATATACTCGGATGGTCAATTCGGTGAGCTACTAAGCCTACCTGTACCTGAGCGTGGTCAAGATGCTGACAAATGGCTTCATATGGCAGGTAACGAAGTATTCAAAGTCGCTGTCACTCAGTTATCGAAACTAGTAAAAGATACGCTTGAAGCCAACAACATGCATAAGTCTGAACTAGACTGGCTAGTACCGCATCAAGCGAACTATCGAATTATTTCGGCAACAGCGAAAAAGCTTTCAATGTCTTTGGACCAAGTCGTAGTGACATTAGACCGACACGGGAACACTTCTGCGGCGACAGTACCGTCTGCGCTGGATGAAGCTGTGCGCGATGGTCGCATTAAACGCGGGCAGACTTTATTGCTAGAGGCGTTTGGTGGCGGTTTCACTTGGGGCTCTGCTCTGGTGAAGTTCTAAGTTTCACGAGAATTCAAAATTTAAGGTGCACTTGGTGCATCTTATTTCTTTTTACTTTGCTTAAAGGAAAACAACATGAGCAAGTTTGCTATCGTATTTCCAGGTCAAGGTTCTCAAGCTGTAGGTATGCTTGCAGAACTTGGCGAACAATATGACGTAGTAAAACAAACATTTGCAGAAGCATCTGACGCACTAGGTTACGATCTATGGGCGCTTGTTCAAAATGGACCTGCAGAAGATTTAAACGAGACTTTCCGCACTCAACCAGCTTTGCTAGCTTCATCTGTTGCAATCTGGCGTGTATGGCAGGAGCTTGGTTTAGAGCAACCAGCAAACCTAGCCGGTCACAGCCTAGGTGAGTATTCAGCACTTGTATGTGCGGGTGTGATTGACTTTAAAGAAGCAATCAAGCTGGTTGAATTACGCGGTAAGCTAATGCAAGAGGCGGTACCAGCAGGTACTGGCGCTATGTACGCGATTATCGGTTTGGCTGATGATGCGATTGCAAAAGCGTGTGAAGACGCAGCGCAAGGTGAAGTGGTCTCTCCAGTAAACTTTAACTCGCCTGGTCAGGTAGTTATCGCGGGTAGCAAAGATGCAGTAGAGCGTGCGGGAGCACTATGTAAAGAAGCTGGTGCGAAACGTGCGCTTCCTCTTCCTGTTTCAGTTCCATCACACTGTGCGCTTATGAAGCCAGCAGCGGAAAAACTTGCAGTAGCTCTTGAGTCTATCGAATTTAACTCACCACAGCTTCCAGTTATCAACAACGTTGATGTGGTCGCTGAGACAGATCCTGCAAAAATCAAAGATGCGCTTGTTCGTCAGCTACATAGCCCAGTTCGCTGGACTGAAACAGTCGAGCTTATGCACGAGCAAGGGGTAGAACAGCTTCTTGAGCTTGGTCCTGGTAAGGTTTTAACAGGTCTAACAAAACGTATCGTGAAAACGCTAACTGCAGCAGCAGTGAATGATGTTGCGTCGCTAGACGCGGCGAAGTAATCCATCAAGCGATAAAACTTGCGATAAGAAAAGGAAACACAACATGATGAATCTAGAAGGTAAGATCGCGCTAGTTACCGGCGCAAGCCGTGGTATTGGCCGCGCGATCGCGGAACTTCTTGTAGAGCGCGGTGCGACGGTTATCGGTACGGCTACTTCTGAAAGTGGCGCTGCAGCTATCAGCGAGTATCTTGGTGATAACGGTAAAGGCCTAGCTCTTAACGTGACTGATGTCGAGTCTATCGAAGCGACACTAAAAACGATCAACGAAGAATTTGGTGTGATCGATATTCTGGTGAATAACGCTGGTATTACTCGTGACAACCTATTGATGCGTATGAAAGATGATGAGTGGAACGACATCATCGATACCAACCTAACGCCTATCTACCGCATGTCTAAAGCGGTTTTACGCGGCATGATGAAAAAACGTGCGGGTCGTATCATCAACGTAGGCTCTGTTGTTGGTACCATGGGTAACGCAGGTCAAACTAACTACGCAGCAGCGAAAGCGGGCGTGATTGGTTTTACTAAATCAATGGCTCGTGAAGTTGCGTCTCGTGGTGTAACAGTGAACACTGTTGCCCCTGGTTTCATCGAAACTGACATGACAAAGGCACTAAATGATGAGCAACGTGCGGCAACGTTGTCGAACGTGCCAGCTGGTCGTTTAGGTGACCCACGTGAAATTGCATCAGCAGTAGTTTTCCTTGCTTCTCCTGAAGCAGCGTACATTACTGGTGAAACTTTGCATGTAAATGGTGGCATGTACATGGTTTAATGCGACAGTTTGTGCAAAATAAGCTATTTTACATTGTGAAAAATAGCCTATAGTTGCAGTTAACTGTCATGAACTTGTCATGCTTATGCGCAAGATTTGTGCATGATTTAAGTCAAAAATGTATTGAAATTCGGTTAAATTCGCTAATTTTGTGGTTTGACCAGCAAGGACCCCCTTGCAACTTTCAATAGTTCGAATAAACTACGGAATCATCGCATTAGGCGAAATCTGTAAAGGAAAAGAAAAATGAGCAACATCGAAGAACGCGTAAAGAAAATCATTGTTGAACAGCTAGGTGTAGACGAAGCAGAAGTTAAAAACGAAGCTTCTTTCGTTGACGATCTAGGTGCTGATTCTCTAGACACTGTAGAACTAGTTATGGCTCTAGAAGAGGAATTCGACACTGAGATTCCTGACGAAGAAGCTGAGAAGATCACTACTGTTCAAGCTGCAATCGACTACGTAAACAGCGCTCAGTAATTAGCTCTCCCAGGCGGTCTCCTAGACCGCCTGTGTTCTTTCTAACTTCTTCTATCCTCTCATAGAAATATTCAATTCCCGGAGAATTATATCGTGTCCAAGCGTCGTGTAGTTGTCACTGGCATGGGTATGTTGTCACCGGTAGGCAACACAGTAGAATCATCTTGGAAAGCCCTGCTAGAAGGTCAAAGTGGTATCGTGAATATCGAGCACTTTGATGCTACGAACTTCTCAACTCGTTTTGCAGGTCTTGTTAAAGATTTCGATTGCACAGAGTACATGTCTAAAAAAGATGCTCGTAAGATGGATCTTTTCATCCAGTACGGCATTGCAGCGGGTATTCAAGCTCTTGATAACTCTGGCTTACAAATTACCGAAGAAAATGCGGCTCGAGTTGGTGTTGCTATCGGCTCAGGCATTGGCGGTCTAGATCTGATTGAAACAGGTCACACTGCATTAGTAGAAAAAGGCCCTCGCAAAGTTAGCCCATTTTTTGTTCCTTCGACCATCGTAAATATGGTTGCAGGTAACCTATCTATCATGCGTGGTCTTCGTGGTCCAAATATCGCGATTTCTACAGCATGTACTACTGGCCTACATAACATCGGTCATGCTGCACGAATGATTGCGTACGGCGATGCAGATGCGATGGTTGCTGGTGGCGCAGAAAAAGCGTCTACGCCTCTTGGCATGGCTGGCTTCGGTGCAGCTAAAGCGCTATCTACTCGTAATGACGAACCTCAAAAAGCGTCTCGTCCATGGGATAAAGGCCGTGATGGCTTTGTTCTAGGTGATGGTGCTGGCATGATGGTGCTTGAAGAGTACGAACACGCGAAAGCACGTGGCGCGAAGATTTACGCAGAACTGGTTGGTTTTGGTATGTCTGGTGATGCTTACCACATGACTTCTCCAAGCGAAGATGGCTCTGGTGGTGCACTTGCGATGGAAGCGGCAATGCGTGACGCGAACATCACAGGTACCCAAGTAGGTTATGTGAATGCTCACGGTACATCTACTCCTGCTGGCGACGTTGCAGAAATCAAGGGCGTGAAACGTGCTCTTGGTGAAGAAGGTGCGAAGCAAGTACTTGTATCATCAACTAAGTCTATGACTGGTCACCTATTAGGTGCAGCAGGGTCTGTTGAAGCAATTATCACGGTTATGTCTTTGGTTGACCAAATCGCTCCACCAACGATTAACCTTGATGATCCAGAAGAAGGTCTAGACATTGACCTTGTGCCGCACACTGCGCGCAAAGTTGAAGGTATGGAATACGCTATCTGTAACTCGTTTGGCTTTGGTGGTACAAACGGTTCTTTGATCTTCAAAAAGTTCGCTGAGTAACACTATCTAACCTTATTTAGATAAGCGAAACTTGTATTCTAACGGCTCGATGCTTAGCATTGAGCCGTTTTGTTTTATTTGTTGTCTGCTAATTTGAAGGTAAGCGAATGTTTTGGGTAAATGGAGTTCCACAAACGCATGTAGAACTGGGTGATCGCTCATTCCAATACGGTGATGGAGGTTTTACCACCATTCTGACCCAAAACGGAGAGTTGGTTTACTGGCAAGAACACATTGAGCGTATGAAGTCCTGCCTTGACGTATTGAAGATCTCTTCCCCTGACTGGCAAGTTGTGCGTGATTGGGCAAGCAAAGCGGCTTTATCTGATGCACAAGCTGGGGTGAAAATTCACGTTAGCCGTGGTATTGGTGGGCGAGGGTATAGTCCTAATGGGATTGAAGGCCCTATCGTGACTATCTCCAATTTTGCGTTTCCTTCTCATTACTCTTCTTGGCAAGAAAAAGGCGTGGATTTGGGCGTTTGTGAGACTCGTCTCGGGATTCAACCTTTACTTGCTGGACACAAGCACAACAACCGTTTAGAGCAGATTCTCGCCAAGGCTGAAATCGACGATACCGAGTTTGCAGATGCAATAACGTTAAATGTGCAAAACCATGTCATTGAAACTACAATGGCCAACCTTTTTTGGGTTAAAGGTAATAAAGTATTTACACCGGATCTCACCTTATCTGGCGTTGCGGGCGTAATGCGTCGTAAGGTGCTTGAGTTACTAAAAGTAAGTCATATTGAAGTCATCGAGGGGCGTTTTATACTTCCAGATTTGCTGAGCGCAGACGAAGCTTTCATGTGTAACTCAATATTAGGTGTCGCACCAATTCGCAGCATAGTGGCATCTAACTCTAAGACTATATTTCCGATAGGAAAATTGACTCAACGACTGCAAGGGAATTTAACTACGTGATTAAAAAACTGTTGGCTTTTGTTGTGCTGATCGCAGTGATAGGCGCAGCAGCTGTTTTTTATATAATTTCACAGGCTAAACAATACGTTGAAAGGCCTATTCTATTGGAACAACCTCAGCTGTTTACTGTAGAAAGTGGTACAAGCTTTCATCATGTCATGCGCGCCTTAGTTGAAGATGAGGTAATTGAAACATCGGAGTACATCCGTTTAATACCTCACTTATATCCAGAACTGTTGCAAGTGCGAGCGGGTACTTATCAACTAGAGCCTGGTATGTCGCTTTCGCAAGCATTGGAGCACCTGAATACCGGAAAAGAATACCAGTTTGCGATCACTTTTGTTGAAGGCAGCCGCTTTTCTGAGTGGGTAGAGCAATTGAAAAGTGCTCCTTATTTAGAGCATGACTTAACCGATCTATCAGAAAAAGACATGGCAGCAAAGTTGGGTATTGAGCGAGAAAAGCTTGAAGGACTGTTTTTAGCAGAAACCTACCATTACACGGCGGGTGCAAGTGAAAGCCAGTTATTAAAACGAGCGCATCGAAAACTCAATAAGATTCTGGATGCTAACTGGGAAGCTCGTCAAGAAAAGCTGCCATTGCAAGACAAATATGAAGCCTTGATTCTGGCGTCTATCATCGAGAAAGAGACGGCCATTGACTCTGAGCGTGAGCGCGTCGCTTCTGTGTTTATCAACCGATTGAACAAACGCATGCGTTTACAAACGGATCCGACGGTTATTTATGGTATGGGTGAGGCTTACGACGGAAATATTCGTAAGAAAGATTTGCGCACGCCGACACCATATAACACCTATACCATCAATGGTTTACCTCCAACCCCAATCGCGATGGCAGGTGAAGCCTCTATTGAAGCTGCTTTGAATCCAGAAAGCAGCAACTATTTATATTTCGTAGCAAGTGGAAAGGGCGGACACGTATTTTCGAAATCCCTTGCAGAGCACAATCGTGCTGTTCGAGCCTATTTAAGAGAACTAAGAAAGAACAAATGATGAAAGCAAACTTTATTGTCGTTGAAGGCCTAGAAGGCGCGGGTAAAAGCACTGCGATTAAAACCGTTTTAGATACGCTAAAAGCGGCAGGTATTGAAAATATCGTAAATACCCGTGAGCCAGGAGGCACGCCGCTAGCAGAAAAGATGCGCGCTCTGGTGAAAGAAGAGCATGAAGGCGAAGAACTTAAAGACATGACGGAGTTGCTTCTTCTATATGCTGCACGTGTCCAGTTGGTTGAGAACGTGATCAAACCAGCTTTGGCGAACGGTCAGTGGGTGGTGGGTGACCGCCACGATATGTCGTCGCAGGCTTATCAAGGTGGTGGCCGTCAGATTGACGCGTCGCTAATGAAAAACCTTCGAGACACAACGCTTGGTGATTTTAAACCTGCTTTCACTCTCTATATGGATATTGACCCTCGCGTTGGGCTTGAGCGTGCGCGTGGGCGTGGTGAGCTCGATCGTATCGAGAAGATGGATATCAGCTTCTTTGAACGTACACGAGAGCGTTATTTGGAGATTGCTCATGCTGATCCTTCTATCATTATCATTAACGCTGAGCAGGCGATCGAAGACGTGTCGCGTGATATTCGGGACGCTCTTAACGAGTGGTTAGCTCGTCAATAATAAGTGAAACTTAAATTTAGGTGACTCATGTTAAATGATTATCCATGGTTGCAGCCAGTATGGGATAACCTCAAAGTAGGGCTAGAGTCGGACAGAGTACCAGGTGCGCTTTTATTGCAAAGCGAGCAAGGCTTAGGCATCGAAAAACTTATCGAGTTTTTTAGCCAAGCACTTCTTTGCCAAAATTACGCCAGTGAAGCGTGCGGTTTTTGTCATAGCTGTCAATTAAATCAATCACACAACCACCCAGATTTACACTGGATCAAACCAGAAAAAGAAGGAAAAGCGATAACGGTGGACCAAGTTCGAGCTTGCAACCGTCTTGCTCAGGAATCATCACAGCTTAATGGTTATCGCCTATTTGTTATAGAGCCAGCGGACTCTATGAATGAATCGGCATCGAATGCATTGTTAAAAACGCTAGAAGAGCCTGGGGCAAAGTGCTTGTTTTTGCTCGTTACCCACAATCAGGAGCGCCTGCTTCCAACGATTCGTAGCCGTTGCCAACACTGGGTTGTTGCGCCGCCGTCAACGGAACAAGCGATGCAATGGATGCGCGAACAAGGGGCGCAGCAAGTTCCTGCTTACGCCTTAAAACTGAATATGGGCTCTCCTATAAAAACATTGGATGCGTTAAATAATGGCGATCTCGATGCTTACTTGGCTTTTGAGCGCACTTTTATTAAGGCGATGTCTTCTCCTGCCTCAGACATTTCTGAGTGTGCTTCTTTAATGGCTAAACACTCGGAGCAATCACTAGACTGGGCGTGGTATTTACTGACAGACGCTCAGAAAGCGCAGTTTGGTGTATCAGAAGCACAAATGCTTCCTGGCGCTATAAAGTTTCAGCCGAACAACTACAACGGTTTGTACTCATCAGCGAAGGCGCTGATGGACCTCAAAGCTCAGGTGCAAGCCTTTCCTGGTCTAAACCTTGAGCTACTATCAATGAACTGGTTAATTGAATCACGAGAGGTATTATGTTCGTAGATTCTCATTGTCATTTAGACAAATTGAATTACGACGATCTCCACATCAATGTGGAAGACGTTATTAACAAAGCTAAACAAGCAAAGGTAACCGAGCTGCTTTCTGTGGGAGTTACGCTGGATTCTTTCCCTAAAATGATGGAAATGATTGAGCCTTATGAGAATGTTTATGCTTCGTGCGGTGTACACCCACTTGATGTTGAAAGCGACTTTTCGATGGACGTGCTACGTCACCACGCATCGAATGAAAAAGTCGTTGCCATTGGTGAAACAGGCTTGGATTATCATTATAAGCCAGAAACGGCAGCGTTACAGAAAGAGCGTTTTGAGCAACACGTTGATCTTGCGGTGGAGCTTAACAAACCTTTAATTATCCATACCAGAAACGCACGTGCGGATACTCTAGATATTTTGCGTAAGGGTGGGGCGGAGAAATGTGGTGGTGTTATCCACTGTTTTACAGAAGATCTTCCATTTGCTGAAGCTGCACTTGAGCTGGGGTTTTATATTTCTATCTCGGGGATTGTCACTTTCCGTCAAGCTACAGAGTTGAAAGAAGTGGTGAAGACTCTACCTCTAGAGAAGCTTCTCATTGAGACAGATTCTCCTTACTTGGCTCCAGTCCCTCACCGAGGTAAAGAGAATCAACCTGCTTATGTTGTCGAGGTGGCTTCTTATATTGCGCAACTCAAATCGTGCTCTCTTTCTGAAGTGGCACAAAAAACCACCGAAAATTTCCGAAATCTTTTTTTGCGATGAAAAATCAATAAGAGCATAAAAAAGGAGCGCATGCTCCTTTTTTGTTGATAAAAACAACAGATATACTCATGAGTTTAATGTTTACTAAAAATGTTGATTTAATAACATTCAAAAATCACAAATGTAATTTTGTTACTAAAAATAACATTGGAGCGTATTTTATTTACGCCTTAAAATTAATTATATAAATAATAAACTCTTTATAAAACAGCAATATAACTGCAATGCAAACCTTTTCATTAGCTGTTTTTGGGTGTGATCCAAGACTTGTTTTGAAACTAAATTTCGTAACTGTGTGGAAAGTTTGAGGGTCATCAATATATATTTAGAGCCGGAAAATATAATGCAGTTGTGGTTACATTTTCATTGGGTGCTAACCTTTAGGCTACGGGGGTGTGCCGTTAGTGCCCAAATAATACTTATAAATTTATCAGGAGCATAAACATGTTTAAGAACCTTTTTGCTAACCTGCAAAAAGTTGGTAAGGCGCTGATGCTTCCAGTATCAGTTTTACCAGTTGCAGGTATTTTATTAGGTGTGGGTGCTGCCCATCTAAGCTTTATTCCAGAGATCGTTTCTAATCTTATGGAACAAGCTGGTGGTTCAGTATTCGGCCAAATGGCACTTCTATTTGCAGTAGGTGTAGCTCTAGGCTTCACTAATAACGACGGTGTTGCTGGTCTTGCAGCAATCGTTGGTTACGGCATCATGACGGCAACGCTAGGTGTAATGGCGGGTGTTATGGGTGTTGAGAAAATCGATACAGGTGTACTAGGTGGTATCCTTGTCGGTGGTGTGGCTGCTTGGGCATTCAACCGTTTCTTCAAAATTCAACTTCCAGAGTATCTTGGCTTCTTCGCTGGTAAGCGTGCAGTGCCTATCATCACTGGTTTTGCAGCGATCATCCTTGGTGTTATCCTTTCTGTAATTTGGCCACCAATTGGCGGTGCAATCTCTGCATTCTCTGATTGGGCTGCGCACCAAAACCCACAACTAGCATTCGGTATCTACGGTGTTGTAGAGCGTTCTCTAATCCCATTCGGCCTACACCACGTATGGAACGTACCGTTCTTCTTCGAAGCAGGTTCTTGTGTTAACGCTGCTGGTGAAGCTCAAAACGGCGTACTAACTTGTTACCTAGTTGCTGATGAAGCATCTCGTGCTGCTGGTAATGGCTTCGGTCAGCTAGCGGGTGGTTACATGTTCAAGATGTTTGGTCTACCAGCTGCAGCAATCGCAATTGCTCACTGTGCTAAACCAGAAAACCGCGCAAAAGTAATGGGTATCATGGCGTCAGCTGCACTGACTTCATTCCTAACTGGTATTACTGAGCCTATCGAATTCTCATTCCTATTCGTTGCTCCACTACTATACGGTATCCACGCTCTACTAGCTGGTTCTGCATACATTGTTTCTAACACTCTAGGCTTTGTACACGGTACTTCTTTCTCTCACGGTCTGATCGACTTCCTAGTTCTATCTGGTAACGCTCAGAAGATGGGTCTAATGATTGCTGTTGGTCTAGTATACGCAGTGATTTACTACGTAGTGTTCCGTGGCGTAATCACAGCACTTGACCTAAAAACTCCTGGTCGTGAAGATGAAACAGAAAGTGCGGCAGCAACTTCTGGCTCTGACATGGGTGGTGAACTGGTTGCAGCGTTCGGTGGTAAAGCTAACATTACTGGTCTAGACGCATGTATCACTCGCCTACGTGTCGCGGTTGCAGATACAGCAGCTGTTGACCAAGACAAACTGAAACAACTTGGCGCTGCTGGTGTTGTAGTTGTTGCAGGTGGTGTACAGGCTATCTTCGGTACTAAGTCTGACAACCTAAAAACTGAAATGGATGAGTGGATCCGTAACCACGGCTAATCACCGTCATTCATAACAATGAATAAAAGGAGGCTTCGGCCTCCTTTTTTAGTTCCTCTCCCATTGCTAAAAGTGCTTTCTGAGTGTGATCTTAAACTCATCTTTACTTTTGCCAGTCTTTTCATACATCGCGCTTACTCATCGTTGACATATTGAAACACCACTATGTTTGAATAGCGCATGATGTTTTTTTAATAATTGATAACGTGTATGAAGAGCAAATTAATTTTATTAGCAGGACTAGTTTCTAGTACCGCAATGGCGGCAAATGAGCCAACGAACTTGTCTGTTGGTATGGCTGTCGATCAACAGTTGAGTGTTGTTGTTGAGTTAGATAATAAGTATCGCGGCATTATCGGTAACGATGGTATGGCGTTTGATTACATCGCTAAACGTGGAACATTCGATCAAAACATGCCTGTGACTTGGTATGTTGGCGTTGGTGGTTGGTATGAATGGGATGATGAGTTTGGCGTGCGTGTGCCTCTCGGTGTGAACTGGGATTTATCACGCGGCTGGGATCTTTATGGTCAAATACACCCAGAGCTAGATCTTTACAAAGGTGCTGACTTACAACTTGGTGGTGCCGTTGGCATCAAATACAGTTTCTAGAATAAAAGAAACATAAAAACGCCGGTAAATACCGGCGTTTTTTGTTTGGAATGCAATACTGCTATTGTTTATCCATGGCTCGCTTGATACAAACGGCTGCGCCGCCCCAAGTGATACCTAAACCAATAACCATCATAATAATTGCGCTGATTGTCATTTCGCTGTCTCCTTGCGATTCACTGCGTTAATCACTAGACCAAAGATAAATAGTGCGGCGATAAGTGCCCAGCCTACAGTTAGATCATAACCACCGTAGCCTTCAGTAAATAAAGCATAAAGCTTAGTCGCTAAGATAATGGCGAGCATAATCGGTGTTACGAAGCGTAAACAGATCTCAAACCATTGACCAATAGAGAAATCAGAGCGCTCATTTACGTAATTACGTACTTCAGGCACGCGTTTCAATAGCCACGCCATCAATACAATCTCAACCAAGCCGCCTACCATAATGCCAACGTTGTTTGCGAAGTGGTCTACTAGGTCTAGCAGCAATAGACCGCCATTTGTTGCGAACGCCATAGAAACCACAAAACCAGTTCCGATTACAACGTTTGCAGCTTTTTTTCGGCTCCAGTTTAGCTTATCGATGATGGCGGATGTTACGGCTTCCATGATAGAAATGTGCGAACTTAGACCAGCAACCACCAGTGCAAAGAAGAACAGAGGACCAAGAATATATGGTGCGGGTAATAAGTTAATTGCCGCAGGTAAAGTAACAAAAGCAAGGCCAACGCCTGCAGATACCACTTCTGTTAGCGGTTTACCTTGTTCTTGAGCCATGTAACCCAAGACAGAGAAGATCATAATACCAGCTAGGATGGAGAAGCCACAGTTGATCAACACGGTCATAAACGCGTTATTCGTGATGTCTGATTTTTCTGGCAGATAACTAGAGTAAGCCAGCATGATCGCGAAGCCGATGCTTAGGGTAAAGAAGATCTGACCGTACGCAGCTGCCCATACTTTCACATCCCAAATTTTGCTGAAATCGGGTTCAAACATGTAGTTAACGCCATCCAAAGCTCCTGGCAAGAAAACCATACGTCCGATTAAAAAAATCACCATCAAGAATAGTATTGGCATCATGATTTTAGATGCGCGCTCAATCCCTGATTTCACGCCTTTGGCAATGGCGGTATAAGTAATGGCCCAAGCAATCACCATAGATAAGGCTATCTTCCATTGAATACTGCCTAAGTCTGTTGGTGAGTTGTCACCTAACTTTAGGTACTCGCTAAAGAAAAATGCGTTTGTATCGGTTCCCCAACCTTGAGTGAACGACAACCCAAAGTAAGAAATTGACCAACCGATAACTGCAACATAGTAAACGGCGATAACTGCTGCAACACCAACTTGGAACCAGCCAAGCCATTCAAATTTAGAATGAATTTTCGCTAGCGTTTTTGGTGCTGAGCCTCGGTACTTTTGTCCCATACTGAACTCAAGGATCATAAATGGAATACCGGCCGTGATCATGGCGAAAATGTAAGGAATAAAAAATGCGCCGCCACCGTTTTCATAGGCCATATATGGAAAACGCCAAATGTTTCCCAAACCGATAGCAGACCCGACTGCTGCTAAGATGAATCCCGCTCGGGATCCCCATTGTTCTCGCTTCATATTTGACTCCTATACGACTCCCTGAGGAATGAAGCTCTCTCCGTAACACAGTAATATTTGCGTAAACTGTTGGAAGAAAGGACCGCTGTTATCTATCAGCTTTTCTATCCTTAATTCTAGCTTATTATAATTTTCTAGAGCTATATTCTGGTTACTGTGAGAGAAAGTAGATTATTAATCTTAAAATTTTGATGTGTGTTTGATGAAACTGAAATATTTATCTGTTTTCACTAATCAGACTAACTTCTAATAATACTTAGCGCAATAGAATCTAAATGTTAACTCAGATGCGTTGTCTGGTTTTAATCTTGTTAAATTTGAGTTTGATTATGGTTTTGTGTGGGGGATTGGTTGGTTGTATGGAATAAATGACTAGAATCCAATAATCGACTTGGTGTTTAAAACTATTTTGATGAACTAGGGCGTACGGCTATCTTTTGCACACCCCGCTAGAGAATGCTTCGTTACTTTTCTAAGCGATGATTTTTAGATGATATTTTCTATCTGCTTTGTGTAGGACTCGCCCAGCACTCTTTGCGGAGAGCCCTACGAAGTGAAGTGTACAAAAAATTAGAAACGGAAACTAAAACCAATATTTGATTGGAATTGATTCATCCAATCGGTATCGAACTTAATGATGCAGTTTGAGCCGTCATTAGGTAGGGTGCAGGCTCCAGAGGTATCGTTATCAACGACCGTTCCCAACCATCTCAATTGGGCTGTCAACGCAAAGTTCTTTGAAAACTCATATTCCAGCCCTGCAAAAGCGCTAGCCGAAAATCCGTATTTTTTGTCTACCCAATCAACATCGGTGTAAGAGGCTCCCAAGCCAACACCAATATAGGTTTGCCAGTTTTCTGCAACAGGGTAGTACATGCTGCTTTGAAATTGCAGGTAATGGATGTCTGCCGAATTTGATAACTTTTCAAGTTCTGTTGATTGGTTGGAGTAAAATAATCCAATTCTTCCTTTCTCAAAAGGCGTCTCGATTGAAAGTGCGTAGTTCACTGCGGGATCGAGGTCGTATGTATTGCCACTTTCGTCTTCTACTTGACCGCCACCTGTATAGCCTATGAATGGAGTAACGATAATATTGGCTTGTGCACTTACCGCGGTGCTGAGCAGTATGCTTCCTACCAGCCAGCTGAGTTTTTGGTTCATGTCCTATCTCCTTATTATGACTAAGCTAATTGTGATGGGTTAGTCAAAATTGCGCGACTAAATTAAGCAAATCTTGAACATATTTCACACTGGTGTTATTAATTTGTTACATATTAAGGAGGTGTTTATGGAACACGATCTAAAATCCGCGTTAATCATCGTGGTGACTGTTTTTGCAGTACTTTTGTCGTTTGGCATCATTGCGATTACAACGGCTTAAGATAACTACTTTTACTAAGTGTTTTAACAAAATGGCGTGAGCCTATGATACGTAACAGCGGTATAATCACAGAAAGCCACACTGAGCTTGATGTCAAAGTTTATGAGCATTTCAGGCATGGAAAAACTGCTTTAGTCACGCAAGGTGGCGGGCAGAGAGGGATTTTTACCGCTGGCGTATTAGACGCATTTTTACTTTCCAACTTTGATCCTTTCGATGAATTCTACGGTACCTCTGCTGGGGCACTCAATTTATGTTCTTACTTATGTCGTCAACACGGTATGGGCAAAGCTTTTATTACCGAGCTGACAACGTCTCCCGAATTTTTTAATCTGTTTCGTTATATTCGAAAGCAGCAGTACTTGGGTTTAGAGTGGGCGTTAGAGCGGATTCAAGATTTCCCTTACAAGCTCGATCTTGATTTAGGCCGCAGTGCACTAGGAGGACGAGGTGCGTTTGCAGCGGTAACAAATGTAGAGACGCTATCGGATCAATATTTACCAATCTTGGGTGACACGTGGTTTAACACCATGTTAGCAACATGCGCGATTCCTAAGTTGTACCACGGACCTGTCGACGTTAATGGCAATAAGTTTGTTGATGGTGGTGTGTCGGCTTCTATCCCTGTTCAAGAAGCGTGGCGTCAGAATGCTCGCAACATTATTGTCATCCGAACAGAACCGTTCTCGGAGATTGAAGCGAGAGCGCAAAGTGAAGTAGGGGATGTGCCTGTCGAGTGGTATCGAGAGTCTATCAATTCGGTGCAGCAATCATGGCAGCAAAAAGTGAATCGATGGAAGTTGGATTGGGCTTCGTTCTTCCAACAAAAAATTAATGCCGCCCATCAGTCGAAGCTTGCCGGAAAAATGCTATTGAATGGAGGCCGTTGGTTGTTCGGTGCTGATAATTTGTATCGTCTAAGCCATTTAATCGGTGAGAATTTTGACTCAGGTTTAGCCGACATGCTGATGATTCACTATCAAACATTTGAGCTCACTCAGGCCTTTATATCTGCTCCACCTGACGATACTTTCATTTTACAAATCGCGCCTAAAGAGGGGCTTCGTTCTTCTTCTTTGTTAAGTGACCAAGAATCACTAGAGCATGATTATCAACTCGGACTTCAGGCGGGGTTTAATCTGGTTCAACTCTATGACCAACTGAATATTGAAATTGATGGCAGAGAGAGTGCATAACCTTTTGTATTAACGACATACGCTAAATACAAAGTGAGGTGTAAATAAATGAGGCTCCGTTTTCGGAGCCTCATTCGTGTGCGTACCTAATCTCTATGGTTAATAGGGTTAGGTATAAAGGTTATGCTTGCAGAATTCGCATGCAGTTGGTTGAACCAACGACATCCATTACATCGCCTTGAGTTATCATGACTAAATCACCCTTGTGCAAGAACCCTTGTTCTTTAAGGCTGGCAATCGCAGCTTGAGCTGTCGGTAAACCTGCATCACTTTTTGACTCGAAATATACCGGTGTCACGCCTCGGTATAGTGCAGCTCGATTGAGCGTGGATTCATTACGTGATAAGGCAAATATTGGTAAGCCAGAGCTTAAGCGAGACATCATCAACGCAGTCCTGCCAGATTCTGTTAACGAGATCATCGCTTTAATTCCTTCCATGTGATTCGCAGAGTACATGGTTGCCATTGCGATGGTTTCTTCAGCGGTTTCGAAGGTGCGATCTAAGCGATAAGTGGATAGGCTTGCCTCAGACATTTTTTCTGCGCCCACACATACCTCGGCCATGGATTTGACCGTTTCTACAGGGTATTTACCTGCTGCGGTCTCTCCAGACAGCATCACTGCGTCAGTGCCGTCTAGAACCGCATTGGCCACGTCCATCACTTCAGCACGCGTCGGCATCGGGCTAGTAATCATGGACTCCATCATTTGTGTCGCAGTAATTACGATGCGGTTTAAACTGCGTGCGCGGCGAATCAGTTTTTTCTGGACGCCAATAAGTTCAGGATCGCCGATTTCTACACCCAGATCGCCACGCGCAACCATCACCACATCGGATGCGAGAATAATATCGTCAATAGACTCATTAGTTGCGACGGTTTCTGCTCGTTCGACTTTAGCCACCAACATGGCTTCAAGGCCTGCATCTCTGGCTAGGCGTCGAGCGTAATGCATGTCTTCGCCGTTACGTGGGAACGAAATAGCAAGGTAGTCCACTTGAATTTCTGCGGCGGTAAGAATGTCGGCTTTATCTTTCTCTGTGAGCGCATCGGCTGACAATCCGCCGCCTTTTTTGTTGATCCCTTTATTATTAGATAGTGGACCACCAACAATCACACGGGTATGAACTTTATTGCCTTCGACGCTGGTGACTTGCAGTTGAACGCGTCCATCATCGAGTAACAGAATGTCGTTTGGTGACACATCTTGCGGCAGTTCTTTATAATCTAGCCCTACGGACTCTTGGTTGCCTTCACCTTTTGGTAAATCACTGTCTAATGTGAATTTGTCGCCCACATTCAACATGACTTGGCCGTCTTTAAAGGTCGATACGCGGATTTTTGGGCCTTGCAAGTCGCCGAGGATAGCAACTTGACGCCCAAGCTTTGCCGCAATGGTACGGACTTTTTTGGCGCGTTGAATGTGGTCTTCACTGGTTCCATGTGAGAAATTCATACGGACAACGTTTGCACCGGCTTTGATGATCTCCTCAAGTACATTGTCCTTATCCGTTGAAGGACCAAGCGTGGTGACAATTTTTGTTCGTCTTAGTTTGGAAGTCATAGATTCTCCGATGAATGTATGTGTAAAGGTAACTTGAACTCTATCCTTACTTTCCTCAATCGCTCTCAAGGTCTGCCTCGTTGCTGAGCCCACACCTTAAAGCTGCTTGAGAATAAGTATATGCACAGAATGTTTACATTAAGAGTAATCCCGGTAAAACAGACAGATATTCCATAGGCTTCAGCCTCTATTGAAGAGAATGCGCTGTTGTAACAGGAGTTACTTCATAATTTAGTGAATAAAAATAAGTTATTTTTCAAACAATTTAACAGGAGTAGATTCTTCGTTATTTGATTGAATACACAAACAAACAGGTTTATACGTGATGCTTGTCACGGGGATTTATTAATTCACTTCACAATTAGTTCGCAAAGTAAAAAAATTGTCTCGTTATAGAATTTCGGAGTGCAAGATGTACATGGCTCAACCGGGCCATATTGATCATATCAAACAGGTCAATGCTGGTCGTGTATATAAACTAATTGACCTAAAAGGTCCTATTTCTCGAATTGATTTGTCCAAGCAGAGTGAGCTTGCTCCTGCCAGTATCACCAAAATCACTCGAGAATTAATTGAAGCGCACTTGATTCATGAAACCACAGTACAAGAAGCGACGAGTCGTGGTCGACCTGCCGTCGGTTTGCAGGTCAACAACGAAGGGTGGCAATTTCTGTCAATGCGTTTGGGGCGAGGTTATTTAACTATTGCTCTGCATGAGCTAGGTGGCGATGTGTTGATCGATACTAAAATCGAGATACACGAACGTGACCAAGACGATGTGCTTGAGCGTCTGCTCTACGAAATTGATGAATTCTTCCAAACTTACGCGGATCAACTTGACCGTGTTACCAGTATTGCAATTACGCTGCCTGGCCTTGTGAATTCAGAGCAAGGTGTCGTGCTGCAAATGCCTCATTACAATGTCGAAAATCTTGCTCTTGGACCAGAGATATATAAAGCAACGGGCTTGCCAGTTTTCATTGCCAATGACACGCGAGCTTGGGCATTAGCAGAAAAGCTTTTCGGCCACTCTCAAGACAATGACAACTCTGTTCTTATCTCTATTCACCATGGTTTAGGTGCCGGCATCATTCTGGATGGGCGCGTTTTGCAAGGCCGTCACGGCAACATTGGTGAGCTTGGGCATATTCAAATCGATCCAAATGGAAAACGTTGTCATTGTGGCAACATTGGTTGTTTGGAAACCGTTGCCAGTTCTCAAGCCATTCGTGAAGAAGTCGTAAGACGAATTGCTGATGGCGAAGACTCTATTCTTGCTGAGCAAGAAGAAATGAGTATTGAGAGCATTTGTGAAGCGGCAGCGAATGGTGATCCGTTGGCAGTTGATGTGATTGAAAAGCTTGGACGCTATTTAGGCTCTGCAATAGCTATTGTGATCAACTTATTTAACCCTGAGAAGATCTTGATCGGTGGTGTGATTAACCAAGCAAAAGATGTACTTTATCCTGCGGTGCGTCGCTGTATCGAAGAGCAGAGTTTACCGGTTTATCACCAAGATCTTGAGCTGGTGGAATCTCGTTTCTATAAGCAAGCAACAATGCCTGGTGCCGCGTTGATCAAGCAAGCGTTGTACGATGGTCAGTTATTGATGAAGGTTGTGGAAGGCTAATTGCTTCAAATATGATTAAGTGTTTAGGTGTCGAGCCTATACATTTTTAGATGATTTAGGGTGAGGCTTAACAGCTCACCCTTTTTGATCGCCTATTACTAGAAGGTGAATTTGAGTTGTGCTGCATTGCTATATCTGCGCCATTCATGTAATTTCCTAAAAAGCTCAAGTAAATAAACCCAAATGGCTTTCAATGTGTAGAGTGACTTTGTGTCTGATACAAATAGAAGGGAAGTAATGCGCTGAAACCGTTGTACTTTCAAGCCATGCTCGAAAAACAAATATCTTAAGGTTACTTGGGCTTAGAACCTTAATGTGTCTGTATTGATTTCGAGTAAATAAGAATTATCCATAATTTAGGTAGTAGTATGTCCGGAGTGTTAAATACGGTTGACCAGCGTACGAACTTGGTTGGTGAAAACCGACTAGAGCTTCTGCTGTTCACTTTAAATAGTCGCCAATTGTTTGCGATTAATGTGTTCAAAGTGAAAGAGGTCATCAAGCTGCCACCGTTAACCAAGCTTCCTGGCTCACACTACAACATTCGTGGGGTCGCTTCTTTACGAGGTGAAGCGGTGCCAGTGATTGATTTGCGTGGCGCAATAGGTTTCCCAGCTTTGCGTGGTGAAGCGGAAGAAGAAAATTTGATCGTGACAGAGTACAACCGTACGGTGCAGGGCTTCTTAGTCGGTCCGGTTAAAAACATTATTAATACGGCATGGACTGAAATTCAGCCGCCTCCTTCCACGTCTGGTCGCTCGAATTACCTCACAGCTATCACGCAAATCAAAGAGGGGGATGCCTCTCAAATTGTCGAAATTATTGACGTTGAAAAAGTTTTAGCAGAGATCGTGCATTACGATGTCACGATTTCAGCGGACATTCTGGATCAAGAACTTGCCCAAGCAATGGTCGGGCGTAATGTTCTGATTGTGGATGATTCATCTACAGCTCGTAATCAAGTTCGCGATACGCTTTCTCAATTGGGTATGAATATCATCGAGTGTCGTGACGGACTAGAAGCGTTAACAGTTTTAAAACGCTGGTGTGATGAAGGGAAAGACGTAGAAAAAGAGCTGTTGATGATGATTACGGATGCTGAAATGCCTGAAATGGACGGTTATAAACTGACTCATGAAGTGCGCCAAGATCCACGTATGTCTAAGTTGTTTATTACGTTGAACACTTCTCTGAGCGGCAGCTTTAATGAAGCCATGGTACAAAAAGTAGGTTGTGATCGTTTTATCTCTAAATTCCAACCAGACCTGTTGGTTGAAGTTGCTCAAGACCGATTACGCCAGATGCTTTCTAAAAGTGCATGATTAGATATAGTGAAATCAGAGGGGGAGCAGCTCTCCCTCTGATTTTTTAACGCCTCGCTTATTAATATCTCTGTACTAATGAAAGTCGCGAGATTTACTTTGTAAATTATTCAAATAGTGCGTGCAATCAATCAACTTGCCAGCAATAACGTGCGTGACTTCTCCCTCTCTTTCAAGAATGCCTTTCACCATTAATACTTTAGCGCCTAAATACGCTTGCTTTTGGGCTCGTGCTGTCGCTTGCCAAACGACCACATTAATGTTGCCAGTGTCATCTTCTAACGTAAAAAATGTCACGCCAGCGGCGGTGCCTGGAGATTGTCTTCCCGTTACCACGCCTACCACTGTGACCAATGACCTATGCGGTTTCTCTGCCAATTGCCTCATGCGGGTAAAATGAGGGAGTTTGCCCGTTTCTTCTAATAATTTAATCGGGTGGCGGCTAAGAGATAGTCCTGTACTCGCGTAATCCTCAATTAAATTTTCATATTCTGAGGGCTGAGTTTGGTAGCTAACACTGGGTTCTTCGACCTTGTGAAACAATGGTAGGTCAGATAAGGAATCCATTGCTGCCCAGCGTGCGTTATAACGATTCCCCGATAGGATCTGAAATGCATTGGCTGAAGCCAATAATTCAATGTCACTTCGGCTTCTTAATATCTGCTTTACTTCTTGAATCGAGCGGTAACCATTAAGTGGTTTGCGCTCAATAAGCCTTTGCGCACTTTCTGCGTTAAAGCCTTTCACCAAGCGAAAACCAAGTTGCACGCCGAGCCTGCCATTCGGGCGTGAGACGAGATGATGCTGATATTTTGAATGATTGACGCACACCGGCAATACTTCGACTCCATGTCGGCGAGCATCTTGTACTAATTGCGATGGGCTATAAAATCCCATTGGTTGGCTGTTCAACAGTGCAGTGTAAAATTCTGCTGGGTAATAATATTTTAACCATGCAGAACAATATGCCAGCACTGCGAAAGACGCTGAATGACTTTCAGGGAAGCCGTACTCACCAAAGCCGCAAATCTGATCGAAAATGCGCTCAGCAAACGCTAAGTCATAACCTCTCTCTTGCATACCATTGATCAGTTTTGGCCTGAATTTAGCCAGATCGCCATTCTTTTTCCATGATGCCATTGCTCGACGGAGTTGATCGGCCTCGCCGCCGCTAAACCCAGCTGCTACCATGGCTAGCTTGATGACTTGCTCTTGGAAAATTGGGACGCCCATAGTCCGCTCAAGAACGCTTTTTACTTCTTCCGATGGATAACTGACAGGCTCTTTGTGATCACGCCGTTTTAAAAAAGGATGCACCATATCACCCTGAATAGGGCCTGGACGAACAATCGCAATTTGAATCACTAAATCGTAATAACAAGCGGGCTTTAAGCGAGGGAGCATGCTCATTTGTGCACGAGATTCAATTTGGAATACGCCTATCGTGTCGGCCTTTTGAATCATGCGGTACACGTGTGGATCATCTTGTCGGCGAGTGATCTCGGAAATAGAGAGGGAGCGCTGGTGGTGTTTCTCGACCAGTTGAAAGCACTTTCTGATGGCGTTTAACATGCCGAGTGCGAGCACATCGACTTTTAATAGCTTCAAGCTTTCTAAATCGTCTTTGTCCCATTGAATGATAGTGCGATCTTCCATCGAGGCATTTTCAACAGGTACTAACTCATATAAAGGGCCAGATGAAATTACAAAACCACCCACGTGCTGAGATAAGTGGCGTGGGAAGCCAATTATCTCGTTGACCAATTGGATAAACTGCTGCCCTTTGAGAGATTCTGGTTGTAAGCCAAGTTCAATAATTTGAGCTTGCCAGCCTTGGCTGCGATCTCGGCGATTAACGTTCTTAATGAAAAAATCTAATTGGGTCTCTTCAATCCCTAGCGCTTTACCGACTTCACGCACGGCACTTTTAAAGCGATAGCTGATCACTGTTGCAGCAAGTGCTGCACGCTCACGGCCATATTTTTTGTAAATATATTGGATAACCTCTTCACGGCGCTCGTGTTCAAAGTCCACATCAATATCCGGCGGTTCCCTACGTTCTTTACTGATAAATCGTTCGAATAAGACTGCGATTTGTCGAGGGTCGACGGCGGTAATTTCCAGGCAATAGCACACCACAGAGTTTGCGGCGGAACCTCGACCTTGGTAAAGAATGCCTTGTTGTTTCGCGAACATTACGATGTCATGGATGGTAAGGAAGTAGTAGTGGTATTTCAGCTCTTGAATAAGCGCAAGTTCATTCTCGATGGTTTGATTGACTTCTGCTGGCACGCCTTCAGGAAAACGCAGCTTTTTACCACGCTCGACTAACATACGTAAGTAAGAGTCGGGTGTATAACCATCTGGGATCAGCTCGGTAGGATATTCGTATTTTAAATCGGAGAGCTTAAACTCGCATAAATCGGCGATGTAAGTACTTTCTTCCAGCCATTCTGGTTTGTAAATCCGAACCAGTTTTTTAAAAGGACGAAGCGCTCGTTCTGTATTCGAAATACGATCAAAACCGAGTTTATCGACGCTACACCCATGCTTTATAGCGGTAAGTACATGCTGTAATGGCAAGCGTTCAACATCATGCATGAGAACGCCTCCGCAGGCAGTTATAGGTAATTGAAATTCATGTGCTAACTGCTCGCAGTGCGCAATGTACTCAGTATCGTTGTTACTCAAATGGCGCTGAATCGCTACCCACAAACGATTAGCGTGGTGTTGATTGAGCCAGCGTCCCCAATAGTGGTCACTCTCTTGATGTGTGGGCAGCCACAATACCAAGCAATGTCGAATCGACATCAAATCCCATTCGAACAGTTGATAGTTGCCTTTTTCACTTCGTCTTCTTGCGTTTGTGATGATACGACACAACTCGGCATAAGCCTTGCGACAAGGGCAAAGCAGTACGATTTGGCATTCATCATTTAACCAAAACATACTTCCAACGATTTGTTTGATATCGAGTTTATGTTGTTCGATGGTCGCATGGGCTTTGACAACGCCCGCGACCGAACATTCATCAGTTATGGCTAGAGCTTGATAGCGATAGAAAGCAGCTTGGAGTACCAGTTCTTCTGCATGAGAAGCCCCAGTCAAAAAAGAGAAGTTAGACTGACAAAATAGTTCCGCGTAACTCATAATGATCCAACAAAAATAACTGTCGATTTAACAAAAATAGCCATGAAGAAACCAGTGCTTGTGCTGATCGCGAAATATCCATAACCAGCGGCCTTGCTTGGTGTGTGCAATGTAGTAATCACGCATGATCTCATCACCATCCCACCATCCAGAAACGATTCGCTCAGGTCCGTGGACCAAAGAGACTTGCTCTTGCAATGCAATGGGAGTGGGCAATTGCATTGCGGGGCGTAGTATGGATGGTATGGCGTGCTCCTTTTCATCTGGAGCATCAGCAGGGCGATACTGACTGGCCTTTTCTGGTCTAGGATCGCAAGCGATGTTGGGTTTTAACACGGCACTTTTTCCCAATTTAGCTTGCAGTAAAGAGAGCAGCTCTAAAGCATTCATGTTCCCTTTTTGCCCAGCAAAGAGATCGCGTGATGCACTAATAGGCTCACCTTGACGGACGACTTTTAACGTTAGCCCTGTGACTGGGCCATTGAGCGAGAGTGGCTCTAAGCTTAAACTCGCTAACTGCTGCCAACGCTGACATAGGTAATCACCTTGCGCAGAAGTGAGTTGAAGGTGTTGCTCTTGTTTCTCACGCTGGTGGAGTGTTAAACACAGCTCAAAAGCGACCTTATCTCTTAATTTAAGAAAGGTTTCGAGTTGACGAAGTAACTTGGCCAGCGGCTTTTCAATCCACTGGACGTTTTCGAGCTCAAATAACAGCTCTAAATAAACTTGGAAGGATTCGGTCGGGTGATAAAAGTCTACAGGATGCTTGAACTGCCCTGTCAGTCGACCAACGTAGTTCACCAAATCGATATCAAAGCGTCGTGCGATGTCTTGCAATGGCAGTTCAAGTAACCCTTTTAAGGAAGTAACGCCTACGCGATGCAGCTTTTCAACTATAGAGCTCGATAAATCGGTTAGAGGCAGCGGTAATGGGAATAACATTTGTTCGATAAGAGATTTATCGTCACTAAGCACATTCGCTCCTGCCAATGCCATTAACTTGGCCGACAGAGGTGAAAAGCCACAACCAAATTGAAAGCTTAACTGCAGTTTAGTTAAGTGATTACTGACTTTATTCCAGTAATTGTCCAACCCTTCATATAGGGTGAGCATCGGTGTGGCACGTAGCAAAATACCTTGGTTTGGCATCAACACAACGTCAGATGTGATCAAATACAACCACTGAGCTACCTCTTGTAATTTATTTAATTCGGTTTGTGGATGATAAGGGTGCACTTGTAAATCTCGACACAAGGACGCAGCACTGCCTAAGCCCATACCAGGCTTAATACCTTGTTGTTCGGCAATCTCGTTGTATTGAATGATCTGACAACGTTGGCTTTCGACAATCACCACGGGTTGATCTTGGTTATCACCAAAGAGTGCGTCTAGCTGTAGGCGAGGGAAGTGCAAGTAAATCCACAAAGCCATATCACTAACCTTGGTTCGCCAGTGGGAAATTGACCACAGTCGAGTGCAGAGTTTCAGATGATGGTTTCACCAGTTGCGGGTAATGGTGTTGGAAACTGATATCGACACTGCCTTTGCTCCAACCACCTTTTCGCTTGAGAACTTCCACTCTGACGCCTTGTACATTACCTTGCAGCTTTAGGCTTAATGAAACAGGTAAAGACAAGCGGTTTGTCATATTAGGCTTGAGCATAAATAGAGGACAAGTGCCTTGTTCACTCGCTACCTGTAAGCGTTTCACTTGATGTATTTCAAGCTCTTCTTGCCATAATAAAACATTACTGCATACCCCACTTTTCAGACATTGCTCTGCAGCCCAAAGAGCATCTTTAGGGTGAGTTGGAGTGACGACCCACACTTGGTTTATATCCAAACCGATGTAGTGTAAGAACAGAGAATTCACTAACGCGGGAGGTTGAATAAATGCAGTCACACCATTGGTCTGAGTGGCTTTTAAATAAGGAGCGAGCAAACGCAATTCACCAATACTACCAATAGATTCCATCTCCACTACGCCGTGAGGTGGAAAGCCTCCGCCGAGCAAATCATCTAATTCAGAAAACCCGGAACTAGTCCGCAACTGCTGAGGATCTGTTTTCGTTAAATTTGCTTGCCAAACAAGGTGCTGGCTTTTTAAGTGCTGAATAATATCGTGCATAATAAATACCTGTATATATGTACAGTATATTTCTATGGAAGAAAGTCGCAAGATTTTTATGAAGAGAGAAATGAAAAAAGGCAGCGTTTGCTGCCTTTTTAATCGATTATGTGAGGTAACCTGAATTAGTTATTTACGCTTCGGTTGAGCGTCGATGCACTGACCATTCACATCGGTAACCGCTGGATCCATTAAGTGCAAATATAGCGGCATGATATCCAATGGCGTTTTGAGAGTATTTGCATCTTCACCCGGGTATGCTTTTTCACGCATGCGAGTACGAGTTGCTCCAGGGTTAATTGCGTTAACACGGATCGGCGTATCACTCAGCTCGTCAGCCAAAACTTGCATCATGCCTTCTACGGCAAACTTAGAGATAGCGTATGGCCCCCAGAACGCGCGACCAGAGTGGCCGACGGTCGAAGAGGTAAAGATAATACGCCCAGCTTCTGATTTACGCATCACAGGCAGTAGTGCTTGAGTCATTAACACTTCTGCTTTCACGTTGATCTGCATGATATCGTCGAAATCTTCCTCTTTGATTTGATCAAATGGACACAGCGAACTCAAGACACCAGCGTTGTGTAATAGGCCATCCAAACGACCAAACTGTCCTTCGATTGTCTCTGCCATATCAATGTAATTTTGCTTAGTTGCGCCCTTGAGATCCAGAGGAATGATAGCAGCTTGTGGGTAGCCAGCTGCTTCAATCTCATCATAGATAGATTCAAGGTTTTGCACATTTCTACCCAAAAGAATAACAGTTGCACCGTGCTCGGCATAAGAAAGCGCGGCTTGACGGCCGATGCCATTACCAGCGCCAGTAACAAGAATGACTTTACCTTTTAGAGCATCAGCTGAAACGGAGTAGTTCACGGCGATAAATCCTTATTATTGTAAGAGGGTCCATGATAGTTAATTGACGCTAAAAAACGCCTGTTTCTCAATGGAAAATCTTGGTAATCGTGACAAGATGGTTACAATACACCAATTCATGTGTTATACCAATTCCAGAACTTTCGTTAGGTATGCTATCAATCAGAACAAGTGGTTACAAACCGCGCTGCCTTCTCGCTGATGTTTCTGCGTAACATACTAACGTCATCTGAAATGAGATAAAGGAGCTCTCGTTGGAATTTTTATTAGATTATGGTCTGTTTCTGGCCAAAATTATCACGGTGGTTGCTGCGATAATTGTTCTGCTCATTATTGCAAAATCGGCTGGTGGCAAATCGGGTGCGGCGAAAGGGGAGTTAGAGATTACCAACCTTTCAGAGCAACACAAACAATCTGTTGAGCAGTTAGAACATCATTTGCACGACGATGCTTTCATCAAAGCTCGAGATAAAGCGGTCAAGAAAGAAGAGAAAGAGAAAAACAAATCTCGTGAAAAAGAGATCAAACAAGCGAGCAAAGACGGTTCATTAGATAGCAAGCGTGAACCACACCTATTCGTTCTTGATTTCAACGGTAGTATAGATGCAAAAGAAGTTGCGTCTCTACGTGAAGAGATCACTGCTATTTTGGCTGTCGCACGTGAAGGTGATGAAGTATTACTTCGTTTAGAATCTGGCGGTGGTATGGTTCATGGTTACGGCCTTGCCTCTTCTCAACTGGACCGAATCAAAGCTGCGGGTCTTCCTCTGACCATCTCTGTTGACAAAGTTGCGGCAAGTGGCGGTTACATGATGGCATGTGTCGCAGATAAGATTGTTTCTGCACCGTTTGCAATTGTGGGTTCTATTGGCGTTATCGCACAAATTCCTAACTTCAACAAACTGTTGAAGAAACATGACATTGAGTACGAACAACTAACCGCGGGTGAATATAAACGCACGCTAACGATGTTTGGTGAGAATACCGATAAAGCGCGCGATAAGTTTAAGCAAGAGCTTGAAGAAACACATGTCTTGTTTAAAGACTTTATTCGCGAGCGTCGTCCTAGTTTGGACCTAGACAAAGTAGCCACAGGTGAGCACTGGTTCGGTACACAAGCGAAAGAGCTTGGTTTGGTGGATGACATTAGTACATCTGATGATATCGTTGTTGCGGCATGCAAAGATAAAACCGTACTTTCTGTGCATTATGTGCAGAAGAAAAAGCTGGCAGACAAGCTAGCAGGTGTCGCGGGCAAAGTTGCTGACAGTGTGATCTTAAAGTTAGCTGAGCGTGGCCAAAAACCGATTGTTTAATCGAACCTAAGATCATGACATTTAAAACGGCGAGGGTGGAAGCTCTCGCCGTTTTTGTTGAACCTTATGTTTATTGATGAATCCAATTGCGCATTAGGTGTAATGCTTTACACGACATTTTTCCTCGCTCCAAAGGGCGATTACCCGTATAATGCGCGCCTCGAAAACCGAGCAAATTGCTGAAAAGAAACTATAGGTGGAGAAGAACATGTCCTCTCAAACTCCGGTTGTAACCGTAGATGGACCTAGTGGTGCAGGTAAAGGCACTTTATGTATGTTGCTGGCGAAAAAGTTGGGTTTCCAACTCTTAGATTCTGGCGCAATTTATCGTGTACTTGCACTCGCTGCGATTCACCACGGTGTCGACACAGAGTCAGAAGACGCACTTGTCCCACTGGCAACACACCTAGACGTTCAATTTATCGCAGAGGGTGACTTAGTGAAGGTCGTTCTAGAAGGCGAAGATGTGTCAGGGGAGCTTCGCAAAGAAGAAACGGGTATGGCAGCATCTAAAGTTGCGGCTCTGCCACGTGTTCGTGAAGCATTATTACGTCGTCAGCGTGCATTTGAGGCCGCTCCGGGCCTAGTGGCTGATGGTCGTGATATGGGCACAATTGTATTCCCAAGTGCACAAGCGAAAATCTTCCTTGATGCGAGCGCAGAAGAGCGTGCAAATCGACGCCTTAAACAGTTGCAAGAGAAAGGGTTAGATGTTAAATTTGCTGACCTTTTAAGCGAGATCCAAGAGCGTGACGACCGAGATCGTAACCGCCCAGTGGCGCCACTACGCCCTGCTGAGGATGCGCTTGTGCTAGATTCTACGTCGATGACTATCGACGAAGTAGTAGAAAAGGCACTACAATATATCGAATCGAAGCTAGCTGAGTAATGATACTCGGCTAGACTAAGAGCGTTGGTCGCAAGGATGATGACTGGCGAATTTAATAACCCCATGCGGTAGGATACCCGTGGACGTTTAATTTATTGAAGATTAACTAAATGACTGAATCTTTTGCTCAACTCTTTGAAGAGTTTCTAAACGAAACAGAATTCCAACAAGGCAGCATCGTTAAAGGTACTGTAGTAGCTATCGAGAACGGTTTCGTTCTTGTTGACGCTGGTCTTAAGTCTGAATCTGCTATCCCTGCTGAACAGTTCAAGAACGCTGCTGGCGAACTTGAAGTTGAAGTTGGCGCTGAAGTAGACGTAGCTCTAGACGCTGTTGAAGATGGTTTCGGTGAAACTCAACTTTCTCGTGAGAAAGCTAAGCGTCACGAAGCTTGGATCGTACTTGAGAAAGCTTACGAAGAAGCTGAAACTGTTGTTGGTATCATCAACGGTAAAGTTAAAGGCGGTTTCACTGTTGAACTAAACGGTATCCGTGCTTTCCTTCCTGGCTCTCTAGTAGACGTACGTCCAATCCGCGACACTGCTCACCTAGAAAACAAAGAGCTAGAGTTCAAAGTTATCAAACTTGACCAAAAACGTAACAACGTAGTTGTTTCACGTCGTGCTGTTATCGAATCTGAAAACAGCGTTGAGCGTGACGAGCTTCTAGAAACTCTACAAGAAGGTTCTGAAGTTAAAGGTATCGTTAAGAACCTTACTGACTACGGTGCGTTCGTTGACCTAGGTGGCGTTGACGGTCTTCTACATATCACTGATATGGCTTGGAAGCGCGTTAAGCACCCATCTGAAATCGTTAATGTTGGTGACGAGATCCAAGTTAAAGTTCTTAAGTTCGACCGTGAGCGTACTCGCGTATCACTAGGCCTTAAGCAACTAGGCGAAGATCCATGGGTAGCAATCGCTAAGCGTTACCCAGAAGGTCACAAACTAACTGGTCGCGTAACTAACCTAACTGACTACGGCTGCTTCGTTGAAATCGAAGAAGGCGTTGAAGGTCTAGTTCACGTTTCAGAAATGGATTGGACTAACAAGAACATCCACCCTTCTAAAGTTGTTAATGTTGGCGACGAAGTTGAGGTTATGGTTCTTGAAATCGACGAAGAACGTCGTCGTATCTCTCTAGGTCTGAAACAGTGTAAAGCTAACCCATGGCAGTCATTCGCTGAAGCACAAGCTAAAGGCGACAAAGTTACTGGTAAGATCAAGTCTATCACTGACTTCGGTATCTTCATCGGTCTAGAAGGCGGCATCGACGGTCTAGTTCACCTATCTGACATTTCTTGGAATGTTGCTGGCGAAGAAGCTGTACGTGAGTACAAGAAAGGCGACGAGATCTCTGCAGTTGTTCTAGCAGTAGACGCTGAGCGTGAGCGCATCTCTCTAGGCATCAAGCAAATGGAAAACGACCCATTCAATGCTTACGTTGCTGACAACAAGAAAGGTGTTCTAGTTAACGCTACTGTAACTGCTGTTGACGCTAAAGGCGCTACTGTTGAAATCGCAGAAGGCGTTGAAGGTTACATCCGTGCTTCTGAAGTATCTCGCGATCGCGTAGAAGATGCTTCTCTAATCCTAAGCGCTGGTGATGTTGTTGAAGCTAAGTTCACAGGTGTAGACCGTAAGAACCGCGTAATCAACCTATCTATCAAAGCTAAAGACGAAGCTGACGAGCAAGAAGCAATGGCATCTATCAACAAGCAAGATGACAATGCATTCGGTAACGCAATGGCTGACGCTTTCAAAGCTGCTAAAGGCGAATAATATACTCGCTTAAGCAAAAAAGGAGCCGCAAGGCTCCTTTTTTATATTTGAGCATATTTAAGTAGTAATACTAATGACGGTAAACTATCTTAATAAAAGGCATTTCTTCATTGCGCATTTTGCATAAAATTTGTCTAGAATTGTCAGCAAGTGTTTGTTGGAATTAGTATTACTTACTATAATAAGTGATAAAGATACTCAAAGAGGGCAACTATGACTAAGTCTGAACTGATTGAAAGACTCTGCGCTGAGCAAACACACTTATCAGCGAAAGAGGTAGAGGATGCTGTAAAAGATATTTTAGAGCACATGGCCTCTACGCTAGAGAGCGGTGACCGTATCGAGATCCGCGGCTTTGGTAGTTTTTCTCTTCATTACCGCGAGCCTCGCGTAGGTCGTAACCCTAAAACGGGCGATAAAGTGGAATTGGAAGGTAAATACGTTCCACATTTCAAACCTGGTAAAGAGCTTCGTGAGCGTGTAAATATTGGCTAACGCACTCTTATTAGTTTGAAAAAAGCGGCATACGTTTGTGTATGCCGCTTTTTTGTAATGTATCCAAGCAGTTTACGAAGCGAGCTGTTGATTCTGGCTGTTTTCTTTGCAGCTTTCTACACCCAAGTAACTTTAACTTCTAGGCGTGTCTACAAACTAAGCATCTTGAGGTTACTTGGGTATAGATTATTGCTAATATACGTAGTCTGAAGAAGTATTTTCCTGCATAATCTTACCGACTTACTCCTAGAAGGGTGATGTAAATGAAAATTATAAAAATCGTTGCTGTTTTAGCTCTCTTTTTAATTGCATTGGCGTTAGGTTCCCAAAACCAAGAGCTCGTGACTTTTAACTATCTTCTAGCCAAAGGAGAGTTCCACTTATCTACACTATTAGGTGTGGTATTTGTGGTTGGCTTTGCTTTAGCGTGGGTTATCTTTGGTAGTATCCAGCTGAAAACTCAGCTACAAGTTCGTCGTTTAAAGAAAAAACTGAAAAAGTACGAACCTACAGATGCAAACAAACCTGCTGATAAGCCAGCCATCGAAAAACAGGCATAAGGATAAGGCTTAACTTTAATGCTTGAACTACTCTTCTTGTTGTTGCCTATAGCTGCTGCGTATGGCTGGTATATGGGGCATCGCAGCGCTCAGCAAGACAAGCAGAAGCAATCTCATCAAATCTCTCGTCAGTATATGACGGGTCTTAATCTGCTGCTCTCTGACCAATCAGATAAGGCTGTCGATCACTTTATTGAATTGCTCCAAGTTGATAACGAGACCATCGATACCCACCTTGCGTTGGGTAACCTATTCCGGTCTCGTGGCGAAGTCGACCGTGCAATCCGAATTCACCAAAATCTCATTTCTCGCTCTGGCTTAACACTGGATCAAAAGAATCTTGCACTTCAACAGTTGGCGAAAGATTACATGGTCTCTGGTTTTCTCGATCGTGCAGAGAAAATCTTCGAACAGTTAGTCGAAGAGCCAGATTACAAAGAAGCGGCCCTTCAGCAATTGGTAACCATTTACCAACAAACACGTGAATGGGAAAAAGCAATTTATTACGCCAATCAATTGGCTAAGTTGGGTAATAAACGCTCCAGAATGCGTGCGAATATTGCGCATTTTTGGTGTGAAATTGCAATGCTCGACCAAGCCGATGGTAATACTAATAAGGCAATACAGCACTTTAAAAAAGCCCTAGCAGAAGACCCAAAGTGTGTTCGAGCGAGTATTGCTTTGGGACGAATTTATCTAGAGTCTGAAGATTATAAACACACGATAAAATACCTGACGGGTGTGCTTGAGCAAGACAAAGACTTTATCAGCGATGTCTTACCAACCATTGCAGAGTGCTACCATCATTTGGGCCAGGAAGATGAACTTGTAGAGTTTCTGCGAGCTTGTATTGATAAGAAAGCAGGCGTATCAGCCGAGTTAATGTTGGCTCAGTTGGTTGCTCACCACGAGAACGTCGGGGCTGCACAAGAGCTGCTGACCAAACAGCTGCTGAAAAATCCAACCATGAAGGGCTTTTATCGATTAATTGACTACCACATTGCTGAAGCAGAAGACGGTCGCGCGAAGGACAGTCTATCGACGCTACAAGCGATGGTGGGTGAACAGTTAAAAGTGAAACCACACTACCGATGCCGGAAGTGTGGGTTTTCTACTCATTCCCTTTATTGGCACTGCCCATCCTGTAAAGGGTGGGGGACGATCAAGCCAATCCGCGGATTGGATGGTGAATAATTTTAATGCAGCTGACAGAGTTTCTGTCCGCTGCATTTTTTTAACTTTTTATTTAATAAGAACCAAAATAGTTAGGAGATGAAATGATCGACCAAAAAGTTATTGTCGCACTGGATTATGATAACCAAGCAGACGCACTTGCGTTTGTAGATAGAATTGATCCTGCGTCATGTCGCCTAAAAGTTGGCAAGGAAATGTTTACGCTATTTGGTCCTGATTTCGTACGTGAACTCCACAAACGTGGTTTCTCAGTCTTCTTGGATTTGAAATTTCACGATATTCCAAATACGTGTTCTAAGGCGGTCCGCGCAGCCGCGGAATTAGGGATTTGGATGGTGAATGTGCATGCGAGCGGTGGTGAGCGCATGATGACGGCATCACGTGAAATTCTTGAGCCATACGGTAAAGATCGCCCACTTCTGATTGGAGTAACGGTACTAACCAGTATGGAACAAAGTGATTTAGCGGGTATTGGTTTGAACATTGCGCCTCAGGATCAAGTTATTCGTCTGGCGACATTGACCAAAAACGCTGGTTTAGATGGTGTCGTATGTTCAGCTCAAGAGTCTTCATTGCTTAAGAGCGAACTTGGTCAAGACTTTAAGTTAGTTACACCAGGAATCCGACCTGCTGGCTCTGAGCAAGGTGACCAGCGCCGTATCATGACACCAGTAGAGGCTATTCAGTCAGGCTCTGACTATCTTGTTATTGGGCGTCCAATTACTCAAGCTGTGGATCCTGCTGCAGTGTTGAAATCGATCAATGATAGCTTGTCTAGTATGTAAGCACAGTCTTGTATTGTATAAAGAAAGGTGAGGCTGTGATGCCTCACCTTTTTTGTATCTAATAAAAATACCAACCGTAGTAAGTAACTGCTCATTTTAACCAGTTATATCTGCTCGCTTACTTGCTTGCTTTAATTGGTGTAGGGGGGAGCTTATTCGGATAAAGGTTCTACGGTTTATTATGAGAAAAGTAGGGCTTGGTACTGTATCGATCACACTTTTGTAACATAACTCACTGTGATGCATAGAAAATGCGACCATGTATTATTGATGACTTGCGTTACAAAAGCCTAAAGAATACTATGGCGAAGATGCATTCACTGCGTTGTAAGGTCTAGGATGACCTAGTGAAACTCTTTGAAATTAATATAGAAGCTGGCAGGAAGTCACTTCATATTACGCTCCTATTATTTCCTATCTGCGTATTTTCTATTTGCAGCTTTCACACTCCGTCTTCCTTGCTACGACCTTAATCGCAAACACAACAAGGAAGAAACATGACTAAAAAACTGCCATTTTCAGTACTTGCAACACTGACCGCTGCCAGTTTTCAACTGAGTGCGGCAGAGCTACCTGCTGATATAGAATGGATTTCAAATAACAATGAACCTCTGTTCGCCTCTGAAGAAGCGGTACGAGGTGGTACTTATCGTACTTACATTCAGAGCTTTCCTCAGACATTACGAAGTGTTGGTCCAGATGCGAACTCCGGCTTGCGCCAATATTTAATGGATGGTTCACCAAAGCTTGCTCAGCGTCATCCAAATACTGGTAAATGGATCCCCCAACTTGCTAAGTCATGGGCATTTGGAGAGGACAACAAAACCGTATTCTTTAAGCTTGATGAAACGGCCGAGTGGTCAGATGGTGAAAAAATTACGGCAGATGATTACGTCTTTATGATGAAGTACTACACGTCAAAAGACATTATCGACCCGTGGTACAACGACTTCTTCACGAACAGCGTTGTTGGTGTTGAAAAAATTGACGACTACACGATCAAAGTCAATCTTGCTGTAGCTCAAAGTCATGACTCGCTCATGGTTATGATTAACATGCCGAGTAATGGTTTTCAGCCTCGTCCGGAACACTTCTTTGAAGGAGAAAAGGACGCAAATAACGATGGCATGCCTGATAACTTCGTCAGAAAGTTCAACTTTAAATCTGAGCCAACTGCGGCGCCTTACTACATTGATAAAGTGAAGAAAGGTAAGAGCGTGACATTCAAACACGTGGGCGAAGATTGGTGGGGGTATAACAACCGCTACTATAAAAACCGTTACAACGTAGAAAAAGTCCGCATTAAGGTGATTCGCGATCCTGATATTGCCATGAAGCACTTTGAGAAAGGCAACTTGGACTACTTTGAGATGGTGCTACCAAGCTTTTGGCATGACAAAACCGATAGTGATGTGTACAAAAAAGGCTATATCCAAAAGTACTGGGGCTTTAACGAAGCACCACAAGGCGCTGGTGGTCTTTGGATGAACACCGCGATGCCGATGTTGGATAGCCTAGAAGTGCGCAAAGGCGTTATGGCAGCCACTGACTATGACGGCATGATTGAAAATATCATGCGTGGAGATTATTCACGTAAACCGCATGGACTCGGCTTTGGTCATGGCGAATACGATGATCCTAACAATACACCGCCTAAGTTTGATGCCGATGCGGCGGTTAAACATTTCGAAAAAGCGGGCTTTGACAAAGTTGGCGCAGATGGTATTCGTGTCAACGACAAGGGCCAACGCTTGAGCTTTGCTATCACCTATGGATACAACTCTTGGACACCGCGTATTGCGTACTTGAAAGAGCAAGCGAAACTTGCTGGTCTTGAGTTCACGTTAAACTTGGTTGATGGTTCATCTGCGTTTAAATACATTCTTGAGAAAAAGCATCAGTTAGCGTTCTTGAATATGGGTTCTGGTGAGATTCCTGCGTATTGGGAATATCTACACTCGGATAATGCGAATCGACCACAAACGAATGCTCACACCAACTACAGCAGCCCTGAGCTGGACCAGTTGATTGAAGCTTATGACTCTGAGTTTGATCAGGAGAAGCGTTACGATTTATCGCATCAAATCCAAAACTATGTCAGCAAAGCGAATATCATTGTTCCTGGATACATGGTGCCTTATTCTCGAGTTGCACATTGGCGCTGGGTTAAAATTCCTAAAGATGGCATGACAAAAGCGACAGAATGGGTGCTTCATCCAATGGATATTGGTAATTTCTGGATCGATAGCAAAGTAAAAGAAGAGACTGAGGAAGCGATGGACGAGGGTAAAACCTTCCCAGAGACAACGGTCATTGATGATCGCTACAAGTTGTAACTCCACAACTTAGCGGTGATAAAAATGAAAGCCCCGGTAATTAAGTTACAGGGGCTTTTTTATTTTTACTTAACTAAGTAGGACGCTTCTAAAAGGTAGGTTTTCACATCACCAAGCAAAGAGAAGGCCTTGTCGATGGTTTTAAATCGCTCATCAAGTGAGTCACTAGATATTAGTTGGCTGAACGTTTTTACCGAGAAAGCTTCGTTTGCTTTAAAGAACTGATGCACATTTTCAAGCTGAACTTTATGAATATGCTCCACCTTATTTAGGGCGGTGGTTAAATCGGAAATGTTAATCGACATTGCTACTCAAGAACCTTATCAACAAGACCTCTACATAAGGTCATAGGATGGGGCTTTATATTTTGCCGTAGAGTAGCACCAAAGAACGGATTGCAGTCTGACTAAGATCAATTTGTCTCGCTTGATTATCTACATCTATTTCGATCGAAAAAACTTCTTGCAGTACAAAAAAGGGAAGCGACTTGCTTCCCTGTAATTAACATCGATCTTAGATTTTTTTGGCAATGTCCGAAGTCAGTTCTTCCAACCCGACGGATAGTGCGTCGACAAGTGCTCCATAGCCTTCGTCCTTTAGAGGCTGAGAGATTTGTATTGGTGCACTGTTTTCTACCTTACCTTCAGCATTGATGAGTAACCATTCACCCTCAATTTCGATATTGCCTTTGTAGCTACCATTAAATTTATTTAACGTCAGCTGTAGTTTGGCTTCACCATTTTGATCCAACAGGTTGTTCATTTCAGTCGGCCAGTAATGAGTCTGTTTGTGGCGTAGTTCTGTGACGACTCTCTGAGTGATTTGCTCGGAAATACTATGCGCCCATTGATTGTTTCTTGCCTGGATAACTTGAGTCTCAGAGGTTCGGTAAACGATACCACTGTCGTTTAAATAACTTGCCAGTTTTACTGGACGAACAACTAAAGTAGGGCGCTGTGAGATATCAGAAGAGCTCAGCGTCACTGGTTCCGCCTTAGGTAGAAGGTACAAAGCCCCTTTAGTTTCTGGAGCACTACTGCAACCCGTTAGACCGACAAATAGCGCGATAGACAAAAAGAATACTCGTTTCATTAGTTTTGGCCTTTAACTGGGATTGGGTCACTGATTTCATCTTCTCCAAACACGAGAGAGTTTGGCTTTTCGTTTAGCTGTTTAAGTACGGGTTTAAACTCTGTCATCACGCTTTCTAGTTCTTTGAGCGTGGCTTCCATTTCATTGTACATGGTTGAGTTTGGTCCATAACCATCGAGTGTTTTTTGCAACTGCTGCAAGCTTTGGCGAATATCTGTTGGGATCTCTTGCGTCTCTTTTTGATTTAAAAGTTTATCAATACTGTCCGCGACACGTTCTGCTGACGCCAACGTCTTTTCCGACGTTTTTAACGTTGAATTGAGAGAGTTAAGCGTTTCTTCCATTGGTAAGCTATTAATCTTATTTAGGAAGTCGTTAACTTGGCGCTGAACTTGGGCAAAACCACCACGCATGGTTGGAAATACATCTAAACCTTCATATTCACTTGGAACGTACTGATCATCATTAGGATAAAAGTCTGCATCAATATAAAGCGCGCCAGTTAACAAGTTACCAGTCTTTAAGGTGCCACGGAGACCGCGAGCAAACTCTTCCTTCAACTTCTCTTTGAACATAGATAAAGATTGGGATTCTAAATCTCCGTACACTCGACCGAGCTCAACGCGCACCAAAACAGGAATTTTTTTCGCAGAGAAGTTTTCTTCTGGTGTTGGTAAACGCATCGGTACTCTCGTCACGGTACCGATACGAAGACCGCGGTACTCAACAGGCGCATTCGCTTTTAAGCCACGTACTGATTCATCAAATAACATGACGAACTCAATGTAGTCATCGTACATGCCTTCTCTCAGCTGCTTAATATCATCGTACAAGCGGAAGTTAACCATGTCTTCTGTGAGTGGTTCACCGGACTCAAGACCTGGAACAGTATCGAAGGTAACGCCACCCGTTAGCATGCTCTCTAGCGAGCCAAACTTAACTTCAAACCCTTCGGCATTGAGCTGTAAATCAACACCAGAATTCAGCCAAAACTTAGTACGAGTGCGCACTAAACTGTCATAAGGTTTGAAAATAAAGAGTTGATACAGCGCCTTGCGAGCATCAACATCAAAGCTGGTTTTCTCTACACGACCAACGGTAAAGCCTTTATAAATAACCGGATCACCAACACCTAGTTTACCGGCTTCGCGGTGTGTTAACACAAGGCGCAGGCCTTCTGCATCAGGAGAAGCGACTGGTGGAACATCTAATACCGTAAAGTGCTCCTTTTCTACTTTAGATTTACCCGGCTGAAGTTGGATATAAGCGCCAGACAGCAAGGTCTCTAAACCTGAAACACCATCACGACCAATACGCGGCTTCACCACCCAGAACATGGTGTCATCTCGCAGCATGCGCTTCGCGTCTTTATTCATCTGCGCCTTAGCGATGATGTGATCGTAGTTTTCACTGAGAGTGACTTCGGTAATCAGACCGACTTTAACATTCAATGCTCGGATCTCGGTTTTACCAACCTCAATCCCATCTGCGGTCGGCAGTTGGAGAGTAATTTGTGGGCCTGTACTGTTGATGTATTGGAACAGCATCCACGCTCCCATGGCTAGCGCAAGGATCGGGACAATCCAGATCGCAGAAATCTGCTTTTGCGGTTTTATTTGAGCGGTTACGTTGTTCTCATCACTCATATTTGGCTTTCTCGTTTAAGTTGTCAGAAATCGGCTCCTGCACTTCGTTTTGTGGCAACTGCCACAACAAACGTGAGTCAAATATCATTGCAGAAAGCATAGTGAAAATGACCACTGCCGCGAAAGAGAGCGCAGCAGGGCCTGGATAAATCGCCATTAAGTTTTGCAACTGAACCAGTGCAACTAAGATGGCGACGACAAAGATATCGATCATGGACCAGCGACCAATAAACTCAGTTAAGCGGTATATCTTTAAGCGTGAAATACTTTCTTCAGGAGGAAGATATCGCGCTTTTTGCGCATTGTAATACAGCCACGCGAGTGCCAGCATTTTCGCCATTGGAATGAATACGCTAGCAAAGAAAATTACCATCGCAATAGGGTAAGAACCTAAATGCCAAAGCAGTATTACCCCTTCCATGATAGTTGAACCTTCTGAATGTCCAAGGCTTACGGTATACATCATTGGATAAAGGTTCGCGGGGATATAGAAAATGACTGACGCAAACAAAAGCGCCCAAGCTTTTTGTAAATTATCTGCTGGGTTGTATTTATGAATAGGGCTTTTACAACGAATGCAGTATTGGTGCTTTTTCGCTTCAATTGGGTTGAGTTGATGACACGTATGGCAACCAATATGGTTGTGGTTATGGTGCGTATCGCCCTCATTTACATCGGGCAGCACGATGGCTGGAATGAAGTGTCCCCAGAGCCAGCTTTTGTCAACCATAGAAATACATTTGACTACCAGTACGGTATAAACGCAGAACGCCCAGAATGAAGTCCCCATTCCAATGTCTGCCAGAGAAGCGATTTTAATTAAGCTGACTAATACGCCAATCAAGAATACATCGACCATCAGCCAGGGTTCGACTCGAAACAGAAGGCGACATAAAACTTTCGCCATTCGTTGTTGTTTTTTGGATGGCGTATGTTTACGCGCTTTTAATGCTTCGAGATGAAGAAAGAGAATGAGACCGACATAGATAGCAGGCAATACGACGACCGTTGCGAGAAGCAACACACCTAAAAGTACATTTTGAAATTCAGCCAGCATTTTGGCTGCATGCAATAAGGTGATTTCTTGCGATAGCCCTTGCACACTGAACGACATAAAAGGGAAAGAAATGCTTAACACCAACATGATCAAACATGCCGATGAAATGGCGATCACGCTTTGATAGGGCTTAGCATTCACTTTTGTCAGAGAATGTGCGCATCGAGGACATTGAGCTTTTTGCCCTTGATCGATATCGGGAATACGAACAACAAGGCCGCATTCTTCGCATGAAATTAACTGACGGGAATTAGGTTGAATACTCATCGGGTAGGTTTTGGATTCATTTGTCCTAAGAATACTCTTTTTTCATTAGACACGCTTGTTTTGATTCAGGAGTTTACGAGTTTCTTACTTTTGGCATCATAGTATATGGAAGCTCTAAGATATAAACAAAGTCGCGTTTGGCGCATTATTTTACTGCGAAGATTGGTATGTTGGAAGCCGAAAACTACTTAACGTTGCTGGTTTGGAGGGGGGCAGTGATTGCTTCAGGAGAGTAAAACAACCCTGCCCAGAGAGCCTGAGCAGGGAGGTGGGAGCACTGGTATTTAAGATGAATGGTTGTCTTTTACTCGACGGTACCGCTCTTGAAAGCATTCGAGCCGACTTGCTTACCACTAATTGTTTTTCCGTAATAGCCTTGATGTTGGTGATATCTCTCTGCGTTTGCGGCCACGTTGCCTTTAAATCGTGGATCTTGTGGACGCTCGTGGCTATTGACGTATGCCGCAACATCCCACGCTTCTTGTTTGCTTAACTGGACACTTTTCCCAAGCGGCATGTTTTCGTAAATAAAATAGGCCGCGGTGTTAATACGGTGCATACCTGCACCCCAGTTATACGCATATTCGCCCCAAAGTGGTGGAATGTATGAATGGCCGTCGGTGCCTTTTATGCCTGAACCGTCGGCGCGATGGCAAGTTTCGCAGTTCTTTTCGTAGACTAATGCCCCTCGCTCTAGTGATGGTTCTTGCTCAGGGGCGGCGATTTTTGGGTAACCACGTCCAGAGAGATTACCTCGCTCTTCAATTGGTAATGCTTGTGCAATGGCTTCGGGCAACGGGAAGTCTTTTGCTTTTCCACCAACTTGCAACGCTTTTGCGTCTAGCTCCGGAATGGGTTCATCCGTCATACCATGTTTGTCGAGCAAGCCACCCATCGCCAACCAGTAGGCGTAAGCACTAAGAGCAACAATTTCTGGCGAATCGTAAGCGGGCGCTTTACCGTTCATGGAATATTCGAAACAACCCTGGATACGGTCAGCATAGCTGTTTACGCGATCGTTTTTCTTGCGATAAGCCGGGTAGGCCATGTAAGCCGCCCACAGCGGTGCTGCATTGGCTTTTCGTCCTGCTTCCATATGGCAATTCACACAGTTTTGTTCGTTACCAACGTATTTTCCGCGCATTTGTTGCGAGTTAACAAATAGGGAATAACCACGTTTTACTTGCTCACCAAAGGCGGTGTTTGGAATTTTACTCAGATCGCGAGGCTGCAAATATTCATTGTTATTCTCTTTTTTCACCGCGGGCAGTTCAGTTTGACGATCCGGCAGTGGCTCGTTGGCCCAAGTAGCAGCAGTGATGAGAGGCAATGTGAGCAAAGAATAGAAACGTTTCATGTCTGCTCCTAGTAACGTAATGAGGCAAAGTAGTAGGAAAGGTTTTTAATCTCTTCGTCAGTGAGATTTTTCGCGATAGTACCCATCATATTGAGCGGGTCACCACTGCGAGTGCCGTTTTTCCATGCCATCAATTGCGTTTTTAAGTAATCAGCATGTTGGCTTGCGAGGCGAGGGAATTTGTCGACGCCCATTCCGCTGGCTCCATGACAAGTCGCGCAAGCTGGAATGTTTCTATCCCAATCACCTTGGAAGATCAATTTACGATACGGGTTACGAATGTCGGCTTGGTCGCCGCGTTGCTCTGGGTTAGTGAACTCGTAGCTTGGAAGGTTAGCAAAGTAATCCATGACTTCTTTACGAACGGCAGGATCGCTAAGCTCTTTCGCCATGCCTTGCATGACTACGTTTTGTCGTTCGCCACTAAGGAAGAGTTCTATTTGGGTGTTGAGATAATTCGCGTTCAGACCAGCAATCATAGGCGCAATGTTTGGTTGACCCATACCATCTTGGCCGTGACAACCGCTGCACACGCTGGCTTTTTCAGGAATAGACGAGGCGCTTGCGCCCATTGTGGTTGCCAGCAAACAGGCCGTCACCACAGGTAGTATTTTTGACATGCTGACTCACTTTAATTGTTATTAATATCTCCAAGTGTCTACTGTGATAGTGACTTGGGTGCTGTATTGTCGGCCTTGTCAATAAGGAAAGGTATTGTGGATTTCCACATATTTAGAGGATGTGAAGAGCTGCTAAATGGCAGCTCTTCAGGTTTGGTTGTCTACTAAGCTTTGCGGATTTTGGCTGGTAATGATTGACGAGCCGCGGCTCCTACCACCCAGTCTAACAACACGCCTTTCCCTTCTCGGGTTGGGTCAATTAAGCCAATGTCGTTAATGTTGACACCATCTTGGCTGCGCGTTTTTACGGGTTGCTGTTTATCACCGATCCAGTGTGAGCGTTGCCCTAGCTCGGTATGGCCAAACCCATGTTCAAACCCGAGTGTGCCAGGGCGAATCCCGCTGACTATCATCGCAAGTGCTTTGGTGCTTGCAGATGGAGTTTCGATAACAAACTCATCACCCGTTTTAATGCCTGCGCGCTCGGCATCGATTGGATGGATGTACACAGGGTTTACGCCTTTGATCGAGTTCAACCTTGGCGATAGGTTGGATACCGCACTGTGAATGTTGGATTTAAAGTTCGTCAGGCTGAATGGCCATTCTGAGCTTGGGAACTGTTCTTCCATTGGTGTGCCATCGGCCAGCTTTTGTGGATGCCATGTTGGGCAACCGGTGTAGAAATCACCGGTCATGGTGTTTCTTGCGCTGCCGACACGTTCATTCCATATCGCAACTGGTCGTGTCCATTTATGCTTCATCTGCTGACCTTGATACGCTTCGCTGGCATTTTCAAAGCGTCCACCGCGAGCAAAAATAAACGCCACACGTTTCATCTCTTCCGCTGTCAGTGTCTTCTGCATGGCTGGCATTAAACGCTCTAGGCCGGACCACGCGATGTCCTCTGCCGAAACTTCAGGCACGCCGCCTTTCACATAAGCCAAGTTTGCCGCGGAACGTAAGTAGAAATCTTCAGCGCTGTGGAGAGCGTGCCAGTTGCCTTGCGCATCTTGAATTGCATTGTCACCAAAACCGCCCAGCTGCATTTTCTTAGCAACATCAATCAGAAAGTTCTCTAAGCAAATCGAGCGATCGTCGGCGGTTTTCTCTGTTCGAGCTTCCACTATCGGCCAACGAGCGGTGACGGTTTTCACCGGAACATCGTGCCAAGGCGTTGCCATGCCCCAGCTTTCGTAAGTAACGGTGTCCGGCACAATGTAATCCGACAACGCGGTGGTTTCGTTAATGAATGCATCAACAGACACAATCAAACCGAGCTGCTTTGGATCTTTAAGCTTGTCTTCCAGCAGTGTTTTCAAACCGGGTACACCATACATCGGGTTCGCCATGTGGTTGATCCACGCTTTAACGCGATATGGATAACCATCAATAGCCGCAGACAGATGCTCCGTCAGCAGTGGCGCTGCAAACGGATACCAAGGCGCGCGAGTTGGGTAAGGGGATTCACCAGCCTCAACGCGACGTTTGTATTCGCTGGTTTTGTGGTATGGGAATTTACTGCGAGATAGAAACACGCCTTTTGGTCCGACCTTGCCTGCAAATTTGGTGAAGTCGTAACGAGGACCCGCAGCGGAAGTCGGGTAACCTCCCGCTTTTGCCATCGCGCCGCCTTTCATATTTATGTTACCAATCAACGCATTGAGCATCATGATGGTAAACGAGTTATAGAACCCATTGGTGTGCATGTTGCCACCGTGGGTATCGACCACCGCTTTTGTGCCATAGCTGGTGAAGCGTTTCGCTAGTTCTGCAATTTGCTCAACAGGGATGTCACATTGTTGGCTGTAGAACGCAAGGCTGTATTTGAACGCCTCTTCTTTGAGTCTTTGTAGAGACGATTTTACGCGCACTTCGCCCGATGCAAGCGAAACGGTTTTATCGACAAACAGTGCCGCTTCCTCAGCTTGGGTATGAACACCAAATTCGCCGCTTTGCTCATCCACGATGACGTACGGGTCGGAGTCAGACAACGCTTTGCCCTCGAATGGCAGATTCAGATCCGACGCGCGTAAAAACGTGCCGTTTCTCGGGTGCTGCTCATCGCTTATCACGAGATGCGTAGCATTACACCAGTGCGCGGTGCCTGCTCGCTTCATCGCGTTTGCCCCCGGCTGCGCTAAGAAGGTTTTGTTGTAGCGTTGGTTTTCGATAATCCATTGGATCATGCCAAGCACGAGGGCAGAATCGGTGCCCGGTTTGATTGGTACCCAGCGGTTATTGTCACCTGCCGCCAAGCTCGATGAACCCGCAGGCAAACTTGGTGTGATGATGGTGTATTCCAAGCTACCTTCTGTTCGCGCATTGGCGAGTTGGCGCGCCTGACGTTTAAAAGGGTTGCCAGCTTGAGCTGGCGACATACCGATGAAGATGATGTATTCCGCATTATCAAAGTCTGGTTTTAAATGGGCAAATTTATCCAAATCATTCATAAATGCACCGCTGCCAGCACGAAATGCGTAGCCGCAGTACGAACCGTGGTGCCCAAAGTTTCGCGTACCATAGCTGTTGAACGCGAAGCGCTTGAAGATGTCGTCTCGGCCTTCGTTACCGGCGTTGGTCATTAACAGTTGGTTGGCTTTCGGGCCATATTCTGGGTTTTCAGGATCAACGGGCGTTGTTAAATCGCGAATGTCGCGCAAGCCATCAACATGGCCTTCACCAAATAAATCTCCGCCTTCTACGACTTCTTCTATCAATTGTTCGTAGCTGATCGGAATCCATTTTCCTTCGCCGCGTTTGCCTGCTCGTTTCAGGGGCTGAGTAATGCGGTACGGGCTGTTGCGAATTTCTAGCATCCCGTTTCCTCTCGCACAGGCGGTGGAACGGCCGTCGAGGCCCGCTTCTCCTGCCAAACTCAAATAAGCATCTTTGACTGGCGTTTCGAAAGGAATGTGTTGTTGATGAGACAGTGGGTGATATGGGTTGCCACTGATACGCAAGATCTCGTCGTTGCGGTTATCAATGCGTACACGCAACCCGCACAGTGACCAACAGCCAAAGCACATGGATGGAGCGACGCGCTGATTTGGATTCGGGATTAAGTTGCCTTTGTTGTTGACCGTGTACTCTGGTTCAAGCGAGTTACCGTGGTGAATATCACGCGTTTTTTCTCCTGCTGTGCCTTCGATCGCACCCTCGACCATGTGTTTGGTGGTGGTGGCGTAACCTGCAGCGAATGCGCCAAGCCCACCCACTGCAATGCCTGATTTCAAAAACTGACGGCGTTTGTTATCCATGATGAAATCCTCTTTGATTAGCGTTCAGTTAAGGTGAGTGATGTTGGTGTCACTTCGGAGTTTCGCTTTGGCTGGATTAACTCTGAAGCGAGTAATGCCAGTGCAAGCCATAATCCGAGCATGCCGATAATGCCTATCCAGCCATTTCCATCCATAGTGAGTTGGTATGGATACAGCCCTGCATCGAACTTGGCGATGGTTTGCACTTCCATGATGGTGAACCAGCGGATCAGCCATGCGCTTGCCAGTGCGGCAGCAGACACAAAACCGAGCCCTATGCCGTGACGAAATCTGGCTGATGCGGACTTTTGGGTATCGCGCAAGAAGATGAAGGCGAGCAAAATACAACCTAAAACGACAAAAGTGAGCAGAGCTATATTTTGTATCCATTGCTCGCTGGAATAGAGTGAAAATGCGGAATTGTTAGATGCCCAAATCGGTAGCAGTATCAGCGTTAATACACCGCTGGTAACCACCGATTTTTTTAGTAAATTAGTATCGCCAGATGTTAGCGTCTTTGACTGACTAGGCAGCAAGAGCCAAATCAGCAGAGCGAAACCGACCGAGCCCATAAATGCAGTGACAAACCAAAGAATCGGTGATGCTGGTTGGTGCCATAAAGAGCGCGATTTAACGACCGCAATTTCAGCGCCTGTGTAGACAGCGATGGTGATGCCTGATAGTACCGTGATGGCGGACACCATAAGCATCGCTCTACGAGAGAGCGCCCAGTCACCCAATGACAGCTTTGAAATTAGAGGCAGTACTTTCCCTGGCTGATTACGTAAGTTGATCAGATCCTCGCGGAGATACAGCCATGCGGTCACTACCGCTAAACCTGAGAAAACAGGCAAGAAAAGTGACCCTAAAGACATCCATGACCACGGCGTGATGTGTGCGTAAAAATGCCATGCTCGTCCCGGTTGGTGTAAATCACCAGTTAACGCTAATGGTCCCACGATGGCGCCGATGGCCAGCGTCAGCACAAGCGCAGCGCGCAGTCTGTGGCTGGTGTGTTTTTCAAATAACAGGGCGATTAGGAATAAAATAGCGGCCGCATAAGCCGAACCGATGTAGAAGAAATACTGCACCGCCCACGGTAGCCATGCCATCGCTTGAGGTTGGACTAACACTTCGGTGATGTTCATGCGCGATCTCCTTGTGGGTCGTAAATAGCAGGTTGTCCGTCGATATGGCTGGTAAAGCGTTCATCCATGCCGATGTAAAACACGTGTGGCTTGGTCTCTTCATTGGGCTTTAGCACTTTGATGTCGTCTTGGTGCTTCGCAATTAAGCGGCGGACTTCACTTGATGGATCATTCAAATCACCAATCACACGCGCACCGCCAACACAGGTTTCCACGCAGGCAGGTAATAGGCCTTGTTCTAGGCGGTGAGCGCAGAAGGTGCACTTGTCTGCGGTGAGGGTGTCCTCATTGATAAAACGAGCATCGTAAGGGCAAGCTTGTACGCAATACGCGCAGGCAACACAGCGACTGTTATCTACCATGACGATGCCATCTTCGCGCTGAAAGGTCGCTTGAACCGGACAGACAGCCACGCAGGGTGGGTTTTCGCAGTGGTTACAAAGGCGAGGCAGCATAAAGGCTTTCGCTTCTCGCGTGGCTTTCGAGCCGTCATCCAGTGTGACTTCGTATTGCTTCACTGTGGTCCGGAACTGGCCGATAGGCGCTTGGTTCTCGATGCTGCAACCCACGGTGCAAGCCTGGCATCCGACGCATTTTCGCAAATCCACCACCATTGCATAACGTTTCCCCACTTGTCCTTTTCGGTCGGCGGACTGGTTATTTCGAATAATGTTTCCCGCGGTTGCCGTGCCAATGCCCGCGACTGGAATTAACGCGGCTCCAGCTGTGACCGCGCTGAGAAAGCGACGTTTGGTGGAATCCATAACTCACCTGCTTTTTTGTTGTATTTGAATTGACTGATTCCATTGTGAGAAATGCACCGCGAGGCTTATATTGTGGATTTCCACATACCCAGATCAAACTTGATCTAAAACAAATGTGGTTTAGGGAAGGTAGCTGTTATTCTTGTCGCACTCTCTTGACGGAACGATTCGACTCATCATGAAAAAAGCACTGTGGCTTCAGCTTTGGATTCTTTGCTTGGTTGCCTTTGCATCTTTAGCTCAGGGCGCTGTTTCTGAACAAGCAGATCTGCAAGAGCAAAACGCAGTGCAGCCAGAGGCCAAGCAGAAAGTCGAAGTGGGCGTGTTAGCGATACGTGGTCACCTTTATGCTGAGCAGAGATGGCAACCGACCATTGATTGGCTCAATCAGCAAATTTCTGATGTGCATTTTGTTCTTCATCCCCTTAACTTGGATGAAATGGGCCAAGCGGTGAAGTTTCAGACCATGGACTTCATATTAACTAACCCCGGTCAGGCAGTGCGATTGGGCAGGCAATACGCGCTGTCGTGGATGGCCACGCTAACCAGCCGAGCGCCGCAAAATTCGAACTACGGCATTGGTTCGGCGCTGGTGGTTCGGGCAAATTCGCCATACCAAACATTAAAAGATGTTTCTGGGTTCCCTGTCGCGGCAGTGTCCGAAAAAGCGTTTGGTGGTTATCTGACCCTGCGCTATCAAATCGTGGAAATGGGACTCGATCCGAATGACTTTTTTGCGGATGTTCGCTATCTCGGTTTCCCAATTGATGCCAATCTCTACCAATTGCGTGATGGCAATGTGGAAGCCGCTGTCGTCCCTGCTTGTTTATTGGAACAGATGCAAAATGAAGGTCTGTTACAGCAAGGTGATTTTCGAGTCCTAAATCAACAGCTAAATGAACACTCTTCGTGCGCTGTTTCTACGCCGTTATATCCAAACTGGTCATTTGCCAAAACAGAGCGTGGCTCAGCTCAGCTTGCCAAACAGATTGCGCAAGTCTTGCTTGCTATGCCGCCAGATCACCCCGCCATTATTGCCGCTGGCGCGTCAGGTTGGACGTCACCCGTCAGCTTGCTGAGCATCGACAAACTTTATCAGGCGTTGGATCTCCATCCGTTGCAACAACCTTGGTGGAGTGAGGCACTGCGCTGGCTGCGTAGTCATCAAGAATGGGCGTGGGCGCTGTTCATGTTTGTCATTGTATTGAACGTTTACCACTTTTGGCTTGAGTATCGATTTAGCAAGAGCAAGCAAGCGTTGGAGCAGACATCGTTACGCTTAAAAGAGAAAAGCGAACAGTTAGAGCATTCGCAAAGAGTGGCGATTGTCGGGGAAATTGGCACTAGTCTTGCCCATGAACTCAATCAGCCACTGGCGGCAATTCGTAATTACAGTGAAGGCGGTTTACTTCGCTTGGCCAAAAAACGCTCTCATGAAGATATTGTCCCTGTGCTTGAGAAAATACAGGGGCAAGTTGAAAGAGCCGATGCAATTATTCAGCGCTTAAGAACGTTGATTCGCAAGCGCAGTGTCGACAAAGCGCCTTGCGATCTTCAAGTACTCATTGATGACACGATTGAGTTGCTCCATTTTCGAATGCAGAAGCAAAACATTTCGATCGTGACCAGTACAGAGGGGAACATTCGTCCGTTACTTGTCGATGCAGTTGGCGTACAACAGGTTTTAGTTAATGTGATCAGCAACGCGATTGATGCGTGTACTTTGTTCCAAGAGAAATATCACTCATCAGGTTATCAAGGTAAAATTGCCCTGCATTGCGATTACCAAATCAATCAACTCTCCATTCGAGTATTGGACAACGGTACAGGGTTGCAGCAAGAGAATCCGACTCAAGCGTTTGTGAGTAGCAAAGAAGAAGGGCTTGGGCTGGGGTTAGCTATTTGTCGTGATGTGATGGAAATGCATGGTGGCGAGTTTGTCATCAGCTCGACAGCGCCACATGGCTGTTTGGTTGAGCTTGTGTTTCCATATCAAAACTAATCTGAACTAGGCATAGGAGCATTCAATGAGCAGCGGTGAAAAGCAGCTACCTGTTTTTGTGGTCGACGATGATGAATCGGTGCGTGACTCGCTCGCTTTTATGTTGGAAGAGCATGACTTCAACGTCACCACTTTTCCGGATGGACAGTCTTTCCTCGATGGGGTGGACGTTCAGCAGGCGGGGTGTGTCATCCTTGATAGCCGAATGCCCAACCTTCGTGGTCAGCAAGTGCATCAAATTTTAAATCAAGCCAACAGTCCCTTGGCTGTTATTTACCTGACGGGGCATGGTGATGTCCCGATGGCGGTCGATGCATTGCAAGCTGGCGCGGTCAATTTTTTCCAAAAGCCAGTCAAAGGAGATGAGTTGGCACAAGCCATTTTGCAGGGGCAAGTGCAGTCGGCTGCAAACCTTGATATGGCGGCGGCAAAATCGGCGTATGAATCGCTCACTCCCAGAGAAAAAGACATTTTACGTTTGATCATTGCAGGCAAGCGGAACATTCGAATTGCTGATGAGCTTTGCATTGCAATGCGCACGGTTGAAGTACACCGTGCCAACCTATTGAAAAAGTTCTCAGCGAAAACCGTCGCAGAGTTGGCATATATTTATGGCAAGCTAGATTAGAGCTTAGTGAGTGAAGCTTCTTAATGTTATTTGTGGATACAACTTGAGCTTTATGACGACTCGCGTATTATCTTCTTCGTTCCTACTTTATCTGAATTCTTATGAGTTTATTGACTAAACGACATCACACACCACATAAACGGGTGAAATGGCTACTAGCGATTATTGGCTGGGTGGTTGTCGTGTGTCTGATGCAAAATTCAGGTTTTGCATCGTCATGCTCTATGAAGTACGAGACAGTATCGCCTGCTGTTTCACTTACTGATGAGGGTTCGAGCGTCAAGTCGATTGATGCTAAAGAAACCAGCAAATGCGAATTGTCTGAAAAGTTAATTCAATTTTCTCAACATCAACTCGATGCATTTATTGTTGTTCTGTTTGTCGGTCTTTTAGCGTCGGCTATTTGGATGTGCTGCGCTTATATTCGCGCACAACATTGGACGGAGCCGATAGGTCGTAAGTATCGAGTCCATCTGACTTTCTGTGTATTCCAAGAATAAAAACGTGCTTTCTGACCAATAACGTCAGTGATTTAGCACATTTGTTTTTATTATTAGGAATTACTATGAATCAAATTACCAAACTGACTCAGTTCGCGTCTATGTTCTTTATGACGCTGGCTTTGAGTTTGTTCTCTCTGAATATTTCAGCACAAACTACCGATACCGGTTGGATGACCAATCCACAACATCCTCCAGTGCAAACGCGCTTTGTACTAACGGGTCAACAAGATCCGCAAGCCAAAACACTTACAGGTTATTTGGATGTCAAGTTAACCGGAGACTGGAAAACTTACTGGCGATCGCCGGGCGAGGGTGGTGTCGCGCCATCGATAGATTGGCAAAACTCGCAAAACCTGAGCAAGGTTGATTGGCAATGGCCATATCCGCAAAAGTTCGAGTTATTGGGCATTGAGACTCTCGGTTACAAAGGCGACACTTTGTTCCCAATGACGCTGCATATCGACGATATGTCGAAACCCGTCACGATTGATGCAGTGCTCACGCTTTCTTCCTGTACTACGATTTGTGTGCTGACGGACTACCAAATTCAATTGACGTTCTTACCCTCTGAGCTGAAAGTGGACGAAGACGTGATGTTCAGTTACGCCCAAGCGGTGAGCAATGTTCCTCAATCTTCGCCTTTTGTTGAGGTCACGCAAACAAATTGGGATGCGACTCAATCCAAATTACAAATCAAACTAAAGAACACGCAAGGCTGGCAAAATCCTCAAGTGTTGGTGGATGGTGTTGGTGATGCGATTCGTGACTACAGCTTCAAGTTGGATGGACTTCAGCAAGAAGGTGATAGCGTCACAGCAAATTACTCGGTTGATACCTGGCTGGGTGAGGTAGAGCTTAATGAACAATCGTTATATGTTTCTATCAAAGATGATAACTTGCTGGTCGAAGAGGTAACACAAGCACAAGCAGGAGCGGTTACATCGTCACTGCCAACTACCTCTTTAGCGAGTATTTTCTTATTTGCACTGTTAGGCGGTTTGATTTTGAACATCATGCCGTGTGTGCTGCCTGTATTGGGGATGAAGCTCAGCAGTATTGTGGCTGCGCATGGTGTAGAGCGCCGTCAAATTCGTACCCAGTTTATCGCTTCTTCTCTGGGGATTCTCACTTCGTTCTGGCTGATAGCTGGATTCATTTTGGTGTTGAAGCTTACAGGTAACGCGATCGGTTGGGGCGTGCAGTTCCAAAGCCCTTGGTTCCTAGGATTGATGGTACTAGTCACTGCTTTGTTCGGTGCCAATATGTTGGGGTTATTTGAAATCCGTCTGTCATCGGGTACCAATACATGGCTCGCATCGAAAGGTGATAACTCTCTAGTGGGTCACTACGTTCAAGGTATGTTCGCCACTTTGCTTGCGACACCTTGTTCCGCACCGTTTTTAGGCACTGCCGTTGCTTTTGCCTTGGGCGCGGACGTATTAACGTTATTTGCAACCTTTACAGCATTAGCATTGGGTATGGCACTGCCTTGGATCTTAGTCGCTGTGTTTCCAAGTATCGCGCTAAAACTACCAAAGCCCGGTCCATGGATGAATGTCGTTAAGATCGTGTTTGGCATAATGATGTTGGCAACCAGCGTTTGGCTACTTTCATTAATGGCAAATCATGTACCGATGTTATGGATTGCACTCATCGCTGTGGTTGCTTTTGTCGTCATGATGGCAAGAGTTAAGAAAGTGTATGGTGAGAAAGCACTTGCTGTATCGGGGACCGCATCGTTAGTGTTGATAGCTGGTGGCCTGTTACTTGGCAGTGTCACTGCTGACCAATGGGCAACGCCACTTCCGGATGATCTAGCTTGGCAAAAGCTTTCTAATTCAGCGATTGAAGAGCACGTCAATAATGGGCGAGTGGTGTTTGTGGATGTGACTGCGGATTGGTGTGTCACGTGTAAAGCGAACAAGATCGGCGTGATCTGGCAAGATCCTGTCTACTCATTGCTGCAAAGCCCTAATGTGGCGACGTTAAAAGGGGATTGGACGCATCCGGACGGCTCGGTAACGGACTTTTTACGAGCTCATGGGCGTTACGGTGTGCCGTTTAACATCGTCTATGGCCCGGCGGCGCCACAAGGTATCCCGTTACCTGTGATTCTGACTGATGATGTTGTTTTAAGCGCGGTGAAACAAGCGAGTGGGGGATCCATTCAATGAGTTCGACAAAGCAGCGTAGAACAGTCCGATATTGGCTCGTTCAAATCGTACAGATGGTGCTCATTGTCACCGTTATTTCTATCGCGATGGATTGGTATCGCACCAAAGATATTCCCAAACAGGAGGCACCACCATTGAGCTCCGTATTGAGCGATGGTGAATACTTCGATGCAATCGCACAAAGTCAAGAACAACCTGTCGTTGTTTATTTTTGGGCGACTTGGTGTCCCGCTTGTAAATTTGTAAGCCCAAGCGTGAGCTGGCTGAGTGATGACTATGCCGTAGTTGGCGTTTCTGGCTCATCGGGGCCGAATGAGCGCGTGGCGCAGTTTATGCAGGCAAAAGAATATCGTTTTGAAAACATAAACGATCCTTCGAGCGATATTATGCGTGAATGGAAAATTAGCGTGACTCCAACCATTTATATTTTAAGAAATGGTGAAGTGACCTCTATTACGACAGGCATCACAACGCCGATAGGAATATTGGCGAGAATTTGGTTGGCTCGATAACGAAATAAAAATCCGATATTCAAGATACTGAATATCGGATTTTTTCTTTTTATTTTCTCGCTCCAACGGGAATCATAATGTGTGCGTATGGAGTGCCTTTCCACATCACGTATGGGCCACCATAACTTGGGTCGGTTGGTAGAGAGTCCAGCAACGCTTGGTCTGGGGTAATAATCATCAAGTGTGGTCCTTCCACAATCCATTGATTATCGTCCGTCATCCCTTCTGCAAATGGGTCGGTGTTACTGGCACCGCCATCACCCGCTAACATGTAAGAAATGCCTAATGCTTTGGCTTGGAAAGGTTTTTTGTTCATCCAAGCGTCTGCCCATTCCATCCAAGGACCATCCATACACATTGGAGCAATGCCTTCCAATTGAGGAGGCGTTGGGAAGCAAGTGTATTGGCTAGAACCTTCTTGAAGAACGTTATTGTTCCAGTCCATCACTGTTACTTTATCACGAATAGTCGGTGGTGCTGCACTCAGTGCATCTTCTAAAAGTGCTTTTGAATCATCGGCTGCGATTGCGCCAAAAGCGCAGCTGACCGAAACAACAGCAGTTAAATAAGGAGTTAGTTTCATAAATTAAACCTCAAGTTAATACAACATGAGAATTTGAGCACTTTAATTATAGAGTGATATTAACAATAAGAATCATTATTTAAATGAAAAATAATAAGCGATAGGTTTGTTATGTTAATTTAAATATTGTTTTTATATACAGCGAATAGAATGATGGAAATAAGATTAGCTGAATAATCTAAGACAGATTATCAGGACATATTTTCTCTTTATGCACTTAAAAATTCCATCGGAATCACGGGCTAATACTTTCCAAAATTTCATCTATTTCTACTGGTTAGCGCTGAATAACCAGTCGGTTACGTTTCATAAAAAATTAGCCATTTAATAAGTGCTTAGGTGCGTATTGCGTGTTACATTCGAGCATCGTTCTGGTTATCAAGGAGGAAACGATGAACGTAGCAAAAATGTATGATGATGTGTCGGAGCGCTATCAAAAGTTGGTGGATGACAGCCATTACGTCGGCCCACGTTGGATTTCTGGGAAGTTAAAAACCTTTCCCATCGAGCAAGGCTCGGCTCTCGACCTAGCCTGTGCGACAGGCAGTATCGGTCATGTCGTAAAAAATCACTATCCAGATCTCACCATCCATGGTTTAGACATCTCGTCCAAAATGGTTGATAAAGCGCGCCAAACTAACCTCTATCAAAGCGTCTCGGTTCATAACCTTGATGAGCCATTTTCCCCTTTGTTTGAGCAAACCTTCGACCTTATCACCGCACTTGGTTTTACTGAGTTTCTAGCAGAGCCTCAACAACTGCTGGAGTGCATTTCGCGTAAGCTAACTGCGAATGGACGATGTTTTATCAGCTTTCAATACCACGATCCGGATGGACAAGATTTGCCTCGAAATACTTATAGTGGATCGGTCGTGCATACGGCATATACCGAAAGTGAAGTTGAACAACTCTGTCAGCAGGCGGGGTTGGAAGTGGTTTCCCTAGAAAATGTGATTGGTTACGTATCTGGTGTTGGTTATGTGTGTCGATACTTGATGCTAGAGCTGAAAAAGTCACACCGCTGAAATAAGTAACAAACAAGGACTGTTTTTGAAAACACAAGATTTAACCGAGTTCGGGTCGGGCATTGAATACGATGCCCAATACGAGCAGCATTACCATTACGACATTGCTTTCATCACAAGGTTAATCGAAGAAACCAATGCTCGAAGTGTACTGGATGTCTGTTGTGGTTCCGGCATTGTCACGATTCCAGTATCTGAGCAACTCAACGAAGCCATTGGCATTGATATTTCTGAAGGGATGCTCCAACACGCAAAGGACAAAGCCAAAAGCAGGAGTAACTTGCGTTTTCTTCATCTAGACGCAACCCAGTTTTCGTTAGGTAAGAAGTTTGACCTAGCCATAATGACAGGGAATGCATTCCAAGCCTTTTTAAGTGATGAGATGCTAGCAGGTGCACTGAGCTCAATATCAAGACACCTCGAAAAAGGTGGGCGATTTGTCTTCGATACGCGTTTACCAACGCCAGAGAATCTAGAACTGGATCATGAGATGGCACTGTGGCAAACCTATGTTTCTCCAACCTATGGTGAAGTGAATTATTTCGGTATGAAGGCCGAGTATGACTTGCAAACGTCCATCATGTATTTGAACAAAGAGCGCCATTTTGAAAGTGGAACGATTGAGCATTCCAGCATTGATTTAAAATATCGCCCGCTGGAAGACATAGAGGTGTTCCTTGAACAAGCGGGATTCAGAATTATAGAGAAGTACCAATCTTGGTCAGCGCAAGTATTTGAGGCGAATGCCAACTCGCTTGTCTGTGTGGCTGAGAAAATATAAACCAATGTTGAGGGATACAATGCAAGGGTTTCGAATTACCACGTCGTTAGATGACATGGATTTAGACGTTATCTACCAGTTCATTTCAAACAGTTATTGGGGAAAGGGCATTCCAAGAGAACGCCTTGAGAAGTCATTGCGCCATTCGTTCTGTTTCGCGGTTTTGGATGACGAAAATCAACTCGTCGCTTTTGCTCGGTTAATTACCGATCGCACCACGTTTGCGTACCTTGCCGATGTGTTTGTTGTGGAGGCACACCGTGGTAAAGGCATCAGTAAGTGGTTGATCTCAGAAATTGTTGCTCATCCAGAACTACAAGGCTTACGCCGTATGATGCTTGCAACCCGCGATGCTCATGGGTTGTACAAACAGTTTGGGTTCACTCCTATTGCTCCAGTAGAAAATTTCATGCAAATCTGGAAACCGAATGTTTATCAGAGCTAAATCATGATGAGAGTTGAATCTCAACAAGTGGCAATCAGACACCTCAAAACAACAGATGCAGATCCTCTGTTTGAAAACTATTTAGGCGATGAACAAGCATGCCGCTTCCTCAACCGCCAAGCCCATCAAAATTCTAATCAAACCCTTGAAGCCATCGAAAGATGGCGCGCTCAATATGATAAAAAGTCCCCCAATCTATTAGTCTTCGCTATTGAAGAACTCACTTCTCAAACTCCTATAGGCTGTCTGGTGCTGATACCAGAGCAAGACAGCAGTGAAATCCATTTTGGTATTTCTGCTCGCTATCAGGGAAAAGGCTATGCAACCCAAGCCTGCAAACTTGGCGTTGTTTACCTGCAAAGCTTGGGTATAACGCGCATTCGCACTACCCCCGCATATTGGCAACCACGCGAGTATTCGTGTGTTGGAGAAATGTGGCTTTATCAGCCGAGGCATTTTAAAAGCGCATGCGGTTTTTCCTGCTTTAGGACGTGAGGCGCAAGACTGTATGGATATGCGATTGGAGGATACAGAACAGCACCATTTTGCACATTGTTCAGAATGAAATGGGTGGCGGTTGAAACGAGCGGTTACAGAGCTTGTTAGTCGCCATCGTAGACAGCGTCTTTGCTGAATGATTCGTCGAGATTTTTTAATCTTTGATTGTCAGAGACGACTGACAAAGCCTTACCAACTGTGACAACCAAACCGCTATTAAAGCAGGATATTATTCCTTCAACTTTGTGTTTTAGGAGTAGTCATTAGACTACCCAATAATTGTTGGAATAAATAATGACGAAACGTTGGCTTGTCTCCGCTGTGAGCATTGCGCTGCTCGGTGGTGGTACGTATTTCTATCTCCAATCTGCCGCTCAACCAGAATTGCTGCCTACATTGATTGTGGAAAAAGGTACGATTGAAAAACAAGCTGTGGCTGTTGGTAAAATTGTCCCTGCACACTCTGTGTCTATCAAGTCACAAATCGACGGTATCGTCGGTGAAGTGTACGCGAAAGTTGGTGAAAAGGTGAAGCAAGGCCAGCCGCTGATCAAAGTGCGTCCAAACCCAACTCCCCAAGCATTAACGGATGCATCGGCAGAACTCATGCGTAGCGAAGCCGATCTGGAATCCGCCAAACAAAAACTGTCCAACTTAGAAAGCTTGGTCAAGCAGGACATTATTCCAAGTAACTACGACGAATACGTAAGTGCGCGCTCGGCAGTCAAATCTGCGCAAGCGGACGTATTGCAAAAGCGCCAGAATCTCGAACTCATCCGCAGTGGTGAGGCGTCTATCGGTGATGCACGTTTAACGTCGACGATCTACGCGCCAATTGATGGCACGGTACTCAACCAGAAAGTAGAGGTCGGAGAGCCGATCATCTCGACTCAATCAAGCCAAGCTGCGACTGAAATGATGTCATTGGCCGACATGAACAGTCTGATTTTTAAAGGTAGCGTCAGTGAGCATGATGCTGCGCAGTTGTCTCCGGGAATGCCCGTTATGTTGACGGTTGCGCCTTATCCTGATGTGGCGATTTCTGGTGTGCTAACCAAAGTGGCGATTCAATCTGAGAACCTTAACTCACCAGAAGGCAACGCTTCGGCAAAAAGTTTTGATAACGGTTTTGAGGTTGAAGTGGGAGAACTCAAGATCCCACAAGATGTGTTGCTTCGTTCTGGTTTTTCATCGACGGCTCAAATCATTCTGAAGAAGTCTGAAAACGTGCTCACTCTACCGGAGCGCGCTCTGCAATTTGATGGTGACGCACCGAATGTTCTGATCCCCGACAGCTCAGAACAAGGGTTTCATAAACAACCTGTGAAACTCGGTCTGTCAGATGGCATCAATGTCGAAGTGCTTGACGGCGTGGAGCTTGATGAAGAGGTTATCGACAACAGCATGATGGGGGCGGCGCATGGTTAAGCTGCAACGATCAACAATCGCCTTTGCATTGTTGGCTGCCACGCTCAGTTTGCCGACCTACGCAATTTCTATTGAACAAGCTTGGCAACAAGCAAAGCAGAACGATCCAAATTACGAAAAAGCGAAAATCGGCGTCCAGCTTGGCGAGGTTGGCGTACAGAGTAGCCGCAGTGCGTTACTGCCGGGTTTAAGTGCCAGTGCGTCAGCGGATTGGAATGAGTCCTCAAGCCATTCCAACAGTTACGGCGCGACCTTATCTCAAACTATTTGGGATAGCAGTTTGTGGTCGGAACTGGATCAAGCGAATGCCAATTATCTCAAAGCACAGTTAGAGCTATCTCAATCGCATAACGAGCTTGCGCAGAAGTTGCTCACCGCTTACCTAGATGTGGCAAGCGCACAGGGCGACCTCAAATTGGCGCAGTCCAAGCTGGAGGAGGGTAAGGAACTTCTCAACATCATTGAGAAACGCTATCGAGCAGGCAAAGTGAAGTCGGTTGATGTTGAAGAGATGCGAGCGAATCAAGTCTCTGAGCAAGCAAGTATCCTCAATGCAAAAGCCGATCTCGAAGTGAAAAAAGCAGAGCTTGCGGCGTTAATTAATCAAATGCCGGAGAGTGTCGACCAAATTCGAACGGATTCTTTAATTCAGCCTCCGATGCTGGTGGACTCTCAGGAGCAATGGCTAAAGCTGGCGAAAGACAGCAGTCCAGAGCTGCTGGTGGCGGCGCAGATGGTGAAAGCGAGCGAGTTCGCGAAAGATTCAGCTAAAGGTGGATACTACCCGACCGTCAAAGGCAGTGTGGGCTACAGCGATGGTGACAGTCGTTCAAACGGCGAGTTTAACGCTGGGATTAGTTTGAGTTTGCCGATTGACCTCAATGGTGCAGTGCGAGCGAAAGTGGACGAAGCATCGTTGAACATTTTAAGCGCCAAGCAAGATATGCGTAGAGTGGAAATTGATATTCAGAAACGAGTTATTCAGCAGTTTACGCAGGTCGATATCAACTGGAATCAAGTTTTGATAGCGAACGAGCTGGTTGAGTCGCGCGCCAGAGTGTTGCAAAGCAAAGAGAAACTTTACGACGCTGGCCTGCTTGAAGTGTCGGAAGTTATCAGCGCACACAACAGCTTGTTTGAGGCGAAAAACAGTCTGCAAACCAACTTGTACAGCTACTGGCGTAAGAGAATCGGCTTACTGCAAACCGCAGGGAAACTCGATGACGATACCATGGCGTTGATCTCTCGAGCTTTTCATTCATGAGCAGTCTATTGCAACAAACTTGGCAAACGTTGATGGCGCATCGCATGAAGAGCGTGCTAGCCATTATCGCGATTGCTTGGGGCGTGATCTCTGTGGTGGTGTTAATCGCACTTGGCGAAGGCTTTTATCGCCATCAGACCCAGTCGTTTTCATTTATGATCAACAATGTGCAAGTGGTGTTTCCGTCGAGTACCAGCAAACCGTGGCAAGGGTTACCTTCAAGACGACAAATTGATATTCCACAAGAAAAAGTCGACATGATCAAACAGTCAGGCTTCGTGCAACAGGCGTCGAGCGTTTACGCCAAATGGGATGCGAATATCACCAATCTCAAAGGACAGAACTTATCGAGTACGGTCAGCGGTATTGATACGTCTTACTTTCCTTTAATGCAACGCAAGCTGCAATCCGGTTCGAGAAACCTGTCACCAAGTGATATGGACAACCACACTCGCGTGGCGGTGTTAGGCGATCAAATTGCGCAAATGGGCGGAATCCAAATCGGAGATAGGCTCAAAGTCAACGGCATTCCGTTTTTGGTGATTGGGATAACCGTAGGTGAGGACACTGGCATTTCATTCGGCGATAGCCGCACGGTTTTCATTCCTCAAACAACGTACCGCGATTTGTGGGATGCGAAACCTTGGATGATATTGATGAAGCCGAGAGAAGGGATGGATGCATCGTCATTTCGACAAAATATCGTGAACTTTTTCGCCAAGCAGCTTCATTTTGACCCAAGTGATAAAGATGCGGTCGAATTACCCGATTTTAGTGAAGGTGCGGCGGTCATCAGTGGAATTTTGCGTGGCATTCAGATTTTTCTCGGAGCGAGCGGCGCGATGACCATGGCGGTCGGTGCGCTTGGCGTTGCCAACATCATGTTTTTATCTGTCACGGAGCGCACGCGTGAAATCGGTGTGCGTTTGGCGATCGGGGCGACTCAAAAATCCATACTCAGTCAGTTTATTCTTGAAGGGCTTATTTTGGTAGCCGTGGGCACGGCATTAGGTCTGATGTTTTCGTATGCAGTGGTATCTGTCTTAAGCAGCATGGCATTACCGGAATGGATTGGTTTACCTGTGATCACGCCAGATTCCATTGCTTGGTCTTTACTTGTGACGCTTATCTTGGCATTGATGGCGTCGTATTTCCCAGCAAGGCGAGCATCGCGTCTCACGCCAGTCATTGCTTTGAGTGCGAGGGCTTAGTCATGTTGTTACCGATGAGACAAATTTTCCAAGAAATGGCCGCAGAAAAGCTGAGATTGGGTTTGACCATTCTGGCTGTAGCGTGGGCGACCCTCTGTATCGCTGCTATGTTGGCGGTAGGTGAGGGTATTCGTCAGGGCGTATTGAAAACCGCACAAAATGGTAACGGCAACTTGATCTATTTGACCGGAGGGATGGCCACCGTCGACCACGGTGCTTTCCACCAAGGTAAGTTTCTGACATTAAAAATGGACGATTCAGAGATCGTTCGAGCGTTACCCGATGTAAAAAGTGTTGCGCCAACTGCGAAGTGGAAAGAGCGTATCACCGTTGGTGACAGAAGCTCGTGGCAAGAGCCGTTAGCGGTCACGAGCGAGTTTCAATCCATGACCAATTTGGTGCCGATGGTGGGGGGACGATGGTTAAATCCACTCGATCAAAAAGAGACGCGCAAAGTCGTTGTACTGGGTTATGAACTGGCAGCCGACTTATTCAACCCGAATGAGGACTTTAGTTGGTTTGCGACAGTCACATTGCAAGTCAACCCTGTGGGGAAAAAGGTAAAAATCGGCAATGAGGAGTTCACCGTTGTGGGCGTATTGGAGAAAAACAGCGCCCAAATAGAACAGGGGGATCTTATCAACTATTCCAGCTTTGTGCCGTTAGCGACGTGGAAACGATTTCATGTCAACGGTGAAATTGGTGGCATCAATGTGCAGCCACAAGCGGATGCAGACCGAGAAGCCTTAGCAAAGACGATCAGGCAAGTGATTGCCCGTAAACACGGGGCAAGTGTCAGTGATGAACAGGTCGTCCAAGTCGATGATATGTTCCTTAAGCAAAAGAGTATGCAGCAATTTCTGATAGGTTTGCAGAGTTTTCTTGGCATTATCGGCTTCGTTACGTTAGCTGTTGCTGGCGTTGGCATTGCCAATGTGATGTATGCCACCGTAAAGCGATCTACGCGTGATATCGGTGTGCGCATGGCAGTCGGTGCAACCCCAACAGCAATTCGCATGCACTATTTAGTGCAGTCTTTATTGACAATGATGATGGGGGGCGCGCTTGGGTTAGCCGTGACGTACGCGCTGGTGTCTGCCATCAGTTCCATTCCTTTAGAGGGCAATGCCTTTTATGAACAATTGGGTAAACCTGTCCCTGAGTTGTCGTGGGTCGTTGTCGCGATTGTCATCCTCACCTTAGTGATCATTGGTGTGGCATCTGCATGGTTACCTGCAAACCGAGCCGCAAAAGTCAGTCCGTTGGAGGCGCTACAAAGTGAATAACAACAATAACTCTGGAGAGAACATGTCGAACAAGCCGCTTGTTGAGCTGACCAACATCTGTAAATACTACTCAAGCGGGGAGGCGGAAGTTCGCGCGCTAGACGGCGTTGACTTAACCATTAATCAAGGCGAGTTTCTTTCGATTCTTGGCCCGTCCGGTTCAGGCAAATCAACGTTGATGAACATGCTCGGCTGTTTAGATAAACCCACCGATGGCGAGTACCAACTTGGCGGCCAAAACGTCGCAAGTTTAAGTGCGAATGACCTGGCTGGCATTCGTAACCAAAAGATCGGATTTGTCTTCCAAAGCTTTAACTTATTGGAATACGCGACGGCGCTTGATAACGTGGCACTGCCGTTGGTTTACTCTGGTATCAAAGCCAAAGAACGTCGCCAGCGCGCAGCTAAATTGCTAGAGCAAGTCGGGCTAGGGGATCGTTTAGACCATAAACCAAACCAGCTTTCTGGTGGTCAAAAGCAGAGAGTTGCGATTGCAAGAGCCTTGGTCAACGATCCGCAAATCATCTTAGCGGATGAACCAACGGGTGCATTGGATTCAAAATCCGGCGCAGAGATTGAAGCCTTGTTCAATCAACTTCACGCTGAAGGCAGAACATTGATCATCGTGACGCACGATAACGCCCTCGCAGAACGCACCAAACGCATCATCACGATCAAAGATGGTAAGGTGATTTCGGATTGGGTGCCGGAGTGATATCTACAGTTTGGAACTTTACTAAAATAAAGATAATTTACCTATGAAAATGGTTACTTTGGAAGTGGTGTTTTAGTCATCTTTGTTTAGAATTTACATCTCAATTTTAAACAAGGCTGTAATATTGTAATGCATATCAATCACGCACTTTATAGAAGTGAAAAATATAGCGATGAACCAATAGAAGAGATCCTTTCTCGGTTAAACAATACTGATTATTTTTATTTGAATGAGAGTAACCCTAGTGAAGGTGCTTACTTGACTAAGAAAAAGAAAAATATCTTAATAGTAAAAAGAAAAACTTCTCGAAGTTCTGAAGCACATCAAGACCGGTTATTCAATGATCGTGAGTTTATAAACTCCAGCTCAATTGTTGCAGGGCGAGAGATTGGCGGCGAGCTTCGATGTAAACTAGAACAAGATAAAAATAAAACGAAAATAACGTACTCTTGGTATCCTGATGAGTTTGTTCAAAAGTTTTGTTATGCATTTATTGTTCTGGCTTTTTTAATGTCAGCCCTTAAATTTACTCCTGGTGATTACGATGTTATTTGGAATCTATTGAAAGCTGTTTTGATATTTTCAGTTCCAAGTTTATTACAAATGATTTACCTTCCAGGTCAAATAAAGCTGGCAAACAAAATTTTGAGATTAAATAACACTAAACAGTAGTTATTAAATACATAAAAAGCGATGTTAATGTGAGCAATCGCTTTCTATATTTAATAATCCGATTCCTATCAAAAGCAATCGACTTTTGTCTATATCTCGTGTGGTTAAAACCGATTTTTAGAGAGCAACTGCTCCACTTTTCCTTTCGCTGTTTTACTTACCGTCTGCATAAACTTAAAGCTTGGCGCTGCGATGCCCGATTGCTCAAGCTCTTCTACCATCAGCAGCCACAGTTTTGCTGTTACCTGTGCATCGGCTAACGCGCGGTGGAATACACCGTCGTTTTCGATGTTCTTATAACGAACCAACTCACCCTGCTTGTGTGATGGCGCATCTTGAATAAGGCGTCTTGCTACCAATAAAGAACACGCGAACTCACCAGAGTAGCCGCAGTCGATTCGCTCCAGTTCCGTATCCAGAAAGCGCTTATCAAAAGACGCGTTGTGCGCGATAAGGTTCTCACCCGCAATAAATTCACTGAACGATGCCATCACTTCATCGCAGCTCGGCGCTGTGCGCAGCATGTTATTGGTAATGCCTGTGTAGCCCTCAATAAATGAGCTAACACGAAAGCCAGGATTCATAAGTTGCTGAAAACTATCGGCCACCTCACCATCGACGATCTTAACCGCACCGATTTCAATCGCGCGATCCCCCATATTCGGAGACAGACCTGAGGTTTCAAAGTCGAGTACGACAACGGAGTTAGCTTGAGGCATGAAGTTTTCCAACTGAACAATAGGGCGCAAGAGTATCGTTGAAAGTGTGGGAAAAGGGAAGGAGGGGGAGAAGCTTTAGTAGTGAGAGAAACTTACGGAAGCTCAGTTAGACATTGAGTGTTAGATTGCCCACTAGATAAAACACCCTACAAAATCTGGTGCGTTCGTTTGCCCTCATAAAATGTAACCTAAAGCGATTCAAACTCTCACTGTGGGTGTTTGTCTGTTCAAAGTTACCTTTTTGGGTGGCGAGTTATCCTGATATCTGGTCAGCAATGATTATTCTGTGCTTTTTAATGAAACGGCACTTACCCACTTTGATCATATCTTTTAACTGGTGCAATCTTAACCATTACGCTGGTGTCCACAAATAACGTTGCAATATCATGACTTACTAAATTTGAAAAAGTTACAAATAGATATTCATAGATGTGCCGGTGGAACACCAAACACGATTGTATTTCTACCCGTTATACTTTCTAGCTCAATAGTGTTTCTTTTCTACAGAGTGTTTTTACTCAATTATATGTTGCTGACGTGATTTTGCCTGAAAAAAAGTTATCTTGCATAGTGAAACCAACACAAACACGGTCAATTTTGGGTTATCATCTACAGATGCTTACCTGTACTTAACAAGTTGAAAGAGATATAAGTAAATGTTGAAGTTCAATATTACTAATAACTATTAAGTTTGATATGAAGTTCGGAGGATTTAACCTTGGAGAAATTTAGATAACAATGAAAAAACGTGATGTTAATTTATTACAAAGAGTCATGTTTAGGCTAAAAATAACATTCAATATTATTTATAAATTACTTGTTGTTGCGTTGCCGATTGATATTCTTAAATACTTAGCGATAAAGGGGTCTAGTGTGGCTCAAATTATCTTAGCGAGACGTTACTATCATGGAAGGCGTGTTAAGTATAACAAAAAGCTAGTAGTAAATTGGTTAACGAAGGCAGCGTTGAAGGGAAGCTCGGAGGCAAAGAAAGAACTTGGCTACCTGTATTTTAGTGGTGAAAAATTTAAAAAGGATTGGCGGTTAGCTAGCAAATGGTTGACGGAAGCATATGCTGACGGAGAAGTAGATTGCGCTGCTATTTTAGGCGTAATCTATGAAGGAAACGGACACTTTCGTCGAGATTCAGCAGAAATGTTGAGATGGCACACGATTGCAGCAGAATCTGGAGATTTAGAAGCGCAAAAAACTCTTGCGGCGATTTATACCATGGAAAAAGAGTACTCTAACCCTAAAATGATGATGCATTGGCTACACAAGGCAGCAGATCAGAATGACACGGATGCAATGCTTCTTCTTGGACACACTTATCTCGATGATGACCATTACGATCTCAACGAGGCTCTTAAGTGGCTTAAGACTGCTGCCAAAAAGAAGGATCACTACGCATTAGTTTTACTTGGTGACATTTATTCATCAACTAAGTACAACGTTGTAAATTATAAAGAGGCTATTCAAAAATATTATAGCGCAGTAAAAGAAGGTTCAAGCGTTGCGATGGGGAAAATTGGGTATATGTACCAATACGGCCTGGGTTGCGATAAGAATATAGATAAAGCAATAGAGTGGTATTCATTGGGGGTTAAATACAATGACCCATATTCTCAATTTGGCTTTGCGCAATTATATCGTGATAATGAAAATGGGATGATGAATTTAATTGAAGCGTTTAAATGGTCTTACTGGGCAAAAAAAAACAAACATCCAGACGCAGAAAAACAGTTCAAAGAAATTTCTGATAAACTAACGAAAAAAGATATAGATAAAGCACTACGTTCGGCTCAGAATTATAAAGTAAAACCTGTTAAAAGTTTGGGCTTTACTCTAGGTTATAAAATGGGAGAAAAAGGTACTATATATAGGTGAATAATTATTAAAATAAGATTGCTTAATAATTTATTATGAGTTTTTATTATTGTTTGTCAATAAAGAGAAGAAAGTTAAGTCCTAAAAGATATGGAGCCATTCCTTTAGCTATTGATGAATTTGAGTAAATGACTAAATTTGTTTTCTGGTTCGCTCTAATAAATAAATATAAAATTTATGTTAATAAGAATACGGAATTTTTAATACTGGCAAATAGAAGTAGCAAGTAGCAAAGGAGGCACAATGATATATTCATTAAAACTGAACTGGAGGAATATGCTAATGCTCTGTATTAGAAGTACAATATATACATTGGGTTTGGTAGCTTTTTCTGTCAGCGCTTTTGAGGGAGAGAGTTTTCAACACAAAGATTGGTATCTAGCTTGTGATAATACAGGGACCTGCCGGGCGGCTGGCTATTCAGAAATTGGCAGTCTTAATCCTGTTGCTGTGATGTTTACTCGTAAAGCGGGGCCTGCAGCGCCAGTAACGGGCAAAGTGTATTTAGGTGATGAATCTGATTTTGACCATTGGCCTGAGCAGATAAATCTTTATATCGATGGCCTAGAGTTGGGCCCGATACAGCATGACGCCATGACATCCATGCAGGTTCAGGCCATTCTTGCAGTAGTGACTAAAGATGCACTTATTGAAATTGGTGATGGTAAAACTAAATGGGTACTGTCTGGTAGCGGTGCCAGTGCCGTGTTTCGTAAGATGGATGAATATCAGGGGCGCCAGAATACTCCGTTTGCTATTGTCGCAAAAGGTCAGGGCGCTGAGTCTAGGGTGAATCTTGCTGTGGCTATCCCAACACTTGTGAATGTTGGCGGCGATGCAATGATGAAATCACTTGAGCCAGAATCTGCCCAATATGCCAAATTGTTACCACAGCTTCGTGCTAGCTATGAGTCTAAGGGAGACAGCTCCGAGTGCCATAGGTTGTTTGAAGAAACACCGTCAATTGCTATTGCAAAGCTTAATAATGGCCAATCATTGATTGAGGCGTCCTGTTGGATGGCGGCTTATAACTATGGTTCAAGTTATTGGTTGTTGGGAGAAGGCGATGCTGCTGTGCCTAAACGTCTTAACATCTCTGGTAATGACTATTCTGACGGCATTGTTTCCTCCGCTCATAAAGGCCGAGGATTGGGGGATTGCTGGAGCTTTGAAAGCTGGTTGTTTGATGGCAAACAAATGGTTCGTGCGAGTTATGGTAATACAGGTTTGTGCCGTGGTATTGCCGCTGGAGGCATTGACTTGATGCCTATTTGGGTAAGCGAAGTGGTTACTACACAAGATTTGAATAAATAGCTATGTTTTTAAGTTACTGTTCTAGCACTTCTGCTCAGGGCCTTTTAAGGTTCTGAGTTTAAAAGCAATAATTGCTGTCTGACTCGTAACAATTCTGGTACTAAAAAACGGTAGACCCTATCACAAATACCTACGAGAAATTGTTTGTGAAGTATAAATTACATAAAACTCTTCTTGTGCGTTCCTAGCTTCGATAAGGCGTAGCTATAGTCAGATAAAAAATACATCCAATATATAATCAATTCGGTGTAAAGTTTGCGAAATCAGGAACTATACCAAAAGCTCTTTTGATGAGGTTCTTTACTCCTATTTCAACTTTTATGCCGGCTCGCCCCTCAAGCTTAATTTTGCTCGTGGTACTTTGTGGATGTGATGGTTTTAAGAGGGCTCTACCCCAAATTCGTTAGATTAAATAATCTAAAAAGTCTAAAAGCGTGTGTTTTATACTACGAAAATACTGCGATAGAATGAAACTTAACAAGATTTAAGCCTTTTATATAGTTGTTTTGCTTGTCAAACCGCTTCTTTTAGTAGTGAAATTGTTTAAACAACTTGTTAGGAATGATAAGTCGCAATAAGTATTGCTATCATCCTCTTAACCCAAGATAAAACTGACCGTATGTGAATGTTTTATGCATTCGCACAGAAAATCTGATGACGGTCTAAATATAAATCTGAGAACAGGTATGTCATTATCAATAACAAGATTCACGAGGGTAATCTGCCCGCCCCTGGGCAGTTTGCTCTGTTTAACCTTTCTTACTGGCTGTGAAAAAGCAACAGAAGGGTTGGTGTATGGCACAAAAAGCAAGTCAGTAATTATTGACTATAATGGTAGCGAAACAGATGTCATCATCCCAGATTCGGTAACTACTATTCGGCGTGATGCGTTTAGACGTAGCAAGCTCACCAGCGTGACTATCCCTGATTCAGTGACTACTATTGGTGCGAGTGCGTTTAGTTACAACAATTTGACCAATGTGACTATTCCAAATTCCGTGACCACCATTGGTAGGGATGCATTTAATGGAAACAAGCTCTCTAGTCTGACCCTTTCAAATTCGTTGACTACCATTGGTGATTGGGCGTTTCAACACAACGAACTAACTAGCTTGATCATTCCAGACTCGGTAACAACCATTGGTAAGGAAGCATTTTATGGAAACAAGCTCTCTAGCCTGACCCTTTCAAATTCTGTGACCACTATTGGGGATAGTGCGTTTGAACGCAACGAGCTTACTAGCCTGATCCTTCCAGATTCGGTGACCGTTATTGGCGAGAGTGTGTTTGCCGATAATGAGATCCACAACGTGACTATACCAGAATCTGTGACCACCATTGAGGATGAGGCGTTTATTCGAAACAAACTCACCAGCCTGACTATACCTAATTCAGTGACCACCATAGGAAAAGTTGCGTTTGCTGACAACAACCTCACCCACGTGAGTCTCTCTGATTCGGTAACCACTATTGGTTGGGGGGCATTTACTGGCAATACGCTTACCAGTGTGACCATCCCAGACTCTGTGACGACTATTGAGGGTTCAGCGTTTTCTGACAACAATCTCACCAGCGTGATTATCCCAGATTCGGTGACCACCATTGGTTCTAATGCGTTTAATGGTAATGCAATATCCACATTCAACAATGCGCCATCAGATGGCATAATCTTTGCTCGTAATGATGATGGTACTGACAACAAGAAGGTTGTTGTTTCCTTTGGCGGAGGGAGAAAGGAGATTGTTATTCCTGATTCGGTGACTACCATTGGTTTCGGTATGTTTGAGGGCAACAATCTTACCAGTGTGACTTTTCCAGATTCGGTGACTGCCGTTGATAAGAGCGCGTTTGGTCATAATAATCTCACTAGCATAACCCTTCCAGATTCGATAACTACTATTGGAGACTATGCGTTTATTTACAATGAGCTCACTAGTGTAACGCTCCCAGGTTCTGTGATTACTGTTGGGGATAATGCGTTTGCTCACAACAAACTTACCAGCGTGACCATTCCAGACTCGGTGACCACCATTGGTGAGGAGGCGTTTGCTGATAACGCGCTCACTAGTGTGACTATTCCAGATTCGGTGACTACCATTGGTGAAGGGGCGTTTGCTGGTAACAAGCTCATCAGTGTGACCATTCCAGATTCAGTGACCACCATTGGTGAAGGGGCGTTTGCTGGTAACAAGCTCATCAGTGTGACCATTCCAGATTCGGTGACCACCATTGGTGAAGGGGCGTTTGCTGGTAACAAGCTCATCAGTGTGGCCATTCCAGATTCGGTGACCACCATTGGTGAAGGGGCGTTTGCTGACAACAAGCTCATTAGTGTAACCATTTCAGATTCGATGACCACCATTGGTGAGAGGGCATTTGCTGATAATGAGCTTACTAGTGTGACCATTCCAAATTCGGTAACCACCATTGGTGAGAGGGCATTTGCTGATAATGAGCTTACTAGTGTGACCATTCCAAATTCGGTGACCACCATTGGTGAGAGGGCATTTGCTGATAATGAGCTTACTAGTGTGACCATTCCAAATTCGGTGACCACCATTGGTGTGAAGGCGTTTTCTGCTAACAAGCTTGCTAACGTGACTATCCCTGATTCGCTGACTACCGTTGGCCAGGGGGCGTTTGCTGATAACGAGCTCACCAGTGTGACTATACCTAGTTCTTTAACTACCGTTGAGGATGATGCGTTTGCTCACAACAGGCTCACCAACGTGACCATTCCAGATTCGATAACCACCATTGGACATCGGGCCTTTTCTGGCAATGAACTCACCAGTGTAACTATCCCAGATTCCGTGAATATTCTTGGGTGGGAAGCATTTAGTTACAATAATTTAACCAATTTGATCATTCCAGATTCGGTGACCATTATTGGTTGGAAGGTGTTTAGTGATAATAAACTCACCAGTTTGACTATCCCAGATTCCGTGAACACTATTGAGGGGGCTGCATTTTCTAACAACCAGCTCATCAGCGTGACTATCCCGGATTCTGTGACCATTATTGGTAATGGAGCGTTTAATGGTAATGTAATATCTGCAGTTAACAATGCGGCATCAGATGGATTTATTTTTGCTCGTAATGATGATGGCACAGAGAACAAGAAGGTTGTCGTATCCTATGGTGGTTCAAGAAAAGGAATTGTTATTCCAGATTCGGTAAACACTATTGAGCGTGGCGCGTTTTCTGATAATGAGCTCACCAGTGTGACTATGCCTGATTCGGTGACGACCATTGGTGAAAAGGCGTTTGCTTACAACAAGCTCACCAATGTGACTATGCCTGATTCGGTGACGACCATTGGTGAAAAGGCGTTTGCTTACAACAAGCTCACCAATGTGACTATACCTTATTCAGTGACTACCATTGAGAATGAGGCGTTTCGGAACAACCGACTGACCAGCGTAACTATCCCAGATTCTGTGACCTCTATTGAGGATAAGGCGTTTAGTAATAATAAACTCACCAATTTGACCATTCCAGATTCAGTAAGAACTATCGGAGAGGCTGCGTTTTCTGACAACCAGCTTGTCAACGTGACCCTCTCAAATTCGTTGACTACTATTGGCTTAGGTGCATTTAATCGCAATGCACTATCCACAGTTAATAATGCACCATCAGATGGCTTTATTTTTGCTCGTAATGAGGATGGCACCGAGAATAAGAAGGTTGTTATTTCCTATGGTGGGGCAAGAAAAGAAGTTGTTATTCCTGATACGGTGACCATCATTGAGCGTAGGGCGCTTGCTAGCAGCGAACTAACCAGTGTGGTCATCCCAGATTCGGTTACCACCATTGGGCGTGAGGCGTTTGCTGGCAATGAACTTATCAGTGTGGCCATCCCAGAATCGGTTTCCACTATTAGCCATGGGGTATTTAGTAACAATAATCTCACTAGCGTAACTATATCAGATTCGGTAAATACCATTGCACCGGAGGCGTTTGCTGATAATAAGATCACTAAGGTGACTATACCAAGTTCAGTGTCCTTCATTGGTTATAAAGCGTTCCGGAATAACCGACTTGCCAGCGTAACTATCCCAGAATCAGTGTTCGATATTCAAAGTGAAGCGTTTGCTGGCAATGAACTCACCAGTGTGACTATTCCATCTTTGGCGACCCACAATGGTTTGATAGCGTTTGATGAAGGTGTAGATATTCACTGGTATTAACACTATTTTGTGTGCTGTTGCAATTTTAATATGTGGCAGTACACAAAGTTTTTGGAGAATGGTGTTTTCATCAGATATTGTTTTTGAAGGCTCTCTTATGACGACCGAGGTCGACGTGCAACATCCTTGTCTAGGTATTTAAAGTAATGGTATTTAATAATCTGTATCTAAACAAAGCCTTTTTACTATTGCGATTTCGCTCATCGCACTAGCACTTCCAAACTCATGTTGCCGCATCTGTAGTTATTTGATAGTTGCTTATATTCAATTTTCCTAAACACGTTTTTGTACAGAAATATCACGATCTGAATTTTAACACATGGTGTTTTCTAGCTTGAAAATGCCCTAAATCGCTTAGAATCTTATACCCTATAAAACAGAGGCCGCATGTACCTGCCCTACTGAAAGTAATCCTTTTTTATACTCCACCACTTATTGATGCGAACAACTTAGCAATCCGCTACCAAGAGCGACATTTAAACTCACCTCATTTACAAAATTATTGCTTAGAAGGAAAAGTTACATCAGTGATGTAGGTCGGCATAGGGTCAATACCGCCGGCAATACCCCTGCATGGACCCGTGCTGGATATCAAAGTGGGTACCATAGATTGCCCATCAAACACCCATGCCTGACTTTCCCAGCAATCGCCGTATCCTCGTACCTTGCGGTCTTGGCGCGCCATACCATCGATATAAAAACCATCACTCTTCAATGCAACCAACTGATTGGGGTCATTTTTATCCGCTAACCAATGGTGGCAAAGCGCGTTGTAAGCCATAAGCCAACAAGCACCAATAAAGCGTTTACCCTGGCCCAGCTCTGCAGTTTCAAGTGATGCGCTCTGGAGTTCGAAATCCAACTCAGATGCTGGCACATTAGTGGTCAGCAACTGTAACACCTCATTATAAGCTGACGAACCGATTTCAAGGGTAACAGCGTTTGATAGCGGTGCTTGCACAGTCAAACTTGGTGGTACTTTAGCGGGTGGTACTTCGTTCTCAGATTGTTTACCTTTGGCAACCACAGCAAATGGTGTGTTGCTACGCCCTTGATACTCATCCATTTTGCGAAACACAGCGCTGGCGCCATTGTTCGAAATGCGCCAGCGCTGCTTGCCAGCGCCTACTTCAATTACCGCGTTAGTAGTAACCACCGCCAATAATGCCTGTACTTGCATGGCGCTCAGCTGACTCGTTTTATCCGTGTAGATTGGGCCGAGGTCTTGGTTGTCAATCAACAAAGTCACACTTGCTGGCAACGCCTGCTCATCATGTAGCTGCAGAAAAAGCTTTGCCGTGATCTGGGTTGCAGGTCCAGCTTCACGTCTAAACATCATTGCCATACCATAGCCAAGACCAGCTGGCGCGTACCCCGCTGCTCGGCAAGTGCCAGTATTGTCACAAGCCAAATACCAATCTTTGTGATCAAACCTAGCTCCGTCAAAAGCTTGGACAGAAAAAATCGCTATACTCAATGCGATTATAATTAGACGAATATAGCGCACTTTCTTATTCCTTTGAGATAATATATCTGTGAATGTCTGATGGATTCTATGCGTTGAATTTAAGTTAATTTGACTTATTCGAAGGCGATTTTTGACATGAACTACTCCAGCCAGACTGGAGTAGATAATGATTAATCTAAAACCAATCTCATCGCTTGAAATACATTAGTTTTACCAGCTGTTACGCCCCTTCAGGCGCTTGCGTGCAAACATCCCGATAATATTGAATTGGGTTAGGAGCGTAACTTCCGCTTGGTCTGAGCCTTTGTTCGCTTCCGCGACTTTTAGCTCGACTTTGATAGCCGCAGAAATTGCCCATCTCTAGTCTTCTTATGAATATTCATCTTGAATATGGATGATCAAATAGGCAACAGTTTTCTTTATTACAGGAAACTGTTGCCCCTATACTCATTAGATCAAATACCCTGCAAAAAGTTATCCGATAGAATGAAATTCAACACGATTTAAGCGTTTTATATGCTTGTTTGGCTTGTCAAAGTGCCTCTTTTGTTAGAGAAACTATCTAAGCATCTTTTTGGGAGTGATAATCCATTAAAAGTATTGTTATCATCCTTTTATCTCTGAGTAGAGCTAAATTTCTGTGAACATTTTATGCGTTTGCATAGAAAGACCGATAACGGTCTAATTATACACCCGAGAGTAGCAATGTCATTATCAAGAATAAAACTCAATAGGCTAACTGGCTAAATCTTTGGCATCTTGCTTAGTCTAGCCCTTCTAACAGGCTGTGAGCATGCAACGGAAGGGTTAGTCTACGCTAAAAAATTAGATGGCTCGCAGAACAAATCAATACTTGTAGAGTATACCGGTAGAGAGACCGATGTCATAATTTCAAGCTCGGTGACCATTATTGGTGAAGGCGCGTTTGTTGGTCACCAACTCACTAATGTAACCATACCGGATTCGGTTACCACAATTGAAGATGAGGCATTTAAGGACAATGAGCTCACCAACCTGACCATTCCAGATTCCGTGGTAGCCATTGGCAAAGGGGTGTTTAGTGATAACAAGCTCACTAGCGTAACTCTCCCAGATTCGTTATCCACCATCGGTGCTGGAGGGTTCAATGGTAACGCGTTATCCACATTAAACAATATACCATCAGATGGCTTTATTTTTGCTCGTAATGATGATGGAACTGAGAACAAAAAGGTCGTTGTTTCCTACGGTGGAGCAAGAAGAGATATCGTTGTTCCTGACTCCGTGACTACTCTTGGGAAGGGGGCACTTTATGGAAATAAGCTCACTAACGTAACCCTTCCAAACACGTTGACTACCATTCGGGAGCTGGCACTTAGCCATAATGAGCTCACCAGAGTAACTCTACCTGACTCAGTACTTACCATTGGGAGGAGGGCATTTGATGGAAACAAGCTTACTAGCATAACCTTTCCAGATTCGGTGACTGTCATTGGTGAAGAGGCATTTACTGATAACGAGATCACTAGTGTGATCATTCCTGGTTCGGTGCGCGCTATTAGCCCATGGGCGTTTGATCTTGGTGTAGTAACTAAGCGGAATTAAAGCTATCTTGGATGCTGTCGTCTTCAGCTGGTAAATAGCAACTATTGATAAGTTATCCTTGAAACCATATATATTGAGGCACACAAAACGAGCACTGCCGAATAAAAGGCAGTAGTTCTTTTGACGGTTTGTTTGTATGAGTCTCGAAAAGGCGAAAGTACATAAATGTGCAGGGTCTTTTTTACACGGGCTTGGCTTGCTGAAAGGTAAAAAATTAACGACAGATCCACATGCAAAAGCTATTCAGTAGAGCACGGGAGGAGATGTTTAAGATCTTCCTTTTGTTTTGAAGGTAATATAGCTACCGTCGGAGACGCCTTTCAGTTATTTACTTAGTCGTTTGGGTAGCAGAAAGGCTTTGTGATTCAAACAAACGTAAAGCATACAAGAACAGTTAACTCCCACAGGGCAGTTCGACTTATTTGGAAATCTCATTTCAGCAACATTTCGTCTGCTCAGTATTTTAGCGCTCATAAATTGAATGACTGTCAAGTGACCGCGCATCTTGGCGGATTTTTGATATCTTAAAAAACTATATTTATGGATCTATCCATACTTCTCCTAATCACCGCCAGCCAAAATAGAGCAGAAAGTTCAACAAGCTTCTGTCCAACTTTGAGTTAGCATACTCAAAGCCAACCATTTCTCCATCTACAAATTCGAGACGCGGAAATCACTGCGTCTCATCTCCTCAACCTCAGCCTCAAACAAACAACTGTACCGCGCAGTAAAGTAGCGTCGCCGCTAAAGTCATATTGATCGCTTTACCATATTTCTGGAATTGCGATTGAAGAAGTTTGCCTGCTATTGCCCAGATTAAGTTGCTCACCAATGCGATAAATGCGAACACTAGACTGGTGGCCAAGATCCAGTAGATGTTTTGTGTATAAGGCAACACGAATGTCGAGATGGATGTTACGCCGTACAGAATGATTTTCACGTTTACGAACTGCAAACCAAAGCCCGTTAAGAAAGTGATGCCCTCAGAATTTTTTGATGCGGCTTTGATATCACTTGTCGCAATTCCCCAAGCTAACCAAATGATGTAAGCCGCACCCACCCATGTGAGCCAAGGTGTAATCACAGGAAGCAGGCTGACCATGTGGTAAGTGAAAACGCCACACAACAGCATCAAAACAATATAGCCGCAGAACATCCCAGAAATGACTTTAGTAGAACGCTTTAGCCCGTGCTGGGTTGCAACACTAAGCGACAAAATGTTGTTGGGACCCGGCGTGATCGAAGTAATGATGACGTAGGTGAAAAATGCGGTGTAGATGGCACTCATCTCTATCTCTCCTGTTTTTTGTGCACTATACTTCGCGTTAATCAATTAAGAAATTGAATATATTTAAACTAAGAGTTTTAAGTTTTTGAACTATCACGTCAGGAGTTTGGTCATGAATCTAAAGCGTTTCCTTACGTTTAAAACCATTGTTTAGGAAGGCTCGTTTCTTAAAGCGTCGCAAAAGCTTTATTGCACTCAGTCGACAGTGACCTTTAAGATCAGGCAGTTAGAACAAGATCTCTCATTGCAGTTGTTCGAAAAGATTGGCCGAAAAATGGTGCTGACTCAGGCAGGAGAAAAGATCCTTCCTTACGTTTATGAGCTCGCACGAGTGATGGAAAACATTGAAGGCACGGCGCAGCAAGAGAGTTCTGAGCCGACAGGGGAGTTGAAGGTTTTAATCGCAGAAACTCAGCTCGCTTATAAAATGGCCAATGTTTTGAAGGAATTCAGAATACGAGCGCCGAAAGTAAGGCTCTCACTGCAATCACAAAACTGCTATAAGATTCGTGATGAATTGATTGCTGATAAAGCCGATTTGGGTGTGTTTTATCGTGTCGGTAATGATGATGCACTCAAGGTGCATGAGTTTGAACAAGAGCCGTTGGTCCTTGTTGCTTCGCCGCTTTTAACAGGGTTGGATCTACAGAAAGGGGAGCAACACATTGATTTGGGATTCATCAGCAATGGTCCTAAGTGCCTTTTCCGTCAGACTTTTGAGAGCATCATCCAAGAGCGAAACATCAGCATCGATAACATGATTGAGCTGAGCAGTATTAACACCATCAAAAACTGTGTAGAGAGTCATATCGGTATCTCTTATCTGCCTCGCTTCACTGTTGAAAAAGAACTACAAGAGGGCAGCCAGCAAGAGCTCGAGTTTACCAACGCACCGCAAATGATCAAACCGCAGTGTGGCTGCAATGCCGGAAAGTGTGTCACGCCTGCAATGGAGGTCTTTATCGACTGCATGTGTAACACGCACGAGACAGGCTTTTTCCTCAAATCATGAAATTCCTTCATGTTCAATGTGAAACAATACCAATATTACTCAACTCGTGAAGCAAGTATAAAAAAAGGACTGCTCTGATGTTAGGCACTGCGACTGTCATTTTTGTACGAACCGTTCGCCATAAGTGCTGTGCAACCTAACGATTGGGAAAACCAAAAAACAAAAAATGTCCCCATGCACAGAGTTAGGAAAAGTCTGCTTTATCTAAGGAAATAGGATACCAACTCACGATGAATAACGATTTCACATTTGCTATCAAAAGCATTCGCTTTGATGAGAATTACCAACCATCAGACAACACGCGAATCACTACCAACTTTGCTAATCTGGCTCGCGGAAACTACCGCCGAGAGAATCTGCGCAATGCACTCCGAATGATCGACAATCGTTTTAACGCCTTGGCATATTGGGATAACGCGCAAGGTGACCGCTACTCCGTTGAGCTTGAAATCATCTCTGTTGATATGGATATCCAAGGTAGTGGCGAAGCCTTCCCATCGATTGAAGTGCTCAAAACCAACATTGTTGACCACAACACTAACGAGCGCATTGAAGGCATAGTGGGCAACAACTTCTCTTCATACGTTCGTGATTACGACTTTAGCGTTTTGCTGTTGGACCACAACAAAAACCAGCCCCGTTTCAGCATCCCAGCTAACTTCGGTGATTTGCATGGCAAACTGTTCAAAGCTTTCGTTAATTCTGAGTCTTACAAACAGCATTTCAAAAAGCTGCCGGTGATTTGTCTGAGCGTATCGGACAACAAGGTATACCGACGCACCGAAAACCAACATCCTGTTTTGGGCTTTGAATATCAGCCGAACGAATCTTCGTTGACGGAGCAGTACTTCAAAAAGATGGGCTTACAGGTGCGCTACTTTATGCCACCAAACAGTGTCGCACCATTGGCATTCTACTTCTTCGGTGACTTGCTGAACGATTATTCAAACCTAGAGCTTATCAGCACGATAAGCACGATGGAGACATTCCAGAAGATTTACCGACCTGAGATTTACAATGCCAACGCGGTTGCCGGTAATTGCTACCAGCCAAACCTAAAAAACCTAGACCACTCGCTAACTCAAATCGTTTACGACCGAGAAGAGCGCAGCCAACTGGCGATTGAACAAGGGAAATTTGCCGAGGAGCATTTCATCAAACCTTATCAATCTGTGCTTGAACAATGGTCTGCAAACTACGCGTAATCGACAACGAGAATCTAGAAAGGAATGACGATGAAAACATTATTACCGACTTCAACGGCTGGCAGCTTACCGAAACCTTCTTGGCTGGCCGAACCAGAAAAACTTTGGTCACCGTGGAAACTGCAAGGTGAAGAACTGATTGATGGCAAACGCGATGCGCTACGTGTCGCTTTGCAAGAACAAGAACTGGCAGGCGTTGATATCGTCAGTGATGGTGAGCAAACTCGCCAACATTTTGTGACGACCTTTATTGAGCATTTAAGCGGCGTAGATTTTGAAAACCGTAAAACGGTGACCATTCGCAACCGTTATGAAGCAAGTGTTCCGACTGTGGTTGGCCCAGTAAGCCGCACAAAGCCCGTGTTTGTTGAAGATGCAAAGTTCTTGCGTGAGCAAACTAAGCAACCTATCAAGTGGGCGCTGCCAGGCCCTATGACGATGATCGACACGCTTTATGATGATCATTACGGTAGCCGTGAAAAGCTGGCTTGGGAATTTGCAAAGATCCTCAATCAAGAAGCGAAAGAGCTTGAAGCGGCAGGTGTCGACATCATTCAGTTTGATGAGCCTGCGTTCAATGTGTTCTTCGATGATGTGAACGAGTGGGGCATTGCATGTTTAGAGCGTGCGATTGAAGGGCTGAAATGTGAAACGGCGGTGCATATCTGCTATGGCTACGGCATCAAAGCGAACACGGATTGGAAGCAAACGCTAGGCACTGAATGGCGACAATACGAAGAAGTATTCCCTAAATTGCAGCAGTCGAATATCGATATTATCTCGCTCGAATGTCATAACTCACGAGTGCCTATTGAGTTACTTGAGTTGATTCGCGGTAAGAAAGTGATGGTTGGTGCGATTGACGTTGCAACCAACGAAATTGAAACGCCAGAAGAAGTGGCGAATACACTGCGAGAGGCATTGAAATACGTTGATGCCGACAAGCTTTACCCATGTACCAACTGTGGTATGGCGCCTTTGTCTCGTGAAGTATCAACCGCTAAGCTCAATGCGCTAAGTGCGGGAGCGGAGATCATTCGTAAAGAGTTGGTGGGTTGATATTAATACTTAGGCTCCGCACCATGAACTAAGTTAGGGTCATTCCAGCGAGTCTAGACGAGACTAGGAATCGGGTTACAGCTCGCTAGGAAATGGCGATAACGTTCGTACTTCAAAGCACGTGGTTAGTAGGTCCTGAATCACCTCGTCCCTCGCTGTTCAGGATGACGGATGTTGGAAGATACATTGCTCGCCACCCACCAGGTATTAGAGCAGCTCCAAGGTAGGGTCATTCCAGCGAGTCTAGACGAGACTAGGAATCTACTAACAACTCACTGGAAAATGGCGATAACCTTAGAACTTCACAGCACTCGGTGAGTAGATCCTGAATCACGCTCATTCCTCGATGTTTAGGATGACCGTTTTAAATAAAAATGCCGCTCGCAGTAACTCGCAGTAACTCGCAGTAAAGTGAGCGGCATAGTTTGTTTTCCGTTTTCAGCCCTCGGCCAAGGCTTAATTCAACTCCACATTCCTCATCTCAGGATGCTTTAGCAACATCACACGAATCCAGTGGTGCACCACCCACATCACCATCGCGGTGAGCAGAACCGCAACGAAAATCGAGCTGAAACGGTATAAGATTGAAAAGAACGCGTCTTTTTGTTCTGGCACCAATGAGGTCGTCAGCGGAACCGATAGGGCAGACATGGCAGAAAACGCGATAGCCGCTTTAATTTGCCCCTTGGTGAGCCACAAGCAGAATGGCCCCATCGCAATGGTAAAGGCGAGCCAAAAGAGTAGCCCATGCCCATACCAACTGCCCAATATGAGCTGAACAGCCATCCCTGCGATGCAGCCTAGTGCGGTGCCGATGATGCGAATTTTTGCCATGGCGAGCGAGCCCGCTAAAGTCATTGGGGTTAGGATGATCAAAATGGAAGCTTGTGCGGATAGCGAGTCATATAAGTCCGCTACTTGGAATACGATAAACGCAGCCATCGCCACTATCCAACCCATAGCAACTTGGCTGATGTAGTCAATATCGCTTTTTACTGGGGTCGACATCTCAATGTGCTCGGCGGGGGATTTTGGCTCCGGGAACAACCAATACGCGAATGCGCAAACAAAAATATTGCTGAACGCCATCACCCACATGTTGACGTTGAACTCTTCAATATCCATGAAGTTATAGCTGGCAAAATTCAACACAATTGAACCCACCAACAGCCCCATGTAACCAAACAAATAGGTTTTCTGGTTCATCATTGCAATGCACTTGAACAGCATCATAATTCCGACGGCAACGGTCATTAATGTTGGATGAAACTGCAAGTATTCCAGCAAAAATGTGGCTTGTATGGTTGTCCACACCGCAGAGAAAAACACGATCAATAAAGCCGAAAGATTAAAGTTGTCCATTCTGCCCAATATAAACAGCGGCATCATGATGGCAAAAAATCCGTAAGACCAACCGAAGATCATGCTTAGCGTGAGCCCTAAAGAGCAGCCGAACCAAATTCGTAAGGTTTTCATTGTCGCCGCCTAGTAAATGAAGTGGAACCAGCTTGCGAGGTGAATCTGTGCTTGCGCCATCAACTGCCAGAAAATGTTGTTGTCTGGGTACAAAACAATGGTAGCGCGAGAGCCGACAAACAGTGCTGGTGGTAATTCTTCGCTGCTGGTTAGGTTCACTCGTGTACGCTGCGCATCACGTACCCAGCGGTTGTTCACTTCTACTTTGGTTAGTGCGCCATTAGGCGTTTGTTGTGCGGCTGCTACACCGTAATCGCGGCTAGCTAAATCAAAGTCGTACACCGAACCTGGGGTGGCATCAAATGTGACCAAGGCGTGGAAAGTCTTGTCTACGTTCGCGACGGATTTTTCACGAAAATCAGCGGCTACCCAGAGTAAACCTGTTGGTACAAATGTCAGCAATGGCATGTTGGTGTTTGCCATCGTGCCAACTTCTAGTTGCAGGTTGGTCACGACACCATCACTGGGAGCGAGTACCGCGGTATTTGCCAAATCAAGTTGCGCCTTTTCGATGCCGTTTTTGGCAATTCGAACGGCGGTGCTTTGACCTTTTTGATCGCCTAATTGCGCCTCAATGACTTTTAAGTTTTGTCCTTCCGCTTTAAGCGCTGCACGTGATACCTGATTTTGGGCAAAGGCATTATCGAGTGTCGATTGAGAGATGACTTTCTGCTTCGATAACGTCAGTAAGCGGTTGTATTCGCGGTGCGCATTATCAAATGTCGCTTGTGCGCGGGCAATATTGGCAAGAGCGGCTTCGCGTTGAGAATACAGCGTTGCTTCTTTTTCATAAGCGGATTGCAGAGACAGCTCGGCCTGTTCAAGCGCTATCTTGTATTTACGATCATCAATTGTAAACAACACATCGCCTTTTTGAACGGACTGGTTATTCTCGATGAGAACGTCGGTCACTTTACCAGATACCTCGGGCGCGACTTGGACAACGTATCCTTGCACTCGTCCTTCGGTCGTTAAGGGGGCGTGGCGGTCAGCAATGATAATGTACAAAAATAGTACGATGAACAGGACAATCAAAGTTCGCATCCAGTGTTTGAATTTTTGGTCAGCCGTCATTACAAGTTCCGTTAAACATATTGGATAGCGGATTATAGAGAAGTCACTCACAATTCAGTAGAATGATAATACGAACATAAATGACCTAAAAATAGGACAATGAACGTTAGTTTTGATGATATTTACCTATTCACTCAGACGGTGGTTCACGGCGGTATAAGTGCAGCGGCAGAGGCGAATCAACTACAACGCTCAAAAGTGAGTCGTCGCCTGCAAGAATTAGAGAAATCACTCGGGGTACAGCTTTTGATCCGCACAACACGCAGCATTGAGTTGACGGAGCACGGGAAACGCTTGTTTGAGTTGGTGGGGCAGCCTATTGACCATATTCAGCAAGGTTTAAATGCCATGCATGAATATCAACAAGAGCTGACGGGCAAGGTGCGTTTAGCCATTCCTTCCGCATTGATGAGCTCTGCCGCGTTTAACGCGATCATCACCGAGTACACAACGCGGTATCCGGAGGTTTCGGTCGAGATTGAAAACCATCAAGAGAGTGTCGATCTCAAGCGTCAATCGTTTGATTTACAGCTTCTTCCGAGCGTGGTCAAAGTCACCGATGACAGCTATGTGCAGTTCAGTCTTTTGCCTTATCGTAGTCACTTTGTTGCGTCAAAAGCCTATCTAGAATCGCATCCGCCAGTAAAAACGGTGGAAGATCTTAAGCAGCATCGCCTTTTAACTAATCGTTACAATGCCGACTTGCTCGATTCAGATTTGCATGTGGCGTTGCGTTCAGATGACCTCAACTTGCTGCGCTCGATGGCGATAGCAGGAAACGGCATCGCGTTTATTCCTCAAATTCATTCCAAGCCTGCACTGAGAGACGGTTTGTTGGTCGAGGTGCTGCCTCAATTCGCGCATCCGAAGCAGCATCTTACTCTGATTTATCCCTCGGCCTTATTTCTGCCCAATAAAGTCAAAGCCTTGATTGAACTAATTCGAGAGAAATTTAAATAGTCAGTTCAAACCACCCTTACCTAAGGGCAAATGTGTGAGCGAAGGTCATCTTTCTAGGTTTTATTGCTCTAACATGAAAGGGTTCTGATACATTAACTGTTCTCAACTTGTTGAGTATGATTTGTGGTCGCACAAGATAGGAGATGGAAATGTTATCGAAAGGAAACACGGGCCTGATTGTGGTGGATGTTCAGGGCAAACTCGCTACATTAATGCATGAAAGCGACGCACTGATTGAAAATATCACGAAACTGGTAAAGGGTGCCAAAGCACTAGATTTGCCTATTCTGTGGCTAGAACAGAATCCAGAAAGGTTGGGCCCAACCGCGGAGCCGATTCGTGAAGTGCTTGAAAGCACGCATTTACCTATTACCAAGTACACGTTTGATGGCTGCAAAGAGGCGACGTTTAACGTCGCGGTGGAGAACGCAAAAGTGGATACCTGGTTGGTTTGCGGTATTGAATCCCACATTTGCGTCTATCAAACCGCGGTTTCTCTGCGCCAGTCCGGTTATCGCGTTGAATTAGTCACGGATTGTGTCTCTTCCCGAACCGCTGCCAATAAAGCGCTCGCTCTTGCGAAGTTAACCGCTAACGGTGTGGTGCTCACTGGGCTAGAAATGTGTTTGTATGAAATGGTCGAAGATTGCCGAGCTCCTGAATTCAAAGAAATTCTGGCGCTCATCAAATAGTGTAATCACTGGAATCAACAACAACTTTATCTGAACACGCTATTCAAATTCTCGTTGATATCTTGGCAACATCGACTCGTTGCCAAGTAACCCGCCTTGGTGAATGTAAATCACCGTTTTATCTGTGTTGTCTTCCAACCAAGGGGTGAGGCATTGCCACATATACGGGTCGTATAACAGGTCAAATTCGAGGTCGGTTTGCTCAAAGAGTGCTTTCCATGTGATGTAATCTTCTTCGTACAAGCGACCAAAATGGTGTTTGTTGCGCACGGTTAAAATGGTTGGGTGGCTGTTTTCACAGAGCTGGTTGAACTGTTCAGTTAAGTAATCTACATCGCCTACGCAAGGGCAAGTTAGCACTTCTATGCCGTGTGGGCTTAAATGTTTATGAAGATATAAAGCCGTCGTGCCAGTACCTGATGGCAGGGCGACCGTAAACTGCTCTTTACCTCTCAATCGCGTCCAATCAAGAATTTCTCGTGCTAACTGTTTGATGCCAGCTTCAGCGAGGTGGGAACGTCCGCCCTCTGGAATAAGCAATGTCGACTCATCTAATCTTCGTACCTGGTGGATGTATTCACTAGGGTGGAGTTCGCTACCGATGTCTTGCATGGCGGTGATTTTCATACCCAAATCGAGAGCGCCGCGATAGTTTCCGATGGGGGAGCTTTTTAGCCAAGATGGAATGTGATGAACATAAAACTCAAATGCCCAACCTTTAATCTGGGCGAGAGCCGCTAGCGAGTACATGGCATTAGATTGAGCGGAGCCAAAGCTTATTAACGTGGTGATGTCGGGATTTTGCTCTTCCATTAACGCCATAAACTTACGTGCTTTGTTCCCAGAAAAGTGGGAGTGGAGCATGTCGTCACGTTTAAGGAAAAATTTGCGCCCATTAAAGCTATGTTGGGTGATAGGACTTTCTGAGAGTTTCATGTCGATGCTGACGGAATAAACCGTGTCACCTTTGCCATTTAAAAAGGGCGCGTAGTGTAACGCCATTAAACCCAGATAAAAAGTCTGTGTTTCAGTACAACCATTTCGGTTATTCCTGATGTTTTGACTCGCACTCACCGGTGCTGTAATACCATTGCAATGGTTTCACTTCTATCCTTTGGTTGCTTTGATTCCATGGTATTCCATCCCATGACTCGCCTTTCTACCTCAAGCCACGTACACTACGCCGCTTATCTCCATTCAATCAGAAGGCTTGGTTTTGCAGACTCTAGAACAATTAAAAACAGGACAATTAGTAGGAATTAAACAACTGAAGTTGGCGGAAGGGCTAACTGAGTTCCCTATGGAAATTTTAGAGCTTGCAGACTCGCTTGAAATGTTAGATTTATCCGGTAACGCACTGTCAGATTTGCCACAAGAGCTGGAACAGCTGACCAAACTAAAAATCATTTTTGCTTCCAATAATCAGTTCACCCATTTACCAGAGGTATTGGGCAAGCTGCCAAACCTTGAGATGGTTGGATTTAAAACCAACAAGATCAAAGTGGTGAGTGAAGCCTCACTACCAAGTCAGTTGCGTTGGCTGATCCTGACCGACAACGAAATTGAAACGCTACCAAACAGTCTGGGTGAAAGACCGCGCTTAAGAAAGCTTGCACTGGCGGGGAATCGCATCAAACGACTGCCAAGTAGTATGGAAAACTTAGTTAATTTGGAACTGATTCGTCTCTCGGCGAACCAGCTAGAGCACTTTCCGGATGTGTTGATGAAGCTACCTAAATTGGCATGGTTTGCTTTTGCAGGTAATCCATTCTGCAAACACCCATCTTCGCTAAACAGTGTGCCGAAAGTGACCACAAACAGTTACTCGCTTAATCATGTTCTCGGCCAAGGGGCAAGTGGCGTGATTTCTCATGCTAACTGGATTGACGCTCAATACAACTTCCCGAGTGAAGTTGCGGTAAAAGTGTTCAAGGGCGAGGTCACCAGTGACGGTTACCCTCATGATGAACTTGAAGCGTGTTTGCAAGCTGGGCATCACAACAACTTAGTGAAATCCATCGCGCAAGTGGATGACGGTAAAGAGCTTGCGTTGGTGATGGAGTTGATTCCAAACAGTTACTACAACTTAGGTTTGCCACCAACGTTGGAAACCTGCACCCGAGATACGTTCCCACAAGGGTTTACGCTGACAGTCGAGCAAGTGAATTCTATTGTTGAGCAGATGGTGGACGTATTTAATCACCTACACGACAACAAGCTGTGTCATGGTGATTTGTATGCGCACAATACGTTGGTGAACGAGCAAGGGGAGATGATCTTCGGTGACTTTGGCGCGGCGAGCATTTACGGCTATTTATCGGACGATCAGCAAGCTGCAATCAGAGCCATTGAATCCAGAGCGTTGAAGTACTTTATCGAAGATGTGTTTTCTGTGTGTGATGCGTCGGAATCGGCATCGCAAGCATTCGAACGACTAGTTGGGCTTGCGGCATAAGATTTCATTCAATCGAATCAGAAAGAGGTGTCGAACCGCCCGTTTTGATACTGAGCAAATGAGATACCTCTTGATTAAATCTAGTGCTGAGGAAGTTACTCTGAGCAAGCCTCATGATGCTCTGACGAAAGGTCAATCACTGCCTCACATCCACCCTCAGAATGTGCATCAATAGTGAATTGCCAGCCATAGCGTCGGCATAAGTCGTCCACAATCATGAGTCCCAAACCATGGCCTTCGGCATCTGGCACGGAAGAGAAGCCTTCGCCTTCATCTCTCACCGACAGTGTGGTATCGGTCATGGTGATATGAATCGTTCCCGCTGACGTGGCTGCAATGCCGTTGCGAATTAAGTTACTCAACGTAATGTTAAGCACTGCAGTGGTCGCTTTGGTTTGCGGATGCCCCAATATTTGTACATTAAATTCCAGCGATTTTTCATCGGCTTGCGCTTGGCTAAGAGCCACGATGTTGTGGAGCTCTTGCTCTGAGATGGTTCGAACGGGGCTGTCGTCGGTGTTGCGTTCATATCGAACCAAACCTAACAAAGCATCAACCATGGTCGACATCTGCAAAGTGGCATCTTGAATACGGCCAATCTGACGTTCTTGAAACGATGTACTTGGGCTTCTGGCTAGCAAGCTGCTTGAGCCTTTCATCACTGTGAGTGGTGTTCTCAGTTCATGGCTGGCATATCGTGCAAAAGCTTGTTCACGTTTAATCACTTGATTAATTTGATGTCGATATTCATTAAGCTGATTTGCGAGCGTTTGGAATTCATTTGCAGAGCCTTCAGGGACAACAAATTTTTGTGTAGTGTCACCTTGATGGCGGTCCAGTTGTGTTTTTAGGGCACTAACAGGTTCAATGAGACGCAGAGAAAGTCTCGATAATAGGCTGCCAAAAATCAAAAGTAACCCGATGACAACCGCCAGCACCATAACGAGAACAAACATGAACTCGTTAGATGTAATTTCTATCTCATCAATTAGAGAGATCAGAATAATAGGGTGTTCCTCTCCATCTTGCGTGTAGGTGCTCATGTAAATCATGCGAGTGTCTGGTTCGTCAGCAACTTCAGCGAGAAAATATTTTTTATTTTGAATAAAGGGTTGATAGAGCTCAGGAACGAGATTGATATCGTTGTATGCCGTTGTCAGTAAATCGAGTTTGATGATTCCGCTATCAGGATGGTTTCGAAAGTGCTCAATCGCCTCTTTTTTATCGATCATAATGCGTCGTTCACCGACGCGATCTTCCGACCATAATAGCGCTCCGCTAACCAATGCGAAGCATAGCAAGCCAATCACAACCGACACTAGAAGGAAGAAGAGTTCAAGGCGTCCGGTTAAGCTTTGTGTATTGTTAAATAAGCGGCGAATCATGCCCCGGGCTCCAATCGGAAGCCGACTTTTGGAATGGTTTTCAAAACGTGCTCTTTGAATGGTTTGTCGAGCTGCCCACGCAGTTGATAAATATGGCTACGCAGCACATCGTTATTCGGCTCGTCTTCTTGCCACAATCGGAAAGCAATCTCCTCACGTGTGACCACTTCTGGCGCGTTTTTCACCAGCATTTCTAGAATCGTGTACGTGGTTGGATTCAACGCCAACAGCTTATCTTGACGGTAGGCTTGATGCGTTTTTTGATCGATAGACACTTCGCCATACTGAATTTTTGTAGAGGCAACCGTACCGCGGTAGCGTTTAATCAATGCAGTCATGCGTGCTTCAAGAATATCGAGATCAAACGGTTTGGTGAGGTAGTCGTCGGCGCCGTGTTGGAAGCCTTTGAGCATGTCGTCTCGGCTATCAAGTGCTGTCAACATCAACACCGGAGTGTTATTACCCGCATCGCGCAGCTTGTTGCACAGTGTTAGGCCATCCATGCGCGGCAGCATGAGGTCGAGCAAAATGATGTCAAACGTATTATCCATCGCCAGTTTTAAGCCTAGCTCACCGTTGTCGGCGTAATCCAGCTGCATGCCAGCACACTCAAAATAATCGAACAACATTCCCGCTATTTCACGATTATCTTCTACCAAAAGTACACGTTTCATTTATTCTTATCCAATCTCGATAAATTCGAATGTTGATTTTAACGAACATTATTCACTATAGGTGTGAAAAAGTTGTCGACGATGATTTTCTCACCTTTGTGTCGGTTTTCAATGTCTAGCTTGAATACCGTCTTATTATCCAAGTAAATCTACGATCTTTTGCTCATATCTATCAATTTCTCTTGATGTATAAATGGGGTAGATTATTTGATTCTGTTAACTTTATATAAAACATGAAGATACTAAATTATTTATGTGACCTTGAGCACATTGTTAGTAATTACTGATTTTTACTGACTCACTCATAGAAAAAGTTCTTACTTCTCTTAAGTCCCTTTTTTAATTATGGCTATTGCTTTTAAATACAAACGCTTAGATTCTCCTTTTTGAGATAATTCAATTAAATCAATGGCTTCATGTATAAGCGAAAATCTGCATTATTTTATTTTTATTAATAAAACTACATTTTCTGTTCTTGCTCTGTTCATAAATGAAAGCCTTCCATTAACTTTACTTGTTTAAAATCCATGATCCTTCCAATGCTTAATGCCAGATAAAAATCAATTTGTGAGGCGATCATGTTTAACAGTATACGCACTCGAATTGCTGTCAGTGCGGGTGGGGCAATGGCCTTCACTCTATTGATTGCAATGGGTATGACAACCAATGCGTTCACTCAAGTGAATGAACAAATCACTACAAAAGTAAAATCTCAACTGACCGAAGCCACCACGACCGACCTGAGTAATACGGCGATTCAGCAAGGGCTGAATATTTCCAACCAGTTAGAACCAGTGTTGGCGAACTTAAAGCAAGCGCGTTCAATTATCGAATTAAGCGCAGAGACGACCGCGACGCCAGACATTATTGTTAAACAGTTTATTGCGTCGCTAGAAGCTCAGAACAAAGCTGTGTTTGCTGGTTACATGGTATGGGAAAAGCCATCGTGGGTTGAGCCAACGATTCAAGACAAAAGCCTTGGCTTTAATAGCGAAGGCTACTTAGCGCCATTCTTTTCGCCAAATTCGCACAACAGTTTTGATGTCGTGGCGATGGATAGCTTTAGCAATACTGAATTAAACAACAACGGTGAGCGTAAAGACGATTGGCACTTGATGCCTTACGAAACGGGCAAAACGTTCGTGATGGAACCGTACATGTATCCGGTTCGCGGCAAACAAGAACTGATCACGACCATTAGCCAACCAATCAAGTTACGTGGCGAGAGCATTGGTTCTCTCGGTTTTGATTTGTCATTGAACGAGTTACAAAGCCAAAGTGAAGATTACGCGAGCGACTTATTTGATGGACAAGGCCGTATTCTGATTTCTTCGTGGAAAGGCATCACGCTGGCGAACAGCAGCCAAGCGGATCAAGTGGGTAAGAAAGTCTCTCATGAGTTGGCGTCTCAATGGACGCGTATTCAATCCATTGCGAAACAAAAAGGCGCAGGCCTTGTGACGTTTGGCGGGGATGAGTATGCGATTACTGCAATTGAAACCAGCGATGCGCCTTGGATCGTTATGGTGTCGGTTCCCAGTAGCTTCCTTAAAAAGAACGTGGATGACTACGAGCGATGGAGTGAAGAACAAAGTGCAGAAGCTCTTGAAAAGGGAGTGTGGGCAGGGATTATTGCGGCTCTGATTGGTATTGTTGCGATGACGATGATCGCGACCTCGTTGGGTAAAGTGTTAACTAACTTAGTGGAGCGTTTTAAAGACGCAGCGCAAGGCGAGGGCGACCTAACTTACCGCATTGAGGTGAAAGGTAAGGACGAAACTGCCCAACTGGCGCACTGGTTTAATACCTTCCTCGCTCGCATTCAGGAAATGCTTTTAACCGTAATGGCGACGGCAGACCAAGTTGATAAAAACGCAAGTGAAGGCCAAGCTCGCGCGGCGGCTTCGAGAGATCAACTGAACGTTCAAGTGAACGAAGTCAACTCGCTAGCAACGGCGATTAATGAGATGAGCGCAACCGCACAAGAAGTGGCAAATTCTGCGGTACAAGCAGCAGCGGCGGCAAGCCAAGTTCAAAGCAATAGTGCGAATGGCATGTCGCGTATGGACAATGCTGCAAGCGCGGTGGATAACCTCGCTTCGCAAGTGAATGATGCACAGCACCAGACGCAGAATTTGGTGGCTTCAAGCACGGCGATTCAGGGGATTCTGAGTGAGATTGGTGGCATTGCCGATCAAACCAACTTGTTGGCTCTGAACGCTGCGATTGAAGCTGCGCGTGCTGGTGAAGCGGGTCGTGGTTTTGCTGTGGTAGCCGATGAAGTCCGCAACCTTGCAACGCGCACACAAGGCTCGACAGAAGAAATTCGTGCAATGTTGGCTCGTTTGGAGCAAGAAACGCAATCAATCGTCCTGTTAATGGAGCAAAGCCAGAAGCAAGCGGTGGATACTAAAGAAGAAACACAAGCAGCGCAGTTGGCGTTGGCCGAAATCAACCAAGCTATTGAAGTGATTAATGATATGAATAATCAGATCGCTTCAGCGGCAGAAGAGCAAAGCTCGGTGTCAGAAGAGATCAACCGTAATGTGGTTGTGATTAATGATACGGCGATGGAAGTGATGGATACCATGTCATCTTCTGTAGCGATCAGCAATGAACTGACGGCAAAAGCGAGTGATCTTCACGGTGAGTTGAGCAAATTCAAGTTGTCTTAATCAAGTAAGTGAGAGAGTTTAACCCAACTTAAAACGTTTACTTCTCACAAAACAAAAGGCTCCAGAGTTACCTCTGGAGCCTTTTTTAATGCTTGCTGCAAACTATGAAGCGGGAGTTGCTTGCTGTTCACCAGCCGCTTTTAAGCGTTCGATTTCTGATTCGGTTTGCCACTTACCGTTGTAAAGGTATTCACGCTCAGGAAGCGGGGCATTTGACGCCCTTAAATCAAATACCTCATCGGTTTGATATTCTTTACTACAAACAGGAATACTAAAGAGCCTTGATTCTGGCTTTGCTTCAAACAACTTTTTATGGTCATCGACCTCGGTACAATTCAGTTTGTAGACCTTTGACAGTTGCGCGACCATGGATTCTAAATCCGCTTCAGTTTTAAAGAAAACATAACAATCGAATCGATCTTGTGAGCGAAAGATAGTCTTATGAGCAGTATCTCGATATCTGCATATGTCATGCTTAAAATAGAACTGGATCACTTTCCTTTTCTTGTTGTAGTCCGCAAAAAGCCAATCTTCTCGTTCGCCCACTTTAACTTCTGTTCGTTCATCAGGCTGGCGTTTTAACATACCAAATGAAAGCAAAATGAAGGCACCTGCTCCAGCTAATGCCATCGGACCAACCAGTGCTACCATAATCACACACACCACTGCACCTATCCAGCCAACAGCTTGCGTAGCGGTATTTACCCATTTAGGCATATTGCGACGCTTTTTCATCACAAAGCCTTTATCTGAAAAAATGTAGTCATATCGATAATCGAGGCCAATCGTAAGGTAAAAAGCTCCAGACACCATCACCGACAAAATAAAAGAAAAAATAGTTACGCCAACCGTGTCACTCGTGTGTATAAACAAAGTTAATAGGAATGGGGCGATCACAAATGGAAACGCAAAAAGTTTAAAGTAATAGCGAAATGGTTCCTCTACATCATACTTATGCCAAGTTGTTACATTATCACCTGCGAGTATTTCCTGCTCTTGCGCCTCTTGATAAACTGCTAATTCTTCTGGGGTGACGTAAAATGGTAAATAAGCCAATGGTCACTCCTTCGCTGTAGTTAATTCAGATTTTGATTTTTCGATTTCTGATTCGGTTTGCCACTTGCCGTTGTATATACGTCGCCATTCAGGAAGCGGGGCGTTTTGAGCCCTAAGGTCAAAGGTATCGGCTATCGGAAATTCAAGGCTACGAGAAGGGATATCTTCAATTCGAGATTCAGGTCTTCCTTCAAAAAACGCTTTATGGTCTGGAAAATCAATACATTCAATGCCGTACTTGTTTGAAAGGGCTTCTAGCAATGCATCTAAGTCTTGAACAGTCTTAAAGAATATGTAGCTATAACCACGAGTTTGAGCTCTGAAGACGGTGTGCTTCTCTAGGTTTTTTTTAGAACACTCGTCATACTTGTGGTAGAAGCGAATCACTTTGCGCTTTTTGTTGTAGTAGGCGAACAGCCAATCCTCACGCTTTCCAACTCTCACTTCTGTTGGTTCATCAGGCTGGCGCTTAAGCATTTTAAAGGAGACTAATATAAAAGCACCAGCGCCAGCTAATGCCATTGGACCAACAAGAATTACCATTAATATACATATGGTAGCGCCAACCCAACCGATAGTTTGAGTCGTACTATTCATCCATTTCGGGATGGTACTACTAGACTTTGCAACAAGTCCTTTTTCTGAAAAAACATAATGGTACTGCTTTAAAAGCCCCCATCTCATTAGGAAATAAAAAAGTGCCACGCAAAATGAAAGTACACATGCTAAGAAAATTGTGTCATCGTTTTGATCAAAGTTTGCTAAGGCAAAAAATATCGCAATACAGACAAATAAGGTTACGAGAGTAAAATAGAGGTGAATGTATCGAGAAGGCATCTCGGCGTTTACAACGCTCCAACGTAAAACATCATTACCCGAGCTTATTTCTTGCTCTTGCGCTTCTTGATAAATCGCTATTTCTTCTGGCGTGATGAAAAAAGGTAAATATGCCAAGGTTTATTCCTTCGCTGCACTTAGAGCTGCTTTACGTTGGTTTACTTCCGCTTCGCTTAACCATAGGTCATCACGCAAGTATCTTAGTTCAGGCAATTTGGCGTTCTGACTCCTAAGGCTATCAACTTCGCGGAGTAGATATTTGGTTCCTCTCACTCGAATATCTTGAAGTTTTTCGTACATTAGGTCGGTATTGAAGAGCTGTTTAATACTGTTTTCCTCAGAGCATTCGATGTGCCATTTGGTCGTTAACAAATCTAACAACTTATCCATTTCAGATTCAGTTTTACAGAATATATGGCTACAACCGCGAGTTTGGTTTCGACTGATTTCAGTATGCTTAGTATCAAAAAAATAGCAGTCGTCAAATTTGTGATAAATCACAATGAGCTTTCGTTTTTTATTGTATTGAGCAAAGAATGAATCCTCGCGAAGCCCCACTCGTACTTCAGTTTCTTCTTCAGGTTGGCTCTTTAGCATGCGAAATGAAACCAATATAAACCCACCAGCTCCGACAAGAACCATGAGCCCAGCAACCCCAACCATCACGACACAAACAATTGCTCCAATCCAGCCCATGAATTGGGTCGCAGAGTTTACCCAATTCGGTAAATTACGTCGCTTTTTTATAACCAATCCGCGATCGGACAAGGTGTAATCATAACGATTGTCCAAACCAAATGTCAGGTAAGACACTCCAGATATGATTATCGTCAGGCCCGATAACATGTAAGTTAAGATTATTTCACTACTATCATGTAGGAAATAGGTAAGGAAAAATAATGGACTGACAGCGGCTATAGCAATCGATAGGTATAAGTATCGAAAAGGCTCTTCAATATCGTACTTGTGCCAGGTAGTCAGATTTCTCCCTTTCAGGAGCTGTTGTTCTTGCTCTTCTTTATAAGTCGAAAATTCGTCTGGAGTGATGTAAAAAGGTAAATAAGCCAATTGTCACTCCTTGGCTGTCGTTAGTTCAGACTTTGATTGTTCGATTTCTGATTCGGTTTGCCACTTGCCGTTGTAAAGGTATTCTTGCTCTGGGAGCGGGGCTTTTGAAGCCCTTAAATCAAATACGTCATCGGTTTGATATTCTCTACTACAAACAGGAATACTAAAGAGCCTTGATTCTGGCTTTGCTTCAAACAGCTTTTTATGGTCATCGACCTCGGTACAATTCAGTTTGTAGATCTTTGACAGTTGCGCGACCATGGATTCTAAATCCGCTTCAGTTTTAAAGAAAACATAACAATCTGATCTATCTTGTGAGCGAAAGATAGTCTTATGAGCAGTATCTCGATATGCGCATCTGTCATGCTTAAAATAGAACTGGAGCACTTTCCTTTTCTTGTTGTAGTCAGCAAAAAGCCAATCTGCTCGCTCTCCAACTCTCACTTCCGTTGGTTCATCAGGCTGGCGTTTTAACATACCAAATGAAACCAATATACCCCCCCCAGCTCCGACAAGTGTCACTGGTCCAGCAACCCCAACCATCACGACACAAACTATTGCTCCAATCCAGCCCATGACTTGAGTCGCGGAGTTTACGCAACTCGGTAAATCACGACGCTTTTTTATAACCAACCCGCGATCGGACAAGGTGTAATCATAACGATTGTCCAAACCAAATGTCAGATAAGACACACCAGACATGATTATCGTCAGACCCGATAAAATGTAAGTTAAGATCATTTCACTACTATCATGTAGGAAATAGGTAAGGAAAAATAATGGACTGACAGCGGCTATAGCAATCGATAGGTATAAGTATCGAAAAGGCTCTTCAATATCGTACTTGTGCCAGGTTGTGAGATCTTTCCCCTTTAAAATTTGTTGCTCTTGTTCTTCTTGGTAGGCCGAAAATTCTTCTGGGGTAATATAGAAAGGTAAATAAGCCAATTGTCACTCCTTGGCTGTCGCTAGTTCAGATTTTGACTGTTCGATTTCAGATTCGGTTTGCCACTTGCCGTTATAAAGGTATTCACGCTCTGGGAGCGGGGCTTTTGAAGCCCTTAAATCAAATACCTCATCGGTTTGATATTCTCTACTACAAACAGGAATACTAAAGAGCCTTGATTCTGGCTTTGCTTCGAACAGCTTTTTATGGTCATCGACCTCTGTACAATTCAGTTTGTAGACCTTTGACAGTCGCGCGACCATGGATTCTAAATCCGCTTCAGTTTTAAAGAAAACATAACAATCTGATCTATCTTGTGAGCGGAAGATAGTCTTATGAGCAGTATCTCGATATCTGCATATGTCCTGCTTAAAATAGAATTGGATCACTTTCCTTTTCTTGTTGTAGTCCGTAAAAAGCCAATCTTCTCGTTCGCCCACTTTGACTTCTGTTTGTTCATCAGGCTGGCGTTTTAACATACCGAATGAGAATAAAATAAGGGCACCTGCTCCCGCTAACGCCATTGGGCCAACCACCGCTACCATAACCACACACACCACTGCGCCTACCCAGCCAACAGCTTGCGAGGCAGTATTTACCCATTTAGGCATATTGCGACGCTTTTTCATCACAAAGCCTTTGTCAGAAAAAATATAGTCATAGCGATAATTGAGGCCGATCGTAAGGTAAAAGATTCCAGCCATCATCACTGACAAGATAAGACCGAAAAAGGTTACGACAAGCGTATCACTTGAGTGTGTCAAAAATACTATTACAAATAAGAAGCTCATAAATGGCAAAGCCGTTAACTTGAAATGGTAGCGAAATGGCTCTTCTACATCATACTTATGCCATGTTGTTAAATTGTCCCCTGTGAGAATCTCTTGCTCTTGAGCTTCTTGATAAGCAGAAAGTTCTTCAGGTGTTAAATAAAATGGTAAGTATGCCAATGGTTACTCCTTGGCTGTCATTAGTTCAGATTTTGACTGTTCGATTTCAGATTCGGTTTGCCACTTGCCGTTATAAAGATACTTACACTCTGGGAGAGGCGCTTTCGCATCCCTTAAATCAAACACTTCATTGGTAGGGTATTCTCGATAACAAGCAGGAGTCGTAAAAAGTCTAGGTTCAGGCTTCGCTTCAAACAGCTTTTTATGATCATTGACCTCTTTACAATCCAGCTTGTAGATATTTGAAAGTTGTGTGACCATGGATTCTAAGTCCGCTTCAGTTTTAAAGAAAATGTAACAATAGAATCGCCCCTGTGAGCGAAAAGTAATCTCCTGAGCAGTATCTTGGTATTCGCACCTGTCATACTTAAAAAAGAACTTAATTACTTTTCTTTTCTTATTGTAATCAGCAAAGAGCCAGTCTTCTCGCTCTCCAACTCTCACTTCTGTTGGTTCATCAGGCTTGCGTTTAAGCATACCAAATGAAAGCAAAATGAAGGCACCTGCTCCCGCTAATGACATCGGACCAACCAGTGCTACCATCACCACACACACCACTGCACCTATCCAGCCAACAGCTTGCGTAGCGGTATTTACCCATTTAGGCATATTGCGACGCTTTTTCATCACAAAGCCTTTGCTAGAAAAAATATAGTCATAGCGATAGTCGAGGCCAATCGTAAGGTAAAAGGCTCCAGACACCATCACCGACAAAATAAAAGAAAAAATAGTTACGCCAACCGTGTCACTCGTGTGTATAAACAAAGTTAATAGGAATGGGGCGATCACAAATGGAAGCGAAAAAAGTTTAAAGTAATAGCGAAATGGTTCCTCTACATCATACTTATGCCATGTTCTGACATTATCGCCTGCGAGTATTTCTTGCTCTTGCGCCTCTTGATAAACTGCCAATTCTTCTGGGGTGATATAAAATGGTGAATATGCCAAGGGTTACTCCTGAAAAACTAATGCGCCAACAATGGGGGTGAGTGATTTCTTAATGATGTTTTGTTTGGTATTGTCTGAAATCACGCCATAAGTTGCACTCTGTTTTACGCTATTTTGGAACCAATACTCATGCTTGGCTGGAGCATCATCTTCCACATCATATGATACTTGCATGGCAAAGTATTGGTCTGCTTCTTCAATTGGCAATGTTACCTTGTACACCAGTGATTCTTTTCTCGCTTGGTCTTGAGTTTGTAGCGTAACTAAATCTGCGTTGTGATGCCACGAGCCTGACGTCAAATCATCTTCTGTTGCCTTGGTGTTGGTAGTCACTGTAATACCATTCGTTGCAGCACGCCGTGGCAGTTGAATATGTACTTCCAAGCCAACTAACTCACGATGTGTATAGCCTGGATAAGCCTGTACTTTTTCAATAGGTTGATGGTATACCGTAGGCTGTTGAATAATAGATTGTAAGTCAAACAGTGCTTGCTGCACCAATGCTGAATTATGCTTCTCTCTTTCGGGTAAGCTCGAAGATTGGCTCCACTGAGTGCGAGACGGGTGATAACCCCAAGGCAGTTTATCTAACCATTTTTGGTAATCATCTTGTTTCATTTTATTCAGCATATAACTGATGGCTAGGTATGTGACTGTAAGAATAACTAAAGCTGCCGTTACCGGGCCTCCAAAAAGCAAGTTAGTCGAAAAAGTACCAGTAGAGGCTCCTAAGAACTGAAACGCACCAATCGCACCAGTTAAACCAAGCGTTACGGTATTTGCTAAATATAATTTGCTCTCGAGACCATATACGTCATCTACACTCTGCCAAGAACGGTAAGCCTCAATACCTGAAGCTAACGCACCTAAAGCTCCTGTAATCGCGAGCCATTTATTGAATACCTTTAAATCATCTAGGATCAAGTTTTCAAAACCTTCGACATTTTGATTCACTAGCTCTTTTAAGACTTTGTATGAATGAGCTCTTAATTTGGGATCACCCTTCACACTATCCCAGAATTTACCTGTACGAATACCCGTCCAAGCTCCGGCTGTATAAAAAAGCTTTTGCTGAATATCCAAGAAATCATCTTGAGACATAAGCCCGGTCTCTTGAATACTGTTTATCGCATCAGCAAGTGCGAGGCAGTTGAAAATTAGAGCTAGGAAACCTAGGCCACCCACATCTTCAAACCGTTTATTAAGATTACTTAACCTGTTATCCCATATGTCTTTACGCATTTGAATTGTTGCCTCAAGTACGTCATCTGGAAGTTCTATGTAATGTGGGTATTCCAACGTCGCAACGGCTAAGCTTTTTTGAAGGTGCCGCTGTTGCTGGAGAGCCTTCTTATACTGCTTGTTTGATATAGTTTTATCGCCCTTGTTGAAGGCTGCTAACACTTCCTTGTTTTGATTCGATGCGATGAGTTTTTTATCATGATTAGATTTCCAAGAACCAAAATTTTGTGCGTAGCCTTTGTTGACGTTGATTGGAGTATCCATCGACAGACGTTCTACAACGGCAGCTCTTATGTAAAAACTTTTTCGGGTGAACGGTTTTGACAATAGAGATATTATGATGATGGACGCTTGGGCTGTAAGGCTAACGCCAACCTCTATTGCCCCCTTCAATAAAGCGCTGTTAGTCGCTTTGAATATGCTATCTAGCTCATCGAACCCTTTTGCTATATCTTTTAAAAATTCGGTTTCGGCAGTATTTGGGTTAGAAATAAAGTCCATTACTTTTGCATACATACCCACACGGTTACTTGCCTCCTAAACGTAGTCCATAAACTTTTTGTCTGAGCTTTCAGTGTCTGGAACATTTTTGGCAACGTCTACTTCACCTACCTGATTTGAAACTTGTTCAGGAATTAGCTTCTCCACTTGTTTAAAGAGACTACGACTAAACCCGGAAGTGTAGAGTGCAAGTAAACTGGTTGGTTTATCCCATTGGCTTTCAGCCCATTGGCGGTCTTCTTCTTGCACCACCAAAGTAAATGACTCAACGGCTTGTTTATGAAGTTGATACAAGCTGTATTGTGTATCTTCACTGTATAGGTCGAAGGTTCTTTCGAGATGATGGGGCGTTAAGGACTCCATGACTGCTATAAAGTCTCGTTTTACTGAGACAACTTCGGCAAGCATGGTTTCTTTTTGTTCTGACAGCTCTTGCATCTCACTCAGCATTTGCTTCCAGTTGAGCTGCTTACGCCAACGCTCAGTCGCTATCCATTGCTCGTATTTACCAAATCGGTTTGCTGAAATGCCATATTTCTTCTGTATGGCCTCCGCTATTTCTGAAGTGGATTTTTGGTAATCATCGATAGCTTGCTGGGAAAATGAAGATGGCATTCCTTTGATGATAGCTGCTTGAGATTCACTGGTAAGGTCAACCATTGCTGAGTTGTCATAGTAATCCGCCATGTCCATATAGAATTCAAGCTCTTGGTTTTTGCGCTTTACTCCTGTAGGCATGTCTATATTGTCGCTTGCACCGAACATACACAACTGCATGGCGGTCTGCATCAAGCTCCACTGGTTTGAAAACTGGTCAGTGAAAAGGCGGTATGGGCTTGCGGCACCAACAAAATGCAACGACATGTCTTGAATGTCTGCGGCGTAATCTTTTATCGCGACAAAGTAGCCCGATTCTTCTTCTGGAATTGCAGAGGTTAAATCACTCTCAGCTGCGACAGGTTTAAAGACGGAGCCATCTTCATCAGCTTTGGTAGCGATGCCAGAATCCGCAAAGCGGCCATCATCGACGGCAGAAGATTCAATATCAGCAACTTGGGTTAATTTATCTATTGATGCAATGTTGTGCTGATTCTCGTTTGCAGACAGAACAACAGTCTGCATGCGATCGATATGATTACTCGGATTGTTAAGGACGCGCATGAACATGTTCCATGTCCAACGGTGTTCAGAGTAACAAATCGACAGCACACTCCCGTCTTCGTAAGTAAGGAAAGGTTTGCACCTTCTGGTGTGCCACGCTGTTCGGATTTTGGGCTTTCTGATTCTCCCAACTTATAGAGCGTGAATTGCGTTCCTTTGATTTTGTATTCGTCTAAGCTTTTGTTAATTGCATCATAGACATACAGCCAACCATCGCGTAGTTGACGCAGGGTGTAGCCAACGGTATTGAGTTTGGCTGGGCCTTGGCCTTTCCATTCTTCAGGCAAACCAAAAGGTTGTGTTTCTTCCGTTTCTAGCTGATCGATGGCGTAGCGAACAGGGATGAAGTGTGCCGGTAAAGCCTCTGTTGGTTCTTTCTCGGTTTTTAAATTGAGAGGCTCTGGTGCAGACGGCGGTGGCGGATCGATTTTTTTTGTTTCTCCCTCCCAAAACATACTGCGCTCTGGGGGTGAGCCAGCAAGATCATCGGATTCCGTGGTTGGAACGATATTCAGCGATTTCAGCGTACCATCGCTTTCAAATGCCTGAACGGCCTCCTCATAGGTATAGCTGTTGTCATACCAGAACATAGAAGTTTTGGGGGAAGTGGATTACTCATCGTTAGCCCATGTTTAAGAGTTTTACTCTATTACGCAAATATCGCACCAAAATAAAGTAATTAAAAATCAATGAGTTAGTTTTGTATTGTTTTGATTCAATCAAATAATTGTTTGTTTTTCCAATAAGTTGGTTGGTGTTTACCATTTTTTGTATTGATTGAATCAAAGTTTGAGTTGTGAGTGATACCTCAATGAACCGACAAAACAAAAGGGCTCCAGAGTTACCTCTGGAGCCCTTTCTAGTATTTAAGTGCTAAAGAATTAACGACGCTTTGGTTTACGTTGACCAGCTGGTTTGCCTTGTCCTTGTGGGCGACCTGGACCTTGCGGCTTGCTGCCTGCCGGGCGGTTTGCACCGTTGCCGCTAGGACGTTGGCCGTTGCTTGCAGGGCGTTGACCACCTTGTGCTTTGCCAGAACCGTTACGGTTGCCAGATGGTTTACCATCTTTTGAACCGCCTTCAGAGCGTTTGTTCAAATGACCACCGAAGCCTGGTTGGTTTTTGGTATGTTTGGTTGCAAAGCGGTTTGCCCCGTGACGACCAGATTTACGACGTTGTGCAGGTGTTTGTGCTTCAATGTCTTCCGCAGGAACGAGACAGCCTTGTTTGTCACCAATCAAATGTTTTTTACCCATGCTGATTAGGGCTTCGCGAATCATTGGCCAGTTTGCTGGATCGTGGTAACGCAACAGCGCTTTATGTAGGCGACGTTGACGTTCACCTTTTGCTACAGGTACATCTTCACGTTTTTTATACTTCACTCGTTTCAGAGGGTTTGTCTCTGAGTAGTACATCGACGTTGCGTTACACATCGGTGATGGGTAGAAGTTTTGTACTTGGTCACACTCGAAGTTGTTTTTCTTCAGCCACAGAGCAAGGTTCAGCATGTCTTCGTCTTCTGTGCCTGGGTGCGCAGAGATAAAGTAAGGGATTAAGTACTGCTTCTTACCCGCTTCTGCGCTGTACTTCTCGAACATCTCTTTAAAGCGATCATACGTGCCCATGCCAGGTTTCATCATCAGATCAAGAGGGCCTTTCTCTGTATGTTCCGGTGCAATCTTCAAGTAACCACCTACGTGATGAGTTACGAGCTCTTTCACGTATTCTGGTGATTCAATCGCAAGGTCGTAACGTACGCCAGATGCGACCATCACTTTCTTCACGCCTTCAACTTTACGCGCTTCGCGGTATAGATCGATGGTGTGTTTATGGTCTGTATTTAACTTGTTACAGATGCCTGGGAATACACAGGATGGACGACGACAGTTCGCTTCCGCTTTTGGATCTTTACAGCCCAGACGGTACATGTTTGCAGTCGGCCCACCAAGATCGGAAATTGTGCCGGTAAAGCCCGGAACTTTGTCGCGAATTTCTTCAATCTCGTTAATGATTGACTCTTTCGAGCGGTTTTGAATGATTCGGCCTTCGTGCTCGGTAATCGAACAGAAAGAACAGCCACCAAAACAACCACGCATGATGTTCACAGACGTTTTGATCATGTCATACGCTGGAATTTTTGCTTTGCCGTACATAGGATGAGGAACACGCGCGTAAGGCAAGCCAAACACAAAATCCATCTCTTCGGTTGTCAATGGGATTGGGGCTTGGTTTACCCAAAGTTCACGATCACCATGGCTTTGAAGTAACGCTCGACCTGAGTACGGGTTCGTTTCTAAATGCAATACACGACTTGCATGAGCATAAAGAATGCGATCGTTTCTTAGTTTTTCAAACGAAGGTAAGCGAACCGCAGTTGTCGCAGCATCGTGGCGTGATGGGCGAATCGTGATTGGTTGTGCAACTGGCTCATCTTTTTTAGTTTCACACTGAGTTTCTACTTCGTATGGGTTCTTTGGTACGAACGCTTCTTTACGAGGTTTTTCAATGCGAGAAGAATCGATAACCGTGTAGCCTTCTGGCGCGGCTGGCAGGTTCACGGCTGTACCACGAATATTAGTCATGGTGCTGATGTCTTCGCCGTTTGCGATGCGATGCGCTACTTCTACAAGTGCACGCTCTGCGTTACCAAAAAGTAGTATATCTGCTTTTGCATCAAACAGTACCGAACGGCGAACTTTGTCTGACCAGTAATCGTAGTGCGCAACACGGCGTAGGCTGGCTTCGATACCACCTAAAACAATAGGCACTTCTTTATAGGCTTCACGACAACGCTGAGAGTAAACCAAAGTCGCGCGGTCTGGGCGTTTGCCACCTTCGTTATGGGGGGTGTACGCGTCATCGTGACGAAGTTTTTTATCCGCGGTGTAACGGTTGATCATGGAGTCCATGTTACCCGCAGTGATCCCGAAGAACAGATTTGGCTTACCTAGCTGCATGAATGCATCTTTGTTTTGCCATTCTGGTTGAGCAATGATACCGACACGGAAACCCTGCGCTTCTAGCAGACGGCCAATGATAGCCATACCAAAGCTCGGGTGATCTACGTAAGCGTCACCGGTTACGATGATAATGTCACAGCTATCCCATCCTAGGGCGTCCATTTCTTTGCGACTGGTCGGCAAGAAAGGTGCCGTACCAAAACACTCTGCCCAGTATTTTTTGTACTCATGAATAGGAGTGATGTTATTGGTCATATTTTGCTCTCTGTTCCAGGGAGCGCGAATTATAGCGATTTGAGGATCAGGTATCTATACCAAACTCATCTATTCAAGCTTAGTTCATCGAGTTTTATTTGGTTTGCAAAAATATCAAGGCTATATCGGCGATTTTATGTCTAATATCACCTTGAAAGCCTCATGGTTATAGGTCGAGTCGTGAAAAATGTCGCAATGTTAATACAACCAATAAGCAATGGTGTGCTTATTAAAAACAACGCCTATAATCAAATTAATGCATAAGAAAATGCAAAAAGCCGAACAAGCTCTGAAAAGGTTCTAAGTCGATTGGCTTACGTTGCCAGAATCTATTTTACAAGAGGATCAGCAGGTCCCAAATGGAATAAGGCACGTTGACTACGAACCCTGAGCATGAGGCTAATTAAAAAGGGGGCTAGGGAATGAGTGACTCAACAACAATAGCACATGAAAAAGTGCAACCGACATCCAATCCGACTCCAGTGATTGAATGGTCTTACAAGATTGATACTCGCGAGTTCGAATGCGACCAGCTAGGAATGGCAAATGCTTTTGGGTTAAATACGCCAGTCACCTGCTTAGATGATTTGTTTGAGCACATGCTGATGGGGCAACAGGAAACACTAAGGCAACGAATTTTAGAAGTGGAGCTCCTAGGTGGGCAAGGTCGTTTTTCTTGTTGCATGATGCTTAATGAAGCTCGCTTAATACATGTCACAATTAGCTTTGAAAAGCTCAATGAGTGTATTGTTCAAGGCTCTATCATCCCGCAATTGACGATCACTGGCTGCGAAGAGTTAGCGAAAATTCTCGAAACGATTTTTGATTTACCGAACGTAGGGGTTTTAGTCGCGGACGAAGACACCCGAATCTTAGGTTGTAACCGTGCCTTTGAATTGCAAATGGGTTATCAAAACCGTGATTTGGTTGGACTTAAAACCTATATCTTTAGCACATCTCACCATAGTCAGGCGTTTTACGACCAGCTCTGGCAACATATTGATGATGAAGGATACTGGAGCGGTAATTTATTGAGTAGAACTGCAAATGGTAGTAATCAAGCACATCACCTTTGTATCTATCGGCTAACGTTTAATTCTGGACGGATCCTTTATCTCGGCTTCTCTACTGACATTTCGGCTTCCTTGTTGTGGATGAAAAATCGCTGTGAACAACAACATGATTGGTCAGCTTTTTTGCCTTCTAGAGAAGAGTTCGAACTGCAATTAGCTAATTTGGCGAACGAAAGTGGGAGTAAAGAACTCAATATCGTCATGACTCTCAGACCAAATTTTTCTGAAAAATGCTTACTTGAACAGCAACTAGGCTTCGCCGATTTTATTATGCGAAGCCGCTACACCAGTATAGCGGGTCAACTTTCTAGGGATGTGTTTGTTGTCTGTTTACAAACTCCTCACTGTCAATGGCTAAGTCCTTTACGTTTGATTCAAATTGCGATGAAAGGGTTCTTCACTGAGCTTAGGAATGAAATGGGAACAAAAATGCATACCACTATCGTCGAGGGACAAACGGGTGTGTCAATCCTCGGCTATGATACAAACAGGCCAAAGCAAGCGTTAGCGCATGCAGCCCAGGCGATGTTGTCCTCACTTTCTGGAGAAGGTGGCTATTTTAATTTTTATAATAGTGAGCTTCATTCTGAGTTAGTCAAACGCCAGCATTTAGAGGCGTTTTTGGAAGCGCAAATCGACAGTGGGCTGGTGGATGTTCATTTTCAACCAATAATTGACAGCCGAACTGGTAAAGTCGTTAAGTTCGAGGCCTTAGCGCGCTTTTATCATGAAAGTGATGCCTATAGCACTCAAGAGATGATTACTGTTATTGAAGATTTAGAGTTGATTGCGGCTCTGGATGATGAGGTTTGTCAAGCCGCGCTCAAACACTTTCCGCGCTTGCAAGACATATATGGCGAGGAAATAGGGTTAACCATCAATCGCTCACTGAATACTAAATTGGATTCGCTCCAGGTTCTTCAGCGTTCGCATGACCTAATTAAAGCCAGTGGTGTCGATCCTAAACGAGTCACGATTGAGCTGACGGAAACAGCGTATTTTGAGCAAGACGAAGAGCATACGCAAGCGCTAGAGCAAGTGCGCAAAGAGGGCATTAAAATAGCGATTGATGACTTCGGTACAGGGTATTCTTCTTTTTCTTACCTAGAGAAAGGGCAGTTTGATTTACTGAAAATCGACCGAAAATTCGTTAAGAACATTCAGCATGGCAATACCAGTTATAATATTGTCAAAATGGTCACTGATCTTGCTCAGCAAATGAATGTAAAAGTGGTTGCCGAGGGCGTGGAGTCAGAACAGGAGCTTCAAACATTGGCTGAAATAGGTGTGGATTACATGCAAGGCTTTTTGTTCTCTCGTGCTCGGCCTGTCGATTTGATGGAGAAAGCGGAAAGTTACGAACATTTGTTTTCGGGTGTTGCTGTCAAACCAAAACAAGATGATGTATTGCAATCACTGAGCCATGAAGAGGTCAGACACCTTGATCCCGGGGAGCCATTATCGTTGGCGGTGGAATATATGAATTTAAGTCCAAGTTCGCCGTTGGTTGTCATTAACGAAAAGCGCTGTGTTGGCTTAGTTACCAAAGAGCAAGTTAACTTACACCTAACGCCTTCCATGGGGACAGAATTAGAGACTGAGCGAGAAAATTGGATTTGGAAACGCCCGGTTAACCAGATAATGAGCACGGAGTTTGTGCTCGTCAATGCGCATTTGTCCGTCGCTGCTATTCGAGAGCTAATCAAAACAGGCATTCGCTTCCCGTGGGTTTTATGTGATGAAAAAGAAGAATACAGAGGCGTGTTAACTCAAGAAGATGCGTTGAAGTATCTCGCTTCTTGTTGAATAAAAAGTCTCGCTGTTCTAGTACATTTGGGGATAGACTTTCGGTGGTTTGACGATAGGTGATTTGCTATTATCGCCACCCCAAAATGACTTTTGAGCGTGCATTTAACATGATTCAACAATTGCTGGTTACTTTTCCTCCGATGCTATTTGGCGCGCAAGCGCTACTGACTTTACTTCTCATCAAGGGCGATATTTGTCCGGGTCAGAGAGGCCGTCTTCATAAAATGTTGCCAGCAGTGGCGTTATTGTGGCTTGCGGTTGCTTCTCTTCGCATTGAAGCATTTATGATCGTGTTCGCTATTTTCTATTTCTACTCTCAGGTTCAAACCAAGAAAACGCGTGAAAAAGGCCCTCTTTGGGCGATGCATTTAGCGAATGGTTTGGCTTTTGCGTATGTAAGTATTCAAGCATTTGAACAGCCAAGCTGGCCTGCGTCTATTGCGATGGCAATAATGATATTTTTCCTTGGGGCGTCATTTTCTCAATTGCTTCTGACTATCGCTCGTAGCAGATTGCAGGCATTTCACCGCATTTTGCCAGTTACGGGCATTGTGTCTGGAATGCTGCTGGTAATCGCAACGCTATTTGCTTCTTACCAGTTAAATGAAGCGACATTGAGCGCCGCAACACAACCAATTTTATTGTCTTTAGCCATGCTCATTTCTTCAATCATTGTTTGGTGCTGGCATATCTTCACACATAAAAAACCGGAAAAGGTTCAACTGAGCGTCGCCCTGTTGCTCGCGCTTGCGTCAATGACGAGCCTACAAGGTTTATTCTCTCTGGCGGCTTAATCGCGAGTCGAGAAACAGAGCAATACTGCTTGTACTCAAGTCCTTTCTAGGTTGCTTGAGTATAAGGCACTCACGTTTTGGATCGCGCTCACTTTAAATTCACGTGATTACGTCTACGCTTGTCTATATACCTTGTCGAAGAGGAGAGTCGCGATGGATTTAAGCAATGTAGGTAATTTGGACAGTATTATTTTGCTAGGTATCGTCAATGAAAAGCTACGTTTAGAGTGCGACAGTTTTGACGAGTTAGTATCGGTGTATGAAATGGATGTAGAGTCCGTTGTAGGCAAGCTTGATATGCTTGGTTATCAGTACGATCCATTGACCAACCAATTTAAAGCATATCAACGCTAAACCTTTCTTAATCCATATCCCTAAGCCATCTTGATTCCGTCAAGGTGGCTTTTACATTGTAGCCTTGCGGTTGCGAAAAAGGCTTGTAAGTAACGTTTATCTTTCTCTGAGTGACGCGTTGCAGCAAATAAGCGACGCCATAAGCCTTGACCAAAAGGTTTACTGGTAATAAGGCCTTGGCGAGAAAATTCAGAAATCGCCCAATTTGGCAGTGCTGCAACCCCTAATCCTGCGGAAACCATTTGCACTAACATCAGAGTATTGTCGGCTTGCTTCCATTTGGCGGGTTCTACCCCCGCTGGCTGCAAGAAGTGTTTTACGACGTCTAGCCTTTGTTTTTGAACCGGATAAGAGAGCATGGTTTGATCTGCGAGATCTTGCGGATCAATAACTTCTTTTTCCGCCAATGGGTGGTTGGTCGCGGTAATTAAGCGCATTTCAAAGTCGAATAAAGGTTCATAATGCACTTCAGAACGAGGTTGAATATCTGACGTGATAACGAGATCCAACTCGCCAGCTAACAGTGCAGGAAGTGGTTCAAAGCCAAAACCTGATGAAAAATCCAGTGTTACGCTAGGCCACGCTAATTGATATTCCCTTAGAGCAGGCATGAGCCATTGGAAACATGAGTGACATTCAATCGCCATATGCAACCGACCATTGACGTCTTCTTTCAAGCTTGCCAAATCATTTTCTGCTCTTGCGAGTTTGGGAAGAATATCTTCTGCAAGACGCAATAGGATTTCTCCCTCTGAAGTGAACTTCACCGGACGAGTTTTTCTAAGGAATAATTGTCCCCCAATCCGTGCCTCTAAATCTTTGATCTGGTGAGACAAGGCCGATTGAGTGAGATGCAACGCGGTCGCGGTCGCGGTTAGAGAGCCGGTGTCTCGAAGCGAAGTGAGTGTCCGCAAATGTTTTAGCTCTATCATGAATTCCTTTCATCCTTTGTTGCTCGCTATGAACAGAATAGCAATCGTATAAATAACTTAACGACAAAAAATGGATATGTAAACGTCTAGACGTCTATTTGTTGTGTTTATTTGCGAATCATGTCTCCTCATGATGAATTTTTTTAATAAACAAGTTGAATAAATGGACGTTGTTCAAACCGCAGATGAGAGCGATAGTTTAGCCATCCAGACATCTTTTATGACGAAAGATACTCTGACCCAAACAAATTGAACAAGATTGAAAAAGGAATAGGGACATGGCTACAACAACGCACGTACTAGGTTATCCACGCATCGGTGAAAAACGAGAATTAAAATTCGCTCAGGAAAAATACTGGCGCGGAGAAATTGATCAAGCAGAGCTTAAAAAGGTTGGGGAAGATCTGCGCGCTAAAAACTGGCAAACACAAACAGATGCTGGCTTGAGTTTTACCATCGCTGGCGATTTCGCTTGGTACGATCATGTACTGACGACCACGTTGTTACTGGGTCACGTGCCAAAACGTCACGCAGACGGTTTCCCTGATTTGGATACGCTATTCAAAGTGGGTCGCGGTCAATCTCAAGCGGGTTGCGGCTGTGCGGGCGCTGCAGCATCGGATATGACTAAATGGTTCAACACAAACTACCACTACATCGTACCTGAATTTAGCAAGGACGATACATTTGAAGTGAGCTGGCCTCAACTGTTTGAAGAAGTCAACGAAGCAACCCAAGCTGGGCATAAAGTGAAGCCAGTTTTGCTTGGCCCAGTCAGTTATCTTTACTTAGGTAAAGAGGTAGAAGAAGGGTTCGATCGCCTGACGCTACTGCCACGATTGCTTACGGCTTACCAAGCTATTTTGGCAAAGCTCGCGAGTCAAGGTGTTGAGTGGGTTCAGATTGATGAGCCAATTTTGTCACTAGAGCTTGAAAGTCAGTGGGCTGATGCGTTCAAGCTAGCGTACCAAGTGATTCGAAGCGATGTAAAAGTGCTGCTAACGACGTACTTTGACTCTGTCACCGATACGTTAGACAAAATTGTTGAGCTGCCAGTGGACGGTTTACACGTTGATTTGTCTGCCGCGCCTCAACAGCTTGACGACGTGGTTGCCAAACTACCGGAGGGTTGGGTGCTGTCTGCTGGCGTGGTCAATGGTCGTAACGTGTGGCGCTCGGATTTGAGTGCGCAACTTGAACGTCTACAGCCAGTAAAAGAAAAACTGGGCGACAACCTTTGGGTTGCGAGCTCATGCTCTCTGCTACATAGCCCGGTTGATCTGGAACTGGAAACAGAACTGAGTGAAGAAGTGAAAAGCTGGTTTGCGTTCGCAAAACAAAAAGTAACAGAAGTCGCCTTGCTTGGCCGAGCACTCGATGGTGATCAAGATGCGATTCTCGCTTGTGATACCTACAGCCAGCCAATCAAAGCACGTAAAACGGCAACGCATGTGAATAAGCCACAAGTTCAAGCACGTTTAAACAGTATTACTGCGTCACTTGCCGAGCGCAGCGCACCTTACGCGGAGCGTGCTGCGCATCAAGCTGAAGTATTGGGCTTGCCTCTGTTGCCAACCACGACAATCGGTTCTTTCCCTCAAACGGGTGAAATTCGTGTTCAGCGCAGCGCTTATCGCACTGGCCAGTTATCTGAGTCCGACTATATCCAAGCACTAAAAGGACATATTGCGGATGCCGTAAAACGCCAAGAAGCCCTCGACCTAGATGTACTTGTGCATGGTGAAGCAGAACGTAACGACATGGTGGAATACTTCGCGGAGAACTTGGCGGGCTTCCAAACGACGAAATTTGGTTGGGTACAGAGTTATGGCTCTCGTTGCGTGAAACCAGCCATTGTGGTTGCTGACATTGAGCGTGAAAAGCCGATTACGGTGGAATGGTCGACGTACGCACAATCGCTAACCAGCAAGCAGATGAAAGGTATGCTGACGGGCCCGGTAACGATTTTATGTTGGACGTTCCCGCGTGAAGACATCACACGTCAAGAAATCGCCCAGCAACTGGCACTGGCACTGCGTGATGAGGTTTCTGATCTGCAAGATGCAGGCATCAATATCATTCAAATCGATGAGCCTGCGATTCGTGAAGGTCTGCCGTTGAAAAAGCGCGATCACAAAGCGTATTTAGAATGGGCGGTGGATGCATTTAAGATCTCGGCAGCGAGTGCAAAACCAGAGACTCAGATTCACACTCACATGTGTTACAGCGAGTTCAATGAAATCATCGATTCAGTCGCGGCGCTCGATGCGGATGTGATTACCATTGAAACGTCACGCTCAAATATGGAACTGCTTAAAGCGTTTGAAGAGTTCAATTACCCGAATGAAATCGGTCCAGGTGTTTATGACATTCACTCACCAAACATTCCGACGGAAGAGTGGATTGAAGGCTTAATCAAGAAAGCGGCAGAAAAGATTCCGGTACAACGTTTGTGGGTGAACCCAGACTGTGGTCTGAAAACACGTAACTGGGCAGAGACAGAAGCAGCATTGGCGAACCTCGTGTCAGCGGCGAAGAAACTTCGTGCTGAGCTGGCGTAAGGCACCTTTTTAGCAAATAAAAAACGGAGATTGTTGTCTCCGTTTTTCTATTCTTAGCCGTTCATTTTCGTCGTTATACTATCCCGCAATAGCGGATGAATTGCTCGTATCGAAAACAACGCACTCACTGTGACTATTTCATTTGAGTACAAGTTTGCGCGGAAACCAACTCATCTGCCATCAACTGACCGCGAGAGTTACGCACTTTAATACGGTACATTAAGCCCATATCAATTTGCTTACGAACTTCCGGGTTATTGCAATAGGTGTAGATACTGGTATTCAGTACTTGATTTAACGGCTTTGCACCGAGTGCGTCATCGTTATAAATCATCATCATTTCAACAACATTTTTGTTGGATGAGACACGCATTATCTGCAGTGGACCGTATTCCAAAGGGAGACCTGCGGACAAGACTCCCGCTCGGTTTGATGCCAATAGCTCAAGCTGGCGTTGATTATCATCGGTAGATGAACAGCCCGCTAACGCACCAAATGCCAAGAAAAGACACAGTAATTTTTTCATAAATTAAAACACTTTTTTGAACGGTTTCACGATTACATTATCGTAAACACCAGCCGCTACGTAAGGATCGGCTTCTGCCCACGCTTTAGCGTCTTCTAGAGAGGCGAACTCAGCGATGACAGTCGAGCCCGTAAATCCAGCTTCTCCTGGGTTGTCAGAGTCTATCGCAGGCATAGGGCCAGCAGTAAGAAGGCGACCTTCGTCTTGAAGCTTTTGTAAGCGCTCCAAGTGTTGCGGGCGAACGCTCATGCGTTTTTCCAGCGAGTTCTCGACGTCCTGAGAAAAGATGACATACCACATAGCATAGTTCCTTAATTGGTAGGGTAAAGTGTTAATTTAACGCCTTTTTTGTGTCTCTCACAAGTGAACAACAGAAAATGTGAGATCCTTTCTAACTGTTAGTGCTGTAGGTTGACTAATTCTGAACCGGGCGTGGTTTGCCTTCACTGTCAATGGCTACGTAGTTGAAAGTCGCATCACAAACCATGAAGCGCTCGCCGACACCGTGTGCTTTTACCGGCTTGACCCATACTTCCAGATCGACACTCATTGAGGTGCGACCAATCTTAGTGCATTCGCCATAGCAGCAAACGACATCGCCAACACCTACAGGCTTCTTGAAGGTAATGCTGGACACTGAAACGGTAACAACGCGACCAGAAGAGATCTCTTTGGCCAGAATTGCACCTGCTAGGTCGAGCTGAGACATAATCCAACCACCAAAAATATCGCCATTGGCATTAGTATCGGCAGGCATTGCAAGGGTACGAAGCAGCAGTTGACCTCTCGGAGAGCTAATTTCTTGACTCATTGTGACATCCTAAATCTTAAAGGCGCTCAAACTAAGCGCCAACATAGTAAATACCTAGAACCAAAGGTCCTTAAAAAAACCGCAGACACCGGACCAGAGAAAGTTGGTTTACAGCAGCAAGAATGGTCTGATTCCGGTATGCCGTTTGATCGGTTTAGTGATACATGGAGCAAAACAGCGACCCGAAGGTCGCTGCAAAGTGCGCGGATTATAGCAAAACTGAGTTTTTAATCATCAGTCGACACATCGGATGAGTTATTTTTTTGTTCTTTTGGCATGTGTTTGTAAATGTAGAAGCCAGTCGCAATCATGTAGGCAAATGTCGCAATCAACATTCCGAATACTTTGAAGTTGACCCAAACATCCAGTGGTAGCTCGTAAGCGATATAAATGTTCAGACCAGCAAAGAATGAGAAGAAGCCGACCCAAGCCCAGTTGATCTTCGCCCAAATAGCATCAGGTAGCGAAATTTCTTTGCCCAACATGCCTTTGATGGCTGATTTCCCCATTGCGTGACTCGCTGCTAAACCGATAGCTAGAATCACATAAATGATGGTGACTTTCCATTTTATGAAATTGTCGTCGTGGAAGAAAAGGGTCATGCTGCCAAATATCGTCACGATAACGAACGTAATTAGCTGCATTTTCTCGACTTTTTTATACAGAGCATAGGTGACGACAAGCTGAATTGCCGTTGCAACGATCAACGCTCCTGTTGCTGCGTAGATGTCGTACATCTTGTACAAAGCGAAGAAGACGATGAGTGGGATAAAATCTAGGATTTGCTTCATGGTGGCAAAATCTACCTAATTAGTGAATTGAAGACAGTCTAACGGAATCTGACAAGATGTGAATACCGTCAAGGTTAGAGGTAAGAGAAGTAATCCCCTGACTGAATGATACAACAAGCAACATTTCGCAAAGATGAAGTAGTAAATCGAAGGCATAAAAATTGCCGCGATAGAGCGGCAATTGAGTTGATAGAATTTAAGATTTAAGCAACACGTTGATATTGAGAAATAAGCGTTTTGACATCTTCTAAATAGCCTTCACGTAACAGATTATCAACGGTTGCTTCAAGCTCTTCGAGAGACATCGTAAAGCAAGTGGATTTGCCGGTCATAAGGCTCAGATACTGATGGTATTCTTCTTCTGTATAGTGGCCTAAGCGATCGAGTAGTAGTGCTTTGATTCCATGATGAATCAAGCCGTAGTATGTGTGTCGATGAAGTAACATGGCGATCTCCTTATCAAGCTCATCCGCTAACCATTTGCAGCTTGCTTGACCCTCTGGATAATTCGATTTACTTCAGTAATGCACATCTAGTGCCAGTTTTATCTTCGCAAATTAGAAAGTGTTGGAAGTAGCAAAACTCTCTTGTTGCAACCAGCGCTTGATGACGGTTTGGAGCGCATTTAACGTGGTTGGCTTTTCAAGTCTGTCATCCATGAGTTTCGCAATGAGCTCCAGCTCTTTAGCTCCAGACTCTCCAGATAGTGCGATGATAGGAACGGAAGGCGCAATTTGCTTAATTCGTTGGCTTGCGTCAAATCCATTCATCACTGGCATCTGTACATCCATAAGCACCAAATCAATCTTGTGCGACTGAAATAGCTCCACCGCAGAAGCGCCATTATTTGCTTGTAAGCTGTTGACTCCCAGCCTTTTTAAGTACATTTGAACCAAAGTACGCTGCACCTCTTTGTCATCAACAATGAGCACTGTTGGTGCATCGTTACTTACTTGTACGTGTTGGTCTGTGCGAGGTTCAGAATGTGGTGCATTTACTTTCCAGCCATTGAAGTCCGGTGTTCTCAACGTCTCTGGTTTGGGGGCGTTTGGGACGACCGGGAAATACAAGTAGAACTCAGTAAATTCGCCTAATTCAGACTGGCACTCAATTCGTCCGCCAAAAGAGCGCATAACGCGTTGACAGTAGCCCAAGCCAAGGCCACTGCCGCCACTTTTTTGATACGAGAAGAAGTCGTCAAATATCTTGTGTAAGATACTGCTATCTATGCCAGGGCCACTATCTCGGAAGACCAGAATGTTTTCGTAGGCCCCCGTTTGGCTACGAATCTCAATTTGACTATCGGGATAAGAATCAAAATAGTAGATAGCATTGCGAATCAAATTGAAAATGACAAAGTTAAACAGAGTTTCGTTTAATTTCGCGACAAAATCGTGCTCTTGGGGCAGATTGATCCTTTCAATTATTTGATCGTTTTCAAAGCCATAACGGCTGACCGCTTGATCGACAGCTTTATGTATAGACGTAATAGTTAAGGGTTCGTGCTCAGGTGAGCTGTCGCTGACTTCTCGCAAAATAATGTCGATAAGTTGGCGACCACGCTGAATCGCTGCTTCTCCTTTATCAATCTCACTCTTTAACGTCTCAAGTGAAGCGTTTGATTCGATATGCTGTTTTAAAGCTTCAAATCGTAATTGCACTTGAGCGAGAGGGTTACGCATCTCATGCGCAATAGAGTTAGCGAGCGCACGGCTTTGGCGTACTTTTCTATCGGCCTCTATGGTGCTCTGGATGCGAACTAATAAGGTTTGCAATGCTGAAATTTCTTCATTAGAAAACAGCTTATTATCCATTTTGTGTGAAGAAATCAGTAGGTGCGTAACGGACTTTCCACGACCAAAAAGAGGCATTACGAGCGCCGTATTGCTGGATCGCATACGTTCATAGAGCTTGCGCATTGAGCCTTTAGACGAGGAGGCATAATTAATTTCTTCAGACAGTTCATCAAGCACGAGAACAGACTTGCTTGACGGCAGATAATCTTCATAAAACGTTTCGGTGTAACTGCTGGTGACGAGCTGCAATTTATTATTTGGTATATTCAGTAACGCTGCTAACTGGCGCATTGCATCATCTATTGAGCGTTTAAATTCCTCTTCTAATCCAAGAATTTGTTGAACGGGTGTATGCCGTTTCCCATAAATAAAATAGGACGCGAAGCGACTGACGCGTTTGTAAAGCAAGTGCCAAGTGATACCGATGAGTGCGCATAAAGGCACCGCTACAAGCCATTGGTTATCTTCCGAGATTGGAATAAATATTGCGCCCAGCGGGAGGACGAAAATGGCACAGACAAACAGCGCGCTAACGGTTAAGTATGTGAGGTATTTAGCGCTATAAAAGCGAGAGGTAAGCAGGGCATAGCCTACAAACAACATTTCACTAATTGAAAGTGCTGGTGGTAACCAGGTTAAGGAAAAGTCACCAAGGAAGTAAGTCATTCCAAGGTGTATCACTGCAGTTGATAACATGAAGACCAAAATGCCGGCTATCATATAGTTACTTTTTGCCAGCGTGAGTTTGCTGCTGTTCGCTCGCATGGTAATCAAGTTCAGCAGGGTTAATACAACAAATGTCAGTAAACTAATAAAGAAATATGAGGTATGGGGACCAAACTCGATCACGAACTGGCTTGGACCGCTAATGGTGACATTTTCGACAGTAAGGTTTGGTACTAAGTTGATGTAAAGCGAGTACGTTGCTAGTGCCACAAAGACGATTTTTTGCCAGGCTTTGACCGCAGTTTTTTTGATATCAGCCGCTAGCTGGCAAGAAAAATAGAACGCGAATGCAAAGGCAAAGAATGACGCCAAGTTCGCCAACTTAGCCATAAAAATACCGCCAGCGGACCCCAACTCCGGCAATAAATCGGTATGGAAGTATGCGTTGCTGCTGATCCAAACGATGATGCAACTAGAATAAGCAATGTACGGCGCATGATGCGAGCCTAAAATCGTTTCACTCTTCTGTTTTAGGCGATAGCAGTAATATAACAACCAAGCGAACACCACCAGTACAGTGGCGTATAGCGTCATTGCTTTTGGATAAAAAAGGCCGTGAAGATGAATATCAAGCATGTACATTCACCTTTTCATCAATTCTTTTTGTTCGTACGCGGTGTTTGTAGTCGCGAAACTGTATGTCTTGAAATGCTTCAACCATCATACCTAAATTCCAGAAACCGCGGTATGTCTTGGTACCGTCACCGTTAATGTCGCGGTATCCTGAGTGAAAGTAGGCCTCTAAATCAATAGATTGATAGAAATTTAACATAAATATTTGTTCAATAATGGTAAAGCTGAGCTTATAGCCTGCTTTATATAGCTCACTCATCAATGCTTTTTGTGCCAAATACAAAAAGTACAGTTTTTGTTGGATGTTGCCACCCACTGTCAGACGCAGCACTTCGCAAACCGCTTCAGTGTTTTTCAAGTGAGATTGGAACTGCGCATCAAATTCAATAAGAGTCCGTTGGCGAGTTAGAGCGTTACCTTCCCAAAGGCCTAATTGATTAAGAGTAATGTAGCCATAATCAGGAAGGCAAAACTGCCATTGCTCACTACTAAATGGTGATGAATAGCTGAGCCAGGTATTTCTTTGGTGCCAGTTTTGCACCAAAGCGGAGGAGACCATGATTGGTGTAGATGACTGCTTGAACAATAGCACAAAGTGTTGACCTTTCTGCGAGAGTGATAATAGAGGCAATATCTCAAACCATTGTTCAGTTTGGACGAAGAGCTCAAGATTGCTCAGTGTGATTGCTGCGGAAATCGGCATTAATGCAGCGTGATTTGGCAGTGTTACCTTTAGGTCGCATTCGGCAATATCTTCGATCAATATGCTTGAATAGTCGCGGTCGTCAAACGAGAGCTGAGTTGGTCTTGTCGCTTCATTTAAAGGGTGCTTTTGCTTGATCGCAGCAATCTCACATTCACACCAGAAAACCATCCAATGCGGGTAACAATCTGCGGCAACTTGTTCAAGTAAGAGCGCCTCTTCGGAGAAAGGCGTTGGATACTGCTGTACTAAATCTCGATAATCTATTAATTCAAACAGTACGGACAGACTCTTAGATGCGTATTTAGGAAAGAGGGATTTAAGAAGCTTTATTCTATACAAAGCAACTTGTTGAAAAAGAGAAGACCTTTCTTGCGATGTAAGAGTAAGAAGAACCGTGTCAACCAGCGCCTGTTGTTTTGACTCGATCGGCAAATCTGTACTGGCGAGGGGCTCCAAAGACAGCTTAAGACTCATGATATAACCTAGTTCTGACGTTTTTTATATTTTGTAATGGTTTATATCATTTTGATAAATTTATGCTATTGGTTTCTATTTATATAGTTACGTAATGCAAGAAAAGACAAAAAAACCGCTCATAGTGAGCGGTTTTTAGTTCATTCGAGAAAGGACTAAGCTTCTTGCTTTTTAAGCTCAGCTTCTGCCGCTTCCTCTTCTATTAGCGCATCAACAATAACTGCACATGCTGCATCACCAGTGATGTTTAGTGCTGTACGAATCATATCGAAAATACGGTCAAGAGCGAATAGCAGTGGTAGACCTTCAATTGGAATGCCAGCGGCAAGAAGTACGGCAACCACTAGGAAAGAAGGACCAGGAACACCCGCTTGACCAACCGCACCCAATGTAGACGTTACGATAATTGCAATGTAAGCGCCCATACCTAGGTCGATATTGAACAGTTGAGCAAAGAAGATAGCAACCAAGCCATAGTAAATCGCATTACCTGACATGTTGATCGTTGCGCCTAGAGGCAGAACAAATGACGCGGTTGAATTTTTTACGCCCAGTTCTTTTTCACAGGTGTCCATTGTGACAGGCAGTGTTGCCATAGAAGAGGCCGTTGAAAGCGCAACAGCTTGTGGCTTTTTCATTGAAGACAGGAACTTCTTCGCTGATGTCTTGGTGAAAATATGCACCATTGCTGGGTAAACAACGAAACCGAAGATTAGGATTGCGGCAACGTAAACAACGAACAGTTTGAATACCACCATTAGTGCGCCAAAACCGAATGTGCCGACTGCTTCTGCCATTAGACCGAACACGCCGATAGGGGCAATGATCATGACTTTGTTGATCATCCAAACCATTGCGTCAACGATGCAGTTAACACCATTAATGATTGGCTCACGACGCTCTTTTGTTTGCTTAGAAATTGCAATACCAAAGAACATACAGAAAACGAGGATCTGTAGGATGTTTGCTTCATTTAGTGATTGGAAAACGTTGGTTGGGATCATACCAGTGATGGTTGCCCAGAAAGTAGGTAGTTCACCTTTTGAAGCGTATTCTGCTGAGAACATGCCTTCAACGCCAGAGACGTCGATCCCCATGCCTGGTTGGAATACTTCACCCATAAATAGTGCAAGCGCAACGGCTAGGGCGGATGTTAAACCGAAATAACCTAGAGTGACGATGCCAACTTTGCCTGCTGACTGGCTGTTCCCAAGACCAGCTGCGCCAGAAATCAAGGCTACAGCGACCAAAGGAATAACCAACATTTTGATTAAGTTGATAAAGATAGCACCTAAAGGAGCGAACACCGTCGCATCATGACCCATCATGGCACCAACGGCTGTGCCCACGATCATGGCGATTACGACTTGTACGCCAATGTTGTTTAGCAAACTCTTTTCTTTTAACACTTCCATAACCTCTGTGCTAATAAAATGTAAAATCCTAAAATTACCCACTAACCATAAATGGTTTTATGGATAATTATCTCGCCTTGCTTTTTACACTTATCGTTTACAATTGGCAATATGCAGCAAGGTATTATTGATGGATTAATCGATATTTTATTGACGAACGATAAAGTTTTGCTCAATAGCAAACGTTTGCTATTGATTTTTGTTATGCCTGTTAGCTGTGTAATTGTTTTTGTTTATTTCTTTTTCTTGTTTGTTTTTTGTTAACTGAGATGGCTTTTGTGTTTGCGAGCGTAGTCTGCGTCTTGCGTGACTTGGATTGATATTTATAACAATTAATCTCTTTCAAGCTCACATTTTTACCAATTAGCTTTGTGAAATGTTAATTGCTTTACATTCTTAGTTCGGATTGCATTGTAAACATAATGTTAATCAAAAATGGCAAAACAAATATTAAGTACCAACATTTTAGTGTAGGGGAGTGCTCTCTCTGTTAATACTCCCGAGCCGATAAAACGAAAATCAACAAGTAAGAGGTGAAGCGATTATGATGAATCTTGCTGCTGCATTACAAAGAAATGCTGCGAGTAAACCAGATAAGACGGCGTTGATATGTGGTGATGTCGAGATAACTTATGCGCAGTTTGATGCGATTACCGGAAAGATCGCGGCATCTTTAATCAACAAAGGGGGCGTTCCGGGCGATCGTATTGCGCTCTCATGCCCAAACATTCCTTTTTTCGCGTTTGTTTATTATGCGATACAAAAAGCTGGCGCGGTTGCTGTCCCATTAAATGTGCTTTTGAAAGCGCGAGAAATTAAGTATCACTTAGAAGATTCAAAAGCGAAGTTTTACTTCTGTTTTGAAGGGACAGCAGAACTGCCAATGGCAAAAGAGGGGGTTAAAGCGTTTGAGCAGGTTGATATATGTGAAAATATGGTCGTGATGACTCAATCTCAAAGTGAAAACGAATGGAATGGTGTGCCAACTCTCAATGCGTTTATAGCGGATGCAGAACCATTGTCAGATTATGTACCGCGTAATGCGGATGATACTTGTGTTATTTTGTATACATCAGGGACGACAGGCTTACCAAAAGGAGCTGAACTGACGCAGCAGAACATCATAATGAATGCTCTGGTGGCACAAAACATTATGGGTAGCCAGGCCGACGATATTCACTTGGTAACTTTGCCTTTATTTCATACCTTTGGTCAAACCGTCCACTTAAATGCTAGTGTTTTGGGCGGGGCAACCTTGGTGTTAGTGCCTAGGTTTGAGCCTAAACATGTTCTTGAGCTGATGGAAAAACACAAAGTGACGTTGTTTGCTGGAGTGCCAACGATGTATATCGGCTTGCTTCATGTCCAGCACCAATTTGATACATCCTCACTACGTGTTGCTATCAGCGGTGGAGCCCCGTTGCCAACCGAAATCTTTAGATCCTTTGAGGAACAATTTAATGTCCCAATTCTTGAAGGATACGGGTTATCAGAAACAAGTCCTATTGCATGTTTTAATCATTTAGATCAGGAACGTATACCAGGATCGGTAGGTCAAGCGATTCAAGGCGTTGAAGTAAAAGTTGTCGACATTGAAGGCAATGCGCTACCGATCGGTGAAGAAGGTGAGATTGTTGTGCGTGGGCATAATGTTATGAAGGGATACCTTGACCGCCCGGAAGTTACTGAATCCGCGCTACAAAATGGCTGGTTCCATACTGGTGATGTTGGCCGTTTTGACAGTTCAGGTAATCTATTTATCGTCGATAGAATGAAAGATCTGATCATTCGAGGTGGATTTAACGTTTACCCTAGAGAAATTGAAGAAGTGTTTATGACTCATCCTGCAATCTCAATGGTAGCGGTGATAGGGATTCCAAATGAAGAGTATGGCGAAGAGATAAAGGCTTACGTTGTGCTTAAACCGGGAGAGTACATTGACGCGGAAACATTACAAAAGTGGGGCAAAGAGCAGTTAGCCTCTTTTAAATATCCTCGTTATGTTGAAATTCGTGAGCATCTCCCGATGAGTGCAACAGGAAAGATTTTGAAACGTGAGTTGAAATCTGAATTGAATGTGGCTTAGTCAATTCAATGAACTTTGGGTCACAGCGCCACTTGCCTAGAGCGAATGGTGTTGTGCGCCTGGTTACTAAGGAACAGAAGATGGCAATCTCTCGCTAGCGTGTACACATGAACTATCTGTTTGATCTATTGTTCGAGTTGTTTTATGTGCGCTTCTAAGCGTTTTGGATTGGTAATGGTCACTGAACCATATTTCAGTTCTAGCATCCCAATACTCTCCAAATTTTTTAGTACTTTATGAACACTTTGACGAGTTAGCCCCATCATGTTGGCGATATGCTCTCTAGTCACTCTCACGACACACGGCTGAGTATTGATAGCTTGGTTGTGTTGGTATTCAGCAAGCAACAGCAATCTTCTTGCAATCCGCTCTTCGATTCCTCTAATCGCATCATCTTCGATAACTGAAATGGCAGACCATAAGCGGCGGCTAAGCAAGTCGAGAATCGTAGGATAACTTTGAGGATATTTGGCGAGTAATTGGCGAAATTTATCACCAGGTAGTTCCAGTAAGGTCACGCCCGAATGCGCGGTTGCGCCAAAAATACGGGGCATGCCGGGAGAAAAAACATTGTCTCCAAACCAGCCTCCTGCCTCGAAAATCATTAATGTGACTTCTTTGCCTTTTGAACTCATCGAATTAATTCGTACGGCACCCTGTGCAATGACCATAAGAGAAGATTGAGGTTCCCCTTTATTGCAAATCAGTGCTTTTTCGTCGAAACAGCGAACTTTAGCTATTTGTGCTGCTTCACTAAGTCCTTTCTCGGGCAGCCCTGATAATACAGGACATTTGGCTAATAATGCTTTGACTTCTTCCATGTGCAACCTTACTGCATCCTGCTCTAGTTATTATTTGTGCTGGTTAAGTGGCAAAGTTTATCACTCTTTGATTGCTCTGCTTTAGATTGGTTTGGAAAGTGCGGGCGTTGAATAAAAAATGATATGGTATAAACGCCATACAAGAAAACGCCCGCTAAACAGAATGTTAAGCGGGCGCTATAGCGTTACATCAAATGGAAATTATTTCTGAGTGGCAGCTTTCATCGCTGACACAAAATCACCAAGTTTATCGAGCATAATTTGTGGCTGCTCGACATTCGCTTCAATGATTTTCACCACAGCTGAGCCGGAGATGGCCCCTGCTGCGCCAGACTCTATTGCTTGTTTCACCTGTGCTGGTTCAGAAATACCGAAGCCAAGCAGCGCTGGTGGTGCATCGAACTGGTTTAATCTATCTAACATGTGACCAACTGGCATATTTGCTTTTGTCTCTGCGCCTGTCACGCCAGCACGAGAAAGCAAGTAAGTGTAGCCACCACCCAGTTCTGATACTTGCTTCAGTGTTTCGTCACTTGCCGTTGGCGGTGCGATGAAGATTGGGTGAATACCAAACTTCTCTGCTGCTGCAACAAACTCTGCACTTTCGTTGGTTGGTACGTCTGCAATCAGAACAGAATCGATGCCTGCTTTTGCACAGCGCTCGTAGAAGTTTTCGACACCGCGTGAGTAAACTAGGTTCGCGTACATCAGAAGGCCAATAGGCAGATCTGGGTGTTTAGCACGAATCTTACCAATTTGTTCAAAGCAGATATCTGGTGTAGCGCCTGAATCTAGCGCACGAATGTTAGCGCCTTGGATGGTTGGGCCATCTGCAAGCGGATCTGAAAATGGAATACCAAGTTCAAGGGCGTCTGCGCCAGACTCAATAAGGGTTTCCATGATCTTGTAAGATTGTTCTGCGTCTGGATCGCAAACCGTTACGAACGGTACAAATGCGCCTTGGTTTTTTTCGTTTAGGCGCGCAAACATCTTCTCATAACGGCTCATTAAATCACTCCTTTTTCTTCTAGGATGGCGTGTACGGTGAAGATGTCTTTGTCACCACGACCAGATAGGTTTACGACCAATAGTTGTTCTTTCTCAGGATTCTCACGAGCCATGCGCAATGCATGAGCTAGAGCGTGAGAAGACTCTAGAGCTGGGATGATCCCTTCGCTGCGAGCCAATTCTTGGAATGCCTCGAGCGCTTCGTCGTCAGTTACGTTGTCGTATTCTGCACGGCCAATTGCGTTTAGGTGTGCGTGCTGTGGACCAACTGAAGGGAAATCAAGACCCGCAGATACAGAGTAAGACTCCTCAACTTGGCCGTTAGGATCTTGCATCAATGGCGCTTTCATACCAAAGAAGATGCCCGTTTTGCCATGTTTAAGTGGTGCACCGTGTTGGTCTGTATCGATACCTTTACCTGCTGGCTCAACACCAATTAGGCGAACGCTTTCTTCTTCGATGAAGTCAGCAAACATACCGATAGCGTTTGAACCACCGCCCACACACGCGATAACTGCATCAGGAAGACGACCTTCACGTGCCAAAATCTGATTCTTAGTTTCTTCACCGATCATTCGTTGGAAATCACGCACGATGGTTGGGAATGGGTGAGGACCAGCTGCTGTACCTAGTAGGTAGTGCGCATCTTCATAAGTTGCAGACCAGTCGCGCAGCGCTTCGTTACATGCGTCTTTTAGTGTCGCTGAACCTGAGTGAACCGGAATGACTTCCGCGCCCATTAGCTTCATACGGAATACGTTTGGGCTCTGACGCTCAACGTCTTTTGCTCCCATGTAAACGCGACACTTAAGGCCAAGTAGTGCACACGCTAGTGCGGTTGCTACGCCGTGTTGACCTGCGCCGGTTTCTGCGATGATTTCGTTTTTACCCATGCGTTTCGCAAGCAGAGCTTGACCTAACACTTGGTTGGTCTTGTGTGCGCCACCGTGAAGCAGGTCTTCACGTTTTAGGTACAGTTTGGTTTTCGTACCTTTAGTTAGGTTACGAGTTAGAGTTAAAGCCGTTGGGCGGCCCGCATACTCTTGAAGAAGCGTCATGAACTCACTGCGGAATTCTGGATCTTCTTGCGCGTCGATAAACGCTTGCTCTAATTGCTCCAGTGCTGGAACTAGAATTTGCGGAACGTACTGACCGCCGTATTCGCCAAAGTAGGCATTCAGTTTTGCCATCGTTATATTCCTTCTCGTATTTTTCGCTACGAATAGCTTTAAATTTTTTAGCTGATGTCCAGCTTTAGTAGTTGCGAATGGCGGTGAAGGCCGCGAGCAACTTCTGTGAATCTTTTTTGCCTGGCGCGCTTTCTACACCAGAGTTTAAATCTAATCCCAAGCAACCTAGTGTCGCTGCTTGTTGAGCATTTTCTGGCGACAGTCCGCCCGCTAGCATAATTTGACTTGGGTCACCGATCAGTGACCAGTCGAACACTTGACCAGTTCCGCCAGTTTGAGTGCCAACTTGCGCATCTAATAGATGGCGGTCAATGTGGTCTACAAGCAGTTCTGGCTTGGCATCAGTCACGCCATAAGCTTTCCAAATTTCTACTGTTGTTGGCAGTTCGGCTTTGAGTTGGTTTACGTAAGCTTGGTCTTCTTGACCGTGCAGCTGAACTGCTTTTAAACCCAAAGAGGTTGCGACTGAAGCAACAAAATCGATATCGTGATTTTGGAAAACGCCAACGTAATTCAGTGGAGCACCGCTCATGGTTAAGCGCGCACCTTCAAGGTCAACCGCACGCTTCGACTTCTCGACAAAAATCAGGCCACCAAATACCGCGCCAGCTTGATATGCTTTTGCTGCGTCATCTGGGTGCGTTAAGCCACACACTTTGTTTTCACCCAACGTCACTTTACGTACAGCAAGTTCTAAGTTGTCTTCCGCCATCAGTGAACTACCAATCAAGAAGCCGTCTGCGTATTTCGCTAAATCACGAACTTGTTGATGCGTATAAATGCCAGATTCTGAGATTACTGTTGCGTTAGGAGCCAGTTCGCGAATTGTCGGTGCCAGTTCTTTAGTACGATTCAAATCGGTACTTAGGTCGCGCAAGTTACGGTTATTGATGCCGATAACGCGTGCTCCTAGATTAACGGCACGATGAAGCTCGTCTTCGTTGCTGACTTCGGTCAGAATGCCCATGTTCAGGCTGTGTGCTGCTTCTTCTAGGGCTTTGTACTCTTCATCATTGAGGACAGACAGCATTAGCAAGACAGCATCAGCACTGTAATGACGCGCTAGGTAAACTTGGTAGGTATCTACCATGAAGTCTTTGCACAGAACTGGCTGTTTGACTTGACCACGCACTTGAGGAAGAAAGTCAAAGTTACCTTGGAAGTATTTCTCGTCTGTTAATACTGAAATTGCATCAGCATGGTTGTTGTAAACCGATGCAATGTAATCCAAGTCGAAGTGATCACGAATCAAACCTTTGGAAGGAGACGCCTTCTTACATTCGGTGATGAATGCTGTCTTTTCGCCACTCAGTGCATCGTAGAAGCTGCGGTCCGATGGCAGCAAATCAGACTGAAAGGTGCTTAGCGGTTGAGACACCTTACGGTCTGCTACCCACTGATATTTGTCGCGGACAATTTTTGCCAGTACTTCTGCCATTTCTGCTTCTTTCTTAGAAACGTGTTCAGACAGGTTGTCAGCTTGCTGAGTGTTGAAGTCAGTCATCTTCTTCAATTCCTTAAGCGTGTGCGGCAAGTTGTTGTACCAATTGGTACGCCTTGCCTGAATTCATTGCCTCAATCGCTTGTTGCGTGTTGGCTTTTAAATCTTCGTGGCCGAATAGACGCATTAGCAGAGCAACGTTCACCGCCACTGCGCCCAATTGTGCGTCTGTACCTTTACCCGTCAGGATATTGGTAATAATCGCTTTGTTTTCTTCAGGATCACCGCCTTTGATCGCTTCTAGCGGGTGCGCATCTAAACCGAAGTCTGCAGGCGTTAGTTTGTATTCTGTGATCTTACCGTCTTTGATTTCGGCAACGGTTGTTTCACCGTGAATCGCCACTTCATCCAAGCCACTGCCGTGTACTACAGCGGCGCGCTTCATACCCATTTGTAGCATGGTTTCTGCGATAGGACGAACCAGTTTTTCACTATAAACGCCCATCAATTCGATGTTAGGACGAGCAGGGTTAATCAGTGGGCCAAGAATGTTAAAGATGGTGCGTGTTTTCATGGTTTGACGCACTGGCATCGCATGACGCACACCACCGTGGTATTGAGGTGCAAATAGGAAAGCAACACCGATATCGTCGACCGCTTTGCGTGTATCTTCTGCGCTCATAGCTAGGTTGATACCAAATGAATCAAGAAGGTCAGAAGACCCCGATTTGCTTGAAACGCTGCGGTTGCCGTGTTTTGCTACTTTTAGACCACATGCTGCAGCAACAAACGCCGCAGTGGTTGAGATATTGATGGTGTTGTGGCCGTCACCGCCGGTACCTACGATATCTGCGAAATCGTAATCTGGGCGAGGAAATGGGTTTGCGTTTGCCAGCAGTGCTTTTGCCGCACCCGCAATTTCATCCGGTGTCTCGCCTTTGATTTTTAGTGCAGTCAGTGCTGACGCCATTAAAATTGGGTCTAGTTCTCCACGGATAATGATGTCGAATAGCTGTTGGCTCTCTTCCTGAGTAAGCGATTCTTGCTCGTACAGTTTGGTAATAATAGGGTTGATGATTGCTTCCATATTTCCTCTCCTAAATTTCTTATGTGCCAAGTGCTTTTTAAGCAGTGAGTGGATTCGCTGAAGTTTGTTCTTCAAGTGCCCATTCAATGGCATTGGCCAACAGTGTCGCTCCGTAGGTCGTCATAATAGATTCCGGGTGGAACTGGAACCCGCAAACTTTATCTTCTTCATGTACAACAGACATCACCAAGTCATCCACTTCTGCCGTGATGGTTAGACTCTCAGGAATCTTGGTCGCAACCAGCGAGTGGTAGCGTGCAATCGCAAGTGGTGATGGTAGGTTTTGGTAAATCGCATGGTTTTGGTGCTCCATCATAGAGACCTTACCGTGAATGATTTCACCCGCGCCAGCGACGGTGCCGCCGTACGCTTCAACAATCGCTTGGTGACCAAGACAAATACCGATCATCGGAACTTTGCCTTTCATGCGTAGGATAAGTTCTGGCATTGAGCCTGCCTCTGACGGTGCACCAGGGCCTGGCGATAGCAGAACCACTGGGTTTTCAAGCTCGTTTACCGCTTGTTCGATGGTTTCTGCTGGGATGTTGTTTCGGTAAATCTTGACTGAGTGACCTAGCGAGCGGAATTGATCCACAAGGTTGTAGGTGAACGAGTCAAAGTTATCGATGAATACGATGTTCGCCATGTCTGCTACTCCTTGTTCGTAGGTTGAGAATGCGCTGCTTGAATAGCAGAGATTACCGCTTGTGCTTTACCGCGCGTTTCGTCTGCTTCCGCTTGTGGGTCAGAGTCGAACACAACGCCTGCGCCTGCTTGAACTTGAGCAATGCCGTTCTCAACGTAAGCTGAGCGAATTACGATACATGTGTCGAGTGTACCTTCGCCGGTAAGGTAACCCACAGCACCGCCGTAGCTACCGCGTCGTGCGCCTTCTACATCGCGAATCAACTGCATTGCACGAATCTTTGGTGCGCCAGTGAGCGTGCCCATGTTCATACAAGCTTGGTATGCGTGCAGGGCGTCTAGGTCTTCACGCAGTTGACCAACCACACGAGATACTAAGTGCATTACGTGGCTGTAGCGGTCGACTTTTAGTAGGTCTGCTACGTGGCGAGTGCCAGCTTGAGCAATACGAGCGACGTCGTTACGTGCTAAGTCAACCAACATCATGTGTTCTGCGTTTTCTTTCATGTCGGTGCGCAGTTCAAGTTCGATGCGGCTATCTAGGTCGAAATCGATCTCTCCATTCGGGCGTTTACCACGGCGACGTGTGCCTGCAATTGGGTAGATTTCAATTTGGTTGGTGTCGGTTTCGTACTTAAGCGCGCTTTCTGGTGATGCGCCAAACAAAGTGAACAGCTCATCTTGTATGTAGAACATGTAAGGGCTTGGGTTACTTTGTTTCAGTTCTTTGTAAGCCGCGAGTGGAGAAGGGCAAGGTAGAGTGAATCGGCGAGATGGTACAACTTGGAACACATCGCCTTTCACTACGAACTCTTTTAAGTCGCGAACAGTTTGGCAGAAGTCTGCATCAGACACGCTAGGCTCTACCGTTACATCTGTTATTTGCTCTGCATTTGGCAGCAGTTTTGGCGCTGCGCATTGTGCACAGATTTCTGCAATACGAGTCTCTAACGCTGTTTTCTCTGAACCGTCAACAAACAACGTCGCTTGAAGCTGGCAAGATTCCGTTTGATGGTCGACAACAAGTAGTGTTTCCGCGACGTAGAAAACGTAATCTGGACATTGATTGGTTGCTTCTGCATTACCAAGCGGCTCGAAGTTTGCGACTAAGTCGTAGGCAAACAGACCACCAAGGAAAATAGCGTGTTTGTCTTGCTGTGAAATCTCAAAACTATGCTGAACCAAACGTAGCGCATCGAAAGAAGAGGCTTCACGTAGGCGAGAATCTTCATCTAACGTGTCGCATGGCTGGCTAAACTCCAAAGTCAGCGTTTCGCCATCGAACTTACTTTCAACGTCACCACGGATGTTCTGGTTTAGGTGAGACAGTAGGTTTTTACCGTTGTTGGTTAACGCCTGCATGTTTACAGTGTGGCCGTAACAAACGATGCGCACCGCTGAATCTACGATTAAAAGTGATTTTAGATTCTGTTTCGAATCAATTTCAGCGGATTCGAGAAGCAAGCTATCTCTTTTGTTCTCACAAATGGTATGGAACAAACGTGTTGGGTCTTGAGTGTAAGGAACCGAAGTCTTTAATACTTCTAGGCATCCAAGTTTCTTGATTTCTATGGCCTTATTCACAAGACCTCCTTGTAGCTGTCTAAATCTTCCTGCCGTACATAGTCGCATAAAGCAAACGTTCTCCCAATCTAGAGTTAGCCATATTCGATTAATGTTTAGGCAGTTGAATGTGAAATGAGCAACAAAACAAAAAAGCCCGCTTAAGTAGCGGGCTTTACAACGTTTGGTTCTATAAACTAGAAGTATACGTTTGCCCACCAAGAACTAGTCCAAGTGCGCCACCAAGCAAGATCTGATGAGTTTGTCTTATTAAGACAAACCGCAACTTTCGCTTTTTGGTTTTGGTTAAATTCTTGTAACATGGTGAACCTTAAATTACGTACTTTGTATTTGTGCACTAGTTAACTAGTGCGAGAGTAAAAAGTCAACCCCAAAACAGCATTAAAACGATAAAAATATGAGAATTGATTTACATAGTCACACCACTGCATCGGACGGTCGGTTAGAGCCTAAAGATTTAGTGGAAAGGGCGCTGAGTTTTGATATCGAGGTTTTGGCGATCACTGATCACGATACGGTTGACGGCTTGGCGTTAGCCAAGCAACACGTTCAAGACAATAATTTGCCGATCAAAATCATCAACGGCATTGAGATATCGACTGTCTGGCAAAACAAAGACATTCATATTGTCGGTTTGAATATCGATCCGGAAAATGAACAATTATCCGCCCTCATCGAGCAGCAGAAGCAGCACCGCATAACAAGGTCAGAGTTGATTGCAGAGCGACTACAAAAAGCAACTCGGGAAGGTGTGCTCGAAGAAGTAAGGCAGATCGCCGGTGATGCGCCTGTTACGAGAGCGCACTTCGCGAAATGGTTGGTGGATAATGGTTACGCAAAAACCATGCAAATGGTGTTTAAAAAATACCTAACGCGTAATAACCCAGGTTATGTACCACCGAATTGGTGCTCGATGAAAGATGCGGTTGATGCTATCCATGCTGCTGGTGGTTTGGCGGTATTAGCGCATCCTGGAAGATATAAGTTGACAGCGAAGTGGATTAAGCGTCTTCTAGCAGCGTTTGTAGAAGCAAACGGCGATGCGATGGAAGTTGCACAGCCGCAGCAAGCGCAACAAGAAAGGCGCAACTTGGCTGATTATGCTATACAATACAAACTATTAGCGTCTCAAGGCAGTGATTTTCACTACCCATCCCCTTGGATGGAGCTAGGAAGGAACCTTTGGTTGCCCGCAGGCGTCGAACCAGTTTGGAAAGATTGGGGTATTGATCCTTCGTTGGATATATCAAAGTAACCTCAAAGCGTGGGTTTCAGCATCAAATAACTGGAAAGTGTATATTGGGTATTAATGTGGCTTTCCTTGTCGTTGGAACTGAACAACACTTTGAATCTTGAAGTCACTTGATAAAACACAACAAGGCGGCATTCAAGCTCCACATAAGAATATAGAGCCGAGAGGCTCGATAATGAGGAATTACAATGAGCCAGTTTTTTTACGTTCACCCAGAAAACCCACAGGCTCGCTTGATTAATCAAGCAGTAGCAATCATTCGTAACGGCGGCGTTGTGGTGTACCCTACCGATTCAGGGTACGCACTTGGCTGTCAGTTGGAGAACAAACAGGCACTGGAACGAATCTGTCAGATCCGTCGTCTGGATGATAAGCATAACTTTACTTTATTGTGTCGTGATTTGTCGGAGCTTTCTCTATATGCGCGAGTAGATAACTCTGCATTCCGACTACTGAAAAACAACACACCAGGTCCTTACACCTTCATCTTCAAAGGCACGAAAGAAGTGCCGCGTCGTTTGATGAATGCAAAACGTAAGACCATCGGTATCCGTGTTCCAGACAATCAAATTGCCTTGGATTTGTTGGAAGCATTAGGTGAACCGATGATGTCTACGTCGTTGATCCTACCTGGCAGTGACGTAACAGAGTCTGATCCGGAAGATATTCGCGATAAACTAGAACATGCGGTTGATGTGATTCTTAATGGCGGTTACTTAGGTGAACAACCTACGACCGTCATTGACTTTAGCGAAGGTGAACCTGTTGTGGTGCGTTTGGGATCAGGTGACCCGGCACCATTCGAATAATTCGATTAATAGACGTACACCACCGTCAAACAAAATAGGAGGCATCGCGCCTCCTATTTTAGTTTCTTATTATTGCGTATCTCAGCGAACTTCGCTGATTGAGATTAAGCGAAATCGAAAATGTCGATACCATTTTGTTCAGCATAGTTGATGTATGCAGAGCTCACGCCGTTTAATGTTACTTCGACATTGTATTCATCACTAGAGAATACTGCCCAGCCACACTCATTATAAGATAAAGTCAGATCATCCGCTGAATCCAAAAACGTATCTCGAATGCCATCATTGTCGGTGTCTCTGCCCATATCGAAGACAAGTTTGTCATGAAAAATATTAAAATCGACAATATCGGCTTTAATATCAATATCGTTGGAGGATACAGGTTGATCCGGTACACCAATAGCCAGGCGGTTTGTAAGCACGAAAGTGTCGTCTCCACAGCCGCCGCTCAGTACTGATTCACCATCGCCAACGACGAGCGTGTCGTTACCCCAACCCCCACTCAAGTAGTTGTTGCCTGAGTAATCAAAAATTGTATCATCGCCACAACCACCAAAGAGCTTGTCATTTCCTAATCCGCCCGATAGGAAGTCGTTGCCAAAGCCGCCAGAAACAAAGTCGTTCCCTCGGCCACCGAGCAAGGTATCGTCTCCCCAGCCCCCGAAGACAACATCATTTCCTCCGTATCCTACGAACTTATCATCACCACAGAAGCCGAAGAAAATATCGGTTGTTTCAGACCCTTTTGTACCGGTCATATTGTCATCTTGAGATGTCCCAAAAATCCAATTTAGGTCTAGATTTAGCATAGACATTGTTCTATTCCTTTTTGTCTGATTTATGCCAATCGCCGAAAATGCAGAGCCAATCTAGCTAGTTAAAATACACGATAACGTTAGTGTCATTTTTAATAGTAAATAGTGACTTACCGATGTTTCTTGTCTTGCTATGAGTGCTCATTTATCCACGATGATTGGTATTACTTAGCAGCAAACTGGGACTGTTTATTCTTCGTTGCCTTTAAAGCAACACGAACAGTAAACACACCCCAAGTGGTTATCGTTGTAACCCTGACAATTTTATCAGGTACTGCACGGCTAAAGTGGCTCGAGAAGACCGATATTAGTGGGATTCTCGCTTGGCAATATCAGCATTAAGTAGGAAAAAAGTTGCAGAATAGAGTAAATATTTTCGATGTTTTAAAGTGAATTTTTGGTGTGGAGAATGGCGCCGATTTAGCTTACATTAACTGAGAAAGTTACGTATAATGTCGGACCGAAAAATCCCACTGAAATGGGTAATTAGCAAAATACAGACCAATCCTGGTCTAGACGTCTGTGAAGACGACACATAGGTAGATAAATGAGCGAAAAGTTACAAAAAGTATTAGCACGTGCTGGTCACGGTTCTCGTCGTGAGATTGAATCGTTAATTAAATCTGGTCGCGTTAGCGTGAACGGTGTAGTCGCTAAGCTTGGTGAAAGACTTGAAGACGAGAGCAGCGTAGTTCGTATCGATGGTCACATTGTCTCTGCAAAGATTCAAGAAGAAGTGATTTGTCGTGTACTTGCGTACTACAAACCTGAAGGTGAACTGTGTACTCGTCACGATCCAGAAGGTCGTCGTACTGTTTTTGATCGTCTGCCAAAAATTCGTGGCTCTCGTTGGATTTCAGTTGGTCGTCTGGATGCGAACACTTCTGGTCTTCTGCTTTTCACAACGGATGGTGAACTGGCGAACCGCTTAATGCACCCAAGCCGCCAAGTTGAACGTGAATACCTAGTACGTGTGTTCGGTGAAGTAACTGAACAGAAAGTTCGTAATCTAGTAAAAGGTGTTGAACTGGAAGACGGTTTAGCTCGCTTCGAAGATGTTGTTTACGCGGGTGGTGAAGGCATGAACCACACGTTTTACGTTGTTATCAACGAAGGTCGTAACCGCGAAGTTCGTCGACTATGGGAATCGCAAGAGTGTACCGTTAGTCGTCTGAAACGTGTTCGTTACGGCGACATTTTCTTAGACAAGAAACTGCCGCGTGGCGGTTGGATGGAGCTTGACCTGAAAGAAGTAAACTACTTGCGTGAGCTTGTAGAGCTTCGTCCAGAAAAAGAAACCATGCTTGATCTGAACAAAGACAACACGTCACGCAAACGTGAGCGTGCACGCAGCCAAAAAATTCGTCGCGCAGTTAAGCGCCATGAAGAGCGTGTTAACACGCCAAAAGGTCGCAGTAACAACCCTTCTCGTCGTAAGCCGAAGAAGACTGCTGGTGACCAAGGCGCACGTAACAAGCATCGTTAATCGATAGCAAAACATCAGAAAGGCTTGCCAATTCGGCAAGCCTTTTTCTTATCTGTTACATAACAAAAGGATCTAAAGCCGATATAGAGCAGGGGACTTTGGATAAAAAAATATCTCAGCTAAACAAAAACAACAGATAAAAAATACCAGCACTAGGCTGGTATTTTTGTTCATGATGAAGAAACGTTAATCGCGTTTCCAAAGCATATGGCAGAACTTATGTTCAGGGTCTCGGCTGATTAGCATACGAGCAAATACGTCATCAAGAACGTCATTTTCCTCATTTACTAGGCCGATACGAACCTCTGCATATACTTCTTTGTCGATCTCGAAGCCAACATGTTCAACCCAGTCATCACCAGTTTCAACAAGTTCTGCGGCACCACGATCTTCAAATTGCGCAGTAAACAGAATCACGTCAGCAGGCTCTAGATTATCTGGAGCCATTTCAAGGAAAATGTCGTACGCTGCGTCGATGACGTCGTCGTAAGAAATCAAATCAGACATGCTTATGCTCGGCTCATGTATTTACGTTCAGCTGTGTTAATGATAACACGGTCACCAGTTGCAATGTACTCAGGAACCTGGATGACAAGACCTGAAGCGAAGCGTGCTGGTTTAGTACGAGCAGATGCAGAAGCACCTTTGATTGAAGGGTCAGTTTCTTCAATCACTAGCTCAACAGAAGATGGTAGTTCAATACCCACAGCAGCACCGTTAACAAGAATAATGTGGATACCTTGTGTATCTTCGTTGATGAACAGCATGTCGTCTTCAACTTCATTGTGCTTGAATGTGTATTGTGAGTAGTCTTCGTTATCCATGAAGATGTGCTCATCGCCGTCAGCGTATGAGTACACAACTGCACGTTTGTTCATTTCTACCGTTTCAACAACGTCATCAGACTTGTAACGCTCATCTACACGTGCGCCCGTGTTTAGATCTGTACAACGCATTTTGTAGATTTTAGCGCCGCCACGACCGCCAGGAGTCGTTACTTCGATGTCTTTAACTAGAAGAGTTTTACCATTAGACTCGATTGCGAAGCCTTTTTTGATTTCACTTGCCTTTGGCATTGTATATTCCTATTCATACTTATTAAGCAAAACTCGGTGATTATAGCGCTAAGTTAGCCGCCTAGCATTAAAATTCATTGCAGAAATTTGTTGTTACTCCCATGACTAAACACCTGAATGGACTTGATTCAGTGAGTCGGCTAAGAGAACATATAGTCCAACTTCTTGAACCATCTGAGAACACGTTTTAAGTCATGTCTCTGCCTGTTATCGATCCTAAACAACCATTTCAACCAGAGTTTGCGCCTTTAATTAGAGAAGTCACCGCTTGTCTCAAAGGTGGACTGGGGCAAAACTTACACAGCGTTTATGTGTATGGTAGCGTCGCTCGCAAAACAGCGGTCGCTGGGAGGTCGAACTTAGACCTGGTTGTCGTTACTCAATCATCCTTTGAGCACAATCGCGCGACTTTGCTCAACACAATTAAGTGGCGTGCGCAGCAGAGTTACCCTCAAGTTAATGGTGTATCGGTCCGTACAGCCTTAGTGAGCGAAGTAGCTAATTTAGATAGTATTTTCACTTGGGGCTTTATGCTTAAGCATTGCTGTGTCTGTGTTTATGGTGATGATCTAGCAGACTGTTTTGGTGATTACGTCCCAAGTTGGGAAATTGCTAAGCACTGGAATATGGATGTGGAAGATTGGATTACGGTGTATCGCAAAAAAATCGTACAAGCGAAGACGATAGAAGAGCAGGTGGCCGCCCAGCGCGTGATTGCTAAAAAGTTACTAAGAGCGTCATACTCTTTGGTGATGTATCGAGATAAACGTTGGTTTGATGACCCTATACAATGTGGCAAGGTATTCTTAACTTATCATCCTGAAAAGCAGCTTGAGATCGAGCGGCTAGAAATTTTACTTTCTGGCCGGGGTATTCCCAAGCGTTCTGTTATCGGGCTAATTGATGCGTTTGGTGATTGGTTAGTCAAACAGTACCAGAAAACAGAGTTTCGTATCGGTTAAAACAACCCCATTTGTGGTGCTGAAAGCCTGTCAAAATCCGTCCCAATGAAAGGGAGAATCGCATCTGCAACGGGTTTGAGTTGTTTATCAATGTAATGTTGATAATCAATCGGACTATTGAAGTACTCATAAGGTTCAGGACCGTTCACGGTTATAATGTATTCAATTCGTCCTTTGTTTTGATACTGTAATGGGCGTCCAAGCTTGGCATTTATCTCATCCGCTAAACGAGCTGCACGCACTTGTGGCGGGACGTTCTTCTGATACTCATGCAGTTTTCTGCGCAGTCGCTTTTGATACACCAACTGTTCATCAAATTCACCGTTGTTAGTTTTCTCAACCATCTCTCGGACATAGTCGCTTGGATCTTCACCATGGAAAATCATGCTATAGAGTGTATTTTGAAATTTCTGTGCTAACGAGGTCCAATCAGTACGGGCACTTTCTAACCCTTTAAATACAATCCGTTCTTGCTCTCCTTCACCGATTAAACCCGCATAGCGCTTTTTCGAGCCAGTTTCTGCGCCACGAATCGTTGGCATAAGGAATCTGCGATAATGGGTTTCATACTCGATTTCCAACATAGATGTTAGGTTGTACTCAGAACGCAGGTGTTCTTGCCACCAAGAGTTGATGTAATCAACTAATTGATTTCCAACAGCGTCAGCTTCTACTTGACTGTATGGTCGATTCAACGACACGAATGTGGAATCCGTATCGCCGTAAATCACTTGATAGCCTTGCTCCTCAATCAGCACCTTAGTTTGCTTCATGATTTCATGTCCGCGCATGGTAATACTAGAAGCTAACCGAGTATCAAAGAAACGACATCCCGATGACCCCAGTACGCCATAAAACGAGTTCATGATGATTTTGATTGCCTGAGAAAAAGCTTTTTCATTGTTCTTCTTTGCAACATCACGTGCTGCCCAAAGCTTTTCAATCATTTCTGGTAAAAAGTGTTTCGTACGATGGAACTGTCCACCGCGAAAGCCAGGTACTGCTTTATCATCTTCTTTACCAATATCGAGTAATAACCCCTCAACCAAACCCATAGGATCAATCAAGAAAGAGCGAATAATCGATGGGTATAGACTCTTAAAGTCCAACACTAAAACGGAATCATATAGGTTAGGGATGGAGTCCATCACGTAACCGCCGGGGCTCGCAATCCAATTTTCTGGGTGTAGGTTCGGGGCAACATAGCCTGCGCGGTGTATTTGCGGCATGTATAAATTAGTGAATGCCGCTACCGAGCCACCGACACGATCCAGTTCTACACCAGTGAGGCGAGAGCGTTCAATTGCAAAGTCGAGCAGGTGAGTGTGATTGAAAATCTTGTTCACCAACACGCAGTCTTGTAAGTTATATTTAGCCAGCGATGGTTTGTCGGAGCGGTACATACGATTGATCTCATCCATACGGTCATGAACGTTGTGGATTTCTTTACCTTCCCCCAAGAGTTCTTGAGATACAGACTCTAATGACCAAGACCGAAAGTGATAAGTCGCCGTTTTTAACGTATCGATACCGTCCATTACAACTCGCCCGGGAATGGAAATAAACCCTTGTTGGCTTTGAAATGAGCTTCTGAAAAAACTGGCTTGGTCTGCTCTGCCAAGCATGAGTTTCATGTTGTGCCATTCTGCTCGTTTGTGTAACAGACGAAAGTCAAAATCAATGACATTCCAACCGACAATGACATCGGGGTCGAATTTTTTAAACCAATCGATGAGTGCTTCTAGAAGCGCCTTTTCATCCTGGACCCATTGTATTGGTGTATCCGAAGGTTCTGGTTCTCCGATCATGATAACGCGGGAATCCATGAGGCTGTCTAATCCGATGGAGTAAAGAATGCCTTTCTCAGAGCATTCTAGATCTAACGAGACAACGTTTAACTTCGGCTCATATTGCCCCGTACGGCATTTTGCGTTCTGGACGCGTTGGTAGCCATTGGTACGAGTCACATTGCCTGTAAACTCAATACTGCCTTTAATAAAACGCTCCATGAGGTAGCGATCGGCGAGGCGAATATCACTTTCGTAAGTGGTGATATCATTTTGAGCGAACGTGTCTTTAAGTGTGAGAGCGTCTCTGGTTACGTTGGTATAGCATGCAGAAAGAGGCGTATGTTCAAACGTTTTGAGATCCAAAAGGCGGATGTCGACGGGTATGTTTTTTTCTCGCGCGAGTGTTTTTGCTTGCTCTGAGTGTTTCTGAGCGATGAAAAATACTGGCTTCTCACCATTAATAATTAACTGAGTAGGACCTGCTTCTGTCGAAAGCCACAGCTCGATTTGAGTTTGACCTTTGATGTCTCGTGCCTGTCGAGTAAGCAGAAAGCCTTGTTGGATATTCAAATGTGAGAAACCTTAGAAAACTTGAAGAACGCTAGTTTAACATTAAGAACTGTAAAAATAACCAGTAAAGAAAACGGTTCAAATTTTTGCTGGAATTAGTGATTACAAGTTAGCCTTTGGTGCAAGAGGGATAGTGTCATTTTAAGTTATAGCGTGTTTCTCTGGGCAATATGAAACCTAGTTACTTGATTTATTGTACTTAATGTTGTTAATTGTCTTTTCTTAGATTTCGGTTCTGCTCATCACGCTCTAAAATAATAGAGTGGTTTATGAATAAGTTCTTGCTAAAGTTTGCGTTTCAGCACATATTCATAGAAAGCAATTTTTTGTCGATTACGTTAGTATATAGGCAGTCATACTGATATCCACATTTAACAAATAATGGTTATGTGGGTGCAGAACCAATACAAAGTGTGGAGATACAAGTTTGATAAATGTTTTCCTTGTAGATGATCACGAGCTGGTTCGCACAGGGATACGACGTATTATTGAAGACGTCCGTGGAATGAACGTAGCAGGAGAAGCTGACAGCGGTGAAGATGCAGTAAAATGGTGTCGCAGTAATCATGCTGACGTCGTTTTAATGGACATGAATATGCCAGGAATTGGTGGCTTGGAAGCCACTAAAAAAATTCTTCGCGTGAATCCTGATGTGAAAATCATCGTACTTACCGTTCATACAGAAAACCCGTTTCCAACCAAGGTGATGCAGGCAGGTGCGTCTGGTTATTTAACCAAAGGTGCTGGCCCTGATGAAATGGTGAATGCGATTCGTGTCGTTAATAGTGGGCAGCGTTACATCTCACCAGAGATTGCGCAGCAGATGGCATTGAGTCAATTTTCTCCAGCCTCTGAGAACCCTTTTAAAGACTTATCCGAACGTGAATTGCAGATCATGCTTATGATCACCAAAGGCCAAAAGGTAACGGATATTTCTGAGCAACTTAATTTAAGTCCAAAGACAGTCAACAGCTATCGCTACCGACTCTTTAGTAAATTGGACATTAATGGTGACGTTGAGTTAACTCACTTAGCGATTCGCCACGGAATGCTCGACACCGAGACCCTTTAGTGTGAATCCTCCCTTCGATTCGGCTTCCTTTCTCAAGACAGTAACTCATCAGCCCGGCGTTTACAGAATGTACAACGCCGAAGCTGTTGTAATCTACGTAGGTAAAGCCAAAGATCTAAAAAAGCGCCTTTCAAGCTACTTTCGAAAAAAAGTAGACAGTGAGAAAACTCGCGCGCTTGTCAGTAATATCGCAAAAATAGACGTCACAGTGACTCACACTGAGACAGAAGCGCTCATCTTAGAGCATAACTACATCAAGCAGTATTTACCGAAATACAATGTTTTGCTGCGAGATGATAAGTCTTACCCTTATATCTTTATTAGCGGTCATAAGCACCCACGGCTTTCTATCCACCGTGGCGCCAAGAAGCGCAAAGGTGAATATTTTGGCCCCTACCCAGATTCTGGTGCAGTAAGAGAAACATTGCATTTGCTGCAAAAGATATTTCCTGTGCGCCAGTGTGAAGACACTGTCTATTCCAACCGAACGCGCCCATGTTTGATGTACCAAATTGGCCGTTGTGCAGGGCCATGCGTTGATACCATCATTTCTGATGAAGAATACGCAGAGTTGGTTGGCTTTGTGCGCATGTTTTTGCAAGGCAAAGACCAGCAAGTACTCAAACAACTGATCGAGAAAATGGAAGTTGCCAGTCAGCAATTGCGCTTTGAAGATGCCGCTAAATTCCGCGATCAAATTCAAGCGATTAGACGTGTTCAAGAGCAGCAGTACGTCTCAGAAGACAGCATGGATGATATGGATGTACTCGGGTTTGCTCAGAAGAATGGTATCGCGTGTATCCATATCCTGATGATACGCCAAGGCAAAGTGCTTGGTAGCCGTAGCCATTTTCCGAAAATCCCACAAAATACAAGCCAGCAGGAAGTGTTCGATAGTTTTCTGACTCAATACTATTTGAGCCATAATGAAGCACGCACGATTCCTTCTCGTATTATTTTGAATCAAGAGTTGGCAGAAAATATCGCGCCAATACAGAAAGCGTTAAGTGAAGTTGCAGGTCGTAAGGTTCATTTCCATACCTCGCCAACTGGCTCTCGAGCAAGGTATCTCAAGCTTTCGAACACGAATGCACTAACGGCGATTACCACCAAAATCAATCACAAGATGACGATTAATCAGCGTTTTCATGCGCTTCGCGAAACATTGAAGTTGGAGTCTATAGCTCGAATGGAGTGTTTTGATATCTCCCATACTATGGGGGAAAGTACGATTGCATCGTGTGTGGTGTTCAACAATGAAGGCCCCGTTAAGCAGGAGTATCGTCGCTATAACATCACTGGGATTACTGGTGGTGACGATTACGCTGCAATGGGACAAGCGTTGGAGCGCCGTTATTCAAAGCAATTGGACGTAGAGACAATTCCCGACATCATCTTTATCGATGGTGGTAAAGGTCAGTTAAATCGTGCGCATGATATTATTTCGCAATATTGGGGTGATTGGCCAAAGCGTCCCATCATGATTGGTATTGCGAAAGGGGTCACTCGCAAACCAGGCTTAGAAACGCTGATTACAGTCGATGGGGACGAGTTTCATTTACCAAGCGATGCTCCAGCGCTGCATCTTATTCAACATATTCGTGATGAAAGCCATAACCATGCTATAGCGGGGCATCGTGCTAAGCGAGGTAAAACCAGACGTACTAGTGCACTTGAAGGGATTGAGGGAATCGGCCCTAAACGACGTCAGGCGTTACTCAAGTACATGGGTGGGCTACAAGAACTTAAACGTGCAAGTGTCGAAGAAATCGCCAAAGTACCGGGAATAAGTCACTCTTTAGCAGAAATTATTTTCCAAGCATTGAAACAATAAGGAAAATCGCGCAACATTAAGCCGCAATGTGTAAGAGAATAATAAAATGCGTTTGAATATCCCGAACATTCTGTCTCTTCTTAGACTGTTCCTAATCCCTGTTTTTGTGGTTGTCTTTTATCTACCTTATTCATGGGCACCGTTTGCAGCAGCAATGGTGTTTTGGGTAGCGGGTTTTACTGACTGGCTTGACGGTATGTTGGCCCGTAAACTTGGCCAAACTTCTCGTTTTGGTGCGTTTATTGATCCTGTTGCTGATAAAGTGCTAGTGGCAACGGCATTGATTTTAATCACGGAACATTACCATTCAATTTGGGTGACCATTCCTGCGGTAACGATGATCGCGCGAGAAATCATTATCTCAGCATTGCGAGAATGGATGGCTGAAATCGGTAAGCGAGCCAGTGTTGCGGTATCTTGGGTTGGCAAAGTAAAAACTGTTTCGCAAATGTTCGCCTTATGGGTGTTGATATGGCGTTACGATGAATGGATGGTTTGGCTAGGCTTTGCAGCATTGTATGTGGCAACTTTCTTGACGTACTGGTCAATGATTCAATATTTAGCAGCTGCGAAAGACGATCTGTTGAATGAAGAGCATCATTAAATTCTGATATTAGAAAGCAGGCTTAATAGCCTGCTTTTTTGTATCTAAGATAATCTACAGCATTTCTTTGCTTCTCACGTTTTTCAATGCTTGCTAACAGTCATGCTTGAAATTTGTATCTGGAGCTTTTGCTTCGATAGAGTTCCATATGTGATCTAAGTCTTGTTTTCGCCCTTGGAGAGTCTCAGAGAAGCGAGCCTCCTGATTATTAACGCTTCAATACACGTAACGCACGGCCATCAGTGTAAGGCGTAGCCAAAGTTTTATGATAAACAAGTGTATTTAAGCGATTTTTAGTATTAAAACTAAGCAATCTACAGTCTTTCGCACAAATTCTAGTCAAACGATTTAAAAAAATAAAAATAGTATTGACTCGATCGCTCGAATCCGTAGAATGCATCCCGTACCCAGGAGAGCACAGCTCAGTAGGGTGGTGAAAAAAGCTTAGCTTTATTCAAAGATGAGGCGCCTTGGCAGAGTGGCTATGCAGCGGATTGCAAATCCGTGGACCTCGGTTCGACTCCGGGAGGCGCCTCCATTATTCTTTTGAGAGTGAATAGCTTTCGAGAATAAATGCGACACTAGCTCAGTTGGTAGAGCGCAACCTTGCCAAGGTTGAGGTCACGAGTTCGAACCTCGTGTGTCGCTCCAAATTTTATTGATATGGCGTTAGCGGTATCAGATGGTGTTTTACTTTTCTGTAAAGGCATCACAAAGAATATTTGTGTGCCCTGGTGGTGGAATTGGTAGACACAAGGGATTTAAAATCCCTCGACGTTCGCGTTGTGCCGGTTCAAGTCCGGCCCGGGGCACCATCTCATATTAAATGCGACACTAGCTCAGTTGGTAGAGCGCAACCTTGCCAAGGTTGAGGTCACGAGTTCGAACCTCGTGTGTCGCTCCAGGTTTAAGGCCCAGCATAAAAATGCTGGGCCTTTTTTGTATTTCTTAAAATCTTAAATTTCTTCTTCGCGATGTATTTCTTTAAGCACTGAGCTCCTTCAGCTTACTAACTTAACTCCTTGTTAATTTTAGCCATAGCAACGTCACTTCATGGCCATACCTATCCGACTAGTTTAAGTTTAGTCAATCAAAGTTCTGTGAATAAAGACTCATCGATTTAGGCTGAGCAGTAACGTAAATACTAGCTCTGTTAAATGCCTTGGATACTGAAAATAATGTTCTACGATTAAAGAGTGGTATGTTCATAAACCGTTTTGGTTCATGGCGCTGATATTGTATGGATATTTGTTTAAATAACAGGTATTTGAGAAAAGAAGAAAAGCGTTGTAGATGAGTATGAATGTACAAATATCACTAGGGGGAACTTTGTTGTGATTTGCGTCACTGTTACTAATATGAAAAATCGTTGCCAGAAGATTTTATTTTGTGATAAATTCGCGCGCAATCTCGGAGCGTAATTAACAACGTTTGATCTCTGGGGGATACGCGTAGTGACCATTCAAGCTGATTGTGACACTGCGTAGGGTAGGTATCGGCAAAGCCTTTTGTCGATAGACGGGATACTAATGCTGTAAAAGCGGCATATTAATGGGAAACCCAACATTGAAACCTTTGAATAAACACACACTAATCAGCTTCATACTGCCGAAATGTCCTGTTTTACAAAACGGGTGCATTACGGAACCTTGATTAATCCCTTTTACATATAAAGTCACGAATATCGTGGCAGATGATCTGTATTTGTCATTTTGCACTGACAAATGCGGAGGGGTATACACACCTCCTGTAACTTCGTTCCAATGATTATTAATACAGGATATAGAATTATTATAATTCAAGGGATTATGTAGTATGAGCACTGCCTTTGAAGTCGATAGCAATATCGCAAACATTTTTTCGTCTCAGGTTCCTATCGTTGAGGGAACGTATGACTTAACGCCAGATCAAGTATTGATTGATCAGGCTGAGCATGAATCTGAAGTGCGTTCTTATCCACGTCGCTTGCCAATCGCAATTAAACAAGCTTTTGGTTGCTTGGTTGAAGATACACGTGGACAGATCTTTTTAGACTGCCTTGCGGGGGCGGGCACTCTAGCTTTGGGGTATAACCATCCTGAAATAAACCAAGCTCTGAAAGAGCAATTAGATTCGGGTCTGCCATATCAGACGCTAGATATTGCAACATCAGCAAAAACGACGTTTATTCAATCTGTTAAATCTTTTCTTCCTCAAGAGTTAAGTGAGAACAGCGTTATCCAATTTTGTGGTCCGTCTGGAGCCGATGCAGTTGAAGCCGCGATCAAGCTCGCGAAGCAGACTACTGGTCGCAACACCATGTTTGCTTTTCGTGGCGCATATCATGGTATGACTAACGGCACAATGGGAATGATGGGCAACCTAGGTACGAAAGCGCGTCGAACTGGTTTAATGTCAGACGTGCACTTTATGCCTTTCCCATACAATCTGCGTTGTCCATTTGGGCTTGGCGGTGATGAAGGTGCGAAAGCAAGTATTCGCTATATCGATCGTCTTTTAAACGATGATGAATCGGGCATTATGAAGCCTGCTGCGATCATCGTTGAGCCAGTGCAAGGTGAGGGTGGTGTTGTTCCTGCGCCAGCATTCTGGCTGCGAGAGTTACGTCGTATTTGTGATGAACACGGTATCTTACTGATCTTCGATGAGATCCAGTGTGGTGTTGGTAAAACTGGCTACAATTTCGCATTTGAAGAGTCGGGCATTGTTCCAGATATCCTGTGTTTATCAAAAGCTATTGGCGGTGGCTTACCAATGTCGCTATTGGTTATCAACAAGCAGCATGATACTTGGAAGCCGGGCGAACACACAGGTACGTTTCGTGGCAATCAGTTAGCCATGGTCTCTGGTGCGAAAGCATTAGAAATCATCCAGCGTGACAATCTGGTTGAGCATGCCAATATTGCGGGCCAGTATTTGCGCTATGGTCTTGAAAGCATTAAAAAGCGCGTGAACTGTATCGCAGAAGTACGTGGCAAAGGCTTGATGCTTGGTGTGGAGATTAAAAATCCAAACGGTGAGCTCAATAAATTTGGCGAACCTCAAGCGGATAGTGAACTCACTCTTTCCATTCAACGCGCAGCACTTGAGCGTGGCTTGATCGTTGAGAAAGGCGGACGTGAAGGTGCAGTAATTCGCTTCCTTCCTCCTCTTATCATCTCGTTTGAGCAAATCGACTTTGCTTTACGTGTATTTGAAGACGCGATTTTAGCAGCAGGCGGTAGTCACATCGAAACTCAGCCACAAGATGAATGGAAGAAGCATTTCATCCACACTGGAGAGTTGGGCAGCAATGAGTTTGCTTCGGTGATGAATCACACTACGACAGCAATGAAATCAGTGTTTGAACAGGTTGCTGCACCATACTCAGGTATGGATCCAAAAGCATTGGAAGCAGCGATCCATGCTGTTGATCTTGACAATAAAAATGCGCCTCTCAAAACGGTTATTGATGATGCAGCCGAGTTGGTCGCGAAAAACGCGATTTTTACTCAACATCCAGATTGTATCGCTCACCTTCATACTCCACCGTTGATGCCTGCTATTGCCGCAGAGGCAATGATTGCGGCTTTGAACCAATCAATGGACTCATGGGATCAAGCTTCATCAGCGACTTATGTTGAACAGAAAGTTGTGAACTGGCTATGCGATAAATACGAGTTAGGTGAAAAAGCGGACGGTATCTTCACGAGCGGCGGCACGCAAAGTAATCAAATGGGTTTGATGCTTGCGCGTGATTGGATTGCTGACAAACTCAGTGCACACTCAATTCAAAAGCTTGGCCTTCCTGAATACGCAGACAAGCTGCGTATTGTATGTTCGAAAAAATCCCACTTCACGGTTCAAAAATCAGCGTCTTGGATGGGATTGGGTGAAAAAGCGGTCATGGCCGTCGATGCGAATGCCGATGGAACGATGGATGTCACTAAGTTAGACGAAGTTCTAAATCAGGCAAAAGCAGAAGGTTTGATCCCATTTGCAATTGTCGGCACAGCGGGCACAACGGATCACGGTGCTATTGATGACCTAGACTTTATCGCCGATATGGCAGCGAAACATGACATGTGGATGCACGTCGACGGTGCATACGGTGGAGCTCTGATTCTAAGTAGCCAAAAAGCCCGTCTGAAAGGTTGTGAGCGTGCACACTCCATCAGCGTAGACTTCCACAAGTTGTTTTACCAAACCATCAGTTGTGGCGCGCTGTTGGTGAATGACAAGTCTAACTTTAAATTCCTGCTTCATCATGCAGACTACTTGAACCGCGAACACGACGAACTACCGAACTTGGTGGATAAGTCTATTGCTACAACTAAGCGTTTTGATGCGCTAAAAGTGTTTATGACGATGCAAAGCGTGGGGCCAAAAGCCCTAGGCGATATGTACGATCATTTACTTGATCAGACGCTTGAAGTTGCGGATATGATTCGAGATAACAAACACTTTGAGTTGTTGGCTGAACCATCGCTATCTACGGTTCTGTTCCGCGCGACACATGAATCAGCGGATCTTGATGAACTGAATAAAACGTTGCGCTTAGAAGCGTTAACACGTGGTATCGCGGTATTGGGTGAAACCATTGTCGACGATAAAACTGCATTGAAATTTACGATTTTGAACCCGTGTCTGACGACGGCGGACTTTGAATCTTTGCTCTCAAAAATCAATACGCTAGCGGCAGAGCTAGTTTAACAAAGGTAACGGAAAACTATGGCAATTCTACAGATTGGTGCAGGCGGCGTTGGCTGGGTAGTTGCACATAAAGCAGCACAAAACAACGACGTTCTGGGTGATATCACAATCGCATCACGTACCGTAGGTAAGTGTGAGAAAATCATCGAATCGATTCAGAAGAAAAACAATCTGAAAGATTCAACTAAGAAACTAGAAGCTCGTGCGGTAAACGCGGACGACGTAGATTCTTTAGTTGCTTTAATTAAAGAAGTGCAGCCTGACTTAGTGATCAACGCGGGTCCTCCTTGGGTGAACATGTCTATTATGGAAGCATGTTACCAAGCTAAAGTGTCATACCTTGATACATCTGTTGCGGTTGATTTGTGCTCTGAAGGCCAACAAGTACCTCAAGCTTACGATTGGCAGTGGGGCTACCGTGAGAAGTTTGAAGAGGCGGGTATCACAGGTATTCTTGGTGCCGGTTTCGATCCGGGCGTAGTATCGGTGTTTGCTGCATACGCGGTGAAACATCTGTTCGATGAAATCGATACTATCGACGTAATGGATGTAAACGCAGGTGACCACGGTAAGAAGTTCGCAACTAACTTTGACCCAGAAACGAACATGCTTGAGATTCAAGGTGATTCCTTCTACTGGGAAAACGGCGAGTGGAAACAAGTACCTTGTCACTCACGTATGCTTGAGTTTGAATTCCCGAACTGTGGTTCACATAAAGTGTACTCAATGGCGCACGACGAAGTTCGATCTATGCAAGAGTTCATCCCGGCGAAACGTATCGAATTCTGGATGGGCTTTGGTGATCGTTACCTAAATTACTTCAATGTAATGCGTGACATCGGTCTACTCAGCCCAGATCCACTAACACTGCACGACGGTACGGTTGTTCAACCTTTGCACGTGCTAAAAGCACTACTACCAGATCCAACATCTCTCGCGCCAGGCTACACTGGCCTAACGTGTATCGGTACTTGGGTTCAAGGTAAGAAAGACGGTAAAGAGCGCAGTGTGTTCATCTACAACAACGCAGATCACGAAGTCGCATACGAAGATGTTGAACACCAAGCTATCTCATACACCACTGGCGTACCTGCGATCACTGCGGCTTTGCAGTTCTTCCGTGGCAAGTGGGCAGACAAAGGCGTGTTCAACATGGAGCAGCTAGATCCTGACCCATTCCTAGAAACCATGCCATCTATTGGTCTAGATTGGCATGTTCAAGAACTGGAGCCAGGACAACCTGTTATCCATAAATTGAAGTAAGAATTTAGCGACTCTTATTTGTACGTTTGAGCCGATGCACTTGCGTCGGCTTTGTTCGATTTTATAGTGCCTTTGCTAAGGCGAAGGGACGTAAGGTATCAAAATGCAACAAAACGAACTAAAAACGCCATACTTCATGATTAATGAAGACAAGCTGATTGAGAACCTAGAGAAAGCAAAACAGCTAAAAGACATCTCTGGTGTGAAGCTTGTATTAGCACTGAAGTGCTTCTCAACATGGGGTGTATTCGACATCATCAAGCCTTACCTAGACGGAACAACCAGCTCTGGCCCGTTTGAAGTGAAGCTTGGCTACGAAACGTTCGGTGGTGAGACACACGCATACAGTGTGGGTTACAGCGAAGATGACGTTCGCGATGTGGCGAACATCTGTGACAAGATGATCTTTAACTCTCAGTCACAGTTAGCGGCTTATCGTCATATTGTCGAAGGTAAAGCATCGATTGGCTTGCGCCTAAACCCTGGTGTGAGCTACGCAGGGCAAGACTTAGCAAACCCAGCTCGTCAATTCTCTCGTCTTGGTGTTCAGGCTGATCACATCAAACCGGAAATTTTTGATGGTATTGATGGCGTAATGTTCCACATGAACTGTGAGAACAAAGACGTGGATGCGTTTATCGGCTTACTCGATGCTATTTCAGAGCAGTTTGGCGAGTACCTAGATAAGCTGGACTGGGTAAGCATGGGTGGCGGCGTGTTCTTCACATGGCCGGGATACGACATCGAGAAGTTGGGTTTAGCGCTTAAAGCATTCTCAGAGAAACACGGCGTACAAATGTATCTAGAGCCGGGTGAAGCGATCATCACTAAGACAACCGATCTTGTTGTAACAGTGGTTGATATCGTGGAGAACGTGAAGAAGACGGCGATTGTCGATTCAGCAACAGAAGCCCACCGTTTGGATACACTTATCTACAACGAGCCAGCGTCCATTCTTGAAGCATCTGAAAACGGTGAACATGAATACGTGATTGGGTCGTGCTCTTGTTTAGCTGGTGACCAGTTTTGCGTGGCGAACTTCGAACAGCCTCTCGAGATCGGACAGCGTCTGCATATTCTAGATAGTGCAGGTTACACCATGGTGAAACTGAACTGGTTTAACGGTCTACGTATGCCTTCGGTTTACTGTGAACGCTCGAATGGTGACATTCAAAAACTGAATGAATTTGACTACTCTGATTTCAAACGTTCACTATCTCAGTGGTCGGTGAAATAAAACGTATTGAGTATTAGAACGACAAAGAGCAGCTGAATTGCTGCTCTTTTTTATTGGGGAAGCGTTAAAGGTGTGCAGTTAGCTTTCTACGATTACACGAGTGTCTTCACTCAGAGATTCTAACTCATTAGCCACGTCCTCTATTTCTAGCTCGCTAGGCAATTTAATCGCCATTTTTGCGCTGAATAAGCTGGAGCTTACCCCACCGCCGCCTGCAATGAATACGCGTTGGCAATCCATATCTAGAATTGAAATGCCTTGATTATCGAGAACGTGAGTAATTTCATTCACAATACCTGCTCTATCGTTGGCATCTAAGCGAAGCTGAAAGATGGTGTCTTCACGATGCGAGTGAGGATCCGAGTCAACGAACCTAACCACAAGAGTTTGACATGAAGAGAACGCCTCTTTAACGATGTCGGCATTTTCTCTTGGAAGCTCTACTTTGATGACACCTGCAACTTGATCTTCGATAAAGTTTACTTTGCTTATCAGCCATTTACCGCCATTTTCATGAGTAATTGCTGCGAGTTCTTTGATAGTTGCGGGTGACGCTTGTCCGACAAAATTAACAATAAATACGGTGTTCATAATGTCCCCTCCTGGAATAAGGTTTGGACGCAGTACGAATAAACGTGCTACTTAAGTTATTGGAATAAATCCTTTTATTTAGTGTAGGTGCTAGGAGAGGGTTATGTTTGATGAAAGTCAATTTTTGACACTAATTCGTGAAGCAAATAATTAAAACGATGTTTAGGGCACAAAAAAGCAGCCATCATAAGGCTGCTTTTCTACCGAGTATCAACTCAAGTCAAGGCTAAAATGTTACTTTTAGTTCGACACCGTAAAATTGGCTATCGTAGTTGGCACCTGCGTCCATTGCGAATTTTGCGACGTCTTGATTACCAAACCAAGGTGATGAATTAAATTGTAGCTCTGCACTACCGCCCCACGCATCGGTTACCCAATAATGGATATGCCCAACAGGGTTTAGGAAGAAGAGTGATACATCACCGACGGTTTCAGAGCCCATGACTTCGCCGCCGTTTGCTACAATATCTTGCTCAGCAGTGAGCATCATTTCGCCAACCACAGCACCAAAGAATGGTGTGATAAAAATATCCTGCCAAGATGGCACTTCTGCAAATGCCTCTACTCCGTACTCCCAAAAGAACGTTGACATGGTTGCGGAGTACAAGAATGACTGAAACTCGTTATAGCCAGCGTGGCGTGCGGCTGTGTAGTAAACGCCGCCAAAATAAGGGTGCATGATGTAGTTGAGGACATGTTCATCACGATCCCAAACAGGCCCGTCAGAGACATTATCTTTCCATTTTTGACCCAGCTTACTCATGTCTCGGTCTTCTTCGTCCCACTTAGTGATACTTTCTGGAAGGAAAGTCATCATACCAACGGTTGCGATACTCAGGCCAAGAATGGTGTATGTTTGACCCATGAGGTAATCCCAGTCTTTATCTTGAGGGATTATGAGATGTTTAGGCTGAAGCCCTGCATCAAGATTTAATGAATCATCATTATTCTGTTCAAACATAAGACCGCGATTTTGAGACTCGAAGGTGTACAGAGTCGTCGTTTCGCAGTAACCTGACAAGCAATCAGGTGTGTAAGAAAACTCCGTATGACTGGTCATATCGTACTGACTTGCGTGCGCAAGCGCTGACGAAGTCAAGCAAAGGCCAGTTAGAGTTTTCTTGAACATGGATGATTTTGACACAAAGGTCTCCGAGTTGATGGTGTGATGATCGGGCTCGCAATTATCCCTCAAAACATCAACCATTTAAATACTTGATCCTTATTTAGTCCCAATATATCTCGTCGAGATTCGTCCAAATAAAAAGAAAAATAAGCACTATAACGAATAATAGGATCGTGCTTATGTTCAGGAGTCAGTTGTGAAAATAGCAATGCTTAGTACCGGTGAGGAAGTGCTCCACGGTGATATTGTTGATACTAATGCGGCATGGTTATCTAGCCTGTTTTATCAACATGGATTTGGCTTAACAAAGCGCTCAACGGTTGGTGATAGCCTGTCGAGCTTGGTTGAAGAGTTTTTAATGTTGAGCTTCAACAATGACGTGGTGATCGTGAATGGTGGTTTAGGGCCAACGACCGATGATATGAGTGCGGCCGCCGCAGCGAGAGCTGCTGAGTGTAAACTCGTGCTTTTCAAAGAGTGGTTGCAGCATCTAGAAAGTTTGTATGCTCGACGTGGCATCCCAATGCCAGACAGTAACTTAAAACAAGCCATGCTACCAGAAACGGCTGAGATTCTGGATAACCCGATAGGCACGGCCTGTGGTTTCAAGATGCTGATTAATGATGCCATTTTTTATTTTACGCCGGGTGTGCCAAGTGAATTTAAGCTTATGGCAGAGACGCAAATTTTGCCTGATCTGAGAAGAGCTTTTCCAGAGGTGCAAGGTTCATGTTGTAGTCGAATCTATACGTTCGGCCTTTCCGAATCCGGCATCTCGGACAAGCTTGATCAGCTAAAACTTCCTCAAGGGTATGAGCTTGGTTATCGCTCTTACTTACCTTTTATTGAAGTGAAACTCTTTGGCCCTTCTGACCAGCTTGAACAGCGTTTGAAGTTGGTACAGATGATCAATAAGCATCTTGAAAGCAATACCGTTAGTATTGATTTACCTATGGTTGAAAATGTCGGCCAGCTGTTGGTGGATAAAGAGTTAACCGTGTCGGTTTCCGAAAAAAGCAGTGGTGGATACTTAACTTATTGGTTAAATAGTGATGAAAACGCTGAAAGGCAACTTGGACATGGTTGGGTACTACCAAGCCAGACTCAAGCGATGAGCAACAGCGGAGACCCATTAGCAGAAACGTTTGCTCTGGCAGGAGCGACGCGAGAGAAGTGTGGGACGGATTTATCACTCGTCACTGGCGATATTGAAGAGGGTGTTTTTTCCGTCGCTTTATCGACACCGTCAGGCGAGTGGGGAGCATTATATAAACTCTCGAAAAAGTATCCGCGCAATGATCAAGTTAAAGTGATCAGCACGGCAGCACTAGACTTGTTGCGTCGTTACCTAGAACGTAAACCGATGTTTGCACATTATGCATTTTTAGAGAAAGTTAAAGAGATGCATCTCCCAGGTAGTGCTTTATAACCAGAGACCTATAACAGCCTGAGAGATAAAACACGTAGATACAAAAAAGCCAAGGTAATCACCTTGGCTTTTGCGTTTTATACCGTCGAGTCACGTTATGCGCGCTGCTTTTCTTTCATCGCGTAGTTAACGCCACTGAGTGACAAATCCGATTTTGCTTTACAGATACAAGGTAATATCTCATCACTTTGCGTGTAAGCCATGGCAAAACCAACATACTCCACTTCACCAGATTCCAACTTGCAGCGACAAGCGCCACAGTGCCCATCACGACAGTTGTATTCTGGTAATAAGCCAGCTTGCTCCATTGTTTCCAAAATTGTATTGGAAGGGTTGGATTCAATACTGATGAGTTTGTTGATTTTGAGTGTTGCCATTACAGCTCGAATCCTTCGAAGTCGTCTGCGCGAACTTCATTGTCAATTTGACCCACAAGGTAAGAAGAAATTTCCGCTTCTTGAGGTGCAACTTGAACGTTATCTGAAGACAACCAAGCGTTAATCCATGGGATTGGGTTGGTTGTTGCTTCTGGATAAGCTGCAGGTAGACCTACTGCTTGCATACGGATGTTGGTGATGTATTCAACATATTGGCTTAGGATGTCTTTGTTTAGACCGATCATCGAGCCATCTTTGAATAGATACTCTGCCCACTCTTTTTCTTGTTCAGCCGCTTCTTTGAATAGGTCAAAACAGTCTTGTTTTGCTTCTTCCGCGATTTGCATGAAAGTGAAATCATCCTGACCGTTACGTAGCAGGTTGATCATGTGTTGCGTACCGTTCAGGTGAAGCGCTTCATCACGTGCAATCAGTTTGATGATTTTCGCGTTACCTTCCATTAGTTCGCGTTCTGCGAAAGCGAAAGAACATGCGAAACTTACGTAAAAACGAATCGCTTCTAGAGCGTTCACAGACATCAGACAGATGTACAGTTTCTTCTTAAGGTCGTACAGACTAACCTTAACCGTTTCACCGTTAAGGACATGCTCACCTTCACCGTAGCGATGGTAATCATTCGTCGCTTGAATCAAATCGTCGTAGTAGTGCGCGATGTCTTTTGCACGCTTCAGGATGTGCTCGTTCTCAACGATATCATCAAATACCACAGCAGGGTCGTTCACGATGTTACGAATAATGTGCGTGTAAGAACGAGAGTGAATCGTTTCAGAGAAAGACCAAGTCTCAATCCAAGTCTCTAGTTCCGGCAGAGATACAAGCGGCAGCAGTGCCACGTTAGGGCTACGACCTTGGATAGAGTCTAGAAGCGTTTGGTACTTCAAGTTAGAGATGAAGATGTGCTTCTCGTGATCTGGCAGTTTGTTGTAATCGATACGGTCGCTAGATACGTCTACTTCTTCTGGACGCCAGAAGAAAGAAAGTTGTTTCTCGATAAGCTTTTCGAAAATCTCAAACTTTTGTTGGTCGTAGCGTGCAACGTTTACTGATTGACCTAGAAACATTGGTTCCTTCAATTGGTCATTCTTTTTTTGGTTAAAAGTACTGTAAGCCATAATGCCTCAATTCCTTTTAAACCTCCCCATAAGGGGAGGTTATCGATAGTCTGTCTTTACGGAGTGTTAGGTGCGGGTAGATTAAATCTTACAACCGCCGCCAGCACAATCGTCATCTTGTGGTTGAACAGCGTCTTTCTGTTCATCTTTTGCGCCATCACGAGTGTTATGGTAGTAAAGCGTTTTCACACCAAACTTGTACGCTGTTAGCAGGTCTTGAAGTAGTTTCTTCATTGGTACCTTGCCAGTCTCGTAACGTGACGGGTCGTAGTTAGTATTAGCAGAGATAGCTTGGTCAACAAACTTCTGCATAATACCCACAAGATGTAGGTAACCGTCGTTCGAACCGATGTTCCAAAGCAGTTCATAGTTGTCTTTAAGTTCAGTGAACTCAGGTACAACTTGCTTCAGAATACCGTCTTTCGAAGCTTTTACTGAAACATAACCACGTGGTGGCTCAATACCGTTAGTGGCGTTTGAAATCTGAGAAGAGGTCTCAGAAGGCATTAGCGCAGTCAGTGTTGAGTTACGTAGGCCGTGCTCCATAATTTCTTTACGTAGGCTGTCCCAGTCGTAGTGCAGCGCTTCGTCACAAATTAGGTCGATATCTTTCTTGTACGTATCAATCGGCAGTAAGCCTTTCGCGTAGTTCGTTTCGTCGAATGAAGGACACTTGCCTTGCTCTTTTGCCAGTTCTACCGATGCTTTTAGTAGGTAGTACTGCATTGCTTCGAACGTACGGTGAGTCAGGCCATTTGCGCTACCGTCAGAGTATTTCACGCCATGCTTCGCTAAGTAGTAAGCGAAGTTGATCACACCAACACCTAGCGTACGACGGTTCATCGTCGATTTGTATGCCGCTGGTAGAGGGTAATCTTGATAATCAAGCAGTGCATCTAGCGCACGAACAACAAGATCAGATAGCTCTTCGAAATCATCTAGAGACTTGATAGCACCAAGGTTGAAGGCAGAAAGCGTACATAGTGCGATCTCGCCCGAGTCATCTTCAACGTTAGTTAATGGCTTCGTTGGCAGTGCGATTTCTAGACATAGGTTCGATTGACGAACTGGCGCTACTTCAGAGTCGAATGGGCTGTGAGTATTACAGTGGTCCACGTTCTGAATGTAGATACGACCTGTTGATGCACGCTCTTGCATTAGCAGAGTGAACATTTCAATCGCTTTAACCGTTTCTTTCTTGATTGAAGGATCGTTCTCGTACTTCACGTATAGACGCTCAAACTCTTCTTGGTTTTCGAAGAATGCGTCGTATAGACCCGGTACGTCTGAAGGTGAGAATAGTGTGATGTTGCCACCCTCAACCAAACGTTGGTACATCAGTTTGTTCAGCTGTACACCGTAGTCCATGTGACGAACACGGTTCTCTTCAACACCACGGTTGTTTTTAAGCACCATTAGAGAGCGAGCTTCGCCGTGCCACATTGGGTAGAATACAGTCGCTGCGCCACCACGAACACCACCTTGCGAACAACATTTTACTGCGGTTTGGAAGTATTTGTAGAACGGGATACAGCCAGTGTGGAATGCTTCACCACCGCGAATCTCTGAACCTAATGCACGGATACGACCAGCGTTGATACCAATACCAGCGCGCTGAGATACGTAACGAACAATCGAGCTTGCTGTTGCGTTGATAGAATCAAGACTGTCGCCACACTCAATCAGAACACATGAGCTGAACTGGCGAGTAGGGGTACGCACGCCAGACATAATTGGCGTAGGTAGAGAAATCTTAAATGTCGATGTCGCATCGTAGAAACGCTTGATGTAATCAAGACGCGTTGCTTTTGGATATTTCGCAAATAGGCACGCTGCTACAAGGATATATAAGAACTGAGCACTTTCGTAAATTTGGCCCGTTACACGGTTTTGTACGAAGTACTTGCCCTCTAGCTGCTTAACTGCCGCGTATGAGAAGTTTAGGTCGCGTTTATGGTCGATGTACGCATCAAGTTCGTCGAGTTCTGCTTTTGTGTAGTCTTCTAGAATATGTTGATCGTACTTACCCATATCGACGAGGCGAGACACGTGATCATGAAGCGTTGGTGGCTCGTATTGGCCATACGCTTTTTTACGCAGATGGAATACCGCTAGGCGAGCAGCTAGGTATTGGTAATCCGGAGTCTCTTCAGAGATCAGGTCTGCCGCAGACTTGATGATTGTCTCGTGAATATCTGTCGTTGTGATGCCGTCGTAAAACTGGATGTGAGCGCGAAGTTCTACTTGAGAAACCGAAACATTATCTAGACCTTCTGCAGCCCAAGTGATAACGCGGTGGATTTTATCCAGATCGATACTTTCTTTACGGCCATCACGCTTGGTGACGGTAAGTTGTTGGTTCATTCTGCTTTATTTCCCTAAGAAAACTGATAAAAGCCGTATTTTTGTTTGTTTATGTGCAATATGAGTAAAGCTTGCGGCGGCTTTGTGATCAAAGTCTATCTATATATTGTCGCTTAAACACAACATATAGGGGTTCATTTGTTTGCGGGTTACAAGATAGTGCTATTACACTGATTTATCAAGGTACAGATCGGGGATGACTTGTGGATAACTGACAAAATGAAAAAAATCAGTAAGTGAACACTAACCGATGAGAAAAGGGCAGACTTGAATGGTTAAAAGCACGGTTTTGAGATCGGTTTAGAAATAACCGCATGCAAAAATATTTTCCTTGATCTTTGGCCGTTTTTATCTACGAAAAATAGGTTGGTTAAAATGGAATCTAGAGCACGAATTTTAGGCATAAAAAGACAAAAAAAGCGGCAACTTTGTGCTACCGCTTTCGATTCATTTTCTACAAAAAATGTCAATCACAAAACGCATTTTTTAACATAACGGCGTTCAGTATTTTTTAGTATGAACGATGTAGTTTACATCTACATTACGGCCGAGTTTGTAACTGTCATTAAGAGGGTTGTAATGCAGGCCTGTAATGCCCATTTCTGTTAGGTCTGTTTGGTCTATCATCTTCATCATTTCGGCAGGCTTGATAAACTTCTCGTGCTCGTGAGTCCCCTCAGGAACAATCTTAAGAAGCTTCTCTGCACCGACAATAGCAAACAAGTATGACTTGATGTTTCGGTTCAAGGTTGAGAAAAACACGTGACCACCGGGTTTGACTAGCGCAGCACAAGAGCGGATAACGGAGAGAGGATCTGGAACGTGTTCAAGCATCTCCATACAAGTCACGACATCGTAAGTCCCTGCGTTTTCTATAGCGTGGTCTTCTATTGTGCTCTGAATGTAGGTCAGTTGAGTACCTGTTTCTAATGCATGTAGTCGTGCGACTTCTAAAGGTTCTTTGCCCATATCAAGTCCAGTAACAATAGCGCCTTCTTTCGCCATGCTTTCAGCAAGAATGCCACCACCACAGCCGACATCAAGTGCGCGCTTGCCAAACAAGCCATTTGCTTTTTCAAGTACATAGTTCAAACGAAGTGGGTTAATTTGATGAAGTGGCTTAAACTCGCCTTCTAAATCCCACCATCGAGAAGCCATGTCCTCGAATTTCTTAATTTCACTTGGGTCGACGTTTTGTGCTTTAGTCATAATTGGTTTTATTGCATTCAATCTGAGTCCTTTAGAGGGCGTCAGTATACTCCAACGTTTTATACCCAAACAACCTCGATGTGCTTAGTGAAGGGACAATGACAGAGTTCACTGGCGCGGCAAACGCGACAGGTTCCTGTAATTTTGAAAGCGCTAGCTATTGTTTTTGGTTCATCCTTGAACTAATGCCAGTGACAATACTCTAAAACCTGCATTTTCGCGTTGTGTGGTTAAAGGAATTTACCTCGCTTTTCCGCGTAAAGAGTCCGATTTTGCTCAATGTTGACCGAAATATAACCACTAATCAGAAAGATATGGGATGAGTGTGCAAATTCTCGACATTTGATTCATAACCAAGCTCACAACCTGATAAAAGGAGAGGGAAAGTGATGCCGAAGTGATGAATTGTGTGTTATATTTTTGCACCTTACACGTATCGTAATTACGATCAGATAATAGAGGGATAATGGCTCTATGAGCGATTTAGCTAAAGAGATCACGCCCGTAAACATTGAAGATGAGCTTAGAGGTTCATATCTAGACTATGCGATGTCAGTCATCGTGGGTCGTGCTCTTCCAGATGTGCGTGATGGCCTAAAACCAGTACACCGCCGCGTTTTATTCGCGATGAACGTACTAGGCAACGATTGGAACAAACCATATAAAAAATCAGCCCGTGTTGTCGGCGACGTAATCGGTAAATATCACCCACACGGTGATAGTGCTGTGTACGACACAATCGTACGTATGGCTCAGCCGTTCTCGCTTCGTTACATGCTGGTCGATGGTCAAGGTAACTTTGGCTCGATCGATGGCGACTCTGCTGCGGCAATGCGTTACACCGAAGTTCGAATGGCAAAAATTGCCCATGAACTATTGGCTGACCTAGACAAAGAAACCGTAGACTACGTACCAAACTACGACGGTACTGAGCAGATCCCAGCGGTTCTTCCAACTAAAATTCCAAACCTATTGGTTAACGGTGCTTCAGGTATCGCAGTAGGTATGGCAACCAACATCCCGCCTCATAACCTTGGCGAAGTGATCGATGGCTGTCTTGCATACATCAATAATGAAGAAATCACTATTGATGAACTAATGGATTACATTCCTGGTCCTGATTTCCCAACGGCGGCGCTGATCAGCGGTCGTAAAGGCATTGTAGACGCGTACAAAACAGGTCGCGGCAAAATCTACATGCGTTCGAAAGCGGACATCGAAGTGGAAAAGAATGGTAAAGAAACCATCATCGTCACTGAGATCCCGTACCAGGTAAACAAAGCTCGCTTGATCGAAAAGATCGCTGAGCTAGTTAAAGATAAGAAAGTTGAAGGCATCAGTGCACTACGCGACGAGTCAGATAAAGACGGTATGCGTATTGTTATTGAATGTAAGCGCGACGCAGTGGGCGAAGTGGTTCTAAACAACCTATACGCTCAGACTCAGTTGCAAACCACTTTCGGTATCAACATGGTGGCCCTAAACAATGGCCAACCACAGCTATTCAACCTGAAAGATATGTTGAAGTGCTTCGTTGATCACCGTCGTGAAGTTGTGACTCGTCGTACTATTTTCGAACTACGTAAAGCGCGTGAACGTGCCCACATCCTTGAAGGTTTAGCGCTAGCGCTTGCCAACATTGATGAAATCATTGAGCTTATCCGTAAGGCGCCAACACCGGCTGAAGCAAAAGCGGGCCTTATCGCTCGTGGTTGGGATTTAGGCAACGTTTCAGCAATGCTAGAGCGTGCAGGTACTGATGCAGCACGCCCTGAGTGGCTAGAGCCTCAATATGGTATCCGCGATGGTCAGTACTTCCTGACTGAGCAACAAGCACAAGCTATCCTAGATCTTCGTCTACACAAACTAACAGGTCTAGAACACGAGAAGATTCTTGGCGAATACAAAACACTTCTAGAAGAAATCGCTGAACTCATGCATATCCTTGCAAGCACTGAGCGTTTGATGGAAGTGATCCGCGAAGAACTTGAAGCGGTTCGTGACGGCTTTGGTGATGCTCGTCGTACAGAAATCACAGCTGCGAGCCATGATATCGACATGGAAGAGCTGATCGCACGTGAAGACGTTGTGGTTACTCTATCGCACGGTGGTTACGTTAAGTACCAAGTACTGAGCGACTACGAGTCACAGCGCCGTGGTGGTAAAGGTAAGAGTGCGACCAAGATGAAAGATGAAGACCATATCGAGCGTCTTCTAGTGGCGAATACCCACGATAACATCTTGTGTTTCTCTACTCGCGGTAAAACATACCGTCTGAAAGTTTACCAATTGCCTCTAGCGAGCCGCACTGCTCGTGGTAAGCCAATTGTGAACATCCTTCCACTAGAAGAAGGTGAGCGCATTACCGCGATTCTGCGTGTTGATGAATTCTCTGAAGACAAATTCATCTTCATGGCAACAGGTGACGGTACGGTTAAGAAAACGCCGTTGAACCAATTTGCAAATGTTCGTTCAAATGGCCTGATTGCGGTAAACCTACGTGAAGACGATTCGTTAATCGGTGTGGATATCACTAACGGCGAAAACGAAATCATGCTGTTCTCTAAAGCGGGTAAAGTGGTTCGCTTTAAAGAAGCAGAAGAAATTCCAGTACTTGACGAAAATGGTAAGCCAGTTCTTGATGAGAATGGTCAGCCAGAGATCAAGTTTAAAGGTGTTCGTCCTATGGGTCGTACTGCCTCTGGTGTTCGTGGTATGAAACTGGCTGAAAATGACCAAGTTGTATCACTTATCGTTCCTTCGCACGAAGGCGACATCCTAACGGTTACAGAAAACGGTTATGGTAAACGTACAGCGCTGAGCGAGTACCCGACAAAAGGTCGAGGCACTCAAGGTGTCGTTTCTATCAAAGTTTCTGAGCGAAACGGCCCGGTAGTTGGTGCTATCCAGGTTGTTGAAGGTGATGAAATGATGATGATCACCGACGCTGGTACACTAGTACGTACTCGTGTGGGTGAAGTTAGCCAGGTTGGTCGTAACACGCAAGGTGTAACGCTTATCCGTACTGCGGAAGACGAATCTGTTGTTGGTTTGCAACGTATTGAAGAAGTTGATGACGAAGAGCTGCCTGCTGGTGAAGAAGCAGAAGCGTTAGAGTCAACAGACGAAAATACGCAGCAAGATACTCCAGAAGCGCCAGCCGCTGATGATGCAGAGGAAGGTAACGAAGAGTAATCTTTCGTTACTATTCTAATGTAAAAAGCCGAGCCTCAGTTGCTCGGCTTTTTTGTACCTGTATCAACGCAATACAAGCATTAAACCAGTACACTAATACTCAGTTTGTCTAGGGAGCGCGTTATGTCTGTTTGGTTTTTCATTGCCATCACTTTGATGGGATTATTCGTCGTCGTATTATCGCTCAGCGCTTCAAGAGTAAGAGCGGCACAATGGTTCGGTTTTTGTGCTTTGGTACTAGTGTTAACCAGCGCTAGCTTCTTATTGTTGCGTCAATCTCCTCCACAACCTATTCAAGCTGAAGTCTCTCGAATGATGACTGCTCGCGATATCATGCAGGAAATTCAAGACCAATTACGTGAAGACCCAAACAATGCCGAATTGTGGTTTCAGTTAGGGCAGGGCTACCTGCTAGAGGGAGAACTGGATGGCGCACTGATTTGTTTTGATTACGCCATCCAACTAACTGAGCCAGTCGGTGCCACGCAACTTGCTGCGAAAGCAACGACCTTATACTACATTCACCAGCAATCAATGACGCAAGAAGTCAGTTTGCTTCTAGAACAAGCTTTGCAGATAGAACCGCATAATGAAGCGGCTTTGTCGTTGATTGCCAATGATCATTTTCTGTCATTCCGCTTTCAGGAAGCCATTGATACTTGGGTGCTATTACTCGACTCGAACGATCCAAGCTTAGATCGAGTACAAATTATTAACTCGATCAATAAAGCGAAAGAGCTGTTGTAGGCGTAGACTCTAATAAGTAGTAGAAGAAAGGTGGGGGACGAATGAAGAATAAAGCGTTCGGAATATTTGTGGTGCTGTGCGGCTCCGTGTTAGTGGGTTGTAGCTCTTCCGAACATTCTGGCACCTCATCTACGGTTTATTACTCTTCCGGTTATTACGACCCTTGGTGGTACGATCATGACGACTACTGGATTTATTACTATCCGGGTTGTTGCGACAACGACGATGAATACAAAGAGAAACTAGAAGAGTGGTGGAATGGCTTGGATGAAGAGCAACAGCAATCCATCAAAGACAAAGTCGAAGATTGGAAAGACGATGATATGTCCGCCAATATCGATAACATGAAGCGACAGCTTGACGATCATTGGCAATCGCTGCCTGACGAGCAAAAGCAGGAGATTCAAACCAAGTGGGAGAACCGCCCCGAGCGCATCGAGCCTACGGCTTTACAAGACAAAGCCGTGGCAGAAAAGCTTCAACAAAGAAAAGCATTGCCGGAAACGAAGATCCAGCGCCCAGTTACACGCCCAAATGTGCAGATGCCTAAAACACGTCCACATATTCAGCCTAGGCCGAGACTTCCTCGTCGCTAATCTGTTTTCCTCTGCCTTCTATCAAACAAAAAGGGCGCAACGTGCGCCCTTCGTTTTATCCATTTAACCTAGTGTAATCGATACTGATCAGTACGTTGCTTCGCGCTCAGCAGCTGCTTTATCCCATTCTGGTGCCACCGTTTCTAGGAAGTGTTTCTTGTCTGCGTTCATCTTTTCCATATCCATACCTAGTGCTTGTTGCGCTTTTGCTTTGGTCGAGATATCTGGAGTTTGAACTGGGTCAGTAATACCTTTTGTTGCCAGTAAACGAACTAACTTAGTACGAGCGTCAGCAGCGCGATCAACTGCGGTACCGAGTACTTCAAGTGCTACCTCAGGAGCATGCATGTGAACACCGTGAGAAGCAATCGCGTAGTCCCAACGCCATTGTGCATGGCGAATATCTTGTAGGATAGGTTGCATCTCTTCTTCTGTTGCCCCTGCTTCCCATGCTGCACCAGCTTCAAAGTGCGCTGCCACAATTTGCTTCTCGGCGGTTAGCTTCATGTTTAGTACTTGCGCTTTGCGAGTCGAAACGATGCCTTGTAGCTGCTCTTTGGTTTGAGTATGGCATTGCGCACAGGTGTCTTCAAAACGATCAAACGGGTTACCCACTTTGTGGTCAGTGTATACCGTACCGTCTTCTTTGGTTACTTTAGGCATGTGACAGTCCACACACACCACTTTGTTTTTGCCATGAATACCCGCTCTCCAAGTTTCGAAACCTGGGTGTTGCGCCTTAAGCATTGGTGCTTTAGAAACGGCGTGCGTCCAATCTTTAAAGTTCAACGCGTCGTAGTATTTCTCCATATCAGCGACGTTGGTCCCCATGTCCCATGGGAATTTGACTGCTTTAGTCGGACCTGTGAAGTAGTACTCGACATGACATTGAGCGCAGACTGACGCTTGTTTATCTAAGCGAGATTGTTGGTCAAAATTTTTGCCGATGGTGTCAAAAGCACGCTCGACGTATGGGCGAGTCAGTGCCAGTGCGGGTTCGCCCTTCTTGAAGGCTTCAGAACCCGTATTGTGACAGTCGGAACAACCGATAGGGTTGACGATTTCTGAGCCCAAGCGCGCCCATTTACCTTCAAAATAGCCGTCTTCACCGCGCTCTTCAATTACGCGGGCGACATCTGGGCTTTTACAACTCCAACAAGCCATCGGCATTGGCCCGGAGTTTTCGTCTGCTGGTGCGCCGGTTCTGAGGGTTTGCCTCACATCATCAAGCGCGTAAAAGTGACCGCGCGCTTTGTTGTAGTCTTTAGCAAAACCATAACCAGCCCACAAGATCACCATGTTTGGGTCTTCACTTAAGGCATCTTCAATATGCTCGCTTTCCGATGTGGCTTTCCAAGAGTGATATTGGTCAGGATGGTTTTGTTCAAAGGTATCATTGCGAGGCTCTATGAGACCAGTATCCTCTGCCGCCAAAGGAGCACCAACCAAAAATAATTGGCTGGCGAATAAGGTCGCAACCGCGATAGGTGCGCTCATCCAGTGTTTTATGCTCACGGTGTTATCTCCATATTCGTTTTTATTAGCAGCGTTGTGAGGAGCTATTCCAAATAAGAATCGGAGATCTATCGTTAATATTAATAGTGAATTGAATAGATGAAATAGTGACCGAAATTGGCCTTGTTTTAGATCAATTTATGCTAGTGATCTTAATCATGTTTAAGTTCATATACCCCTAAAGTGGTATATTGTAATCCCCTTTAATCACAGTGTGTTATGGGGATAACCATTTTAAAAATAAGGTGATTAAGTTCGCTTTTTGAACATGTGATTCTACCTCTTAGGAATTATAGAGGTATTATAAATACAGGTTTAGCGTTGTGGCTTTCCAAAATAAGAATTGATGTCATTTGAAGGTGTAAAAATATCTTCAGAGGAAATTAATTGTTGCTCAAATAATAGTTGATAACAGTTATCAATTATTATCGAGCTAAGGAAAGAAAAATATGGGCAATATAAAATTGACCATAGAGACAATGCTGAAATTTCTCTTCATCTTTGCCATCTATGGTTTTTTCACCGCCGCCCATGCGACTTCTTCAGAGCCAGTTGAAGGTGCTCAAGCTGAGCGTCATCAAGTCGAGTTGATTCGTGACCGAGACTATAAATGTCTTCAATGTCATAAGGATGCTAAAGATACTCTGAATCTATCGCATGATTCGCAAGCGTTATTGAGTCAAGGTAAGCAGCTCAATTGCACTAACTGCCACAGCAACATTGGCCCTGATCACCGTGAAGGCGCACCCGATGTGATTAAGTTTTCTGCTGCGCAATCGAAAGCGGTGCACGACAAAGTGTCCCTTGACCCAAGCTTGATTCTCAAAGCTAATAGCCAGTGTGTGGATTGCCATGCACCGACACAGCTTAGAGAAAGCCACTGGACGCACGATGTGCACGCCAAGAATCTCACTTGTTCAAACTGTCATGATGTTCATGCCGCAAAAACCAAAGCTTTGTCTTATGACAGAAAACAGCTGATTAAGCAGTGTGTGGATTGTCACTCTGAATTTGCCGTCGAACCTGAACTTGCCAAAGAAGAGGAGAGATAGCATGAAATGTTCGAGAAGAAACTTTTTAGCTAGCAGCGGTGCGTTGATTTTAACTACAGGCGTTGCGGGCACTTCCGTTGTTAGCTCCTCTCTTTATGCCAGCAACAGTGAACAAGCGAAGCGCATGGGTATGGTTCATGATGAAAATGCCTGTATTGGCTGTACCGCTTGTACCGATGCTTGTCGCGAAGTAAATAAAGTCCCTGAAGGCGTAACGCGACTTAAAATTCATCGCAGTGAACCGACTGGCGAATTCCCAGATGTGGAATACCAGTTTACTCGCGAATCCTGTCAGCACTGTGATAATCCACCATGTGTCTATGTGTGCCCAACAGGCGCAGCATACAAAGATGAAGCGACGGGCATTGTGGATGTACACAAAGAGAAATGTGTCGGATGTGGTTATTGCCTTGCTGCTTGTCCTTACCAAGTGCGCTTCTTTAATCCAGTCGATCACTCTGCGGATAAATGTAACTTCTGCCGCGATACCAACCTGGCGCAAGGTAAGCAGCCAGCTTGCGTGGAATCTTGCCCAACAAAAGCACTCATCTTTGGTGATTTAAATGACCCAGCTAGCGAGGTGAGCAAAGCTATCGAAAGCCATGTTGTCTATCGCGATAAATCGCATTTAGGTACGCAGCCTAAACTGTACAAAATTCCGCATAGTAAAGGGGAGGTGTCATCATGAACGGCTTCGAAAGTGCATTCCACTTTGACTCGTTAGTCTGGGATTGGATTATTGCGATTTACTTATTCCTCGCTGGGATGTCAGCAGGTGCGGTGATGATTTCTATCTATTTAAAACGCAAAGTGATTGAAGGTGATCCCGCAAACAATGGCATTATAAAAGCAATGGCTTGGCTAGCGCCATTTGGCATTATTTCTGGCTTAGTGATTTTGATTTTCCACTTAACTAAACCGCTTGAGTTTTGGAAGATCATGATTTACTACAACCCGACTTCCGTGATGTCGATGGGCGTTGTCTTGTTCCAAGTGTACATGCTAGTGCTGTTTGTTTGGATCGGCGTTATCTTCCGTCATCAAATCATCAGCTTCTGCGAAGGAAAGTTGCCGAGTAAATTATTGGATTTTGCCGATGGCATCTTGATTAAAGCAGGGAAAGCCAACAACGCAATTGAATTATTCTTGGGCTTCTTAGCCATCGTGCTTGCGGCATACACCGGCTTTTTATTGTCTGCATTGAAGACTTACCCAATGCTAAACAATCCAGTACTGCCAATCTTGTTCCTGTTCTCTAGTCTGTCATCTGGCGCAGCAGCATGCTTGATGTTCGGCATCTTGGTATTTAAAGAGTCGACCAGCAGCCCAAGTGTGTCTTGGGTACACGGATTTGAACGCCCAGTAGTATTGTTTGAGCTGTTTGTCTTAGTGACATTCTTCACTGGGCTTATCTTTAGTGGCGGGCAAAATGAAGCCGCGGCTTGGAATGCCATTTCGAGTGGGTTCTGGGCTCAGTGGTTCTGGGTTGGGGTGGTGCTCATCGGAATGATCACACCGTTGACACTAAACTGGCTAACGCCTTCAGAAGTTCGTCATAGGGGAAGTTACGTTTTTGCGGTCACAACGTTGAGCTTGGTTGGCGTACTCATGCTGCGTACTTTCATTCTCTATGCTGGTCAAATGACCATCGTGTAAGGAGGCAAAATGGAGGCTGAGCTCGGTTTCTTTTTGTTGATATTGGTGGCTGTCGCATCGACATGTGCGACGCTGCTGCATTGGGTTTGCTTTACGCTGAGGAAGAAGGGAGTGTTGCCACACCAAACCGCAACGTCTCATATTATCAGCTTAGCCTCCTTAGTTTGTTTGGCGCTTTTGATAGTCTGTTTTATTCAGGATAATTTTGCGCTTGAGTATGTGGTTACACACTCGAACAGCCAGTTACCTATCGCGTTTAAGATTGCAGCTGCTTGGGGCGGCCATCAAGGGTCTATGTTGTTTTGGGTGGTTACGTTGAGCTTATGGGCGTCTTTTATTGCTATCAAGTCGCCAGTTTGCACTCAATATACAGGCGATTGCTTGGGTATCATGAACTTACTTATTGCTATTTTCGCTTGGTTTACCCTCACCACGTCCAATCCTTTTGAGTATGCTCAGACACTAGCGTTGGAGGGACGAGATCTCAATCCGATGTTGCAAGATATCGGGCTTATTATTCATCCACCGCTGTTATATTTGGGCTACGTTGGTTATGCCGCGATACTGGCGTTCGCCTTAGCTGCGTTATTAGCGAAACGACCTATAAATGAATGGTATGGTGTTGCCCGTAGTGCCGCTTTCTTTGCTTGGGGTACGCTAACAATTGGAATTTTGATTGGTTCTTGGTGGGCATACAATGAATTAGGTTGGGGCGGGTGGTGGTTTTGGGACCCGGTAGAAAACGCGTCTTTGCTGCCTTGGTTAATGGGTACCGCACTACTGCATAGCGGTGTGTTGTCGAAGCATAATAAAGGAGCAATTTGGAGCACCTACGCATTGGCTTTTGCGACGTTCAGTTTGAGTATTCTCGGCACATTTGTGGTGAGATCGGGTGTATTAACCTCAGTACACGCGTTTGCGGTTGATCCAACCAAAGGTGTAGTACTTCTTGCCGTTCTCAGCGTTTTGGTGGTTGTCACCTTTGGTGTGCTCATTGTGCGAGGGCTACATATTCCTCGTTTTACGCTCGATTCGTTAATAAGTCGTGCCTACATGGTATACATCGCTATTGGACTTCTCGTTGTTTGTATGGCGATTGTTTTCCTCGGTACCTTTTACCCAATGCTTTATCAACTGCTTGGCCTGGGTAATATATCCGTTGGGGCACCTTACTTTAATAGCCTCGTTTTTCCCCTTACATTACTTGCTCTGACCTTTCTCGCCTTTATGCCCGTGTTGAAGTGGACGAAAGGAGCCAATCCTCATGCCGTTAAAACCATTGGGTTTGTCGGTATTCATGTTATTGCGGTTAGTACTATTTTCGTTTTTACTACAAAAGAGCTTCATATAACGACTTTGATTACTCTGGTATTAGCGACGTGGGTAGTGGTTTCTCATTTGCTTTTGCTGTTTTATGCAGAAAACAAGAGCAAATTAATGCCTATGCTTCTTGCTCATATTGGCTTTGCGTTGGCTGCAAGCGGAGCAGTATTTAATAGTGACTATTCGTATGAATACAACTTACGGGCAGAGCCTGGTAGCTCGTATCAAAAAGCGAGTATCACCGTTGATTATCATGGAATTGAATGGTTAGTTGGGCCGAACTACGCCGCAGAACAGGGAAGTGTTGATCTTTATTTGGAGAGCGGTAAGGCGCTGAACTTTCAACCCGAGAAACGGCATTACCCTGTACGCGTGATGAATATGACCGAGCCCGCTATTCGATCACTATGGCATGGAGACTACTACATCACTTTGGGTGATAAGCTCGACAACAGCGCCTACGCAATTAAAGTGCAATATCGGGCGGGTATCTGGTGGATATGGTTTGGTGGCGCTTTAATCGTAATAAGTGCTTTGGGGAGTATGATGAATCTAAGGGGAAAAGGTAATGAGATCGAAAAATACGCTTAAACTGATCGTTCTCATATTGCTAGTTGCGATTTTTGTTGTCACCGCGACATTGGCATTATCCGATAGACCAAACGTAGAAATACAACAAAATCGTGTGTTATCTATCCCGGATTTTACCGCTTACTCACTCATTTCAGGCAATCGAATCACCGATGCAGTACTAGAAAATCAAGGTTATGTGCTATTGAATGTTTGGGCGTCTTGGTGTGGGGTTTGTAAACAAGAACATGATGATTTGCTCAAATTAGCTCGACGAGGTGTGCCCATCGTTGGCCTTAACTATCGAGATAAAGAGAGCGCGGCTAAGCGCTATTTGAGCTCTTTACACAATCCATATACCGAAGTTATATCCGATCCTAATGGGCAACTGGCGGTTGAACTTGGTGTAGTAGGAACGCCTGAAACTTACTTAATTGATCAAAGTGGCAATGTTTTGATCAAATATAGAGGTAAGTTAACAATAGACAAATGGAACTCGTTATTTTCGGGGTATTTTAATGTCTCACTTTAAATATGCTTACTTCATTATTGTTTTGTTTTCTTTGTGTTCTTCTTGGGTCAAAGCAGAGCAAATTACGCAGCATGTTGATCTGTTTGAATTTCATTCCGTTGAACTGCAACAAAGAGCAATTGCATTAGCTAAGGCTTTACGATGCCCACAATGTCAAAACCAAAACCTTGTTGAATCTAATGCACAAGCCGCTAAAGATTTAAGATTGAAAGTGTACTCGATGGTAAACGAAGGAAGTACGGATCAAGAGGTAAAAGATTATTTGGTTCAGAGATATGGGAATATCGTTTTGTATCAGCCGCCATTTAATTATTCGACAGCAGCGTTGTGGATCTTTCCTCTATTACTTTTGATCTTTTTTATCCTATTTTCGATCAAAATGATAAAGCGTCAATAATGTGACCACTATTCCACTATGGGAAATAAATCGTGCAGATAACAAACAGAATGTTATCATTTTTCCGAATTTATGAAGATTCCAGTATAAAGAAAATCAACGATTTGAGCTGGAGAAGTAATAAAAGAACTAAGTAGGTGCACGCAGTGGATTCAGTTATATTACAGTTAAAAAAAGACTTTTATTCGCAGATTCGTGCATTGCAAACCTCGAAACTGCCTCAAGTTACATCGTCTCTTGCCGTATTAACCGAAGAAGAAATTCAAGAACTCGAAGCGGTATGGATAGAGCTTACTGTTTGGAAACGTAGCCAAACACATTAAATCATCACCCCTACATGCAACTCATTATCAACCCCAGACAAAATTTGTCTGGGGTTTTTTATTGTAGTTTTTCAAAATTGTTATACTATAACAATTCGTCAGCGCGGGGAGTTGTTCTCTTTGGCTGTCTTTAGGGGATAACTGCTCTCAATTGTGATCTCTATATTGAAAAATGCGGTATCAATCCCCATAGTTGAAGAGCAATGAGTGAATCCCATGAATGCAATAACGAAAACGCATCAAGCGCATCAAGCAATAAATCGAGTGAGTATAGATATGGCGGAAGTACGTGCCAGAGTAGATTTTAAAGTCGGGGCTAAAAGTAATATCGATGCTGAAATCCTGTCTTTTCGTGGCCTGAAGACAGATAAAGAGCATGTGGCAGTTATCTTTAGGCAAGCGGATCAAACGCAAGAAACGCCTTTGGTGCGTATGCATTCAGAATGTCTTACTGGTGATGTTTTTCACTCATCCCGCTGTGATTGCGGCGAGCAATTAGAAGAAACCATTCAACGCATGGGCGAATCTGGCGGTATTATTTTATACCTACGTCAGGAAGGTCGTGGTATTGGTCTATACAATAAGATTGATGCGTACCGTTTGCAAAGCCAAGGTATGAACACCTATGAAGCAAACAACCATTTGGGTTTTGACGATGACCTTCGTGATTTCACTGAAGCAGCGCAAATGCTCGAAGCATTAGGTGTGAGTAAAATTCGCCTTGTGACCAACAACCCTAAGAAAATCCGTGAATTAGCAGAATACGGCATCGAGATTGTTGAGGTTGTCAATACCTCTGCACATATTAAAGATGGTAATGAAAGCTACCTAAAAGCAAAAGTTTCTCATGGTAAGCACAATCTAAAATTCTGATTTTATTTATTAAATCATCAGTTTTGCATGTTAAAAGCCTCACAATGATGAGGCTTTTTTTGTATCTAGAGTTGAAAATAAATTGTAAATTTGTATTATCTCGTGACTAATAGTGCAAATAAGAATAATTAGCACTACGAATAAAACAAATAAATTGCTCAACAAGGATGCTTCAGATGAATGCAAAAACAGTTTTAGTCCAATCTATTGCTGCATCACTCCTCATTGCCAGTGGTTCTACCGTTGCTGCCCAAGTAACGAAACAACAAGTCGTTGAACATTATGCAGACGTTGCACATGCAGTCTTTGCTGACTCAGTGACAACGGCGAAAACGCTCGACGTAAAAATCGACGAATTCCTAAAATCGCCATCAGCGGATAAGCTTGAAGAAGTAAAACAAGCGTGGCTAGACTCTCGCGTTCCGTACCAACAATCTGAAGTATTCCGTTTTGGTAACGCGATTGTTGATGACTGGGAAGGGCAGTTAAATGCATGGCCACTTGATGAAGGCCTAATTGACTACGTAGCGACAGATTACCAATATGAACTCGGTAACGAAGGCGCTGCTGCAAACATCATCGCAAACACCAGTTTACAGATTGGTGCTTCTAAACTAGACGTTTCAAAAATTACTCCAGAATTGCTAGCGGATCTCAACGAAGTAGGTGGTTCTGAGGCAAACGTTGCGTCAGGTTATCACGCGATTGAATTCTTACTTTGGGGTCAAGACCTAAACGGCACAAACGCAGGCGCAGGTCAGCGCGCTTACACAGACTTCGTTGTCGGTTCTGAGTGTACGAATGGTCACTGTGACCGTCGTGGTGAGTACCTAAAAGCGGCAGCCGATCTACTGGTTCAAGACCTTGAATGGATGGAAAAACAGTGGTCTGCGGAAGTGAAAGGCAACTACCGTGAAACGCTTCTTAATGATTCTGCGGATAATGGCCTACGTAAAATGTTGTTCGGTATGGGTTCATTGTCTTTAGGTGAGCTAGCGGGTGAGCGTATGAAGGTGGCACTAGAAGCGAACTCAACTGAAGACGAGCACGATTGTTTCTCAGACAATACGCACAACTCTCATTACTACAACGAGCAGGGCATCTATAACGTTTACACAGGTCTTTACAAGCGTGAAGACGGCACATTGCTTTCTGGTCCGAGTATTGCTGACCTAGTGGCTCAAAAAGACAAACAAGCAGCTAAAGAGATCCAGAAGCAGTTTGATGTTACGCGTAATCAAGTTGGTAAATTGGTTACGTCTGCGGAGAAGAACAACCAACACTTCGACCAGTTAATTGCAGCGGGTAATGCACAAGGCAACACGTTAGTGAATGACACCATCATGTCATTGGTTGCTCAAACCGGTTCAATTGAACGTGCTGCGGGTATCATTGGCATTGATAGCCTAAGCCCTGATACTGCTGACCACGAGTTTTAATCAAAGTACAAAAAATAATTGAAAGGGCTCAAACGAGCCCTTTACCGTTTTAACTCGCTGTTATCCCACCCCTCTTGTTGTGTTTTAGAGCAATGATATGAAGCCTTACTTAATTTCGGCCTTGGCCGTGATCTTTTCTTCTACTGCTATCGCGTATGATGTGAAATCTGGTGGACAAACGAGCGTCAAAAAGGAAGGTGCCAACGCGTATTCTCTTCCTGCCGCGAACCTTCCTATGAGTAAACGTCTTGATTTTAGCGTGGGCAATAGTTTTTTCCGCAACCCTTGGGTACAAGCGCCAGCGTCTACCGATGCCAGAGATGGTTTGGGACCTCTTTTCAATACAAATGGTTGTCAAAACTGCCACATCAAAGATGGTCGTGGTCATCCTCCAGAGCAAAATGATTTGCATGCGGTGTCCATGTTAGTGCGTTTGAGCATCCCTGCGATGACGTCAGAACAAAAAACAGCGTACATCAGAGACGGCGTTATACCTGAGCCGACTTATGGCGGCCAGCTCCAAGACTTTGCCCTGCAAGATCAAACGCCAGAAGGAAAAATCGAAATCACGTACACCGATGTGCCAGTGAAGTTTAAAGACGGCACGACGGTGACACTAAGAAAACCTCGTTTGAATATTACCGATCTAGGTTACGGCGATATGCACCCTGATACAGAATTTTCAGCGCGTGTTGCACCGCCAATGATCGGCCTTGGTTTGTTAGAGAGTATTCCTGACGAAACGCTACTTGCATGGGCTGATGCACAAGATGCAAATAAAGACGGTATCTCAGGTAAAGTAAACAAGGTTTGGGATATTGAGAAGGACGACTTCTCGATTGGTCGTTTTGGCTGGAAAGCCGGACAACCGACGTTAATGCAGCAAAATGCAGCAGCATTCAATGGTGATGTGGGTCTGACGAGCCATTTATTCCCCAATGAAAACTGTACCTCGAAACAAAGTATTTGTGACGACATGCCAAATGGCGGTAAACCAGAAGTGAGTGAAAATATTCTCGACTTCGTTGAGTTTTACAGCCAGCACTTAGCCGTACCTATTCGCCGAAATATGAACGATCCTAGCGTGAAACTCGGTCAGAAAATCTTTGCTGCATCTGGCTGTGAAAGCTGCCATAAGACCAGTGTCAAAACGGCGAAGCGACCAGAGTTACCAGCGCTTTCTGAGCAGCTTATCCATCCATATACAGACATGCTTCTGCATGACATGGGTGAAGGTTTAGCCGATAACCGTCCTGAGTACTTAGCAAACGGCCGTGAATGGCGAACGGCACCCCTATGGGGCATTGGTTATACCGAAGAAGTAAACGGGCATACTTACTTCTTACATGATGGCCGCGCCCGTAACCTGATGGAAGCGGTGTTGTGGCACGGCGGCGAAGCTGAAACGGCCAAACAAAACGTGCTAGCACTGAACAAAAAAGAACGTGATGCATTGATTGCGTTTCTGAATTCTCTATAAGGAAGCAACCATGAAAAAAACACTGTTAATGAGTGCGATTGCCGCAACGTTAAGTTTGGTTGGTTGCCAATCGACAGTCGGTTCAAGCTCTGCTAAGCCTGAGAGTACAAGTCATATTTCTCAAGCGGTCTACGAAGTTGAGTTTCAATCTGCGCAGACGTTTTTAGCGCAAACCACAGAACTTGAACAAAGCTTCGCGGATTACTGCTCATCAGAGACGAAAGATGATGCGCAAGTAAAACAGCAATGGCACCAAACTATGCTGACGTGGATGGCATTACAAGGTCAAGAGCGTGGCCCTGCTACGGCGTTGGAGCAAAGTTGGAATGTCCAGTTTTGGCCAGATAAAAAGAACACCACTGGCCGAAAAATGTCTGTGCTGACGAAATCTGACCAAGTTTGGAGTGCGGAAAAGATCTCCACGCAAAGTGTTACTGTACAAGGCCTAGGTGCACTAGAATGGCTGCTTTACGATAAAGCGTCGACCTTATCTAGCAACAGCAATACCTGTGCGACAGGTGTTGCAATTGCTGAAAACCTAGAGAACAAAGCGCAGATCATCGCAGATTCTTGGGCACAAAATCCTTGGAAGTCGTTAGAGATGACGGAATGGAAATCCGAATACATTTCGCTGCTCTCTAATCAGCTTGACTACAGCATGAAAAAGCTGAGCAGACCGTTAGCTAAAATTGGTCAGCCTCGTCCTTACTTTTCTGAATCTTGGCGTTCAGAGACGTCGCTTTCAAACTTAAAAGCAAACCTTGAAGCAATGGAAGCGCTGTATCTTGCCAACGGTAATGGTCTAGATACTCTACTAAGAGAGCAAGGCCATGCAGGTCTCGCAGACCGTGTTGTTCACCAGTTTGAAATGGCGTTGGAAACATGGCCGGAAGATAAGAGTTTGTTCACGGCTTTACAAAGTAAAGAAGGCTACCGCATGGTAATCGCTCAATACAATAAGCTAGAGCAATTGAAGTACTTGATCCATGAAGAGGTGGCGATCGAGCTTGGCGTGGTTATAGGATTTAATGCAACCGATGGTGACTGATCAAACCCGCCGAACCTTACTGAAAGCCGCACTCTTTGGTGCGGCCGCACCTATGATGCCATTTGGTTGTGCTTCAACACGTTCACGTCAACCAGCGTTGATTGGCTGCTCAATCATCGGCCGAGATAAATACGCAGCGGTAGTGGCCGATGAGCATGGTATGCCGCTATCTTCGTTGCCGATTCCTGAGCGTGGTCATGGTGTGGCGACCAACCCACAAGGTCACGCTGTGGTCTTTGGTCGTCGACCAGGAACTTTCTTCATGGTGTTTGATTATCGCTCTGAGCAGATGATCAAGCTGCAGCTAGCAAAACCGGATCGCCATTTCTATGGTCATGGTGTTTACTCCCGTGACGGCACGTTGCTATTTGCGACAGAAGGAGAAAGGGGCACAAGCCGTGGGATCATCGGTGTTTATGATGTGCAAAAGCAATATCAAAAGATCGATGAGTTAACGGGTTTTGGCCTTGGCCCTCATGAAGTGATCATGATGCCTGATGGCGCATTAGCGATTGGCGTCGGTGGCGTACACACCAACGGCCGTGAACCGCTCAATCTTGATAGCATGAGACCAAGTCTGAGTTACCTTTCACAAGAAGGTGAGCTGTTGGATCAAGTCTCTTTACCAGATCATAAGTTGAGCATCCGTCATTTAGCGCATGATGGTGCAGAGACGGTACTGTGTGGTCAGCAATATCGTGGAGAGCCGGATGAATACCCAGCGTTGCTTGCGATGCACATTCGTGGAGGTGTGATGCAATCTTTGCATGCGGAACCCGAAGAGTGGGCGAGATTTAATCACTATGTCGCGAGTATCGCGGCGACGGATGAATGGATCCTTGCGACTTCTCCTCCGGGCAGTTGTTATGGGATATGGTCCAAAGCTACAGGGAAGTTGGTTGAGTTAAGTGCTTTGCCAGATGCATCGGGAGTGGTGACATATGGAAAGGAATTCAGGGTCAGCTCTGGTGCTGGCAAAGTGATTGAGCAAAGGCCAACGACACATAAAAGCGCTTCTTTTAGTGGTGTTCAATGGGATAACCATTGGTCAAAGATTGTTTGAACCCAAGTAGATAAAGAAACTTGATGTTAATTTCGACATCAGATTCTTAATTTTAAACCTGCAAGCTGTGAGATATTTGCCATACTTTTCATTATGGCAAGTAGCGCAAGGATCGTTTCAGTGTTTGCTAGGGTTTTAATCATGACGGCACTTATGGTGCCGTTTTTCAGCTTTTCTACCGTCGTTTCTCTCGAAGCTTCTGCACAAACAGAGCAAGAGGGAGCGGTACAAAAGCTGTCTGTCGAAAAAATGATCCATTATCCAGAGGTGATTGACCAGCTTTATCAAAGTACCAATTACCGTTTGAACTGGGAAAATGAAAGCGATATTGAGCAGTTTCTTTTTCAAGTAAACTTGGTTGCTCTTGCTGGCGTCACGGACGAATTCGAGAATCAACTCCATCGTATAAACCAAGTTCGATGGCAGGGAGATAACCTCGACTTTGATTTGGTGATGACAGATTCACTGTTGATGTATCTCAGCTATCTCGAGCAGCTCCCTGAAGAAGGTATCAACTGGTTATTTGCTAACAAAGCCCACGTGATTTTACCTGCTCCTAGCATCGATACTTTGTCCGTACTGAGTAACGAAATTACGGTTGGCAAACTTAGTCAATTCTTAGCAAGCCTTCGCTCTCCTTTACAAACGGACGAAGCTTTTTATTCCGCTTACTCCTCTTTATCCGAGCACGCTCAGTATCAATATCCAATCTATGAACAAGCGGGACTTGCCCGTGTCGGTGACCAATTAGAAAATAAACCGCTTCTGATTGAGCGTATGGAAGTGGTTGGTGTGGATGTATCGTATTTAGATATCACGACCCAACAGTATGATGAAGAATTAGAGTTAGCGGTGAAAGAGTTTCAGCGTATTCATGGCTTGAAAGAGGATGGGGTGATTGGCCCGAATACCATTCGGTGGATCAACTTTTCTCCTCAAGAACGATTGCATCTATTGGCGCTGAACTCAGAACGTTCAAGGATTTGGTCCAAAGACAGAGATAATGTTGTCTTTGTAAATGTACCTGGATACGAAGTAACGTATTGGCACGATGGTCAACCGCTGTTCGAGTCTAAAGTTGTGGTTGGCAGAGCCTCAAGAAAAACACCAATCATGTCGGGAACTCTTGACTCCGTCATTCTCAACCCCACATGGAATGTGCCATGGACCATAATGGTGAAAGACATCATTCCTAAAGTGAAACGTAATCCGATGTATTTGATTAACCATAACATTCAAATCATCCGGTCTTGGACGTCAAACGAAATTATTGACCCTACAACCATCAATTGGGCGACGGTGAATCCGAGAACATTTCCTTATCGTATGCGACAGGCATCGGGATTACACAATGCATTGGGATTGTATAAGTTTAATATGCCAAACCCCCAAGCTATCTATTTGCATGATACGCCAAGTAAAAACTTGTTCGAACGAGATAGACGTGCATTCAGTTCCGGGTGTGTCCGCGTTGAGCATGCTGACCAGCTGGCGGAGCTCTTATTCAAAACTCAGGGACTAGAAGAGCGCTTAGCGAAAAAACGGGAAAGTACGCGTCGCTCTAACACGTCGGTTCCTTTAGGAGAACGCATCCAAGTGCACATTATTTATCAAACCGCATGGCTAGAAGAGGGAACACTTTACTACCGAGATGATATCTATAAATACGATCACCGTAGTTGAAATCTTTAAGTAAAATTTACAAAACTAAGAATCTTCTGTTTGCTCAATAATTAAGCGTCAATCACCACATCTTAAAATTAGGGTGGAGCGATTTATGCATTTGACGTGACAAAGGTGTTTGGGTAATGTCCGCGACTTGTTTAGTTGTTGAGCATTGTTTTTTGAAATGGTAAGTCGTAATTTTTCCCGCCGAGATTTCCTTAAAATGACCGCTGGTGGCGTGGTATTGGCATCTGCCTTGCCATCGATTTCATGGGCTTCATTCCCTGACGAGCCACGTGAGTTGGCGATGAACAACCTTAATACTGGAGAGCTCCTCGAAACATGCTATTTCGATGGTAAACGCTATCTTGATGATGAACTAGAAAAGCTGAATGAGTTTTGTCGTGATCACCGTAGAAACGAAGTTCATCCGATGGATCGACGCTTGTTCGATCAAATCAGCCAGATTCAAAAGCTGATCGGTACAGATGCAGAAGTCATTGTAATTTCTGGTTACCGTTCGCCTTTGACCAATGCGTCCCTGCGCAAAGGGGCTAGCGGAGTGGCAAAGAAAAGTCTTCATATGGAAGGTAAGGCCATAGACTTCCGTCTTGATGGAGTGAAATTGTCTACTGTACGCGATGCAGCAATTAGCTTGAAAGCTGGTGGTGTTGGGTATTATCCAAGTAGTAACTTTGTCCATATCGACACAGGTGCTGTGCGTTCTTGGTAAGTCAATAGCAAGCCTCAGCAGGTCTTGAAGTCGCATGGGGTTAGTGTCATAGTTGCGCCAGTTTTAACGCAAATTTGTTTGGTAATAGGTTTTCTATGGCTCTGAAATACCAAGTTGTCCCAGTGACATCTTTTTCTCAAAACTGTTCTATCGTGTGGTGTGATGAAACGATGAAAGGCATCGTTATTGACCCAGGCGGTGACGAAAAGCAACTTGCTATGCTCATTAAAGAGCTTGGCATCGAGATCGTCAACTTGGTGCTAACCCATGGTCACCTAGATCATGTTGGCGGAACAGAGCCGCTGGCTGCAATGCTTGGTGGTACTGAGATCATTGGCCCTCATAAAGCGGATAATTTTTGGCTACAAGGTCTAGAAGGGCAAAGCCAAATGTTTGGTTTCCCATTGACTGAAGCCTTTGAACCGCATCAATGGTTAAATGAGGGTGACACTGTCACATTTGGTAATCAAGTATTAAAGGTATTCCACACACCAGGTCATACCCCTGGTCACGTTGTTCTTTATAGTGAAGAAGCGCGATTGGCGTTTGTGGGCGACGTATTGTTTAACGGTAGCATTGGCCGAACTGACTTCCCACAAGGTGATTTCAATACCTTGATTAGCTCTATCAAAGAGAAATTGTGGCCTTTAGGCAATGATGTCACGTTTGTCCCTGGTCACGGCCCTCAATCGACTTTCGGTCACGAACGTAAAACTAACCCGTTCGTTGCTGACGAGATGCCGCTTTACTAAAAGCGCGTGTAGTAAGCATTATTCTGGCTCGGCGGCAGCTAAGTATCGCCGAGTCAGTCCCACAAAATCCTCTGCTTCACGATCTAGGTCACTGGCTGATATAAACAGATCGTAGCCGTAAAATCCTCTTTGATATTTCATACGGTTGGCGAGCATCGCCAGTAAGCCTTTATACTCAACCCCGTTGCTGTTTATGTATGGCTTAGGATCAAGCACCATATCTTCAAACTTTTCTTCACACTGATTCTGCTTCGCACCTAAATAAAGTAGTGCGCGTTGGCTAAGGAGAATTTCTGTCGCTATACGAGGGCAGATCGAATCCAAATAAGGTGAGTAGTGTTTTAGACGAATACCAATCCAAGGTAGCGGCTGATGCCACCCTTCCTGCTGGTAGCTACAAATCCCTATTGACTCAATATTTCGCCATCGGACGACCCATCCGCCTTTAAAAAGATGTTGTTGGAAGTGAGAAGCTGTCAGCGTAAAAGTGACTTGGCTTTTTTTGATCATCAAGATGGCGAAACCAACAATTGCAGACATCAAAATGACCGACAACATGGCTTGCTTCCATCCCGGAGAAATGACAACCAAAAACAGGGTTATCAGTGCAACGAGCAACAAAAGTATTCTGTTGATAGGGGAGTCGGGTTTGAAATGTGAATTTGTTAGGTGCAGCGTTTCCATGCTTATAACCTCATCGAATACTTGATCAAAAATGCGTGGATGACTAAATATGCATTGACTTGCATTTGAAATAAAAGAAACCTCTGTTTTTATACCCAGTATTCAATAAATCCGTTCATAAAATATCTGATTAAATAGTAGACGTTCTATGCTTTGAGCGCATTTTTCATCGCGTTTCGCCGCTAAAACCTACAAATTGCTTGTGAATTTTGGTATAAAACGCGCTTCAAATTTTCATCCCTGCTGAGATGCAGTGAACTGGAGAAATATTCAATGAGACTTGCTCATAAGCGTAAAGTGCAGATGAAACTGCAAAAACGCATTAAAGCGACAGTAGCAAACTTAGCTGCAGCACCTAAAGCAGTGAAGCCTGTTGCCGAAAAAGCAGTAGCACCTTCTGTTGCTGAAAAAGCTGTTGCGGAGAAAGTAGTAGCTGAGAAAAAAGTAGCTGCAGTGAAAACAGTTGATGTTGCCCTTACTCCTAAGCAACAACAAGTATTAGACATCGTTGTAGCAAATGCTGAAGGTATCAATCCTAAAGGCATTGGTCTAGCTGCAGGTCAAGAAGATACTAAAGCGGCATCATGGGCTACTGGCGCACTGAAGAAGCTTCTTGAAGAAAACCTAGTTCAAAAAGAGCAGTTAGCAGGTAACAAAGTTATCTACAAAGCAGTTTAATTACCGCTACCGTTCTAGCTTGAATACCTCGGCCAATGCCGGGGTATTTTTTTATCTTCGTATTGAAAATAATCTATTAGGAATTGATTTTAACGCTGCCAATAAGTGCTTTGTCACATTTTCTTAAATACTATGTAAATTTTTTGGCAGAGAAGTACGTACGTATCATTTTTCTTTTTGCCTCGTTACAGGAAAAGTAACTCATTAATTTTATGATAGTTAAACTTGTCGCATAACAGCTGTCCTACGTAGTTATACGTAATACCTAAGGCTAATGTCTTATTGATGAATTACTCGCTTCCGTGTTCATGCCCATTTCGCATTCGACAACATTGTTACATCTTTTATACCGAATACAGCCAATCCTAATGAAATGGATGACAACAATAACCTTGGTGATAAAGGACGTGAACGATGAGTCTAATCCAAAAATCTTTAAAACGAGTGCTCAAAACAACCGCTGTCGTTGCCGCGATGACATTCGTTGTGACTTCTGCAAATGCTGCTGAAAAAGTCTATCGTTTAAAGCTTGCTGAAACTTGGGGACCTAACTTCCCTATTTTTGGTGATGCGACAAAAAACATGGCAAAAATGGCAGAGGAGATGTCCAACGGGCGTCTGCAAATCCGTATTGATTCCGCAAACAAGCACAAAGCGCCTTTTGGGGTGTTTGATATGGTTAAGTCTGGTCAATACGACATGGGCCACTCGGCGTCTTACTACTGGAAGGGCAAGGTTCCAAACACACTTTACTTCACTTCTATGCCTTTCGGTATGTTACCAACTGAGCAGTATGCGTGGTTTTACTACGGCGGTGGTATGGAGCTGATGGAGAAGGTGTACTCTCCACATAATTTGATGTCTTTCCCTGGCGGTAATACCGATACTCAGATGGGCGGGTGGTTCCAGAAAGAGATCAAGTCCGTCGAGGATTTGCAGGGTTTGAAAATGCGTATCCCAGGTTTTGCTGGTGAGATTTTGGCAGAGTTAGGTGCAAAACCAACGAATATCGCCCCTGGTGAGCTATATACCTCTCTAGAGCGTCGCACAATTGATGCCTTGGAGTGGGTTGGTCCATCATTGGACTTGCGCATGGGCTTCCACAAAATCGCGCCATACTACTACACAGGTTGGCATGAGCCAGCAACTGAGCTTCAGTTCCTTGTTAATAAGCGTACTTGGAACCGTCTACCTGATGATCTAAAAGCGATTTTACAAGTAGCAATGAAAACCGCCGCTTACGATATGTACACGCAATCGAAACACGAAAGTGGCAAAAACTGGGCATCTATCAAATCTGAATACCCAAATGTTGAAGTCAAAGACTTCCCGCCTGAAGTAGTAGCTGCGTTGCGAGAAGCAAACGATCGTTTGTTGAAAGAGCACGCAGAAAAAGATGCTTTGGCGAAAGAGATTCAAGAGTCGCAAGCGAACTACATGAATCAAGTTCGACCTTGGTCAGACATTTCACACCGAGCTTACTTAAACAGTCAAGCTCAACAATAACGTTATGACGCAGGCGACGCCGAGAGGTTTAGCCTGCGAACGAAGCCCAAGAAAACTTCATAATGAATGCTCCGCACCATAGCGGAGCGTATCCAAACGTTCCACGGAGTTCGGAATGAGAAGTCTTATTTATATTGAGCGATTATTTAACCGCTTTAGCGATTTCCTCGGATGGTTGTCCAGCATCCTGTTTATTTTATTGTTGGTGAATGTGGTTTACGACGTTGTGATGCGATATGTATTCAACGATGTATCCATTGCATTCCAAGAAATGGAATGGCATCTATTCTCCGCCGTATTTCTGCTTGGTGTGCCTTACGCGATTAAGTCTGGTGGCCATGTTCGCGTTGACATTTTTTATGAACGCTTATCTTACAAAGCACAATCCATCATCGACATCATAGGCACGCTATTTTTCTTATTCCCTTTTTGCCTACTGGTGGCTTGGTTTGGTATCGATTTCGCCAAAGAAAGTTACGCGCTAGGCGAGACGTCTGGTGATCCAGGCGGATTGCCATATCGTTGGATCATCAAAGCGATGATTCCGCTGTCATTTTTCTTTATGGCAGTTAGTGGCATTGGACTGCTGCTGCATTCGATCAACAAGATTGTTAACCCTCATCTTATCTATGCCGGTAATAACGGTAAGTCGTAAAAGGAAGTCATTATGATCGGTATAGTGATGTTTTTTGTCGCGCTCTTTGCGCTTTTATTGGGATTCCCCGTTGCCTTTACTTTTGGCGGTATTGCACTGATTTTTGGTGTTTGGGCTGAAGGCATCGAGATGTTTGCTTTCATGCCATATCGTATTCAATCCATTATGGAAAATACGGTGCTAATGGCCGTACCATTGTTTGTCTTCATGGGACTAGTACTTCAGAAGACGAAGCTTGCAGAGCAACTGCTTGAGTCGATGGGACGTCTGTTTGGCGGCGTCCGTGGTGGTATTGCTATTTCGACAGTATTAGTTGGCGCACTACTTGCCGCGTCAACGGGCGTAGTCGGCGCATCGGTTGTTGCGATGGGGCTGATCTCACTCCCTGTGATGCTTAAATACAATTACGACAAAGGCTTGGCGTGTGGGACTATTTGTGCGTCTGGTACCTTGGGACAAATTATCCCGCCTTCTATCGTATTGATCTTGTTAGGGGATGTACTCGGCGTTCCGGTCGGAGACTTATTCCAAGCTGCAATCTGGCCCGGTATCACGCTCGTCGGCGCCTATGTTATCTACATTCTTATTTACGCGAAGTTGAATCCTCAAGCCGCACTGGCGATAGAGCGCGATGAGTCGATTAGTCGAAAGCAAGAAGTGTTCACCGCGCTGAAAGCCGTTTTACCGCCACTAGCACTGATCATTGTGGTATTGGGCTCCATCTTTGCTGGGATTGCAACGCCAACAGAGTCAGCGGCTCTGGGCGGCGCTGGTGCGATAGTTCTGTCGTTACTGTATAAGCAGTTTAGTTGGTCGATGATTTATGATGCATCGAAAGAAACCGTTAAAGTAACCGCAATGGTCTTTGCTATTTTGCTAGGGGCAACCGCCTTCTCAATGGCATTTACCTACACTGGCGGTGATTATCTAGTCGAAGAGTGGATGCTAGAACTGCCTGGAGAAAAGTGGGGCTTCCTCATCATTACCATGGTGGTGATTCTGATTTTAGGCTTCTTTATCGATTTCGTTGAAATCTGCTTTATCATCGTGCCAATTATTGCGCCGGTCGCTGAGTTGATGGGTATCAACATGACGTGGTTTGCGATTCTTATCGCAATGAACTTACAGACATCATTCCTAACACCGCCATTTGGTTTTAGTTTGTTCTATCTAAAAGGCGTCGCACCTGCAGGTGTCACTACGCGAGATATTTACAAAGGTGTGATGCCGTTTATCGCGATTCAAATTGTCGTGTTGGCTTCTTTGCTGTTCTTCCCTGGCTTTTATGGCATGAGTTGAACACTCGATAATAAAAGAGATTTTGTGAACTGAGAGTTTTTACCTTTTGAGGCAAGTTGTTAAGCTGCTATTTATGTCTAGGCGGACGAAGTCGAGTTATTTGTGCTGCTAAGATAGTGAGCTGTAAAGCAGCGTTTCATGGAGGAAAGGGATGCCTCTCAAAGCAAAGTTAATTCTGCTGACATTGATACCCGTGGTATTGGTGTCAGCGAGTATCAGTTGGATTTCTATCTATCAAACCAAGACTCTTGGCAAAAGAGAGGTAGAGATCTTTCATCAAAACCTGATCCAATCAAAAGAGGCGGCGTTGAAAGATACGGTCGACGTCGCCTTTGACTCCATTTCTTATATCTACAACGATCCAACCTTAGAAGAGAGCGTTGCTAAAACACGCGTGAAAGCGATTTTAAACCGTTTAAGCTACGGAGCAGACGGCTACTTTTTCGCTTACGATAAATATGGTACCAACCTTGTACATCCTGTTCTCCCAGAGCTAGTCGGGGAGAACTTACTCTATCTTGAAGACGAGAATGGCGATCGTCTAATCGAAGCTTTGTTGTATCAAGCTCAATCAGGTGGTGGATTTCATCAGTACCTGTGGCAAAAGCCATCTACGGGTGAAGTCGTCCCAAAGCTTAGCTACGCCGCATGGCTCGATAAGTGGGAATGGATGATAGGGACAGGGCTCTATATTGAGGACGTCAGTCAAGAAGTTGCCAATATGCGTGCTGCGGTGAACAAAAATATCGAAACGACTTTTTTCTCGGTAGTCGTGATCTTAGCGGTGACCGTTGCTGTAATTATCGTTCTCACTTTAGCGATCAATTTGCATGAACACCGTCTTGCCGATAAAAACCTTAAAGAGTTGGCACATAAAACCGTCATGTTTCAAGAGGATGAGAAAAAGCATCTAGCGAGAGAGTTGCATGATGGAATCAACCAGTTGTTAGTTTCTAGTAAATGTCATTTGGATTTAATGAGTCATAGACTGGAAGACGAAAAACTCAAATCCCACTTAGACAAATCGCAACGCTCATTGGTCACCGCGATAAATGAAGTAAGGCATATTTCTCATCAACTTCGCCCTAGCGCCCTTGATGATATCGGCTTAGAGGCGGCACTGACCACTTTACTGCAAGACTTTCACTCTCACTCTGGGATTGATATAGAAAGTAATTTTGATACTCAGCAGTACAAACTGACGTCGGAAGTCGCGACGACCTTGTATCGTGTTGCTCAAGAGTCTTTGAACAACATCGAAAAACACGCAAGAGCGAAAAAAGTGACGGTTACTTTGCAAAAAATGGGCAATATGCTGCAATTACTCATACGTGACGACGGTGTTGGCTTTGTGGTTAACCAAGCAGTGCACCAACAAGGGATTGGGTTAAGGAACATGCAAGAGCGTGTAGAGTTCATTGGTGGTGAGTTTGAACTGATGAGTGAGCTTGGTTTAGGAACAGAGATTACCGTGCTGCTTAATTTGGATGAATTAGTTTATGGATAAACCGATTAGTGTGGTGATTGTTGATGATCATCAAGTGGTCTTAGATGGCTTCATGGCTCGCTTGGAGTTAGAGCCTGATATTGAAGTGGTCGGTACAGCAAGCAATGGGCTGGAAGCGATTGAAGTCGCAAAGCACCTTCAGCCTGATGTCATCTTGATGGACATTAGCATGCCGATAATGAACGGTATTGAAGCGACAGGGGTAATTAAAGAAGAGCGACCAGAAAGCAAAATACTTATGCTGACCATGCACGATAACCGTGAATACATCATGAAGGTCATGCAAGCTGGCGCAGTAGGGTACATGCTCAAGGAAATCTCGGCCGAGAAAATGGTGCAAGCAATAAAAACGGTGAATCAAGGTTCAACGTATTTCTGCGAGTCTGTCACACAAACGCTTTTTACCCAAGAGGTGGTGCCAGCCACTCAAAAAACGAATCCACTTAGCCGCAGGGAAGAAGCGGTGCTTAAATTAGTCGCTCAAGGAAACAGCAGTAAGAAAATCGCCACACTACTTAACATTAGCTACCGAACGGTAGAGACGCATCGCCACAACATTAAGCACAAGTTGGATTTACATTCGACGGCGGAGCTAGCGAAATATGCGTTTGAAACAGGGTTAACGGAGTAGGAGAGTAGTGCCCGCAAAAAGCGAGCACGTTAGAGCGAAATTAATCGACTTTTGTAATGCTGCCAAGCTCTAGCATTGGAGCGACATCGATATCCTCTGCATTCATCATTGTTGAGATGCGTTGAACGGAAGATAGCAGCAGAGACTGCTCCCATTCTTCCAATTTTTGGAATCGATTAATGAAGTGTTCCTGCAATGGCGTTGGTGCTTGCTTTAGGGCTTCTTGGCCTTTGCTGGTAAGTACAGCATGCACTTTACGTTTGTCTTGAACACTGCGTTGACGCTCAACAAACTGGCCTCGTTCTAGTCTATCTAGAATGGTCGTTGCGGTCGCTTGGCTCATGTTAGTGTGGCTAGACAACTGTTTAATCGTTACGTTATCTAACTCATTGATAGCACGCATCAAAATCAACTGTGGAGCGGTCAATCCAGACTCTTTGCTCAGCTTTTTAGAATGTAAATCAATAGCGCGGATGATCTGACGAATCGAGACCAATACTTCTTCGTACTTTTCCAATTTATTCATCCAGTCTGTAGGGAACATTTATCGAGGCGACACTAACTTAAATGCGCCCTTATTTAAAGGGGTGGAATCAAAAATTACCACTACAATTTTAAGTAGTGTCTCCAATTTCATTTTGTCGCGTCGTGTAGACAAAATAAGAAGACCTAAAATTATTATAGCAATAAATGTTTGTGGTCTAACTATTGCGCTAGTGGTTTATCCTTTTAAAGGCGGAAATTGCTGAGTGAAAAGTAAGTTATTGGATTTTTTCATAGCAAAAAGATAGACAAAAACGTGTCAAATGATAGGATCTTGCGCCTTCACGGAATGTAAAACGTATCGTGTTCGAAAGATTTTTTTGTTTGGTACGTAAAAACAGTACAAAAATAGAGAGGAACGATGACAAAGGGTATAGATAAGTACAGTATCGATAGTACCGACTATACGGTAGGTCAAGACAACGTTCAAAAATGGGGTTTTGATGTTCATAACCCAGTTTTTGGTATTAGTGCAGGTTTAATTGCGCTGTTTCTTGTCGCTGCATTAGTTCTAGATGCACATACCGCAAAGACGGCACTTGATGGGCTGAAATGGAAGATCATTGGTTCATTCGATTGGTTGTTCATTATTGCAGGTAATATTTTCGTTATTTTCTGTTTGGCACTTATCGTTTCGCCAATGGGTAAAATCCGCCTAGGTGGTAAAGACGCTGTTGCCGATTACTCGTTCATGTCATGGCTTGCAATGCTATTTGCGGCTGGTATGGGTATCGGTTTAATGTTCTGGAGTGTCGCAGAACCTGTCGCTTACTTCACTGGTTGGTATGAAACGCCACTCGGTGTTGAAGCAAACACACCAGAAGCAGCGAGATTGGCACTGGGTGCGACGATGTTCCACTGGGGTCTTCACCCATGGGCAATTTACGGTGTTGTAGCACTTTCTTTAGCATTCTTTGCCTACAACAAAGGTTTACCGCTTTCTATGCGCTCGATCTTCTACCCGCTTCTGGGTGATCGCGCGTGGGGCTGGGCTGGTCATATCGTGGATATCTTGGCCGTTCTTGCGACCCTGTTTGGTCTTGCAACGTCACTGGGCTTAGGTGCACAACAAGCGGCAAGTGGTATTCATCACGTATTTGGTGTTGAGCCAGGACTGGGCCTACAAATCGTCGTCATTACCGTTGTAACTTTGCTTGCTGTTGTTTCAGTCGTACGTGGTATTGATGGTGGCGTTAAAGTCATTAGTAACATCAACATGGTTGTGGCGTTCTTGCTACTGATTCTTGTTGGTCTTATCGGTTGGGCTGCGAGTTTAGGCTCGATTCCAACCACACTTATGGCATACGTAGAGAATATTATTCCGCTAAGTAACCCGTTTGGTCGTACAGATGAGGCATGGTTCCAAGGCTGGACAGTATTCTACTGGGCTTGGTGGATTTCATGGTCACCATTCGTAGGTATGTTCATTGCGCGTGTTTCTCGCGGTCGTACCGTTCGCGAATTCATTACAGCCGTTCTATTGGTTCCAACCGCTGTTACTGTTGTTTGGATGTCAGTATTTGGTGGTCTAGCGATCGAGCAAGTTGTTGATAAAGTAGGTGAGTTGGGCACGAATGGTTTGACTGACGTTTCACTTGCTATGTTCCAAATGTTCGATGTTCTTCCATTTGGTAGCATGCTTTCAATCATTGCTGTTGTGTTGGTACTTGTGTTCTTCATCACGTCTTCTGACTCTGGTTCACTTGTTATCGACAGCATCACAGCGGGCGGTAAAGTCGACGCTCCTGTACTTCAACGTGTTTTCTGGGCATTTATGGAAGGTGCAATTGCGGTTGCTCTACTGTGGATTGGTGGCTCAGAAGCAGTTCAAGCGCTTCAGGCAGGTGCAATTTCTACAGCACTACCGTTTACCTTCATTCTGCTTGCAATGTGTGTGAGCTTATTGATGGGTATGAGAACAGAACGTCAATAACTCAGGCATTTTATAAATCTGTCTGAGTAACAAGTAATCAAAAGGCCAGCATTTTGCTGGCTTTTTTTGTGCGGTTTTTATGACGGTGAGACAAAAAAATGACACATGAAAGTTCATATTTTACAAAGAGTTAATGTGCTATTTTGTTTTTTAAAAATTAGTGAATAGTCGTGAAAAAGTGTGTAATATTCACACACCTTAACTGTTCTCCCAACTCAAAAACTATAAATATGAAATTATCATTAAAACAAAAGCTTATTGGCGCAAGCCTTTCTGCTGTTGTTGTGATGGCAACAGCACTTACTTGGTTGTCGGCTGGTCAATTATTTGATCAGACTCGTTCAGGTGTCTATTCACGTGCGCAAAGTCTAAGTACTACTGCGTCAGAAGGAATTTCTGATTGGGTCAATATCCGTAAAGATATTGCTACCGCATTCAACGACTACTCGACAGAGCAAGACGTTGTCCCTTTCCTACAACAAGCTCGCAAGGCTGGTGGCTTTGATGACATCTTCCTTGGTACACCAAACGGTGATATGTATCGCTCTCACCCTGAGCGTAACCGTGCTGATTACGACCCTCGTACTCGTCCTTGGTACAAAGATGCTAACGCCGCAGGTAAGCAGATCATCACAGCTGCATATCAAGATGCAATCACTAACGCGCTGCTTGTAACCATTGCTGAGCCAGTAATGAAAAATGGTCAGTTTGTTGGTGTTGTTGGTGCAGATGTACTGATCGATCAGCTTATCAGCGACGTGATTAACCTAGATGCAGGTGAAAATGCGCATGCGATGTTAATCGATATGAACGAAGGTACGTTCCTAGCGCATCCAGATAAAAGCTTAACGCTTAAGCCTATCACCAGTGTTCTAAAAGACTTTTCAGAAGATGCAATCGAGCGCGCTGCAGATGAAGGTCGTATCGAAGATACGGTAATCAAAGGCAAAGAGAAGCTTTACTACTTTAATAAAGTACCTGGCACGCATTGGATGTTCGCGATTGAAATGGATCGCGCAACGGAAGAAGCAGGGCATGCGGTATTGCTACGTGACCTATTGATCACTGCTGTGATGATCACCATTGTGGTTATTCTTGCGGTATCTTGGTTGGTTGGTTTCTTGTTCCGTGACTTGAGCCGCGTATCAAATGCACTTGAGGAAATTGCATCTGGTGAAGGTGACTTAACGCAACGACTAGAACCACGCAGTGATGATGAAGTAGGTAAACTGGCTGAAAACTTCAACCGCTTTGTTGGCAACATGCACACGATGGTGACCAAGCTTAGCCACGTATCATCTGCGCTTTCAGAGCAAGCACGCACGACGGCACAGCAAGCTGAAGAGCGCAGTCAGCGTATCTCTTACCAGCAAGATGAGATCAACATGGTTGCGACGGCTGTGAACGAAATGGCAGCAGCGACACAAGAAATTGCAGGTAATGCAGATAGCACGGCAAGTAACTCAGAGGAAGCGGTTCAAGCTTGTTCACACGGTTCTAGCCAAGTGACTCAGACGCAAGGTTCTATCCAGAACTTGGCGCAAGAAGTTCAAGTTGCCACTGATGTGATTCAAGAGCTAGAAGCACACGGAAATAGCATCAATACGATTCTATCAACGATTCAAGGTATTGCTGAGCAAACTAACCTACTTGCACTTAACGCGGCAATTGAAGCGGCACGTGCAGGTGAACAAGGCCGTGGCTTTGCTGTGGTTGCGGATGAAGTTCGCGTATTGAGCCAACGCACTCATGCTTCAACGCAAGAGATTCAAGAAACTATCGAGATGTTACAGGGCACAACAGCGAAAGCGGTTGGCATCATGGGTGATAGCCGTCGTCTGGCTGACACCAGTGTTGATGATGCAAACGCGGCTGCAGCGAGCTTGACGCAAATCCATACTGCTGTTGAGCGCATCAGTGACATGGCAACGCAGATTGCATCGGCGGCAGAAGAGCAAGCATCGGTAACAACCGAGATCACGCGTAATACTGAAGGCATTCGTGACGTTTCTAACGAGCTGTCGGTAGAAGCTCATCAAGCAGCAGAACAAGCTGCCCACCTATCTGAGCTTTCACACGAATTAGAGCAAGAGATTCAACGCTTTAAGCTGTAATCGGATACCGACCTAAATAAAAAGGAGCCATTTGGCTCCTTTTTTGATCGCTTATTAAGCTAGCAAGACGTTATAGCCAGAACTCACTGATCGGTTGCTCTTCGCTATAATGATGGGCGATTTGCGCTTGTAGCAGTTCTGCCGTAGCAATTGCATCGGTTAATGCATGGTGAGGGGTATAGTCTGGCAGACCATAACGGCGTCGAGATTGCGCTAGCCGAACCGATTCTGGCTTTTTCCCTTTTAAACGCTCCCAGAGTGAGCCAGAGCGTTTCTGTTGAATGGTTTCTTCAAGATGCAGCGTATCTATCACTGGAAACTCAATTCCTTCCCCTAAACGGCTTTTGAGTGCTTTATCCAGAAATTCTCTCTCGATACGACGATAATGCACAACAATGATTTTTCCGCTTAAGCATGGTAGTAGCTCGCTTAAGATGTCGCCCAAGTCAGGTGCATCGATCAATTCACTGTGAGTAATACCATGTATGATTACCGAGTCTTCATCGAGTGCTCGCTGCGGGCGAACTTTCCAATGACGCGAATTGCGCAAGAAAATACGTTTCAAGTTAAACGGCACTAAACCAATGGTAATGATGTCATGTTTTTCGGGGTTCACCCCCGTCGTTTCGAAATCTAGCGCGACGAACTCCACCTCAGACAGGGGGGTCTCTGGTGCCGGTGGTTTATTGCTATAAAACGCAATTAAATTCTCATCTTTAGCCATCTCCAACTTTTGTTCAAATTTCGTTGGCCACTGAATGGTTGGCTTCTGAAAGAGCTTTTTGATCATGTTCAACCTCACTTAAAGCTCTTATTCGCTTGGTAGCGGAACTTAAGGAAGTTCTGACCATTGCTTAGGATTTGGAAAGCATCTTTTAGGTTGCGACGTTCAAATTCAGAGAGATTTTCTGGTTCGATATTGTTATCTGGGTCAATGCCTAATTCCACGTCCGTCGCTTGGTGACGAATACGCACCATGGAAATAAACTCTAGTGCGTCTTTTAAGTCTTGTGCACGACCTTTTGGCAAAATGCCAGCATCAATGATGTCGTCGAGACGCTCAAACGAGTTCTGTGCGCGTGAGCCAACCGCCAGAGAGTGAACGCGAATTAAGTCGACCAGAGGAGCCGTACCACGACGTTTGAGGTTGATGGAGTTGTTGTGTCTGCCATCTTTCTCCATCACAAAGTCTTTAAAGAAGCCAAGTGGCGGCGTTCGGTTAAGTGCGTTGCGAGCCAGACAGGCTAAGAAGCGATTGTTTTTACGCGCACGACGAACAATAAAGCTGGTTAATTGTTCTGCCCATTTTAAGCGACCGTAAACGCCATCCAAATCGAAAAAGATGGACGCGTTGAGTAGCGCTTTCGGGTTCGGGTTATCAATCCAGTCAGCGAAGCACTCTTCCCACTCTGAACGAGTCATGCGCCATAATGGGTTGGTTGCCATAATATCGCCCGTACAATACTTGTAGCCACAGGCATCTAATCCATCACTGACGTATTTCGCTAAAGCTTCGAAGTACTTGCCATGTTTCTCTTCTTGGTAGTTCTCATCTAGAATGATGGCGTTATCTTGGTCAGTCACCAACAGTTGCTCATCACGTCCCATTGAGCCAAGTGCAAGGAAACAATAAGGAATTGGTGGTGGGCCAAGTTCTTCTTCGGCCATTTCTAACAGACGCTGTTTGAAGCTTCGACCAATCACGGACATCGCACTGCCCACCATGTGTGAGTTGGCATCTTCGTTGACTAGGCGTACAAAGCTGCTTTTTACTTCTTCAGCAACAACTGCCAAATCTTCGATGGTCTGTTGTTGGAAAATGCTGCTCACCAATAAGAGCGAGTTTTGTGATTCATAACGAACAATGTCGGTTGTTTCGATAATACCAATAGGCAATTGGTTTTTAACCACAGGCAGATGGTGCACGTTGTAACGCAGCATGGTTAACATTGCTTCATAGATGTAGGCATTGTGATCAAGAGACATGACTTCAGTGGTCATCACACTTGATACATCGTCCTGTGGAGACAAGCCTTCGGCCAACACACGGGTACACAAGTCACGGTCAGTAATAATACCAAGTACCGGAGATTGTGGGTCATCTTCGTCACGAACGAAATCTGGATCGACGATAAGTAGAGCAGATACGTTGTCATTCGCCATCTGCTGCGCGGCTTGCTGGATTGTCTGTCCTCGATCAATCGTATGAGCATCGCCAGTCAGCAAGGTTTTCACTTTCGATGTCGTCAGGTCATTGGCATCTTTGTTTTCTGAAATGGCTTGGCGTAAACGAGCACTATTTTCCACTTCGACAAAGTCTGCAAAGGAATCAAAGTTGTCGTATATTTCTTGGAAAACGTCACCAGGAATACAGTAGAGCAGAGTATCTTCAATGGCTTTTACCGGAAAGCGTACTTTGTTGTTGGTTAGCATTCCCATCTGGCCAAATAGGTCACCTTCGTCAAGGCGGTTATACAGCTCACCTTTGCGTCGATAAACTTCTACGACCCCGCTTCGCACCACGTAGAGATCTTGGATATAGTCTCCAAAATGGATGATTGGGGTATCTTCTCGGTAGTACGAGATCTCGACACTCTCTGTCACCTTGTTTAGTGTTTCTTCAGGGAGTTCATTGAACGGGGGGTACTTGGCGAGAAAGTTATAAATCTCGAGAAGTTCTGCATCCATCGAAGGTGCCTTTTAGTTCGCAAATAATAAAGTAATCTTAACTTAGTTTTAAAACAGAGTCTTATCTGAACCGTGATTTTCGTACTCAGTCATAAGATTCTGACATATCGCACGATAAGGAATCGGCATTTCTACTACTATATAGTCACTTAAAAGGTGAGCGGACGTGGTCGATATATTTTGGGCCAATGCTTGATTTAGAGGCATAGCAGATTTCAAATCGTTACCGCGTCTGTAAACTAAGTTATTTTTGTTGAACTAAGCCACTCAAGGTGATTTGGGGGCAGTGTTTAAATAATTCTCATGAAAGGAAGTCGAATGGTGAGAAGTTTATTGCTTGCGTCTTTAGCTGCTTTGCCAGCAGTAACTAGCGCGGCGGTCATGGACCAAGCAGAAAAATTTGGGTATGAACACATTCACTTGGATGTGGGTGCCGGAACCACAAATGAAGAGTGGTTAGATAATTCGAACGCGACCACAATTGGACTCGGTGGTAATTACTTATTTACTGAGAACTGGTTGTTTAATGTCGATTACTCGGCGCAGTTTTTCCATCCGGACGACTTTACTCTTCGCATTGACCGTTTGTTGTTTGGTGGTGGTTATCGTTATGGGATTACGGATCAATTCGATATCTACGGTAAATATGGAATAGGTGCAATCAAAGCGAAAGCGACGGACGACAAAACGGATAATACGTTATCTTCAGATAGCGAATTGCTTCAAGCCGTCACCGTTGGGGTGAATTACTTATTCAGTGAAAAACTTATTGCGACGGCCGAGGTGGAAGTTAACCGCAGTGATATCGTCGATGAGAACAATTTTAAGATAGGTTTTAACTACCAATGGCATGATGTTATTGGTACTGGTCTTTTTTATCAGTTTAGAGATACCGATTACAGCGGTGAGAGCTCTGATTATGTCAATGAAGTGGGGCTGAGTTTGAAGTTTGTCTATTAGCGGACAGGTTCATTTACTGGCAATAAATAAAAAAGGTCAGCTTATGCTGACCTTTCCTTTTAATAAAGTATGCGACTATCGATTATAAAACCGCTGCAATGCCTTTACATAGAGGACCCATATTTGACTTCGTCATACCAGCAACACTGATTCGGCCTGAACCGACGATGTAAATACCGAACTCTTCTTTCAGACGGTTTACTTGCTCTTTAGATAGGCCAGAGAAAGAGAACATACCATTTTGACGTTCGATGAAGCTAAAGTCTGCGTCCACACCTTCTGATTTTAGTGTCGCTACAAATAGTTCACGCATCTCTTGGATACGGTCACGCATTTCCGCTACTTCAGCTTCCCATTCCGCACGCATTTCGGCGTTGCCAAGAATGTGAGTCACGACAGCGCTGCCGTGCGCAGGTGGGTTAGAGTAGATAGAGCGAATAATGGCTTTAACTTGCGAAAATGCGGTTGTTGCGACTTCTTCTGATTCCGCTACTAACGTGAAGGCACCAACGCGTTCGTTGTAAAGGCCAAAGTTTTTCGAGAACGAGCTCGCGACTAGGATTTCTTTGTTGTACTTAGCAAAAGTACGAAGACCCGCCGCATCCTCTTCCACGCCTTTAGCAAAGCCTTGGTATGCGAAGTCAAATAGAGGAAGCAATTTCTTCTCTGCGACTAGTTTCGCCAATGTTTCCCATTCTTCAGCAGTTGGGTCGATACCTGTAGGGTTGTGGCAGCAGCCGTGTAGAAGCACGATGTCACCTTCAGACGCAGATTGCAGATCGTTTAGCATTGCATCGAAGTCTTTGTCTTTTGTTTCAGCGTTGTAGTAGCTGTATTGTGCCGTTTCGATACCAGCGGCAGTAAATACGCCGTTGTGGTTTGCCCAAGTAGGATTGCTGATCCAGATTTTTACATCGCCAAGTTGGCGTTTAATGAACTCACCAGCAACACGTAATGCACCAGTACCACCTGGAGCTTGAGCTGTTTTAGCGCGTTTTTCGTTTACAATTTCTGCATCAGAGCCGAAAAGCAGTTTTTGTACGGCAATGCCGTACTCAGCTGTGCCTTCGATAGTTAGGTAAGATTTGGTTTTTTCAGTTTCAACAAGCGCTGCTTCAGCTTTCTTTACTGTTGCAAGAACGGGAGTTTCGCCTTGCTCGTTTTTGTAAATACCTACGCCAAGGTTAATTTTGTCTGCGCGAGCATCTTTTTTAAACTCTTCAGTAAGGCCAAGAATAGGGTCAGCCGGAGCGGCAACTACTTTTTCAAACATAATCTTCATCCATGTTAATCGAAGGGGTGTGCTAACATTTATACCTTTCAGCAATATTGGTTACAACCGTTACTGAAAAGAAAACCTAAAAAAGTTGCGATTTGAAACAGAATTCTAACATAACTAAAGTTTTTGCCATGAAAACGTTTGGTAGGCACAGAGTTTGAAGGGGATTTATACAATGGTTGATGAAGTTTTGTTCACGTACCAATCGTTTGACTTCAGTGCTTTGCGTTAGTGATTTACGTTGAGTGGCGGTTACTAGTTGAGACAAAAACGCCCCACTAAAGGTGGAGCGTTTGCTTGTAAGAAGTATAGATGTCGGCTGATGTTATTTCTTCAGGTCGATTTCAGACTCAACCGCATTGGTTTCGATGTCTGGGTTAGAAGAAAGCTTCTCAGTCGCCCAGTCGTTCATATGCTTTAAGATTGCTTTTAATGCGTGCTTCTCTGTTGGGACTTCCGCTTTTTCGACTTCAAGCTTTTGTTTCGGGTGTGTGCCCGTCGCATCTTCCGCTACGTGTAGCCAATCTGGGTGCCAGTAATAAGGTTGGCCGGAAGGAGAACTCCAAGAATGTACGCCGTTGGATTCACCTTTGTATTTAATGTCTTCTTCGTTGTATTTCGCCATTATTGTTTTCTCTCATAATCCATGAGTTGAGGTGTGCATCACCATTACTATCTAAATGTAACAGATGTAATGAAAATTAATGTGATAACTATCGACTTATTTTGTCATTCGATAGCTACAGACGATGCGTACTTCTCATTCAGAAGAATTTACTATTTGGCAGGTTTTGGCTTTATCTGCGTTTAAAGCATACGACGATGGATTCGCCTGCCTAACGCTATTCTTGAACGGTGATAGAGCCTAAACTACTCGTCATTCAAGTGTTTGAGAATCGCCGCTTTTGCATGCTCTTCTGTCGCTGCTTCTCCGTCAGGGACTTCAAGGTCAGCCTTTTTGTGTTCACCCAAAGCATCTTCAGCGATATGCAACCAATCAGGATGCCAGTAATAAGGGGTTGTGCCGCCAGGATGGTCCCAGCTATGTACACCTTTATGTTTCCCGCGATAAGAGAGATCGTCCATTGTAAATACTTTCATCGCTTCCTCCCGGCTTAAAAGATAGATGTCTAAGTGGATTTAACACTCTCAGCTCCGTGGAATGCCTTGCTTTTCGGACAAGGCAAAGATTTAAGACCACTCGGACGTATCAGTAAAAGTATGGAACATAAATTCTCACTTCGTCGTCGAAATTGCTATTAACAAGCTTGATAAATTACGTTGCTAAATTGACGACTGCCATATCAGAATGCTGGCGCGAAGTATGCTATGGTGCAGCTGCAAGTGAAATGAGGGATACATGAATCGATACCGTCAATTGGCCGAATTGTTTAAGGCACAAATTCAGCAAGATACTTGGAGAGCAGGGGAGAAGCTGCCTTCAATACGCGTCACCAGCCGCAATCATTCCGTAAGTGCAGGTACGGTATTACAAGCCTATCAATTGCTAGAGGCGCAAGGCTGGGTGATAGCAAAGCCTCAATCTGGTTACTATGTGACTGCCGATCTTGAACGTCTCACTAATACGAATGGAATTAAAAGCAACAATACACCATGTACCAAGTTGAATGATGAGTTGTATTCGTTTTTGAAGCACCAAGCAACATCGGATGTTGTTCATTTAGGCTCGGCGTTTCCGGATCCGTGTTTGTTTCCTTTAGAGTCGCTTAACCGTAATTTGGCCAGCTCGGGACGAAAAATGGGGCCGGATAAGTTGCTAGACAACCTACCTCCTGGTGCTGAGTCGTTAAGGCGACTCGTCGCTCAGAGGTATATTCATCATGGGATATCACTAACCCATGATGATGTGGTTATTACTTCCGGTGCGCTAGAAGCATTAAACTTGAGTTTGCAAGCGGTCACCCGACCAGGTGATACCGTCGTTGTCGAATCCCCAACGTTTTATGGCGCACTTCAAGCGGTAGAACGGTTAGGTCTCAAGGCTATTGAAATCAGTGTCGATGATGAGAGTGGGCATTCGCTTGAACAAATCGAAGCAGCTTTTGCCAATGAAGATGTTCGGGCTTGTTGGTTAATGACGAACTTTCATAATCCAACCGGGGCTTCTTTGTCTGATGAACACAAACGATACATTGTTGAGTTAGCCAATCGATATGATGTGTATCTCATCGAAGACGATGTGTACTCTGAGCTGTATTTTTCTGACAAAAGGCCGAACTCATTAAAGAGCTTTGATGAGCAAGAGCGTGTCCTTCATTGTGGTTCTTTTTCTAAGAGTTTATGCCCTGGATACCGCTTGGGTTGGGTGGTGAATAAGCGTTTTAACGAGACTATTCAAAAGCTCCAGTTAATATCGACATTATCTGGGAGTGCCCCTATTCAGCAGGGGGTTGCACATTACTTACAAAACGACAGTTACGACAACCACCTGAGAAAGCTGCGTAAGACACTGCAACAACGTCAAGCTGACTTCGTGGATTTACTTGTAAAGCACCTACCTAAAGAGGTTACCTATCTACGTCCTGATGGTGGTTACTTTCTTTGGCTGAAATTGCCAGATGGAATATCAAGTAAAGCGGTATATCAGGCACTATTGTCTGAGCAGGTTACCGTCGCTTATGGCAAACTCTTTTCGATAAGTGATCAATACGAAAACTATTTAAGACTGAATACATCGCTTCCTTTAGAAACGAGTTTGGAACGTGCTATCAAAAGGTTAGGTGATTTGCTTCGCGAATTACTCAGAATTGAAACTCATTAAACTGCTTAGTGTTTTTTTGCTCCAACTGTATCAGCGCCATTTTTGAAAATTATGCTTCAATCATTATTCAGGTTGACAGACCTTGGACGATTAAGCAGGATTTAAGATGAAAAAGCAGTTGGTTAAACATGAGTTAAGGTTAATCGCCGTTGCTATTTTTAGTGCGTTTTTACTGGTATTTGCGCATCTCATTTTGGCGAAGTCTTTCTCTCATATGGCATGGACAGAGTACACCGCGGCCGTGATCCCTTTCGTAATGTTTGGCTTATGTATTGTGGGCGTAAAGTACGCTGAAAAAGCGGACAGAGATAAGGAAGAAGACTAACTCAAGCTTGAGTTACTTAGCAGATGGTATTGACGGTTGAGCACAAAATAAAAGACCTCCACTAGGGAGGTCTTTTCTAATTCTGTCTCACTAAAAAGTGATTAGAAGTTCGCAGAGCGAGGCGTACGTGGGAATGGGATCACGTCACGAACGTTGCCCATGCCTGTTACGTAAGATACTAGACGCTCAAAGCCTAGACCAAAGCCTGCGTGTGGCACTGTGCCGTAACGACGCAAGTCGCGATACCAGCTCATGTGCTCAGGGTCGATACCCATTTCGCGCATACGTGCATCCAGTACGTCTAGACGCTCTTCACGCTGAGAACCACCGATGATTTCACCGATGCCAGGTGCTAGAACGTCCATTGCCGCTACCGTCTTACCATCATCGTTCATACGCATGTAGAATGCTTTGATGTCTTTCGGGTAGTTCTTAACGATTACCGGCGCTTTGAAGTGCTCTTCCGCTAGGAAACGCTCGTGCTCAGATGACATATCGATACCCCACTCAACTGGGAATTCGAACTCACGGCCAGAATCTAGCAGGATTTGGATCGCGTCAGTGTAGTCAACTTGTGCGAAGTCAGAAGAAACAAAGTTCTCTAGACGGCTAACGGCTTCTTTGTCGATGCGCTGAGCAAAGAACTCAAGGTCATCGCGACGCTCTTCAAGTACTGCTTTGAATACGTACTTAAGCATGTCTTCAGCCAGTTTCGCAACGTCGTCCAGTTCTGCAAACGCAACTTCAGGCTCAACCATCCAGAACTCTGCTAGGTGGCGGCTTGTGTTTGAGTTTTCAGCACGGAAAGTAGGGCCGAAAGTGTAAACCTTACTTAGTGCACAAGCGTAAGCTTCCGCGTTTAGCTGACCAGATACTGTAAGGAAAGTTTCTTTTCCGAAGAAGTCTTCGTTGTAGTCTACTTTACCAGCATCTGTACGAGGAAGGTTTTCCATGTCTAGCGTAGAAACGCGGAACATTTCACCTGCACCTTCTGCATCTGAAGCCGTAATTAGTGGCGCAGATACCCAGAAGTAACCTTGCTCGTGGTAGAAGCGGTGGATTGCTTGAGATAGGCAGTTACGTACACGTGCTACCGCACCGATTACGTTTGTGCGCGGACGTAGGTGCGCTACTTCACGTAGGTACTCAATAGAGTGACGAGTTTTTGCCATCGGGTAAGTTTCTGCGTCTTCAACCCAACCAACCACTTTAACGCCAGTGGCAGCAAGTTCGAAGTCTTGGCCCTTTGCAGGAGATTCAACAATCTTACCAGTTACTTCAACAGAGCAGCCAGTCGTTAGCTTTAGTACTTCGTCTTCGTAATTATTAAGATTATTTGGGACCACGGCCTGAATCGGGTCGAAACAAGAGCCGTCATATATGGCAAGGAAAGAGATTCCAGCTTTGGAATCACGACGTGAACGGATCCAGCCACGAACAGTCACTTCGCTGTCTACTGCTAGCTGACCTTTCAATACGTCTGATACAGGCGCGTAAGTCATGTTTTCAATATTCTCCATTGAGGTAAAAATTCAACCCAACACTTATTAAAGTACTTGTCTAATAACATTTTTGTTCAAAAAACAAGCTAAGTGCTGAGTTGGGTAGCATTTTACAGATTCAACGAGACATATTACCTGTCAATTCGCTCGCATCAACCTTTATATTCATTTTGATGGGGAGAATCTCTCTATTTATTCACTCTTTGATGCTTTGAAAGTGTGAATTGGTTAAGTAATTGCTCTAAACGTTCGGATAGATGCTCTAAATCAACACTAATATCACGCGTGTGCGATGCTGATTGCGATGTGTCGTCAGCATGCAGTGTGATCACATCAATTTTGGATTGAATACGCTGACTGACGTCGGATGTGGTTTGCGTCTGGCTTTGAATGTTTTCCGCATGTTTCAGAACTTGATGCATTTCATCGACAACGTTATGCATCGTGACTGAAAGTGTCTCGACATCGACTGAACGTTGGTGAGCAAACTGGCAGACAGTATCCACAGAGGCTAAGGACTCTTCACTCCCTTGCTGGAATTGAGAAATGATATGCTCAATGTTGCCTGTGGCTTCGGCGGTCCGAGAAGCTAGGTTACGCACTTCCTCCGCGACGACGGCAAAACCGCGTCCTTGCTCTCCGGCTCGGGCGGCTTCAATTGCAGCATTCAACGCGAGCAGGTTGGTTTGTTCTGCAATGCCTTTAATGACCCCAAGAATGGATGATACTTCTTCGGTTCTTTGGTTTAACGAACTGATTTTTTCCCGTACGCCGTCAATATTGCTCACCAAGTGTTTGATGTCTTCGCTCACGCTGTGTGCTTGGCTTGCGCTGTGAGTGGCAACATCAACGGTATGGTTGACTAGAGCTGTGGCGTTATTGGTCGAGTCTTCAACGGCGGTTTGTTGTTGCAACATGTCGGTGATGTTGCTTTGTACGTCACTGGTTTCCAATTGTTGATTATTGGCCGCTTTGTCTGTTGATTGTGCAACATCCGTTAACTGAGTGGCTGAATTGGCAAGAGAGTGGGAGGTGTCTTGTACACGCTCTAAACTCTCGGATACCGTATCCATAAACGAATTAATCGCGGTAGAAAGTTGGCCTACCTCATCTTTTTGGTGATGAACAAGTCGTTGAGATAGATCTTTACTATGGCTCACATTCGCCATGAATTGCGACGTTTTTTGTATTGGGCGAACAATGATCTTACGAATCAAACTCATCGTTATAATAAAACCAACAAACGCGATAACGGCCATTATTCCCATCGCAAACATTGCCTGTTTATTGATCATTGAATTGACGTGGTTCATGTTGTATTCCAAACGAATCGCGCCCAATACTTCGCCTTCTGGTGCTACATGGCAAGAAACGCAGTTGGTGCCACGATAATTTTCGCTTGATTTCATTGGTAGCGCGACAACCAGTCCGTTCCCCCAATTGGCTGAAATTGGCTCAATGACCAGTTCGCCATTTAAAGCTCGTTGGTCAATATCATCGACCGGTTGTTGGTTTGCTTGTCCTGGTCCGTAAAGCTTGGTTACGGTATCGGCCCGCAACACGCGAACTTCTTCAATCCCTTCTTGAGCGAGTGCTTTTTTTCGCAAAGTTTCTTTTTGCGACATGGTGCCTGTTAGCATCATCATGTTTAGGCTATCGAAGTAATTACTGGCCTTATCATGAAGCTGTTCACTGAGAACATCATTGATTAAGGTTTTTTGTTGATGGTATTGATAAGCCGTAGAGGCAGCCAGAACACAGCTGAAGACGGCAATTAACGCGAGCAAGAGCTTAAAAGTGATAGTTGAGCGCATAAATTTATAAGTGTAATTGGAACGAACTGCACAATCTTAATGTGCACAAATGCGCACTGCGAACAACGAAATGAATGATTGTGACCCCACTCATGTTGGGGATATGTAATTGTGATGTGAGTGCTGTGTAATCAAATGTTTGGCGCATGACAGAAATACGACGATCAGGACAAAGGTTTAATTATTTTCGCTGAGAACAAACGGCCTTTTGCTACGCTTGTATTGAGTAGCACTTGTCTGTTGGCAGTGAATTCCTTAGTATTGCGTGTCTTTTTAAAGCCTGAGAATCAAGATGAAAACAGAATTGTACAAAGGGAATATGTTTTAGTTTCATCGGCTTTCTAATAGCTTCCAAAATCTACATCGTTTATCATGTAAAGCCAATAAATACGGGGCTTGCGAGCTTCATGGTGTTTCCTCGTGTGACATGGGAAAAATGCCTGAAGAAACGTAATGTGTGTATATATTGTGTATATGACAGGGTAGACTATGACCATCACCGAACGGGCTTTAAAGTCCAAAAATAACTTTCCAACAGACAAACCACACCAAGATTTAGCCGACGGCGGCGGCCTACTTGCGCGCTTCTATAAGAGCGGAAAAATTAGCTTTTTCTATCGCTTCCGCTGGCAGGGGAAACAAGCAATCTTAACAATCGGCACTTATCCTCAAGTTTCTTTAAAAGAAGCTAGGGATATTCACCGAGAAGCTAAAAAGATGCTTGAGCAAGGTTTAGATCCGCGAAACAACAAAGCCAAAAAGAAAATCTCAACCGTTCAAGAGTGTATTGAGTTTTGGATTAATGAAGAATTGATCCCAAGACGCAAATATCCAAAGCTAATTATCAACGCGCTATATACACACATAATTAGCAAGATTGGCTCTAATGAATGGGAGCAGATGAAAACCGTTGATTGGATCAACGTGATTAAGACTATTGAAGGTAAAACTGTTCCAGTTCGCTTGCTGACAGAATTAAAGCAGTGTGCCAAATACCTAATGGCTGTAGACATTATTGAAGAGAACAAACTGATCAACATTCAAAGCCGCTTTGTTGGTACGCCGTCAAAGCCAAGGGATAGGGTTTTATCATTCAAAGAACTCAAGCAAATTTACGACTATTGCCGTTCTGGTGAATATCCTCTTGAGTTTGCGGCAGCTTGTTTGATTCTCATGTTTACCGGAGCGCGTAGCGGAGAACTGAGAACGGCCAAGAAAGTTAACATCGACCTGAAAGGTAGAACTTGGAAAGTGCCACCAGAAAACAGCAAGAACGGGCGTTTAATCGTTCGTCCAATTCCAGATTTCTTAATTGGTTACTTTGAGTTTTTATACAACCTTCATCCAAGCTCTGAGAACTTGATTATCTCGAACAGGGGTAGGGAGTTAGGAGTGCAAGGCTTTCAAAGTCGTTTTAGACCGCTGCAAGCGGCGTTAGCGTTGCCAAGCTGGTCGCCACACGTATTTAGACACACCTTAGCCACACACTTTGGTGATTTGAAAATTGAGCCTTATATCGCTGAGAAGATGCTAGGACATGAAATGGCTGGTGAAATGAAAACCTACAACAAAGGTCAGTATTTAAGTCAACAGTTAGACGCTATGAGAGTCTATCACGACGCTGTAGTTAACTATAAAGAGAGTAATTAATTTAGAGCTCTTTTGAGCGTATTAGTCTACAGATTCTACACGTAAAAATACGGGTGTTAGCACTGAACCTAGAACCTATGAATGTAAGATTGCGAGTGCTAGTTGCATAAAGTGATTGATGCTTAATGGTTTTTTGTAATTTTATGTTTATTTTTCTCTATGGTGAAAAATAAAGCTTTACATTTACCACGGAACTAGTGATACTGAATTTGCTCTGTTGTAGTTCAGAGTTATTAAATGAAAAATAAAGTTTTTAAGTTAAGCCCTCAGAATTCCTTCATTGTTATCCTCAGAGTTTCCCTCTCTAGCTTCATTATAAACATTAAATAATTCAAGATTTCAGTGCTTCTCTCGCAAGTTACGCGTAAATTATATTTAAAATAAGGGACAACATATGTCTAATAATAAAACTGGTTCTGTAAAATGGTTTAACGATAGTAAAGGTTTCGGATTTTTGACACCAGATGATGGTAGTGCTGATGTATTCGTTCACTTTAACTCTATTGTTTCAGAAGGCTTTAAAACTCTAGCCGAGGGCCAAAAGGTTAACTTTAAAGTAGAGCAAGGCCAGAAAGGTTTGCAAGCTGCAAATGTAGTTGTTGCATAAAATTATTTGTAGAGGTGTATTCACACCTCTACTACTCTCATATCCTCTAAACCCATACAATTTATTTATTACTCAAAGAACATAAAATATCTCCATTTAAATTAAAGTATTAAAATAAATTATAACTAAGACTAAGAAAAATATGCCTACATTCAATATAAAATATATAAACGAAAGTAATAGTACTTTACGCATGGAAACTGTTTTCATGCGTGGATTAAAAGGTGCAAAAATATCAGCATCCTCCTGCGCTCCATTTTGTACAAATAGAATTGAGCTTCGAGACCTTATTGGTACATTGTTAGCCCACAAAGAGGGCGGAATCTGGGTGAATGCTGTAAAAGCTTAATCCAAATTAAGTACAATACAATATCATTCGCTATAGCTTTGTCGCTCTCCTTATATAACAGCAAGTTAGAAGATGTTATAAAAAGTCGTAACCTTGATTTTTCTCCCACCTTAAGACATCTTCCGTTTTCCAAATGAGTCTCGGTGAAGAGATTACAGGTTCAGGAAATCCCTTTGTTTTACGCCAGTTGTATAGGCCACGTTTTGTGAAGTTTTCACCATCGCGCATTGCAAAAGGGCGATATCTAACAAGCAATTGTTCAATACTAATTAGTTTTTCTTCCACTTTTCTAATTCCTCATATTGAAGCTGAATTTCCGCTAAGTATGGTTTTCTGAATCCAACCTCATCTATAATTAAACTTGGTGCCGATTGGTTGCCGAATACATCCCAACCATTTCTTGGTTCGCCTCGATGGAAAAGCTCAAGCTTTCTAGCGAACCGTCCTGCGATTTTTTCTACTTTGTCGCGGCCTTCTTGTGGCTTGGCACTATGTTCGCCAACGGGTGCCGTAAAGAACGAGCGAACGGAGCGACTTGCTGGTTTTGGTTTACCTTTAACCGCGATTAGTGCCGATTCTGTTCCAGCTCTTGTGTGGTAACCAAGACCAAAGAAAGGTAAGCCGTTAACAGTCTCTTTTCCCCAAACCAATCCATTTATGTTTTTAACGGTAAATCCCCACGCTTCAGCAAGATCACAGGCCTCTTTAGGCATGGCGTTCACGTACCACATGATCAGATAACAGTTATCAGATGCCAGTTCACCAACTGGCATTTTCTTTAAGTCGTCTATCGTCATTGTTGGATACTTTTGTGAAGCGCCGCTTTTCATTGAACCGCCAGTTCTTTTTGAGCTGAATTGCCAAGGCGGATCGGCATAAATCACATCGTATTTCACTTGCGACGAACCTCGTTTACTTGTTCTTTCGTCCAGTTCTCGCGTTCCCAAGGTTGAACGATCTTTTCGTCAATTGCTGCTCGGATTTTTGACGCACTTGTTTCGCTAACGCCCTTAACTGATTTTGCTAGTTGCTCATCAGTTGGGTGCATTACGCTGTAAACGGAGAAGTAATTTGCATCGTTCAGAAGCTTTAATTCTCGTTCGGTGATTACACCGTCGTAAACAGATTCAAGTGTGACTTCTTTGAAGTGTTCCACTCGATCAATTAGATGCTGGTGGTTAACTTCAGCAGCGTTTGTATATATCTCTTGAAGATCCACATACAGCTCTGAAGGAATACGGCCTTCAAACTCGTGTACTGTAGGGATAAGGGGGATCAGCCAATCAGACACGCTCACGATACAACAAACCGCCCAATTTGAACGCAATTCAATATGAAAATTTAAGTCGCGAATGACATTAATGTTTTTAACTAATGGCTTAAATGCCAGAGGGTAGCCATAGCGATATATAAATAGCTCTAAACCGTCTTTGCCAACGTATGGTTTTTCTACGTCACCATCAATGAAATGCAATCGAGCTTTGTACTCTTCGCATAGGTGCGTTGCTTCTAAAGCCGCTTCACTTAGTTGGGTTACTTCCTTTCTCAAACGAATATTTTCTTTGCGGTAGTCGCTTGATTCTTTCTTTAAACGGTTGATTGTGTTTAAGCGCTCGTCAGCAGTTGCGCGTGATTTAGCTAGGCGTTGCTTTAAGGCGTCTGGATTCATTTCACGGTAACGCTTAACTTCTTCTCTTAGTGCAGGAAGATCAGCCGTTCTTGCTTTTAGTAAGTTAAATTCGCTGCGTAGTTTGTTGAGCTTGTCTAGGTGGTCTAGTTCAATTGCTTCGTTCTCTTTGGTCAGCTCAATAACTTTCAGTTCAAGCGTGTCGCGTTCAGACTCGGCCTTTTCAATTCGATCAATTAGTTCGTTGTACTGATCGGTTTCGTAGTTTAGAGATTCAGAAACTAATTGTGCTTGGGTTTCAACAAGAGAAAGGACGTTACCAAGTTGGTTTTGAACCATGTTCAGAAGGTGATTAACAGCAACGTCTACAGGTTGGGTTTGGTTGGTCATTGGTCTACCTTGTGAATACAACTTATCTGATTTGGTTCCCTCACTCACGAGGGAACCATTACTCATTAGTAAGTACCGATGTAAGTCGGCATTGCTACCGATTGGTTTGCGAACTCTTCTTTAACGACTTCAAGGAACTTCTCAGCCATTTTCTCTTGAATCTCTTCCATGCGTTTAATGCGTAGGATTAAAAGTTCATTTCGAATTATTGATAGGCGCAAATCAAAGCGGAAATCACCTAAACCAGAGTATGGTTCGCAAGTGAATACAAATGCCGCAGGTAGCACAAGATCTTCACGAGTTTTAGTCGCAATACGTTCGTATTCGCTTTGTGATTGAGAGAAATCACTAACTTGTCGGTTTGAGCCGCGAGTGTGTTCAAAATCAAGTTCACGAACAGCCGCAATCGCCTTGAACATTTCAATTTGTTCGCCGTTTGAATCAAACGCAGAAATGCAGTCTTTCCAATCTTCCAAGAACTCAGCCATATCGCGTTGTTCCATGCGTTCGCCGTCGATGTTTAGCAGCGCTTTAAATGGTGCAGTGCGTTTTAGTGATACTGAAGCCTTGTGAAGTTGATGACCAGCTTTGTCGTTAGTACCAACGTCAAAGATTGTTTTAGCTTTCATTGAATCAGCATCAATAAAAGTCTTTGAGCCTTCTAGCTGGTGGTCTTTTGCATACTTCGCAAACTCAGTGATCGAGATTGTATTAAACTCGCCACGCAAGTTATTGCGGTGTTCTTGGTACTGTTCCAAATCTTTTAGGGAACAGTTGTCAGGCACTAGAATCAGTTGGGAAAGCGTGTTTTTAGCTTCAATAGCTTTAATAAACTCAGGAACGCTACCCTTATTTACAAGTTCTTGAATTGATTCCTTAGTAAATGACATTTCTCTTTACTCCTTAGTATTTGCCAACGCTTAGTTTGTTAATACCAGCCGGAAGTTCTAGCTGGTTGTGGACGCCAACGGCAGGGCGGTCATAACTCAACTTTCCACCGAAGCCAGCAAACGCCACGGTTTCATATTTGAAATCTTCGACTTTCGAGCCGTAATTTACTTTCGGTTCTTTAACTGTGATCGCCGTGGTTACATTCATAATCGACGGGTCGGTTTTAGATGCTGGTGAAAGTTTTAGCTTTAAGATGATCTCGCCAGCTTTACCGGAGTTAGAGACGGCTAGCGCCACGTTGGATGTGGCTAAACCAAGAACGTTAGCAATCGAGCCAGCTTCTACACGCTCAATAAACTCAGGGAAGTTAGTCACACGTTCCATTTGAGGGTCTTTTTTGGCAGTTCCTTCGCCAGTCATTTTTGCTTCGTCAATAGTCATGTTTACTCACTTATCTTTTGTGATACTATGACTGCGTTGTAGCGGTTTGGTCGCCGCTTCAACACGGTCATACCATTAAATGGTCTGGTCATACCTTGTGAATAAAGCCGCTCAGAAATGGGCGGTTTTATTTTTGCTTTTTGTTTCCGAACGATGCAAAGATTAACTTAACGATGAAAAGATTGGAAGTGATCGAGAACAATGAAGAATGAAATTATTGTTTTCGTTTTTGATTGATTTGGAATTTTAGACAAAAAAAACCCTCGCATAGCGAGGGAAGTCCTTTTAAAAGCTGATTGTGAGTGATATCTATCATCACAAATTAGAATATCGCATACGCAGCGAAAGTGCCAATTAATTTCTGACCAGTGATTTCTACAAGACGCAATTCAAGAGGTAACTCTTCATTCATGGATTTCAAAAACTGCCTACCGTGTGCGGATTGGTATTCCATGATCTCCACGTTGTTACCAGTGTTTGCTACAACCAATTGACCAGACACTGGTGATTTATCAATGTCAAAGTACAAATAGCCACCAGCAGGATAGTTTTTGATTTGGTCATTTACTTTTACAACGAATTGACTCTTTGAGTTTCCACTAGGGCAAGGGAATCTTTGAGTGTGTTCTGCAATGCCTGTTTTTAAAAACTCATCTGGGTCAACGTCAACGAACGAGTTTAACGATACTAGGGGTGCACCTAGTTCAATGCGAGAAAGTTCTTTGTATTCGTCAGCCGTTGGCGAACCTTCACCAGTAGCTAACCACTCAAGACGGCAATCAAGGGCATCTGCTAGCCTGATAGCCGAATCAAGCATGATACTTTTTTCTGGATTCAATTTGATGTTGGTTAACACCGCTCGACTTACACCAGATCTCTTTGCCAAGTCGATGCTTTTGGTTATGTTTAAATCCCGTTTCCTCTGCTCGATGTTCCGAGCAAGCACAGACATAGACATAATGCCCCCTGTTTGATGTTTAAATATTACGCTTGTATATGTATGTGAAATTCACACACCAAGTATAAACCAATTCTTTTTTTTGGTCGATTATTGGTCGAAATTTTTTTATTTGACAATCCTGTTGTTTACGATCAATGATTGCGGTCATCGAATGTTGACGACACTCAACGGTAGATAACCTAAAAGTGTGTTTTGGTGAGCGTGGGAGCTATTTCCTATCAGCCACCCACTTGTGGCGCTAATAGCTCAGTGTCGCCACGCTCAACCAAAGCACATTGAGAGGTAACCATGAACATTCCTGAAAATCGCTTTTTCGTTCTAAACAACATGGCTGTCGTTCCAACGATGATTTTTAAGCGTGGTTTGACGCTTGAAGAGTTAGGAGCTTACTGCGTTTTGAGCGCGACAAGTTTCAACTGGTGGAAAGATGTCGATGAACTCAGCAACGCATTGGGAGTGCCAGTCGAGAAACTTGAATCACTCAGACAAGCGTTAGTTGAAAAGTGTGGTTTGACTGAACCTAAAGACGAATACAACGAAGAAGAACAGGCTGAACGCGCAAGTTCTATCTACAAAGACATTCGAACAAATAGTGAATTTTAAGTAAAAAAAACCGCCGTGTGAGGCGGCGGTCTTTAAGTTTGCACCAAATGTTAGTGCTGTGACGAGGTAATTATATGGCACAACCAAATAAGAACGCAACGATCAAGCGTAAACGTGCAAGTCGCAACTTCACCATGATTTGCAACGAGGTTTATGCAGACCATTGTTTGAGTTTTCAAGCTATGGGATTGCTTAGTTACTTGTTGTCAAAACCTGATGATTGGGAAGTTAAAGTGTCCCACTTAGAGAAAGTAACCACCGGAACCATGAAGAAAACGGGGCGTGATGGTGTTTACGTAATACTAAAAGAGCTTATTGAGCGTGGCTTTTGCCTTCGCCACAAAGAGGCTGACGGTTCAACCTGGTATGAAGTGAGTGACTATCCAAAAAGCCTAATCCGTGAAAGCCGTATTACGGAAAAGCCAGATCCGGCTAATACGACACTACTAAATACTGATCTTAAACTAAATACTGATCTAAATACTTCGTCCGAATCTGACGATTCAGACCAATTGCTTTCTGATGCGTTTGCAATTTTCTGGACTGCCGGAATGAGAAAGGTTGGGAAGATTCAAGCATTCAATGAGTTTAAGCGAGCTATCAAGCGCCTAAAGGCCGAGCCTTACGAGTTTGCACGAATGCTCGCTGAAGACGTAAAGCGACGCAATGCAGCGCAGCAACAAGGTTTTGATCGCTTACATCCAGAACGTTACATCAAGTACGAACGCTGGACAGATGAATTGCTTAACGACACGAATCTAAGAGGTATCGACAATGGACAGAAATTTGAAATCAATGGAATCGGTTATGGCGAGAATGCCGATCAGTCAATCTTCCCTGAATGGTTGCGGATTTACCCAAACCAATCGCCAGCCATCAAATTTGCACGAGTACAACAACAGCGCCAATGGATTGAATCCCAAGCTAACAGCCCTATGGGACACGCTAACGGAAATGTACGGCAAGACATGGGTCACGATGAATGGCGCAGTGATTACTACGGCATGGGGAAACTTCCTTTCGACCCTGAATGATTTGCAACTTAACCGGATACTAGCGATCTGCTTTGACCGACTATCCAACGGTAACCGCTTCCCTCCATCGCTTGGTGAGTTGATGACTCAGATTAACCAGCGAACCGAAGCGGAATACCGCGAAGCCTATGACCGATTTTTGAATCGTGCGCCAATGGGGAGAGCCGAGAAATGGGTAGCACAAAATTGTGATTGGGATTTGAAACGAGCTAGAGCTGGTGGAGAGTTAGAACTTTTCATCAAGTATCTACGGGATGCAGACGCTAAAGAACGAGCTGGCCGCTTGAGGCTTGCAGAGGATGAGCTAAAAGCGCTACCAGTACACAGTCGAGTTTCGGTAAGTGACAAGGTTCGAGAAGAGTATCGACGTTCAGGAGAACGACACGAGTTTTCTGATCGAATTGACCAACTAAGGGCCATGAAACGATGAACGATATCAAGCAGCAAATGAAGATTTTGATCGCCAAAATGCACGAGTACGGCTTTGAAGAAATCGCAATCAACAACGATGTGCCAGCAATGGATCAGGAGTTTGCTAAAGCGCTAGTGAATTACCTAGAAGCCACCAGCAACGCATTCTTGAGCGTATCTCGCCTTCACAAGCTAGCGAAGCAAAGAGACTTCAAAGTATTGAGTGAGAACTTAGAACAGGACTTAAAAACACTAGCTGGCATGGCTAGCATGATCGGCAATACGTGTAACTCATACGGGCGAATGGAAATTGAAGCGTTTGATGTTGCTTTAGAGGCTCTTCACCGCGCAAAAGAAGAATCTAAATTTTCGGCCTGTTAAATTTACAAGCGTAAATTTAGATCATATATTTGTTTTCGAAACAAAACACAAGGTAACAATCAATGACCAAATTACCAGGCCAAAAAGCTTGCCAAGTATTGTTAACAATGGGGCGCAGACGCCAAGTTGAACAAGCCATTTCAGAGCTAAATGAATTGGCCGTTGCCCTGTACCACCACTTTCGACAAGGCAAAGGCTCGATCACTGAAGTGATGGAAGAAATTGCTGACGTTGAAATCATGCTAGCGCAGATCTACCAGCTCGTAGACAAAGACCAGCTAGAAGCTATCCGACATAAGAAAATCGAAAAGCTTGATTTTTATCTATGGCGGGTAGGAGAGATCCCACGCGAGATTTCGGAGCTGCAACATCAAATCACTAAAGAATCCAGTACCGAAGAAATTGAGCGTATTGAGCTAAAAATCAACGCCCTTAGACGCGAAATGGAGAGCATTAAGGGATGAAGATTTATATCGCTGGTGGCGTTACTGATGTGCCTGATAGCGAAGCGCAATTTAAACGCGCAGCCCTAAAGATTCAGTGCATCGGTCACGTTCCCGTTCACACACTGATGTTGCCAGAAGGATTAAGCGAACAAGGGTACATGGACATAGCAATGGCAATGATTCGTGAAGTTGACGCGATTTATTGCTTGCCGAACTGGAAAACTAGCGTTGGCGCATTCGCTGAAGTTGCTTACGCAAAGAAGCTTCACTTGCCAGTGTTCCACAACATTCAACAAATCAAGCATCGTTTTCGTTTCTAGGTGAGTTATGCGTTTTAGTGAAACCGTTCTAGTAGCGATACACGGCGCACTAGCGATCTACATGCTGGCTAAGTTCGGCATCGAATTTACGGTGATGATTTACTTTCTAGCTGGCGTAATCGTTGCGAGATTGAAATCACTCAAATTGGTGAGGTAGGCATGAAATTACGAGACTTGCCTTATCAGTACGATTTCAAGCTTAACGGGAAGAGATATAGCCAATTCATTAGACCTAAAAAGCCAGTAGATCCGAATGATTTCAAAGTCGTGTGTTATGAGCCGCCGCAAGGCGACTCTATTGATATTCATTGCATGACTGAAGTTAAGCCAATAGTGCGTGTTCGTGTGTAAGCAGGGTATGACCAAAAGAACCATGTTTTAAGGAATTACGTTGATGAACATAACCAAATTCAACAAACCTATTTTTGGGGATCTGACCGTCATCATTGATATGGATAACGATCCTTGGTTTATCGGGAACGAGGTCGGCGCAATGCTTGGCCTTGTGAACGCTCGTGATGCGGTTAATCGGTATGTTTCAGAACAAGATAAGAAGCCGCTAAAGCAATTAATGGCCGAATTTCCAACGTCGAGCTGCTCGACGTTAGAGTTAAATCAACGGCTTACGGTAATAAACGAGGCTGGTATGTATGACTTGATTCTTTCCAGCCAAGCGCCAAAGGGTAAGCCGTTTCAGCGTTGGATCACTCACGAAGTGTTACCAAATATTCGAAAGCATGGCTCCTATTCATTGACCGAACAGCCGCGAACAAGCGCGGAATGGTTACTTGAGCAAGCAAAGGCTCTAGTTGAACAGGAGAAGCAGACCAAACAGGCCATTGAAACGGCCAACGACGCTCATCGACGAATTGACGAGTTAGAGCGCAATTTTATTCCGGCTGGATATGCGATTGTTTCCGGTTTGGGTATTCACTACGGGCTATCCAATCAAAAGGCTAAAGAGCTAGTGGAAGCTTATGACGTTCCAACTAGACCAATCACAGTGAATAGTGGGACGTTCCCCGTTCTCACTAAGATGGTGCTCATTGAGGACTTTAAAGCCGCGCTCAAGAAAGAAATTCAACTTCTCTCACTATCAGATACCGGATTATGGTTTGCTGGTGGACAGTTAGGGCGATTTGCGGCCAAAGGGCGAGTGTTAGAACTATTCAAAAAATACCAAGAGACATTAGCAGTTATTTAGGGGAACGCATTAGATGAGTAATCCGAACCAAGTATTAACCTACTACCTGATCACTTATCACTACTACAAAAAAGGCGTGTTTGCGCAAGCTGGCTATCAGCAAGTTGCTTTGAGCCAGAGAATGAAGCCTTACTCAACTAAGAAAATAATGGCCGCTATAGCCGATCACTTAGGAGTTGACGCAGATGCGTTACTGCCTATCAACATTCAGGAGCTTGGTTCCTATCCAAGAGCCATGATTGAAGATCTAAAAGAACAAGCCGAGGCGTTAACAGTGACGCTTTAGAGTATCGCTTTTGAGTTAGAGCGTTGCATTCAGTGAATGCAGCGCTTTTTTTGTGCCTAGAAAACAGGAGAAGAGCAATGAAAGGTCGCAAACCGACAAAGGCAGAACAGATCTATGGACAGGCCGTGATTCAACGTTGTGGCTGTATAGCTTGCGATAAGCTTGGTCACCCGAATGATTGGCCTGAACCGTTGGAATATGTTGAGTTTCATCATTCGAGTGAGAAAGGTGCGGTTAAGCCACTAGCTCACTTTTTTGGTTATGGCCTTTGTCCCGTTCACCATCGAGGCGCAACTGGCGGCAACCCAATACCAGAAGGCGAACCAGTACGACACGATCCGCTAGGTAGTCGCAAGCAATTATTCTTCAACAAGGTTGGTACAGATTTAGAGCTGGTGGAATATGCGTGGTCTAAATTGCCACTAGAAGCGCTCGATCAGATTGGAGAGCTTACCGGAATATGGAGCTTTGAAGAGTTGGTGCGAGAGGACGCGAAGCAACGCAACATTTTTGAAAACATAAATTCCAATATTTAGGTTTGTTTGCATAATCATCGAACGGATACAATTATTTTTGTTCAATGAATATTGCAAGGTATGACTGACATGACCAAAACCAAAATTTCACCGAGAGATGAAATCGCGGCAATAGGATTTAACGCAGCTATTCGTCTCCTTTCTATCCATAGACATTGCTCAGAGCAAGATGCAGTTGAGTACCTAGCGTTCGAGCTAGGCCGAGCAATTCCACAGATTGAGCATTACCGAGTAGTAGGGCTAAGTATCCACTTAGTTCCTAAAGTCATCGAGATAATGCGACAAAACAAAATCCCATTTGGCCGCCACCAGCTAGCGCCAACAAAAGAAATTATTGCTATGGCACAATGGCGCAACACAAAGTGACGCAAGGTATTACCAGACAAAACACAGGGGAAAATAGGCTTGATTGTTGTTTTGTTTGGATTCGTGATCTTCTCTGTTGGTCACGCTCTTTTTATGATTTCGGTGTTGTCGTTCTATGATTCTATGAATCGAAAGTTAACAAGTAAGACATCGACCATAATTTTTTTTGATTGGAACGCTGCTTATGACGAGCGGCTTTCTTCTAAGCCCTTTGTGGCTAATTCAACAAATAGGTATGAACAAATGACCGACCAAAAAGTGCTAAACAGCAAAACACGACCAGAACTAATGAACTTTCTTGAAGAGTTTGTGCAAAGGGACGGTTTTAAAATCGCCTTAACCATTAATCCAGAGATTCAGGATGATGAAAGAGTAGGTCTAGGCATTAAACACGAACAGTTTCCTACGGTTAACAATAATCTCGCTGATCACATCGGTTGTGCTTTGAACGAGGTGATCAAAGAGCTTATGCCTCAACTTCTTCCAAAGGTAACAGCTATTGCTCTTGCAAAGATGGCAGGTGTGGATTTGAGCAGCGTGAAACTTACAGAGTGCGATTGTGAAGATTGCCAATGCAAGGATTCTGAACACCACAATGAAAGCGACGAATCAAAAGACGACGGAGCAGAAAAGATCCGAATTACTTCAAGCCCGTCAAATCGTATTCACTGATGCGAAACGCTTAAACCTTGATGAGTTTATGATCCGGCTAGCCAAGCTAGTCGGTTCGTACAAGTCTGTCACTATCTACGAGAACAACGAGGAAATATCCAGCTATGACACGCGAGATTGTACTGTCAACGCAAGAACAGCTACTAGCAGAGGGGATTCTTTCGAAATCAAGATCACTACTTAAACAGATGGAAGCCAACACGCTGCAACCTGTTAGCGTTAGTGAGCTTTGTTCCTTAGCAGCGGCTAAAGCCTTGGCTCTTCTACATGACCATGAGGATGTATCGAACATCGTTATGGAAAACATTTCTTTTGGTATCGCTAACTCGAATTACTACTTACTCCGAACCAAGCAACAAGAAAGCCAAATCAAAGAACTACAAGAAGAAGTGGCCCGACTCAGTAAGTTGCTTGAAGAGTCCGGCCAGATAACTGTTATCGACGCAGTTACACCGGAAGAGGCCGAACTAGGCGAAGTTAGTAAGCAAGACAGCTAAGGAGAAAGTAGTGAATACCATTGACGCAGCGACCATTGTTTTTCAAGACGTACTTGGTTTTGATAATCCAGAATTTGCAAGCGCTTACGTCCAACTAGCCTACAGCGACCAAGCGGAGCTTGACGCCCTATGGTTTGACTTAAATTGCGACTCAATGAAAACCATTCTGGCGAACGTAATTGCAGAGCGCACCGGAACGTTGCCGACTCTAGTTAAAGCGGCCATTCAAACTAAGCCGCAGTTTTGCGATTACTCAGTGATGAATCACATTGCTTGGCAATCGCTTGTTAATCATGCCGTCAGTCAAAAGAACGCAGAAATTACGTGTTTTGAACTGGCTAAAATCATTCTGATGTATCCAGATTGCCCTAAGTTCTCGGAAGCTTGCGAATACGTTATGGAGCTTGGTTGCGACGTTCCTAGTGATTTTCGTGCGGATTTTACTGTGTTCTTTAACGAGACTGTTTCTGAATATATCGAAGAAGAGGCAAAAACCGATGAGCGTGAGCGAGATTAAGCAATTAGAGCGCGATTTAGGTGCCGTGATCGGTTATTTGAGTGCGCCTAAGTTAAGCGCGGTTCAGTTAGTTATTCGCAAGGCAGAGGCAATCAAGCGCCTTACCCGAATGCTAGACGAAGCAAAGTTTCTAAAGCAGCAAACAAAGTGCATGGTATTGCATGAGTTATTTGCTGAATTTGAGGGGCGTTCGGCCAGCTCTTTAACGATAGAGAAGCTGGTGGACGTTATTAAAGAGTGTAATGAGCATCTAAAGACGGTGTGAGCCTATGGGATACGATCTAGCGGAGTATTTAAAGCAGTTTGGTTTAACAGTTGCCGACCTTGAGGACGAGTCGGGGCGAGGCCGTAATACGCTTTACACTTGGTACAAAAAAGATAAGCAGATTCTTATGTGCATCATTCGATCACGGCTTTCTAGCAAGCTGCAAGTGATTGCCAAAGATATCGAAAACAAACTTTCCATGTTGGAACGATAGTTATATCGGCCATCGAGATTGAGTATTCAGTAAAAACCATGTCTTTTGGCGTGTGAGCGAATGATAATGTGGGCATGTAAAGCGTACATACTGTGTATATTGGTGTGTACGCTGTTCTATCCCTGTAGACTTAGTAAGGCGATGGTCTCACTGCGTTAAACCATCAATACTGGACATCAAGTGAAGCGATTTTCGATGTGAAATTTAAATTGATGCTCCACCACGGCCTTCCAATAATATCACGCCGTGTTAACGTGTGAGCAACGCATAGTGAAAATGCCACGCGTTGCGAATCCCTCTTAAACAGTTTGTTATACCTTTACTAAGTCTTTCAACTTGAGCTGCATGCTCTTTACGCAACTTTCCACTTTAGCAGACAAAACTACTAGCTCTCCACAATCATGCTGCTTTGTATTCTTCGGGGCTGATGAATAATCTTTAAATCTAAAATCCATTACTTTTTTAGTAAAAGTATGAACTGCAGACAGTAATTTTTCATGGTTTCCAGCTAACTCTGGAAAATAAAGACTAACCAACATTTCCAATTCAATTAATGGCGGAAGTTCGGAAACTACCTTTTGTTCAAATTGTTGCTGATAATGAATATGACTTATGCACTGGCTCATATCATTCAACAGCTCATTGTTAATTTGCACCAGTAGGCGGTAGATCCGCTCAACTCGTTCACGCTCTCGAGTCTCTTGAGCTAATTTAGACTCACGGTCCTTAGTTAGTTTTGCATTAAAGTATGAAGCACAAAATGCAATGCCTGCACCTAATAGAGTTGAGATCAAAGGTATCAACTCACTCAAACTAAACGGAGTATGGGTAATCTCTGTTGTCATTACTTCTCCCTGAGGTATAACGCCGCATTAAGGTGTGAGCGGCGCTTGGCTATACTTGAGCGAAGCGAAACTGCCAAGCGTTGCGAATCACTCTTAAATGCTTTGTTATGAATTTTTATTTCTCATGAAATACTCATAGTTTAACAAGCACTTAATTAACTGATTTAGAGAATGCATTAAACGATACGAATCTAGTATTTTGCGTGTAAAACCTAAAAAGTAAATTTCATTTGGCTTTTCCTGCTTCATCCCCTCCTGTTTAGGGAAGTACATTACTTTTTGAGAAACTTCATCATATTCAGCTTTATAGTGTGCAACCGCATTTCTCAACTGATTATCAGCGACACTCTTTGAGATCGGTAGCCAAGTATCATCAATGAATTCGAGTTTCTTACCAAATGGCTTATTAGCAAAGTCGTTAAGATTTTTAATCTTCTCATCTGAGAATTTATTGTGGTCACTACGTTTTAATAAATTATTAACACCGGCTACGAGCACAATTTGTCTGGATATTATCTCTGAAATGTCTTTATAAAGATCCTTATAATTTTTGAATTCACGTGAAGACACGCGATAAGGAACTTGCTCATTTCCATCGACATAATCTTTATCGTAGTCTAGGAATAGTGCAGGTCTGAGGGCTAGTTCTAGCTCCAATATTCTCGGATAAATCTCAAAGCAATCCTCTTGAAGATTGAAAATAAATTTAGATTCAACTATTTCTTTAACAAATGAGTCCATGATTTTTTTGTCTTTTTTGACAATATCATTGAACTTAGTAAGGTACAGACTGACATCTTCAGCATTAGATGTTGGGGTTGAAAATGGATAAAAAACCTTCGCAATAACACAATACATCATCATATTAATGTCACAGTCTTTAAACGATTTAGCAGGTTCATCAAACTCTTTCTCCGCAAGATCAGAGAGGACTTTGTTTCTTTTTCTCTTGTATAAGTTGACCAAGCGCTCAATGACTTCATGCTTCTTGTACAACTGGTTCAACGAATCGAGTCTAAAGTTGTGGATTTGAAAATTTTCACGTCCAATACGACCAATAGCTCTAAGAAAAGGTGTCTGCCCCATCACATAAGGCTCAAATGACACTGGAAAATCAATATGCAAGTCAATAAATGGGTTTTCACCAGTAAAGTGCCCATCCAATGGGTAGCTTTCTGCGCCGTACATCTTGGGCTGTTTACCCTGTTCAACAGTTACTTCTATTCCAGATCCACAAGATGGGCAGGCAAACCTAAAAGGCTGAACATCTCGGTTAGACATACCAAAACGGCAATCAACTAACCCTCCACATGTTGTACATTTTAATCTTTCATTAAAGTTCACTAATTACACCTTACCTAAAAATTCATAACGCCGCGTTAAGTAGTGAGCGACGCCACCACTGAACCTAAACCATTGTGCCGTAAACACTAAATTCAAAGCAAACCGAAAATGCCATGCGTTGCGAATCTGCCTTAAACGCTTTGTTATGTTAATTTTGACAGAGGTAGACCAAGAACTTTTCAATTTCACTCAATGCTTCAACAACATAATCGTGTGAAATCATTATTGTGGAACCAAATAGACTTAACCCTTTAATGCCTTGAATTGTTTTACTAGTGATTTTTTTTGTCTGTTCAATATCACCTTCAGCATGAATCAAGGAGTTGCGCAATTTATTTAAATTAATAAGGTTAGACCAAGCGCCATTGCAAACAGAATCAGAAAAATCGACAAGCTTAAACTTTTCCAAGTAATTTCTAGCCCTGAATATCCCATTCCCGGAAAAGTCGGAAACTGAAATTAGTAGATTAAATTCTCTCTGCTTTTGATAACAAATACGATTTAATGTATTTTCTAAATATGCATACATGCTCAAAATGGATGATATTCTGTTAACTCGATAAAAGTTAAACTCTAGATCTATCAGTTGATCGCTAAAACTATAGTCATAGTTCTCATCAGTCTCATCATGCTTTGTGAGCTGTTGCTGTACAGTATCAAGCTCAATCATCAGGTCTCGATGCTGCTTCCGTGAACCTTCGACTTGTTCAAAAACCGATCTCAAAACAGAAATTCGATACTGCACTGAGCCAGCAGTAACAGGGTGACTTAGATGGTTTTCATATACCATAGGCTTAAAACCAAACTTAGCAAATTTATCAGTCACTTATAACTCCAATTAATTAACATAACGCCGCGTTAAGTGGTGAGCAACGCATACTACTACACTTAAAGTATTGTGCCGTAAACACTTAAACTGAAGCAAACCAAAAATGCCGAGCGTTGGGAATCCGTCTTAAACGCTTTGTTAGCCATTTAACTCACCGAGTAGTGCCTCAGCCAAACCTACACCTATTTCTAACTGTTCATAGTCAAAATTTTCGGTAGTAGAATGCACCTGATGATTTCGGATCATTCTCAGTCTTGTAAACCGTTCAAACTGCTCCCAACTGATTTCACCAGTTTTCTCAAGTTGCTCCCACTTAAATGTGTGACCAGCAGAAATATTGTGTTGTTTGAACTTAGTATGGATAGTTGATTCAAGCTGATTCCACAACAATATTAGGTTTTCAATACTAACCGCTTTGTTTACTTTCTCGGTTTCAACACCAAATAGGTTATTCAGTAACACCGCAGCGATTTGTCGATACGCTTTTAAGTAGCGGCTATCAACGGATAAGCCTGTACCGTCATGGTAGAGTTGATTCCTAATTCGGTGGTAATGCTCTATATCACCCTCATCTAAGCCGATAAGCTTAGATGAAGCATATTTGAACAAAAGCTCGACCATTTTGGGGAAGCTATTACCTGCCTCGTCTTTTTCCTTACGAGGGAACCTAAAACCAGATAATTTTTCAGGTAATGACAAGAACGTCCGTATTGACGTTTCAACGGAGTTATCAATGCTGATGAAAGCTATCCGCGAATCGAATGCTGAACCTAATTCAATATGAGAATCTGCATGACGGAGCAATTCTAATGCTCCAGAAGCCCAAGTATTTTCCATCGATACTCCAAATTTACTGCAAAATGGCTAACGCCAAATTAAGGTGTGAACAACGCAAACACCTTACCTAACGCATTGTGCCATAAACACTAAATTAGCTTGAAGTGAAAGTGCCGAGCGTTGTGAATCACTCTTAAATTTATTGTTAGCAATATTTTACAAACCGATACGCAACAGTGGCATTGGGATTTCTAATTTCACTGCAATGAAATATACAAACATGACCGAGAAACCAATAACTAAAGTGGTTACTCCTCTAAAAAAAGTGTTTCTCAATTGAGCATTTCTTTCCATACGCGAGATAAGTACCTCCTCATCAACGAATTTGTGATGATGGTCATAAAGGTCTTTATAAGCTTTAATTAGGTGACCTTTTCTCTGATCTTGATTTGTACCATCTTCTGCAATTGATTCGTTATACATTCTTTCAAATGAATCTAGGTCGTGAAAACGTTTTTTATGGAATGTCAGTAACCTCTTAGTTGTATGATGCAAAGAGTCGACACCATCACCAAGTTTTTCCTTTGTAGGAGGTTGCGCTCCCCCTGATAAAAATGCCATCTATATTCTCCTACGAGTGCTTTATTGCTAACGCCGCGTTAAGGGGTGAACAACGCTATACCACCCGACCTAGACCATTGTGCCATACACACAAAAGCTAAACTTTGAACCAAAACTGCCAAGCGTTGAGAATCCCTCTTAAACGCTTTGTTATGTGCGTTCTTGTTTATTCACTTCTCGCCTATACCAAGATTCTGAAACACTCCACGTTATTAAGCTTAGAGCAACTCCAAGAACTAACAGAACCACCGCTGATAAACCGAAATCAAACCAGAACTCAGTCCACGTTCTAGTTTTGTCAAATAGGCTAAAACCAACAGTTTTGCCGGACAATACCGAACCACCTGCAATTAAGGTAGTTTTCAAAACGTAGCTACACCGCCCTTTTTGTCGGGTCTGATTCCACCGGCTTAATCTTTTGCTTTTCCAAGTACTCATAAGCTATGAACTCCATACATGCTTTCGGGAATCCTACTCTACAATCGAAGCCGTTGCTGAAAACCAGTACTTAGTATGCGAGGTAGCCCAAATTAGGCATTTAAGCACATAACGCCGCGTTAAGTGGTGAGCAACGCCAACCACCCTAGCTAAACCATTGTGACATAAACACTTAAACTGAAGTAAGCCGAAAATGCCAAGCGTTGGGAATCCGTCTTGAACGCTTTGTTATATTTATTTTGCTAGATCAGTTTTGATGTCATTCCATGCTTTTTCAAGCACAGACTGGCATTGTTCTTCCAGTGCCCTTGCATAACTACCTAGATTTTTGAGGCTGTTTGCGTCCTCCTTTCCAACACTTGAGGTAACATCTTTCATCAGTGATTTCAAAACTTTAGTATATTCCTTTTCAGCATCTAGCATGAGCAATATCTTAGACCTATAGTAAAATAGTAATTTATAATTTCTATTTGCATCGTCTGTTAATTGATAGTTGCTGGTTTGACGTCCATTTACAGCAACCAAGTAAGCTATTGATATAAACTGAGACATATTTTCCCGCAACTCGGTTACCCAAGCCTGCCTGAGTTCAGCAATTTTCTCTTGGCTTTGACTTTTTTGATTTCTTCTAGTGATCCAAACTACTGCAATGGAAGTTAAAATACTTCCTAAACCGATGGCACCAGTCACAATCAAAGCGTAATAGTCTGGGGTAATGGACAAAAGTATCTCTTCGCCACCAGTGCTCAATATGAACTTTCCGTCACTCATTCAGTTTACTCTCCATTTTTGATAAATATAACGCTTTCCATACGGATTTTAGCCGTCTTCCATACTTCTATCATGTAATCTTTCCAATTACAGTTCAATTGATAATCAATAGGTTAATGAGAAGTGATGGATATTAGATTGCAAACTGACGGATAGTTTAAAAGCTTACTTCGACTACCTCGGATAGCCGTCGGCAAGGGAGACTTTCATCCAGATGAAGTTAATTCGCTTCAGTGAAAACCAACAATAGGGCATAAATGAGTTTGCAATGCCTATTGCAAAAGCTCCTTCAAGTAGTCGTTTTATGGTTAATAAGCATAAAGAGCACTTAATCGATCAATCCGAGTTGGGTGTGAGCTAAATTTAGTTTAAATTTGGACTAATATAGATTTTGGTGTATAGTTAGTAACGCAAACAAATGAACCCAGACTAACTTTTAAATTTAGCTGGTTTACATTCTTATACCGAAGGAAGAAACCCATGCGAACTGAGACGGTAAGCTATTTAAAGAAAAATGCAGCCGATCTCCCACTAGATGAAGCGATGACGATCACACAAAACGGTAAGCCGATTTATGTGGTGGAATCATACGAAGAACGACTAAAGCGCGATCAAGCAGTAGCCTTGATGAAGCTTGTTACTATCAGTAGCAAGGACGTAGCTCAAGGTCGCACGATGTCATCGAGTTCATTTAAGGAGAGGTTGGCCGCCAAGAAATCATAAGGTGACCATAAGATGGCCAATGTTGTTTATACGGAAACGTTCGCTAACACAGCAGAAGAACGTATTGACTACTACTCACAATGGAATGATTCCACTAGCGTAGTAGAGAGAATTGAAACTTTGATTGAGACGTTCGAGCAGAACGTTGAGAGCAATCCGGCCATATATCCGGCTTGTTATGAGCTAACTCAGCTTGGAGTGTATCACTTTCGTCAGTTTAGTTTTGATGGGTTCAAACTTATCTATCAATACGACGATGCGACAGATACGGTTTACGCCATGGTTTTGATTAGTGATAAGCAAGATTTGCAGAAAACTCTAGTGGACTACTGCATCCGGTTCTTATAAAACTGATGATTAAAAGCCGCCTTTCGAGGCGGTTTTTTTATGCCTAAAGGTCGCAATAGCGGCTTTTTTGGTCATCCTCAAAAAAATGTTTTCGTTCGTGTCTTTTTGTTTACAAGCGAAAACAACGGAGCTATATTTTACATGTAAACAAAATTGCACCTTTCGACACGAGGATGACCAAAATGACCAACTTAAAAGAAAAACAAATCAAACTGGCTACTGCTGCTATTGCTGATCTTAAAGAGCTGGTGGCGCAAACAGGCAATCTACTAATGAATCTTTCTAAATCTGGCGTTGAGGCAACTGCAAAGGCCGTTTGTAACTTCTACAACGAAGCGTCACCAATCCAACAAGATTGCTTAGACATTGCTTACTGCTGGTGTGGTTCTTGGGATTCAGAGAACGAAGCGCGTGAAGCATTGGAAGCCGTTAAGGGTAACGCAATCAAAGCCCTTGCTTGGAAGCAAAACCGCCTAGAAGTGTTTGAGTGTGAGCGTCCAGAATACCGCCAAGGCATTACTATCTATGAAGTGGTGCGCGTTTCTACTAAGCGAGGTGAACCGCTATCAACGCATACTAATTACTTCTCTAGCAAAGATAGAGTGAAAGCATTCCTAAACAAGAAATACGACTTTTACGCGCCGGATATGGAAGAGAACAGCAAATTCAAATGTATCGAACGCTCAGACTACTCTTTGCAGTTCTACCAAGAAGATGAGGAATATCTGATTGAGTTCCACATGAACCATGTAGATGTAGAGTAATTATTTGTTCGGGAGGTTGTTAGCATGAACGCTGAAGCAATGACTCAAGAAATGTTCAATTGCATCTTAATAGCCGTGGAATACTTTGCCATTCTTTTTATAGGGATGTTCATCTTTCGTAAACGAAATGTGTTTAAGGGTGAAAAATAATCCTCGAACATATATTTAAAATAAACAAGCCAGCTTTAATGCTGGCTTTTTTGTTATCATTCGTGTCATAAGGTTCACAGGTGAGAATAGATATGGCCGTTTATATCCCCGTCAGACACTTAGGAAAGGCTTTTATCGAAAGCCAAGCCAAAACACCGACCAAACAGCAAAGGGACATTAGCAAGGCTTACCAGAAGCTACATGCGCGTGTTCAGCGCAACCTTATCGGCTTGCCACCATATCAAACTGAAGTTCTATTTCATCCGACTCGCAAATGGCGAATGGATTACGCTTGGCCCGACTTAAAGATTGCCTTGGAGGTTCACGGCGGTACTCATTCAAATGGGCGTCACACTCGCGGCGTTGGCTTTGCAAACGACAGAGAGAAGATGAACGAAGCGCAGCTTTTAGGCTGGATTGTTATTGAGATTGCATCGGACAACTTAGGCCAGCTTAGAGGCTGGTTAGAACGCGCCTTTGATCATCGATCGAAAACGGTGAACACTGAACAGTGATAATATGTTGACGCAATTGAACACTCGGAGTTAGAGAAGTGGCGAGAATTAATTGGGAACGCATTAAAAAACAATACCTTATCGAATACGAAGAAACTGGCGTTGACGTTAAGACGTTTTGTGTTCGCAATGGTTTAGTCTACTCCACAGCAAGAAAGTACTTAAATAACAAACTGTTACAGAGAAAAGAGAACAAACCAAGCGAACAGAACGCGAACAACGAAGAAGTTCAGGGCGAAAAATTACAACCCAAAGGGATCACACCGCCCAAAACCAAAATCAAACGCAAGAAAACCGCGAATCAATCAAGTGCCAAAAATGGACACGGTGGCCGTCGAGCTGGCGCTGGCGCTCCAAAGGGAAATAGCAACGCTTTCGTGCATGGCTTGATGACTAAAGCATTTGGCAACCTAGTTAAATACTCTCATCAAGTCGATGACGAATTTAAGTTAGAAGTGCATAAGCTTGCCGCTCTTCAGGCGCTTGAGTGCTACACGCAATACAAAGATGAATTAGCTGACTTCCTCAAAGAGCTGGAAGAACGTGGCGATAAACCTACAGAACTAGAGCAGGAGTTTATTGACCGACTTGAGAAACGAATCGAGTCGAGTTTTGGCATGGTTTGCCACCACACCGGAAAGCTTGAGTATTTAGAGGGCCAAATGGCGAACCGTCGATTAACCAATCGAGCAATAAGCAAGGTTATCGCTCAAACCACACAAGTCGAAGTTGATACCAACCTTAAACGCAAAGGCATTGCGTTGGCCGAAGCGAATACTGACAAGGCTAAGGCTCAAGCTGCGCTTGCTCGTCATGATCTCGACCAGAAACAACGTGAAGGTCTAGGCGACGATGATGATCTAGGTATGTTGCTAGATGAAGTTCAAGATTTGGATGACGATGAAATCATTCAGCGCTTCAAAGATAAAGGTGGAGTGTTGAACGATGATGAATGATGGTATTCAGCCGTATAAGGATTCTATTAATGGCCGTGGCATAAACCTAGTTATGCCAGCGCTTACCGATCAGCAATTCAAAGCGCTTTCACGGCCAGAGAAGCGCCGTTACTTCAGGAACTATATGACCTGTAAGGAATGGCGCTTAAACAACCTTTACAAGATAGAGAATGATAAAGGTCGCGTTGTCACGTTTCGAATGCGTGACGCTCAGAGAGATCTCTTTGAAACAGCCCATACCTTTGAATTGATTCTTAAAGCGCGTCAGTTGGGCTTTAGTACCTTTATCGACTTGTACGCGCTGGACTCGTGTTTATTCAATAAGAACTATGCCGCAGGTATTATCGCGCAGGATTTGGAAAGTGCTGGCGCTATCTTCCAGACAAAGGTTGTCTTTCCATATAACAATTTGCCAAATTACTTGCGTTCTCGCATTCGTGTAGTTCAACGAGCTGGTGGCGCTAACGGTGGCCGACTCAGTTTTTCCAATGGTTCACGAATCCGTGTTGCAACGTCATTCCGTTCCGGTACGTTGCAGTTTCTACATATTTCAGAGTTGGGCCGTATTTGTGCAGGTTACCCACAAAAGGCCAAAGAGATCCAAACAGGTTCGATGCCTACTGTTCACGAAGGTTGCAAACTCTTTATTGAATCGACGGCAGAAGGCGCGGCAGGACTCTTTTTTGAGTTGTGTAAGAAAGCCGAGGAACGAGCACATAGCGGAGTGAAGTTGGGTGCTAAAGATTTCCACTTTAGATTCATTCCTTGGTTCACTCATCCTAGATATTACTCACCATTGCCATTAGGCGGATTGAAGCTATCCAAATACTTTATTGAATACTTTAAGTCGATTGAGCCATTCGTGATCCGTCACTTGGGTAGACCGTTAACGGATGAGCAAAAGCAGTGGTATGTCGAAACCTATAACCACTACGAAGAGTACACAAAACAAGAGTATCCAAGTACACCACAAGAGGCGTTCTTAACGTCAGGCCGTCGTGTATTTAGCGCTCCTTCCTGTATGGCTGCGGAGTCAGCTTGCTCCAAGCCGTTGCTTGTCTATGACGTTAATCCAGAGACAGGCGCAATGTTTGATGTTCGAGATAGCGTAAACCGTGAAGGTAAAAGCGAGAACATGCAGAACGGACTACAGGGCTATTTGCTTATTTGGGAATTGCCTGATCCAGAAAAGGATTACGCCCTTGGCGCTGACGTTGCGGAAGGTCTGGAACATGGGGACAGAGGTTCAATTGATGTGCTGGACGAAACTGGCAATCAAGTTGCTCATTGGTTTGGTCATATCGACACAGATCAGTTTGCAAAGATTATCGCAATCATTGGCAAGATGTACGCAGGTAAAAACGGTAGAGCGGCCTACGCTGCGCCAGAACGAAACAACCACGGCCACGCCGTTTTAAACGTTCTACGCGATATCTATCCAATATCCAGAATCTACCAAGAAGAACACCACGACAAGGAAGATGAGGACGAAGAAACAGGGCGATTAGGCTGGCTTACCACTCGTAAATCCAAGCCGATAATTATTTCAAACTTAAATGAGCAATTGCGCAATAATACGTCGGGCATTCGATGGATCGGGACAGTTACAGAGCTGAATACCTACGTTTATGACTCCAAAGGAAGCATGAACGCAATTGAAGGCGCATTTGATGACCAAGTGATGAGCTATGCGATTGCGCTAGAAATGGTTGTTCGAATGCCTAGAACCATGACCAAGTTACAGCCACGCACCAAGCGATCAAGCGATTGGCGTACTAAGTGAGGGGAGAATTTATGGCTTGGAATGAAGACCATGCGGAGCATGACGGCAAGGGCTTTAACCTTGCTCAATTACGCCGATTAGTCTCAAACGTGGAAGCACAACCAAACTGGCGCGACCCAGCGCAAAAGTGTTGTGATTACTACGACGGCAACCAACTAGCGCCGGAAGTAAAACAAGTCTACGAAGAACGTGGACAACCGATCATTATCAATAACCTAATAGCGCCAGCTATTGACGCCGTTTTAGGTATGGAAGCAAGAACACGAACTGATCTTGTACTTACAGCCGATGACGATGACGGCGAAGAGCTACGCGATGCACTTCAGGAGAAGTTTAAAGATGCGTGGCGGCTTGCACGAGCTGATCGCGCTAATGCCGACGCTTACGCTTCACAAATTAAAGCTGGTATTGGTTGGGTAGAAGTTACCAGAAATGACGATCCTTTCTATGGTGGTGGCTACAACATCAAGCCAGTTCGCCGTCAGGAAATGTGGTGGGACTGGAACGCTCAAGAGGCCGACTTGTCTGATGCTCGATGGTTGCTGCGTAAACGTTGGGTAGACGTTGACGAGGCTATTGCTCATTTCCCTGAACACGCCGAAATCATTCGCCAAGCAATGAATAATTGGGAAGACTTTGCAAACCTTGAAAGCTACGAAGAGCAAGACCAAGATTTGCTTGCTGCTTACCATGAATTTGAGAGTTGGGATCGAAATACGTCTGAATGGTTAGATCAGGCGCGTGGCCGTATCTGCTTACAGGTTATCTACTACCGTACATTTAGACGCGGTTATGTCATCGACCTAAAGAATGGCCGAACAGTTGAATACAATCCAAATAATATCGCTCAAGCCGTTGGCGTAAAAATGGGTACATTTAAACCACGAATTGCTACATGGTCAGCAGTACGCGAAGCGTGGTTTGTTGGTATTCATAGAATTATTGATCGTAAATCAGTTGCACCGAGCGGATACTTTCCAATTGTTCCGTTCTTCGGTTATCGAATGGATAAATCCGGCCAACCTTATGGTGTTGTAAGCCGAATGATTAGTGCTCAAGATGAGATCAACTATCGTCGTATGAAGCTTACGTGGTTGCTACAAGCTAAACGTGTCATTGCAGACCAAGACGCAACCAACATGAGCCGCGAGGACTTGCTAGAAGAGGTCGAACGCGCAGACGGTTACATTGAGTTAAACCCTGATCGCAAGAACAAGAAATCAATCAGTGAAGCTATCCAGATTCAGCAAGATTTCAATATTGCGAGTCAGCAGTTTACTGTTATGCAGGACTCAATGAAGCAAATCCAAGACGTTGCTGGTATCTACAATGCAATGTTGGGCCAAGACTCTTCAGCCACCAGCGGAGTGGCTATTAACTCTCTAGTGGAACAAGGCGCGACTACGCTAGCAGAGATCAATGACAACTATCACTATTCGAGAACACGAGTTGCTGATCTGTTAATGGCCTATCTAATCGAAGACCTAGCGAAGCAAAGCAATATCGCTGTAACTATCAACAAGCAAGACGCCCATAAGCGAAAAGTCATTCACCTAAACGTGACCAATGACGACGGCACAGTGACCAACGACGTTAAGCGTTGGAAAGGTCATATCGCTCAAGCTCCAATCCAGCAAACTGCCACATTCCGCGCTCAAATGGCTCAACAACTAACCGCGCTAGTTGCTCAGTTGCCACCACAAATTCAAATGGCAACGCTAGATATGGTTGTCGAGTTAATGGATGTACCTAACAAGCAAGAGATCCTGAACCGTATCAGACAAACTCTAAACATTCCAAAAGCGCCGGAAGATATGACGCCAGAAGAACAAGCAGCTATGCAGGAAGAACAACGCAAGCAGCAAGAAATGGCTGAAATTCAAATGCAGCAGCTACAAAACGAGGTTGCTTTAGGCGCGGCCAAGGTTGAAGAACTACAGGCCAAGATTGCCAAACTACAACGTGATGCAGAAAGCCAAGACGTTAAAGACAACAAGGTTGAGGCCGAAACTGCGAAAGTTTTACAGGAGGTCGCAGAAGTCAAAGCACAAGCAGATAGCACAGTTAATGCAATATTAGCGAACATCGACCAGCAATTGCTAAACCTTCAAATCTAAATGTAAGAGGTAACTAGAAGTGTGGGAACAAGTTAAAAACATCGTGGGCGAATCCGCCCCTTTGGTTGGTTCATTACTTGGCGGTGCCACTGGTAAAACAATAGGTACTCTGATCGCTGGCGTTCTTGGTGTCAAAGATACACCGGACGCCGTTATCAAAGAGCTGATAGAAAACCCTGAAGCTCTAACAAAGATTATTGAGTTTCAGAATCAACACGCAGTTAAGTTGCAAGAAATGGCGCTTAACCAGTTATCTATGCAGCTAACAGACACACAAGACGCGAGAGACGCACACGGCGATCACTGGATGCCTTCAGCGTTAACTCTGATCTTGTGTGTCATGGTGTCAGGTATGTTTTGCTCATTGTTTTGGTGGACGGTTCCAAAATCATACGAGCAACTAATTATCATGATCGCAGGTCAGGTAATGGGCGCGTTCTCAACGGCTATCGTGTTTTGGCTAGGCTCAACGATGATGCAGGGCTTAGGTCGAACAAAGCAACCAATGAAGTTTATGAAGTGGGGGAAGTAAGTAAATGAAATTACCAGCCGAGTTTAAGCCGAATACTGAAATTCAAGAAATGATGGAAGAGCTAGGTTGCACTGGCAACGTGTAAAGCCTCAAGACATTGTTGATCGAATTGAAGAGATTGATTTTCAAACCGTCACGCTTGCAGGTAATAAATTCATGTATTGCGGCATCAAGATGAAAGGCGGCTTTGTTGTTGTTGGTAAACCAGCAACTTGTATCGACCCTGAAAACTGGCGTGACCAGATTGGCCGACAAGTGAGTTTTAACAACACATTCGAAGAGATCTACAAGCTAGAAGCTTACAGAAAGATGAGCGCATAAGACGTAATTGTTTGGAGAGAAAAGCCATGTATGACAAACGACTAAGAAGCTATCGACCTAAATGGTTCAAGACTTGGGAACTTGTGAGCAAAGCTGCTTATCAGGCGCGTGGTGAAAAGGCCATGCTTGGTATGGATGCTCGATTGCTGATCACCATTGATGAGCTGCGAACGCTGCTTAGTGAAATCGATCCGAAGAAAGCGGCGCTTATCTGTAACAACTGGAAAGCTGGTGGATCTCGTGGTTACTCAGGTTTGCGACTTGCGAGTGACAAATATTTCACTCCATTCTCTGCGCATGGCAGAGGGCAAGCTGTTGATTTAATTAGTAATCATTACACGGCTCAAGAGTTGCGTGATTTGATTATTAAACACAAAGACCGATTCCCTTATCTAACGAGAATGGAAGAAGGTGTGAGTTGGTTGCACTTGGATGTGTTCAACTTACCAGAAGATGCACCAGAGAATGCAATCCTGTTGTTTACTAAATCAGGTGAGACTCGTTACGCCTAGATAATTATCGAACGTTAATTTTTAGTTTGCATTCGTAAATTTGTGGTACATTTATCAGCAAATTGAGTGTGCGGCGAAAAACTAACGCAACACGAGAACATAAAAAAGCCAGTTAGCGCGATTGCGTTAGCTGGCTTTCTTGTTCGCAAGTGCGGCGATAAGCACAAACCAAACGCAAGCGCAGCGATAAGCGCACATGAGGGGATTATGACTATAGAACTTGACCAAGCACTATTAACTGGCAACGTCGAAGACATTGACGCACTGCTAGATGAAATTGACCTAGATGACGATTTGGGCGTTCTCAGCGGTGAAAATGACCAAGACAACCATTCGACTGATAACGAAATGGGCGTAGGCGAGGAAGATGAGGCACTACCAAGTGTTATTGACACTACTCAGCCAAAAGGTGACGCCAACCTAGATAAATCAGAACAGGGCCAAGAGCCTAAAACGAATGCGGCCAAAGATAGCATTGGGGTTCGAGAGATTGACGGCAAGCTCTACATTGAAGTTGATCCAGACAATGCAGCGGTAGCAAGTAAGGACGGTAAACATACGATTCCTTATGCAGTTCTAGAAAAGGCTCGCAATCAGGCGAGCGAAGCGTCAAGCCGTATGCAGGAGCTAGAGCAACAGTTAAGTGAAGCTACAACCGCCAAGGAAAAACTACAGCTATACACCAAGCAATTAGAAGAAGCTGGCATTACGCCTGAAAAGCTACCTGAAGAATTGCTGAACGATGAAAATGCACTCAATGCGCTGCGTGATGAGTTGCCAGAAACGGCAGCAAATTTACTAACGGCGCTAGTTAAGCGTTTTCAAAGTAAGGCTGCGACCACTCAACAAGAAGCCAATGACGGAGTTAACGAAGTTACTAACGCGCTAAACGCTGACGAACTAACAGAACTTCGCACTTGGGAATCGAGTGACCGTGACCGTTGGGATATGGCCCTAGTTATCGACAACAAGCTCAAGAATGATCCAGCGTTCCAAGCCATGCCACTAAAAGAACGCTTTGCAGAAGTGCAACGCCGAGTGAAGGCCGCTTTCGGTGATCCGGTTCAAGCGTCAATTGATGCTGAAAAGGCACAGAAACAAGCCGAGCAAGGCCAGCAGCAACCTCAACAAACGGCAGAAAAACAAACCGTTGTACCTAATTCACCGTCTAGTCTAGGTGGTTCTTCACTGGACACTACGGCGGCAGCTAATCAGGCATTGTTGAATCAAGACGCACTAGCGCTTGAGCAATCACTTGCCAATATGTCGCCAGAGAAGGTTGAAGAGTTCCTAGCTCAAGCGGTGATAGCTCTAGATTAGTCGAGGATTTCATAATGACTACTATCACTAAAGCTCAAGCTGCTAAAGCGTTTGGTGCCGCGCTGTTTACTCATACGCGCCGCCAAAACACTTTTGTAAACATGCTAACTGGTAAAGCTCCAAAGGTAGTGCCAGCAGACCGCAACCGAAACAAAACTCAAACTGAAGCTGGTGCGCCAGTTGTAATGATCACCGACCTTACAAAACAGGCTGGTGACACAGTTGAAATGGATTTGTTCCACAACTTGGGCGGTATGCCAACGATGGGCGATAAAAAAATCGAAGGTCGTGGCGAGTCTCTATCAAAAGTTGAGTTTGAATTAGTCATTAACCAAGGCCGTCATAACGTCGATTCAGGCGGTAAGATGGCTCAACAACGCACCAAGCAAAACCTACTTCAAGTAGCTCGTACAATGCTTGGTAACTACTTCAACGATCTACAAGATGAAATCGCAACGTATCACCTAGCTGGTGCGCGTGGTGACTTCATGCCTTCCGACATGATTGTTCCAACTGCGGATCATCCAATGTTTGGTGAAATCATGGTTAACCCTGTTACCGCTCCTACAGCGGATCGCCACTTCTTCGGTGGTGACGCAACAGGTATTGCAGATATCGTGGCAGCCGACACGCTAACCCTAGCGAAGATCGATGAAATTGCGCTTTACCTAGAAGAAATGGCACATCCAATCAAGCCTATCCGCTTCGAAGCAGATGAGCTTTACGGTGAATCGCCTTTCTACGTTCTATTTGTTACTCCGCGCCAATGGGCCGACCTATGGGCTGACGTTCAAGGTGCTGGCAAAGTGCAAGAGCTGATCGCGAATGCGGTTAACCGTTCGCAAGGCTTTAAGCATCCACTATTCCAAGGTGACCGCCTAATGTGGCGCAATATCTTGGTTCGTCAATACCGCAAACCAGTACGTTTCAATGCTGGCTCTAAAGTGAAAGTTGGCGCAGCAAGCGGCAACGGCACTGAAACTGAAGCTACAGCAGCTACCGTAATTGACCGCGCAATCCTACTTGGCGGCCAAGCGCTAGCAGTGGCTTACGGTAAATCTTCAAGCGGTGCTCAGTTCTCTATGCACACCGAGAAGGTTGACCACGGCAACGGTCGTGAAACGTCTATCGCTTGGATGAGCGGCGTTAAGAAAGTTCGCTTCCAAGAGAAGAATGGCCGAATCAATGACTACGGCGTAATGGTGCTAGATACAGCCGTTGGCGGTTTATCTAAGTAATAAGTGACTGGCTGGCTATCTAGCCAGCCTTTATTCATCGGAATCAAAGGAGAATTGCAATGGCAGTTAAAGTATCACCAGCTGTTAAGCAAAACGTCTACAACGGTACTCACGGTAACCTTTCAGTGATGTTCGCTGAAGTTCCGGCACTTGCTGATGGTGACTCGGTTATCGCAGCAAGCCTTGAGGCTGGCGTGAAGCTGGTGGAAGTTAAGATTCTTACCAAAGGCGAAGCGGTTACTAGTTTGACTGCACAAGCATCGCTTAATGAAGTGCTGCTAGGTGATGGTATTCATGCGCCTCAAGTTGGCACCAAGCTAGAAGATGTGATCGGTACGGCCACGGAAGTTCCGAAAGGTGCGTTGTCGTCTGATGCGGCTGGATACTTTCCGTCAGAAGATGTTGCTGAAAAAGATAAGTGTCTTGTTCTAACGTTCGCAGGTGCCGCAGTTACGGAAGACAAGATCCGTCTAGCGATTTACACCACTTCAGTCGGCACTATCTAAGATAGTCCACTCTGTTGAAAAACAGGCCAGTCAGATAATTGGCTGGCCTTTTTTATATGTTCCGTGGCAATGGCCGCAGCTCAACACATCGAATACACATAAGGGTATTGACTATGACAGCAGAAAAGAAAATTGTTTGGATCGGTGAAAAGCCAATTAAAAAAGTAAACACGCTTGGCCGTGACTACTACTTTAACCGTGGCGAACCAACCAGCGTACCGGAACAAGTGGCGCACCGATTACTGCAAATCAAATCTTGTTTTGCTACTCCTGAAAGTGCTCAGTCTCTAATCGAGAGCCTACAAGCTGAAGAACAAAAGCGCCAGCAACTAGCGGAACGAGCGGCGCAACTAAAAGCTGAAGAAGAGAAAGCAAACACTTGGCTCGTTATGGTTGATGGTGAAGTCGTCAACATTTCCAAATACACCAAGGCGAAACTTGAAACCGTTATCCTAGCAGAAGAGCTTCCGATTGATCCGTTAGCGTTGGAAGTTCCAGAAGGCGAAACACATGCGTCAGCTCTACGCATGGCAGTGCGTGACAAGCTACACGCTAAACACGGTATTCCAGAGGCTTAATGATGAGCGCACTATCTGATTTATATCGGTTAGTGCGTCAGCGTTGCGCTGGCGTTGTCGATATCATGATGGATGACGCCTTGCGCGACTCTTACCGCGAGTTTTGCGAGAAATCAGAGTTCCTAAAAACAAAGGTCAAATTGACCGCCGTTGTGTCTGGTGTGCAAATTCCGGTTGCTGGCATTCCTACCGATTCAGCAATTCTAAAAATTGACAGCGTAGTGAGTAATTGCGGTTCTCCGCTTTACGTCAATGACGACTACGTTTTTGATCCTGTAACCAACGAGTTCACATTCACGAATCACTTTGATGTGGTGACCGTTACGGCGGTACTAAAACCAAAGCTAAATTTCGATGAGAACAACCTTAATTCATACCTAGTTGAAAATTACGGCGAAGCTCTAGCGGCTGGCGCTGCTTACCGCCTCCGACTACAGGTTGGTACAAATTGGTTTAATCCTGATCTCGCGTTGATGTACGAGCGTGAATTTATAGAGGGTTATCGCCGCGCTTACCGACTAAGCAAAGACAACTTCAATTCATTCAAAAACAAAGTGCGCAAGCACAATTTCTACTAGAGGTGTGTATGTCTGCTAATAACACTCCGGTCAAACACTTGATCGATGAGGCAGCTCGTCTCGTTGTCGATAAAAACATGATCCGTTGGGATAAAGCGTTTTGGGTTGATGCGTTCAACTCGGCAGTTCGAGCAATCCTAGCAATTCGATCTGATGCGCTAACGGCCAATGAGGACTTTGTTTGTGTTGAGGGTTCAACTCAGACAATTCCAGTAGGTGCTCGTTTTGTTGTTGATGTTCTGCGAAATAAAGGCGGCGCGGCCATTTCTGGCAATGTGGATTTGAAGATGCTTGATGATTATCGCCCTGAATGGCGTTCAGAGCCTCTTGCTAGCACGGCCAAAGCGTGGCTTTACGATGACCGAAATCCAACCACGTTTTATATGTATCCTCCGGTAGTTTCTGGAACAACCATTGAGTGCGTATTTGCAAAAGTGCCTACGCCAATAACTGAAAGCGATTACGACTCTGAAACCAAATGCGAACTAAACCCGATGTACGACAACGCAATCATTGAGTGGCTTGTCTACCGCGCATTTAGTGAGGATGCGGAGTTTACCGCTAACGCCGCTCGTGCAACCACAGCATTAAACGCCTTTAGAACAATGCTAGGCGACAAGAGCCAAGCAGATAGCATCGTTCAACAAAAGAGCGCTGATATCAAAAACCAACCACGCTAATTAATTGGAGTAGAGCACAATGAGTAGTAGCTGGTATCGAAGAGGTACGGTAACTGTAACCGACGGCTCAAAAGAGGTTGTAGGCGTTGGTACGTTATGGGTTGATGCCGGAAATAAACCGCTAGCTGGCGATATCATGTTCATAGCTGGCAGTATTTATGAGGTCGAATCGATCACCGATAACGAACATTTGTCACTGTTCAGACCATTTACTGGCGTTCCACCAGCAAATGGTGAGTATGCGATCATTCGAAATACTTCAGTAACTATTGCAACTCGTGTGGCCGCAATGGTCGCGGCGGCTATCAACTCAAAACAAGTGTTGCTTGATGACCTTCGAGGTTATTACACATCAACGGCTGACAAGGTTCTTATTCACACCGATGACGGCTCAACTATAGAGGTTGTGCCACTTCAAACACTGGTGTCAGATATCACAAACCTGATCGCTCAGTCTGAAAGTATTAAAAACGATCTAGCTAATACACAGGCAGCTCTAGATCTTGTTCGTCAATACTCTAATGCGGCGCAAGGTGTCGAAGTTGAACCTGGCAAGTATTCAGCGAAGAGCTATGCGGCTGATGCGGCGGATACGTTGGCTTTAGTGAACAAAGCAAAAAGCGATGTGGATTTAAAAGCCTCTCAAGTTCAGCAAACCAAAACAGATATTGAGCAGTTTGTAAGTACATCAAAAACTGAAATTGATGCCAAGGCTACTGCTATTAGTACGGCTATTGCTACGCAAGCGACTACCGTTAAGGGCGAAATCACAACACTGGTTACGACAAGTAAGAGCCAGATTTCTGCGCAAGTAACTACTGGTAAGAGCGATATTGCCGAGCTTATTACTGGTGGAACGGACAGCATTTCTTCACTTTCTTCTACGAGTCAAAGTGAAATAACGGCGCTAGCTACCAAAAGCAAAAGTGACATTGTGGCTCTTGCTACTCAGAGCAAGAAAGATATTACGACTCTTACGACAACGAGTAAGGGTGAAATTTCAGATCTAGTGGCTGGTGGCACTAATAGCATTACGTCACTTACCGATACGAGCAAGGGTGCAATTAACACCTTAGTTAGTGCAAGCAAAACCGAAATCACGGATCTAGCTACCACAGAAAAAGCAGCCATTTCGCAGCAATCAACCGCAGCAATTAGTGAAATGACTTCACTAAAACAGAGCGCCGAACAAGCAGCATCAACGGCAACACAAAAGGCTACTCAAGCGGCTGCTTCAGCTACAAGCGCAGCACAAAGTAAAACCGATGCTCAAACCCTGAAAACGCAAACTGAAGCCTTAGCGAATGAAACAAAGCAAGTAGCGGAAGAGATTAAATCCGGTAGTTATGTTGGTTGGCAAATCTATTGCCAAAGCGAAGCAAACATGAAAGCAGCACGAATGCTAGCTAGTGAACAGTTTGCGGCTAGTGGATTCGTTGATTTTGGTCGTCACTATAGTTCTGGTAATTATGTTCCTGTCAATGAGGGGCTTTGGTCGCAGTTAGATTCACCAAATAGCCTAAGAATAGGTAAGGTCACCAATGCTTCAGGAACGTCAAAAACTAACCATGCCGTTACGCATATCGCAGGCTTTATTTCGCAACTGATTAATATCAACGATGCGTTTGAACCAAGGGCTTCGATTAAGTTTCCTGAAGCCCCGAACGGCGCAGTTGTTTATGACTCCACTGGTAACTGTCGTGGTTCTGGTAAAGTTAATCTAGATTTGTCTAAGGAAGCTGATCCTAAGTATGGGGATGTTGCTGCTAATAGTAATGAAGCAGTTGCTCGTGCATTTGAGGGAGCTTGTAAAAACGCTGATTTGCGTCTCGGCTTAGAGTATTGGCGTCCATCTACTGCCGATGCGACTATTGATAATGCAGGCAATGGTGTTCTAGCTGTTAGCTATGTTTCTGCGTGGTCTGGTGTTTATCTTCCGATTGAGCTTGTGGCTGGTCAGAAATACGAAATCTGTTTTGAAATAGTTAATAGCGGCGGTCAGATTGGTCAAGGTATTTCACTGCGCGGTTGTACTAGCTTGTCACCGAGTGATGGTGAGGATAGTACCACAGCATGGTATTACCCTAGAAAGACTGGCATTTACAAATGTACTTTCACTTCGACAGAATCAAGCTCAAAAACAATTCGCTTTATAGCGAATAGTGCAGCCGCCAATGGTACTGCTCACTTTAAGTTGCATTATGTGCGGCCAGTAACCGAAGAAGTGGTTATTGAGCGTGTTGATATGTTTGGTTTTGAGTTCTTCTTAGAAGAAATCAGCGAGTCCAATCCATTTGTTTATCCTTATGGTTGTATTCAGTCGCTTGCTTCCACAATGGAAGGTATTGCTACTACAGGCTCTAATCGACCTGTAACTTATTATGCCGCTTTTGATGGTGATACAGGCTCAAAAGGTAAAGGCGTTGACTTTTGGGCTGCAACGGATGAGCAGAAGAGAGCTTTAGTTTCTAATCCTGAACACAACATTTATTTACTTGATGATGGACGCCTTGTTCAATGGCGTGTGCGTCAGAGAACTATTGCAGGTGCAGGTAATGGGGATTGGGAAGGCTTTAGTCCTGTCGATGCAACACAACACTATTTACATTTCTACGGCGTGTTTGGTAACTGTTCGGTGGTTAATCCACAGGGCATTAAAGATGTACTCGGAGGTAATGGCACTTCATTCGGTAAACCTAATAATGTTCTTGGGTATGGCGTTTTTGATGGCAACGTTGAACCTATTCGTCCAGATGAAAGTTTGGGCGCGTATAAAGTTCGTTTCTCTCATGCTTCAGATGGTTCTTACGCAGTAAACGGTGAGTGTTATTTCTATGTTTGCGGTGTAGTTCCTCGATTAAACAAAGGTGCTTATCATCCAAGCTTTAACCCTATGGGTTCGGCAACGTGGAGAACTGACGGTGTCGGTTACTCTAAATGGTATGAAGGTGAAGGTGCTAGGAATCTTATCAACGTACAAAAGTGTTTTGCATTCTCGAACACCACAGGCGTTTATGGTGGTTCTATTGCATCAAGTCATTACGGTCGTCCTGATGCTAAACGTTACGATGCTATCTATGCTTCAGGTCAAGGTGGTGTAATTGACTACCGTTTATCTGCTTGGGATATGGGGAGCAAAGATGAAGCAGCTAAGGTTTTCCAAAAGCTAATCGAAGGTACTTATCGTGGTAAAGAACATCTTCCCCGTATGCGTTCGTTTGTTCCTCAATACACAGTAAGCGCCGCTCATGGTACTTATTTGCGGATTGAGGCTAATAAGCTATTGGGAAATACAGATTGGATCCCAACAGCTAGCAGCATTGCACAAGGTGTAGAGTGTTCTGGTAGCTTGATCGTCAATGGCGTGGTAAGGAAAGTTAAGAAGATATACAGAAACACTAACCTTGATTACTACCTAGAAATGGAAGATAGGTTAGGTAACGCTGTTGGGGATGTTATTTGTGGTGTTATTGGTGACTATGCGTCTTTTGAGATATCGGGCAATTTCAATATGATTGATGTGCTTGGTTCGCCAGAGCGCATTTTGGCTAAAACTGAACTAGCAAATGGTTGGCTTGGTGGCTGGATTCCGGTTGTTCCAAACAATACATTGGTGGCAAATAAATTTCCGATGACTCACGTTGCGGTGGATAAGGATCTGCGAATGTATTGGAGCGACGGTGACGCAGCTTGGCAAACCGGAACTTATACGTTCGCTTCATCATTAAATGCGCGTGATAACAGTTCTGCAATCCCATCAACTCGCGTTGCATTACATTCTTATACTGCTAGCGCAAAACTTACTAAATCAGCAAACATCAAGCCTATATTAAATGGCGCTAATGGCGTCGGTGATGTTTACGCAACGATGTTTAATGATCGTACTCGTGGTGGATTATTACGGGAAAGTTTTATAAACAAAGTTGTTAGTGGCTACTCGCAGAAGCATCCACACAGCCAAGCAGTGAAGCTGAACAAATGTACGTTGCTTGATGGATATTTTGCTAGTAACCCTGATTTCTCGCCAACGCATGAATGTATTGCACTAGGTGAACCAGCTTATGATGATTCAGCAATCAAAGTGTTGTGGAGTCAGAGTTCAAACAACCAACAGGCCAATTTAAATCTATCATTCAATGAGTTGATTTGGGTTGGTAGCTATTCGTCGTTGAATGTAACCAAAATTACGTCCACTAACACTGCGACTGATGGTGTTGCTGGTCAGTTTTATTTAACCGATCCAAGTATTACAAATGCTTTGGGTAATAAGTTGCTTCGCTGCGTTAAGTCTTTTACTGCGTCTTGGGGGGATGTGTGGTTAGAGAACGGAAAAGGCTTTGTGTATATCACAGCTCCAACGGGAGATCCTTTCTTGGTCGTATATGGTTCACAGTCGGACTTATGGGGTGATGATGGAAAACTGCGAATCGTAAGTGAGGTTGGGACATATAAGAATCTCAATGGTGATTTATGTCTATATGGTACGCATGAGCTGGCAATTCCATACGGCTACACAAAGAACAAAGCTCGTGCTGGTTCTCAAGTTAGTGGGGTGGATTTATGATCATTGATACCGACTACACAGCTCTAACCGATATTGATGAGAATATCCGGCATTATTATGCTGAAGATGTTCGAGAACGAGTGATTGGCTACGCAGAGGGGGAGGAAACTTCCCCTATAACTGAGCAATACACGGTTATCGTTCTTAATAAGCCTGAAGAAATTACTTATCAGGATGCAAACCAAAGACGCTGGGAGGGTAAGTCTTGGGAGCAACTTGTTAAGCCAGAGCTTGAACGAGCAATTGCTTGGGAAGATTTTCAAGTAAACCACGATCAATATCTTCAATGGCTGGTGGATGTAGAGAACTTTGTTCCTGAAATCACTATTGGCGAAGATGGTGAAGAAGTTGCCACGTTGCCACCAGCGCGGCCAGTGATCGATATGCAAAATCGCCGCGCCGTTTATGAAGTAATTGAAGTGTCATACGACGCTAATTATTACACTCATAATGGTGAATACGATTATTTGGTCAATGATGAAGAGTTTACTGTTACCAAGACGCCAGTTGTCGAGAGAAAGCCTGATAATGTGATCGCGGAGTTTCATCGGAACAAGGCGCAAGCTTTGCGAGATGAAATACAACTATCAAACATCTTTATTCATGGATATGAGTTCCAAGTTCGCCAAGTTGACCGGAACAACATGGATGAAACGCTATGGTATGCAGAGCGAAATAATATGCTGGATAAAGAGACGGTCTGGATTGCAGCAAATAATAAACCTGTAAGACTGACGTACAATCAAATCCAACAAATTAAAGATGCTTATGCGATTCGATTGGAAAAGCTATTTAATCAATATGCCACTTGGACAGAGGGGGATATGCAAACTCCATTCGAATTTTTAGAAATCTAAAGTTCTCGATTGGTGATTTTTGTTTTCAATCGAGAAAGTGTTTTTATTCCGAGTTATTATTGGTCAAGCATTGCAGTTTATGACGGGGTGCGAAAGTGCCCCGAATTGAAAGGGGCGAAAGATGTTAGAGAAGTTACTAAACAACAATCCACTAGGCGTTGTGATGTTGTGTGCTTCGATAGTTGGGACTGGCTATGTGATGAATTATCGCTTGAACAGTATCGAGACGACTCAACAAAACATTGGCACTGATGTAAAAGATATTCGCCAAGATATAAGCGCTCTACAGGCCGATGTTGCTGGCTTGAAAGCCGTTGCTGATTACAAAGAGAGAGCAGGTAAATAATGCCTAGAATTAACGTCGCTACTTTCTTTGGAGAACGGCCAAAACAGACGCCGAGACTCCTACCAAATGAATATGCTACAAAAGCGGTAGATTGTCAGTTTCCGGTTGGAAACCTTCAGCCTTACCTTGGCTTGAAGGACACCACTGAAAGCTTAACGGAAAGCCATAGAACGGTTTATAAGTTTTTAGATTGGTGGTTCAAGTGGAAAACTGATGTTGATGTGGTTGTGTCGCCAATTGTTGGTGACCCTTGGAACCGTGTTTATTTTACAAGTGATATCGGAGTTCGTGTTACCAATAACCAGATATTTAATGGTGTTGGTGATCTTCCCGTTGACTCTTATCCATTAGGAGTGCCAGCGCCAGAGCATGGCGTGACAGCAAAAGTAAATGCTCCTGATCCTCTACCAGAAGAAGACGAGGCAACCGACGACGAAACTCGTTTTTATGTCTACACGCTTGTTAGCGAACAAGAAGAGGAAGGGGCGCAATCTCCGATCAGCAATCAAGCTGAAATTAAGTTCCCAGAGAGTACGGTTACGCTGACATTTCAAAGTGAAGGTGTTTTATCCGGCAATATCACTAAACGTCGAATCTATAGAACGTCAACAGAGGGTGGTGTTTCTGACTTCTATCTGGTTGGGGAAATTCCGATTTCACAAAATACGTTTGTGGATGATAAGTCAGCCGATGATCTTGGGTTCCCGCTGGAAAGTGAAAAATACGAAATGCCTAACAAAAAGCTACGGTTTTTAACCCTAATGCCTAACGGAATTATGGCTGGTGGCTATGACCGAACTGTTTGTTTTAGTGAGCCGTATTTGCTTCACGCATGGCCTGTAGATTATCAGCTCACAACAGAGCACGAAATCGTAGCAATGGAATCAGTGAGCAATATGCTATTGGTTGGCACGAAAGGTTACCCTTGGGTGTTCCAAGGTATCACCAGTGATGCGATCAGTGGGCGAAAGCTTGAGTCTATGCAAGCGTGTGTTTCCAAGCGCTCTATGAGAAATATCGACAACCTAATTATCTATGCGTCTCCTCATGGCCTTTGTGCGTTCACTGGTCAAGACGTTGAGCTAATTACCAAAGATATTATTGACTCTAAGCAGTGGGAAGCATTGGAGCCAGAAACCATTGAAGCTTACTACTACGATGGAAAGTATTTGGCTTTTTACGGAAAGGCGCTTGATAAGTCGTTCATATTCGACCCTAAAACGGGTGGCATTACGTTCCATTCTCTAGGTTCAAACCTTGGATTTACTGACTTAGTGACAGGTACGCTTTATGTTCGAAGCGAAGATGGAACAAAATTGGCTGAATGGAACAAGGGCCAACCTAAAGCGTATGTTTGGCGTTCTAAAGAGTATTACGCCATGTATCCAACACTTAGTACGCTGTATATCCGAGCGGAAGATCCGGCATTGGTTGGAATGAAAATTATCGTTGATGGAGTCGTCATCAAAGATTATGAGATAGGTACGTTAACTAATCGACCTATACGCATTCCACCAGCAAGGGGCAACTCATGGCAATTTGAAGTTTATGGCACTGGAATATTAGAAGAGGTGATCATTGCTTCTAGTATGGCAGAGGTTTACGGGTAAATGGCAGTTCGTACATTACAAGGCGGCAAAAAGCTAAAGGGTAAATTCCAATCTATTCCCCACAAGAAAGGAAGTGACGCTGTAATGGATGCAGTTGCCGACAACTTGGAACAGTTGATCGGTATGCGTGGCGAGGGCGGCAAAAAAGCCGTCCTTTGGGAAGATATGAAAAAGCTCGGTTTTGCTGACTACAGAAACGGTAAATTACAGAGCACAATTAATATCCCAAGTTCGGACGGCGGTAGTGGTGATCCGATTGTTGGTGAGGAAGTTCAGACGCCAACTACACCACAAAACTTAGTGGTTAAATCTGGCTTTGGTATCGCACTGCTTTCGTGGGATACCGCGCCATATAAAGGCCATGCTTACACCGAAATTTATCAAGCAAGAGATAACGTATTTGCAAATGCTATTGTGGTGCAAACAACTCCGTCTAGCGTTGCGTCATTGCCGATTGAGCCTACGGGTGATTATTACTATTGGATCAAGTTCGTAAACCTAAAAGGCGAACGTTCAGCGATTAACTCAATTAATGGTACTCATGCAAAGAGCGTTGTTGACCCTCAATATTACCTTGACCTGATCATTAAGGAGATGGAAGAACATCCCGAACTAATTCCTTTACCGGAGGCATTAGAAGGCATTGATTTTTCATCCATTCCAGACGCAGAAACTATTGAGAATATCGACGTATTATTAGCGGAAGCAGCTATGCAAAACGCTGTAACCGTTGATAAGGAAAGCGCATTTCGCAGAGAAGAGAACCGGACATTAAGGGCCGAGATTGAAACCAACTACTACACAGCAGTTGAAACCGATAAGGCAATGGCGATTTTAAGAGAGTCGGTTACTTCTCAGATCGAGGAAAACGAGACATCAATTCTTGCTCAGATCAAACGAGAGTACGCAACGAAGGTTGAAGTTGATAGCGCGTTATCGGCATTAAGAGAGTCTGTTAAGTCAGAAATTCAGTCTAATGGGGAGTCAATTCTTGCGCAGGTAGGCCAAGAGTTTGCGACTCAAGTTGAGCTTGATAAGGCTATATCTACAGCCAAGTTAGATCTCGAAACTCAGTTAGGCGATTCGATTTCAAGCATTGAGCAAAACTACGCGACGAACGCCAAGCTAACGTCAGCAATTTCTCAATTAAATACGTCGTTGTCAGCGTCAATTGAAGGAGTTGAGAGCAATCTATCAACCAACTATAAAACGTGGGTTGATACTGAAAAGGCGATCAATATTGCAACCAATTCATTGTCTTCAAAAATTGGAGAGGTTGAGAGTAACTTAGCCAACAACTATTACACTGAAGCGCAAACCGATCAGGCCATTGCTAAATCTGCTTTGACGCTGCAATCATCAATTGACGGTGTTAGCTCGAATCTATCCAAGAACTACTACACAAAGACGCAAACCAATCAGGCGATTAGTACCGAGATTGGAAAAGTTAATGCAACGGTTAACGGCGTTTCATCTTCAGTCACACAGATTAGTGAAGCATTGGCCGATCTTGATGATGGCTATTCTGCGTTGTGGGGCGTTAAAACAAGCATAGGTGGAATGACGGCTAGTGTTGCTCTTATAGCCAAGTCTTCCACTGATACGAGCACAGCAAACGCAGAATTTGTTGTTAAGAACGCAGGGTTTAAAGTCGCTTACGACAAGAATACTGGTGGTACAGGTAGCAACAGCATCGTTCCGGTTTTTGGCACTATCAAAAACCCAGCCTATCAGGATTGGGTTAACGGCGGTCAAGTTGGTACAGCTCCGCCAAAATATGTACTCGCAATCGACACTGCATCAATCAAGGTTGCAGACATTAGAGATCTGGTTGCTGGCGATGTAGTGGCAACAAGCGTGCAAGCAAATACAGTGATCGCAAACGTAACGTTACGAGCGTCAACGATTAATGACCCGAACAGCAAGTTCTATGTGAGCGCGGCTGGTGTGGCAAAAATGGTTGATGCTGATGTTTCGGGGAAAATTACCGCGACTTCTGGTGTGCTAAGGAACGTTACGATTACTGATTCTTGCGATATTCAAGGTCGTCTCAATGTTAATCAGATCGTTGGTGATGTAATAAAACCTTATCCGTACACGGTTATGAAGACAGAAAGTACTACAGGACTAATTCAGACGCTCTACTCAGTAAATATTCCAATGGCTACTTGGGATCGTGAGGTTGTTTGGGGGAGTGTGTATGTGACTACGTTCGGTGCATGGTTTGATTTTTTAATTAATGATGAGGTTGTTCATAGTCAAGATGTTGGTGGTATGAGCGCTCAAAACTCACCGATCTGGCGGCATAGTCTTCCGGCTGGTAAGGCTTATAAGGTTAGTTTGCGCGCAAGAAACCATGAAAACAATTCTTGGCATGTGTGGAACTCATCTGGATTAGTGCTCACCTACAAAGCTTAGGTTTAGTGCTTTTGGAATTGCGCCATTTTGTTAAGGTGCTCTAGATCGTTCAGGGGTAAAAAGTGCGGTTCGCTAAAGTTGATCACAACAATTATATCTACATGCTTGTGAGAAAGCTTGTTTACGTGGCTGGTCGTGATGATTTGCCGGATTTGCCGAAAGAGGTGATCAGTAAGTTGGATAGTGGTGATGCACACTTGTTTGTTGGTGAGCGTTGTGGCGCAGTTTTGGAGGTGACGCACGAAGATAACGAGATAGTTATGTATGTGGTTTTTGGATGGTCTGATAACGGACATGGCATATCAGATTACATCAATGCGTACTATCAACTTGCTAAAGATGTGGGAGCAGAAAAGATTGTTTCATTGGCTCGAAGAGCAGGTGTGTACAGGCTTTGGCGCGCTCACGGATTTAAAAAAGTAGGGTACAATGAGCAAGGTTTAATCAGGTTTGAGAAAAGGCTGGTAAACAATGGGTAAAGGGCCAGAAAAAGCAAAACCAACTGCCGATCAGATTGCAGCAGCAGAGGTGGCGGCTAAAGAGTGGAATAGATATCAAGAGGTGTTTGTTCCAATTGAAAACGAATATATGCGTATCACCGAAAAAATGGGGGACGAGGCAAACTACGAGATAATAGCAGGAGCGGCCAATACAACGTCGAATAGTGCAACGAGTTCGGCTGTAAATCAGACTCAAAAACAATTGTCGGCATCTGGCTTTAATCCAAGTTCAGGTAAGGCGTCTAGCGCTTCAAACGACATAATCTCAGGCTCCAATGCCAACGAGGTACAAACTACTGCGCAAGGCCAACACAACGTAACCGAGCGTTTTACTGGCAATCTTCAAAACGTAGTTGCAATGGGGCGAGGTCAGGCGACTCAAGCTACGGCAGGGCTTAACGATATTGCGGCGGCGTCAGCGCGCAAGGCCAACCAAGCTGCAATTGATGAAGCTAACGCCGTATCTATTCCGGCGGCGGTTGCTGGCGCTGGTGCCTCTTTACTTACTGGCACCGATACAGGCAAAGAGATGCTATCAAGCGCTGGACAGGGATTAAGTAATTACTTCAAACCAGATACTTACAAAAGTATGAAATCAGACGATGGCTTTGCGCCAATGGGCGGCGCTAGTTCATACGGTTTAAGTTAAACGTTAGGAGAAAATAATCATGCCTCAAGAGGGTGAATTAGGTTATTACAATCCAAATACTGGCCGTTCAGCCGCGCCAGCCACAACCTCTCCAACCGCCAGTGTTAAAAGCGATAATCTTTCAAACATGATGGTTAACGCTTATGGTAATCCTGAATACATATACGCGAATCTTACGAGAAAGCAGTACGAAGATTATCTAAAGCGCTTCCAACAATATGAGAATCAACTTATCGATCTTGCTATGACCGATAATTTGTTAAATAAGCAGTTAGATAGAAATAACGCAAATGCCACGAAGAACTTAGAACAAGCAAATATCAATGCTGCAAATGCAACCAGAAAGTATGGTTTAGGTGATCTTCGAACTGATCAGCAAAAACGAAACTTGGAAATGAATAATGCGCTTGCGCTAGCTTCAACTAATAACAACACTCGCCAAGCCATAAACGATTTACAAGTCGGATTAATGACGGGTGTTTCGTCAGGAAGCAGAAACTTAATTAACTCAGTTGGTGGAGTGTAGGTGGCTAATATGGGATACGGTCTAATTGATATTGGTCGAAATAACGCGAGAAGTTCGCTTGATACTTATAGAAATCTTTCTAACCAAGAGCAACAGCGCAAACAAGTGAACGAGCAGCTTAAACAGCAATACAAGCAAGGTATTGCGTCAGGTATCGGTACTGGTGCAACTCTAGGTGCAACAATTGGTAGTGTTGTACCTGTCGTTGGTACTGTTGCTGGTGGTGCAATTGGTGCCGTTCTTGGTGGTCTAGCTGCGTCGTTTTTTTAGAGGTTTTTTTCATGGCAAACGTTATTGGTAGTTTTAATGAAGGCGTTCGAGTTGGTGCAGGATTAATTGACCTACACAACCGCCAGCAAGATCGTGAGTTGTGGAGACAGGAGCACAACGAAGACCGAGAACGAAAGAAAATCTTACAACAGCGAGAAGATATTCGTTGGCAGCAAGGGCTTGAAGATCGAGAACAACAAAAGTTACAGCGTAAAGATGATCTAGATTGGCAAGCCAAAAGCCGAAAACAACAAGAAAAGCAGTGGGCGCAAGCAGAGCTTACATTTAAGCAGCAACAGGAAGAATATAACCATAAGAAAACACTTATGGAACGCCAAGAAGGTTTTCAAACAATCTTCCTTCCAGCGATTGATAAGGCGATTGCCAGCGGCGATTTTTCCTTAATGGAGACGCCGGAGTTTGCAGATTATGTAGCTAAAAACCCTCAATTTGATGTGAACAACATTCTTGGTAGTGATGCTGGCAAGGCTTTAGGTGAGGCGGCGACTTTGTTCAACAAAATGGCACAAGGTGAAATGCCAGCAGAAAATGACCCAATGTTGATCAATGCAGTGGAAACATTGATGCCTGAAATCACCAAGGCAAAAGGTTTACCTACGATCTACACGGATAAGGATGGTAAGCAACATCAAATAGTTGAGAGAAAAGTTTCGGCAGTTCGAATCACTCAAGGCGGTGGCGCAGTTATTGAGCAAGATCTAACTCTTGATAATGGCAAAACTGTCACAGTTCCGGTTACTCAAAACCGAACAAGCAAGCCAGATGACAATATCTTAGTTGTGCCATTGTCGGAGTTTAGTAACCGAATGAAAACCATGATTGATACTCGTCAGCATTTGAACCGTGAAGAGTTGAACAACTGGCGTCAACTTCAAACAGGTCGATCTCTGAACTTCGATGAAAATGGCAATGTTGTATATGGTGGTCGCTCAGGCCGTTCTAGTCGATCTGGCTCTAGTGGTTCATCTTCTTCAATGGCTCAATTGGCGAAGCAACAGCTATCTGAACAAAACGGAATTAATAGTAAGTATGACGAACAGATTGTCAAACTTGACCGCAATATGTTCGATAAGGAACAAGATTATCAGGCTGAAATTGATCGCTTGAATCGAGAAAGGGAGAAGGCACTAGAGCGTCATACGATGATGTATTTGCCACTAACAGGTTATGATCCTCAATACTTAACCAAGGAACAAGCGCAAAGTATGGCAAGAAAACGAGCGCAAGCGTTTGTTGAGTCATATCCTGATTATGAGTTCCAAGCGGGCAGCAAAGCGCAACTTCAGTCTTATCTAATGGAAAAACCAGCCGCGACGCCTGATCAGGTAAATAAGGCTATTCAAGAGATGATTAAAAGTAAAGATATCATCAAGAAAAAGCCATCTAATGAAACGCTGATAAGCGAGTCTCAAGAGTTCACCAATGGCGAGAAGAAGGCCGCCGGACAGACAGAAGGTGAACCGTCAAATCAAGGTGAGTTAGAGGCTTTACGAGAGGAAATCCTAAACTCTGATGGAACTTATCAAGAAAAGCTTGCAGCAATTAAGGCAGCGAACTTGAGTCCTGAAGAGCAACAACAGGCAATGGATTGGCTTAACTATAGTGGCTTTTATAGCGCAGCCGATAAGCTAACAAGTAACGCCAGAGATAACTTAAAAACTCAGGCTCAACGAGTAGAAGAGCAGCGTAAAAATGCGCCACCAGCCGCACGCTACATGGCATTAGGTTTGGCTAATCGTTAATTCATCGAACGTAAACAAAAATCCCCAACCGGTGCGGTTGGGGTTATACTTCCCCTGTCTATTTCCTATGCAGAATAAGAGGGGATACCGATGGATTTCAGAGAGGCGATGCGTCTAGTTGAGGAAAGGGAACGCAATCAAAACACATCAACGTTTGGTGACGTTGTTGATATGGCTCAACAAGGCGCTTTGCAAACTTTGGCTGGTGCTGCGAATTTCGTTGGTGCAGAAAAGGCAGCAAGCTCATTAGAGAATTGGGCTAATGAGCAATACGAAACCTTATCGCCTGAAATGCGCGAAGCCATGGCGAAAGATATCATCAATGATGATATGAGCTTTGGCGAAGGTGCTAAAGATTGGCGTACATGGTTAGGCACAGCATCTAATGTGCTTGGTGGTATGGCTGTAACCATGTTGCCAGCAGGTGCAGCAGGTAAAGCAGCGTCAATGGCAGGTCGAAGCGCTGCGGTGTCCCAAGGTGCCAATGTCGGTACTAACGCACTTCTAAACTTGGCGGCTGGTAACGGTGGTCAAGCCTTAAATGTTCAACGAGAAATCGAGAACATTCCTTATCACGAATTAATGGATTCTCCACAGTTCAAGCGTTATGTGGCCGAAGAAGCGGATAAGAATATCTCTGATGAAGAGGCGCTAAACAACGCTCGTACTCGATTGGCCCAAGAGGTTGGAGATTCGATTAAAACCGACCTTACTCTAGGCATGGTCAACCTGATCGGTGAAACGGTAGGTGATCAGGCAATGGTTAAACTGCTAAAAGGTAGTTTAGGCAAAACAATCAAAGGTGCTATTGGTAAAGGTGTACTTGCTGAAGGTGGCACCGAGGCCGTACAAGGTGGCGTTGAACAATACCGCTCTAACGTTCATACCAACGAAAAGATGGACGTTGAAGGCGACAACTCCGAAGGCGTTGGCGCGGCTGCGCTTGAGTCTGGTTTAGTCGGTGGTTTGATCGGTGGTGGTTTTGGTGCGCCTAGTGGTGTGGCTGGTCGTTACCGTCGTCGTAACTTTGAAACCAAGATTGAACAAGCGATCAATCCAGAAGTGATTTCGCAATTGCGCTCGGTTGGTAAAACAGATCAAGAGATTGAGGCTCTTCTAAGACCGAAGATTGAGAACCGCGCTCTTTCTATGGGCTTTGATGCTAACGAATCTACGGCTTTAGCACATCAAGCGTTAGGTGCTGCAATGGGTAAAGTGCCACCAGCAGCAGAGCGTCACGCAACGGAAGATCAAGCGGAAGCACAACAAAGTGTTGAGCCACAACAGCCGGAACCAGTACAGCCACAGCAAGCGCAACCACAACAACCAATTTCTGAAGCTGCAAAACAGCAAGAGCAAGCGCCTGTTAATCTGTTCTCTTCAGACAATCATGCCGATCTAATCCGTGACGGCCAGCAAGCTGTCAGCGCAATCAAAACTTGGGAAAAACAAGACCGAGGCAATGATTACGCGAAGCAATTGCGTCAAGACATGAGCCGTTACTTGGCAACTCTTAATACAGATCTATCCATTGAAGAACGTCAAGCGGCGCAGCGTTCAATGAATTCAATTTACAATGAGTTCTTGAGTGCTATTGGACAGAAACAAAAATCACCAGTTGATAATGAACTTGCTCAAGCAGAAATGTTTGATCCTGAAACTGGCGAAGTAATGGCAGATTCAGAGCTATACCATTCTCAAGATGCTCAACGAGATAAGTTTGAATTGAGCCAATCAATTCAACGTGGTGAGCTTGGTTTTGTCGATGAAATTGCAGCGCAAGACGAAAACTTTAAACAAGGCTTGCAACGCGCCATGGAAATCTCGCCAGCAGCAGTGCTTCAGATTGCAAAAGCGCGTCGTGACGGAAGCATGAGCCAAGAGCAAGCGATCAGCGCTTTGCAGCGTGTCATTAACTCCGAAGAGCTAAAACAAGTCGATCAGTTACGCCCAACTGATGAAGAGAGTTTTCTGCGTGATCAGCAAGCTCAAGAGCGCAATGCTCAACAGCAACTTGAGAATCGCGGCATTCGAACCAATGGCTATCAACCAAACGTTGAGGAAACGCCAGAGTTTCAACGTAATCAGGCGCGTGTTCTTCAAGGTATGAGACAACAAGCTCAAACCAACTCGTTTGCTGGTGGACATCAACCAAACGGTGAGCGTGACGTTACTCCGTTAGCAACGGGTATCGAGAATCAACGAGTTTATGACGCGCCACAAGTTGAGTTTGATCGATGGTCTGACGTTAATCCTAAAGACGTTAATCGTGATGAGCGATTCACCAAGCTAGCGAATGAATATGACCTAAATCCTATAGAAACAGAGCAGGAGCGTTATCGTGCGCCTTATATAGTTGCTCAAGAGCCTATTTCCACATTAATCCAAGAGGTCGAACAGCGCCAACCTAATCGCAATGCTCGTATTCAAAAGAAATTTGATAAGCGCGAGTCTCAAGAGGTTGAGTCATACAGTGAAGAGTTGCCACAGACTGGCGACGAGTATGTTTACCAATCTGGTGAAGCTGCAAAACGTTCAGAGCTTGGCCGTCAACTTGGTAAAGCTCAAGCTGAAATCGCAATCAAAGGCCGTCAGAAAGTTAACCGTGAACAACGCATCAAGAACATCTTGGAAGGCAAGGGTACAAAAGATGATCTGAACTGGTTGAACAAAGAAGTAAACGCTCAAGCTGATAGCAAAAAAGCCAAGAAACCTACCCTTAAAATAGGTCAAGGTATTGATGGAGTGGACGTTAAGCGCAGCGGTAATACCACAACGTTGACGCCTAAAGTCGAAAAGTGGAACGCAACTATTGGCGAGAGATCGGTTTACATCACTCAAGATAAAGAGCTTAAACAGGTACAAATCCGACTAGCGGAACAAGAGGAACCGGTTACTACTTTTGACTATGGCAAAGGTAGCGATATGCGCTTGATGGATGCTATTGGAAAAGCTAATCAAGCAGCGGATAAATATGTAAGCCTTATTGTAAAAAGCAATGAATCTTACCTTCAGAGCGAAGCAGAAAAAGCCCAAAGCAAAGGTGTTGTTGACCAATCACTTTTAGTCGAAGAACGCGAAAAGACAGCGAAAGCCGTTGATATTTGGCCTAGTGTTGAGCAACGCCTTGATCGCGGTCAAATGCCTACGCCTGAACAAATGAATGTTTTGCAAGATGCTGCGGAATATATCAATTCAGCAGGCAAGATTTACTTTACTGGCAAGCTAGGTGATTTGCTCCGCTTTGGTGACGTTCTGAAAACTCGCTTATCAAAATATGACGCACTACTTAGTGATGAAGAGCTGGAAGGTTTGGATCGCGAGATTTCCGACGCTAAGAAGGCATACCAAGCAAGTGACAGTGACCTTTCTCGCCAACGCGCTACCGCTCGTTTAGGTCGTCTAAACAAAATCAAAGACGGCAAAGGCACTACTGAGGATCTTAAATGGTTACGTTCAGAGCTTGAGTCTGAGCGTCGAGGCATTACCACTCCAGAGAAAGCTAAAGACGTAAATCAGACAATTGCAAAAGAACGCTTTGCTAAAGCAAAAACAGGTAAGGCAGATAACCCACGTTATCAAGCGTACTTAGATACTTTGGAAGCGGAAGAGCTTGAAGCTATCAATAGCAATGCTGGCTATATGTCTTGGATCACTCATCGTATTGCGGAGTTCCGAGACGAAAACGGAATTAAAAAGGGTGCCGATCTAACTTCTTCACAGCATAAAGAGTTTGATAAGTATCTGCGTGATTATGCTGATCGCCACTTATCTGAACGAGTGAAGTCAGAGCGCGACTCTACGGCGAAAAAAGCTGAGAACAAACCTACACAATTAAAAGCGATTCCGGCCACAATCAGCCGTAAAGCTAAGGGCAAACTCTCTAAAATCTCGACAGCTCAAAAGAAAGTTGAAGCAGCTCAAGAGAACTTAGATGAAGTTGAAATGCAACATTCTACGGATCGTAGTGGTGTTGATATGGCACATCCACGAGTTAAAGCAGCACAAAGCCGACTAAGAACAGCAGAAAAAGCCGAACAAGATGCTTACAACGAGCTTGGTGAAGTCTGGAAAGAGTACCGAGCGAAAGGCGGTAACGAAGCGGTTTGGGATAAGTTTATCAACGAAAACCAAGGCCACCTAGACGCCAACTCTTGGGAAGATTTGAACCTAGATTTTGGTGAAGATGCGGATTCCGATGTGGAAATTCCAGAGATTCCGGCCAAGGTTCCTCCATTTAAAGATTTGTCTAATCCAACCGTTGAAGAGCTGGATGCGCTAATCAACTACAAACAAGCTGAGATCGCTCACTACAAAGCTCGTATTGCTAATGGTGAGAACGGCGAAGCCATGCGCCTACTAATCAATAGACTAGAAGGTGATATTGCCAAATTAGAAGAGCGCAAAACCAATACAAAAGCAGATAAGCAAGAGCCTTCGCTCATTGATACTCTTCAAGCTGTATCAGATAAGTACGCAGAAAACCCAACTTATCGCGTCAAGAGCTACGAGTTAGAACCAGCTTGGAAAGCAGTATCTAAAGCAATGGAAGAAGCTGGCGCGGATACGCACGACTTGTATTCATTCAGCAATTGGATCACTAGCCAATATCAATCAGATCGCCAAAAAGCAATCGACTTAGCAAAAAGCTATCTGAGTGACGAGAAGCCAGAGCCAACGCCACCAAAAGGAAGCAAACTAAAATCTAGCAAGGCCACCAGCAACGAAACTGATGCGTCTAAAGCTAAAAAAGGCCGTTCTCGCCCAAGTGGAGCGCGTGAATATCTAAAAGCTATCAACGCGCTTCAAAGTGGCGAGTACACCAAGGAAGAGGCAATTGAGCTGATCGATAACTACATTGATGATGTTCCGGCTTTAGAGGAAGAATTTAGCCAATTCACGAAGCCAGCTATCGGCAATTTCTTTGCTCAAATGGGCCAATGGATTGATACAAGCTTGCGTAAAGACGATCTAGTTAAGCGAGCGGTTAAAGATATCGGCAACCAGTTTGCTGCTATTCAGTCTGATGGTGGAATGTTTGTAGTTAAATCACCTTCAGCTATGCGCAACATTCTTTCTGAAATGAGTGATGCTGACTACAACAAGCTTGCTGAGAAACGAAAACAACAAGCAATCGAGCGTGAGCAGGAAGCCGAGCGCAAGAAAAAGGCTCTTGATAATCCTCAAACACTTGATGATTTCCAAGCCTACGCACAAGCTAACGGCGGCACTATTGATGCTTTCAATGACCAGCAGCTAGCCGAGTTTGACCGTCTATACACTGAAAATCAGTTAAGCAAACTAGCAGAGCAAGAAAAGCGCGAACTAGAGCGAAAAGCTGAAGTTAAGGCCGTTGAAACTGACGGGACTATCGAGTTGAGCAAGGTCGATGTTCTCAACGAAGCTAAAGGTGAACAACGCTATGGCGCTGCGTTTAGCGAAGTTGATAGCGATACTTTCAACGATATGAGAGCCAAGGCGAAACAGCTAGGCGGTTGGTACGCACGAGCTTACAAACCTAAAAACTTGCCAGCTCGTTTTGACTTTAAATCTGAACAAGCGCGTGATGATTTCCTATCTGTAATGGGCGGCTTGAACGTTGATCAAAGCGAACGAGTTAAACAACGCGATCAAGAGAAAACGAAGTCGAAAAAAGAGAAGCAAGTTGAAGCTCTACGCGAAAAAGCGGCATCACTACAGGCGAAAGCTGATGAGTCAAACAACGCACAGCGTTTGACTAATACTTCTCGTCGCGCAGCCATGGCAGCAAGCGCAGCGGCACGAGCAGATAAGCAAGAGGCGCAAGCTAATATCTTGCGTAAGATTGCCGATGGCGTTGAATCTGGCGAGTTCCTACTGCTAGGCAACTTGACTGATATCAGCCAGCTTGAAGAACTAACAAGCGTTATGAACCGTGTTAAATGGGATATGCCTGAAGATGTTCGAGAAAAACTAGCGTATCGAGATCAGAAAGGCAACTGGCATTTAAAACCAGAAACTAAGTTTAATCAGGTTGCTCGTTACGTTCGTTTTCCAGCGCCGAAGAGTACGCCAGCGTCACTTGAATACATTGCGCGAGAAATCGAAAACCTAGACGGTTACAAGATGACGGCTAAATCTATTCGAGCAAACATTAAAGGCTTGAAGGAGCACGAGAGCGTTAACTTGAATGGTGCGCGTTGGGATAAAGTTATTCCTAAATTGCGCCAGCTAGCGCGTAGCAAATCAAACACTGTTTACCGTGTCGAGCACATCAACGAGTTATTCAAGTCGCAAGATCGCTTAATTCGCATGGGTATTAAAGGCGATATCACGTTGCGCCAAGCCTTGCGTGAATATGAGCAAGCGAACAACGGAAAAATGTCAACGCAGAAAGAAAAAACACGCTTACAAAAACTCACAGAGAAGATTGAGGAAACTGTACGCGGTAACCGTAATGCGTTTAATGACTTCTTCCCAACTCCTGAAGCAGAAGTGAAAAAGCTCATTGATTTAGCCGATATTAAACCAGGTATGAAAGTGCTAGAGCCAAGTGCTGGTATGGGTCACATTGCCGATCAAATTGCAGCTCTAAATGGCGTAGATCTTGATGTTGGTGAACTTGCTTTCACTTTAAGCGAATTACTTGAAGAGAAGGGGCACAACGTTGTTGCTGGTGATTTCTTGGAATATAACGCTGGTGAAATCTATGACCGCATTGTTATGAATCCTCCATTTAGTAACGATGCAGATATTCACCACATCAACCATGCGCTAACGATGCTAAAAGATGGCGGTAAGTTGGTTGCTATCACTAGCTCAATGGCTGGTAATCGTGGCAACACAACAAATAAAAACTTCCGTCGTTACCTAGATGAAGTTGGTGCAGAAGAGATCAACCTAGACGCTGGCGCATTCAAGAACAGCTTGAACCCTACGAACGTAGCAACAAAGATTATTGTCATTGAAAAACCAGCGAACGATCAGTACGACGATATTCGTTTCAGCAAGGCCAGCGAAGTCAACAAAAAGCCTTCCACCAGCCTATCGCCTGAAAAGGTTACTCAAGCCGCTCAAGATTGGATTAACCAATACGACGGTTTGAAAGGTGCGAATGTAATAGTTGTGCCAACTATGGCCGATCTGCATGAACTGGTTGAAACTGAATCCAATGCGATTGTTAAAGGCGTATGGTTGTCCGGTGATAACCGTGTTGTGCTGGTGGCAGAAAACTTGGAAAACGTTGCTGACGTTCGCCGCACTTTGCGCCATGAGTTTATTGCTCACAATGGCCTATACGCAAACCTAGACGTTGCTCAACAAGCGCAGTTAACCAAGAAGGTCAACAGCCTACGAAACGTTAACTCTTTGAAAGGCATCTTTGCCGAGGTTGATAAATCATATCGAACCGCACCGGAAGACGTAAAAGCGGAAGAGGTGATCGCTAAGATTGCAGAAACAGAGTCTAGCGTTTCTCAACGAATCTTAGACAAAGTGTTGTCTTGGGTGCTTGGTGCATTGCGTCGTTCTGGCATTTTGAGTGCAGAGAAAATCACGCTTTCCGAAGTGCGCAACATGATCAACAACGTGGATAGCGACCTTCGAAAACCTAACGGAATGACCACGCTTTCTAACGTTGTGCGCTTTAGCCAAACAATCTCAAGCATGGATGAGGATTTGGCGCAGCAAGGCGATCCAATTGTGAGCATTGCTGATGCGTTGGCAGCGAAGAATGAGAGTTTCTACAAGCAAATGCTTGGCAAGATCAACGTTCCATTTATTAGCAAGCAGTTTGATGCGCTTAAAAATGGTGGTTGGGCGTTGTTAAACCTACGCCAAATGGCTGAAGTAGGTAGAAAACGAGTAAGCCGTGAGGTTGGCAACATTCTTGAGTCGTATGTAAACAACAAAGATTTGTTTACTACACGCAAAACAGACTTGATTGAGAAAGTTCACAAACAAGCTGATGCCTTGAATAAGTTCCGTAAGGATAAGCCACAAGACGCCGAAGCTACCTTTAGTTTGTTGCACGATGCGACGTTGGCCGATGTTGACCCGTCAAAAGAGTATGTTGACCAAACTGATGAGAAGAAAGCGCTACTCAAAACACTAGCGAAGCTTTACCAAGAGTACGGCGGTTCGCAAACTAAGCGCGGTTCTGAAATTTGGCAAGAACGCCAAGCGCTAGAGCGTGAGATTAAGAACGAGCCGAAACTAAGACTTAAACACAAGGCATTACGCGAGAAGTTCCTACAGCTTTCGCCAGATGCTCAAAAAGTCTTTACCGATGTGCGCGATCACTACATTAGTCAACGCGAGGAAATGGATAAGGCGCTAGAAGAGCGCATTACTGATCTTGCCATGGCTGGTAACAAACGAGCAGGTGAGAACACTTACCATCGTTACATGATGGAAAAATCACGCCTTGGTTTCTATGTTCCGTTGGCGCGTTTTGGTAACTACTGGATCGATGCCGTTGACCCAAGCGGTGAGCGTGTATTCCAAATGTATGAGACTGAAAACGCCATGATGAAAGACGTTAAAAAGCTTCAGGCGGCTGGCTACAAGGTTCAGGATGATAAGAATGCGAACTTAGAAGTTGGACAAGTGCGCTTTGGTCTAAAAATCCAAGAGAGTCGCGGCCTAAATGGTGCTAGCGCGTCATTCGTGAGCGATATTATTAAGGCGATCTCAGGTGCGCAAACTAACGACAAGGTGAAAGATCAGTTAACTGATGAAATCTACCAAATGTATTTGCAAACCATGCCTGATCGTTCAATTCGTAAATCATTCATTCACCGTAAAGGTGTGGCTGGTTATTCAGAAGATGCGGCTCGTGTGCTAGCAGATCAGGGTGTTCGCCAAGCGAACCAACAAGCGCGACTAGAAACAGAGAAGCGCTTTACCGATCTAATGGAAGAATTGAAGATTGCTACGGATAAGAGCAATAACGTTTCGGCGTCACGCTTGTATAACGAAATGGTTAAGCGTCACGAATGGATGATGAACCCACAACGCGCACAATGGGCGCAAGCGCTAACTGGTTTTGGGTTCTTCTGGCAAATCGGTATTTCACCAGCGTCAGCGATGATCAACTTATCCCAAAACTGGCAGATTGCTTTGCCTTACATTGGCTCACGTTTTGGTTTTAAGGAAACAGCGTCGGAAATGGCAAGTCTATCGGGCCTATTTGCTAAGACGTTCGTTGCTAAAAAATCAAAAGCTGGCTTGCGTGGTGATATGGACATGACCAACGGCATTTTGGGAGACGTACTTAACCAAGAAGAGAGAGAGGCGTTACGCCACGCGATCAAAATTGGTGCTATCGACGTAACTCAAATGGCCGACTTAACAGGTATGGCAGAGCAAGAGTCGTCAAACTATACGGGTAAATGGGCGAAAGCACAGCAACTAATCGGTGCGCCTTTCCATTGGGCCGAAGTAATGAACCGTGAGGTTTGTTTTATCACTGCTTACCGTATGGCGAAGAAGAACGGACTAAGCAAACAAGAGTCACTTGATTACGCAACTAAAGCGACTTGGGATAGTCACTTTGACTATTCGAGCCGTAACCGCGCTCGATTCATGCAAGGTGACGTTGCGGCGGTAGCATTGCAGTTCAAGCAGTACAGCCAAAACATGACTTACTACTTGTTTAGCCGTTTCTTTGATTCAATTAAGGGCGAAACGCCAGAGGTGAGAAAGGAAGCGCGTAAGCAGTTGCTTGGCACATTTGCAGTTACGTTTGCCATTGGCGGTCTAAACGCTCTACCAGTCGCTACAATCGCGGCAATTGCTAATATGGCCTATGCAGTGGCAGGTGATGACAATGAGCCTTGGGATGCAGAGACAGAGCTAAAATCGCTACTTGCTAAGACGTTCGGTGAAGATATTGCGAAAGGCTTGTACTACGGTTCAATGCCTAGCGTTTCAAGCCGAATCAACATTGATTTGCTTCGCCTTTGGGTACAAGAATCAGACGCACAAGATAGCGTTGGTGTTGCTGAAAACATTCTTCAACAGGCGGCAGGTGCATCATTTGGTATTGCTGTATCTTGGGCGCGTGGTTTGGACTACATGACAGAAGGCCAGTATTTGCGCGGCGTAGAATACATGACTCCAAAATGGATTAAGGACGTGTTTAGAACTGCGCGATACGCTTCAGAAGGTGGCACTGTCACAAACCGAAATGGTGAAATTATCATTGATGATGTGACATTGTTTGAACATGCTCAACAAGCGCTTGGTTTTACTCCGGCTCGACTTGTTCAGCAGTACGACTCAAACAGCGCATTGAAAGGCTACGAACGTCAAGTTACTCGCCGTCGTCAAAGCTTAATGAATGCTTACTGGCTGGCGGTACGCACTAAGGACAATGATGGACGTAAAAGCGTGCTTAACAATATCCGTGAGTTCAACCGCTCGGAATGGGGCCGACAAAACCCGATCACCAACGAAGTTTTAAGCCGTTCGGTGAAGCAACATTTCAAAATGGCGAGTAAATCACAGAATGGTGCGCACTATAATCAAAAATATATGAAGTTGCTGCAAGAGCAACAGAGTTGGTAGCATTAATGGAGTGCTTAGAAAAGAAGTATGGAGAGATCTAAAATGATCGCTAGTAAAAGCATTTTAACAGCAATGATTTTGGGTTTAGCTGGTGGCGCGTCGTGCGCCACCGCAGCGCAACTACCACGTTGCCCGACGGTAACGGAACAACGAAACCCGTATGATTATCATTATGCACGTTTGATGGAGAGCAAACTGTACTCGCGTGACTTTAAAATCAATGTTGCGCAAGGTGTTGATAATGGTTTGTCGGATGAAGAAGCGCTTGAATATGGCAGAGCCAAAGTTGCTGAAATGCATGGCTTTGGTAAGTCGGAACTTGACTTTAATAGTGCAATGCGTGAGGTGGAGCTAAAAGAGCAAATCGAAAAGTATAAGGTTTGCAAGTTCTATGAGGTTGAGTTGGGTGTTCATGGTGATTTGGTTACTAACCTTGATCGCGACAAAATTGAGCGTCAGATAGAAGAGGCTCAAGCCAAAATTGCAGCCCAAACCGATGACTGTATCTACGAGAAAATTAAGGGTGATTCCACCAGCGCAGCAATAGCCGAAATTCGAAGAATATGCCGTTCCAGAGCGCTAAGAAACATCTAAATGCCATAAAAAGCCGCTAAATTGCGGCTTTTTGCTTTTTATCAAATATGTATAAAAAAATACCTCTAAATAGCTATAAAGAACTGGATATATGAACAGTGGTTTGGTAGCTTATGCGCGTTTCCGATTTGTTATGAAATTCGCGAAATTAGATGCATATTTCGTTAAGTAATTTCACTTATATCGGTAGCCAATCTATTTTTGTTTTTCATTATTTAGAACTTGCTAATTCTTTGGTAAATTATTTGACAGTAAACCACTCGGCTTTTAAGGAGAAAAAAATGAAATATACGTCAAATGACCTTAGAGTGGTCGCTACGCTTATGGAATGTGAAGCTTTGGATGAAGCTGCGAAGGAGTTTATTCAGCGAACAGTAATGAAGGCGGCCAAGCTGCTTGAAGCAGCCAAGTTTATCAACAATAGCAATAAAGAAGAGTCGTAACAGATATGCTTTGTGTGGCAATCCGGCCACTATCTCTGATAGATATGATTCTAATTTATTGATTAAAGGGGAACGCGAAAGTGCTCCCTTTTTTTGTGCTTTTTGGTGTGTATATAGCTGCTGGCCGGATGTTGTGTATATCAGTTTAACTCACTTGCGCATTGCCTCTTAGCCGACGATAATGACCACATTATCGTTTCGTGTTTGCCCGATCCTTTTCTTAAATCACGCCGATTTGTGTGTATATCGGGGAGCACGAAAAAATACAGTGTGTATATAGGCGTGTATATGAGTTCATGTTCGCACTATTTGAATGCTGTAAAAATCTATATAAAACAGAGGTTTATAAAGTTGTCATCCCATTTGTCAGAAATATACAAAGAGTTTATGTTCGAAGCGGCACATCACTTGCCACATGTACCTGAAGGCCATAAGTGTGGTCGTTTGCATGGACACTCTTTCTTAGTTCGTCTTTATGTAGAAGGTGAGGTAGACCCGCATACTGGTTGGGTAGTGGATTTCGCTGAAATCAAAGCGGCATTCAAACCAATTTACAATCGTTTAGACCATTATTACCTGAACGACATTGAAGGTTTGGAGAATCCGACGAGCGAAGTGCTAGCAAAATGGATTTGGCAACAGCTTAAGCCAAGTTTACCGTTGCTAAGTAAAGTTGAAATCAAAGAGACGTGCACAGCCGGTTGTATTTACAAAGGTGAATAAGTCACTTTTTATTGAGCATTGAAGACAAAGGCAAGCCATGAGCTTGCCTTTGTTGTATCTGGATATTCCCTAATTTTTTATACTTTTCTTGCTAGCTCAGTGGATGACGTAAAATCCACTCTTTTTCGTTCTCACCAAACGTTGTTTTCTCTGTATTGATGAATCCACACGCATCAAGAAAACTGATAGCGTATTGCTGACTCTGTGGCACAGTGACGCAAAGAGAGTTGCTTTCAGGGTCAATGGTATACGCGTAAACGAACAGTTTGCGTAACGCTTCACTCCCAACCCCTTGGCGTTGGAAACGTTGATCAACCATCAAGTACTTGAGCCCCAGTTCGTGCCTTTTGGCAAAGGGCGCATGTTGGGAGAAGCCTTTATCGATAACAAGATAGCCAACTAATAGATCGTCAGAATAAATCGTAAAGAACGCTTCAGACTTATTGCGTTTTTGATAAGCCACTTCAAACGGCGTAGAAAATCCTTTCTGCTCTTCCTGCACATCCAATTGCATCAAACTCGAAAAATCTTTCAGTTTGGTGGGTTTAATAGCAATCATCGTTCAACCACAAATTGGCGGCATATCCTCATGCCGCCACGAATTTTAATAGAGTATTCCCTCTAGTTTAAGTAACTCACGAGGTTAAGAAAAGCTAGAAATGCAGAGGATAATAATAACCTTGGTGAATATAGGCACCTAATGTTGTGAGTAAGTGAGCGCTATCGGCGGTTTCTACGCCTTCAACAATGACGGTACACCGATACGTATTTCCCATGGCGATTAACTGACGCAACGTTTCCACTTTCTTATCGTCCGACTTTAAACCAATCACAAACTCCCGATCTATTTTCAAATAATCTGGATTGATTTTACTGATGAGCGACACGTTGTTGTTGCCGGTGCCAAAATCATCGATACTGATTTTACAATCCAGTGCTTTTAGTTTCGCGACATTGCCATAAATCTCGGAGGTATAGTACATCGATGCATTTTCCGTGATTTCAATCGTCAGCAAACGACAATCTCGGTTAGATAGTTCTCTGTGTAGGATTGAAAAGTTGCGTCCTCGCAGCAAAGAAGGACAAATATTGATGCTGATAGGAATAGGCAGCGCTTTGTGCTTAGTATAGATGGACTCTATCACCAGTAAGGTATGAGTAAGAAGCAGTCCATTGCGGATCAGTGTTTCAATAAACCGTTGCGTATTTTTTACCTTAAACCGCGAGAGCGCTTCGTAATGCACAATCTTTTGCGCTGAAGTGTCATAAATCGGCTCCAGTTTGATTTTAAATTGTCGAATTGCACACAAATAAGCCATAAAGGCTTGTAGGGAGCGATGACGCAGTATTATGAGAAACAGCAAGCTTAATAAAATGATGCTTTGAAACGGGCCAGAGATGTAATACACCTCTTTATAGCCGCTGTTCTTCACGTGATAGTTGAAAAAGCGTTCATTGGTGTTACCAATTTCTAAAGAGGTCCCTGTATTGGTTGATAGCTTCATGCCGGAAAGAAAAAAACGCGAAATATGATTTTCAACGTTGTCGGATAAGTTAATGTTTTTGACACGAACCAAAACGGTCGCGTTATTCAAGTCAAATGATTGGGTCGTATAATTGCTATTATTACTCCACTCTTCAAATGCTTTTTTGCTGACAGGGACAACGGTTTCGGGGGTGACTAAACACCGGATATTGAAACGGTCCAGCATCATGCTCGATTCCACCAGCTTTACATTATCAAAGAGCGACTTCAATTCTCTTTCATCAGCAAAGCAGCTCTTTTGGGAAAGGTTTTCTGCAATTTCGAAGGCGTTATCCAGATAATTATGTTTCACAATGCTGTTTATCGCGTAATAACAGATGGCAAAGAAAATGATCGCTGTGATCAACACGACCCACAGCGTATCTGAATAGATCTTTTTATTACGCAGACAAATACGAAGGGCTTTGCCAAGGCTGTTTGTTGTGTACTGATTGATCTTATGTTGATGGTCGATGCCATTCTGATGGTTGTTTTGCATAGTAAAAGGGATGAAGTATCCGGTCCGGTGAATATTTTCGATAATATTTTTTTTTGTGGTTACGTGTTCTTCCGTGAGCTTGCGAAATTTCCTTCTTAGAGCGGCCACCGCGTTTTTAAAGCCATTTTCAGGCAGTGTCATTTTGTATTGTTGAGTGATTTTGCTTTCTATCAATCGCTGGCTAATTGGCGTATTTAAGCTGCCGTATTTGGCGATGGTTGACAGAATGGCGTACTCATTTGGGTTGACTGGAATGGAGTGGTGGAGTGATTGATTGAGCTCTAAAGATATTTCGTTTTCGGACAAGCAAACGCAGATTTGGTTTCCAATTTCAAACCTAATCATGTGTTGGTGTGCTCCAAGTTTAATTTTTGGCTACGTTATCAATAAAGCTAGGAGAGGGATGTGATTTTTTACGGGGATATCCATAATAATTGGATATATTCAAGGTTTTAGGTTTTTTTATGCTGGGCGTAGCAACCCATTATTCATAGTTAATGAGGTATAAAAAACCCGAGCGGCGGCTCGGGTTTCGTCGATATTCAGCAAGGCTTATTAACAGATAACTTTTACTGCTAGGCCGCCTTGAGAAGTCTCACGGTATTTCGCGTTCATGTCTTTACCTGTCTCTAGCATTGTTTCGATAACTTTATCTAGAGAAACAGTAGGAGCAGAAGAACGACGCAGTGCCATACGAGTTGAGTTGATTGCTTTTACAGCTGCAATACCATTACGCTCGATACATGGAACCTGAACCTGACCTGCAACCGGGTCGCAAGTTAGACCTAGGTTGTGCTCCATCGCGATTTCAGCCGCCATACATACTTGCTCTGGGCTACCACCCATAAGCTCAGCAAGGCCAGCTGCTGCCATAGAACATGCCACGCCAACTTCGCCCTGACAGCCAACTTCTGCACCAGAGATAGACGCGTTACGCTTGTAAAGGCCGCCAATGGCACCAGAAGCTGCGAAGTAACGGATGTAGTCTTTCTCAGTTACGGTTTGAATAAACTTGTCATAGTAAGCCAGTACCGCAGGGATGATGCCACATGCACCGTTAGTCGGCGCAGTTACAACACGACCACCTGCTGCGTTCTCTTCGTTTACTGCAAAAGCAAACATGTTTACCCAGTCAACAACAGACATTGGATCGTTCGTTGTTTTTTCAGAAGTAAGCAGTTGCTGACGAAGTGCTGCCGCACGACGAGGCACGCGTAGTGGACCAGGCAGAATGCCTTCTTCGTTCATACCGCGATCCATACATTCGCGCATTGTGCGCCAGATGTTTGCGAAGTAAGTACGAGTTTCTTCGTCAGAATGAAGCGCATGTTCATTTTTCATGGTTAGCGCACTGATAGACAGGCCGCTTTCATGACATTGCTTTACAAGCTCTTCTGCCGTTGTAAACGGGTAAGGAACTTTTACTGGGTTCTCAACTTCTTTACCGAAGTTTTCTTCATCAACGATGAAACCACCGCCGATAGAGTAGTAAGTTTTTGAGTACGCTTTTTCGTCATCAATCCAAGCGTGGATTTGCATGCCGTTTTCGTGTAACTCAAGGTTTGTTTTGTGGAAGTTCATTCCACCTTCACGTGGGAACGATACTGTGTGACAGTGCATGCCAACAGGAAGGCGTTCAGTTTCTTCTACGCGAGCGATAAAGCCCGGGATAGAATCGATATCAACTTTCTCAGGAGTGTTGCCTGCAAGACCCATGATGATAGCAATATCTGTGTGGTGACCTTTCCCTGTCAGTGATAGTGATCCATAAACGTCAACGGTGATTTTAGTGATGTCGCGCAGTTTTCCCATTGCACGAAGATCATCAATAAACTCTTTACCCGCTTTCATTGGGCCTACAGTGTGTGAGCTTGAAGGTCCAACACCGATTTTATAGATATCAAAAACACTAATCATATCGATTACCTCAGAAGAAAGCCTCCCAAGGGGAGTTGGGAGGCTTAATTTTATCGTTATATTTTTGGATTAATCATACCGTGCTAGGGCAGGGATGATTAAAGAGCGCCGTAGATTACAGAACTAATGGCAGCAAGACCACAGATTGCTGTGAAAATTTGCACAGGTGCTGAAGTTTTGTACTTAGCCATCGCTGGAACTTTTTGCATTGCGAAGATAGGCATCAAGAATAGAATTGCCGCAATCATCGGTGCGCCCATTGTTTCAATCATACCTAGGATGCTTGGGTTAACGATAGCAACGATCCAAGTTGTGATTACGATGAAGATAAGAGACATCTTCTCGATCTTGCTTACTGGCGATTTTGAACGAGATTTCACTAGACCAACTAGACCTTCATGCGCACCTAGGAAGTGGCCGAAGTAGCTAGAAGTGATAGCCGCGAAAGCAACCAGTGGACCTAAGTAAGAGATCAGTGGAGACTCATGAACGTTTGCTAGGTAAGAAAGAACAGAGATGTTTTGCTCTTGTGCTGTTGCTAGTTGCTCTGGAGACAGAGAAAGTACAACAGAGAAAACGAAGAACATTACAAAGCCCATTAGCATCATCGCTGCGCCACCAGTGATAGCGTCAGTTTTCTTAACTGCGTCATCACCGTATACACGACGTTGTTCTTTAGAGAACTGAGAAATGATTGGGCTGTGGTTGAAAGAGAACACGATAACAGGGATTGCTAGCCATACGATAGCTGGCATTGCACCCCAGTCAGGTGATACTTCCATCATTGAAGTGTTCCAACCAGGAATTAGGTACACAGACAGCGCTAGTAGGATGAACACTAGAGGGTAAACCATCGCTGAAGTTGCTTTCAGCATAAGCTCTTTACCGAACACTACGCCCGCTGTCATTGCAGCGATAAGTGCACCGGAAAGTAGCCAGCGAGGAATAGATTCCATACCCATTTGGTTAACTAGGAAAGAGTCAACCGTGTTTGTGATACCAACACCGTAGATAAGTACGATTGGGTAGATAGCGAAGAAGTAAGCGAACGTAATAAGGTTTGCGCCAGTCTTACCAAAGTGCTCTTCTACTGTGTCAGTGATGTCCGCTTCTGGGTTTTTCGCAGAAAGAACGAAGCGAGCTAAAGATTTGTGTGCGAACCAAGTCATTGGTGCTGCGATTAGGGCTAGGATTACTAATGGCCAAAAGCCACCTGCACCTGCTTTAATAGGAAGGAATAGTACACCGGCACCTACTGCCGTACCAAAAAGGGACAGACACCAGGTAAAGTCTTTGTAAGAAAACTTACTAGACGATTGTGCGGTAGAAACCGCAGAAGTAGTTGTATTCATTTTTTAGTTACTCATTTTGGGAACAGGAAATAAGTCGGGAGTAATTTTGCAAGATTTTACACTAGGAAAATTAGATCTAAATCATTTATTGCTTACGCTTATTGAATGATATGTCAAAAACCTGCTTTTTATCACGAAAATGATGTGCTACTCGTGATTTCTGCTAATGAGTAAAATTAGAAAAACTTATCGATAGGGCTATTTGTATAAATTTATTTCACCGCAAGCGTTTGCGGTGAAAACGGCAAATTAATCTAATGTGAATGAATGTTTATGAAGCAACGTTTTATTAATATTGATGCGCATGATGATCGCATCCATAAAAATACCGATATCAGAAGTTTTTAATGTGAAATGATATGTTTTTGCATTGATTCGATGATTTGTGCGGTCATGCCCCAGATGAAATGCTGTCTATATGGGATAGCAAATACACGATGACTGCTGTTTTTTAGGTCAAACTTGGTGCTGTACAGCTTTTTCGGGTTCAGAATGTGGTTAGCAGGAACTTCAAAAACGGACTCCACCTCATTTGGGTCAATATGCGTTTTATACTCAGGAGAAATAAAGGCCAAAAACGGTGTCACATTAAACTGACTAATCGTAGGCAATGTTGGAAGCTGGCCAAATACATGAATATGTTCATCTTCTATACCGATCTCTTCTTTGGTTTCTCTTAATGCCGTATTGATTAGATGATGATCTTCCTGCTCAAACTTACCGCCGGGGAAACTGATTTGTCCCGGATGATGACGCAAGTGCGCTGCTCGCTTTGTCAAAATGACCTGTAGCCCCTCCGGGCGTTCTACAAAACCAATTAAGACCGCTGCGTCTCGCAGTGATTTTCCTTTCATCCATTTCAGTCGCGCGAGGGACTCTTTGTGGTAACCCGTTGGAAGCCGAAATTGAAAGTTTTGCAGTAATTGAGTTTTGTCGATAACCAAACCAAATCCTTATTTATTGTGCCTAACCACTATTTATTATACTCAATGGCCGCAAGAGGCGTGGTGCTATCGCCGTTGGTACGGTATTAAAGTAGTAGTACGGCAATACCAAAGCATGTCCATTGGTTCTTTCCCTGCTTTGTGTCGTGTGTCTCACTCTGCTTGGGTATAATAATTTGAAACTTATAAGGTTATAAACCATTCTTTATTTTAAGACGTCACTATAGGGCAAGTATTGACTGATGAAAGGGATTATTTTCACCGAGTTCATGGAGTTAGTGGAAGAGAAGTTTGGTCTCGATGTGTTAGACCAAGTGCTCGACCTTTCTAATGACGAAGGGATTTATACGGCGGTTGGTAGTTACGATCATAAAGACTTGGTTAAATTGATTGTGAATCTCAGTAAAGTATCTGGCATTCCACCTGAACAACTGCAAGAAGTATTTGGAGAGTGCGTTTTTTTGAATTTACTTCGCTCGATTCCTAGTCATGCCAGTTTGCAGCAGTGTGAAACGACATTTCAATTTGTTCGCCATGTTGAAGATTTTATTCATGTCGAGGTCAAAAAGCTCTACCCAGATGCTAACCCTCCTCAGTTTGATTTTATCAGCGAGACTCAATCAAACATGGTGTTTGATTATCGGAGTGCGCGGTGTATGTCTCACGTATGTTTAGGTCTAATAAAAGGCTGCGCGGCGAACTTTGGTGAAGTTATTCATATTAAACACCAAAACCAGTCAGAAGATGGTAGCCAGGTTCGCTTTTGGTTAGAGGCACAATAAGAACGATATGACAGGAAGTTCCTCGCTAGAAAGGAAACTCAAACGAGAAATCGAATCAAGAAAAGAAGCTGAGCGGTTATTGGAGCAGAAGAGCTTCGAACTTTATGAATCTACTCAACAGCTAAGTGTTGCTTTGAAAAAGCTTGAGTTGAAATCAAAAAAGGATTTACGCAAGTTTGAGTTCGAAGAGAAAGTTGACGCGACGCTGATTAAGTTTGGTCGAACTTTTTTGTCGAGCACCTTTGATGAAGCTATGATTGCCAGTTTTATTGAGCAGCTCACTTCGAACTCAATCATTTCTGCGGCTTACTTACATCTTGATTCCACAAAACTCTCTTCTTTGCGCCGACATCATTTTGGTCATTTACAGCTTCGCCATGAGAATACGATTAAGACTGTCCCCAATTGGCAGGGGGAGAACTTGCATTTGCCTATCATCATTGACAAGCAAACAGTCGGGGAGTTGATCTTCTCTGTTCAGTTGGACCAAATCGATCAGTCGTTTATTTCCAAACAGATGGAGCTGGTATCGGATTTGGTTCATGGGGTCATTGGCCGGCATTTGAGTTTAGAGCGAGAAGTGGAGCTGCGAAAGCGGGCAGAGGAATCGGAAAAAGCGACGAAAGAGTTTGTCGCCATGATTAACCACGAGTTGCGAACACCTCTTAATGGCGTGTTAGGTAGTGCTGAACTACTAAGTCGAACACAGTTAGGTGAAGAGCAACGCCATTACCTAAACAACTTGACTCAATCGGGAGACTTGTTGAGGGTCATCATTAACGATCTTCTCGACTTCAGCAAGATGAATGCCGGTATGATGGAAATCATCGATAAGGTCTTTGCTTGGGAAGAGCTTGAAAAAGCCATCATGGGCGTATTTTCAGCTAAAGCAGCAGAAAAGCGAATTCATTTCTCCATCGATAAAAAGCTCGGTATTCCCGAGTTTTTAGTTGGTGACTTAGAGCGAATTACACAGATCTTGGTCAACTTGGTGGGAAATGCTATTAAGTTTACTCATTTGGGGGGGGTGGTGCTGCGAGTGGAGTGGATAAACGGTATTGCGCATTTTGAGGTTGAAGACACGGGTATTGGCATCCCGATAGAAGCACAGCCCTCATTATTTGACCCATTTGTGCAAGTAGATCGCTCGGCGAAGCGCAGTTTTGAAGGCTCAGGTTTGGGCCTTGCGATTTGTAAAAATCTAGTGGATTTGATGCAGGGCGAGATTAGCTTTGAAAGTGAAGAACGCAAAGGTACCACCTTCAAAGTCTCTATTCCTCTAAAGGAGGGACAAGCCCAAGGCGCAGCTGAGGGGGAATTAGCTACCATAGAGCGAAGTGATTTGGCAGGACGCTCAATATTGGTGGTTGACGACATCAGAATGAACCAAGTGATAGTTACTCAAATGCTGAAAAAACTCGACATTACGCCTGATTTAAAAGCCAATGGGAAAGAAGCTTTAGAAGCGGTGAAAAACAAAGATTACGAACTGATATTTATGGACTGCCGAATGCCAGAAATGGATGGTTATGAGGCGACGATGTATCTGAGAGAGCGTGGCTTTACCCATCCTATTATCGCATTAACCGCTGGCACTACTATCGAAGAGCGTCAAAAGTGTATTGATTCAGGCATGGACGACATCCTCACTAAGCCGTACACCGCAACCGATATTGAACAGATCATGTGTAAGTGGCTTGAGCAGTAGACGCTGCCTCTTAAAAAACGGATTCTTGTTAGCCAACGGCTAAAAGCCAAAGTACCTGTAAATAAAACATACAAAAAACGCTCCACACTGGATAATGCCGATCGCTTAACGATGTTTCTTGTGTCATTCCAGCGAGCCTTGGCGAGACTAGGAATCTAATAGCAGCATGCTGAGCGGCTAATGAAACAAATTTGACCATAAAGTGCTCGGATAGAAGAGCCTACATCACGCTCCTTCGTCGCTGTGCAGGATGACGAGATACAGAAATATGCCCACTCGCTGTTAAACGAGCGGCATTATCCGTACTGGAGGCGTTTTTGCTTGTTTTCGTTAGCAGGATTCATAGACCGTTGCCATTTGGCGAAACCTACTATTGCAGCGCTGGCAAAATCTTTGAGAGCTTATCCAACGTTTCTTGATATTCAGAAGCGCAATCGCTATCTGCAACGACGCCGCCGCCAGCCCAAGCGTACAGTTTGTGATTCTCCGCTACGAGAGTGCGGATGGTGATGCTGGTATCCATACGACCATGGCGAGAAATGTAGCCAATACTGCCGCAATACGCGCTACGTCGATGTGGCTCTAATTCTTCAATGATCTGCATTGCGCGAACTTTAGGTGCGCCCGTAATTGAACCGCCTGGAAAACACGCTCGCAGCAAATCTGCAGGAGAGTATTGTTCATCCAAATTCGCACGAATGGTGCTCACCAAATGATGCACTGCGGGGAAGCTTTCAATTTCAAACAGCTTTGGCACGTGAACGCTCCCCGGTGATGCAACTCGACCAATGTCATTACGCAGCAAATCGACAATCATCAGGTTCTCTGCTTGATCTTTTTCTGCTGTCTGCAAGTCATGGGCATTAGCGTTATCTTGTTTTGAATCTTCGCTGCGTGGGCGAGTACCTTTGATTGGTTTCGTTTCAATGACGCGATCTTTGAGCTCTAAAAAGCGCTCTGGAGAGATACTCAAAATTGAAGACTCAGGCATACGGATAAACGCTGAGAATGGCGCTTGGTTGGCGGACTCCAATTTCAGATACGCTTGCCACTCACTGCCTTGATACGGTGCGTTAAAGCGCTGCGCCAAATTGATCTGATAGCAGTCACCGCTCAACAAGTATTCTTGCACCTTGTCAAAGCGAGTAGCGTAGCTCTCTTTCGTCATGTTTGACTGCCAATCACCAGACAGAGCAAAGTCAACGCTTTGCTCTGCTTCTTGCTCGTCTAACCATTGCCAAGCTTGCTCGATATTCTGACCGACTAAGCATGCTTTTTTAAGCTTGTGGTCAACAACGACGGCCCATTCATAAAGACCTACCGCCATATCAGGCGTGTTAAGATCTTTTTCGGCCAGTTCTGGCATTGTTTCTACGCGTCGACCTAAATCGTAACTGAAGTAACCGAGCGCTCCGCCGACAAAAGGCAAATCCAATTCTTTATTTAACTCAACGTGAGGAAGCCACTCTTCTTGCAACTGATGAAGCAGCGCAAATGGGTCATCTTGAGTTGAATAGGCATTCGAAGGCGTTTTTACTTGCGTAATTTCGGCAGTGGTTTCTAACGTCGCAATCGGGTTGGCGACCAACACATCGAAGCGGCTATCTATATGTGTTTCTGATGCAGAACGCAGCAACATCGCCCAAGGCAGGTGTTGAATGCGAGAAAAGAGGTGAAGAGCAAACTCTGGTGCGTATTCCAGCGTTTTAAAATCAATGAATTGATTGTCCATGTTGTTCATTTGTGTAATTTGTGACAAAGAGATCGTTCACTGCATGGCATGTCATGGGCAGCAAGAGTATCATATTCCTCTGTATAGCCAAACTCCCTCTATTCATAGGGTTTTGAGATGGTTTACAAGTAGGCGACTTCAGCGTTTCGTGTGTCGATATCAGCCGTTCGACAATTGTTTATAAAAAAACGAAGCTCAAAAGAGCAATAAGCTCAACAAACACGATTGAAGCCAAGCCAATAATGGAAGCATAACTATAACGAGGCATGTAATGACGGTAATACGCAAGCAGGATGTGATCAGCAGTGTCGCTGATGCGCTACAGTATATTTCTTACTACCACCCGCTAGACTTTGTTCAAGCTCTTGAAAAAGCCTATCACCGCGAAGAGAGCCAAGCCGCTAAAGACGCGATTGCTCAGATCCTAATTAACTCCCGAATGTCCGCAGAAGGTCACCGACCAATTTGTCAGGATACTGGTATCGTGACGTGTTTCGTCAACATCGGTATGGGCGTGCAATGGGACTCAACCGACATGACGGTTCAGCAGATGGTAGATGAAGGTGTTCGACAAGCGTATACGAATCCAGACAACCCGTTGCGTGCGTCAGTACTTATGGATCCTGCCGGTAAACGTATTAATACCAAAGACAACACGCCTGCTGTCGTACACATCAACATGGTTCCGGGCGATAAAGTTGAAATTCAGATCGCAGCGAAGGGCGGCGGTAGTGAAAACAAAACTAAGATGGTGATGCTAAACCCATCTGACGATATTGCAGAGTGGGTAGAGAAAACGCTACCAACAATGGGCGCGGGCTGGTGTCCACCAGGCATGCTTGGCATTGGTATTGGCGGTACGGCTGAAAAAGCAGCAGTATTGGCAAAAGAATCTCTAATGGAACACATCGATATTCAAGAGCTTATTGACCGTGGCCCACAAAACGCAGAAGAAGAGCTTCGTCTTGATATCTTCAATCGCGTGAACAAACTTGGTATCGGTGCGCAAGGCCTTGGTGGTTTGACAACTGTTGTCGACGTTAAGATCAAAACGGCGCCAACGCACGCGGCTTCTAAGCCTGTTTGTTTGATCCCGAACTGTGCGGCGACTCGTCACGTGCACTTCACGCTTGATGGCAGCGGCCCAGCAGAGCTCACGCCACCTAAACTAGAAGATTGGCCAGACATTACTTGGGAAGCGGGAGAAAGCACGCGTCGCGTAAACTTAGACACGATTACTAAAGAAGAAGTACAAGAGTGGAAGACAGGCGAAACCGTTCTTCTATCAGGTAAAATTCTGACTGGCCGTGATGCTGCGCATAAACGTATTCAAGGCATGCTAGATAATGGCGAAGGTCTACCAGAAGGCGTAGATCTAAACGGTAAGTTCATTTACTACGTAGGCCCTGTCGATGCAGTTGGTGATGAAGTCGTTGGTCCTGCTGGCCCAACAACATCAACGCGTATGGATAAATTCACCGATATGATGCTAGAAAAAACAGGCATCATGGGCATGATCGGTAAAGCTGAGCGTGGCCCTGCAACGGTTGAATCTATCAAGAATCACAAAGCGGTTTACCTAATGGCTGTCGGCGGTGCTGCGTACTTGGTTGCGAAAGCGATCAAGAAAGCTCGCGTTGTCGCATTTGAAGATTTAGGTATGGAAGCGATTTACGAATTTGAAGTTGAAGATATGCCAGTAACAGTGGCTGTAGACTCAAATGGCGTTAACGCGCACCAAATCGGTCCTGACACTTGGAAAGTGAAAATCCAAGAGATGGAAGCGTAAGGCAAACGGTAATCTTACATTGTCTCAGTAGAGAGAATGTGACAAGGTGCTGATTTACCTAGCAAACATTTGACAAAAGTGCAGCGAAAACTGCACTTTTTGTCTATATAATGTAGATATAAACCTCAGGGCATAGCAATCAAACGTTATGCGAACAATAATTAGGAGACGGCATGCCTCGTTTTATTCAGATTCTACAAATTATCCTTGCTGTAGTGGTAGGTGGCTTTGTTGGCTACGACTTGATCCTTCACGGCATCAGCATCTTTGATGAGAAGTACGTGACCATCACGTGTGTATTGTGGCTGATTTTAGAAATCGCTCTATTTGTTATCTATAAATTAATCGAAGACGACTAGACTCAAAGAAAGCAGGTTTCTGTTCAACACAGTAATCAGCTCACTAATGCTTTAGTGTTGATTAAGTAAGCCTCTGAACCACTCAGGGGCTTTTCTTTTTTCATCCTGCTTTAAGCGAATGTTTTGTTCATCTTTTATTAAGGTATATAAAGTTAGACTCATAGAGTTCAGTATTGAAAGGTAAGTATTCATAGATTAATACCCGAAGTTGCTGATAACGTTGTTTTAGAGCGGAGCAAGATAAAGAAGCGCAATGAAAAGAATAAAGAAAGAAGTCAATGACTTTATCAACAGAGGTATGGACTCCAATGTTCGAATTGCCGTCACCGGACTTTCTCGTGCCGGTAAGACGGCATTCATCACGTCATTAGTGAATCAGCTTCTCCATACCGCTACCCATGATAATTTGCCTCTTTTGACTGCAGCCAGAGATAAGCGTCTTATTGGAGCGAAGCGTGAACCTCAAGCGAATATGATGGTGCCACGTTTTGCTTACGATGAAGCGATGAGCCAGATCCATGCGACCCCACCTCAATGGCCAGTACCAACACGGGATGTGAGTGAGATTCGCTTAGCGCTCAAGTACAAACCAAATAAAACCACGAAAAAGCTGTTGAGTAAAACCGCAATTTTAAATGTTGATATTATCGACTATCCGGGAGAGTGGCTGCTCGACCTGCCGTTATTGGACATGGACTTTGCGACGTGGTCGCAAACTCAGTTTGATGCACTTAAAGGCCAGCGTGGCGATTTAGCCAAAGCTTGGCTGTCTGAATTAGAAAAGGTGGATCTTTCTGCTGAAGTGAACGAGAAACTACTCGAGAAAGTTGCGCATACATACACCGAGTACCTTCATGCCTGTAAAGACGCAGGTCTTCATTGGGTACAACCAGGAAGATTTGTATTACCTGGTGAGCTCGCAGGCGCGCCTGTGCTGCAGTTTTTTCCGTGTCGTGCTGGTTCGGAAAGCAAGGCGCTTAAGGGCAGCAACTTGGCGATGCTCGAAGCGCGTTTTCAGGAATACCAACAGAAAGTAGTGAAAGCGTTTTATAAGCATCATTTTGCGACCTTCGATCGCCAGATTGTACTTGTGGATTGCTTGCAGCCTCTCAATGCCGGCGATGAAGCGTTTTACGACATGCGCCAAGCGCTAGAGCAGATCATGCATAGCTTTCGTTATGGTCGCAGTAGCTTTTTACGTCGTTTGTTCTCGCCAAAAATAGACAAAGTGCTATTTGCTGCCACAAAAGCGGATCACATAACGCCCGATCAGCATCCCAATTTAGTGTCTTTGCTACAACAAATGGTGCATCCAGCGTGGCAAACCGCAGCCTACGAGAATATCGAGATGAGTTGCATGAGTATCGCTTCTATCCAATCAACCACGACGGGATTTATTTCTTCTGGAGATAAGACGATTCCGGCGTTACAGGGTACGACGTTGGATGGTGAGCCGATGACGATGTTCCCGGGAGAAGTGCCGAAAAAACTACCAAATGCGGCTTATTGGCAAAACAACGGGTTTGATTTTACGTCATTCCGTCCAATGCCCTCACAGAATGATGAGCCAGTGAAGCACATACGCTTAGACAAAGCACTGGATTACCTGATTGGAGATAAATTGAAATGAGTGAGTTGAAGCAAAAACAAGTTTTCTCTGAAAAGGCGATGGAAAAAGAGCAGCAATCGAATCAACCGGAGTTGACGGTGCAGCAAACATTCGGCGAAAAAGAAACATTCGTACCTGTTGAACTTAAAGAAGAGCGCCAGGAGACCGAACAGGAATTGCAACTCGAGTATGTCATTCGTCCAAAACCGGGCAGAAAATGGCTTGCGACTGGCGCATTTGCCACCTTTGCTGGTTTGGTTGGCTGGCAAGCGGTGGACTCGGTTATAACCGCAATTCAAACTTCTGATTGGCTGGCTTTAAGCTGGACGGGGTTTATTGCTGCGATCGCTTCGCTTGGTTTAGGGGCGATGGGTAAAGAGCTTTGGAAACTGCGCAAACTACGAAATCATTTTAGTGTTCAAGAAGAAGCCGAAGCACTTGTTAATAGTGAGAGTGTGGGGAAAGGGAAAGCCTTTTGCGAAACAGTGGCAGAACAAAGTGGTGTGATGGCAGAGAACCCGGGCTTTGATCGTTGGCAGAACAGCATTAACCCTGCTCATAGTGATGCTGAAATCCTTGATATGTATGACTCGATGGTCGTGAGCCAACAAGACAAGTTGGCAACGAAAATCGTATCGCAGCACGCAACCGAGTGTGCGGCCCTAGTCGCGGTGAGCCCTCTGGCTGCTGCTGATATGTTGCTGGTGGCGTGGCGAAATTTCAAAATGATCGACAACCTCTCCAAAGTATATGGGGTAGAGCTAGGTTACGCCTCTCGCATCAAGCTACTAAAAGCGGTATTTGTCAATATGGCGGCGGCTGGTGCCAGTGAGCTGGCTATTGATGCCAGTATGGACTTGATGTCGATGGACCTTGCAGGCAAAGTCTCCGCTCGTGCGGGGCAGGGGCTAGGCGTTGGTATTCTCACTGCACGTTTGGGCTTGAAAGCGATGACCTTATTGCGTCCACTACCTTGGTATCCTGACCGTCAGGTTAAATTGGGCACCATACGCAAGGCAGTGGCGGCGAAAGTTGCATCAATTACGATTAAACCGTAACGAATATCAACTTTGATGGATAGGATTGCTTGACGCCATTCCAAGCATGATAGAAACTACTGTCAACTTTTCCTGACAGTTGTGAATTGGGATATTTTCAGTGCGTCTTGAAGTCTTATGTGAAGATCGACTCGGCTTGACCCGAGAACTGCTCGATATTTTAGCGTCTAAAAGCATCGACTTGCGTGGTATCGAAATCGATATTAGCGGTATTATCTATTTGAATTGCCCAGATATTGATTTTGATACGTTTAGTGAGCTGATGGCTGAAATCCGCCGTATTCCGGGGGTGAAAGACGTACGTAAAATCCAGTTTATGCCGATGGAGCGCCACAATACGGAGCTGCTCTCGCTAGTTGATAACTTGCCCGATCCGGTCTTTGCCATCGACCTTAAAGGTGCCGTAGACATGGCAAACATGTCTGCACTTTCATTGCTTGGCCTTCACAAGCAAGAAGTGATTGGTACTCAAATCGGTGCTTTGTTACCAAGTGTTCGTTTCTCTCGTTGGTCTGAAGGTGTTAATGGCCGAACGCGGGAAAACCTTGTGATTGATGGCTTGGACTATGTTCTAGAGTTGATGCCAGTTTATATCCGAGACGAAGCGCAAAACTCGACTCTAGCGAGTACTCTAATGACGATTCGCTCTAGTCAGCAAGTTGCCAGAATTGAAGAAGCGCTACCGCTGCATAATCCTCTGGGTTTTGAGCACTTTGTTGGTATATCGAACCGTCATAAAGCGCTAATGAACCAAGCTAAGAAGCTGTCTGTGCTTGATCAACCACTGTTGATTGAGGGCGAAACGGGGACCGGTAAAGAAATGCTTGCTAAAGCTTGCCACAGCCGTTCTAGCCGTGCGAGCAAGCCATTCTTAGTTTTGAGTTGTGCTTCGATGCCTGACGATGTAGCAGAAACCGAACTTTTTGGTCATGCCCCGGGTTCATTTAATCATGAACAAGGTCACAAAGGCATCTTTGAGCAAGCAAATGGCGGGACAGTATTTCTTGATGAAATAGGTGAAATGAGTTCGCATCTTCAAATCAAGCTGTTACGTTTTCTACAAGATGGTAATTTCCGTCGTGTCGGTGCAGAAGATGAGATGCATGTCGATGTTCGTATCATCGCTTCAACAAAACATAACCTTGCCGAACTTTCTGAGGCAGGTATGTTCCGTGAAGATTTGTATTATCGTCTCAACGTACTTACGCTCAGCATTCCTCCGTTACGTAAGCGCTCAAATGACGTTGCGCCATTGCTTGAGTTGTTTGTGGCGAAACATGCTCAACAGCTTGGGATTGATAAGCCAGAGTTTGATGATGGCCTAGTTGATGCCCTTGCAAATTATCAGTGGCCAGGAAACATGCGCCAGCTGGATAACATGGTTCTTCGAGCGCTCACAGAAATGGATGGTGGTATACTAAACGCGGAACACTTCAATTTACCTCAGCCTCAATCAGTCGGCGCTGGTAGTGCAACGCTTAACATCGACGGTTCATTGGATGAGATCATGCGTGACTATGAATCTCAGGTTCTGGAGCGTTTGTATCAGTCATTCCCATCAAGCCGCAAGCTTGCTAAGCGCTTAAATGTATCGCATACCTCAATCGCTAATAAACTGCGTGATTACGGTATCCGCAAGAATTAATCGAATTGAACGAAAAGACGGAATTAATCATTTGTAATGGAAGATAACAGCTCATCTATCGCCGTTCATAAGTTGGACGGTGACTTGCTTCTGCGTACCGCTGAAATCGGTGATGCAGATATGATTGCCGAGTATTTTCAAGGGAACCGAGAATACCTGAAACCGTTTGAGCCGAAACGTGAAGAGGCTTTTTTCTCAGTGAACGGTTGGTTGCAAAAGCTTATCAAGCTCAATGAGCTGCATCGAATGGGGCTGGGGTATTATTGCCTCTTGGTCAGAGCCTCTTCGGGTGAAATGCTAGGTACGATATCCTTTAGTAATTTGAGTCGTTTCCCTTTTTATTCTTGTAACGTAGGATACTCTCTCGCTGAAAAAGCACAAGGGCATGGTTATATGCGTCGTGGATTAACTATGGCTTGCGACTACATGTTTAACGTTCAGAAACTGCATCGTATTCAAGCCGGGTACATGCCTCACAACAAACGCAGTGAATCTGTGCTAGAGCATGTAGGGTTCAATCGAGAAGGGTATGCAAAAGATTACCTTTTGATTAATGGTGAATGGCAAGACCACGTTCTAACGTCACTTATTAATCCGAATTGGCAACCAGAAGGGCGATAGTATGGAGCGATTGGAAAAGCAATTAGCACTTGTAATCGAGCTCGATAAACTCAAAAGTATTTTGCGCCGAACCCGAGTTAAAAGTGCTGAAGGGCGTCTCGAAAATAGTGGTGAGCATAGTTGGCATGTCGCACTGATGGCAATATTGATGGAAGAGCATGCGAATGCGCCTGTTGATATTTGCCGAGTGATGAAAATGTTATTGATACATGACGTAGTAGAGATCGACGCGGGTGATACCTTTGTTTATGATACTGCCGCGTCTCAAGAGCAAGCAGAAAAAGAAATTAGAGCCGCAGAGCGCTTGTTTGGTATGTTACCCAGCGATCAGGAGCAAGAGTTATTGGCGCTTTGGCATGAATTTGAAGCCGCGCAGACCGATGATGCTAAGTATGCAAAAGCACTCGATCGGTTAATTCCAATGCTCTTGAACTACCATAATAATGGTCAGAGTTGGAAGGAGCATGGCGTCTCTCGTGAACAAGCACTTACCATTAATAAACGAATTGAATTTGGCTCTGTTACCTTATGGGACAAAGCGAAAGAGTTGATAGAAGAAGCCACAGAGAAAGGTTGGCTGAAATCGTAATAAAGGAGACTGAATGTCTTATTTGCCTTTGGATGAATACCAAAGAAAATGGATTTTTACGCATCAGTCGATGCCTGTGCCAAAAGAAGATTTGGCTTTTATTAAGCCGATGAGCCAAGCTCGTTCAGCACAATTTTGGAAAGAAAATATTAGTGCTCAAAGCCCTGATATGGATCGACTTAGCTCCCAAGATTGGCCAATGAATGAGGCGAACTGGTCTGAAGTCGTTGATTGGATGGCTGCGTGGGAGTTGGATGATCCGGACATGCCAGCGGAAGTAGAAGCACATATCGATTGGCAAGACGATGTGACCGTTTACTTTTGCTACGAGAAGTACAATGTCATCGAAACTAAGTGGTCGATTTTTAAAAAGCATTGGAAGAACTTTCTCTTTTATGATGATGGTCCAATATTGATTGGACGTCGCCGTTCACAAGCGCTTTGGTTTGATTCAAAAGGCAATGTGAAACTCGGTGTTCGTCAATAGCGAGTTATACAGCAAGCCACCTTTTCGAGGTGGCTTTGTTTTTCTAAAGGCTGGATAATGGACTCAACACGCCACCAGCCCCGCGCTCGATAACGTGAGTATAAATCTGGGTGGTTTTTACATCGGTGTGACCAAGCTGCTCTTGTACTGTTCTAATATCAGCACCAGACTCCAATAAATGCGTGGCAAAGCTGTGCCTGAGTGTATGGCATGTTACTGTTTTCTCGATACACGCATCCGTTGCAGCGCGCTTTACCGCTCTTTGTATTGCACTTTCATTGATATGATGCCTTCTGAGCTCTCCGGTGTCCCGATCTGTACTTAACTTTGTTGATGGGAATAAAAAGTGCCAGTTAAAATCTAGCTCCGCTTTTGGGTATTTACGTCGTAAACCTTCAGAGATGTATACGCCCGCATAACCAGGCATGTGTCTATCTTTAAAATAGTAATCTCTTGCTAAATTAACTTGAGCTTTGAGTGGTTCATGCAGTTCTTTGGCTAATGTGACTGTACGATTTTTACCTCCTTTTCCTTGCCAAACGCGAACTGCACCATAATCATAATCGATGTCTTGAACTCTTAAGCGCAAGCACTCCATGACTCGAAGCCCTGAGCCATAAAGCAGCTGAATATGGAGTTTATACCTCGGGTCGATATGTTGAACGAATCGTCGGATCTCCTCCCTGGTTAACACAACGGGAAGTTTCTTTTCGGTCAGAGATTTCTGAAATCTCATATCAAGTGATAGTGGAGTTTTGAAATAATCACGATATAAAAATGATATTGAGTTCAGTGCCAAAGCTTGCGTTTTTACCGCAACTTTTTCTTTTACCGCTAAGTAACTCAGGAACTGAACGACATCATCTTCTGCTAGTGTTGAAGGGTGGGCAAGCTGGTGGAAAGTGATAAAGCGTTTTATCCAAAATAGATAACTTTCGATGGTTTTATTCGCATAATGACGAGTAAGCATGTGCTCTTTTACACTAAGTAAAAACTGACTTTTCATGATAAAATTGACCTGTTTATTTATACAGCCCCTTCAATCTATCAGCTCTTTTGTAATTAGCGTGCATTGCGCCGTCTAATTGCGCGCGCGACCACACATATTCATACTGTTTTTCTATTTGTTTCATGCATATAGGTGCTACGATTCATAGCGCTTTTGATCAGAAAGAAGGCGGTAGCCTGCCAGAAAGGAGGCAAATTGCCGTATAGAAAGCGTTATGAGCCACCATAAAAAATGCAGAATAGAGTGGAATAGATGGAACGGAAAAAACAGGTTCAGTGGCTCAAGATTCAAAAGAGAGGCTTTCTAAGGCACTGTCTTACTCATGGATTAGCTTTCTGTGTACCATTTATATTTGGTACTGCATTTGTTCAAAACGATTTTTACTTGAACCTGTCGCCTTTTATTTCGTACCGTCTTTATTTAGTTACTGTCATTGGCGCGGTATTTCTCGCAGGCAGTGATTGGTTTTTTAAAAGTAGGCAGTATCAAAAGCACAGAAAGAATCTATTGCGAAAAAATGTCTCATAACAAATTGTTCAAGAGTGATTCGGCACGCGTGGCATTTTTACAATGCGTTGGTTTTAGTGGTTAAGGTGTTATGCGGAAGCTTCGGTATTGCGTGCCTCACACCTTAACAAGGCGTTATGTGAATGGAGCGAATATTGAAAATATCAGTCGTCGAAAATGGTGGAATCGAGGCGCATGAAGCTGCACTTAATGCACATCTAAACTCGGTTTTTGGCCAAGATTCTACGGTCAATTTTAATCACGAGTTCGTTTGTGCAGCTCTCATCGAAGACGAAAATCAGATTATCGCTACTGGTTTTGCTTACAGTCGTTTAATGTCACAAGGATCAAGAAGCTTCAAAGCGGGCATAGTTGGCGGCATTGCTGTTGCATCAAATAAGCGTGGTCTGGGCTTAGCCAAAGTCATCGTAAAAGAACTTGATAAATACTTGGTGTTTTTTGGTGTAACTCATTCTTTTCTCTTTGCTTATGAGCCAGATGTATATCGAAGTTCAGGGTATTCAGAGTTAGTTTGTCCTATTCATTACTACGATATACAGCAGAAAAATTGGAACGAGTTTGTCTACCGTGGAGGCATGGTTAAGACTTACAATGTTGGTCACGCTCTAAGCAGTCAAGTCATTAAGTTTAATGGTTGTGTGTATTGAGTGCGCTGGAAAAATTCACATAACAAAGCATTTAAGAGTGATTCGCAACGCTTGGCGCTTTCGCTTCGCTCAAGTATAGCCAAGCGCTGCTCACACCTTAATGAGGCGTTATGTACCTAAGAGGTAACTGGAATTATGAGTGGTTTTGTTCGTGAGGTTGGTGAAAACTGGAGTCAGATTGGTTCTGGCGCTAGTATAAAACGTCAATCAGCTGGTGCGACGAATCATGTTTTTCGTATCCAATCCTCAGAGACTTATTATCTTAGAAAATATAGTGTTCGCAATGTTGCTAAGATCAAGTTAGAACATGAGCTACTGAGAAAGCTATCGAAAAATTTGAATACTATAATTGCCCCTGTTTTGACGCGCGATCACCACTCCTTTTGTAAAATAGGTGATGAGTTTTATGCTCTATTTCCTGAAGCAAAAGGAACGTTAATCGAAAAAAGTGCTCTGTCTGAGTCTCATGCTTTTCAGCTGGGAAAAGCCCTTGCTGACCTGCATGTTCAACTCGCTTCTGTGGTTGGAAACGACTTTCCAACAATTGAGCTATCTTGGGGTAAAAGTGCTTGGGTCGATAGACTACAAAACATAGTCGCCACTATTGAAGCCAATAGTGAGTTTGATACGAATAGCTCGGTGCTACGAAGAGTAAAGCAACAGCGTGATTATCTAGCTAGCTCAGAAGCTGCGCACTCATATACCCCGTTAACAAGCAGGCAATTAATCCACGGCGACTTTCATCATTTCAATGTCTTTTTTGATTCTAATTGCACAGTAAGCGACGTGATCGACTGGGATTTAGTGCAAAACATGCCTCCTGGTTATGAGTTGGCGAGAGCATGCATGTTTATGTTCGATTTGGAGCTTCATAGGTCATTAGCTTTGTTAAAAGGCTATCTGTCTGTCAAGCCTCTATCCCGATTAGAGCTTAACGATGGAGCAAAGGCGTGGGCTGTTTACGCCGACCACCATGTGTGGGCTTTGGAGGAAGTATTTTTAAAAAATAATACAGCAGCACAGAAGTTCATACCTCAAAGGGACTTTATCCCTTTTATGGAGCAATGGTTCCAAATTGAAAGTGCCTTGTTTTGAGGCGGTACATAACAAACTGTTTAAGAGTGATTCACAACGCATGGCATTTTTACAATGCGTTGGTTTTAGTGGTTAAGGTGGTATGCGGGAGCTTGGGTATTGCGTTGCTCACACCTTAACAGGGCGTTAAGCGCTTCAATCAAAATAAGGAACATTATGGAAAATTTAGGTTTAATAGAAACGATCTCTTTCTTAGCAAGTATCGCATCACTAATTCTTGCTATCGTAGCGATTCAAGCTGCTAGAAATTCAGAGCGTGAAGTTCGCGAAAACTTCGAAAAAACTCAGAAAGTAATGGAAGAATATCAAGAACGAACCAAAGCCGTTTTAGCTGAGATAGATAAAAAATCAGCGGTTATCGAAAAAACGGTTTCTGAATCTCAGCGCCAGTTAATGGATACAATGACTAACATAATTAATGAAACGGTAATTCCCAAAAAAACCAATATGGGTGAAGAAATGGGTATACAGTTTATGCAGCAGTTAATGTCAAATCCACAAAAAGCGGGTGATATGATGGGTGCTTTGGAACCTTTAATTAAAATGGCTGAACTGCAAAAAAGAAATAATCACCAGTAAATAAAACGCGCTTAACAAACGCTTTAAGACGGATTCGCAACGCTTGGCGGTTTTGGTTTGATTTGGCTTTGGTGTTTACGGTGCAATAATTGAGTTTCGTGGTAGTGTTGCTCACCACTTAAGCGGGCGTTAGTTTGCAAGAGGAAAAACGCAGCTATATCGCAAGATCTAGTGGTAAAAGCTCAAGGTTTAAGTTGTCGTATTGGCTTTCAATTTTAGTGTTAACTAGTGTGCTGACAATCCAAAATTGGCATCGTTTCAACGGTTGGTTTGTTCTTTGGTACGGTGACTTTGGGGTTAACTGAGTCGAACTTTTTTTGCTGAAACTCTGCTCGTTGAGTTTGTTGATACAAAAGCCGATTTACTCGCTGAGATGGCGTTTTCTCTGGTGTGGTAAGCTCATGTGGTTTCAGTGGCTTTGTTGAAAGTCCACATTGTGAGATTGGTTTTCCAAAAGTGCTCTTTGGTGTTGTGAGTTCGTTTTCTGCGGCGTTGTTTATTCCACGTGGTTTCATTGAGTCGCCGCTTTGAAACTACGCCTGATTTGAGTGCATCAAAATACATAAAGCTTATTGTTTGCAAAGTTTAAAATGACTTAAAATCAACGCCTTGGGTTTGCAAACTAACAAACTGCTCAAGAGGGATTCGCAACGCGTGGCATTTTTACTATGCGTTGAATTTAGTGGTTAAGGTGGTATGCGGCGGCTTCGGTATTGCGTTGCTCACCCCTTAGCAGGGCGTTATGTGCTTTCGGAGAAAACGATGAATAAGTATCTAATTATCATATTAGCTAGTCTTTCATTTAGTGCTCTTGCTGAAGAAGAGTCTATTGACTGTAATAACGTGATGACCACAATCGAGATAAACCAATGTGCCGCTATTGAACTAGAGTCAGCACAAGTTAAATTAGACAAATATCTAAACACTAGCTTTGAGCACAACTCTCATGACCTAGAACTGATCGCAGCAATTAAGCTTGCTCAACAGGATTGGCAAGCATATATGTCCTCTCACTGTGATTCGGTTTATACGCAATGGCGTGATGGAACTATTCGTGGAATTATGGCTATATCGTGCAAAACTAAGTTAACTAAGCAAAGAACGCACGAGTTATGGGAAAACTTTTTAACTTATATGGACAGTACACCACCAGTTTTACCGGAGCCAAGTGTAGAGTAAGTTTCAACCACGCACATAACAAACTGTTCAAGAGGGATTCGCAACGCGTGGCATTTTTACTATGCGTTGGTTTAAGTGATTAAGGTGGTATGCGGCGGCTTCGGTATTGCGTTGCTCACCCCTTAACAGGGCGTTATGTGCTTTCGGAGAAAACGATGAATAAGTATTTAATCATCATATTAGCTAGTCTTTCGTTTGGTGCTCTTGCTGAAGAAGAGTCCATTGACTGTAATAATGCGATGACCACAATCGAGATAAACCAATGTGGCGCTATTGAACTAGAGTCAGCACAAGTTAAATTAGACAAATATCTAAGCACTAGCTTTGAGCATAACTCTCATGACCCAGAACTAATCGCGGCAATTAAGCTTGCTCAACAGGATTGGCAAGCATATATGTCCTCTCACTGTGATTCGGTTTATACGCAATGGCGTGATGGAACTATTCGTGGAGTTATGGCGATATCGTGCAAAACTAAGTTAACTAAGCAAAGAACGCACGAGTTATGGGAAAACTTTTTAACTTATATGGACAGTACCCCACCAGTTTTACCGGAGCCAAGTGTAGAGTAGGTTTCAACCACGCACATAACAAACTGTTCAAGAGGGATTCGCAACGCGTGGCATTTTCACTATGCGTTGATTTTAGTGATTAAGGTGGTATGCGGCGGCTTCGGTATTGCGTTGCTCACCCCTTAACAGGGCGTTATGCTCTAGGAGGGAATTTTGCTCAATTTACTGAAGAAAGTGGTGCTAATCAATCTTGTTGCAGCATTGATTGTTATTCTCTTAGCTCAGTTTGTCCCCTTCTTTGCTACTACTCAGCCAGTCGACTTTCTGTTCTTCGTTGTTATCGTGAACTGGGTTTTAGCAAAGCTTATGTGGGAAGGTGGCGTATATAGTAAAACAGCGCATATGGATGATTCTAGAACAGATAAAGTTTACAAAATGGTAGAAGGTCATGATTTCGAAGAAGACCAACGAGAGCAGCATAGAATGAACTTCCAGACAGGTTTGGTTTTCTTTATTGCAGGGCTTCCAGCGTTTGTCACTTGCTTAATTCTCCAATTTCTTTGAGTACGAGCATAACAAATTGTTTAAGAGTGATTCGGCACGCGTGGCATTTTTACTATGCGTTAGGTTTGGTGGTTAAGGTGGTATGCGGAAGCTTAGGTATTGCGTGCCTCACACCTTAACAAGGCGTTAGTTTGCAAGAGGAAGAACGCAGCTATATCGCAAGATCTAGTGGTAAAAGTTCAAAGTTTAAGTTGTCGTATCTGCTTTCAATTTTAGTGTTAACTAGCGTGGTGAAAATCCAAAATTGGCATCGTTTCAACGGTTGATTTGTTCTTTGGTGTGGCGACTTTTGGGTAAACTGAGTTGAATTTTTTTGCTGAAACTTTGCTCGTTGAGTTTATTGTCACAAAAGCCGATTTACTCGCTGAAATGACGTTTTCTCTGATGTGGTAAGTTCACGTGGTTTCAGTGACTTTGTTGAAAGTCCGCATTGTGAGATTGGTTTTCCAAAAGTGCTTTTTGGTGTTGTGAGTTCGTTTTCTGCGGCGTTGTTTGTTCCAAGTGGTTTCATTGATTAGCCGCTTTGAGACTACGCCTGACTTAAGTGCATCAAAGCACATAAAGTTTGTTGTTCGCAAAGTTTAAAGTAACGTAAAATCAACCCTTTGGGTCTGCAAACTAACAAACTGCTCAAGAGGGATTCGCAACGCGTGGCATTTTTACTATGCGTTGAATTTAGTGATTAAGGTGGTTTGCAGCGGCTTAGGTATTGCGTTGCTCACCCCTTAGCAGGGCGTTAAGTGTAATGAGGGAGTTATGAAAAAAATCTTATTTCTATTATTGGTAGTTTCGACATCTGTATTTGCGGAATCAAGCTCAAGAGAGCTGTCGTTGAAATTGTATGATCTGATGTCAGTAGATGCTTCGGTGAAGCAGATGTCTGATTCAATGCGAAATATGCTAGAGAAGCAGGTCGAAGCAAACAAGAACATACCTGATGGCAAAAAAGATGATGCTCAAAAAATATTTAATGACATCATTAATCTTCAAATGAGCATTTATTCTGACCCATCAATAAAAGATCATATCGCTAGCGCTTACCAAGAAATGTATTCAGATGAAGAACTAAAAGGGTTAGTGGAATTTTTTGAATCACCTGCTGGGCAAGCTTTTGCAACCAAAGGAAGCCAGATATCACATCACTTGCAAAGCTTTATCCTTTCTAAGTTACAAGAAATTCAGCCTAGCTTGAAAGCTAAGGAGCAAGAACTACATAAGTTACTTGCGGAGTGAAAATTACACTTAACAAAGCATTTAAGAGTGATTCGCAACGCTTGGCAGTTTCGCTTCGCTCAAGTATAGCCAAGCGCCGCTCACACCTTAATGCGGCGTTATGCGACAAGGCAAAATTTTGGGGTTTCTTTAAATTTAATCTCTTTGGCAACTCGCTTTTTGGTTTCGGCAAATCAGCATTTTCGGCTCAAATTCTTGAATCACTCAAACAGTAAAACATGCCAATGTTCTTGAAGTTGCCTCATTCAAAATAGTATTTGGTCGGGGAAAGTTTTTCGGGTGTAAAGTGTGGAAAGGGCAAGTTTACGGAAAGTTGGTATTTGCTGAAATTTCGGCTCGTTGAGTTTCTCGTACGCAAAAGCCAATTCTTCGCTATAAGGCCGCGCTCCGTGGTTGTGGCGGCCTTATAGAAAATGTTGAATCCTTCGGTTCTTGAATCACAAAAAGTTATCTGTGCGTTTGAGATTTTTCGTGTTTAAGGTAATGTTTTCGTTAGTCAATTTGGCGTTATCGAAAATTCGCATAACAAACAATTTAAGCAGATTCGCAACGCGTGGCAGTTTTGGTTTGCAGTGAGTATTGTGTTTAAGGCGCAATGCGGTAGCTTTTGTATTGTGTTGCTCACTACTTAATTGGGCGTTAGCAATATAAGGAAATATCACACATGTGGGGAATTACAGATTTAGATGAACTCCTGAGCTCCATGAGTCCAAAGTTGGTTGACGCTGAGTTCGTTTTTTGTACGGTTTCAGGCTCGCTCAGAGATTACATTGAGTTAAACCCAGTCGCTACGTTCATCGAATCCGAAGGTTTAACCTTAGTTATCGAAAAAGCAGTTGCAGAGAAGACTGGTTTATCGTTTGAAGGTTCGTTTAGCCAAATTACGTTAACAGTTCATTCTAGTTTGGAAGCTGTTGGTCTTACAGCAGCAGTGGCTAACAAGTTGGCTTCAAAGGATATTAGCGCAAATGTGATTGCAGCTTATTATCACGATCATATCTTTGTTCAAACAAGTAAAGCCGAAGCAGCAGTGTCAGCGTTAAAAGAGTTCAGCGCATGACGTTGGGTCATATTGCTAACAAACAATTTAAGAGTGATTCGGCACGCGTGGCATTTTTAGTATGCGTTGGTTTTAGTGATTATGGTGGTATGCGGCGGCATCGGTATTGCGTGCCTCACACCTTAATTGGGCGTTATACGAATAGAGGGAAATTATGTACAAAAGTACTGATTTTAACTTGGATTCAAAAGAGTTCAGGTTTAAGAAAGACTCATATCCTTTGTCTAAGATAAACAATGTTAGGGTTAAAAAGTT